>JBDHWQ010000014.1:0-93571 GCA_039810245.1 Longilinea sp. | reverse complement strand
CCGCGCCGATATGGTGCGCGTGGACAGCACCGCCGCGGCGCGCCGCGTGGTGGAAGACCTGCTGGCCCAGGGCCGGCGGCAATTTGCGGTGCTGGAAACGCCGCAGGCCGATAACGCTGCCCCCGAACGGCTGGCCGGCGCGGTTTCCGCGCTGGAAGCGGCCGGGCTGGCGCTGGCCGAGGGGGCGCGCATCAGTGCGGCGGACGATGAAGCCGCGTCCGTCGTTGAGCGCCTGCTGGCGCTGCAGCCCGCCCCGGATGCGCTGCTGGTAGGCTCCGCCAATGCTGCTCTGCAGGTCTACAGCGCGCTGCGCGGGCGTGGTGTAGAGGTGCCGGGGCAGATGGCCATTGTCAGTTTTGAGCCACTGCCAGGCGCCCTGGCCGCGCTGCTGCCCATCGGCGTGATGGCCCGCCCGGCTGAGGAGCTGGGCGCTGCTGCTGCGCGGCTGCTGCTGGAGCGCATCGACAACCCGCGCATGCCCGCCCGCGACCAGGTGCTGGAAGCCCAGTACACCCCCGCCCGGGTGGGATAAGAGGATAGATCACGAGCCGGGTTGCCGCTTCGAAGGCGCAACCCGGCTCGCGATTTTCACCGGGTGAGATGCGGCCGGTGTACAATCAGGCCATGATCCACAAGCTGCTGCGCGCGCTGCTGGCGCTGGCCTTCCTGGCCGGCTGCGCGGCGCCTCCCCCCGCGCCCCCTCCGGCCACGCCAACGGGCGCGTTTGCCCTGCCCGCCGGCTCTACGCCCGCCGCGCTGCCCACCTTTACGCTGGCCCCGCCGGCCGGAGATGTGCCGCGCGCCAGCCCGACCGCCGCGCCGGCAGCCGCCACAGCCACGCCCACGCTCCTGCCCACCCCAACCCCGCTGCCCCTGCCCGGCTGGTACGAGCCGGCCGGGTGTTTCCAGCCGCCGGACGACCTGACCCCGGTGGAGATCAACGGCTGGACGATCAACCGGCGCACGCTGGCCATGCTGGAGCAGGCCCAGGCGCTTTACGGCGGCGAGATCCAGCTCACCGGCGCGGCGCTGACCCAGGGCAGCTACCATGACAATGGCTCAGCCAGCTTTGGCACGCACCTGGGCGGCGGCGCGGTGGACCTTTCCATCTTCCTGCCCGGCACCTGGACGGTGGACTACCCGCGCCTGCAGCGGCTGGTGCGCGCGCTGCGCGCCGCCGGGTTCGCCGCCTGGGTGCGCGATATCGACGAGGTCTACCCCGGCTCGGGCTACCACATCCACGCCATCGCTGTCGGCGACCCGCAGCTTTCCGGCGCGGCGCAGGAGCAACTCACCGGACGCTATGGCTACTTTTACGGTTGGAATGGCTTGCCCAAACCGGACGGCGTGCCCGTGGCCGGCCGCGAGGGCGCGCCGCTGTTGTGCGGCTGGATGCTATCGACCGGGTACAGCGACCAGAGCGCCGGTGCCGGTCTGCCTGCGCCGTTCAGCGCGGCGGAGTGGCCGGCGCGGCTGCGCGCCGCGGCCGAGTCGCTGCAGACCGGGTCGCACGACGAAACGGTGGCCCTGGCGCGCAGCCTGTATTATCAGGGCGGGCAGACCGAGCAGCCCGATACGCTGGATGGCCCGCTAGCCGGCTGGCTGTGGGCGCGCTCCGGGCTGCTGCCAACCGGGCTGCACCCGGCCTACGCGCTGGCCGCTTACCGCCCATCCTCTGCGCGCATGGACGCCCTGGCTGCAGGGCTGCCGCCCGAGGACTACGCCCGCCTGAGCTTCTCGCGCAACGCGGGCGAGAACCCGGCCGCCTACACCCCGCTGCCCGGCGACCTGGTAGAACTTCGCGCCGCGGGCGAGGCGCGAATGCTGCTGGTGGCCTGGCACGAGGATGGCGGCCGCGCCTACACCGTGACGCCGCTGCCCCAGGCAGACGGCGGCTGGCGCGTGCAGGCTGCCCTGCTAGCCGACCCGGCTGACCCGGCCGCCGGGCTGCTGGCGGAATGGGCTGCGCGCGCGGATGCCGAGGTGGACGTGCTGCGCTACCGCTGGAGCGGACTGCCGGATACGCTGCCGCTGGAGTACCCGGTGGCGCCAGGTGATACCTTGCCCGCGCTGGCGCTGCGCTTCAACCTGCCCATCGACGCCATGCTGGCCGCCAACCAAGGCTTAAACGCGGCACGGCTGGACGTGGGCCAGACGCTGGTTATTCCCGCGCCGTGAGGCCTGCGGTTTGATCGCGCGCGTGCAGCGCGTGGCGCACCGCGCGGCTGCGCTGCCACAGCCAGCCCGTCTGCGCCAGGTTGCCCAGCGCCAGCGCCGCCATGCCGGCATAGATGCCGGTGACGCGCTGCGACGCGATGGCCGCGCCCAGCACCAGCAGGAAGACCAGCAGAAAGGCCACGATTGATTCGGGGATGGCGCGCGTAGCGCGGCCGTGCAGGATGCTGCCCTGGTACAGGCTTTGCAGCGCGGTCAGCGCCGGCACCGGCGCTGCGATCAGGAACGCGCCCACCGCCAGGCTCGCCAGCGCCGGCCGCAAGGCGGAGACCTGCTGGAACCAGGCGCGCGAGAGCGGGGTGAGCGCCAGCACCAGGGTGAGCAGCAGCAGCCCGCCGCCCAGGATGCCCGCGAAGCGCCGCAGCGGGCGCGCGCTGCCGGCCTGGTCCAGCAGGGCCACCACCACCTCGTTGAACGCCATGCCCGAGCTGCGCAGCAGGAACAGCAGCCCGGTCAGCGCGGGCAGGATGGCCAGCGTTTCCACCGGGCGCGGCATGCGGCTCATGGCGGCGCTGCCCAGTGGCTGCCACAGCAGCGTCAGCAGCGAAGTGAGCGCCAGGGGGACGTAAAAGCGGAAGAAGGCCGCCCAGGAAAGGGCTTCGACCGGCGGCGCGGCGCGCAGCTCATGGCGCAGGATCGGGCGCACCCTGAGCCCCGCGTAGGTCGCCTCGGCCACCACCCCCAGCGCCTGCGACCCGGCCGCGGCCACGATGCCCGGCGCGCCCAGCAGCGCCGCGGCGGTTAGCCCCAGCACGTCGCCGGCCAGGCGGGTGAGCGTGCCCATCCACACCGCGCGGGCGTAGCCAAAGCGGATCATCACCCCCTGCTGGAAGCGCCGGTAACCGATGGCCCACGTCCAGGGCAGCATCAGGCGCAGCCCAACGCGCGCCGGCTCGATCACCTCAGCCGGGATGCCCATCAGCCGCGCCACTACCAGGTCGAACAGCGGGGTGAAGGCCACCAGCGCGTGCAGCACGGTCAGCGCAGCCGAGAGCAGCATCATAAAGCGGTACAACCGGCGGTAGGAAGCGGTGTCTTTGCTCAGCGCCACCGAGGCCGAGAGCAGCATGATCACCGGCGACTCGATAATCAGCGAGAGCGGCCCCACCACGCCGCCAAACGCCGCCAGGTTGATTTCCGGGTACGCCATGCGCGCCACTGTTGCGCTGATCACCGGGCCTTCGATGCCCATCAACAGCCAGCTCGCGGCCAGCGGCCACCACATGCGCGCAATGCGTCCCAGCCAGCCTGTATCGCTATCCATGCGCCCATCCTCGTTGTAAGATGAGGCAATTGTACATCAGGGGAAAAGCATCACGAAACACGCAGGCTTCGTACGGGCAGCCCGGATCGCGTCAGCCTCAGGCGCAAGCCGGGGAAGATCACCACCTATATACGGTTCATGCCTTCCACTTTCTTCGACGCGGTTTATTCGCTCGATTTCGGCGACGAAGAGAGCTGGTTTAGAACGTACGCGCCGACGACAATGACCAGGAACATGAGCAAATCCGTGGAAGTTCGAAATCTCGGGTTTCCAACATCCATCATGGTGGATATCAGCATCGTATAGAAGATGATGGAAACCGAAATCAGGAAGGGCAAAAGCCAACCGCGATAAGGCTTTATCAGACGATAGAGGGAGTCTCTCGCTTCAAATGGAAAACGCCATAGGATGAAGGCTATGCCAAAAGTGATGAAAAGGATCACAAAAAAGGCAAAAACAGTTACAAAGTGAACCAGCATCCACAAAAATTGAAGCATGCTCGAGTCAAAATTGGAAACCTCGGTAGACGCAGGCATCCAGTACGTTGCCATTGCGCGGGAAACTTCGACAACGTATTCGAGGGGCGCTTCCCGTATCAGGGTCAGGTTTAACGTCAACATATAGTTCGATAAATCTTTGCCGCTAAGACCGGTGATCCGTTCAAGATCCGTTAATGTGGATCCCCATAGATAGGTAAGACCTGTATGCGAGCTGTTTCGCTTGACCAGTTCCTGATCTCTGGATGCGATGAGAAGCTCGCGCACATCTTTATACTGGTCAGGAAGTCTTTCAATAACGCGCACCGTTCTATTGCTCAGGTTCATGCCAAGCATGGGAGTCGTACCAAAATAGCCAAAATGTTGGCGATTATACAAAGAATAGCCGCCTAAAATGATCACGGACGCAAGAAATATGGAAAGCGCCGCGACAGCCAGTTTTTTTCGCGCGTCTCGGAATACCCAAAATGCCAGAAACAACAGAGCGGTCAACATCACAAAAAGAAGCTGATAGGTTGGACGGACAAGCGCCGAGCAGGCAAACGCAATTCCTGATACGGCCAGGGTGAATCGATTATTGTTTTTCAGACCCCAGAACAGCGCGAAAGAACCTGTGGCAATAAAGAAGATGCACAGCGTTTCGGTGAGCATATAGGCTGTATTTCCTACGCTGGGCGGGATCAAACAGAACGTTAAAAACAGAAGTGTGTATGGATAGGGTAAACCGGCATCGTTAAGGAAAACCGTGAGAAGAAAAACGGACAGAAGATAGAGCACCAGTTGAATGATGAATAATCGCTGGGTAGGCTCGATAGAATTAGCGATCACCAGCAGCAGTGGATACCCGGGCGTTCTCCCCTGCAACGCATCGATCTTTCCATCTTGCAAATCGCGCGCGAATTCGACATAGCTTCCCGTATCGTTGGTTACTAATGGCGCATTGTTCCAGATCACGAGATAAAACAGACCACAAGTAATGATGATGACAAGCGAAACGAGATTCCACCTGGCAGGCTTGGTTGGCATAGAAACTTCTCCACGGTGTAACAGCGGATTGTACAATTGTAAAAGACAACGCGATGTAAGAACTATACCACCCTTTTTCCATCGTCTCGAACGGTTTCAGGTTGATCTGGCGCCGCCGCCTTGGCATTGATGCGTTCGCGCTCCCATCCTAGGGAGAATCCCGGGGTACATCCCGGTTGAAAACAGGCCGCCCTGCGCCTATACTTAACCTGCACTGCATTTATGTGTTTGTTGGAGGGAGGATTCGATGCCAAAAATGGTTCGCAAAAAGTCATTTGCCGAGCGCGGTTGGGTGAAAGCGGCGCTGCTGCTGCTCAGCGCCTTGCTGCTGATCCTGCTGGGACGGCGCGAGGATGAAGAGAAGGAAGATACGCAGCCGGTGATCTGGCGGCGCGATATTGAAATGGGCCCCACCGGCGGCGAGAGCCGGCAGCAGCAGTCCGTGCCGGATACCCGCGCCGGGGCCGGGCTGGTGGCCGAGAGTGAAGAGCTGGTTGACGAATCCGGGCGCGCCCCGGTGGAAGGGCCAATCCCGCTGCCCGAGGACGAGGACGACGAGGTTGAGATGCAGACGCCCGCCGGCGATGACCTGACCATCGTCGAGGGTATCGGCCCCAAGATCAACAGCCTGCTGCACGAGGCCGGCATCCGCACCTTCTTCCAACTGGCCGAGGCGACGCCCGAGCGACTGGAAGAGGTGCTGCGCGAGGCCGGGCTGCGGTTGGCCAATCCCGAAACCTGGCCGGAGCAGGCGCGGTTGGCGTCTGAAGCCGAATGGAGCAAGCTGGAGAGCTATCAGAAACGCCTGAAAGGCGGGCGCAAGAGCTGAGGCAGCGCGTAGTGATATAATCTACCCAGGAATCCCCACATATCCCGCAACGGAGACAATATGGAACCACATTCCTGGGTAGAGCGCTTTGCCGGCGCGATCACGGTTTGCGACCCGGATGGAATCATCCTGGAGATGAACGAGCAGGCAGCGCAGGTGTTCGCCGCCGATGGCGGCCGCGCGCTGGTCGGCCAGTGTCTCTTCGGCTGCCATTCGCCCGCCTCAGCCGAGCTGCTGCGCGGCATGCTGGTGCGCCAGGAGCGCCACGTTTACACCATCGAGAAGCACGGAGTCAAAAAGCTGATCTACCAGACCCCGTGGTATCAGTCCGACGGGCGCTACGGCGGCTTCGTGGAAGTCTCGCTGCCGCTGCCCGAAGAAATGCCGCACTTTGTCAGAGGGTAAGTATTCAGGAGCCTGCTATGACCTCGAAATCGCTGGTAGATGATTTCATGCGCCAGCCGGCGCTGGCGATCGTGGGCGCGTCGCGCAACAAGAACAAGTTTGGCTCGATGGTGTACCGTGACATGAAAAGCAAGGGTTACCGCGTGTTCGCGGTCAACCCCAACGCGGATACGATCGACGGCGACCCGGCCTACCCCGATCTGCTGCACCTGCCCGAGCCGGTGGGTGGGGTGGTGTTTATTGTACCGCCCGCGCAGACCGAAGTGATGGTGCGCCAGGCAGCGGAAGCCGGCATCGGGCGCGTTTGGCTGCAGCCCGGCGCGGAATCGGCCACTGCGATTGCCATCTGCGAGCAGAACGGCATCCAGGTGGTGCAGGGCGAGTGCATCATGATGTACGCCGGGCCGGTCAAATTCCCGCATAACTTCCACCGCTGGGTCAACCGGCTGGCCGGCAAGCAGCCCAAGTAAATGTTCGACGTGCTGGGCGTGGGCGTGGTGACGCTCGACACCCTGCTGGCAGTTGACGCGTACCCGCCCGAGGACAGCAAGGCCCCCATCCGCCAGCGCCACACCCGCCTGGGCGGCCTGACCGGCGCGGCGCTGGTGGCCGCGGCACGTTTTGGCGCGCGCTGCGCCTATGCCGGCGTGCTGGGCGACGACCCCGCCTCGCAGCGCGCCCGCGATCTGCTGGCTGCCGAGGGCATTGACCTGGCGCATGCAATCACCCAGCCCGGCGCCGGGCCGGTGGAATCCTACATCATCGTTTCGGCCACGGCCCACAGCCGCACCATCTTCCACGATTCGCGCCGGCCGGGCGGTACGCATCCCGATCTGCCCGCGACGGATATCATTCGCCAGGCGCGCGTACTCTACGGCGACCACCACAGCCCGGACGGCATGATCCGCGCCGCGCGCGCGGCGCGTGCCGCGGGCATCCCGGTGGTGGCCGACCTGGAGCGCGTCACCTCGCCGCGCTTTGGCGAGCTGCTGGCGCTGGTAGACCATCTGATCCTGTCATACCCGTTCGCGGCGCAGCTCAGCGGGGCCGTCGAGCCGGTCGAGATGCTGGCCGCGCTGTGGCGTGAAGACCGCGCCCTGCTGGCCGTGACGCGCGGTGCAGAAGGCGCGTGGTGGCGCGGACCGGACGGCGTGGCGCAGCACCAGCCGGCGCACACCGCCCCGGCGGTGGTGGATACCACCGGCTGTGGCGACGTATTTCACGGTGTATACGCCGCGCTGCTGGCCGCCGGCGCCCCACCCGCCGAGCGCCTGCGCCTGGCATCCGCCGCCGCCGCGGTCAAAGCCGGTCAATGGGAGATTCCGACCAGGGAGCAGGTGGAGCGGTTCTTGAGATAGGATACATGCCAGTTTGCGCGGCGCAAACTGGCATGTATATGCTGTTCACCTAACAATCCTGTAAAGTGAAATCGGGCGCAAAGGCGTTGACTCTGCCGGGGGGATGGGGTACACTAAGCTTGCAAACCGATAAAGGCAAACCCGGTGAAAGCCGGGGGCGCAAAGCCATGGGTCTAACGCTCCTCACCGAGCTACGACTGCCAGGTCGCCGAAGACGCTCAACGCAACCACATCACAGCCAACAACGCGGACACTACGCAGAAGCAGAACGAACGGCGGGCCTGGTCGTCAACACCCAGGTCCGTTTTGTTGCGCAATACAGCCCCAACGCAGCGCATCGCAGCCAGCACCGCAAACCGCCACAGCCGCACCGAAGCGCACCACAGCCACCGTCGTCGCATTGTAACAACCCAGCACATCGCCGCGCATCGCAGTCGCACTGCCGCCCACATCGCCGCAGCATCGCAGCTCAACCCCGCGCAACGCACCGTGCAGCGACGCACCACCGCTTCATCGCAGCCACAACGCAGCCCATCGCAGCCAGCATCACACAGCTCAATATTGCCGCATTGCAGCCACGCAACAAAACGGGCCGACCAGAATCAAGGAGACGCCTCATGACCGCCCAGACACCAATGCATCGTCGCATCATCGCCGTGGTGATCGCCCTTCTCCTGATTTTTGGGGTGACCGGGTCCGCAGCCAGCTCAGCGCAAGCGCAGTCCTTTATCGTTCAGGGACAGAACACCGAAGCCGTCGTCCAACAGGTAATCCAACATGGCGGCCAGGTAACCTCCCGGCTCGACATCATCAACGGGGTAGCAGCAGATCTCACCGCAGCCAGCAAAGCAGCCCTGCTCGCAGACCCCAGCATCACCGCCATCACTCCCAACCACATCGTGGAAGCAGCCGGGGGAGTACCCAACACCGATTATCCAGACGTCACTGGAGCCGATCTGTCCTGGAACGCGGGTGCCAGGGGTTCAGGGATCACTGTAGCCATCATCGATACAGGCCTGACCTGGCACCCCGGTTTGCTACATACCATCGATAACAAGGCCAAAAATCGCGTGCTGGCCTGGAAAGACTTTGTCGACGGTACGCACATGCCGGTCGACCCCAACGGGCACGGCACGCACATTGCGGGCATCATCGCCAACGCGGATAAGGGCAAAGACCGCGAGTGGAACGGCGTCGCCCCGGGCGTAAACCTGGTGGGCGTGCGCGTTTTGGATTCCAAAGGCCAGGGCACCTACGAGAAGGTGATCAAGGGCGTGCAGTGGGTGGTGGCTAACAAGGACCGCTACAAGATCCGCGTGCTCAACCTGTCACTGCTGGCGCACGTGCAGTCGCCTTACTTCGCCGACCCATTGAACCAGGCGGTAAGCGCGGCCTGGGCCAGGGGCATCGTGGTGGTGGCGGCGGCCGGAAACAGCGGCCCCGCCCCAATGAGCATCAACGTGCCCGGCAACAATCCCTACATTATCACCGTGGGCGCCTTCACCGACGCTTATACCCCCGGCGATTGGGGTGATGACAGCATCACGCCCTTCTCTGCCGCCGGCCCCACGCTGGACGGCTTCGTCAAGCCCGACCTGGTGGCCCCCGGCGCGCACATGGTCTCGACCATGCTGCCCAGCAGCCGCATCGCGCGCGAGCATACCGCCAACCGGGTCAGCGGCACCTACTTTGAGATGGCCGGTACCTCGCAGGCGGCCGCGGTAGTCTCGGGCGTGGCCGCGCTGGTGCTTTCCAGGCACCCGGAGCTGACCCCGGATGAGGTCAAGTATCGCCTGACGCAGACTGCGCTGGCCTGGGTCAACGAAGACGGCAGCGACGCCACCTATTCGATGTGGCAGCAGGGCGCCGGGCGCGTCAACGCCTACGACGCGGTGACCGCCGATATCAGCGGCGCGGCCAACCAGGGGCTGGACATCCAGTCTGACCTGGCGGGTACGGCGCACTTCGAGGGCTACAGCTATTACGACCCCGAAACGCAGACCTACCGGCTGCGCGACGGCCTGTCTGACCCGATGGGCCAGTATGGCAACTGGGCGGGCGGTTTCGGCGTGTGGAGCGGCAAGTTCGGCGTCTGGTCGGGTGGCATGGGCGTGTGGTCCGGCGCGCTGGGGGTGTGGAGCGGCGGCATGGGCGTCTGGTCCGGCTCGATGGGCGTGTGGAGCGGGGGCATGGGTGTCTGGTCGGGCGGGATGGGTGTATGGAGCGGCGGCTTCGGCGTGTGGAGCGGCGGCGTGGACGCCTGGACCGGCAGCGAGCCCTGGGCCGGCACCCCGTTTAGCAGCGCGTCCTTTGTGGAAGACTTCCTGGCCGGCAAGAGCCCGTCGCTCAGCAGCGGCAGCTCCATCGGCCAGTGGGTAGAAGAGTAAACGGACAAAGCCTCAAAAAAGAGGGCAGCCAAAAGGCTGCCCTCTTTTTTTCAGGCTGAGATGTTATAGTCCCGCTTCTTCGATGCGCTGCAAATCGAGCTGCGCGCCGAACTGGGCGAAGATGGCGCGCGCCTGGCTGGCGTAACGCCCGGCGTCGGCGTCGTCGCCGGTTTGCTGCGAGAGCAGCGCCAGGTCGGCCAGCGCGCGGCCCAGGTCCAGGCGGCTGTCCAGCTCCTGGAAGCGCTCGGCGCAGTATTCGAGGGCCTGGCGGGCTTCCTCGGGGCTGCCGGCGGCGCGCAGCACGCGCCCGCGCAGGCAGCCGGCGCGCGCCTGCTGCAGCAGCGCCCCCGGGTCATCGCCGCGTTCCTGCAGCCAGCGCTCAATCTCTTCCAGCGCAGCCTGCGCGGCGCCCAGGTCACCCACGGCGACGGCGGCCTGGCCTTTCATCAACTGCACGTCGATAGCGTTTTCGGCAAAGCCCATCTCGCGGAAGATTGGCTCGGCGCGGGCGGCGAAATCGCGCGCTTCCTGCCAGCGCTGCCCGGCCAGGGCGCAGTAAGCCAGTGCCTGGTAGGCCAGCGCTTCGAGGAAGGCATGCCCGATGCCCTGCGCGGTGCGCAGCGCGCCGTCCAGCAGGCGGCGGGCCTCGTCCAACTCGCCCTTTTCGGTGAGCAGCATGCCCAGATTGGCATGCACTTCGGCTTCGCCCTCAATATCGTGGAGCTGGGCGTGCAGCTTGCCGGCGTTGGTGAAGATTGCGGCGGCTTCGTCCCAATTACCCTGCCGCCATTCGAGCATGGCCAGGTTGTTGTTCATGCGCGCCACGCCAGACAGATCGCCGGTTTCTTGGCGCAGCTCCAGGCTGCGGCGGGCGTAGTCGCTGGCGGTCTTGAGGTCTTCCTTGATGAAATACACTCCGCCCAGGCGGTTGTAAATGGACGCTACCACCCCAGGCTGTGACGATGGTTCCACCGTCCACAGCGCGCGCTGCAGGTATTTTTCAGCCTCGTCGAGCTGGGCGCGGCGCAGGTAGATGAAACCGATCTCGTTGAGCACGCGCGCGCGCTCAACCGGGTAGCGTGAAGAAATGGCGGTGAGCGCCGCCAGCGCCTGGTTCATGCATGCCAGCGCTCGATCGTAGTCGCCCTGGCGCTCGTGGGTGGTGCCGATTTTGCGCTGCAGGTTGCTGCGCGCCTGCACCTGCTGACCGAGGGGCAGCCCTTCGGCCAGGCCCAGCGCGGTTTCAAAATGCTCGCGCGCGGCGGCGTACTCGCCCAGGAAGACCAGCACATCGCCGGCCTGGCTGTGCAGCTCCATCTCCTGCTCGGCGCTGTGCTCGCTGCGCGGTAGGAGCGCCAGGGCTTCCTCGTAATACTGGCGCGCCTCGCGGTTAAGGAAACTGCGCGCGGCTTTATGCCCGGCCAGGGTCAGGTAATGCAGGGCGCGCTCGCTGCGGTTGCTGGCGCTGTAATGGCGCGCCAGCAGTTCCACCTGCTCATCGAGCTGGTCGCTGTACAGTTCCTCGATGGCCGCGCCGATGCGCCCGTGCAGCTCGCTGCGGTCGCGCGCCAGCAGCGTGCTGTAGATCGCGTCGGAGACGAGGATGTGCTGGAACTGGTACTCGCTGCCGTGCAGCCCTTCGGCCGGCAGGATGAACTCGCGTTCCAACAGCCGGGGCAGCACTTCGGCAAAGCGCTGCGCGCGCGGCTCGCCCACCACGGCCTGCGCCAGTTTCAGGCTGAAGCTGCGCCCCACCGCGGCCGCCACCTGCAGGAACTCGCGCTCGTGCGGTTCCAGCCGGTCAAAACGCGCCAGGATCAGCCCCTTGAGCGTTTCCGGCACGCCCAGGTCGGTCAGGTCGGCGGCGGGGCCCATGGCCAGCGCGCCACCGTCGCGTCGCAGGATACCGCGATCGAGCAGCATGCGCAGGATTTCTTCCAGGTAGAACGGGTTACCAGCAGCCCGGTCGAGGATTTCTCCGCGCAGACCGGCGGGCAGGGTGAGCACCGCCAGCAGATGGTTGAGCAGCTTTTCGGCCTGGTCGGGGGCCAGGTTGGTAAGGGCAATCGGCAGGTACAGCTCACCCAGACGCTTGCCGGCGCGCTCGGCCAACGCCTGCAGCGGCCCGTCTTCGATAGGCCGCGAGATGGCGATGACCAGCAGCGGGGCTTCGCGCACGGAATCGGCCAGGAACTGCAGCAGGTCGAGCGAGGCATCGTCGGCCCAGTGCAGGTCTTCCAGCACCAACATGGTGGGCTGGCGTCTGGCCTCGGCCACCAGCCAGTCGCGGAAGGCCAGCACCACGCGCTTACGCAACTGGTCGGCCTCGAGCAGCGACAGGCGCTCATCGGCAGCCGGGTTGGTGGGGCGCAGGCCGAGCACATGCTCGAAAATGAGCAGCGCCTCGGCGGCCTGATCACCCATCAGGAGATCCAGGCGGTTGGCCAGGTGCTGGCGCACCTGCGGCTCGGGCGTATACGCGGTGACTCCCAGCACGCCGCGCAGCAGGTCGAGGAAGACCCAGAACGGTACCGAGCGGCGGTAGGTGAGGCAGTGGCCTTCAAAAACCTGCACCAGTTGTGGCGGCACCAGCATTTTCAGCTCAGTAACCAGGCGGGTTTTGCCCAGCCCGGCCTCGCCGGTGAGCAGGGCAAGCTGGCCGCGGCCACTTTCGATCAGGCTGGCCAGAGCCACCTTGAGCAGCCCAAACTCGGCTTCGCGGCCGATCATGGGCGGGCGCAGGCCTTCCAGCCCGCGCACCGGGCCGGGGCGCTCGCGCACGCCGTTGACCTGGTAGGTCTGTACCATGCTGCTGATGCCCTTGAGCGCCAGCGGCGGCAGGCGCGTAAATTCAAACAGCGCGCGTGTACGCGCGTAAACCGCCTCGCTGACCAGGATGGTTCCCGGCCGGGCAGCCTGCTCCAGCCGGCTGGCCAGGTTGACCGTGTCGCCGATGGCGGTGTAATTCATTTGCAGATCAGAGCCCACGCTGCCGACAATGACGCTGCCGGCGTGCAGCCCGGTGCGGATGAACAGCTCAACCCCCGCGCGGCCGGGCAGGCGCGCCGAAAGCCGCGCCAGCTCGATATGCATATCCAGTGCGGCGCGCACGGCCAGCTCGGCGTTGTTCTCCTGCATCACCGGCGCGCCAAACAGCGCCATCAGGCCGTCGCCAGTGTACTTATCCACAAATCCATCGTAGCGGTAAACGATGTTCGCCAGCAGCTTGAGGTACTCCTGGATCAGGAAGTACACGTCTTCGTTATCAAGCTGCTCAGAGAGCGAGGTATAGCCGGACAGATCGGCGAACAGCACGGTAACGCTGCGGCGCTGGCCGGCGGCTTCCAGGCCAGCGCGCTGGAAGCGCTCGCTTAGCCCGGCACGGGATAGCACCAGCGGCCCGGTGGCGGGCGGTTTGTGCGCCGGCGCGGCGTCGTCCAGGCGCGCGCCGCAGTTGCCGCAAAACCGCATCCCCTCGGGGTTGTCAAATCCGCAGTTGGTACAATGGTTCGTCATGCGCGGTAGGGTTCGATCCGGGGCCGTGATAAAAAAAGCCGTGAAGCGGGACGCAGCCGGCCCCCACCTCACTGCTGAGTGAGTCCATTATAACGCCGAGTCACGCGGAATCCGCGCGGCTGCAAGGTAGTTGCAAGCTCGTGAGTGTAACAATTGGCGAGATTTTGCAAGAGCCGCAATCGCCTCTCACGGCGTGGGCGAGGGCGTTTCGCTGGGCGTGGGCGTGAGGGTATCCGTGACAGGGTAGTAATTGGGCTCGGTGGGCGTGCGGCTGGGGCCGGGGGTGCGCGTGGCGGTGCCGGTGGGCGTCCGTGACGGGATCGGGGAGCGGTACGGTGTGTTGGTGCGCGTGGGCGTGTTGGTGGCGGTGGCGGTGTTTGTGGGCGTGGGCGAAATGGTGAGCTGGTAGGCCAGCGTGGCAGCCAGGTCGCTTTCGGGCTCGGGCGCCAGCACAAACGCCAGCGCCTGGCGCATGGTCGACTGCACTTCGCCCTGGTCGGGCAGCAGCACGTCGGCGCGCAGGGGCATATCCGGCAGCGTCCAGATTTCCAGGTCGTCGTTGGCCAGGTAGTAAAACTCCACCCGGCGCGGGTCGCCCAGGCGCAGCGCCAGCGGCACCAGGCCGGTCAGGTCGCGCAGGTCGAGGTTACTCTCGATGCTGTCTTTGTAGCGCTCATACAGCGCGGGCAGCCGCGCCAGCGTGCCGCCGCGCACAAAGCGCGCCAGCACGCCGCGGAACACCTCGTCCTGGCGGCGGCTGCGGTCGGCTTCGTCGGTGTCAAAACGCAGCCGCAGGTGGCAAAAGGCCTGCTGGCCGTCCATGTCCACCCGGCCGGGCGGGTTATCGCCGCAGTACTCGTGCACACCCTGCGCGGCCTGGATCGTGATGCCACCCAGGTCGTCCACCAGGTTGACGAAGTCGTCGAGATGCACCGCGGCGTAAAAGTCGGGGCGCACGCCAAAGTTGTAGCGCAGCGTGTCGGAAATGCCCTGGAAGCCGGCCGATGGGAACGCGATGTTGAGCCGCTGCATCGTCAGCCCCGGGATGTAGACGAACATGTCTGGCGCAAGCGAAATGACGCTGGCGCGCGCGGTGTTCTGGTTAATCAGCACGATCGCCACCGCGTCGGACTGGCCGGCATAGGGGGTAACCGCGTCGAGGCCGAGGAACACCCCCACGTGCACCTCGGGCGGCAGCTCCAGCGCGAACGGCGGTGGGATGGGCGTGATGGGTGTGTAGATGGGCAGCGGAAAGGTCGGCTCGGTGGTGGGGCTGGGCGTAAAGCTGGCAGTGGTGGAAGGCGTGGCCGAGGCGGTGGCGGTATCTGCCGGCAGGGTAGGGGTGGGCAATGGCTCCAGCCCGGCGCAGGCGGCCAGCATTATGCCGGCGAGCAGCAACAGGTACATGCCGCGCAGCGCCGCGCGCTTGCGAGTGAGCTGGTTCTGCCGGTCAGGCGGGAAATGGCTGCCCATGTACCGGGATTATAGCATGCTCACCCGCCCGCCGCGAGCTGGCGCAGCGCCGCGGCCACGAAACGCCGGAAACGGCCGGAAAACGGTGCGGTGTCAATCCAGCCTTTGGGCGCGTAGATCGGGCGCACGGCGGCGGCCAGCTTCCAGAAAGCCAGGTGCGCCACCGGGCTGCCGGCCGCTGCTTCGTATGCATGCAGAAAAGCGCGCGCCGCCCGAGGCTGGCCCACCAGCGCCATGCCCATCAGGAAATAGGCCACGTCCGCGCCGGGCTCCCCGTAGCCGGCCTCTTCCCAATCCACTACCGCGCTGATTGCATCCCCCTGCCACAGCAGGTTGCCTTCCCAGAAATCGCCGTGGTGCAGCGCAGCGCGTGAACGCGAGAAATCGGGCAGGTGGGTGTGCACGGCATTCCAGATAGCCGGCCCATCCGGGTGGGCGCGCAGCGAGGCGGGCATCTCGCCCGACTGGTAAAACCACAGCGTCCAGGCATTGCCGTCTGCCAGGAAAGGTGGCGGCGGGTCGCACGGCACAGCATGGATGCGCGCCAGCATGGCGCCGGCTCTGCTCGCAAAGCGCAGCGGGTGAGCCGGGGGAGAATCCGGCCACATTTGCTGCCGCCCGGGCACAAAATGCATGGCAAAACCGGGCAGGCCGAGCCAGCGGCCGTCTGGGTCAAGGCGGATGGGCGCGGCAACCGGGATGTCGCTGCCATGCAGCCAGGCCAGCGTGTGGAATTCAATATTGGCTTTCAACGCCATATCCCCATTGGCCGGGTTGTAGCGGCGCAGCACCACCAGCTGCGTTTCGCCGTCCGGCAGGGCCAGCTCGACCAGGTGGGTGAAGTTGGAAAAGCTACCTTCCATTACCCGCACCGCGAGCACCTGGCTGCCGGGAAATCCCGGCTGCAAGAACGCCTGGATTGCATCGATAGTGGGAAACGCAGTTTCAACCGTCTGAGTCATGGGTTTGGTTTCCTGGTTGGATCGTTTGTGCTCACACCGGACCGCAGCGCGTACCATCTCGCTATGCTTGTGTACGGGTGCGCGCCGGTCATTCATATTGATCTCGCAAGGTGCGGCTGGCGATTTCCAACATTGCTGCAAGTTCTGGTGAAACGCGGAACAAAATGCGCGTCTATACGTTTAAGTATATAGATAGCATCCATCCGGGGTGTGACGTTTGTCATGTTTTCCAGCGCGCACCTGGCCAGTTGGACAGGGATTATCCCCCTGAAGTTATAGGGAAAGTTCCCTCTACGGGCCGATGCTTTCCACGATGCGCGGTGTTATAACCAATGCATCACAGCTTCGCTGGTACAGTGGAAACGCCGTCCGCTGCCAGCACACTCGAGAGGGGAGGTACATCATGGCCTTCTTTGTATACCTTGTGGTTGCCCTGGTCGCCGTGGCCTTCATTGCCATGAGCCTGATCGGTCTGCAATCGGACAAGAATCTATGAGCGATACTGCGCGCAAAGGACACCAGCGTCCCTGAGGGGATTCTCTCCGGCCTGCCGGATCACCGAAAACAGCCTGACGGCATAACAGTCGCAAATATTTACTGGTTTCTCCCGGGCAACTGCCCGGGAGAATTTTTTATGTCGTGATCAGGCGGATGATGTGCTCGATGTGATCCATCTCGTGCCAGATGGCGCGGCGCAGCAGCTTGCGCGGGCTCCACAGCTCGCCGCTGTGCTCCTGCACCAGGTCGGCGCGGCCGGCCAGCGCGGGCAGCGCGGCATTGAGCCGCGCGCGGGTAACATCCAACCGCAGCAGGGCATCGTGCGGCAGCTCGCCCGGGCCGGCCAGCCCCAGCCGGTCGAGATACCACCACTCCGAGCCGGCGATATGGCGCAGCACGCCGCGCGCGCTCCAGCGCTCACCGGGCAGCACGCGGTCCAGCGCCGCATCATCCAGCCCGCTGATGATCTGCAGCAGGTCGGCGCGGTTCCAGCCCAGCAGCGTCAGCCCATGCTCGATCTCATCGCTTTTCAGCGGCCTGCGGTCATCCTCGAAGAACGCGTTGACTTCGTAGCTGCCCGGTGTGCCCGAAGGCACCACCTGGCCGGCAGCGTTGGTGCAGTAGCTGTCGAAGGTTTCCGCCACGCGCAGGTCGAAGTCGCCCACCTGCCACCAGGGGTCTTCCACGCGGGCGGCGATGCGGTGCGCATAGAAAATCAGGCGCTGCGGCATGCGCAGCACCGCCTCGGGACCATCGTGGCCGTGCGCCGCGCAGCCCGGAAAGTCCAGCGCCCAGGCGATGGAGTGGCCGTCAAAGTTGTTTTCCACGCCAATGCGAATGATCATAGCTGTATTATAGCGCTGCATGAAAACGGGGCGGAGGATGAGTCCGCCCCGTAGTTGGCGTGCCGCGCTCACGCTTTGCGCGGCCCGGGCCTATCCGTGCGTGTAACCCGCAGCCTTGCCTTTTCCGCCGGCTTTTCCGTGGATGGCGCGGCTTTTTGCAGATCGACGATCAGGTGCGTATCCACCTCGCACGCGAACAATACGGTCTGGCCGGAAGATAACTGCGCGCGCCTGGCGCTAAAGCCATCCTTGCGCACGCCGATCACCTGGGCCTGCCGCGGGCTGTAGCCGCTTTCGCCCGGCTCGCTGGGCGGCTTGCGCGGCCCGCTGCGCGCGGTACCCGGCAGGCTGGCGCGCGGCTGGGGCATCTGCACTTCCACCAGCATCTCGGTTTTGTTCAGCGCGTCAGTAACGGCATATACGCCCGGCTGCACCAGTGTAACCGCGAACAGATCACCGGCCGGGATCAGCTTCTGGCTGTCCAGCAGCACGCGCTTTTCCTTCGGCCCGTTGTGCTTGACGACGATGCCGTACACCGATGTGCCTTCCGAAGCGTAAAAGCCCATCACACCGCCTGCGTGCAACTGGTAGTTATCTTCGTCTTCGCAGCAGCCGGGGTCACCACCCAACGTGGTCAGATCCAGGTTATATTGAAATGGGCCCTGCGCTTCCAGCACCTGAACGCGCACATGGCGTTCGGCCAGCCCGATCTCGCTGATATACACGTCGTACTCGCCGGCTTCCGCAAAACGGTGGAACAGGGTGGTGAGCACGCCCAGCCCGCCGCTGCGAAAGGAGCGCGTGGTAAACGCCGCGCGGTTGAGCACGGCCTGTTTTTGATTGGGTGTGTACATGCATCACGCTCCTATATCGGCCTGGAGCACCAGCTCCAGGTCTGTAATCGCTACGTTCAGGTTGCGCACCGGCAGCGCCACGGGCACCAGCGTCACCGGCGCCTGGTCGAGGCGCAGGGCGGTGGTGGTTTTGGCGTCCATCACCGGGAAGGGGTCATCGATGCGGTACACCGGCACGCACACGCCGAAGAAGGTCAGTACCACCTGCACTAACAGATCGAGCAGGCCAAAGCTGACGTTGAACAGGTCGCTCAGCCATTCGTCGATCTCGTCAGGGATATCCAGCACCCAACGGATCAGATCGGCAACGCTGCCGATGATCGCCAGCAGCAGGTCGCGCACCCAGCCACCGGGGATGAGCGCGGTGACGGCGGCGGTGAGTGCGTTTTCAATCAGGTCACCCACGATATCTGCGAAGTCGAACAGGTCGATGTCTACCGTGCCGGGGATGATGTAGACGTGCCACTGGTTGTTGGCCGGGAACGGGTCAATGATGCTGTTGTTTACCAGCACATCCCGCAGCAGCGCGCACGGGTCGAACCCGGCCGGGGGAGGCTGCGAGGCGTCGTAATAGCGCGTGGCGATGCCGCCTTCAAAACTGACTTCCTGGGCGACGAACGGCGACAGGTCTACCGTTATCGAGACATCCGGGTCGGCTTTGAACAGGCAGAATTCCGGCAGGCACAGGTCGGGAAGGGGCCAGGGCAGGTCAATGCAGCCGCCGCCCACGCAGATCTTGGGGATATCCAGGCCGAGGGTAAATTCGAGCATATCCCAGCGGATATCCACCTCGTCAACGCGCAGGGTATTATCGGCGCGCAGGTCGATGGAGCCGCCCTGCAGATGCCCTTTGACGTGATACCCGGCGCTGAATGCTCCCCAATCGGTAGAGTCCTGGGCCTCCCAACGGATGTTTTTGATCATCGTGTCGAAAGACTTTTGAAACGTAGCTTCAGAAATCGCCAGTGTCATGTCGGCCATGATTATGACCCTCCTGTGATCTTAAGCCTGACAAAAGCTCTCAATTCGTCCTGCTCGATGGCCGGGTTATCAGGCACATCGGCAGGCACTTCCGCCGGCTGCAGGGTAATACTCTGGCTGACGCTCAACCCCTGTTCTTCCAGCACGCTGGTGACGTCGAAAATGAGCTTTTCCATGGGGACGATAACTTGCGGCAGGATACCCAGGCGCAGCACCGTAGACAGGTAACATTCAATGGCGTTTTCCATCGGCGTGGGGGCCAGATCAACGATTTCGAGGCCATCCAGCCGCGTCTTGAGCCAGGGCTGGGTCGAACCCGGCACGCTGCCCCACTCAAAGTGCGCCACGGCGAACAGCTCGAGGCAGAAGCAGGTCAGCTCGCGGGTGGGCAGCACCACGATGCCTCTGGCCGGTACGCTCAATTTACCCAGGTCGTCGCGGATGACGATGGAACGGCTGTTGAACAACTCGCGCGCTTCCGGGCCGGCCAGCTCAGCGGCGCCGCGGTCGCTGACTGCGCCCGTGCTCAACCGCGGGCTGCCGGTTTGCTCTTTGACCTCACCGATCGCCAGCTTTTGCTGCTCCACCAGCAGGCGCTCAATGGCGGGCAGCATGCGCTCAATCCACTCGGTGGGCGGGCAGTCCAGCCCCACGCAGGCTTTCAGGCGGATAGCCAGGTGCTGCGAAGCGAGCTTTCCCAGCTCGGCCGGCAGGCGCACGATGTTACCCGGGTGGAAGTCAATTTCCGCATCGGTGAGCTGCAGGCAGAAATTGACACCAATAGGGATGGGCGCGCCGTAAATGGGTAGCGGCTCCACTTCGGTAAAAAGTGGATTGCCGGCCTGCAATACGGTGGGCGCCGCTTCGATTGGGTTGCAGAACAATTTGGGGTACTGGTGAAAAAATGGCGTCGCGTAATTGAACAGCGACGGTCGCTGGCGCATGAGATGGCGTACAACGGTGTTGATGCCTTTCTCATGCACGGCTGCGTAGATATCACTGTGGTCGGTGAACGGCATGGATCCTCCTTTCCGGTCCAGGACGCGTAACACAGATCGGCGCGCAGCCAGGCGGAATGGGGATGGGATTTGCGTGAAGAACCTGACCTACGCAAAACGGATATATACCACCTGATATATCTACAATGTGAACATTTCCAATATACGACGAACGCAGGCAGCTTTCAAGGGGCAAACTGGGGCTTTATGGTATGATAACCCTAGCTTTTGGGAGAGGGCGACGGGTGTTCAATGCGTTTTCGCTGATTCTGGCGCTTGGCGCAGGATTTGGACTGCTGCACGTAACGCGCGTGACTTCAGAAGCCACGGCACGGCGCTGGCTGCTGGCCGGCCTGTTGATGCTGCTGGCCGGTCTGCTGGGGGCGCGGTTGGGCTATACCTGGCTGCACAGCCATTATTTCGATGCTCATCCAATGCAGATCTTCCAGTTCTGGCTGGGCGGGCTGTGGTGGCCGGGCGCGGCCGCGGGCTGTGCACTGGCCGCCCTGCTGCTCGCGCTGGCGTTGCGCGTGCCGCTCTCTCTGGTAGTTGACCGGCTGGCAGGCATGGCCTTCCCGGTGGCCGTCGCCGCCTGGATCGGTAGCTGGACGGCCGGCACGGCCTACGGCGCGGCAGTGAGCCCCACCGCCTGGTACGCGCTGACAGTGGTGGACGAGACTGGCGCAGCCGCTGCGCGCTGGCCGCTGCAGCTGGTGGCCGCCGCCGTACTGCTGTTTGCTTATCTCCTGCTGCCACGCTCGCGCCCCGGGCGGGTGCTGCCTTCGGGGCAGGCCGGCTGGAGCGCCCTGATGGTGTTGGGACTTATCCTGTTGATATTTTCCTTGCTGGTCAAAACGCCCGGTCCGCGCTGGAACGAGCAGCGCCCGGAAACATGGGTGGCGCTGGGCGTGGCGCTGGTGGCCACGCTGGCACTCTCCGGCGTGCGCGCTCCACGGCATGAGCAAACCTATGCCCGGCCGGTGACCACGGAAGAGGAAGGGGATCTATGAAATATACGCTGGCACTGGCGCAGATGAATACCGTTTTGGGCGACGTGCGCGCTAACCTGGAGCACCACCTGGCGCTGATCCGTGAAGCCCGCTCCAGTGGAGCCGGGTTGGTTGTATTCCCGGAGCTTTCGCTGACCGGCTATGCCCTGCAGGACCTGGCCACCAGCGTGGCGGCCCGGGCGCGCACAGACGACCCTACCTTTGCCCCGCTGCTGGAAGCCAGCCGCGACGTGGATGTGATGGTGGGTTTTGTGGACGAGGATGAGCGCCACCGCTTTTTTATCGCATCGGCGTATCTTTCGGGTGGCGAAGTGCTGCACGTCCATCATAAAGTTTACCTGCCTACCTACGGCCTGTTCGATGAGGGCCGCTACTTCGCCTGGGGCGACTGCGTGCGCGCCTTCGACACGCGCTTTGGGCGCATGGGCATGCTCATCTGCGAGGATTTCTGGCATCTTTCGCCGCCGTACCTGCTATGGCTGGATGGCGCTGAGACGCTGCTGCTGCAGTCGGCTTCACCGGCGCGCGGGATGAGCAAACAACCGTTCTTGTCTTCGATGTCCTCGGTCAACCAGCTTGCCTGCATTTATGCGGGCATGTTCACCTGCTATGTGGCGCACGCTAACCGCGTGGGCTTTGAAGATGGTCTCAATTTCTTCGGCGGCTCGTCGCTGTTCGACCCCGACGGCGAGCAGACCAAAACCGGCCCATTTATGGATGAGGGCCTGGTGCTGGCCGAGGTGGACACCAACCAGCTCCACCGCAGCCGCGCGCGGCTGCCGCTGCTGCGCGACGAGCGCACCAACCTGATGCTGCGCGAGCTGCAGCGCATCGTCGACAGCCAGATCACCGCTGCCCCCAGCCGCTAGGGACAGAATGCGAGGAAGCATGGTCGATCTTTCCATCCATCCCGAAGTCGTGCGCAAAGTACTCACCACCTTCCTGCGCACCGAAATTCAGCGCACCGGTTTCCGGCGCGCGGTGCTGGGGCTTTCCGGCGGGCTCGACTCTGCGCTGGCGTGTTTCCTGGCGGCGGAAGCCCTGGGACCCGAGAATGTGCTGGCCGTGCGTATGCCCTACCGCACCTCTTCTCCGGAATCGCTGGAGCACGCCCAGCTCGTGATCGATGCCACCGGGGTGCAGTCGCTGACGGTGGAGATCACCCCGATGGTGGAGCCGTTGTTCGAGCGCTTCGCGGATATGACCCCCACCCGGCGCGGAAACGTGATGGCGCGCGAGCGCATGATCGTGCTGTTCGATCAGTCCAGCGCCACGCAGTCGCTGGTGGTGGGCACGGGCAATAAGACCGAGATCCTGTTGGGCTACAGCACGCTGTACGGCGATTCCGCCAGCGCGCTCAACCCGCTGGGAGACCTGTACAAGACGCAGATCCGCCAGCTATCGGCGGCCATGGGCGTGCCCGAAGTGATCATTGCCAAGCCGCCTTCGGCCGACCTGTGGGTGGGGCAGACCGATGAAGGCGAGCTGGGCTTTACCTATGAGCAGGTGGACCAGCTTCTGTTCCTGCTGGTGGATGAGCGCTACACGCCGGATGAGTGCATCGAGGCCGGGTACGGTGAGAAGTTTGTGCGCGCGGTGGTGGAGCGCGTGCGCCGCAACCATTTCAAGCGCGTGATGCCGCTGATCGCCAAACTCAGCAACCGCACCATCGGTTACGATTTCCTCTATCTGCGCGATTGGGGTACATAGGGCCTCATCTGGTTTCGCAGGGGCGGGCGGTGGGTGCTGCGCAGCACCCACCGCCTGCCCCTACCGAAAGTACCAACCGGTCACGCAAGACTCCCGGACGATGCGCATCCCTGGGGTATAATCCGACTTCGTAGAACGTAAAACCCCGCCCCAGGAACTCCCATGCCGCACATCCCGCCTGCCCTGCGCTACCGCCGCTTCTCTTTGCTCTGGTTTGGCCTGCTCATCTCCATCGCCGGCACGCAAATGCAGGTGGCCGCGTTGCTGTGGCATCTGCGCACGCTGAGCGATCAGCCGTTAGTGGTCAGCGGAATCGGGCTGGCGCGCGTGCTGCCGATCTTCCTGCTGGCTCCCTTTGGCGGCGTGGTGGCGGATACATTCAACCGCCGGCGCATCCTGTTTTTCACCCAGTTCACCATGCTGGGCACGGCCACCCTGCTGGGGCTGCTCACCTACCTGGGCGTAATCCGTATCTGGCACATCTACCTGCTCACCGCCATCCAGGCCGCGGCGGTGTCATTTGACGCGCCGGCGCGCCAGTCGCTGGTGCCCAACCTGGTGCCGCGCGAAGTCTTCCCCAGCGCGTTTTCGCTGCAATCCATCGCCTCGAATACCGGCGCCATCGTTGGCCCGGCGCTGAGCGGCGTGGTGATCGCCACATTGGGGCAGCACTTCACCTACTGGTTCAACGCCGTTTCGTTCCTGGCGGTGATCGCCGCGCTGGTGCTGATGGGCCCGGTGGAGCAGGAAGCGCGCAAGGTCAAAATGGACGTGCGCTACAGCCTGGAATCAATCCGCGAGGGCGCGCGCTTTATTATCAGCCAACCGATCATCCTGTCCAGTATGCTGCTGGACTTCACGGCCACGTTCTTCTCCTCGGCCAACACGCTGATGCCCTTCCTGGCGCGCGACATCCTCGGCCTGAACGAAGTGGCCTACGGCTGGCTGCTCTCGGCCGAGTCGATTGGCGCGGTGCTGGTGGGGCTGGTATTCTCGCAGCGCAGCCACGTGCGCCGGCAGGGCCGCCTGCTGGTGACGGCGGTAGTGGCCTATGGCATGGCGACGATGATGCTGGGTTTCTCGCGCACCTTCTGGATGGCGGCGCTGGCGCTGGGGCTGCTGGGCGCCAGCGATTCGATCAGCACTATCCTGCGCAACACCATCCGCCAATTGATGACGCCCGACCACCTGCGCGGGCGCATGGTGGGCATCTTGCAGATGTTCTTCCAGGGTGGCCCGCAGTTGGGTGAGATCGAATCGGGCCTCGCGGCACAGCTCTTTGGCCCGCAGGCGGCCATCATACTGGGCGGCGTGGGCTGCATCGCCGCGGTGGCGGCGGTCAGCGCGCGCTGGCCGCAGCTCATCCGCTACCAGGGCGACGAGCCCCGGCCGGTATAAATTTTTCATAATGATGTTTTGCCCACCCTCAGGGTGGGCAAAACATCATTATGTTGGAAATATTTCGAACCCGCGCTCTTTGAGCTGCGCGACCAGCTCGGCGGATGAGGGATACCACTGCCCCCACTTGCGCGAGATGTGCTCGGTCCACGAGTAGTTGTCGTGGGTGTAGCTTTCGGCGCGCTCGCCTTCCAGCTTGATCATGATCTTTTGCTTGCGGTAGTAGCCCTGCGCCAGGTAGCCCTCGTCCATCACCTGCATGGCTTCGGCCACCTGCTCGTCGGTGAACTGCGGGTATTCGTCTTCGAACAGGGTGAACCACAGCGGGTAGCGCGGGCGCGGCGGGTAATTCTCGGCCGGGTAGCCCATCACCAATTGCACGATGGGCAGTACGCGCGGCGGCAGTTTATATTGTTTGGCGATGCGCGCGGCCTGGAACGGGGCCGCGCCCAGGAAGCACGAGCCCAGGCCCAGCTCTTCGGCGGCCATGACCATGTTTTCGGCCATGTAGGCCGCGTCCTGGATGCCAAAGAACAGCAGTGACAGGTCGTTGGTCACCACGTCCCAGCCGCGGATGGCCATAAAGCGCTCCAGCTTGTACAGGTCTACCAGGATGGTGAACAGCAGCGGCGCGCCAAACGGGTTTTTGCGCTTGCGCGAGAGGATCACGCTGTAGAGCTGCGAGGCGAACGGCGCCTGCTGCCCGGCGCGCACGATGGCCTGAATGGTTTCGTCGGACGGCTGCTCGGCGGTGTATTTGCGCACCGAGCGGCGCTGGAGCATGGCATCAATGGCGGGTGTGGGCATGGGGGAGTCCTTTAAGGAGAGATGGTTTTTTTGGCTGGCTCCCACCCCCTCCCGCTCCCCCAAAAGTGTTCTACCTTTTGGGGGAGAGAAAGCCTTATCCTCCCCCAAAAAAACCGTATTTTGTTTTGGGGGGACGCCCGTGTAGGGCTGGGGGTGAAAGAAAGCCAGCAGAAGCCTTTGCAGATTTAACCAGAACTTACTTCCCCCATCATACCACTGCTTCACGCAGGCGCTGGCGGCGGCGGATGAGCACGAACATGGCCGCGCCGACCAGTGCCCAGGCCATGCCGCCCCACCAGGTGGCCACCGGGGCGATCGAATCGTTGAGCACCCCGCCCACCACCGGGCCAAAGCCGTGGCTGATGCCCCAGCCCAGGTTGTAGAACGACATGTAGCGTCCGCGCAGCCGCGCCGGGGCAAGGTTGGCGGTAAACGTGGTCGAGGTGGGCACCAGCACCAGCTCGCCCAGGGTCATCACCGCCATGCTGATGGCGAAATGCGGGAAGGCGCGGCTGATGGCTATGCCGCCGATGCCCGCGGCGTACAGCAGCGCGCCCACCACCATGGCGCGCAGCGGCGGGTGCCGCCGGCTGGCGCGCGAAACCGCATATTGGAAGAAGATCACCATCAGCGCATTGACCGCCATCACAAAGCCACTGAAACGCTCGGGGATGCCGTAGCTTTCTTTCATATATGCCGTCAGCAGCACAAAGACCATCGATGAGCCCATGCTCACCAGGGTGAAGCTGCCAACAAAGGACAGGAACAACCGGTCGCGCACCACCTCGCTGTAAACGTTGCCGCGCAGCTCGGCCGGGTGCTGGCGCACTTCATCGGGCATGGTCTCGCGCATCGCAATGGCGATAAACAGGCTGAACGCCGCCAGGCAGATGGCGGCGATGAAGAACGCCGCGGTATATGAAGACGCGGCCACAAACCCGCCCGCGGTGGGGCCCAGCGCCACGCCCACGTTATTGATTGTGCGCGAGATCGAGTAGGCGTCCATGCGGTCTTCTTCAGGGATCATATCCGCCACCATGGCGTCTGCGCCAATGCGATACAGCGGCATAAACACCCCGCGCAGCCCCATCAACACCGCGAACACCCCCAGCGACGCGGCTGTACTCATGCTCAAATACACCACCCCGATCATCGCCAGGCTGATGACCATCACCCATTTGCGGCCAAAGCGGTCGGCGATTGGGCCGGCGGCGAATGTTGCAAGCACTGACATGATCGAGTCGAGCATCAGCAGCGCGGTGATGGTGGTGAGCGGCACGCCCAGCGTCTGGCGCATGTAGATGGTGAGGAAAGGCCAGATCATGCCCATGCCGGTGGTGCTGAGCAGCATGCCGGAGATGAGATACCAGAACTGGCGCGGGTAACGGCGGAGGGCTGCTGCGGTGGTGTTCAGTGGGTGTACCTCAGGCTTGCAAAATTTCTTCGGAAAGTGTGGCCCAGCGTTCCAGGCGATCTTCGAGCTCGTGCTGCACGCGCAGGTATTCCTGACCCAGCTCCTGCACCCGGCCGGGGTCGTTGGGCGGGTTTTCGAGCTGGCGTGACAGCCCGGCGAGCTGATTTTCCAGGGTGGTGATTTCGGCTTCCAGCGCCGACAGACGCTGCTGGCGGCGGCGCTGCTCTTCTTTGCTCAAGCCGGCTGCCCGGGGGCTGGAGGCGGCGGGCTGCTTTTCCGCCGGCGTGGCCGCGGCGGCTTCGGCGGCCTGTTCGGCCTGGCGCGCGGCGCGGTATTCGCTGTACGTGCCGTCGAATACGCGCAGCTTTTGCGCATCCGGCTCCACTTCCCACACCTGCGTGGCCAGCGCGTCGATCAGGTAGCGGTCGTGCGACACCAGCAGGATCGTTCCATGAAACGCCGCCAGGATGGATTGCAGCACTTCTTGCGAGGGCAGGTCGAGGTGGTTGGTGGGCTCATCCAGCAGCAGCAGGTTGGCACCGCTGAGCGCCAGCACGGCCAGCGCCAGACGCCCGCGTTCACCGCCCGAAAGCATGCGCACTTCCTTATATACGTCGTCGCCGCTGAACAGGAATTTGGCCAGGTACGAGCGGATATCGCCGGGGCGCATGGAAGGCGCGGCGGCCTGGATTTCATCCAGCAGGGTCCAATCGGGGTGCAGGCCTTCGTGCGCCTGGGCAAAGTAGCCGATATGCAGGCTGGCGCCCAGCGTGGCTTCGCCGCCCAGCGGCGCGAGCTGGCCAAGGATGGTCTTGAGGAAGGTGGTCTTGCCCGCGCCGTTGGGGCCGATGATGGCGGCGCACTCGCCGCGGCGCAGCACCAGGTCGGGCACGAAAAATAAGGGGCGGCCTTCGTCGGCGTAGCCCACGCTCAGCGCGCCGGTCACCAGTACCAGGTCGCCGGAACGCGCGGCGGGGGTCAGGCTGAGATGCAGGCGGCGCTGCTCGGTGGGAGGCGTCAGGCGCGCCTCTTCCAGCAGGCGCTCCAGCCGCTTGCGACGGCCCTGTGCCTGGCGCGTGTTCTGCCCGGCCAGGTTGCGGCGGATAAATTCTTCTTCCTTCTCGATGAAAGCAGTTTGGGCCTGGTACTCTTCCAGGCGGCGCTGGTAGCGCTCGGCGCGCTGGCTCAGGTAGGCGCTGTAGTTGCCGTGGTAGGTTTCGATGCCGGGTGTCATCTCCCAGATGCTGGTGGCCACCTGATCGAGGAAATAGCGGTCGTGGCTGACGATCAGCACCGCGCCGTCCCAATCGCGCAGGTAAGCTTCCAGCCACTCCACCGCGGCGATATCCAGGTGGTTGGTGGGCTCGTCCAGCAGCAGCAGGTCGGGGGCGGAGAGCAGCAGCCGGGCCAGCAGGGCGCGGGTGCGCTGCCCGCCCGAAAGCTGGTTCACCGGGCGGGCGAAGTCGGCAGTATCGAAGCCCAGGCCGGTGAGCGCCTGGCGGATGCGGGTTTCATAGGTATAGCCGCCCAGCAGCTCGAATTCGTGCTGCTGGCGGCCGTAAGCATCCAGCAGCGCCGGGTCCAGCTCGCCGCCGGCGTGGCTCATCTGTGTTTCCAGGCGCGCCAGCTCAGCCTGGCGCGCGGCCAGGCCGGCAAACGCCTCGGCGCAAGCATCCCACAGGCTGCCGGCGGCATCGAAGGCGGCTTCCTGAGGCAGGTAGCCGGTGCGCAGCCCGCGCGCGCGCTGCACCTCGCCGCCGGATGGCTCTTCCTGGCCGATCAGCACGCGCAGCAGGGTGGTTTTGCCCACGCCGTTGGGCCCCACCAGCCCCACGCGCGCCCCGCGCGCGATGCTGAGCGAGATGCCGCTGAAGATGTCGTTTGGGCCATAAGATTTGGCCAGGTCGGTGGCGCTGAGCAGAGTCATGCAGCGAAGTATACCATCCGGAAAAGCCGAATCACGAGTCCCTAAATATTTTTAGAGGATATTCGCAGTGGTCAGGTTGGTTCTGGCAGTTGCGCTGATTGCGATGAATGCAAATCACGAATTTTGAACGTAGGATCGTTTACGACTGCTCTTCGAGGATGTGTTTCATCCCTTCAGCGAGCGGCCCCAAATCATCAGAAATCGTTTGCCAGATAATCGGGATGCTCACACCGAAATACTCATGGATGATCATATTTCGCATTCCACGCATTTCCAACCAGGCGAGATGCGGATACCGTTCTTGAACTTCCTGCGGAATCCTGCTTGCTGCTTCACCAATAATCTCAAGATTCCGGATCACTGCATCGATACGCAAAGTATCATTTTGAAAACTTTCCAGCGTCAGGCCGGCTGTATACTCCTGAATCCTCTTAATGGATTCGAGAATATCGCGTACACGGATTTTCCAATCCCGTCCCTTTGACTCAGCGTACATCAATTGCTTCTCCGAGAATGCGATCTCTCATTTCGGGCCGGATAGCATCTGGGGTGACCAGATCGACCTGACATTGCGTTATCGCTTCCAGGTACATTTTCAAACGAACAAAATCAAACAGCCCGACCGGGCGTGAAAAAGCGACCAAAATATCGAGATCACTGTCTTTCGTGGCATTGCCCCGCGCATAGGAACCAAATACAGCAATCGTTTCGACGCCGCGCTGCCGTAGTTCATTTTCCGCTTCTCGGAGAATTTGAAAAATCGTTTCCCGGTCCATAGTGATCCTATATTGTGATTGTAGGTGCATTTCCCCGCATGTCAACCATCGTTTTCCCGCTGTTTGCTCGACCCTCTTTCTGCGTTATAATGATTACTGAAACCTAACCGGTTACCCCAACGGAGCGGCAGAATGAATCAGTTGCCAGACAACCTACGCCAGGTGATGCGCGGTTGGAAGCGCGAGCAAGTCCTGTGGATTGCCGTCGTGCTGGCCGGGCTGCTGATCCTTGCCGTGTGGTACTGGCGCGCGCAGGCCGACCGCAACGCCCCGCCGCCCCCGCCCACTGAAATCCTCACCGGCACGGTTACGCCTTCGCCCAGCCCATCACCCAGCGTCACGGTCAGCGTGATGCCCACGCTGGAAGAACTGCCTTACGAGCATACACCGTCGGACATCGACATCGTCGGCCCCACCCAAGACCTCTTCCCCGATACCGGCGGAGGTGGGGAAGGCGGCGATAGTGGCGAAGACCTGCTGGGTACGCCCACCTGGTTCGTGCGCCCGTTCACCACGCGCACCAGCACGCCCCAGCCGCCGATCTTCTTCGTGCGTACCAACACCAGTCGCCCGCTGGGCACATCCGCCACGCCGCGCACTTCGGCTACGCTGGCCCCCGGCCCGCGCGGCACCGCCACCTACGTGGCTTACCAAACGCAGATTGCCAAAAGCCCTCGCCCGCCACACGTGGCCTATTCACAGAACGATGGAGCCAACCCCGGCATCTGGATGATCCGCTCCACGCCGTACCCCACGCCGCGCAACACCGGCACCGCCACCCCTGGGCCTATCCCGGTGGTGCGCGGGCCAAACCTGCACGTCAACGACTGGTCGCCGGACGGACAGCGCCTGCTGTACGACGACGGCGCGACGATTTACTGGCAATGTGTCAAGCTGAACACCAACGGTGGCGCGGCGGGCGCCCCTGTGCCGCTGAACGGCCTGCCGGCGGGCCGCAATACTGAGGCGAACTGGTCGCCCAACGGTGGCTGGATCGTGTTCCGCAACGAGAACGGCGCCGGCTCCGACCTGTTCCGCGTGCGCCCGGATGGCACCGGCCTGCAGCGCCTGACCAATGATGCGCTGGATAACCGCCAGCCGGATTGGTCGAACGACAGCACGCGAATCGTGTTCATCAAGGGGCAGGTGAGCAGCGGGCAGAGCGACGTCTATTCGATCACCGTCAGCCCCTATACTGCCGCCTGGTCGCTGCCGGCCTGCCCCAGCCTGGCTTACAACGGCGCGGGCGTGCTGGCGCGCCCCATGCCCGGACCACTGCCGCAGGAGATCACCGCTACACCCACGCCAACCGAGACCGAAACCGCCACGCTGACGCCGACGCCCACCGATACCGAAACCGCTACCCTGACTCCTACCGTCACCGAGACAGCCACCGTGACGCCCTCGCCCACCACCAGCCTGACCCCCACGCGCACGCCGACGCGCACGCGCACGCCTACCAACACACCCCCCGCGCCGTCGGCCAACCGCCTGACGTTCCTCGACGGTGAGGAAGGCTGGCCGCACCTTTCGCGCGATGGCGCGCTGCTGCTGTTTGCCAACAATGATGGCACGCGCTGGCGCGTGTATGTGCGCAAGATGAACGAGGCGTACAATATCTACCCCATCCCGCAGACCGATCCGCCGGCCGGTGCCAATACCACCTGGCCCAACTGGCTGCGCGACGCCACCCGCTTCATGTACGTGCTGGGGCCGGATGGCAGCCTGGATATTTACGTGCAGGATGGCACCGGCGGCTATGTGCGCCTGAGTTACGATGGCGGCAGCAAGAGCAACCTGTACATGCGCCCGTAGGCTGCCCGGTTACCGCCTGGCGCGGTTGATAACGCCCCCAAAATTGGCTATACTGGTGTTGCCCTGGCTGGCGTTTGGGGCCGTGTACTATCCAACCGCGATCATGCACCGGGTTTGGCCCTCGTCTTTCCGCTGGAGCCGGGGGAAGCTTCATCCTTTTTCATCATCCAGTCCGGTCAACCGGCGCGCGCGCTGATTGATCTCAACCCACAAACCTTTGGCGGCGAGCATGCCCGCCCGCCAACGATTTCTGGAAACGAGCATGAAAATACTCCTGATCCATTATTCCGCGCCCCCCGTGGTTGGGGGAGTAGAGACCGTACTGGCCCGCCAGGCGGTGCAGTTTGATCGCGCCGGGCACAGCGTCAGCGTGGTGGCCGGGCGCGGGCAGACCTGGGATGCACGCATCCCGGTGATCACCCTGCCGCGCATGGATTCACGCCACCCGGAAGTGTTGAAGATGAAGGCCGCGCTGGATGCGGGCAGCGTGCCGGAAGGCTTTGACGCGCTATCGACCGCGCTGGAAAGCGAGCTGCGCGCCGCGCTGGCCGGAGCCGGTGCAGTGGTGCTGCACAATGTGGCTTCACTGCACAAAAACCTGGCACTCACCGCCGCGCTGTACCGCATATCGCAGTCGCCGGGCGCGCCGCGCTTCATCCTGTGGCATCACGACCTGGCGTGGGGCGCCGATCGCTACGATGGCGAACTGCACCCCGGCTATCCCTGGGATCTCCTGCGCACGGCCTGGCCCGGGGCGCGGCAGGTGGTGGTCTCTGAGGCGCGGCGCGAAGAGCTGGCGGCGCTGATGGGCATCTCGCGCGAGAGCATCCAGTCCATCCCCGCCGGGCTGGACCTGCCGGATTTTCTGGCCCTGCCGCCGGCGCTGGCGCGCATTGTGACGCAGGTACGCCTGGCGCAATCCGCGCCCATCCTGCTGGCGCCGGTGCGCGTCACGCGGCGGAAGAATCTGGAGCTGGCGCTGTCCACCCTGGCCGCGCTGCGGGCTGACCTGCCCGATGCGGCGCTGGTTGTCACCGGGCCGCCGGGGGCGCATAACCCGGCCAACGCCGGCTACCTGCGCGAGCTGCAGGAACTGCGCGCGCAGTTGGGCCTGGAGCAGGCGGCACATTTCTTGGCCGAGTGGGCGCCGGACGGGCTGGATGATGCCAGCGTGGCCGCGCTGTACCGCATAGCGGATGCGCTGTTCCTGCCCAGCCGCGAGGAAGGCTTTGGCATCCCGGTGCTGGAAGCCGGGCTGGCCTACCTGCCCATCTTTTGCAGCGACATCCCCGCGCTGCGTGCGCTGGCGGGCGACGCCGCCACGTTCTTCTCTCCGGACTGCAACCCGCTCTCGCTGGCCGCCACGGTGCGCGACCGCTTGCAGGCCAGCGCCGAGTACCGCCACCGTGCCCGGGTACGCCAGAACTACACCTGGGAAGCAATCTACCAAAACCAGATCGCCCCGCTGTTGGAGTTATGAGAAAGAGAAATTTCTCGATTAAATTATCCGTTAGGAGTGAAGCACGATGAGACGTATGAAGAAACGCATTTTCCGGCCGTTCCGTGAGGTGGTGGTGCCGGTGCTGCCGGGGATGGACTGCTCGGCGGCGCTGAGCCTGGCGCGCGCTACTGGCGCGTCGGTGCGGCTGGTCGGCCTGGTGCCGGTCGAGCCGGAGGCTTCGCTCTCGGCGGCGTCTACGCAGGCGCGCGCGCTGCGCAAGCAGCTCCTGGCGCTCTCGCCGGATGGCGTTTCCTACAGCGTGGCGCGCGTGGTGGCTTCCTATAACCCCTGGCAGGAGCTGGTCGATATTCTGCGCCGTGACCCGCCCGACCTGCTGGCGCTGGAATACCCGTGCCACTTTGAGCGCCTGGGCAGCCCGCCACCCGAGATCGCCGCGCAGCCAGTCTGCGACCTGGCGGTGGTGCGCGGACCCTGGCCGCAGGCAATTGCCCGCACGCTGGTGCCGCTGCGTGGCGGCCCGTACGCCGAGCTTTCGCTGCGCATGAGCCTGACCCTGCCACACGACGAAATTGCCGCGCTGCACCTCACCGCGCCGCAAACTCCCGATTACCTGGAAGAACCATTCCGCGGCCTGGCCGCGATTCTGCCCAGCCTGAAGGGCGTGGCGCTGCGGGTGGAACCTTCGGTCAACCCGGCCGCGACAATTCGCGAGCTTTCCGGCGCGGCCGACCTGCTGGTGTTGGGCGGCTCGGGCAGTGCGGCCAGCGAGTGGCAGTTGGGTGCTGCCGCTGAAGATATGCTGCGCGGCGCGCAATGCCCGGTGGTGGTGGTTAAGTCGAAAGACCCGCTGCCAAAAACCTGGACCGGCGCGGAAGGTGAGCTGGCCGGCGCGCAGGCGATTTCGCTGCTGGTGGACCGCTGGTTTGCCGAGAATACGTACCATGCCGACGAGTTCGACGACATTGAGCGCCTGGTGCGCTTCAAGCAGGAACAGGGCGTAAGCATCAGCCTGGCGCTGCCGGCGCTGAACGAGGAAGAAACCGTGGGCCAGGTGATCCGCACCGTCAAGGGGCGGCTGATGGACCAGTACCCGTTGCTGGACGAGGTGGTGCTGATCGATTCGCACTCCACCGACTGCACCCGGCAGATCGCCGCCGAGCTGGGCGTGCCGGTGTACATCCACCAGCAGATGCTGCCCGAGCTGGGCAGCCGGCGCGGCAAGGGCGAGGCGTTGTGGAAGAGCCTGCTGGTGACGCGCGGTGAGATCGTAGTGTGGATTGATACCGACATCGTCAACATCCATCCGCGTTTTGTGGTGGGGGTTATTGGCCCGATGCTGGTCAACCCTGCGCTGCAGTTTGTCAAGGGCTTTTACCAGCGCCCGCTGCGCGAAGGCGGGCAAACGGTGGCCGGCGGCGGGGGGCGCGTCACCGAGCTGACCGCGCGCCCGCTGCTCAACCTGTTCTACCCAGAGCTTTCGGGGGTGATCCAGCCGCTTTCCGGCGAGTACGGCGGGCGGCGCAAGGCGCTGGAACAACTGCCGTTTTTCTCCGGCTATGGCGTGGAGATCGGGCTGCTGATCGATGTGTTTGAGAAGTTTGGGCTTTCGGCAATTGCCCAGGTGGACCTGCTGGAGCGCGTGCATCATAACCAGAGCCTGGAAGCGCTGAGCAAGATGTCGTTCACCATCCTGCAGGCGGTGCTGCGTAAGCTGGAAAACCGCTATAACCGCTCGATTTTGGAAGAAGTGAACAAGTCAATGAAGCTGATCCGTTACGATGAAGGCGGTTATTCGCTCGATGTGGCCGAGGTGGCCGAGCGCGAGCGACCGCCGATGATTTCCGTCGACGCCTACCGCGAGCGCTTCTCCGCGGATATGTGAATCTGCACCGTAAAGAACGAGAAGGATGCGCGAAGAACCGGGGGAGAATACAATACAGGCGTAAGAACGTATACTGGTTTTCCTTCGCGCACTTCGCGTTTCCGGATTTTGTTCTTCAGGAGAATGGCATGATCGTTAATCTTCCGCAATCGTGGCGCAAGGTGCTGGGGGATGAAATCGATAAACCCTACTTTCAGAATGTGGTGCAGTTCGTCGATAGCGAGCGGGCGAAATACGCGATTTATCCCAAGGAGAGCGAGGTCTTTTCGTGCCTGGAGTACACGCCTTACGAGCAGGTGCGCGTGGTGATCCTGGGGCAGGACCCCTACCACGGCCCGCGCCAGGCACACGGATGCTCCTTTTCGGTGCGGCCCAATGTGCCACTGCCGCCCTCGCTGGTGAATATTTACAAAGAGCTGCAGGACGACGTGGGCGCCACCCCACCGGATCACGGCTGCCTGGTGCCCTGGGCGCGCCAGGGAGTGCTGCTGCTCAACGCGGTGCTCACGGTCCGCGCCGGGCAGGCGAATTCGCACCAGGGCAAGGGCTGGGAGCAGTTTACCGACGCAGTGCTGCGCGCGGTGAACAGGCTGCCCACGCGGGTGGTGTTCATCCTGTGGGGCGCGTACGCGCGCCGCAAAGCCGATCTGATCGACACCACGCGACACTTCATCATCCAATCCGCGCACCCCTCGCCGCTTTCGGCGCACAACGGCTTTTTTGGCAGCCGCCCGTTCTCGCGCGCCAACGCCGCGCTGCGCGAAGCCGGCCTGCCAGAGATCGACTGGCAGCTGCCCGATTTGCCCAAGCAGAAGAAAGAGTGCGAGTAGCAGCAGTGTTTTTGCGCTTGCGTAAAAATACTTCGCATCAAAACCATTCGCACGATTCGCTGTCTTCGTATAAAGGCGGCGCAAACCAAACTGTACCGGCGTTTTGCCTGGATGGTTTGGTCGAAATGTCTCCCAATGCTTGCAAACCAAAAATGCTACAATCATTTCACCGGCCAACGCATGACTTAACCCGCTCTGGGCCGGCGGAGGAGATTCTTCCATGGATATGACTTCAGGTACGATGCGCCCGTTCGGGCAGATTGCTTTCACCATCCGCGCGGGGCGGCGTCGACCGGCCGGCGACTCTAGCGGGCCGCGCGAGCGCGCCGAAGCTCCGCGCCGCGAGCGCGAGCAGGGTGGCGGTGGTGGTGGTTTCGGATCCAGTGGCGGCTCCAGCGGGGGCAGCAGTGGGGGTGGTTTTGGCGGTTTTGGCTCCGGCGGTGGCAGCAGCGGCGGAGGGGGCGGTGGCTTTGGCGGTTTCCCGCTGCCGGGCGGCGGCGGGGGCGCGCGGCGCGGCGGCTGCCTGGGATCGATCGGCATGATCGTGCTGCTGATCATCCTGGTCGTCGTGCTGGGGCCGTCGTTGTTTGGCGGCGGTGGCGGAGACGCCTTCCCCCAGGATCAGACCGCCCCACAGGACCAGACCTTCCCGCAGGATAACCAGCAGATTCCGCCCGCCGATGTGGCCCAGCCCACTCACGCGCCGCTGGTGATCAACACCCTGGTGCCGCGCAAGACCTCTACCCCGCGGCCGCTGGGCAGCACCGGTTCGAGCGGCAGCGGCGGCGAGAAGTGGCTGGTGATGCTCTACCAGGATGCCGATGATAAGATCCTGGAGCAGGATATCACCCTTGACTTGAACGAAGCCGAGCGCGTGGGCTCGAGCGACAACGTCACCATCGTGGCGCAGATCGACCGCTACCGCGGCGGTTTCAGCGGCGACGGCAACTGGAATGGCGCACGCCGCTACCTGGTGACGCGTGATAACGACCTCAACCGCGTGGGCTCGCAAATGCTGGATGACCTGGGCGAAGTCAACATGTCCGATACGCGCACGCTGGTCGACTTTGCCACCTGGGCCATGCAGACGTACCCTGCCGACCGCTATGCGTTGATCCTTTCGGATCACGGCATGGGCTGGCCGGGCGGTTGGAGCGATACCGACTCGGCCGGGCGCTCCAGCACGGATGCCCCGCTGGGGCAGGCCGCCGGCGACCAGCTCTTCCTGAATGAAATCGATGACGCGCTGGGGCAGATCCGCCAGCAAACCGGGGTAGATAAGATCGACCTGCTGGGCATGGACGCCTGCCTGATGGGTCACCTGGAAGTTCTCAGCGCGTTGGAACCGCACGCGCGCTACGCAGTGCTCTCGCAGGAGACTGAGCCGGCGCTGGGTTGGGCTTACGCCAGTGTGTTCGACACGCTGGAAGCCAACCCCGGCATGGACGGCGCGCAGCTTGGGCAGGCCATTGTCCAGAGCTATATTCGCAACGACGAGCGCATCGTGGACGATAACGCCCGCGCCGACCTGCTGCGGCAGAGCTCGGGGATGAGCGGGTTGTTTGGCGGCGGGCCGCGCATCTCCGCGGACCAGCTCGCGCGGCAGATGGGCGGCGATATCACCCTGGCTACTATCGACCTCTCGCGCGTGCCCGAGCTGATGGACCGCGTCAACCAGCTGTCCTTCGCGCTGCAATCCGCCGACCAGGGCGGCGTGGCGCGCGCCAAACGCTTCGCGCGCTCGTTCACCAGCATCTTTGGCAGCCAGGTGCCGCCATCCTACATTGACCTGGGGAACTTCGCGCAGCTCTTACAGCGCGAAGTGAACAACGACGCCGTGGCGCAGGCCGCCAGCGGCGTGGTGGCCGCCATCGATACCTCGGTGGTGGCGATCAACAACGGGCCCAACAAGCGCGGGGCTACCGGCGTCTCCATCTACTATCCCAACTCGCAGCTCTATAACACCGGTGCGGGCGGGCCGCGATCCTACACCGTGATAGCCGACCGCTTCGCGCAGGATTCGCTGTGGGATGACTTCCTGGCGTTCCACTACACCGGCGCACGCTTCCAAGCCGCGCCTGCCGCACCCAGCACGCAGCTTGGCTCAGTGCGCGCCCCCGGCGCGGGGCAGATCACGCTTTCGCCGCTGCAGCTTTCGGCTGACAGCGTGGCCCCCGGCCAGACGGTGCTGCTCAGCAGCCAGATCAGCGGCCAGAACATCGGCTATATCTACTTGTTCGTGGGCTACCTCGACCGCACCGGCCAGTCGATCTACGTTGCCGACATGGACTACCTGGAAAGCACGACCACGCGCGAAGTGGACGGGGTATTCTACCCGGATTGGGGCACGTCCGGCTCATTCACGCTGGAATACGAGTGGGAGCCGGTGGTGTTTGGCATCAACGACGGGCAGAACCTGGAGATGGCCACCCTGCGCCCGCGCAATTATGGCGCGACAGCCGAAGAAGCGCTGTACCGCGTGGACGGCATCTACCGCTACAAGGATGGCGAACAGCGCTACGCCCAGCTTGAGATGCAGAACGGCAACCTGGTGCACGTCTACGGCTTTAACACCGCCGAGATGAGCAGCGCTTCGGGCAATAACCCCGGCGCGCCATGGGAGATCGTACCCGAGCCGGGAGACCAGATCACCCTGCTGGAGCAGTGGCTGGATACCAACGGCAGCGGCCAGCCCATGACCCCTGTCACCCAGGAAGGCGCCACGCTGACCTTCAGCAGCCAGAACTTTACCTGGGAACTGATGGATGCCCCCGCCGGTGATTATGTGGTCGGCTTCATCGCCGAAGACCTGGACGGCAATCAATACGCCACCTACGCGCCGATCACGGTAAGATAGAATTAGCTGCATGAAAAAACCGGGCCGCATGGCCCGGTTTTTTCATGCAGCAAAACCTTAATCTACCGGGTAGTAGCACACGCCAACGGTGCCGGGGCCGCTGTGTACGCCCAGCACCGGAGAAAGCTCGGCAAACAGCTCTTCGACGACTGATAACCGTGCGTGGGCCAGCGCGCGCAACTTTTCGGCCTCTTCGCATGCCGCGGCGTGCACGTATGCCATCTTCACTTTACCACCCGGCCCGACAGCCTTCTCCACCATCTCGATGATCATCTCGTAGGCGCGCTGGCGGGTGCGCGCCACGCCCAGCGGCACAACTATTCCATCTTCAATGCCGATCAGCGGGCGCAGGTTGAGCAGCGATCCCACCAGATGACGCGCTTTGCCGATACGCCCGCCCATAAATAGGTATTTGAGCGTGTCAGCGGTTTGAATCATGCGCGCGGTGGACATGATGTTGCGTACCGTGCCGATCACATCGGCCAGGCTGTTCCCGGCCAGCGCAGCGCGCGCGGCTTCGATCACCATCCAGCCCTGGCACATAGACACGTTAAGCGAATCGATCACCTCGATGCGCAGCCGCGGCAGCGTTTGCGACAGCATTTCTTTGGCCACCATGGCGGCCTGGTATGCGCCGCTGCCTTTTGAGGTGATATGGATCGAGACGATCGCATCAACGCCCTCCTGTTGGGCCAGGGTTTCGTACATGTTGATGTAATCACCCGGGCCGGGGTTGGCCGTCTGCGGCAGCTCTTGCGCGGTGAGCATCCACTGGTAAAACGCATCGCGGTGGATATCCACCAGGTCACGCAGCACTTCCTGGCCGCGGTGCAGGTAGTAAGGCACCACATGGATGTGCAGGCTTTCCAGCAGGGCTTCAGGGATGCTGGCCACGCTATCGGTCACGATGGCAATTCTGGACATATGAGCACGCTCCCAGTTACTATTCCCAGCCTACCCAGGCCACCTGGCGCACGTCACCGGGTAGCTGCGCCACCGGCTGGGGGATGTAATCAAAGAACAGGGCCGCGTACAGCGTGCGCCCGCTGGTGAACAGCAGCGTGTTTTGCGGCGACCAGGCGGGCTGCAGCGCCGGGCCGTCAAAGATCTTGCGCGTCTCGATCCCGGGACCGTTGACCCACACGCCCGCGTCCGCGCCTTCGTTGGCGCACGTCCAGGCGTAGATCATGCCGTAGCCGGCCACGCCAAACCCGTAGGGGCACTGCGCGTCGGGCTGCGCGGCCATGACCTCGCCGCTGCTGCTGACCACCACGCTGTTACCGCCGCCCGCCAGCACGTCGGGGGCCAGGTTTTCGCTGGACAGCCAGTTGACCGGCTGGTTGAGCATCTGGGTGCGCTGCCCGGTGGCCGGGTCGATGCGCCACAGGCCGGCCAGCTCGCTGCCCTCGCCGCCGCTGGCCACCAGCACGCTGCCGCTGACCGGTGAGGCGATGGCGCTGCCAAAACAGCCCTTCAACAGGCTTTTTGCCGCGCCGGTTTCCACGTCCATCACGCGCAAATCCTGCGGCCCGCAGTCTGGCCGCCAGGCGTTGATCAGGAACTGGCGCTGGTTGACCCAGCCGCCAAATTCCTGCCCGCTGCCGCCGCCGGTGAACAGGGTCTTGACCCCCGCGCCGGAGGCCCAGGCGGCCCAGCCGCCGGCCATGCTGTAGCCCGCGCCGGTGCCAAAGCTGTTGACGCCAAAATGGACAATAAAGCGCCCGTCGGGCGAGAAATGCGGGCCATAACCCTGCGAGGGGCCGTCGGTCAGGCGGCGGATCTGGTCAAAGGCCGGCGACCAGGTGTACAGGTCGGCCGAGGGGCCGTCCTGCACGCTGATGTAAGCCAACATTTGCCCATCCGGCGACCAGTCCAGCGAGTTCATGTCGGTGATGGCGCGCACGGCTTCGGTCTTGTCGTCCAGGAAGCCGATCTCACCCGGCTCGGTGTTAGGGTTGGTCAGCGGGGTGAGGGTGCGCACGGTGCCATCCGGCAGCGATACCAGCCTGAGGGCCAGGTTGTGGGTGCGGTCAGCATCGCCGCTGATATAGGCCACCAATCTGCCGCCCGGCTGCACCCCACGCTGGAGCGTTACCGGGCCAACGATAGTATCCTGCGTCAGTTGGGTTAGCCCGGAGCCATCCGGGTTGGTGGCCCACAAGCCGTTTTCCAGGGCCAGCAGCAGCCAGGGACCGCTGGCGTTCAGCGCCACCGCCTGCGTTGGTGCAGGCGTCGGCGGCGGTGCGGCCGGCGTGGGCGGCAGGCTGGGGGCCGGGGTCGGCTCCGGCGGGAGCGGGGTGGGCGCCAGGGTAGGCTGCGTGATGGTGGGGGCCGGCGTGGCAGGGATCTGCACATCCGGCGGCAGGGTGGGCGTGGGTTGGGGCGCAAGCGCCTGGCAGGCGAGCAGGGCAAAGGCCAGCGCCAGCGTCACCGGCAGCCAGCGAACCAGGGGGAGGGTGTGGCGGGATTTCATGCTGTGATTGCTCCGCGAGATGAGGGATGGGGTAATGTGGGTGGATGCGTTGTACGTTAACATTATAGCGCGAAGAAGAATCGGTATTCTATTCGTTCGAGAAGCTGAACCCGGGCACTACTCCATCCGGGTTATAGGAGATTTCCCCGATTCATGTTAAACTAATTACCGGAGAAAGTCTTTTCGCTGACCGGAAAGGCTCTGCATGGGGATTCTACGCAAAATCCTGGCGGTGAATATCATTGTTGTCTGCCTGGCAGCCTTGATGGCTCTTACAGCATCCGCCAGGCTGCCTGTTCACGCGCAAGATGAAGGTGAGCTTACCCCCACGCCCTCCCCCCGCCGCACGTACATTGACGTCAATTTCACCGGCTATGAATGGTGGCTGATCCGCTGGGACACCAACGAGATTGCCTGCCGCCTGGTGATCGACCACGAAGGCCGCCCCACCAACTTTGAGATCAGCCAGGGCTGCGATGAAGATGTGTACTTTGAGTGGCTGGAGACGGTAGACTGCCCGCAAGCGCTGGGCGCCGGCTCGACCGAGGACTGCGTAGGCTTTTACCTGCACCTGGCGTGGAGCGGCGGCGCGCAGAAAAAGGTGGCCGTTGATCTGCCTACCCCCACCGTCGAGCTGACGCTGCAAGGCTGCACCATCGAGCCGCCGTATAACAATCGCTGTGAAGACCTGCCCTCGCTGATCCTCACCGGGGTGGAGCCGCTGCCCAATGAGGTTATCATCCGCCTGCAGGGCATGATAAACGGCCAGCCGTTTAGCTGCCCGGGGCGGCAGTGCGCCATCCCGCTGCAGCCCACCGGCATCCAGGGGATTTACATCGAGTTCTGGGCCGACTCCAGCTTTGGCGATTCATCTGAGCATTACACCGCCCAGGTGCGCGCTATGCCCTGGGGCGATTTCGCCAACCCCGACGATGGCGACCCCGACGACCGCACCTATTACGTGGACGTGATCAGCTCGCAGTTCCGCGACGGCAACCAGGTGAGCTGTACGGATGTGTGGCGCGTATTCCCCGATGTCGGTGGTCCGCCGCCCTGGCTGACCAGCCCCAAGACCGCCGAGGGCCTGGCCTCGAACCAGGGCTATTACTACCTCGCCGGGCGGCTGATCCGCACCGGGGTTGTGGACGCCACCGGCTGCCCGGACGGCGGCTTGACCCCCGCTGGCACGGCCACGTCGTGCGGTGTAGATGCGGCGCAGCCGGTGCTGGAAGGCTGGCAGAACCAGTTTAACCAGCAAATCTTCGACGTATCGCGGGATACGGGCATTCCCGCCTGGCTAATGAAAAATATCTTCAGCCGCGAGAGCCAGTTCTGGCCTGGCCTGTACGAAAACTGGCAGGAAGCCGGGTTGGGGCAGCTTACCGAAGATGGCGCCGATACCGTGCTGCTGTGGAACCCGGAGTTCTTCGCCCAGTTCTGCCCGCTGGTGCTGGACAAGGTCGTATGCTCGTGGGGTTTTGGCAACATTGATGAGGACAGCCAGGCGCTGCTGCGCGCTGCGCTGGTCAACAACGTCAACGCCGAATGCCCAACCTGCCCGATTGGCATTGACCTGGCCAAGGCGCACTTCAGCATCGAAGTGTTTGCCAAGACCCTGCTGGCCAACTGCGAGCAGGTGGCGCAAATTATCCTCAATAACACCGAGCGCTCACCTGGCCAGGTGAGCAGCTTTGTGGACCTTTGGAAGTATACGCTGGTCAATTACAACGCCGGCCCCGGCTGCCTGGGCGACGCCATCGAGCGCTCGTGGACCGAGAACGAAAAGCTCAACTGGGATCTAGTCTCGGCGCAGCTCGACCAGGTGTGCCAGCTATCGCTGCGCTACATTGACGAGGTGACCGGCTACCCGCCCGGGCCGCAGACGCCCACGCCGCGCGTGCGCGTCAACCAGCCCACATCCGAGCCAGGCGAGAGCACTGAGAATAATTTCAATTTCATCCTGCCGCCCACCGTCACCCCGCAGGCTCCGACCCAGCAGACGCTCACGCTGACGACTGCCGTCACCGAAACGGTGACGCCTGAAGGCACGTTGACCGAGACGCCGACGCTTACGCCCACGCCATAAACATTTGCCCGCGCAAAATTGCGCGGGCGATGTGCTTTGTTTTTCCGGCTGTCCAGATGCTCAGTTGATTTCGATTTGCGCTCAATCTTCTGCCAGAACGATGATGCGGTCTTCTTTGCAGAAGATAAACTCCAGGGCTTTATCGGGGTTCAGCGTCACGCCATACGCCGCGGCAGCGTTTCCCGCTTCGGCCTTGCGCCGGTAGCCGACCGCTGTTTGGCCGCGCCGCGCCGCCGACTCGATCACCGTGTAAAAATTGACCGGGGTGTCGAGCTGCACGTACTCACCGGCCGGCTTAAGGTAGAATTCCGACCCCTGCGGATCGAAGATGTCGGTGAACACGGCATTCAGAGCCTTGCTTTCTGAGACCTGAGTCATGATCAGGCTGATCAAGCGCTCGCTGACAATGAAGTCATCGGCGTGCGTCACCTCTGCCAGGGCGCGGTTCTGCACGTCCAGTATTTCCGAAACGATAGAAATGGGTTGCCCATGCTGTTCGGCCATGTCGCGCAGGTGCAGCAGGGTGATCAGCGTGCAGGCATCCGCTTCCTGAAGGTCTTTGACGCTCGAATAGGACAATACGATTACATGGTCGAATTCGTGCGGTTTTGCGTCTTCCAGGATGCGACGGTTGGTGGTGTCCATTAACTTATATGTTACTCGCTGGTTGGCAAGCTCCGGCTGCAAGCTCTCCAATTCCGCTTGCCCATCCGGCACGCAGGAGATAACGGTCACTTCGGAGCCGGGCGCCACGTAACTGTCCAGCTCGCGCACCACCGAAGCCGCGTGCTCGTTCCAGCCCAGCAGCAACGTGCGTTCCGGCCTGGCGGGCCGGGGCTGCCCGTCCACCATTTTTTCCGGCTGTGGCGCGGCGGCGTGTTGTGCGTCCAGCACGATCGTATCATCATCGGCGGAAATCGCGATAATGCGGTCGCCTGCCTGCACCAGAGTATCCATCGGCGGGTTCAGGCGCACGCCCGGCCCGCTCCGCTCCAGCCCGATCACGGCGGATGTGCGGTATGCGGTCAGCACATCGCGGTATGTGCGCCCGGCGAGCGCGGGCTCTTCTTTGAAGTAAATCTCGTCGCCGCCAAAGTCGAGCAGCTCGGTATATACCACCGAAAGCCCGGACTGCCGGCAGGTCTGCGCGATGATCCTGGAAATCAGGTTGCCGGTGAGGATCAGCTCCACCTCGTCTTTGCCCACCATTTTGGAGACCTGAATGTTTTTGGGATCTTTAATCTCGGCGACGATGTGGTAAGGCTGGCTGCGCCGCCTGGCGTTGTTGGTAATCGCCAGGATGGTTTTGATGGTCTGCGCGTCAGGGTCGCTGGATTCGGGCGATAGGACTACCATGGAGCGCGCGGTTTGCAGGCTCACCAGGTCTAGGTCGGCCATCACCATCGGGCTGCCTGTGCGGCACACGATGCGTGTCTTGCTTTTTCCGCCGATAAGCGCGCGGATTTCATCTTCCATCTCCACCTTATCTTTATTACCAAGGATAACAATGCACGCGTCGCTCCGGTTTTCATTGGCAATCAGCAGCTCAGATACGATGGTGTAGATTTGCGACGACCACCCCAGAATGACGGTATGATCATGTTCGATCACCCGCGATCGCCCCTTGCGCAGGTCCTCCATTTTGTTGTCGATACCGCTCGTGAGCACGCCAATCAGGGTGCTGATAATGAATACGCCTCCCAGTGTCACCAGAAACATCACCCAGCGGTAAGCCCAGCCCTCGTCGCCGCCCATTGTTCCGGCGTCCATCGTGCGCATCAGGCTTTGCCACGCGGCCTCCCAAAAAGAAAGGCGGCCGTCCGCTCCCGCTGCGTTGATGCCGCTCGCGGAGAGCACGGCCGCCACTGCCAGGATCAGCATCAGAGAAAGCAGTCCCAGCCCGCCGATCAATGCCACGGTGCCTTTCGACATAAAGTTGTCGAAACGATAACGAAGTTTTTCCTGCCATGTCGCATTCATTGCAGTTTCCTGTGTTGAAATGTTTTTGTGCCCGGTGGTGCGCGGTATCGCGCGGCGCAGTTTCCCCCGTTCGAGCGCTGGAAAAACCTATCTGCACAGAGCTGCGTAACTGCCGCATTCCTTCCGCAGGGCAGTTCGCGGAAATACAGATAGAAGTGAATATAAAAAATTATAATGAAATCAAGGCCGAAAATGCAGCCTCTTGTATGACAATTCTGTTAAGCGCGGGCGCGCAAACCCGCCCCGGCCACAGGATGTCAGGCCCACACGCCGGGCACGCGCTCGCCGCAGGACGGGCACTTGCCGTCCGCGGTCACGCGGTTTTCCAGCACGTAAAAGCCGCTGCGGCGCACCAGGCGCGCCTGGCAGCGCGGGCAAAAGCTGTCTTCCAGCGAGCCCACCCGCCCAGGCAGGTTGCCGGCGTACACGTACCTGAGGCCGGCTTCCTGGCCGATCTCCGCCGCGCGCAGCAGCGTCTGCTGGGTGGTACGCTGGCGGTCGGTCATGCGGTACTCCGGGTGGAAGGCGGTTACGTGCCAGGGGATATCCGGCGAAACCGAGGTGATAAAGCGCGCCGCTTCCCACAACTCCTCAATGCTGTCGTTGAAGCCCGGCACCACCAGCGTAACCACTTCCACCCACAGGCCCATCGCGTGTGCCATGCGGATGCTGTCCAGCACGTTGTGCAGCACGCCGCCCAGCGAACGGTAGTGCGCATCTTGCATGGTCTTGAGGTCCACCTTGTAGGCGGTCAGGTACGGTCGCAGGAACGCCAGCACTTCGGGCGTGGCATTGCCGTTCGAGATATACGCGCAGCGCATCCCTGCCTGGCGCGCCAGGGTAAACACATCCGCGGCCCACTCGCTGGTGATTAGCGGCTCGTTGTACGACGAGGCCATCACCTGCGCGCCACAGCGCTGCGCGCTGCGCACCAACTGTTCGGGCGTCACGCGCTGGATCATACTGTCATCCAGGTCAAAACCGTCGCGCAGCGGCTGGCTGGTGACCCAGTTCTGGCAGTAGCCGCAGTGAAAGTCGCAGCCCAGCATGCCAAAGGTAAACGCGATGGCGCCGGGCAGGAAGTGATTGAAGGGTTTTTTCTCGATCGGGTCTGCGTGGGCGGCCACCACGTAACCCCACGGCACGCGCAGCTCGCCATCCTGGTTGAAGCGCACCTGGCACACCCCGCGCCGGCCGGGCCAGATGCGACAGCGGTGGGCACAGGCCAGGCAGCGCAGCGCGCCGTCGTCCAGCGGTTGGATGAGCTCCGGCGCGGCCGGTCGCGTCAGCGCGTCGAGGGTATCCAGCATGGTCATCATCGGGAAAACTACCTTTCTATGCTCTCGATTATACAATGCCGCTTTCCAGGCGGCAATTCCCACGGGTCAGGGACTACCCCTATCCCTGGTCATTTGGCCTGTCGTAATGGCCAATACCGGGGGCGGGGGCTTTATGGTAGACTCATTTTGCTTATGGATGAGAAGACCATTATTACCCTTGAATTTCCCAAGATCTTAGAGCGGCTGGCTGGTTATGCCGCTTTTTCGGCTTCGGCGGAGCTGGTGCGCCAGGTGCGCCCCACCAACGACCTGGAGCTGGCTTTGCAGCAGCAGCGGCGCACCTCAGAGGCGCGGCTGCTGCTTTCGGTCAACGCCGATGTGACGGTCGGCGGCGCTACGGATATCCGCCCGCTGGTCGACCTGGCCGGGCGCGGTGGTGTACTGCAGGCTGCCGAGCTGCTGGAAGTGAAGAACACACTGATGGCGGCACGCAATATGGCGCGCTCGTTTGAGCGCAGCGCCGAGTGCTACCCGACTCTCACGCGCATCGCCGAGGCGCTGCCCCCACCGCCCGGGTTGATCGACGCCATCTCGCGTGCCATTTCCGAGCGCGGCGACATCCTCGACAGCGCCTCGCCGCGGCTGGGCGCCATACGCCGCGAGGTGAAGATTTCGCACGACCGCCTGATGACGCGCCTGGAACGCATGATCAACGACCCGAAAACCCAGCCCATGCTGCAGGAGTCGATTATCACCCAGCGCAACGGGCGCTATGTGATCCCGCTGCGCTCTGAATTCAAGGGCCGCGTGCGCTCGATCATCCACGACCAGTCGTCCTCGGGTGCCACGCTGTTCGTCGAGCCGCTGGTGGTGGTTGACCTCAACAACCAGTGGCACGCGCTGCAGTTGGAAGAGCGCGACGAAGAGCGGCGCATCCTGGCCGAGCTTTCCAGCCAGGTGGGCGCGAACGCGCACGACCTCAAGGAGATGGTGAACGCGCTGGCCGAAATGGACCTGGCGCTGGCGTGCGCCAAGTACGCCGAAGACCTGCGCGCCAGCGAGCCGGTGCTGGCGCCAATGCGCAATGAGCGCAGCGGCGCGCACCCGGGAAGCACCCTCAGCCTGTACCAGGCGCGCCACCCGCTCCTCGACCCGGCGACGGTGGTGCCGATTGACGTGTACCTGGACGAAAAAACCTTCGCCCTGGTGATTACCGGCCCCAACACCGGTGGCAAGACGGTGACGCTCAAGACGGTGGGGCTGCTGGCGCTGATGGCCCAGGCCGGGCTGCACATCCCGGCCCAGTCCGGGGCCACGCTGAGTATTTTCAAGGACATTTACGCCGATATTGGCGACGAGCAGTCCATCGAGCAGTCGCTTTCCACGTTCTCAGGGCACATCACCAACATCACGCGCATCCTGGCGCGTGCAGGGCGGCACAGCCTGGTGCTGCTGGACGAGCTGGGCGCGGGCACCGACCCGCAGGAAGGCGCGGCGCTGGCGCGCTCGATCCTTTCCTTCCTGCTCGAAAAGCGCATCACCTGCCTGGTGGCCACGCACTACCCCGAGCTGAAAACCTATGCCCACGGCACAGCGGGTGTGGTGAACGCCAGCATGGAATTTAACCTGGAAACGCTGCGCCCCACCTACCACCTGACCATTGGGCTGCCGGGCCGTTCCAATGCGCTGGCCATCGCCGAGCGCCTGGGGCTGCCCAAAGAGATCATCGCGTCGGCGCGCGAGACGATCGACCCCAATGACCTGCGCGCCGAAGACCTGCTGGACGAGATCCACCACCAGCGCGACCTGGCGCGTAAGAGCCGCGCTCAGGCCGAAACCGCGCGCGGCGAAGCTGAAAAAGCGCGCCGCGAGCTGAACAAGCGCCTGGCGCAGATCGAAGAAGAGCGCCGCGCAGTGCTGGAAAAGGCGCGCAGCGAAGCCGAAGAGGAAGCCGCTGCCCTGCGCGGCGACCTGGATGATGTGCGCCGCGCGCTGCAGCGCGCGCGCCAGCCGCTGGAAGCACTTAAGCCGCTGCAGGAACAGGTGGAAAGCATTCGCGCCAGCGTGGAGCGCCCGGTGGAGCGCCAGCAGAAAGGCGGCGAGCGCAGCGAGCGCCGCCCGCTGCGTCTGGGCGATAAGGTGCGCGTGCGCACACTGAAGATGGAAGGCGTGGTCAGCGCGCTGGGCGAGATGGATGCCGAAGTGCAGCTTGGCAATCTGCGCGTGCGCGCGCGCCTGGATGACCTGGAGCGCCCGGGCATATTTGCTGAAGAGACGCCGGCGCCCCCACCGGTGAATGCTGCCGCGCGTGAAAAGCCGGCCGCCATGGCCGGTGGGGCATCCGCCATGCGCGCATCGCCCGGCATGGAGCTGGACCTGCGCGGGATGCGCGCTGAAGACGCGCTGGAAGCCCTGGACCGCTACCTGGAAAACGCTTACCTGGCCGGGCTACCGTTTGTGCGCATCATCCACGGCAAAGGCACCGGCCGGCTGCGCCAGGTGATTCGCGATGCACTGCGCCAGTCGCAGCACGTCAAGAGCTATGAGTCGGGCATGGATAATGAGGGTGGCGACGGAGTGACCGTGGCGCACATGCTTTAACAGAAAGGCAGGCGGGGAATTGCCCAGCCTGCCGTTCGTTGCAAAAGTGGCTCGTGCTCGTCCCCCAAACACCAACCACCTTTGGCCACGGGCCCCTGCAGCCCGTGAGAGGGATAACCCTCCCCGCCCCATTAGCATATACGAACAGCGTTGCCAAAACATGGACAAACGTTGCCGTCTTTTGGGTTTAATCAAGGAATTTCAGCGCCTCTTTGCGGCAAACCGCGAAAATACCCGCCGTTTCGGGCAGCCGCGCGTGTGGTTCCCATTCGGCCAGCAGCGCCAGGACCTTATCGCGCATATCTGGCGCTACGCCCTGACCATTCGCATGCAAGGCGCGCGCCTGAAGCAGCAGTCCGCGCAGCATCATTGGCCGCATTCTCAATTCGCTCGATCGGCGCGCCACGGTTTGCCCTTGCTGCAGGGCCGCAACCCATTCACCTTGCTGGAGCAGGACTTCACCCAGCAGTATCTCGCTTTCCAGTACCGCCGTTTGCATGCTGTGCTCGCGCGCGGTGGCAGACCACTGCACCAGCAGCGCGCGTGCCGCCGCGTGCTGCCCCCGGATGGCAAGCACGCCGGCCTGGCCGATCTGAGCGTTGATGCCTGCCAGCCAGAAACCTGCCTGCTGGCAATATTCTACCATCTGTGCCTGGAACTGCGCGCCGTTCTCTATGTCACCGGAAAGCGCAGTAAGGTAGCCTATGCGCGCCGCAGCTAAGGAATAGACCAGCCCATTCTTTCTCGGCGGCAGCGCCAAACGGTAGGCCGTGAGTGCTTCCTCCGTGCCAGCCAGGGCCAGTAAATCGGCCAACACGCAGCGCGCGCCGTACAGCAGATCGGTAAAACTGGCGCGCTGCGCTAACTCGATGGCTTTGTGCGCGTGCGTCCAGGCCGCATCCAGCTCGCCCAGCAGCAGGTGCGCGGTTGCGGCGATGTAGTGCACCGTGCCAGCGTCGCGCACGGTGCGCGCGTGGTGCATCTGATCCATACTGGACTGGATCAAATCCAGCGATTCGCGCAGGCGTCCGGTGAACAGCAGCGCGGCGCAGTGCGCGAACAGGCTGTGCGTGGCGCCGCGTTTGAGCAGCCGCACCTGCCGCTGGCTCGTCCCTTCCTGGCACAGGGCTAACGCCCGTTCCGGCCAACCGCTGAGCATTTCCAGCAGCGCCATCCAATCCATGGCCAGCAGCCATACGCTGAGCACGCGCTCCTCCACCGCGCCTTCCCCCAGGCTGAGCGCGTGTTCAAGCGGCTTACGCGCTTCATCGAAGCGCATCTGGTGGATGAGCAGCGTGCCATAACGCGTGAAGCCAAGGATTTCCTCGTAAGGGTCGCCGTGCTGCTTGAGGTATGGCAGCGCCAGGTCCAGGTCTGCCATCGCGGTGGTGAAATCGCCGCGCATAACCGCGGCATAAGCCATTCCGCTGAGGCCGGCGCCCACCAGGAATGGACTGGCGCGCTGTTCGCCAAAGGCGCGCAAGGCGGCGTTGGCGTGTTCCATCCCATCTACGTCGCCGGCTACGTAGGCGGTATCGCTCCAGTTGGAATACAGCGCGTAGAGAGAGCCGTCATCCAGACCGGCAGCCAGTTGGGGCAGCAAGGCTTCGGCGTGCATAAAGGCATCGAAGGCTTCCGAGTAGGAATACAATCCGATGGCATATGACGCAGCTTGCAGCCAATAGCCGAATGCCGCGTGGGCGTCGCCCGCGGCTTCAAAGTGGCCTGCCAGCAGAGCGGCCTGCGGGCCGGCTGGCGCGCTCAGGCGATCTTGCAAGGCGACGGCAGTGCGCTGGTGCAGCAGGCGGCGGCGCGCCGGGCTCAACTCGCGCAGCAGCACTTCACGGAAGCGGTCATGAATAAAGGCATAGCGCGCGGGCAGAGCAGTATCCGGGCGCACCAGGTAATAGCGTTCCAGGTCTTCCAGCGCCTGCATTACGCGTTCGGGGGGCAAAGCGGTTACAACTTCCAGCACGTCCACCGGAAAGCTTTGCCCAATCACCGCCGCTGCCTGCAGCACCTGGCGGCCGCGCGAGTCCAGCGCGCGCAGGCGTTCATGCAGCAGGTTATAAATGCTGACGGGCAGCGGCAGTTCGGCCAGCGATTCGAGCGGCGGGCGCGGCGAAAGCTCCAGCCAGCCGCGCAGGGTTTCGAGGATGAACAGCGGGTTGCCGCCGGTATCGCGGACCAGCCGCTCCACCAGACCGGCCGGCAGCTCCTGGTTGAGCACGCTGCGCGCCAGCAGTCCAATCTCTTCTTCGCTGAGCTGGCGCAGGGTGAGACGCAGTGCCTGTTCAATCCCAGGATGAGCCAGGAATTGCTCCAGGTACAGGCTGCGCTCGCCCTGGCGCGCAGCCAGGACCAACAGCCCGCGCTCGTGGAAATACCGACGTTCATAAATGTACGCAAGCGCCGAAAGGGTGGCCTCATCGCTCCATTGGGCGTCATCTAAAAAGAGCAGCACGCGTGCGCTGCCGTTGAGCGCCAGCAGCACCTGGCGCAGCGCCTCGAAGATGCGGCTGCGCCCGCTATGTTCGGCGGTCTCGTGGCTGACGATGCGCGCGGGTAGGCCGGGCAGCAGCTCGGGCAGGATAGGAACCAGCGCCGCGCGCCACACCGGGTCGACGCGCCGCCACTCGGCGGGCTGCACATCGCGGCGCAACATCTCGATCAGGGGTTGGAACGGCAGGCTGTTTTCCCCCACGCGGCCCTGCGCCAGCAGCAGCCGCAGCGGAGTTTCACTGGTTTCGGTAAAGTTCTGCACCAGGCGCGTCTTCCCTGCACCAGCTTCACCCAGAACAATCGCTGCGCCGCCGCGCTGCAGCAGCTTGTGCAGGTGCTGCATGGCGTAGATGCGCCCCACAAATGGCGCCTGCATGCGCATGGGCAGCGGCCAGGCTCGCGCGCCGTCGATGCTGGCGGGCGAATCGCCGCGCGCCTGGCGGCAGGCGGTTCGCAGGGCTTCGGGCGGCGAGCCGCCGGTTTCGCGCGCATACACGCCTTCCATGCGCGCGCACAGCCGCATGGCTTCTGAGCGCAAGCCCAGGGCGCGCATCCAGGCCAGCAGGCGCAGCGAGTAGGTTTCGTTCAGCTCGTCGCAGTCCAGCGCCTGGTTCATCCAGAAGATGGCCGTGTGCAGGTCGCCGCTAGCGGCGCAATGATCGGCCAGGCGCTCCAGCAAAACCAGGCGCACATTTTCAAGCTGGTGCGTAAAGCTGGTCAGCCAGTAATCGAAGGCTTCACTGGAATGCACGTTGCTGCCAGCCAGGAAGCGTCCCGCGCGCCACAGCTCCAGCGCAGCGCGCACGCGCTCGGCCGCGGGCAGTGGCAGCGGCACGTTATGCGGGGTCTGGCGCAACACGTGCCAGTCGTTTTCCACCATCTGTTGGAAATCATCCACGTCCACCGAGACGTGCGCGTGGTCAAGGCCCACGCGATCCTGATCCACCTGCCAGTAACGGTCATCGTCGAGCTGGGCGCGCAGCTTGCTGAGCGCCTCGCGCAGGTGGCGCCGGCCGGCCTGTTCGTTTTCGTCCGGCCAGAATAACATGATCAGATCCGAACGCGAGACCGGATCGGGGTGGCTGGCCAGATAGAACAGCATGGACCGTTGCAGGCGCCGTCGAATCAGCACAGGCTGACCATCTACCAGCACAACCGGGGTACCCAGCAGCAAAATTCGAAGCATAAACGCCTTTCACGATCCGCAAAAAGGCATCGGTGATGTATATACTTATCATTATACTGGAAATTGGGATGTTTCGCGCAAATACGCCGCTCCCGTTTGTTGCGCGGCGTATTTGCGCGCAGCCGGTTCAGGAGTGCGCCGAGACGGCGCGCAGCTCACCAGCGCGCTGGCGGGCGCTTTCCAGCGTCTCTCGCGCCGCACTCAAGTTAACATCGCTCAGGTTACCCAGCATCTGCGCCAGCTCTTCCAGTCGGTGGCTGTCATCCAGCTTTTGAACGTCGGTCATGGTACGCCCGTCTTCCACGTGCTTGCCCACGCGGTAGTGCAGATCGCCAAAGGCGGCAAGCTGCGGCAGGTGCGTCACGCACAGCACCTGGTGCTGGCGACCGAGCCGCCACAGCTTCTCGCCTACCACGCTGCCCACGCGCCCGCCGATGCCCTGGTCAATTTCATCGAAGATCAGGGTTGGCACAGGGTCTGCGCGCACAAGGGTATTCTTGAGCGCCAGCATCAGCCGCGAAGTCTCGCCGCCGGATGCGATCTTAACCATCGGCTTGAGGCCTTCGCCGGGGTTGGGGGCCACCAGGAACTCCACGCGGTCCAGGCCGCTGGAGTCAAAAGCCACCGCCTGCCCATCGCCCAGCGGTACGCCGTGCGGGTCGGGTTGGAACTGCATATCCACCGCGAAGCGCGCGCCTTCCATGCGCAGGTCGTTGAGCTCGGATTCCACGCCACGCGCCAGGTTTTCGGCGGCGGCGCGGCGGTGCGCGGAGAGCGCCAGCCCCAGGCGGGCCAGCTCGTTGAGCATATCCGCTTCTTCGGCTTCCAGCGCGGTGATGCGCTCTTCGGCGTGCAGGATGGTATCGAGCTGAGCGCGCGCGTCGGTGGCAAAGCTCAGCACCGCTTCGATGCTGCCGCCGTACTTGCGTTTGAGCTTGCTGATCATATCCAGCCGGTCTTCCACCTGCTCCAGGCGGCGCGGGTTAAATTCCATGCCTTCCAGGTAGTCACGCAGCTCAACGCCGATATCGGCCAGCGTGTCGGCCAGTCCAACCGCCTGTTCGGAGAGCGCCGACTGGCTGGAATCAATTTTCGCGATGGCCGCCAAAGCCTGCACCATCTGGCCGGCCAGGTCGGAGATGGAAGGCGATTCCGGCGTGCCTTCATCCAACACCTGCAGGGCCTGCTGGGCCAGCGCGGCCAGGTTTTCGGCATTCGCCAGTCGCTCGCGCTCCTGGCGCAGCTCGTCTTCCTCGCCGGGCTTTAGCGCGGCGGCGTCGATTTCTTGCACCTGGTAATTGAGCATATCGGTGCGGCGTTCGGCATCGGCTTCGGTCTGGCGCAGCGTGGCCAGGTCGCGTCGCAGCGCGTTTAACTGCGCGTACGCCTTGCGATAGGCCGCCAGGTGCGGCTCGCTCACCGCGTAGCGGTCGAGCAGGTGCAGGTGCTCGCGCACATTGTAGAGCGAAAGATGCTCCGACTGTCCGTGAATATCCACCAGGTAGCCGCCCAACTCGCGCAGCATCCCCAGGCTGACGGTGCGGCCGTTGACGCGAGCGATGTTGCGGCCTTCGCGGCGCAGCTCGCGCGAGAGGGTGACCTCATCCGCGTCGTCCAGCAGCTCTTCGCGCTCGAGGATCTGGTGGATGGCGGCGCGGCTGGCAGCGGGGATGCGGAAGGTGGCTTCGACCAGGGCGCGTTCAGACCCGGCGCGGATCATGCCGGCATCGGCGCGGCCGCCCACCAGCGCCTCGATGGCATCGAGGATGATGGATTTGCCTGCGCCGGTCTCCCCCGTAAATGTCACCAGGCCGGCGCTCAGGTCGAGCTCCAGCCGCTGGATAATGGCAAAGTTTTCGATACGCAGTTCAATAATCATGGCAGTTCTGCATTACTTAATTTGGATACCACTAATGCGGTAATACACGGTACTGGTGACCAGAAAGGTGTACACCAGCGGCCACAGGATGGCCAGCAGTGAAAAGCTGCCGGCGAACAGGTTGCCACCCTGGGTGAGAAAACCGGAGAAGGCAACCACGTTGAACAGGGTGATGAGGATGCGCGGCAGGCTGCCTAACAGTGCCGCCAGGGCCACCAGGCGGAATAACAGGCGCGAGCGCCGGCGGCGTACCACCCAGCGCACCGCCTCGGCGATGATCACGCCGACCACCGGGGCGATGAAGAAGGTGAAAAAGCCCATTACCCCGGCGGCGTAGCTGCCGGCAAACGAGAGCGCAGCGGCAATGAGCATCGCCAGGGGGTAATCGTACCAGGCGGCGTTGTCGAACACTTTTTGCTGGGTGCGCAGGCATTCTTTGCACACATAACCCACCGGGGTGAGCACGGCGCACCTGTCGCAAATTGGCTTGTTGCAGCGCTTGCAGCGCAGGCCGGTTTCCCGGTCGGGATGGTTGGCGCAGTAGGTAGGGACGTAGGTGTACTCGCTCATTCGGCTCCGGTGGCAGAAGGGTTTTGATCCATATACAGGGTAAGGTTGCGGTAGAAATACCCCGGGTCTTGAAAACGGATGAAATGCACGGAATCTTCGCTGCTGAACACGCTGACGTGCTCACCTTCACCCAGCGGCACGGCTTCCTGGCCGTCCACCGAGAATACTGCATCGTGATCGCGCAGCACCGAAATCTCAACGCACGCGCCTTCGGCGAGGATCACCGCGCGGTCCACCGAGAGGTGTGGCGCGACTGGCACGATGAGGATATTGCGCAATTCGGGCGGCAGGATCGGCCCGCCGGCGGCCAGGGCATAGGCGGTGGAGCCGGTGGGGGTGGCGGTGATCAGGCCATCGGCCACGTAGGTGGCGAGGTCTACGCCGTCAACGCGCGCCTGGACGTGTATGGGCCGCACCCAGCGGCCGCGGCACACGACCACTTCGTTGAGCACGTCCCATTCGCCACGCAGTTCGTCGCCGGCCCAGTGCACAGCGTTTAGCAGCATGCGCTCTTCCAGCCAGAATCGTTTCTCCAGCAAGTTGGGCAGCAGATCGTGCCAGGCATTGCGGCGCACTTCGGCCAGAAAGCCAAAGCGTCCCATGTTGATGCCCAGCACCGGTACGCTGGTGCCGGCTACCAGGTGGCCGCAGCGCAGCATGGTTCCGTCGCCGCCCAACCCTATCACGGCATCAAACGCGCCTGCGTGGATGCGCTCCGACAGGCCATCTTCGTACAGGGAAAGCTGCTCGACACGCTCCACGCCCAGCCCGCGCAAAAATGCCACCACTTCCGCGGCTTCGGTGAGCGAAACCGGCAGGTTGGGGTGGTGCAGCACAGCAATGCGGCTGGGAGCGGCCTGGGGTTGGAGCATAGGGTTAATTATAGAAGAAAACGCGTGGAATTGCCTTAGCAGTTTTGATACGGCCTCAGCCCAGGCGCTGGTCGCAGGTGCGGCGGTAGCCGCAGCGGGCGCAGCGCGCCGGGTCTTCGTGCGAGCGGTCGGATTCTTCCAGGCGTTCCTCGCGGCGCATTTCGGCCAGCAAGTCTTTCAGGCTGGCTTCCAGTTCGGGGGTGTAATCAATCGCGTAGCTGCGATTGCGATATTTCAGAATTCCATAGGGTGGGCGCTTGCCTGAAGCGCGCTCTACCAGCAGGCAGTAAGCCGCAAGCTGGTAGACGTGGCTGTCGTACGGCTCGGGCGGGGCATAGGCACTCTTGACTTCCACCGGGATCCAGCGCTCGCCCTGCTCGATGATGTAGTCCGGCTTGCCGGTCAGCCCGTGCAACGGGTCGTAGAGCGGCTTTTCCAGCGTGCCCCAGGCGCGCGTGTCGGTGTAGATTACGCGGCCGGCAGGCAGACCGGATGCTTTACGCTGGCGCGCTGCCTGCCACAGCACGACCAGCGCAATCAGCGCCAGCAGCGCTCCGAGGGGCAGGATCAGGCGGTCCACAGCAGCACCAACCCGGCCGCCACCAGCGCCAGCGCCAGCAGCAGCAGGCCGATCCCGGCCGCGCGCAGCAAACCTGCGGCGAGCACGTTACGCCCGTGGCGCTGGTGAAAGGCGGTGCCGCCGGCCAGGTCCGCCTGGTTTTCAGGTTCTACGCCCTCGCGCCGGAACCACCACGAGCGCCGGCAGTACAGGAACGATCCGATCTCAGACGCCCGGATCGTCCGCGACGCCGTCCTCTGGCCCGTTTTCATCGTTGAACAGCTCCTGCTCGCCGCCGGCGCCGGGTTCCTTGATCGAAAGCTGGCGCGAGAGGGCGTGGATCGCCGACTGCATCTGCTCCTGGCGCAGGCTGAGGGTGAGATCGCCGCGCGTCTTTTCGAGGATACCACGCGCCAGGTCGGTCTGGCGGCGCAGCCCGTTGGTGATCGCGTCGGGATAATCCAACGTGACCAGCAGCGAGTAAATGTCGTCCATCAGGGTCAGCAGGCGCTCGGCCTCGCTGGAATAGCCCTTGCGCAGGATATCCAGGCAGCGGCGGCGCAACTCACCGGTGACTTCCGCCAGCCCGTTAATGTACGTGGCGGTTTCGATGCCCATCTCGGCCGGCATCGGCATGGGGCGATCGAGAATCAGCGCCACCGTGATGGTGGCTTCGGCAAATTCCTTGATCGCGTCTTGCGTGTACCCGGCAAAGTACAGGTCGGGGTAGGTTTTCAGGTCGGTCTTCAGGCTTTCCACCAGCGAAAGAGCCTGGCCCAGGTGTTCCTGGGCCAGGTCTTCTTCACTGCGGTGGATTGCCCGGATGGCCTGCGCGGCGTGACGGGTGAGCTGGCGCGCCTGCGCCAGGGCCTGGTCACGCGCTTTGGTGCGAGCCTCGAAATTGCGGTGCGCGCTTTCGGCCAGCGCGGCAAAGGGGTCCATCGTCGGTTTTGCCTTTGAGCGGCCTAGAATGGGATGTCGTCGCCGGAGTCGGCTTCGCCGGCACCCTCGCCCATGCCGCCTTCCCCTTCTCCACGAGAAGAGAGGAAGCGCACGGTGCTGGCGGTGACTTCGAAGGAAGACCCGCTGGTGCCATCCTGACGCTGGAAGACCCGCGGGCCACCGGTGCTGGGATCGGGCTGCAGGCGGCCTTCGACCAGCACTTTGCTGCCCTTGTGCAGATAGGTATTGCAGGATTCGGCCTGCTTGCCCCAGACGCTAATGCGGAACCAGATGGTTTCTTTGACCATCTGGCCGTCATTGCCCTGGTATTGACGACTGGTTGCTACGGAGAAGTTGGTAACGGCCTGGCCGCCGGGGGTATAGCGCATTTCTGGTTCGCGCCCCAGGTTGCCGACGATAATGATGGTGTGGTACATTTTGCTGTCTCCTTATCGAGAACGCAACAAAGATTAGAGTGTGTGACCGCGCGGTTACAGAACAATTGTACCATATTTGCAGAAATGTCAAGAGGGGAATTGTTAACTCTGAGATTTCCGCGCGCCTCAGGCGCGCGGAAATCTCAGAATAGCTTCTTTCTTAGCGCGTAGGCGTCACCGTCCACGTCGGTGCGCGGGTGTTGGCCGGCGTGGGCGTGATGGTGGGCAGCGGCGTATCGGTAGGCACGCGCGCCGGGTCCACCAGGTGCGCCTGCAGATCGCTGAAGTTTACCGTCAGCGCGTTGGCGCCGCTGGAGCGCGCGAACACCCCCACTGTGCCGGTAGTAAAGACCGTGTCGGCGGCGGAGAATTGGAAGATATCGTTGACGAATACGCGCAGGTCGCCGCGCACAGCGAAAAACCCGATGCGCAGCACCAGCGGCGAGCCGGGCGGCACCTGGCCGCTCAGCGTCCAGTCCTGCAGGATGGCCACGTAGCCGTTTTTCACCCGCTCGAGGCGCAGCTTGCCTTCGCAGTTGATCAGCAGGCGGTAATAATCCTGCGCCGAGGCGGCGCGCAGCAGCAGCCCGTAGCTATCATCACCACGGCACAGGTTCAGCGTGGCGGTGATTTCCAGGTAAAAGTCGGTCAGGCTGGTGTTGGCGCGCAGGCTGTACAGGTTGCCTACCACGCCGGGGATGGCCAGGGTGAGCGAGCCGCCGCCCAGGCTGATGCTGCCCGCCGCGGTCTGCCCGGTGTTCCAGCCGGTGGTTTTGGTGAAGTCGTCCTGCAGCACCAGCTTGCCAATCCCCGGGCGGCGCTCGGGTGTAGCCTGGGGTTGGAATACAGGCGGCGGGGTGGGCGTGCGCGTGGCCGGGAACCACTGGATCGTCCCGGTCTGCGTGGGGGTGAGGGTGGCCGTGGAGGTTTCGCTTTGCACTTCGCTGCCGGCGGGGGTAAGCACGGCTGCGTTCGCGGACGGCGCGCAGCCACCCAACGCGGGCAGAAATGCCAGCATGGCGAGCAGCAGGACAGCGAAGCGCAGCGGGGAGTTCACAACCTGGATATTATCATCTTTTGCGCCGCGTGGCATGTTATAATCCCGGCAGGTGAACACCCCATGAAAACCCAGTTGATGCTGCGCGCCTTTTTCTTTGTCGCCATGCTACTCGGCGCCCTGGCACTCACGATCCTGCCCGCCGCGGCCAGTGACGACCTGCCGCAAATCGTGGTGCCCACGCCCACCGCCGGCGCGGACGGGCGTATTATCTACAAAGTACGCCCGGGGGATACGTGCATCAGCATTTCGCTGCTCAATAAGATACCGCTGGAAGAGCTGCGCCGCTTGAACGGCCTGGAAGGCGAGGACTGCCCGGTGCGTATCGATCAGGAGCTTCTGCTGGGCATCGTCGAAGCCAGCCCGGCCCCGGCCGTGGTCGCCACGCCAACGCTGATGGTTGGCCCGGCAGTAGAAGGCAAGGGCCAGATCTGTATCGACCTGTTCGATGATCTCAACGGCAACGGCATGTCCGAGACAGGCGAGGCGTTGATCGCCGGCGGGGCAGCCAGCGTGGTGCACCGCGGCGGCAAGGCATCGGTCACCGGCAACACCACGGGCGGCGTTGATCCGTTGTGTTTCAGCGATCTGCCGGTCGGGTCGTACACCATCAGCCTGGCCGTGCCGGACGGTTATAACCCCACCACCGCGATGCAGTACGTGCTCGACCTGCGCAACGCTGACCAGGTGATCCTGGATTTTGGCGCGCAGATGAGCAGCGCCGCGCAGCCGCTGCCGGTGAGCGAGGGCGGGCGTTCGCCGCTGCTGGGCATCATTGGCGGGCTGCTGGTGCTGCTGGGCATTGGCCTGGGTATTTACCTGGCCGTCGTGCGCCGGTAAAGGTCCAGCAGGCGCGCGCCAAAGGATTGCGAGGACCACGCGGTGGCGCGCTCGCGGGCGCGTGCAGCCAGATTTTCGGCCATTTCCGTCTCCACCATCAGCGTGCTGATCGCCGCGCCCAGCGCGCGGCCGTCACCCGGCGGGGTAAGGTAGGCAGCCGGGCCTACGCGCTGCGCGGTGAGCGGATGCTCCCAGGCTACCAGCGGCTTGCCGGCAGCCAGCGCGTTGGTGAGCGCGTCACCCCACGCCGCGGGCGCGCCCAGGTGCACCACCAGTGAAGCGGCTGCGTACAGCGCGGCCCAATCCTCCGGTGAGCGCGCTGACAGCACGCGCACGCTGTCGCCGAAATCGCCGGCCTGGGCCAGGCGCGCTGCCAGCGCGGCCTGCTCCGCGTTCAGCCCGGCCAGCACCAGCGGGTTGAACGCGCCCAACGCGCCGGCCACCCAGCCCCAGCCTTCCAGCAGCCGCAGCAGGGTGGTTTCCTCCAGCGCACCATGATACAGCACGCAGCCTTCGGCGTCCGGATGGAAAAAGGTGGTGGTAGGACGCTGGAAGGCCGGGTGCGGCAGCGGCGGCAGGCGCAGGACGGCGCTTTTCGTCGCCGGGGGCTCGAGGTCATCCGGCCAGAAAATGGCACCAATGCTGTCAGCCGCCCCGGCGGCTAGCGCCCCGCGCAGCCGCGCGCCAACCTGGCGCAGCCCCAGCGGCGCGGCATCTCCTTCGGCCCTTTCGGCAACTTCGGCCGGGCTGACCACCACCGGCACCGGGCAGGCCAGCGGCGGATGCAGCCCGAACAGGTGTAAAATTTGCGCGCCGTGCTCGCGCGCCAGCCGCGGCAGCGCGCGCTGCTCCCAGGCCAGCCGCGCCAGGGTTGACTCCTTGCCCGGCAGGTGGATGGCCGTGACTCCGGGTGGGAGCGCAGCGGCCGAGGAAACCGGCAGCGCCACCAGCGCCTCGATACCTGCGGGCAGCGCGCTGAGCAGCGCCAGCAGGTGCAGCGCGCCCGGCGTCGACGGCGCATGAGCCAGCGCCCAGCCGTCATACAGCACGCGGATTACGCCGGAACGCCCCTGCGCGCTCACCCCGGCCTTAGCGGAAGCCCCACCCGGGGCTGGAGAAGCGCTCTTCTTCCCACACATCGGCCTCATTGTGATACCCGGCCTGCTCCCAGAACCCGGGCTGGTCGTGCTCCAGGAATTCCAGCCGGCGCAGCCACTTGGCGCCCTTCCACAGATAGGGCACTTTCAGATCCGAGCGATTGGGGATGGCGCCGATCACCCCGCGCAGCGGGAAGCCATGGTCGGGTGAAATGGGCTGGCCGTCGAAGTGCGTGGCCAGCAGGAAGTTTTCCTGCAAGACCACGTCCAGCGGCAGGTTGACGGTAAAACCGTACTCGGCGTGCTGCACCACGTAGCGTGCCGCCGGCAGGGGTTGGATCAGCCCGCGATCGACCAGCGCACGCACGCTCACGCCTTCCCACAGCGTGTCCACCTTGCTCCAGCGCGTCACGCAGTGCAGGTCCATGGTGATCTGGCTGCGCGGGAGCTGGTTGAACTCGTCCCAAGACCAGCGCATGGGCTGCTCCACCAGGCCATCCACGCGGAAGTCCCAGGTGGTAGGGTTAAAGGAAGGCACCGGACCGTAATGCAGCACCGGGAACTTTTCCGTCAACGATTGTCCCGGGGGCAGGCGGCCCTCGGTGCGAATGCGTTGTTCTTCTTCGCGGCGGCGAAAGATACTGTTGAACATGGTTCTCTCCTTGCCCGGCGTGGACAGGGCCGCGCCGGTGTTTGCGGTTAATTATACCGGGAGCGGTCTGATTTGGCCCGTTTGTGTCGAAGGACTGGTCCAGAGAGGCTGCTCTATACGGGCTTTGCCAACCCCACCCCTGACCCAGCCCCAGGCTTGGGGCGGGGAAATTATTCTTAAGCAAGTTTTTGCGCGTCCATCGGACGCGCAAAAACTTGCACTTTTCGATATTCCCCTTCTCTCCCCGACGGGGGGAGAGAAGGGAGCCAGGGGGATGAGAGCGGTCTTTAATTGACGAATGTCACCCTTTTCAGGTAAAATCAACACGTGAAACCCATGCAACCCGCGCCCATGCTCTCACGCGAGCAGCTTGAAGACCGACTGCAGGCACTGCACGAGGCCAGCCTGGGGCTGGTGCGCAACGTCTCGCTCGACTCGCTGCTCGAGAACATCGCCACGCTGGCCTGCCAGCAGGTGGGCGCGCGCTACGCCGCGGTGGGTGTGCTGGATAGCAGCGGCAAGCTGGAAAAATTTATCCCGGTGGGCATGACCGCTGAGGAAGTGGCGCGCATGGAGCATCCCCCGGTGGGCCGCGGGCTGATCGGCCACCTGATGCGCTACTCCGAGACCATACGCGTCCCGGATATCGACCGCGACCCGCGCCGCACCGGCTTCCCGGCCAACCACCCCGAAATGCATTCCTTCCTGGGCGTGCCCATCCGCCAGGGGGATACCAGCCTCGGGCAGATCTACCTGACCAACAAGCAGGGTGGAGTTGAGTTTACGCGCGAAGATCAGCGCATGATTGAAACGCTGGCCACCTATGCCGCCGCCGCGATCCAAAACGCGCGGCTGTACGAGGGCATGGTGGAGCGCGATCGCGTGCTGACGCGCCGCAACGAGAACCTGGCGCTGCTCAATGAGCTGGCCTCCACCCTGGCATCCTCGCCGGATAACGACCAGATTCTCGACCGCGCGCTCAACCAGGTGATGGATTACCTGCGCCTCGACGTGGGCGAGGTGTACCTTCGGCTGGAAGACAGCCAGTTACTCAACCTGGTGCTGCACCGCGGCTGCACCGAAGACAACCTCTTCACGCGGCAGCAGTACCGCATCGGCGAAGGGCTGGTGGGCAAGATTGCCGCCAGCGGCCAGCCGCTGCTGCTGTCAGTGCCCGGCCCGGGCGCGGACGGGCTCTCGCCTGAGGCGCTGGACGGACGCTTTAACCAGGTGGCGTGCTTCCCGCTCAGCGGGCGGCGCGGCGCGCTGGGCGTGATGTGCGTGGGAAGCTGTCACGAGCAGCCACTGGGTGAGCTGGAAATGCAGTTCCTCTCGGCCATCAGCCTGTGGGTGGGCACGGCGGTGGAAAATGTGCACCTCAACCTGCAGGGTCGCCGCCTGGCCGTACTCGAAGAGCGCGAGCGCATTGGCATGGATCTACACGATGGCATCATCCAATCCATCTACGCGGTGGGCCTCACACTGGAACACGCGCGGCTGCTGCTGAGCGAATCGCCGTCACAGTCGCGCCAGCGTATCGAGCAGGCGATCAACGACCTGAACAGCACCATCCGCGATATCCGCGCTTACATCCTCGACCTGCGCCCGCGCCAGTTGCACGATGAAAACCTGATGCAGGGCCTGCAGCGGCTGGCCAACGAGTTCCGCGCCAATACGCTGCTGGAAGCCACCCTGCAGGGGCCGACCGACGGCATCCCCGGGCTAAACCAGACCAAAGCCGTGGTGCTGTTCCACATCACCCAGGAAGCGCTGGCCAATATCGCCAAGCACGCGCACGCCAAGCACGTCAATGTGACGGTGTGGACCGCGCTGGACCGCGTGCTGCTGGAAGTCAGCGACGATGGGCGCGGCTTTGACATGAGCCGCATGAACCTGACCCTCGGCCACGGCCTGGCCAATATGCAGACCCGCGCGCGCAATGTGGGCGGCGATGTCGAGATTTCTTCCGAGCCCGACGCCGGGACGACCATCCTGGCCTGGGTGCCGGTGGAATGAGCGCCCCGGCCGCGCGCCCTGATCGCGCCCGCTACGTGCGGGATATGTTTACGCGCATCGCCCCGCGCTACGACCTGATGAACCGCCTGATGACAGCCGGGCAGGACGTGCGCTGGCGGCGCGAGGTCATCCGCCGCGCGGCGCTGCCGGCGAACGGCCGCCTGCTGGACCTGGGCGCGGGCACCGGCGACCTGGCGCGCGAAGCCCTGCGCCAGTACCCCGGCGCGCGCGTGCTGGCTGCCGATTTCACGGTGGCGATGATGCTGGCCGGAAAGCAGGCGCACCCCGCCGCAGGGCTGGATTGGGCCGCCACCGACGCGCTCAACCTGCCGTATCCCGATAACTGCTTTGATGCCGTGGTTTCCGGCTATCTACTGCGCAACGTGGTGGACCTGGAGCGCGCGCTGCGCGAGCAGAAGCGCGTGCTGCGCCCCGGCGGACGGCTGGTGGCGCTGGACACCACCCGCCCGCGCCAGAACCTGCTGCGCCCGTTCATCCACTTCTACATGCAGTCGGTTATCCCGCTGCTGGGGCAGCTCATCACCGGCGAGCGCGAGGCCTACACCTACCTGCCCACCACCTCGGAGAGTTTTCTCACCGCCGAGTCGCTGGCGGCGCGGCTGGCGGCGGTGGGCCTGCACGAGATTGGCTACCAGCGGCGCATGTTTGGCACCATGGCCATCCACTGGGCGGTCAAACCCGGTTTATAATAGGGGCCATGAACCCCACCCACTCTGACCAGGCCGCGCTGCGCGGCGAGCCTTCCTATGTGTGGCGCGCCGGGCAGGAGCGCCGCCTGAGCATGATCCGCGCCGCGGCCGGGGAGCGAATCCGCGGCCGCGTGTTCGAAGACGGCGCCGGGGTGGGCCAATACCTGCGCCGGCTGGCGGAAGACGCTTCGCTGGCAGTGGGGCTGGAGATTGAATTCCCGCGCGCGGTGGAAGCTGCGCAGTTGGGGGCGCGCATGCTGTGCGGCGCGGGCGAGGCGCTGCCCTTCCCGGATGCCAGCTTCGATCTGGTGCTCAGCCACGAAGTGCTGGAGCACGTGGCCGACGACCGCCAGGCGGCGGCCGAGATCGCGCGCGTGCTGCGCCCGGGCGGCCGGCTGGTGCTGTTCGTGCCAAACCGCGGCTACCCGTTTGAAACGCATGGCATCTACTGGCGCGGGCAGTACCGCTTTGGTAACATCCCGCTGGTCAACTGGCTGCCGCGCCGCCTGCGCAACCGGCTGGCCCCGCACGTGCGCGTCTACTCCGCGCGCGACCTGGCGCGCCTGTTCGACGGGCTGCCGCTGCGCGTGGTGCAGCGCACGGTGATCTTCGGCGCCTACGACAATATCATCGCCCGCCGTCCCGCGCTGGGGAAGGCCCTGCGCTTCGCGCTGCAAGCAATGGAAAAGACCCCCCTGCGCGCATTGGGATTGTCGCACTACTGGGTGGTGGAAAAAGTGTAGCGGTCGCGGTGCGCTGCTCACATGAGGAGCGCACATAACGATCAAACTAGCCCGAGAAAATACTGGTGAAATCTTCCATCCCCCGTCAGCTCGGGGTGGAAGCTGGTTGCCAGCCAGCGCCCCTGTTGAGCCGCCACAATGCGCCCATCTTCCAGCCGCGCCAGCGCCTGCACCTCCGGCCCGATGCTCTCGATCACCGGCGCGCGGATAAACACGGCGTGGAATGGACCGCCCGCGCGGCACACCGGCGGGCAGTCCAGGTCGGCTTCAAAGCTGGCTGCCTGCGACCCAAACGCATTGCGCTGCACGCGCATGTCCATTAACTCCAGCAGCGGTTGGTCGCGGCGCGCGTCTTTGGAAAGCATAATGGCCCCGGCGCAGGTACCCCACAGGGCATGCCGCGCGCCAAAATCGCGCAGCGGCTGGATCAGCCCATACTGCACCGCCAGCTTGCCCATCGTGGTCGATTCCCCACCGGGGATGATCAGCCCATCCAGGCCGTCGATCTGCCCGGGTAAGCGTACCTCGACCGCCTCTACGCCCAACGCGCGCAGCATAAACATATGCTCTGCAAAGCTGCCCTGCAGCGCCAGAACGCCGATCTTCATGCCTGCCCTTACCAGCCGCGCTGCGCGATCAGGTCGCCCGAAGGGATGGAAGAAATCTGGCGGCCCACCATCGGCTCACCCAGGTTACGGCTTACCTCAGCCAGGATTTCCGCGTTTTCGAAGTGCGTCACAGCCTGCACGATGGCCGATGCGCGTCGCGCCGGGTCGCCGGATTTGAAGATGCCCGATCCCACAAACACGCCGTCCACGCCCAACTGCATCATCAGCGCCGCGTCAGCCGGGGTGGCAATCCCGCCGGCCGCAAAATTGACCACCGGCAGCCGCCCCTGTTCGCGAGTTTCTGCCAGCAGCTCGTAAGGCGCGCCAAGTTCCTTCGCGTAGTGCATCAGCTCCTCTAGCGAGAGCGCCTGCAGCTGCCGCACCGCGCCCAGCACCGAGCGCGCATGGCGCACGGCTTCCACCACATCGCCCGTACCGGCCTCGCCTTTGGTGCGGATCATAGCCGCGCCCTCGCCAATGCGCCGCAGGGCTTCCCCCAGGTTGCGGCAGCCGCACACGAACGGCACGGTGAAGTTGTGCTTATAAATGTGGTTTTCCTCATCGGCCGGGGTAAGCACTTCCGATTCGTCAATATAGTCCACGCCGATGGCCTGCAGGATCTGTGCTTCGACAAAATGCCCGATACGGCACTTGGCCATCACCGGGATGCTGACCGCCTCTTTGATTTTCAGGATCAGCTCCGGGTCGCTCATCCGCGCCACGCCGCCATCCGCGCGGATATCCGCCGGCACGCGCTCCAGCGCCATCACCGCCACCGCGCCGGCATCTTCGGCGATGCGCGCGTGGTCCACAGTTACCACGTCCATAATCACCCCGCCCTTGAGCATCTGCGCGAGGCCTTTTTTCACCGTAAACGAGCCTTTCAGGTCATCCATTGCATTTCTCCTGTGCCTGCTGGAATTTCGACTGTACATGTCTAAATTTAATCCAAAAAGAGGCGCGTGTATAGGGGCGGGTTTTGTCTACGGCGGTGAACCATTGGACCCAAATGAATCCCTGGCGGGTTGAGCGGCGTATGTCTACAGCACGAAGATCCCCACTACGTAGGGCAGCAGGGCCAGGAAGGCCAGCAGCGGGTGGCCGCGGCGGGCGGTGTTGCGGCTGTCCCAACTGAACAGGTACAGCGCCAGGGCGAAGGCCAGCAGGCCGCCCAGCGCCATTACCGCCACCGAGCCCCAGGGCGAGAAGTCGGCGGGCTTGCCAAACGCCAGCGCATTGAAGGCGTTCATGGCGTGCGCAGCGGGCAGCAACTGCGCCACCTTGCCCGCGGCTTCGGGCAGCATGCTGTAGGGCAGCATCAGCCCGCCCAGCAGCATCGACGGTACGAAGATGAGCTGCGACCACAGCACCGTGAGGCGCGAGCTGGGCGATACCACGCCGATCAGCACCGCCAGCCCGGTGCAGGCCAGCCCCAGCGCGGCAAACACGATGAGAAAGTTGAACCAGTTCACCGGCGCGGGCGCCGAGAATAGCAGCGGCGCGGTGGCGGTGATGATGCCGGCCACGATCGCCAGGTGCAGGAAGGTGGTCAGCGCCGGGATGGCCAGGATGGAGAGCGAAGGGATGCCGTTGATCTTGTAGCTGCGGAAAATGCCGCTTTCGCGCGCGTTGACCAGCGGATCGGGGATGCCCAGCATGGTGGCCGACAGCGCAGCGAACACCACCATGGCCGGGATGATCGCATCGCGGAACAGCGGGTTGATGCCCGGCATGATGAAGGCCATCATCAGGTAAAAGCCCAGCGGGAACAGGTAATTCATCAGCAGCAGGGTCTTGTTGCGGATACCCGTGCGGAACTCGAAGGTGAAATGGTGGACAAAGGCGTTCATCGGGCTTCTCCCGTGGCGGTAATTTCCAGGAAACGGTCTTCCAGCGTAGGGCGCTCGACGCGCAGGTCGATCAGCGCGTCGCCCTGCTTCTCCAGGCACTCAATGATGGCCGAGAGGGTGGGGCCGATGGCGGTGCTGAAATAGATGCTGTATTCGTCCTTCGTCATCTGCTTTTCAACCGCCGGGAAGGCCGCGCCGGGCAGCAGGCTGCCGTGCTGCGTGCGCACCGATACCTTGGTCAGCCCCGCGCCGGTGGCGGTGATCTGCATCGGCGTGCCGGTGGCCACCAGCCGTCCCTGCAGCAGGATCGCCACCCGGTCGGACATTTCTTCGGCTTCGGCCATATCGTGCGTGGCGAGCACGATGGTGGTGCCGGCGGCCTGCAGCTCGCGCATCAGTTTGTGCAGTTCTACGCGCGTGGCCACGTCCAGCGCGGCGGTGGGCTCATCGAGGAACAGCACTTTGGGTTATGCGCCACGGCCAGCGCCAGCACCAGCCGGCGCTGCTGCCCGCCCGAAAGCTCATAGAACTGCGTTTTGCGCTTTTCGGCCAGCCCCAGCCGCTCGAACAGGTCAAAGCGCGGGGCCACTTCATGGTAGGCGCAGAAGAACTTCATCGCCTCTTCGGGGGTGATGCTTTCCGGCAGCCCCGAGGACTGGAGCTGCACACCGATCAGGTTGCGCAGCTTGCGTGGCTCGCTGGCCGGGTCGATGCCGGCGATGCGCAGGCGGCCGGCGCTGGGCGTGCGCAGCCCTTCCAGGCATTCCAGCGTGCTGGTCTTGCCGGCGCCATTCGGCCCCAGCAGCCCAAAGATCTCGCCAGGCTGCACCTGGAAGCTGATCTCGTGCACGGCGACGTAGTCTCCGTAGGCTTTACGGAAACCATCGACCTCAATGACAGGTGTTGACATAGTTGGACCTTTATGCAATTCGGAAAAATACTTTAGGGTGATGCGTGCATTATATCACGAGTGGTTTTTCCACCGCGCAGAGCAGGGAATATGCGTGCTCCACGCCCAAAGGCGACGATGCGAGACGGTGAGAATGAACATGCACAGTGAAGGGCGGGTACCAGACCCGCCCCTATGGAGAATTCATCTTATATTCGTGCTTATTGGTTGGATATATACAAACCAGCTCCCCGCCGTCCTAATGGGAACGATGGGTGATTATGCTTTTTCCACCCGGAAATCGTAAATGCCGTCTTCCACCGGGTAAACCTTCGCGCACGCGGGGCAGGTTATTTCGGGTGGGGTATCTTCGAGCGGCGCGGCGCAGGAGGGGCAGCGGAAGAATGCACCTTCCGGCGCAGTGGGCGTTTCGCCCAGGGCGCGGTTGCGCGTAAACACGCTGGGGCTGAGCTGCCATGCGTCGCCGGTGAGCTGCGCCAGGCTGTCCATGCCCACCAGCAGTCGCAGCGGCAGCAGGCGCTTGAACAGTCCCATGCGGAAGTGCGACACGGTGAGCTGGCGCTCGACCGCGAAGCCGCTCAGCCCCAGCCAGGCGCGCACCGTCTCGGGGTGGAAATCGAAGTTGAGCGGCGCAAATTCCACCGGCTCGGGTGAAAACGGGTTCCACTTCTGGCGGCGCAGCGCATAGCGCAGAATGGCCTTCAGGTTGCGCTTGTTGGCAAACTCGAGTATGAAAATGGCCCCGCCCCGCAGCACGCCGCGCACCTGGGCCAGCGCCAGCCGCGCGTCAGCCATGTGGTGCAGGGTGCGGATCATGGTGGCGCAGTCAAACAGCCCGGCCACAAATGGCAGGTGGTAGACGTCGGCCGCTACGTAGATGTAGCGCCCGCCCAGCCCCAGCCGGTCGCGCGCCTGCTCGAGCTGCGTGCGCGAGTAATCCAGCAGCACGATGCGCTCAAAACCGGTGTAGCGCGGGGTGTTGCGCCCGGCGCCCGCTCCCAGCTCCAGCAGCAGCCGGCCGCCGGGGGGCATCAGCCGCTTGAGCGCCACCCCTTCTGCCGCGTCTTCATAGGCCCGGCCACCCTGCTCCCAGAACGAAGTCTGGTAGTCGGAGCCTTCATAGCTGATGACGGGGGGTGTTGGCTGCATAGGAGACCGGTCCTGGTTAAAAAAATACGCCGGGCAGGCTTTCCGGCGGCGCCCAGAATTTGCTCCTTACCGCTGCTTCCTCTCGGACCTGACGGGGTTCGAAGGATTCCGCCGCGCCGGTCCCGCCCGGACGCAATGCTAAGGATACCCCAAGCGGTGGCGGCTGTCAATGATATAATCCAGGTACGGCTTCCATCCGCGGGAAGAACGGCGGGTGGCCCCAACCCTCAGGTTTCAATTCCCAAGGAGATGCGAATGGCTTCAATCGATCCACGGTCCGGGATGAGCACACTGGTCAACCACGTGCAGGAAGGGCATCACCCCCAACATTCCCATGTATCCCCCATCTACCAGACCTCTACCTTCAGCTTTCCCGATGTAGACACCGGCGCGGGCATCTTCGCCGGCGCCATACCCGGGCACGTCTACACCCGCATGGGCAATCCCAATATGGACCAGCTCGCGGAAAAGATCGCCGTGCTGGAAGGATTGGACCTGCTGCGTGATCAGCCCGACCGGCCGGTGGGTGAAGTGGTAGCTGCGCTGATGTTCTCCTCGGGCATGGCGGCCATCACTGCCGCCATCCTGGCGCGCATTAAGTCCGGCGATACGCTGATCGCCATGGAATCGCTCTACGGCGCGACCTATACCTTCCTCAAGAGCATGGCTCCGCAGTATGGCATTAACGTGGTGTGGATCAACAAGCCCACCATCGAAAACTGGGAAGCCGCTTTCGCTGCCAACCCGACCGCCAAGCTGGCGTATGCCGAAACGCCATCCAACCCGGTGATGGAGCTGGTGGACCTGGAAGCCCTGGCAGAGATTGCCCACCGCTATGGCGCCTGGGTGGCGATCGATAATACGTTTGCCTCGCCCTACTGCCAGCGCCCGCTGACCCTGGGCTGCGACGTAGTGATCCACTCGACCACCAAGTACCTCTCCGGCCACGGCGATGTGATCGGCGGCGTGGTGGTCAGCAACCACGTGGATTACATTCGCAAAGACGTGTATGGCATGATCAAGCTGCTGGGCGGCGTACCCAGCCCGTTCGACTGCTGGCTGACTACCCTGGGCCTCAAGACCTTCGAGCTGCGCATGAAGGCGCACTGCGAAAATGCACGCCGCATGGCCGAGTACCTGCGGGGCCGGCCGGAAGTGGAAACTGTGTATTACCCCGGCCTGCAAGAATCGCCTGATTACGCCCTGGCCAGCCGCCAGATGCTGGACTATGGCGGGATGATCGCCTTCGAGCTGAAGGGCGGGCTGGAAGCCGGCAAGGCGCTGCTCAACAACGTGCGCCTGATGACCCTGGCCGTCAGCCTGGGCAACCTGGACACGCTCATCCAGCACCCGGCTTCGATGACCCATGCCGCTGTGGACCGCGCCACCCGCCTGGCCACCGGCCTGACCGACGGCCTGATCCGCCTGTCAGTAGGCGTGGAAAATGTGGAAGATTTGATCGCCGACTTCGAGCAGGCGTTTGAAGTGATGGCGGTGCGATAGTATATTCTGTGGGTGGCCACTTCCCCCTTGGGGGGTGGCCACCCACATTCTTCCTTGAGGACTCTTATGAAAGATCTGATTGAGAAGTTCACCCAGGCGGTGGGGCCTACCGGTTATGAAGACGCGGTGCGCGCGCTGGTGCGCGCGGAAGCGCAGCCCTTCGCTGACGAAATCCGCGAGGATGGGCTGGGCAACCTGATCGTGCGCAAAGGCATGCTGCGCGAGGGCGGCAAGCGCATCATGCTGGCCGGTCACATGGACGAGCTGGGCGTGATGGTGACCCACGTGGACGCAAATGGCTTTGTGCGCTTCACCACCCTGGGCTACGTCTACCGCCAGATGATGGTGGGCAGCCGCGTGCGCTTCCTCAATGGCGCGTACGGGGTAATCGGCGTCGAGCCGTCCACCGACAGCGAGCGCGTGCCGCGCTGGGATACGTACTTTATCGACGTGGGCGCGCGCAGCCGCGAGACCTGCCCCGTGCGCACCGGCGACGTGGGCAATTTCGACCGCCCGCTGCAGGAACTGGGCACGCGCCTGGTCTCGAAGGCCATGGACGACCGCATTGCCGTGGCGATCATGGTGGCGGCGCTCAAAGAGCTGAAAGACACGCCCAACGAAGTCTATTTTGTGTTCACCGTGCAGGAGGAAGTGGGCCTGCGTGGGGCCAAAGTGGCCGCCTATAGCGTGGACCCCGAGATTGGCCTGGCGATTGATGTGACCGACACCGGCGACACGCCCAAATGCGAGACGATGGATGTGGCCCTGGGCGGCGGCCCGGCGATCAAGGTAATGGACAGCTACCTGGTGACCAACCCCAGGCTGGTGCGCTGGATGGAGCGCGCCGCGCAGAAGATCGGCGTGCCGTACCAGTATGAGATCCTCACCGCCGGCGGCACCGATGCGGGCGCGATCAACGAAACGCGCGCCGGCGCGCCGTCAATCTGCCTGTCCATTCCAACGCGCTACATCCACTCGCCATCCGAAATGGTGGACTATAACGATGTGCTCAACGCCGTCAGGCTGCTGGTCGAGCTGGTCAGCAGCCCGGTGGTGTTGGAATAGAGGCGCTATGGGCGATCTGGTTCCGTATCTTAAAGAGCTGCTCTCGCTGCCGGGGCTTTCCGGCCACGAAGCGCCGGTGATGGACGTTGTGCGCCGCGCCTGGGCGCCGCTCAGCGATGAGCAGCGCGTCAGCCGAATGGGCAGCCTGGAAGCGCTGCGCAAAGGCCGGGGCGACCCCGAGCAAGACGCTGGGGCTTCCAGGCCGCGGCCGAGCATCCTGCTGGCGGCGCACATGGACGCCATTGGTATGATGGTCACCGCGGTGGTGGATGGTTGGCTGAGCTTTACGCAGATCGGCGGGGTGGACCCGCGCGTGCTGCCCGGCCAGCCGGTGCTGGTGCACGGCCGCGAGCCGCTGCCGGGTATCGTCGTCCAGGGCCCCGATTTTTTGGCCCCCGAAGACGTGCATGGCCGCCCGCACCCGCTGGAACGCCTGTGGGTCGACGTGGGCCGCACGGCCGAGGAAACCGCGCGCCTGGTGCGCCCCGGCGATCTGATCTCCTACGACACGCAGCCGGCTGAGCTTTCCGGCGAGCTGATTTCCGGCCACACGCTGGATAACCGCGCCTCGGTGGCGGCTGTCACCCACTGCCTGGAAATCCTGTCGCGCCGCATCCACGATGCCGACGTGTGGGCGGTGGCAACGGTGCAGGAAGAAGTCAGCTTTGGCGGCGGGTACACCTCGGCGTTTGGCATCCGGCCGGACCTGGCCATTGCCATTGACGTGTGCCAGGCGCAGGGCCCGGGTACTTCCGAAGCGCATATCCCGCACCTGGGGCGTGGCGCGGTGGTGGGCAAGGGGCCGAACATCCACCCCTACATCCAGCGCGCGCTGGTGCGGGTGGCGGAGGAGATGGAAATCCCGTTCCTCAGCCGCGGCATGGCGGCCCACTCTGGCACCGACGCCTACCCGATGCAGGTCACGGCGGGCGGCATCCCCACCGGCGTGATCAGCATCCCGCTGCGCTACATGCACACCCCGGTGGAAGTGGTCTCGCTGAAAGATATCCGCCGCGTGGGGCGGCTGCTGGCCGAGTTTATCACCCGGCTGGATCGCGCCTTTGTGGACAACATCACCTGGGATGATGAGCCATGACCGACACTTCGCTTCTCAAACACGCGCCGCAAATCGGCGCCGAAGCCATTGCCCTGCTCGAACAGCTTTCCAACGCCAGCGGGGTATCGGGCGATGAAGGCGCGGTGCGCGCACTGGTGCTCGAACAGGTGCGCCCGCTGGCCGACAGCGCCCGCGTAGACGCGCTGGGCAACGTGATCGCCTTCAAGGCCGGCACGCAGGGCGATGCGCGCCCTAAAGTGATGCTGGCCGCGCACATGGACGAGGTCGGGTTGATGATCTCGGCTGATGATGGCGACGGATTGTTCCAGTTCCAGGTGGTGGGCGGCATCGACGCGCGCCAACTGGCGGGTAAGGCCGTGCTGGTGGGCAAGGCGCGCATCCCCGGCGTAATCGGCGCGCGCGCCATCCACCTGACCAGCCCTGAAGAACGCCGCAATACCATCCCGCTCAGCACGCTGCGCATTGACGTGGGGCCGGGTGAAGCGGCCAGCAGGGTGGAGCCGGGCGACCGCGCCGCATTTGCCACGCGCTTCCGCCACAGCGGCCCCAGCCTGATGGGCAAGGCGCTGGATAACCGCCTGGGCGTGGCCACGCTGATCGAGCTGCTGCGCGCCGCCCCGGAAAATATTGACCTGACCTGCGTCTTCACCACCCAGGAAGAGATTGGCCTGCGCGGCGCAGGCGCGGCGGCCTACAGTGTGCAGCCCGACTTCGCCATCGCCGTCGACTCAACCCCCGCCAATGACCTGCCCGCGTGGGATGGCACAGAAAACGCGCGCTACAACACGCGCCTGGGCTACGGCCCGGCCATCTATTCGTACGACCGCGGAACGATTTCCGACCCGCGGCTGGTGCGCTGGCTGGCGCGCACCGGCGAGGAATACGGCATCCCGTTCCAGATGCGCCAGCCGGGCGGCGGCGGCACGGATGCCGGGGCTATCCACCAGCAGCGCGCGGGTGTGCCCAGCGTCTCGGTGTCCGTGCCGGGGCGCTATCCCCACACGGCCATCCTGCTGGCGCGCCTGGAAGACTGGCAAAACACCGTGCGCCTGCTGTGGGTGGCGCTGCGCGCCATGCCCGAGGGCCTGCTGGCAGAAGAATAAAAAACGCATCACGAATTTCGCGAGCACCGGCGAAAGCCCCGAATTTGTAAAAATTCGGGGCTTTCGTTTGGATTGGCAGCATTCGTGATAGCGCGTGGTATATCCTTTACAAGTTCTTAAACAATCAATAACCTGTGATAACAAAATTGGATCCTAATGCGTGTATCATGGAAATCAACAAACGGAATGGAACAGGAGTATTCGATGGAACGACAGCGCGTGCTGTTTCTCTGTACCGGCAATTCCGCCCGCAGCCAGATGGCTGAAGCGTTTTTGCGCAAATACGCCGGCGATCGGTTTGATGTCTACAGCGCAGGCTTGGAGCCGAAGGGGGTGAACCCGCTCACCGTAATCGTGATGCAGGAAGCGGGTATCGATATTTCATCGCACACCTCAAAGAGCCTGGACACCTTTTTGGGCAAAATGGCGGTGAACGTTCTCATTACAGTCTGCGATGACGCGGACCAGAACTGCCCCACCTACTGGCCGGTGGTCGGGCAGCGGTTGCATTGGTCTTTCCCAGACCCGGCAGCAGCGCAAGGCATGCAGAACGAGAGGTTGGCCGTGTTTCGCAGGGTGCGCGACCAGATTGATCAAAAAATCCGGGACTGGCTGGCGGAGCAAAGTCGCTCTATGGAATCGTGACAATCGGCTTTTGTGGATGTGACAGGCAGCCCTTACCGGCGACCCCTGCTCGCAATATAATATATTCGATATGGCGAATATATCAGCCGCAAATACCCCTGAAGAAACCATTGCTCAAACATTTCGCGTTTTGACGCAGCCCATCCGCATCCAGATCCTGCTGATCCTGGAGCGGCAAGATGCCTGCGTCTGTCACCTGGAGGCATGGCTGGGCGTGCGCCAGGCGCTAATTTCGCAGCACCTGATGATCCTGCGCGATGCCGGCATAGTTTCGTTCTACCGCGAAGGCCGCAATATCTACTACCAGTTGGCGCGGCCCGGCCTGCTACCGGCGGTGCGCCAGGTAGGCGCGGTGCTGGGAATCCCCGCGCGGCAATGGATGGCTGCCAGCCATCCTGCTGTCGCGTGTCCCTGCCCGCATTGCAATCCAGGCGCGCAACCCGATCGAAATTGTAGCAATTTCTCCGTTATGCCGTAATTTTTTGGCCTGGTGAGGAGACATAACCATGCAAGCGACTCAAAGCGTTACCAGAAGATTGTCTTTCCTGGACCGTTACCTGACCCTGTGGATTTTTCTGGCGATGGCGGTCGGGGTCGGGCTGGGGTATTTCATCCCCGGCGTCGAGAATTTCATCAATCGTTTTGCCACCGGCACCACCAATATACCGATCGCGATTGGCCTGATCCTGATGATGTACCCGCCCCTGGCGAAGGTGCATTATGACGAGCTGGGCAAGGTGTTCCGCAACTGGAAAGTGCTGGGGTTGTCGCTGGCGCAAAACTGGATCATTGGCCCCATCCTCATGTTTGGCCTGGCGATCCTGTTCCTGCGTGACTTGCCGGCCTATATGGAAGGTCTGATCATGATCGGGCTGGCGCGCTGCATTGCCATGGTCATCGTCTGGAACGACCTGGCCAAAGGTGACACCGATTACGCTGCCGGGCTGGTGGCTTTTAACAGCATCTTCCAGGTACTGTTTTACAGCGTGTATGCCTACGTTTTCATCACGGTGCTGCCCACCTGGTTTGGCCTGCCCAAGGGCAGCGAGGTCAATATTTCCATCGGAGAGATCGCCAAGACCGTGTTTATCTATCTGGGCATCCCCTTTCTGGCCGGACTGCTCTCATGGGTGGTGCTCACGCGCGTTATGGGCAAGGACTGGTACTACAAGAAGTTTATTCCCAGGATCAGCCCGATCACCCTGGCCGCGCTGCTGTTCACCATCCTGGTCATGTTCAGCCTGAAAGGCCAGTTGATCGTTACCATTCCGGGGGATGTGGTGCGCATCGCCATCCCGCTGTTGATTTATTTTGTGATCATGTTCCTGGTCAGCTTCGTTCTCGGCAAGGCGGCCGGCGCGGATTACAGCAAGACCACCACGCTGGCGTTTACGGCGGCTTCGAATAACTTTGAGCTGGCAATCGCCGTCGCCGTGGCAGTCTTTGGGCTAACGTCCGGGCAGGCGTTTGCCGCCGTGATTGGCCCGCTGGTGGAAGTGCCGGTGATGATCGGGCTGGTGAACGTGGCTTTCTGGTTGCAAAAGCGCATGTTCCCGGCATCAGTCCGCGGCGTGCGCAAAGCCCGCGCGGCGTCCAGGTCGTAGATGACGAGGCATGCATCCGGATGCCTGGTATGCGGGCAGGAACTGGTCTATCTCCAGCAGGAAGAATCGCAAACCTGCGCATATTGTGGGCAAGAGTACCTGTCCGACGCGCGCTGCGTGCAGGGCCATTTTGTCTGTGACGTATGCCACCGCGCAGGCGCAAATGATCTGATCGAGCGCTTCTGCGCCAGCACCACCGCGACCGACGCGCTGGAGATGGCAGTCACGCTGATGAACCACCCGGCGGTGAACATGCACGGACCGGAGCATCACTTTCTGGTGCCGGCGGTGCTGTTGACCGCGTACTACAACCGGCTGGGGGGCGAGGAAAAGATCGTCAAAATCCAGCAGGCGCGCAAGCGCGCGGAGAATATCAAGGGTGGTTTCTGCGGCTTCTACGGCAACTGCGGCGCGGGGGTGGGCACGGGCATCTTCATCAGCCTGATCACCGGGGCCACGCCGCTTTCCAAACGAGAGTGGCAGTTGAGTAACCGCATGACGGCCGAATGCCTGCTTTCCATCGCCGAACATGGCGGTCCGCGCTGCTGCAAGCGCGATACATACCTGGCGCTGCTCTCAGCGCGTGACTTTCTCAAAGCAAACTTCGCCATTGACCTGGAAATGGCGTCCAGTATTCGCTGCCAGTTCTCGGCCATCAACCGGGAATGCCTGCAGCACGAATGCCCGTTTTTCGCCGGGTAGCCGCCGGGGTGGGATGCAAAAAAACAGGGAGCGGAGTCTCAATATCAGGCTCCGCTCCCTGTTATGCCCGGCTGTCTACCCGCAGCAGCCTGACTGCCTGGGCCGGAGCGGCATCTCTCGATCCAGGCTGCGCAGAACGGTGGGCGCTCCGGGCGCGCCCTTTTTGGCGGATACGGTAATGCTGTACAGGCTGGCATCCCCAATCCGGCCCGCGGTGGGCGCGCGCCGCACCAGAATATCGCCAAACCCCGCCTGGCGCATTAACGCCACGTATTCATTTTCGGGCAGCGCGCCATAAACGCACCCGGCCCAGTTCGCCGGATCAGCGCGCAGCTCAGTTGGTAGCGGGCCATCCGTGACCATATCGCTTACCTCTAACCGGCCACCGTATTTTAATACGCGCGCCGCCTCAGCAAATACCCGGCCCTTATCTCGCGTGAGGTTAATCACGCAGTTAGAGATAATCACATCAACCGTATCATCTTCTACGGGGATGCGGTCGGCCGTGCCCTGAAGGAACGTCACATTGCGATAGCCATTCTTCTCGGCGGTTTTTCTGGCGCGTTCCAGCATCGCCGGTGTCATATCTACGCCGATGACGCGCCCACTTTCTCCCACCTTCCGGGCAGAAAGGAAGCAGTCGATCCCACCGCCGCTGCCAATATCCAGCACAGTTTCACCGGGCTGCAGCGCGGCTATCGCAGTGGGGTTCCCGCAGCCCAGCGAGATATTCGCGGCTTCTCCGGGCACTGCCTGGAGTTCATCCAGCATGTATCCGGTCTTGAAAGTCACCGCTTGGGTTTCACCACAGTCGCAGCCCGAAGCACAACAACTTTGCTGCCCTTGCGCCTGCGCGCTGTAGCTTTCCTGCACCGCGCTCTCCACGTCCTCGACCGGTCGCGTGGCGGCGGCGACAAACACCCTGATCTGGGCGGAACGGCCCGGCTGCCCGGCCAGATCTATGGTTTGCGACTGGGCGCAGCAGCACTGGTCGCTGTCCTCAACGTATGCATTCACCAGCCCGGCCTCGCGCAGCCAGCCACGCACCTGGTCACGGTCAAAGCCCAACCATACGTCTGACATTTCTTCCCGCATCCATTCGTGCGCGTGACGGTCCATATCCGTAATCACCAGCCGGCCACCCGGTTTGAGGATACGCGCCATTTCTCGAATGGCCGCCGCCGGGTCGGGGCAGTGATGCAGATACATATTGGCCAGCGCCGCGTCTACACTTTGATCTTCCAGTGGCAGGCTCTGGCCGTCTGCCTGTTGAAATATTACGTTCGAACTTGCGCTCAGGTTTTCGCGAGCGACTTCCAGCATGGCTTCCGAGCCGTCCAGCGCGTAGACGCGCTTTACCAGCGGGGCCAGCCCAGCGGCCAGGAAGCCCGTTCCCGCGCCTACATCGGCGACCGTCATTTCAGGCAGCAGGTAAGCCCGGCTGATGGCGGCCTGGCGGACTTCCTCGCCAAAGTACCCGGCGCGCAGGCTGTCCCAGCGAGCGGCGTTTTGTGTGAAATAACGGGAAGAAGGGTTGGTGTCAGACATCGCGTCTCCTTTATCGTAATTTTACGATATTTACAGCCAAAAAAAGAATCGATTAGCAGCAGGCGCTGCCCGTTTTTGCCGTTTCCACGGCCTGGGGCTGGTTGCAGCAGTCGGGCAGCCAGGCCGTAATTTGCTCTTTGAGCCAGCGGATGCCGGATTCATTCAAGCAGTAACATGTTGCCGGGCCTTCCACCTCGCCGGAAATTAATCCCGCTTCCCGCAGCACTTTTAGATGCTGGCTGACGGTGGACTGCGCAAGGTTGGTGAACTCCACGATCTCACCGGTGATGCACATCTGTTTTTCTGCCAGAATTTGGACGATTTGAAAGCGAACAGGATTACCCAGCGCCTTCAGCATGCGCGCCAGGCGCTCTTCGTTTGCGCTCATCGGCCGTACGGTTGCATTCTCCTTCATTGCATCTCCTATATCGTAATTTTACGATATACTCTACAGCCTGTCAAGAGGGTAATTTATATTCTCGGCCCTTATCATTATTGAAATTATTTTCTAATTCCCCATTGACAACTTAGAACGAAAGTCCTATACTGGGATCAATCGTTCTTTTGTTCTACCGCGACAACTCAATATTAGAAAGGAGTGAACTATGAACCTCAGCGATGCCGAAGAAACCGGGCGCAGTCCACTTGACGCCTTACAGAATCTCAAGGTGCGTCCCTCGCTGGCGTTTGGTATAATTATCTTGACTGCTCTGCTCGCATTCGAGATATTTAACTACAGCACTACCGATTACGCCTTACGAGACCTGCTCGGAGAGCTCAAGTTCGCCGGGCTGCGGTGGGCCACCATTCTGTCCATCGCCTTCTGTGGCATTGACTTCGCCGGGATTGCCCGGCTGTTCACTCCGCAGCAGGGCACGGACGAGCCCAAAGAGGTCTGGTATCTGTTCGGGGCGTGGCTGCTGGCCGCGACCATGAACGCGATCCTCACCTGGTGGGGCGTCTCGATGGCGGTCCACAACCACGCGATCGTCTCCAGCCAGTCGGTGGTGGAACCCGGAACGCTCACCAAGATCGTGCCGGCCTTCGTTGCCATCATGGTGTGGGTGATCCGCATCCTCATCATCGGCTCCCTCTCGTATGCGGGCGATCACATGTTTGCCGCGGATGGAAAGCATCAGAGCAGCGCAGTATCCAACCGCCGTTCGTTGGGAAACCCCGCCACTCGCAGTTTGCCGGAGTACACCCCCTCGCTCAATATGGCTCCCCGCCCGGTGGCTCAGCGCGCCGCCGCGCCGCGCCCTGTGCAGTCTGCACACCGCGCCGCGCCCCCGCCGCCCGAACCTGTGCCCGCCCGGCCAGAGCCAACCTATCACAGTTTAGGCGCACGCTCCGCCGCCCCACGCACCCTGGGGAACAACGGCAACCACCGTCCTTGAAGAGACCGCGGAGCGCGCCTGTGGGAACGTATGGCGCCTCTCCGCTCAACTTCACAAAGCTCCGGTACCGGTTGTTTTCTGACCTTTGTGCCCATGCTGCTGGTCGCATGTGGCCTGGGGCTGGGTCTGGTGCTGTACGGCACATTACACACGAACATATTACCCGTCCAGGCAGCCCGGACGGGCGCGGTGGCCATGGCGCAGCCCGTCCAACCGGGAGAGCTGGCCGGGTTTTATGCCGCCCCCGTACTGCGCTGGTCCGGCGCGCTGCAGACCTGGTCGCAGCAGTACGGGCTGGACGTAAACCTGGTGGCAACGGTGATGCAAATTGAATCCTGCGGCGATCCAGATGCGCTGTCGTCTGCCGGGGCGGCCGGGCTGTTTCAGGTGATGCCGTTTCATTTTGAGCCAGGCGAAAATTCGCTCGACCCTGGCACCAACGCGCGGCGGGGCCTGCTGTACCTGCGCCAGAGTCTGGATGCCGCCAATGGCGATGTGTACAAAGCCCTGGCCGGCTACAACGGCGGCATCGGCGTGCAGCAGTGGGAAGCAGCCTACTGGCCCGCTGAAACGCAGCGCTACGCCGATTGGGGCTACCGCATTTATGTCGAAGCATCCAGTGGGGCCGGAGAAAGCCCGGCCCTGCAGGAATGGCTGAACAGTGGCGGCGAACATCTGTGCAGCCAGGCCGCGTCAAAAACCGCCTGGCTTCGTTGAGGTTGATAAACATGCCCGCAGCCGGGGCTTGCCCCGGCTGCGGGCATGTTTATCAACCTGTTTTTTTGGGCAGGCGCACGGTGAAGCACGTGCCCTGGCCCTCTTTTGAGGTTACCTCAATCGAGCCGTGGTGACTGCGCACGATCCAATAGGCAATGGACAGGCCCAGGCCAAAGCCGCTGTTCTGCCCGCGCTTGCGCGACTTTTCGCCGCGGTAGAAGCGCTCGAAGATATGCGGAAGATCTTCGGCGGGGATGCCCGGGCCGCTGTCCTGGATTTCTACCCGCGCCTCGGCCTCAGTCTGGCTCAGGCGCAGCGTCACCTGCCCGCCGGCGGGGGTGTATTGCACCGCGTTGGCCACCAGGTTGAGCAACACCTGTTTCAGCCGGTCGCGGTCGCCCACCAGGTGCACCTGGTCGATGTCTTCAATATGCAGATGGATGCGCTCGCCGGCCAGGGTGCGCATCTGCTGGAAGACTTCCAGCAGCACAGTATCCAGTTCCACCGCGTCGCGCGCAAGCGGCAGCCGCCCCGATTCGGCCTGGGCCAGCAGCAGCAGATCGCCCACCATGCGCGTCAGCCGGTCGACTTCGCTTTCGATGCTGGCCAGCGATTCTTCATCCGCCTCGCCAATCTTGCGCATCAGGCTGACGTTGCCTTTGATCACCGTCAGCGGGGTGCGCAGCTCGTGGCTCACGTCGGCCAGGAAGCGACGCTGGGTGGTGAACAACTTTTCCAACCGCTCCAGCGTATCGTTGAAAGCCTGGATGAGCTGGTCAACCTCGTCGCCGGAGTTTGCGCCCACCTGCGGGATACGCCGCGACAGGTCTTCGGCGTGCGAAATCTGCGTGGCCACGCGCGTCATGGTGGCCAGCGGGGCCAGCGCGCGCCCATTCACCAGCCAGATCCACACGCTGGCCACCACCGTTGCCAGCACGGCAATGATCACCAGCAGGATGGCCAGCGTGCGCACCAACAGGTTGATCAGATCCAGATGGATGGCAAGCTGCAGCGTGCCGGCCGGTCCGCGCTGCGTCACCAATGGCACGGTGAGCACGCGCAGATGGGTGTCGTCGAGGCGCGCGGTGGTGAACACTGGCGCGGGGCTGCGCAGGGCATCCGCATCCAGCGGCGTGGTGCGCGGCATTGGCCGCGCCACCACCAGAATGCCGCTGGCGTTCCATACCTGGAATTCGAGGTTATCCGAGCCGCGGAAAGCAGCGATGGTGCGCACGTCGAACTGGTTATTTTCGTTGGCGCGCAGCAGGCTGGTGATCTGCCCGGCGTTGCGCGCCAGGTCGCTGTCCACCTGGTCGAGCAGGTTGGCGTTGACCAGCCAGTACACCAGGCTGCCGAACAGGAACAGCACGCCCACCAGCAGGGTGGTATACAGCAAAGTGAGCCGCAGCCGCAGGGACATCAGGGCGTTTCGCGCAGCACGTAGCCCACCCCGCGCACGGTGTGCAGCAGGCGGCTTTCGCCTTCCGTCTCCAGCTTCTGGCGCAGGTAGCGGATGTACACGTCGAGCACGTTGCTCTCGCCGCCAAAGTCATAGCCCCACACGCGGTCGAAGATCATCTCGCGCGTGAGCACCTGGCGCGGGTGGCGCAGGAACAGCTCCAGCAGGTCATATTCCTTGGCGGTCAGCGAGATGGAGCGGCTGCTGCGCGCCGCCTGGCGCGTGGCGGTATCGAGGGTCAGGTCACCAAAGCTGAGGGTCTGCACGCGTTCGGTCTGCGTGCGGCGCAGCAGGGCGCGCACGCGCGCCAGCACCTCATCCAGCTCGAAGGGCTTCACCAGGTAATCATCGGCGCCGGCGTCCAGGCCTTGCACGCGGTCCTGGATGGTATCTTTGGCGGTCAGCATCAGGATGGGCACGTTGCTGCTGCCGCGCAGCCGTTGGCACACTTCCAGCCCGTCAATGCCTGGCAGCATCAAATCTAATATCACCAGGTCGGGGTGGTGCTCGCGCGCCTGGGCCAGGCCGCTCTCGCCATCCAGGGCGCTCTCCACCTGGTAGCCTTCATACGTTAGCCCGCGGCGCAGCAGCCGCACGATGGCTTCATCATCCTCGACAATTAAGACGTGTTCTTTCATCCCGCGCTCCTGGTAAACGCCCGGCGCTCGTTCCCGCCGGAGCAATTCTTAACTATAGCATGATTTGGAAGTGCGTTGTACTCAAGGTGCATGCATAACCCGGCCAAAGGCGCCGCGAAGCGGTGGGCGAGGCTTTCAGGTCGCGATTGGCGCAGGTGATTGCTCACGCCTCGCCCCCATCGCAAGAAGAGATTCTAGCGCAGGGGCGAGGCGGGGTTTTGTTTCTTACGGAACAGTATCGCGCCTGTCGCGATCACCCATCTACTTCGCGCGGCGGATGGTGCGGTTGGCGGTCTTCTTCTTGCCGGTGACCGGGATCGTCATATCGGGCAGCAGGGTGTGGCCTTCTACCAGCAGCGAGGTGATGGCATCGGCTGGCACCGGGCGGCCCATCAGGTCGCCCTGCACATGGTCGCATTTATCCGTGTTAAGCAGCGCGAGCTGCTGCTCCAGCTCGACCCCCTCGGCCACCACGTTGAGCCCCAGCACGTTACCCATGGCGATGATCGCCTTGGTGATGGCGGCGTCGTCCCCATTTTCGGTCATGTCGCGCACGAAGGACTGGTCGATCTTAATCGAGCTGACCGGGAAGCGCTTGAGGTAGCCCAGCGAGGAGTAGCTGGTGCCAAAGTCATCAATCGAGATCATCACGCCCATATCGCGCAGGCTTTGCAGCACCTGAACGGTGAGATCCAGGTCTTGCATGGCGGCCCACTCGGTGATTTCGAGCTGCAGGTATTCGGCCGGCAGCCCGGTTTCCTCCAGCACGCCGCGCACCAGCGCGGGCAGGTCGCCGTCCTGGAACTGGCGCGGCGAGATATTGACCGCCATGCGCAGCTCGGTAAAGCCGGCTTCGTGCCAGAGTTTGGCCTGCCGGCAGGCGTTGCGCAACACCCACTCACCGATGGGCAGCATCAGCCCGGTTTCTTCGGCCAGGATGATAAACTCGCCCGGTAAAATCAGTCCGCGGCGGGGATGGTGCCAGCGCAGCAGCGCTTCCACCGAGGTGATACGCCCGGTTTCCAGCGAGACGATGGGCTGGTAGTAAAGCTGGAACTGCTGGCGCTCCACCGCGCGGCGCAGATCGCCTTCCAGTTCAAACAGCGCAACGTTCATGGCGTGCATTTCGGTGCCAAATACCTCGTGCCGCCCGCGCCCGCCGGCCTTGGCGCGGTACATGGCCGTGTCGGCGTCGCGCAGCACATCTTCGGCGCGGAAGGTGCTGTGGGTGATCATGGCGATACCCATGCTCGCGCCAGGGTAGATCTCATGCTCCTGGATACGGAAGGGGAAGGCCAGCTCTTCCTGGATGCGCTGGGCGATGCGCGTGGCGTCGCCTACGCCGGTGATATCATCCAGCAGGATGGCGAACTCGTCGCCGCCAAAGCGCGAGGCGGTATCGCGCGGGCGCAGGATGGCCTGCAGCCGGCGCGCGATGGCCACCAGGAGCTGGTCGCCGCTGGCGTGGCCCAGGGTTTCATTGATCACCTTGAAGCGGTCCAGGTCGAGGAACAGCACCGCGCCATGATAGTCGGTGTTGCGCCGCGCGCGGTCGATGCTACGCCGCACCTGGTCGATAAAGTAGGCGCGGTTGGGCAGGTGGGTGAGCGGGTCGTGCATGGCATCGTGCATAAGGCGCTCTTCCACCGTCTTCTGGTGATGGATATCGGTCAGCGAGCCGGCCATGCGGTAAGCCTTACCGTCCGGGTCACGTACGGCCATGCCACGCGCCAGCACCCAGCGGTACTGCCCATCGGCGTGCAAAATGCGGTGCTCGTTCTGTAGCAGGGGCGTATCGCCGTTGAGGTGCGCGCTGATATCCGCCTTTAACTGCCAGTAATCGGCGGGGTGTACAATGCTGAACCAGGCTTCTATGCGCTCGCCGAACGGCTCTTCGCCGTTACTGGCCTGGCCGGTCAATTCAACCCAGCGCGGCGAGTAATACACCTTTCCGGTTTCCAGGTCCCAATCCCAGATGCCGTCGTTTGCGCCATTAACCGCCAGCGCGTAGCGCTCCTCGCTGCGGCGCAGGGCCTCTTCGGCGCGCAGGGTCTGGCTGATATCGATCATCAGCAGGATCACACCTTCCACGCCGGCCTGGCCGCGCACTAGCGGGCTGGCATTGATCAGCAGCGGCACGCGGCTGCCATCTTCAAGCAGCAAGATGTTACGCGCCCCGTAAATGGGACGGTGGCTGCGCAGCGCGCGCAAGAATACCTGCTTTTCGGGTGGCATGGGCTGCCCTTCCAGGTCGAGCACCTGCCACCGGGGCTGTAGTGGCAGCGGCTGCTCGTGAAAATGCAGGAGCTGAGTGGCGCGCCAGTTGGCGAAGGTAATCGTCCCGGTGGCGTCCATAATGACGATGGCAGCCGGGCTGGTTTCCATCACATAGGAAAGGATACTGTGGTCTTCACCGGCGTTTTTACTGGCCGCCTGAAGCTGGCGGCTGCGCCGGTTCTCCAATACCAGGGCGAACAGGTGCACCGCGGCGCGCAGGGTTTGCTGCCCGGCGGGCGGCAGGCGGTTGAATTCCGCTGGAAAAACAATCCAGCCATACGAATGTGACCCGGAGAAAATCTCTTCCGCGGGTTCTTCGGGTTTCTCTTCGGTTCGCTCCAAAAAGCGCGCCTGTATCGAATGCGTGGTGTTAAGTGCGTTGAGAAAGGTTTGGGTGACCCGATCGTCGGCGGCTTGCGGGAGCAGGGTTAGCAAGCGTTGCAGCAGGTCAGGCCTCTCTGAAGCTTCCATGACTCTCCATTAAGTTGAAGTGTATGACCCCCATCCTGTTACTTCCACAGGTTTATTGATTATAGACAATCCTATCGGATTTGTCGAATCTGGGATGGTCTACAGTTCTCTACCAGAAATATACAAAAAATATGATATGTAGATTCGCCCGGTGCTTGCTCAGGAAACAATTTTGTGGGGCCGGGTTCCAAACCCGCCAGGTGCGACAAATAACCCACGTCCTCATCGGCACAAACGGCGCTATGTTCCGGGTTGGTTTTCATTGGCTGGCGTCTGAGCCTGCCACGACCCGGGCGGGTCTGGGACCTGCCTCCCTACGCTAACGCCTCTTTGATCGCCATCAGGATGCCATCGCCCAGCGGGATGATCGACGCGTTCCAGTCCGGGCTACTCATTATCATCAGGGTCAGCGCGCGCACGCCCTGGGTAGACTCTTCGTGATCGAGGGCATTGAAAATGCGTCCGTACCACAGCAGGTTATCTACCAGCAGCACGCCGCCCCGGCGCAGTTTTTGCGCGATCACCGCCAGCGAGCCGGGGTACTGCTGTTTGTCAATATCGTTGAAGATCAGGTCGAACGCGCCTTCGGTGGCAGACAGAGCTTCCACCGCGTCGCCCACGTGGTAATGCACCAGGTCGCCATAGCCCATCTCGTGCAGGCTGTGTTTGGCGCGCCGCGAGAGGCTGGCGTCGAATACGCTGTGGTGCACTTCGCCACCGCCGTTTTCCTGCACCGCGCGGGCAAACCAGGCGGTGGAGTAGCCGTAGCCCGAGCCCATCTCGAACACGCGCCGCGCCCCACACAGTCGCGCCACCTGGTAGCAGAACTGCGCGCTGAGCGGGTCGAGGATGGGAAAGTCATGCTCGCCCGCCCAGGCCTCCATGCGTGCCAGCTCGGGGTGTCTCGCGGGCTGGATGCGCCCCAGGTAGCTCATGATGTCGGTATGCAGCATGCGGATTTTGGCTAACCCACCAGGGTTTGCGCGTACGTACGGTTTTGCGTCCATGTTTCTACCTGTAACAATCCATCCAACCGGGCATTACCCCGCCGGCAACGCCGCGCGGATGACGCGCAGGGCGTTGCCGCCCATGATTTTCACAATATCATCGTGGCCGAAGCCCTCGTCCAGCAGCGCTTCGGTAAGCAGCGCCAGCCCGCTGGCATCCACTGGAACGGTTACGCCGCCGTCGAAGTCGCTGCCCAGCGCCACCGCATCGACGCCGGCCAGCTCGGCCACGTAGCGCATTGAGCGCGCGGCCAGCGCCAGCCGCGCGGCGGGCAGCGCGCCCTCAAATAACCCTATGCCAATCACCCCGCCGGTGGCGGCGATGCGCCGGACATGCTCGTCGCTCAGGTTGCGCGGGCAGTCGTGCACGCCGCAAACCCCGGTATGCGAAACCAGCAGCGGCCCGTTTGCCAGGTCCAGCGTTTCATCGATGGCGCGTGGCGAGGCGTGCGCCAGGTCGAGCAGCATGTGGTTTGCCTGCACCTGCTGCACCAGGTCGCGCCCAAACGGGGTAAGCCCGCCCTTTTTGCGCCCGTGCGCCGATCCGGCGGCGCGGTTATCAAAGAAATGCGCCAGGCCAATCATGCGGAAGCCGGCCTGGTACAGCCGGTCGAGGTTTTTGAGCCGGCCGCGCAGCGCGTGCACGCCTTCCAGCCCGAGGAATGCCCCTAACACCGTTTCGCCGCGCGCGCGGCGCGCCAGCAGGTCATCCAGGTCAGCGCTGGTGCGCACCAGCAGCAGCCTACCGCCCGACTGCACCGCCAGGCGCTGCAGCTTGTTCGCCTGGTACAGCGCGCGATAAAACAGGCTGCCCCAGGCGCGCAGCGGCCATCCGCCGGTAACAGCCAGCGCGGTCACCCGGTCGCCGCGGCCGGCCGGGCGCGTAAAGCTCTGTCCGAAGGGCGCGCGCGTGACTACGCCAAATACCTGCAGCCCTACGTTGCCCGAGAGCAGCCGCGGCAGGTCGGCGTGGCCGCTGCGCGAGCGCACCAGCAGGCTGCGGTGCCACAGCAGCGAATCGGCGTGCAGGTCCACCACGAACAGGCCCTGGTGGAGCGTATAGGCTTCCAGCGAAACCGCATAGGGCGGCTTGACCACCACTTTGTTCACGGCCCGCTCGGCGATCCGTCCCAGAAAGCGCAGCATGCGGCTCTTTCTCCTCTCCCGTGACCATTGTACTCCCGCCAGGATGGAGTTTCAAGCCACGATCAAACGCTGCATGTCGCCGACGGCTTCCAGACCGGCGGTCAGGCCGGTATCGTGCAGCAGCAACCGCGAGCGCCCGCCGCGCACGTCGAGCAGGCGCACTTCCACGCGTGCGTTGAGCGTTTCGGCGATGCGCCGGTCCATTTCCAGCGTGGTGGGCGCCATGAGGATTCCTCCACCGGCGCGCTCGGCGGCCAGCTCGAGGCGCAGGCTGCCGCGGCGCAGCACCCACACCACCACGTTGTCGGTGATCTCCAGCGATTCAATCTGCGCGCGGTTGTACGTGGCGAAGGTATGCAGCTTTCCGGCGTGCAGCAGGCCAACGATAAAGCCGTTGAAGGCGGAGCGCAACCAGGGGATGATCGCAACCGAGGCGGTGAGACAGGTACGCGGTGTGGCGAAGTGGTTGGTCTGCATCCACACCCACGCCTGCGGAAAGGCCTGGCCCCAGTCTTTTTCGATGTAGCCGCGCCCACCGGTGAAGTCCACCGTCTCGCCGTCCAATTCCAACGCGCCTTCCAGCTCGTGATACAGGCTGACCACGCCGTGGTAACACTCCATGCGCGGCGCCCAGGCGAAGGGACCCATGATTCCCGGCTTCAGCACGCTGGCCGGCCATGGCAGAATGCCTACGTGGCGCAGCCTGCCGCGCGCGCGCTTTGCACCGGGCAGATCGAGGGTCATTTCATAGGGCGTAAAATGGTTTGGCCCCACGCGGATGTCCAGCACACCGTCCGCGGCCTGGAACGTTTCGACCGGGTAGGGGATGTACTCTGATTCGCCGCTGCGGCCGTCCATCACCTGCACGAAGGCGTGCGAGCGCGCCGGGTCGCGCGCCAGGTATACGCCAGGGATGAAGATCATCGCCCGCGATTGGTCGGCGGTGACGGCCTTATAGTACCAGCCCTCAAAGAAGGGCGGCCTGGCGTTGGCACCGTGATATGCTGCAGGGGTCAGAATGCTGCGAATGCCCGAAGGGAGCAGCCGGTAGCGTGCGGAGTGCCGTATCGCTTGCATGAGTTACCTGTAAGAATCGATAAGATGCCGGGCCAGCACCCGGCTGGCATGGAAACGTTAGCGCGGCGCGCGGCGCACCGAGCGCGCCAGCAGCGCGAGCCCACCGATCACCAGCAGGGCTGGGGCCACCACTTTGATCTGCGTGCTGCCAAACAGGGCGCCGAACAGGGCGAACAGCCCAAGGGGGACGAGCATCAGCCACAGGCCTACGTCTACCACGGTGCGGCCCCAGCCGGAATAGCTGGCGGCCAGCATCAGCCCCAACCCCACCCCGGCAACCAGCAGCAGCCAGGCGTATGCCCAGGCCTTCCAGTCGCCAAACAGGGCGTTGTAGAGGAAGATCAGGCCGAGGGTGAAGGCGATGGCAGCGGGTATGAACAGCGCGCCGATCCACTGGCGGTACATGGGGAACATAAAGACCGGCACGCTAAAGCCGCCGGCGATGAGGAAGAAGATCAGCGGCCAGGCTTTGCCAAACGACCAGCCGGGCACAAAGTTGAGCGCCAGGAACAGCCCGCCCAAGAGCACCAGTGCGCCGCCTACCAGCATCAGAGCGCGATTTGTGATCTGCATTGGTAACATCCTTTCCGGCAGCATTCTCGCCGCCTCGCAGGATTATTATAGGGGAAAACGCGCTACGAATTATGGAATTTTGTGCGTATGCTTCGTAAAGATGAAAAAACGGGTGATACATATTCGCGGGGTGTGCGTTCACGCACCCCGCGAATATGATATACCTCTCACCGCCGGCGTAAATACCCGCGCTGCAATGCTACGCCGAGCAGGAACAGCACAATGATCAGCAGCGTGCCCAACGGTTGGGTGAAATTCAGCATCGCGCGCAGGTAGGCTGTCACCAGCACTGCGCCGAGCAGCGCCGAAAGAATGGTCAGCGCCCAGTCGAACACTACACTCATCAGCACCGCGCCGATGATGCCGCCGATGAGGAACGGCAGCCAGGCCGCCTGGCCGGGGTCGCCCAGCAGCCCGCTGATGCTTCCGGTAAGCAGCGTGCCGCCGGCCATAAACCCGCCCAGCAGTACCGCGCCGCGCTGCACAAACACCGCCAGCGCCGCGCCGACCAGACCGATGGCCAGGCCGATAATAATCAGCGCGGTGGGGTTGCTGATGTAACGCGCGGCCAGGTTCATACCGCCGTAAAAGCCCACCACGGCCACGAATAACCAGAACAACCTGCGCCCGGCTGCCAGCAGCAGCCCGCCGGCGACGAGGCTGGCAAGAGAAACGCTGCGTTCATCCATCTTTCATAACTCCTTTCGATCGGGCGGCGGCAGCCTCCATTCATCCTGCACCAGCGATGGAACCAGGCGGCGCACGGCGCGCGCGTTGGCCCAGGCCAGCACATCCGGCCGGCGCGCGGCGGGAGTGCACAGCCGCAGCGGGTTCGGCAGGATACCCACGCGCAGCAGGTCCAGCCGGTCGGAATCCCAGCACACCTGCACATTGAGGTGAGCCTGGGTCATGCCGTCGGTGTGGCCGGCGCAGGCCTCGAAGAACTGGTCAAACTCCTCGTTTGTGGCCTCAAACAGGCGGCCGCGCAGCGTGGCGGCATATTCGGCCCCGCGCAGCCCGTGGTTCTGATCTTGGCCTTCGTTGACGCGGCGCGAGTCGTGGAACACGGCGAACAGCGAGACCACCGCCAGTGACGCGCCGGTGCCGGCGACCAGCCGCCGGCCAATTTCCAGCACGCGCGCCCAATGGCTGACGCCATGCGTGCCGTAGACGGGGAGTGAATAGTCCTGCAAAATGGTTTGCAGCAGTTCCGGGGTGATCATGCCCAAAGTGTAGCATGGTTCATGCCAGATGCTTATGGCTCCCAACCCACCGCGTCCCTGTCCACGCGGCCGTCGGGGCCGAAGCGCACGCCTTCTTCTTCCAGCAGCGCGCGCTGCATGGCGCTGCCAAATCCCGCGCCGTGCGGACTGATCTTGCCCAGGCGGTTAATGACCCGCTGCCAGGGCACGTCGTTGTCTTTGGGCATACCAGCCAGGGCAAAGCCCACCATGCGCGCAGTGCACGGCGCGGCCAGCCGCGCCACCTGGCCATAGCTGGCCACTTTGCCGCGCGGGATCTGGCGCACCACGGCGTAGACGCGATCGCGGTAATTTGGCGATTCTTCGCTCATGGCGTGGCCGTCTGGGGCGGAATGTCCAGCACATAGTCACCCTGGTCCGGGCGCTCCACAAAGCCCATGCGCCGCAGGTAGGCCTGGTGTTTGGGCGTGCCCGGCGGGCTGCACACGCTGTGAATGCCGCGCGCGCGGAAGAACCCGGCCTGCTGCCTGAAGACGTAATGCCCGATGCGGAAATCGCGATAGCCGGGGATGACGTAATCCAGCGCGGCCACCAGCCGTCCGGGCGCTTCCTGGCGGCCGATGAACACCCCTGCCGGCACCATGTTGCGCAGCACGAAGAAGGCCACCTGGTCCGGGGAAGGCTCATAGTGGAACCCGGGCAAAAAGCGCTGGATGTCCGCCTCGTGGAATTTGAGGAAGGCCAGCAGGTAATCCGAGTCGGGGGTCACTTCCAGCAGGGTGAAGTATTCTTTGGAGCGCAGGATGTCAATCAGGTAGTACAGGTCGATGAGCACGATGACGAAGTTCACCACCGCCACCGGGTAGGCGCGGATGGTGACGCCGTAGATGGTGAACAGCAGCGCGCCCACCAGGTTGATGACGCGCAGCCGCAGGATGGAGCTCATCATCAGCGAGATGGCAATCAGGATCGAGGCGGCGTAACCGATCAGCTCGTACACAAACGGGTTCATGCGTGCGCCTCACGGGCGGCGTTCCCCGCGCGGTAGGCCAGCCAGAGCACCAGCGCGTCCACCGGAAGCTGGAAGGCCCACACGGCCAGCACATTGCTGAAGCGCGCCAGGTAGCCCTGGGTGAGGTAGTGCAGCGGGTAAAAGACCAGCGGGAACCAGGCCAGCGCGCATGGCAGCGCCAGCGCGAACTCGCGCGGCGTATTGAGCTGCATGGCCGGCCAGCGCAGCGCCGGGAACCACGCCAGCCACAGGAAGCCCAGCAGCAGGCTGAGCCCGGCGGCCACCGCTACCTGCACCGGCACCTGGGGCAGCCCCGCATAGCGAACGCGCAGCAGCGACCACACGCCAAAACCGGCCAGCACGCTGAAGTTATTGATCATGGTCAATGCGAGAGCATGGAACAGGATGCGCGTAACCTTCATTTCCTCTCACTTTCCGCGCCGGCGCAGGTACGACAGGTACGCCAACCCGGCGGTGGCAAACACCAGCACCCATAACAGCAGATCCTGGATGGGCACGCCGACCAGCGCGGCGGCTGCCAGGATAAACACAAACCCCAAGACAATGCCTATGATGCGGTCTTTGGACTGCTGGCTGTCCATGCTGCGCTCCTTTATGCCTCTGGAAGCTGCTCGATCAGCTCTCTTGCGCGCGCCACCAGCTTGCGGTCGCTTTCGAAGGCCAGCAACGCCAGGGCACGCTCGATTTCCACCCAGCGCGCCTCGTTGACCTCGTGGTCGTGGTCGGCCACGTCGCCGCCGCGATAGCGCAGCAGGAAGAAGTACACATACTTGTGAAAGCGCACGCGCTGCCCTTTGTGCGTGGCGTAAAACCAGTACTCCACCCGGTCGATTGGCGCGATCAGCTCGGTATCGATGCCGGCCTCTTCGCGCACCTCGCGCAGCGCGGCTTGCTCGTGGGTCTCGCCATCCGCCACCATGCCCTTGGGGAGCTGCCAGCGCGCGCCCGGCCCGACCGAAATCAGCGCCACTTCCAGCGCGCCGGGCGGGCGGCGAAAAGCTACGCCGCCCGCGGATACCTGCGTTTCGGTGGGGATGCGGTCGCTCACGGCTTACCCGGCTTCAACCGCTTCGCGCAGCTCGCGGAATACCGCGGCCAGCGCGGGGATGTCGTAATGCTGGTTGAGCCCGCTGGGGTTGGGCAGCACCCACAGCCGCGCGCCGCCCAACATTTCCGCCTGGCGGCCGATCACGGCCTTGGGCTGTGCAAAAGCTGCGCGATACGCGCCGATGCCCAGCACAGCCACCCAGCGCGGGGTGAAACGCTCGATTTTTTCCAGCAAGATGCGCCCGCCCTCGCGGTATTCCTGCGGGCGCAGCTCGTCGGCGGCGGCGGTGGCGCGCGCCACCACGTTGGTGATGCCCAGGCCCAGCGGCAGCAGCTCCTGCTCCTCATAGGGCGAGAGCTGGCGCGGGGTGAAGCCACTCAGGTGCAGCGCCGGCCAGAAGCGATTGCCCGGCCGCCCGAAGTGGTGGCCGATGGCCGCGGTGTACAGCCCGGGGTTGATGCCCACGAAGAGCACCTTCAGGTCAGGGGCAATCACATCCGCCACGGTGCGGCCGGCAGCGGCCAGCAGCTCGGCGCGGGTGGGGGGTCGAGTTTCGCGCGTCATGCGCTTAAGTGTACACCTAATGCCCGCCGCGGCCCGCGCGCAACGAGCGATTAAAACAGGTGGTTCGCCAGCGGGATAACGTTAATCACGGGCTCTTCGTAGGGGTGCACGCGGCGGATGGCGGCCAGCGCGGCGAGGATGCGCTCGCGCGGGCAGTTGGTTTCCACCTTCATTTCATCCGCACTGTGCAGCACGCCGATCTCGCCATCGTACGGATCGGCGCCGGGCAGCGGCTGCCAGTGGCCGCGCACCGCCGAAACGGCCGCGCAGTGATCATAATTACCGACAATGCCCGCGCCAGCCTCGGCCAGCGCGTCGAGCAGCGCGGGCACAAACTCCGCGGGGATGAAGATTTCCAGTTTGGCGTGGGTAAAGCCTTCCATGCGCCCCCTGCATGCAAAGGCTATTTGTGGCTGCGCACAAAGCGCGCGGCGCGCGCGCCCATCAGCATGACCATGATGGTCACAAAGGCCAGCGAGAAGCGGTTGTACTGCGCGGACGCTTCCCACAGGTCGGCCAGCAAGCTCTTGCCCGGTTTGGGGTTCCAGGGCACAATTTTCAGGTCATCTTGCTCATTGGTCATTAACATATCGCCGCTCCGGGCTTTTGGCAGGGATAATTGGAGTAAAAGAGGGGGCTTTCGCCTGCCGAAGTATACCGCTTAATCGTCTCCTGTCAACGGGAGAAAAGCGTTATCAC
>JBDHWQ010000013.1:0-99478 GCA_039810245.1 Longilinea sp. | reverse complement strand
TCGCGCACAAGGCCATACCCGGTGGTCGCCGTACCAGGGTCCACTCCCAGCACAAGCATGGGCGCGCCTTACTCGGAATCCAGGGCCGCCATGGCCTCCTCAGAGATATGCAGATTGGAATACACATTCTGCACATCGTCCAGTTCTTCCAAGGCGTCAATGATCTTAAGGACGGACATGGTCTCGTCAACGCCGAGGTCCATTTCCTGCGTGGGCAGCATGCGCAGCTCAGCTTCTTCGGGGCTAATCCCCTTGGCGCGCAAGGCATCGACAATCAGCTTGAACGATTCCACCGGGGCAATCACTTCTACCGAGCCATCGTCATCGTCCAGGGTGACATCATCGGCGCCATTCTCTACCGCCAGCTCAAAAATTGCGTCAAACTGCTTGGCCGCGTTGGGGATCGAGAAATAGGCCGCGCGCTTGAACTGCCAGCCCACCGAACCGGCCTCGCCCATGCCACCGCCGGAACGGCTGAGCACGTGGCGAACCTCGGCAACGGTGCGGTTGCGGTTTTCGGTCAGGCATTCGATCATCAGGGCAACGCCGTGGGAAGCATAGCCTTCATAAAATACCTGTTCGAAGGTAACCCCGTCTTTGGATTCACCCGTGCCGCGCTTGATGGCGCGCTCGATGTTTTCCTTCGGCATATTACTGCCACGCGCTTTTTCGATCGCGAGGCGCAGGCGAAAGTTGGATTCCGCATCACCGCCGCCTTCACGCGCCGCCATCACGATTTCACGCGTGAGGCGTGTAAATATTGCACCGCGCTTGGCGTCTTCCGCACCCTTTTTGCGCTTAATGGTTGCCCACTTGGAATGACCAGACATGACCTTTTCTCCTCAAACGTTTCAGGAATGGCTCCCCGGAATAATCGAATTATACCATGCAAAAAACGGCCCAGAAATAGGCCTGGAACAAACTTTGCTGGCTACATTCGGCAAGCAGTGATTATCGAGCACAGCGGCGCGTTTGTCAAGAATTTCGAAAGAGCCGCCTGGTATATAAAGCATAGATACTTCCTTGCGATATGACATTCCTCACTATATTGACTGTTTTTGGTGTAATTCCCGTTTTCAACACAAATAATCATTGATATTTTGAGAAAAATACTGGCCATTTTCTTTAACATTGCCCCTTACAGAATTGTTAGAGAGCGTTTCAAAATGACATTTGTCTATTGGCGTAGTAGGTTGATCGCTATACAATCTAATCAATATCCGAGAGATAACCGTTTCATAACCGACGAATAACCGCAGCCTACCCATTGCCGTCGTGGAGCTACGATGAGATCCAGAATGCTGATCATGATTACCGTTATGACCCTACTCGCCACCTTCCTGACCTTCTTCCATAGCAATGTGTCTGCTCGTTCTACCCGGCCAATTTCACAGACCGGCGCAAACGCGCAGGTGGGTCTCATCCCGACTGTTGTGGCCGTTCCGGTGGTTCCGGCAGTTCAAGCGCCCGCTCAGCCGCAGGCCCCCGCCCCGGCGCCTTCCTACGCAGAAACCGCGCCGCTGGCGCCGGAATATGACATGGACCTGAGCCTGTTCGCGCAGACCGTCATGAACGGAGCGCCAAACCAGGTGGTGGGTGTATATGTGCCCGGCACGTTGGCCATGCCCATCCTGCAGCAGCCGGACAACAATTCCAATTTCGTCTCGGGTGAACCAGGCGTTGCCACGCAGTTCCGCGCGGCGGAACGTTTTCACACGGTAGGCCTGCTGGCGCACAATTATCTGGCCGGCGAACAGTTTTACCAGGTGGCCCCAGCGTCGGTGGTGATCCTGGTCTACGGCGATGGCAGCCTGCGCTATTACCAGGTGCAGGAGGTTCTGCGTTACCAGGCGCTCTCGCCCAACAGCCCGCAGTCCGATTTTATTGACCTGAGCGACCCGAACAGCCGCAAACTGAGCGCGGGCGATGTCTTCAACCGGGTGTACACCCAGGGCGACCGGGTGGTATTCCAGACCTGCATTCTGAACGAGGGTGACGCATCCTGGGGGCGCATGTTCGTTATCGCCACGCCGCTGTCGAACGCTCCGGTGAGCTATTCCATACCAAAGCAGCCGCAAATGAGCACGGTACTGTAATTTTCTTCTCTTCTTCTCCTTTCTCTCCTGAAAGCACCACCGCGAGAACCCTATCTCGCGGTGGTGCGATTCTCCGGCGCATTTGTGGAACGGTTGGAATAGCTTCTTCAAACAATACGTATCTGTAGCGGCGACTTACCGCCAACACCGGGCTATGACACGGTGCGGCGCTCGGTGTCTTCGGCAACGACCGGGTTGCGCAGCTCGCCGATGCCTTCAACGCTGACCTCGACCACATCGCCGGCGGTCAGTGGGCCAACGCCGGCGGGCGTGCCGGTGAGCAGGATGTCACCTACTTCGAGGGTCATGACTGAGGAAACGTACGTGATGAGCTGTGGAACGCTGAAGATCATCTCGCGGGTGGAACCCATCTGGCGCATTTCGCCGTTAACGCGGGTGGTGACCAGTGCGTCTGTCAGGTCCAGCTCGGTTTCAATCCAGGGGCCGAGCGGGCAGAAGGTATCGAAGCCCTTAGCGCGGGTCCACTGGCCGTCGCGCTTCTGCAGATCGCGCGCGGTGACGTCATTGGCAATAGTGTAGCCGAAGACGTGCTCCTGAGCGCGCTCGGGCGGGATCCAGCGGCCGCGCTTGCCGATGACCACGACCAGCTCGCCCTCGTGATCTACCTGGCGCGATTGCGGCGGCAGAACAATTTTCTGGCCGGTGGCGATTACGGCTGATGTCGGCTTAAAGAACAGCAGGGGGATATCGGGCACGGGGTTGTCCAGTTCTTTGGCATGTTCGACGTAGTTGCGGCCGACGCATATGATCTTGCCGGGCTGGAGCGGGGCCAGCAAGCGCACTGTGTCGAGCGGCGTTTCGGCTTCCATACGCCGGAATTCGCCAAACGGTGAGCCTTCGATACTGCCCACGCGGTCTTCGTATACCCAGCCGAAGCGAGGTTCTCCCTGGCCAATCTGATAGCGAATGAAGCGCATTGCACCCCTCCCATATGAATTTTAAATGACGTCCGCGGTTAATTATATCCACAACCGGGTAGAATTCGGGTATAATGCAACGGCCTGGGGCGGTTAGCTCAGTTGGTTAGAGCATCGCTTTTACACAGCGGAGGTCGTAGGTTCGAGTCCTATACCGCCCACAAAACCCTTAGCCTCGCTATTCCCCATTCAGGGGACTACGTACACAGCGGAGGTCGTAGGTTCGAGTCCTATACCGCCCACAAAACCCCTAGCCTCGCTATTCCCCATTCAGGGAACTACGTACACAGCGGAGGTCGTAGGTTCGAGTCCTATACCGCCCACAAAACCCCTAGCCTCGCTATTCCCCATTGAGGGGACCACGTACACAGCGGAGGTCGTAGGTTCGAGTCCTATCTTAAACCCATCTCGTAGGGGCGAGGCGTGAGAAGAGGCCGATGCTGTATATAACCGAAAAGCCTCGCCCCGGGTGCGTCTGTCAACGATGATCTCCGGGGCGAGGTTTTTGCGCCAATTTCGGGGGAGAAGAATCCTCTCACCTCTCCCCTACGCGGAAAATATCCAAAAAGCTTTCGGAACGCAACACCCTGTAGCCTCGCCTCATACGGTAACAACGAAGGCAGGAGCCTTTCTATAATCTTCCCTGCATGGAGCTTTCGTAACCGGTGAGCTCGATATAACCACTGCCGGTGATGGGCTGGCCGGCGCGTTGGCCTTCGAAACCCACCGCGCCTTCCCAGTAAACGAAGGAGACATTCAACTCCTGATCCTGGATGAAGGGCTTGATTTCCAGCGTAATTTCCTCGGCCGGCACACTGACCGTCCACCCCGAGGGATACTGCGCGCCGGAATGCAGGCTGGTCCACGTGCCAGCCGCGGTAATGCTGAAATCGGCGCGCGAGAGGGCGCGCGTGCTGCCATCCGGGCGAACGAACAGGCCGCTGGAAAAGTCGCTCAGGCTGCCATCTGCGCGGCGCAGGTTGTAGAGCATCAGCTCCGAGCCATCAGAAAGCTGGAGCGAAAACCAGTCCCAACCCACAAGATCTGGGCTGAGGGCGCTGGTGCTGAACTCGTGGTCCTTCCAGCTCAGGCCGCTTACCATGTACTGCGCTGCGCCCACGGTGATGCTGCCGGTGGTCTGCATGCGCGTCTGGCTGTAATAATACGAGGCATTGCCCGGCTCAGGACCTTTGACGCTCAGGCCGTCCTTGCCTTGCAACACCGGGCCGCGAACATCTGTGAGGACAAGGTCGAGGGAGATGCCATCTTGCGCGGCGCGCAGGCGGTAGCGCCCATCAGCACCCTGCTCCACCGACCAGTCTTCCAGCCAGACAGCGTAGCCCGGGTCAATGGTAGCGCCGGCCAGGCCGGCCGAGCCGCGTGAAAAGCGCTCGGTGTAATGGAAGGAATTTGCGGTAACGTCGGTGAGGGTGAAATGAGCCATGTAAACCTGCTCGGCGGCCCAGGGTGATGCACGTTTCTGGCGCTGGTCAGCAGGCTGTATGGCGCGGCGGAAGAACGTTAGTTGGTAGCCAAAGCGCCGGCCCTGTTCCGTGATCAGGTTTCCAGTGTAGTACCACCACTCGCTCTGAAAGTCGTTGTGCGGGCCCATATCGCGCGGGAACTGGAGCTGCAGCGAGCCATCGGCGCGGGTGTACGCGGCGGTATCCTCGATCTCCAATCCTACTAACCGCGCGGGAGCGGGTTCCTGCGATGCAGCCGGGCGCAAGAAAGCCAACGGTACTACCAGTAAGATCAATATCATGGCTATGCGAAAAATAGGCTTTTTTATAAGAGACATGGTTGTTTTCTATTCCTCGCGGATGGCAGCGGCGGCAGCCATGCGGCCCATCTTGCGCGCCGGATAGATACCTGCCAGCAGCGCGGCGGTCATGGCGATCAGCAGCGCCTGCAAGAAGGCCTCGGGGGTCAGCGCGAGCTGCAGCGTCCATCCGAACGAGCGCTTATTAATGATGTAAATCAGAATGATCGCCAGGGCATAGCCGGTAGGCATGGCCAGCAGGCCGGCCACCAGGCCCATGATGCCGGTCTCGAGCATCACCAACCGCCAGAGCTGGCGGCCGGTAAGCCCCAGGGCGCGCAGAATGCCAATTTCCTTTTCCTTCTCCAACTGGAGCAACAGCAGCGCGCTGAGCACGCCGATGAAAGCCACAGTGGTGGCCAGCACGCGCAGCGCAGACGTAATGGCAAAGGTGCGGTCAAACACTTCCAGTACGTCGGCGCGCAGACCAGCGTTGGAGCGGATGACCAGCCGCTGCGTGGTCTGCAAGCCATCCTGCAACGCGGCGGTGATCCCATCGGGGTTGGTGCCGGTGGGCAGCCGCAGGCCCAGCGCGGTAATGGTGCTGTCCTGCCAGTCCTGTTGGTAGCGCGGAAGGGCCATCTGCACCAAACCTTCGCTGGTGGCATAATCGTAGAAGATGCCGATGATGGGGTAGTCCTGGCGACCCTGGCTGTTGTACAGCGCGAACGAATTCCCCAATGACAGGTCGAGGCGATCGGCCAGCGATTCAGAAACAATTACCGCGCCTTCGAGCATGCGCGGCCACATCTCGCCGGTTGGGATGGACTGCTCGCGGAACAGGCGTTCCGAGGCGATGGTTGAGTTGAGGAACGCAGTCACTTTGACCGGGCCGCTTGGTGAATCGACGGTGGTGGCGCGCACCAGATCGAGGCGCTCGACGCCGGGCCAGGCGCGCGCCTGCTCGACTACGGCGGGGTCGACCGGTGTAGACGGCTGGGCCTGGTTGAAGTCCGGCGCGGTAATATACACGTCACTGGATAGACTTTGCTCCAGCCACACGTTGACGGTGTAGCGGAAGCTGTCGATCATAAGCGTGACGCCTACCGTAACAGCCACCGCCACCATCAGAGCGGCTACAGCCACCGAGGTGCGGCTGAGCGAATTGACCAATGAACGGGGGGCCATGCGGCCAAGAAATCCGAATAGGCGTGCACTGAGAGGGGTGATCAGGCGCACCAGCAGCACCATGCTGAGCGCAGCCAGCATGGCGAAACCCACAGTGACGGCGAATGTACCGCTGAAACCGAGCAGTAAGTTATCCAGCGGCAGTAAAAACAACAGCACGCCGCCCAAAATCATGCCCAGGCCGCCAAAGGCAGTGATGATCACGCCGCGGCGCACCTTACTCTCCAGCCCGGAGCGCGAGAGCGCGGCGCGCGGCGGCACCGACGCGGCTTCCCAGGCGGGCGGTGCGGCAGTTACCAGCGTGGCCAGCAGGCCGAGCACCCCACCCTTGAGCAGACTGGAAAAGGGGATGCCCTGCGCCTTGACGGTGGTGGTGAAATACAGATCGTTGATGGTCTGTGAGACAGCAGAAACTGTACCGCGGCCCATGAGCACGCCCAGGCCGATACCGATCAGCGACCCGATGACGCCCACAATCAGCGCTTCGGAGCCGACCAGCAGGAAGATCTCACGCCGGGTAACGCCCAGACAGCGCAGCATGCCAAACAGCGACCGGCGCTGGACGACCGAAAAGGTCATTGTGTTATAGATGAGGAACAGGCCCACTACCAGCGCCAGCATGGAGAGCGCAGACAGGTTCACTCGGAACGCCGCAGTCATCTGGTTCAGCGTGCCGCTGCGGGCTTCAACCGCGGCTACGCGCGCGCCGGCGGGCAGCGCGGCCTGGATGCGTTCGGCGGCCGCGGGGTCATCCTGGTCAAGGATCAGGTCCACCCAGCTCAACCGCCCCAGCGCGCCGGTCAGCTCCTGGGCGGTGGAAATATCGGCCAGGATCACCCCTTCCAAAGTGCGTTGGCCAAGGCTGTCCTGCGGGTCCAGCAGACCGACGAGCGTAACCGGTTGCAGGCGGCCACTGATCTCCAGATCAAACGTGTCACCGAGCTGTAGGCCGTAGCGCGAAGCCAGTCCGCGCGAGAGCAGCACGCTGCCCGGGCGAGTAAAAAACTGCACCAATTGGCTGTAGCTGGCGGCCCGGTCACTGCCCAGGTAGGGGCGGAAAGGTGCGTCAGTGAAAGCATCGATCCCAAGCAGTTGCAGCGGCTGGCCACCCAATTGGGGCGAAGAAACATACGCCGCAACCACCGGGGCGGCCAGCTCCAGAATTCCGGCGCGGCGCAGTTGAATATAAACATTCTCATCCAACCCCTGCGGCCCACCAGTGATCTGGTGCGTGGCGCGGCCGGCAACTGCCTCGGTGCTCAGGTCGAAGGCGCGGCTGGCGCTGGCATTGGCCAGGTCAATGGCGACCATCACGGCCACGCCCAGGGCGATACCCAGCACCATTAGCAAAGTCTGCCAGCGCCGACGAAAGACGTAACGCCAGCCAACGTTGCGCAGGCCGGGCGGGAAAAATGGTGTATCTGCGGCCATGTCAGCGTTCCCGTTCCACCAAATGGCCATCGTGCAGGGTAAACACACGGTCGGCGTAGGCAGCGGCTTCTGGGCTGTGGGTGACCAGTACCAGGTTCTTGCCGGCACGACGGGTGAGACGGTCGAGCAGGGCCATCACCGCGCGGCCGGTGTCTTCGTCCAGATTGCCCGTGGGCTCGTCGGCCAGCACGATCTGCGGGTTGTGCACCAGTGCACGCGCAATGGAAACGCGCTGCTGCTCACCGCCGGAAATACGGTCTGGAAAAGCAGTAAGGCGATCGCGCAAACCCACCTCTTCCAGCAGGCTGAGGGCGCGCGCCTTGCCGGCGTCGTCGAACTGGCCGGTCAGCTCCAGCGGCAGGGTGACGTTTTCCCACACGGTAAGAGTGGGGATCAAGTTGAAAAACTGGAAGATAAAGCCAATATTACTGCGACGGTAAAGCGTACGCTGCAGGTCATCCAGGCCGGTAAGGCGGATGCCGTTGACGTAAATTTCGCCACTGTCGGCGCGGTCAATACCGCTGATCAGATTGAGCAGGGTGGTCTTGCCGCTGCCACTGCGGCCGAGCACAGCCACAAACTCACCGCGGCGAAAGGCGATGCTGAAATCGTGCAGAACTTTGTGGTATTTCCCACCTTCCTGGTAGCCCTTCGTGAGATTTTCGAGCACCAGGAAGTTTTCGTCACTTTCCGCCGCGGCGGTTTTGGCGGTAAGGTTGGTTTGCATGGTGTGCATTGCATATCCAGCGCGCGAGTCGCGCGCAAATCCCTTCGGATGAATCGTACACGGTTCTTACTTTGGGCGCATGCTGAAACTACGCCTTTCGATAAACCGGGATATTGAAAAAATCCCGGCGCAATCTGTGATGATTGTACCGGGAGCAGTGTGGTTTGTAAAATGTTTGTACAATGCCGCGCTAGAACCACTGGCGCTTGTTAAACAGCAGAACCACCACCCCGCAGATCAGGACGATCATCATGAAGATTGCCATGTAGGTATACGACAAATTCGCGCCCGGGATATCGACGTTCATGCCAAAGAAACCGGTGATGATGGTGGGAATACTCATCACGATGGTGACCGAGGTGAGAAATTTCATCACCACGTTCAGGTTGTTGGAGATGATCGAGGCGAAGGCGTCCATCATGCTGCTGAGAATGTTATTGGAAATGTTGGTCATTTCGATGGCCTGCTGGTTTTCGATAATGACATCGTCCAGCAGGTCTTCATCGTCGGCATACATGTGGAACAACTGGCTGCGCTGCAGGCGCTCAAGCATCAGCTCGTTGGAGCGCAGCGCGGTGGTGAAGTATACCAGGCTCTTCTGATACTTGAGCAGCTCGAGCACTTCTTTGTTCGCCATCGACATCACCAGGGTGTCCTCCAGGGTGTCGACCGAGCGGTTGATCTCGCGCAGAAAGCTGAGGTACTTGTTCGCCGTGGCCAACAGCACGCGCAGCACAAAGCGGTTGCGCTTGCCGGTAGAAAGACCGCGCGTGCGCCCTGAGCTGAGCTCGTCGATGATCTCGTTGGTATAACGACAAATGGTGAAGATGTGCCGGTCGGTCATGATGATGCCGAGCGGGATGGTTCCGTAGGGGATATCCACGTTGACGCCGCGGAAGTACGGGATGCGAAGCACGATCAGGATCTTGCCGTCGTCGTCGCGCTCGGTGCGGGGTCTTTCATCAATGTCCAGAGGATAGGTAATAAAATCGGCAGGCAGGCCTAATCCCTGAAGGTGAATAATTTCCTCAGGGGTGGGGTCAACCACGTTGATCCAGCAGTTATTTACGTAATCGTTCACCTTTTCAAGGCCGAATTCGGTGCTTTTGAAAATGGAGATCATTGAGGCCTCCTGCAGGATGGTTTGACCTGTCTATTGTACCCCAGGGAAGGCAAGCTGTTCAGGGAGTAAAGCATTGATCATGGCCGCGTTTCCTCTAGCAGATTACCCACATAGACCTGTGGGGTGAATCCTAATAGCGCGCCGTGCTGGCATGGCCTACACTGTACATGGAATGTCACAGGCAGTGCAGTTACGAGCAAAAGGCAGGCGCAAATGAGCGGAACCACCCGGCAAGGGCGCAGAAATGGCAGCAGGCGTAGAGATCAAGGCGACTCACTGAATGCCATTATTCAGGAAAATATCGAGACGATCATGGAGCACCGCCGGCAGAATGCGCGTAAACGCACGATGCAGGAGGTCGTAGCGGATGTAATCACGCGTTTCTCGGGTAGCATGTTTTTTATCTATATTCACGCAGTGTGGTTCATCCTTTGGTTTGTGCTCAACGCCGGGTGGTTTGGCATCCAGCCGTTCGACCCATTTCCGTACGGCCTGCTGACGATGATCGTGTCGCTGGAAGCAATTTTCCTGTCGACATTTGTGCTGATTAGCCAGAACCGCATGAGCCAGCAGGACCAGCAGCGCGCCGAGCTGGACCTGCAGATCAACCTGCTTACCGAGCGCGAGCTGACGCGCGTGCTGGTGATGCTGGATGAAATCCAGAACGAGCTGGGCATCCAACATGCCCGGGATAAAGAGCTGGAAGAGCTGAAGAAAGAAACCAAGCCGGACGAAGTACTTCAGCAGATCGAGAAGGGGATCGAAGAACCGCCGGCATAAAACGCCGCCCAGCCGGATCTGGCGCTCCACGGAAAAAATGGGTAAGATCAGGCGGTATGGTCGCCGTCTCCTTCTTTCCCCTGCCGTTCCTGACGGGCCTGACTGTGCTGGCCCTGGCGCTGGTGATGATGCGCATCCAGCGCACCAGCCTGCGCTACCGGGTGGTGTTCAGCCTGTTCTGGCTGTACCTGCTGATGGTGAGCGCGTTGACGATCTTTCCGCTGTACCTGCCGCTGGATGGCGAAAGCCGGCGCTCGACCGGAGAAATTCTATCGCGGGTCAACCTGATCCCGTTTCACCTCATGGCAGGTGGGCGGCTGCGGCGTGAGATGATCGCCAACATCCTGATGACCATACCGTTTGGGCTACTGCTGCCGGCGGTGGCGCGGGTGCAATTTCCGCTGTTCTTGTTGGCCGCGGTTGGCATCGGCGCGGGGATCGAAATGATGCAGTTTGGGTTGAACCTGTTCACCGGATATGCATTCCGCGTTACGGATATCAACGACGTGATCTTCAATTTCACCGGAGCGATGATCGGGTACGGCCTGTACTGGATAGGTCGTTTGGTGGGGTATATCGCACAGCGGGTGCAACCCTCAAAACCTTCCTGATTGGAATAACGATGCTGCCACATCACGAGAACACTGCAGAAACAATCAGCCGGCTGACCAGAGAAATTGAAGAACTTCGCGGGCGAGTCGTCATGCTGGAACAGACCGGGCTTTCGGCAGCGCGGTTATTCCACCCGGCTGTTGGGCTGGTTTGCGGGCTTGCCACGGCGTTAGTCATGGCGCTGGCGTGCCTGTACCTGTTCGAAGGCCAGCAGCTCGCACATTTTCTCAGCTATAACGTGCCCATCGCGGTTCCGTTCGTGGGTTTCCTGTTCGACCGGGCGCTGGTCTACCTGGGCCGGCCAGGAAAACACGCGGCATCCTTCAGCCTGGACGGCATCCTGGTAGCGCTGGCACTGTGGCGCGCGGTATTCCCGCTGCCGGTGATCTCCGGGCACGCGCTGTTCCTGACCTATGCGCTGATTACCACCCGGTCGGCGTGGGCAAAAATCCCGGCGGTGGTCGTGCTGGCAGAAGTAGCCTACTTCAAGATTTTCCTGTGGCATGATGTCACGCTGCTGGGCGGTGCGCTGGTGGGCATGGCCGCGGCGCTGGCCTGGCGCACGCTGGAGCGCAGCGCAAGCAGGGCGGCGTAATGGTTGCCGCTGAAGGCAAAATATTGTATACTGTACCTGTCTACGGGGATGACAGGCTTCGACGGGGGAGGCTGGTCCCGAATGGCGAGCCGAGAGGTACCGAACTCGTAAAATCCGTACAAAACACAAGTGCCAACCGCACTTCCTACGCTGCTATGCCCCTCGCTGCCTAAACAGCAGGGCTAACAGCCTGGTCTCATCGTGAGGCCACGTCCGCCGGTCCCGTACTCCATCCGGTGATCGACCGGGCGACACAAAGTATGGAGCGCTGCGCAGCAAGCCGCGGGCTGCGCCTAAGAAGGCTTTCGGGCCTGAGTGGCTAGCCGGCTGCATTTTCTGTCGATCTTCTCGCAGCAGGCAAAAATCAAAGATTGACTACGCTCGTAGAGGTTCGAGGGTCGAATCTTTCGGACGCGGGTTCAATTCCCGCCATCTCCACAAAACCAAAACCGGCCGCGGCCGGTTTTTGGATTCCTTATCCCCGAAACATTGCCGCGGCGCGGATAGATTCGATGGGATGGCGACCAATGGCGCATTCATCGGAGAGGACGACGCCGGCGTAACCGGCATGAAGGGTGTCATATAGAAAGCACACCTCGGAGCGCGTGGGACTGGGATGCTCGACCATATGCTCGAGCACCTGGCCGGCCATGTATGCGGGCACGCCCAGGCTGGGCAGCAGCGCGGTAAACCCGTGGACGGCCGCTGCCATGCTCGGGATACCCAACTCGGCGCCCAGGTCGCCGCGGCATAGCCAGACAGAATCCGCGTGCGCCGCAATGGCAGGGGTATCATCCAAGGCGGGCTGGCGTTCCAGCTTGGCCACCAGCCAGGCACCGGCCGGGAACAGAGCGCGGTAACGCTGCATTTCCTCGCCATCGCGCACATAGGAGATGGCGTAAGCCACAAAGGGATAAGCCTGAGCCACATCCAGCATGGCCTGGTCGTTCAGGCCCAGGTTTTCCTGGCGCACCTGGCTGCCGGAGAGGGTGATGCCTTTGCGCGGGCGGATCTCTCCACCCAACTCGACCACAGCCAGCACCTGCGGGCCTTCGGCAGCCTCAACACGCAGGCGGCTTTTTGCGTCATTGAGAAGGATTTCACCACCGCCCTGCGCGGCGCGGAAGAAGTCAGCGTGCGGGACGGGCAGCACCCCGGCTCCCTGGGTTTTCGCGGCAAGGGTAAGCACCACCTGCTGGCCCTCGCGCAACACCCAGGGCGGGAACTGCCCCAACCGCCATTTGCTGCCCTGCAGATCCAGCACCAGCGAAAATTCACCGCGCCCCTGTCGCCGGAAGCTGCTGAGGCGGGAAAGCCAATCCGCGAGGTCCTGCGCGGTAATGTGCGATGTATTCAGGCGGAAGGCGGTCGCCCCGGCACGCAGCATCTCAGCCCAGATGCCGGGGTGGGCGCTGTTTGGCCCCAGTGTCGCGGTAATCTCATATTGCATGGCTATCTTCCATCCGCTGATTGAGGATCGAAAAGGCGCGCGGCAGCAGGCCGCACTGGAGCATGGACTGCACCTGACGCGCGCATTCCTGCGGGGAATCGCGGTCGGTGCGCACTTCCAGGTCGTACACCGCCTGGGCATGGACGGCCTCGAATTGCTGTCGCGCCTGGCCCAGGGTTCGATTCTTACGGCTACGCTCGCGCTGTTCGAGCACGTCCAATGGGCAGCGCACGCCTACCAGGTAAGCGCGCTGCCCGGCAAACAGCCGGGCGCATTCCCGCAGCCAGCGCGGTTCTACCAGCACGTGATCGGCCAGCACATTGTTCCCGGCCAGCAGCAGCGCCAGGATGGCCTGGTGCATGCCGCTCACCAGGGTATGTCCCTGCGCGCCGGCGTGATCCGCCAGCCCCAGCACATCATCCCAACGCGGGCGCTCCAACCAGCGGTCGGGGAGCATGAACAGGAACGTATCCAGCCCTGCGTTTAAGAACGGCTCTTCCAGCGTTTCCTGCAGCGCTTCCAGCAACGTGGTTTTGCCGGAACTGGACGCTCCATTGAGCATGATCAACGTTCCGGCGGGCATCGTATTACCCTGCTCCCGCGACTTCTACCACCAGCCCCTTGAGATACGCGCCTTCAGGGAAGTTCAGCGCCACCGGGTGATCGGGGGCCTGCTCCAATCGCTCGACTACGCGAGCCTGCACCCCGGCGTCCAGCGCTGCCCCGGCAACGATCTTCTGGAACAGCTCGGCCGAAACACCACCCGAGCACGAAAAGGTGAAAAGCAGCCCGCCAGGGCGCAGCAGCTTGAATGCCAGCAGGTTGATGTCTTTATAGCCGCGCGCGGCGCGCTCGGCCTGGGCGGCGGTGGGGGCGAACTTGGGCGGGTCGAGGATGATGGCGTCAAAGCTGCGGGCGCGGTCGCGCAGCCTGCGCAGGGTGTGGAACACGTCTTCTTCCAGCCATTCGGCACGCTCCGCGGGCAGGCGATTGGCGTCCATGTTTCGGCGGCCCAAATCCAGCGCCGCGGCGGAACTGTCGACTGAAAGCACGTCACTTGCGCCACCGGCCAAAGCATAAACAGAGAAGCCGCCCGAATAGGAGAAGCAGTTGAGCAGGCTGCGCCCGGCCACCAGCTCACGCACGCGCTGGCGGTTGCGGCGCTGGTCGAGGTAAAAGCCGGTTTTATGACCCCGGGCGATATCCACCAGGAACGAAAGCCCGTTCTCCTGGATGGTGATGGCGCCACCCGGTGGCGGGCCATACAGCGCGCCGGTGCGCTCGGGCAGCCCTTCCAGCGCGCGCACATCCACATCGGAGCGCTCATAAACGGCAGCCGCGCCGGTCTGCTCGACCAGCATAACCACGAAAGCATCGCGCCAGGCATCCGCGCCGGCGGTGAGGCACTGCACCACCAGGGTGTCGTTATAACGGTCAACGATGAAACCCGGCAGGCCGTCTGATTCAGCATGCACCAGGCGCAGGGCACTGGTTTCGGCGGAAGGCACCAGTGCCTTGCGCAGCGCCAGCGCGGCGGTTAGACGCGCTCGTAAAAGGTCCGGGCCGGGAACATCCTCGCGCTTCCAGGACCAGATGCGCGCACGGATGTTGGAGTGCGGATTGTAGGATGCCCATGCCAGAAAGTCTCCACCGGCCGCGCAAACTTCGACGGTGTCACCAGGCTGGGGATCACCGTCCACACGCGCAAGCGCGCCGGAAAAGACCCAGGGATGCTTTTGCAGCAGCGAGCGCTCACGACCGGGCTTAAGGACGATGGTGGCAGGCATGCGCGTCAAGCCTCTTCGCCGGCCAGGGTTCGCAGCCTGGCCTCGTCGATGATGGGCACACCCAATTCGCGCGCCTTGTCAAATTTGGAACCGGGGGCTTCGCCCAGCACCAGGTAGCTGGTCTTCTTGCTGACGCTGTCGATCACCTTGCCGCCGCGCGATTGGATGAACTCCTTGGCCTGCTCGCGCGAGAGAGTGGGTAGCGTGCCAGTGACTACGAAGGTCATGCCGGCAAAGGGCTGCGGGCCGGATGGCGCGCGCGCTTCACTGACCGGCCATACACCAGCGGCCTTGAGCTTGGTCAACACAGTCTGATTGCCCTCCCGCGCAAACCAGTCGACGATGGCCTGCGCGGTGTTAGGCCCAATGCCTTCCATGGCTTGCAGCTCGCCCAGCGTGGCGTGCGCGAGCGCGTCCAGGTCGGAGAATTGCGCGGCCATATCTACGGCAGTAACTTCGCCCACCCCGCGAATCCCCAGGGCGTTGATCAGCCGCGCCAGCGGGCGATTCTTCGACGCGGCGATACTGGCCAGCAGATTATCGGCTTTTTTCTCGGCAAAGCCTTCCAGCTCGAGCAACTGTTCGCGTTGCAGTGTGTACAGGTCGGCGATGTCCTTCACCAGGCCGGCTTCCACCAACTGGTCCACAATGCGAATGCCCATGCCGATAATATCCATCGCGCCGCGCGAGACGAAATGCTCCAGGTTGCGCACCAGTTGTTCAGGGCAGGCGGAGTTGACGCAGAACCAGAACACCTCACCCGGCACTTTTTCCACCGCCTGGCCGCAGGACGGGCACACCGCCGGGGGTTGGATAATGATCTCACTCCCGGTGCGCAGCTCGACGATGGGGCCGATCACGTAGGGGATCACATCGCCCGAGCGCTTGACCAGCACGCGGTCACCGATGCGGATGTCCTTCTCGGCAATGTAATCGAAGTTATGCAGGGTGGCCTGGCGCACGATCACGCCGCCGATCTCGACCGGGTCGAGCACGGCATAGGGCGTGAGCACGCCGGTGCGGCCAACGTTGACGCCGGAATTGCGCAGCACGGTAGTCATCTCGCGCGCCGGGTACTTGAGCGCCAGCGCACCGCGCGGATCTTTGCCCACCGTGCCCAGATCGGCGGCCAGGCGCAGGTCGTCCACCTTGATCACCACGCCATCCGCTTCAAAAGGCAGGTGCTCGCGCAGCTCCTGCCATTTGGACAGCGCCGCCAGCACCGATTCGATATCGGGCTGGTATTCGGCCATTCTTGCCACCGGGAAACCCAGCCCCTTGAGGTACTCTAACAGTTCCCACTGGCGGCGGAAGGGCAGCGTGCCCTCGGCGGCGACAACTGAATAGCACAGCAGGGTGAGCGGGCGGGTAGCGGTGAGCGCGGGGTCGAGCTGGCGCAGCGAGCCAGCGGCGGTGTTGCGCGGATTGAGATAGGTCTGCTTGCCGGCTTCGACCAGGCGCTGGTTCAGCGCTTCGAAGTCGCGAATGTTCATGAAAACTTCGCCGCGCACCGCCAGGTAGGATGGGGGCTGCGGACCGCGGGGGTCAACCGGGATGTGCATGGGCACGGCGCGGATGGTGCGAATGTTGGGGGTGATATCTTCGCCCACCACACCATCACCGCGCGTGGCGCCCAGAGTATAGCGGCCGTCGCGGTAATGCAGCACCACGGTCAGGCCGTCGATTTTTGGTTCGAGGACAAAACCGGTGTGGGCCACGCGCTCATCTACGCGCAGCAGGCGGTCGTACCAGGCGCGCACGCCGTTGGCGTCAAAGGCGTTGGCCAGGCTGAGGATGGACGCCGGGTGGCGCACCTTCTGGAACTTCTCGGAGACCTGCGCCCCGGCGCGCTGGGTGGGCGAGTCGGACGTAATCCAATCGGGGTGCTCGGTTTCAATTGCGCGCAGGCGCAGCAGAAGCTGGTCGTACTCATAGTCGGAGATGAGCGGCTGGTCAAGCACATGATAGCGATAGTTGTGGAAATGAATATCGCGGCGCAGTTGGTCCAGTTCGGTGCGGAGAGATTGTTCGTCCATAGAGAGAATTATATATCCAATAAAAAGCCGGTCCATCGATTCTCAAACAAAATCTTAAATCGCAAAGAACGCGAAGGGCGCGCGAAGAGCGCAAAGAATAAAAAACCGATGTAAAAACGGGGGGAGATTACACGTCTTTTTCTTACATATGACATGATTGTACGGGTATTCACAACATGCTAAACTTAACTACTGGCGGCCGGGTACCGGCTGTTCCTGTGAGATGAATGCGTGAGGGGGCGGGATCTGGATTGCCCGCACAGCCCTCATCACAATATAAATCCCGGATACGGAGGAAATTTATGAGCGCTGGAAAGATTATCGCCTACATTGTGGCCGCGATTACGATCTTCTTCGGCATCCTGTTCATCTGGGGCGCGTTCAGCCCCAATGGCTCGATCGGTTGGGTCTTTGTTGGCCTGGTTTCGGTCGGCATCGGGCTGGCGTTGATCTTCTGGGCGGCGCGCAAACCCGCGCCCGCGCCACAGATCACCTACCAGGTGGACCTGCCTGGCAACGTAGAAATGGACACGATCAAGTGCAAGGCGTGCGGGGGCACGCTCTCGCCGAAGGATATCACCATGGTGGCGGGGGCGCCTGTGGTGACCTGCCCATATTGCAAAACAACGTACCAGCTCACCGAAGAACCCAAGTGGTAGAGGCCTGAGCCTGCATTTCACGGAGGGAACCGAATGAAACAAAGGCTGTTCAGTCTGATCGCGCTGATTGCTGTGCTTGCACTGGTAGTCACGCCGGTTTACGCGCAGGATTACCTGTTCCGCGTAGACCGTGTGGATGTGAATTTTTACGTCAACCAGGATGGCACGGCATCGGTCGAGTATACCTATGACTTCACCAATACTGCCGGGGGGCATGTGATCGATTTCGTGGATATTGGGCTGCCGAACGAAGACTACGACCTGGGAAGCATCCAGGCCGAGGTGGACGGCAAACCAATCACGGATATCGAGCGTTCCAGCTACGTAGATCACGGCGTGGCGCTGGGGCTGGGGGCCAATTCCATCCAGCCCGGGCGCTCGGGGCGCGTGCACGTGTGGGTGCCGGTGATCCGCAATATGCTCAACCCGGCCACCGGCGACGACCCGAATTACGTCAGCTTCCAATTCTCGCCCAACTACTTCGGCTCGCAGTACGTGCAGGGCAACACCGATATGGCGGTCACGCTGATCCTGCCGCCAGGGTTGAACCAGGACCAGCCGCGCTACTTCCCGCCGCGCAACTGGCCGGGCAGCGATACACCCGAATCGAGCTTTACCCAGGATGGGCGCATCATTTATCACTGGCAGTCGACGGACGCGGATAGCTCCAGCGAATATATCTTTGGGGCCAGCTTCCCGGCTTCGGCTGTGCCGGAAACCGCGGTCGTGGCCGCGCCTACACGCTCCATTGATATTTCGGGCGACGTGAGCGGGTATCTATGCTGCGGTGCGTTCGGCCTGTTCTGGGTAGGCGCCATCGTCTTTGGCGGTATCGCCAGCCGCAGGCGCAAGCTCAAATACCTGCCGCCCAAAATCTCCATCGAAGGCCACGGCATCAAGCGCGGGCTGACCGCGGTGGAAGCGGCAGTGCTGATGGAACAGCCCATAGACCGCGTGATGACCATGATCCTGTTCTCGGTGGTGAAAAAAGGCGCCGCGCGTGTTGTGAGCCGCGAACCGGTAAAGATCGAGGGATTAACAGGCGCGACGGAAAGCCTGCACGAATACGAAAAAGACTTCCTGGCGGCCTTCACGGATGAGGATGCGAAACGGCGGCGTAAGAAGCTGCAAGATGTGACCGTGGGGCTGGTCAAATCCGTCACCGAAAAGATGCGCGGTTTCAGCCGCAAAGAGACCGTGGCCTATTATGAGAACATCATGAAGCAGGCCTGGGCACAGGTGGAAGCCGCGGGTACGCCCGAGATGAAAAGCCAGATGTTCGACGAATATATGGGCTGGACGATGCTGGACAAGGACTACACCGGTCGCACGCGCGAAACTTTTGGCAGCGGACCGGTATTCCTGCCGCGCTGGTGGGGCAACTGGGATCCATCCTATCACACCAGCACCAGCAGCGCCGGCAGCGGTGGTATTGGCTCGGCTTCAGCGCGGCCGGCGGGCAGCGGATCCAGCGGCGGTGGCGGCAGTATCTCCATGCCGACCCTGCCGGGCGCGGACTTCGCCGCCTCGATGGTCAACGGCGTGCAGACCTTTGCCGCGGGCGTGATCGGTGACGTGGGCGCGTTCACCGGCGCCGTGAGCACGGTAACTAACCCACCCCCGCCGCCGAGTAAAAGCTCATACCGCGGCGGAGGCGGCGGCGGTTCCTGCGCGTGCGCGTGCGCCTGCGCGGGCTGCGCCTGCGCGTGCGCCGGCGGCGGCCGCTAGAATGGAAACCGTATGATGGGTGTTCTAACCCAACTCAAAACCCGGCTGGCAGCGTGGGCCGGCCCACCCCAGGGTGAGCCGGCGCTGCCCGCCGCCGGGGTATACCACTTCCAACGCGAGAACGGCGCGGAAAAGAGCCGCGTGCACCTGCGCCTCGAAGCCGATGGACATGGGCTGCTGCTGGTCAACGCGGCGCGGGCTTTTCACCTGAACCCCACCGCGGCGCACATGGCTTACCTGCTGCTGCGCCAGACGCCGCAGACGCAGGCGGTGGCATCCCTGCGCCGCCTGTACCAGGTTTCGGCGGGCGAAGCGCAGCGCGACCTGGCCGCGTTTGGCGCGCAGCTCGACGAGCTGGTGCGCCCGGACGGCGCTTGCCCAATCTGCGAACTGGAGCTGGAAACGCTGGCTCCGTTCAGCGCGCGGCCATCGGCGCCGTACCGCATGGACCTGGCGTTGACCTACCGCTGTAACAACATTTGCGAGCACTGCTATAACGCGCGCCCACGCAGCCACCCCGAGCTGAGCACGGACGAATGGAAGCGCATCCTCGACCGCACCTGGGAAGTGGGTATACCGCACGTGGTGTTCACCGGCGGCGAGCCGACGCTGCGGCCAGACCTGCCGGAATTGATCGCCCACGCTGAGCGCAACGGGCAGATCACCGGCATCAACACCAACGGACGCAGACTGAAAGACCCGGCCTTTGTGCAAATGCTGGTGGATGCCGGGCTGGACCACGCGCAGATCACGCTCGAATCGCACGACGCGCGCATTCACGATGACATGGTCAGCGCGCGTGGCGCGTGGGATGACACCCTGGCCGGGCTGCGCAACGTGCTGAAAACGCGGCTGTACGTGATGACCAACACCACCCTGCTGCAGATCAACAGCCCGTACCTGCGCGAGACGCTGGCATTCCTGGCGGCAGAAGGCGTGCCGACTGTGGGGCTGAACGCGCTGATCTACTCGGGTAAGGGACTGACGGTAGGCAGCGGGCTGGCGGAAGAGAGCCTGCCGCCGCTGTTGGAGATCGCACGCGAGATGACCGGCCAGAACCATCAGCGGCTGATCTGGTACACGCCCACGCAGTACTGCCATTTCGACCCGGTGCTGCTCGACCTGGGTGTTAAAGGCTGCTCAGCGGCGCTGTACAACATGTGCGTCGAGCCTGACGGCGCGGTGATCCCGTGCCAGTCGTACTACCAGCCGCTCGGCAGCCTGCTGGATGACGATTGGGAGAGCATCTGGAACCACGAGCTGGCGGTCAGCCTGCGCGAGCGCAAGGGGCTGCCAGAAGAATGCGCGAGCTGCGCGCTGATCAACGAATGTGGCGGCGGCTGCCCCCTGGCGCGGGCGGCTGGCGCACCACCGGTTACAGCTGTGCACCCGTTATGACGGGATTGGAGACATGATCATGGAACGCTTTGAATCTCTAATCAACCGCTTTTTCCCGATTTTGAAACCCATCCCGCCGGGCATGTACCACCGCCAGGAGGCACCGCAAGACGATACTCCCTACCGGCTGCACCTGCGCGTGGAGCCGGACGGAAACGGCGTGCTGATCGTCAATGCCAGCACGGTACTGCACCTCAACCAGACTGCCACCGAGTTTGCCTACTACATGATCGAAGGCAAGGCCGACGCGGAAGCCGTGGCAGACGTCTCGCGGCGCTATCACGTGAGCCGCGAACAGGCCGAGGCAGACTACGCCAGCCTGAAAGCGCGGCTGCTGAGCCTGGCCGGCAGCGAAGACCTGGACCCGGTGACCTACCTGGATTTTGAGCGCGTGGACCCCTACGCCGCGCCGCTTTCCGCGCCCTACCGGCTGGATTGCGCCCTCACCTATCATACAGATGACAGTGAGCGCGGCATCACCCCCACCGAGCGAGTGCGCCGCGAGCTGTTGACCGAAGAGTGGCAGCAGATTCTGGATAAGGCCTGGAACGCGGGCGTGCCGCACGTGGTCTTTACCGGCGGCGAGCCAACACTGCGCCCCGACCTGTGCAGCCTGGTGGCATACGCGGAGAAGCTGGGCATGGTGGCCGGGCTGCTGACCGACGGCTCGCGCCTTTCGGATACGCATTATCTGAACGAGCTGCTGGGCAGTGGGCTGGATCATATCATGCTGCTTCTTAACCCGGTGGAAGAACAGGCGTGGGAAGCGCTGCGCGATACGCTGGCCGAAGATGTGGCCGTGACCGTGCACCTGACGGTTACCCCGGCCAATGCGGTGGAAATGCCACGCGCACTGGAACGCATGGCGCAGATGGGCGCCCGGGTGCTGTCGCTGAGCACGATCAACGCCGCGCAGGGTGACTTGCTGGCCGGGGTGCGGCAGATGGCCGCCAACCTGGGGCTGACGCTGGTGTGGGACCTGCCCGTACCGTATTCGCGCTTCAACCCGGTGGCGCTGGAGCTGGCCGAGAAGATTGCTCCACCCGAGGGCGCGGGCAAGGCCTGGCTGTACGTGGAACCGGATGGCGACGTGCTGCCGGCGCAGGGCCAGACCCGCGTGCTGGGCAACCTGCTGACTGAGCCGTGGGAAAAGATCTGGCAGGCGCGCCAGGGATAAGATGCTGACCCCGGCGGCATGGCACCGGCGCTTCGCGCAGCAGGCGCGCTGGACGGCGCAACTGCGCGAACACGCTTTCCTGCGGCTGGGGCTGCAAACCGCTGACCGCGTGTTGGAGGTTGGCTGCGGCACGGGCGCGGTGCTGGCCGAGCTGCCCCGGCTGACCGACGCGGCGTTGTTCGGCATCGACCTGGACGCGGCGAGGCTGCGACTGGCGGTTGAATCAGCGCCTGGCGCGGGTGGGCTGGCCGCGGCGGACGGGCTGCGGCTGCCTTTCCCAGCCGGGTCGTTTGATGCGGTGGTATGCCACTACTACCTGCTGTGGGTGGCGGACGTGGTGCAAGCGGTGGCCGAAATGGTGCGGGTGACGCGGCCGGGCGGCTGGGTGCTTGCGCTGGCCGAACCGGACCATGCCGCGCGGGTGGATGCTCCGCGCGAGCTGGAAATGCTGGGACGGCTGCAAACTGATTCGCTGGCACGCCAGGGAGCGGATGTGACCGCCGGACGCAGATTGGCCGGCAGGCTGCGCGGCGCGGGCCTGCGAGATGTCACCGTGGGCGTGCTGGGCGGCGAGTGGGGCGCGCCGGACATGGCTGCCTGGGCGGATGAGTGGGCCGTGCTGGAAGACGACCTGCGCAAGGCGCAGCCCGGCGTGCGGCTGGCGACGCTGCGCGAGATGGACCGCGCGGCATGGGAACGCGGCGAGCGCGTGCTGTTCGTGCCCACCTTCTTTGGCTGGGGGCGGAAAGCGTAATCACAAATTGTACGAAAAAGCGAACAGCACGAATGGATTCGTGGTCGGGCTGTTTGGAAACCGGCGTGGAAGTTAGGAAAAATATTGTCAAATTGGGGGAATGCGTTTATAATCTCTATCGTTCGGGGCGTGGCGCAGTCCGGCTAGCGCGCTTGCATGGGGTGCAAGAGGTCGGAGGTTCAAATCCTCTCGCCCCGACACGAAAAACCGCCGTCACTGGCGGTTTTTGATTCGCCGAAGCTTCTCCCCACAGGGGGACGAAACGAAATCCTCTCGCCCCGACACGAATAATCATTATGCGTGAATTGTGTCACCGTCAATGAGAACTTCGTTGAATCTTATCGAAACGATCCGATCAGACCTCTATTTCCCACTGCCCCTGGTCAGAGACTTGAGCTGTTCCATGAGGGTCAGGTGGGCGCGGCGTCCTTGGCGCACTCATCGCGCAGCCAAATATTTGCTGAAATCCGTAACAAAAACCATATATACGGTAAATACGCTCTAGCCCACAATATATATAATGATTATCGACAAAGTGTACAGGAGGGAAAGATGTCATTTGTCAAGCGTCACCCAATGATTGTTTTTTACACCCTGGCTTATCTTTTCGCCTGGCTGGTGTGGGGCTCTGCGGCGGCGCAGGCACGCGGCTTGCTGGGATGGCACATTCCGGGCTTTTTCGCATTCTTCGGCGCGGCTACTGCCGCTTACATCACCGCAGCGCTGGCCGGCGGCTGGCCCGCGGTGCGTGACCTGCTGGCGCGCCTGGTGCGCTGGCATGCCCACCCGTTGTGGTATATTGTCTCTATCCTGCTCATCGGGCTGATCGCCTATCTGGCTATCGCCTTATTTTCCCTGATCCGCCCGGGCAGCCCGGCGCGCATTGGCCAGGATCTGGCCCTTTCCGCCGCGGTGCTGTATTTCTTCACCAATTTACCCAATATGTGGCTGACGGAAGAGACTGCCTGGCGAGGCTTTGCCCTTCCCAGGTTTCAGCGGAAGTACAGCGCCCTCAACGCCAGCCTGATCGTTGGGCTGCTGTGGGGCTTCTGGCACCTGCCCCTGTTCTTTACCCCGGGCTCCTTCCAGTCCAACATTCCCTTGAGCGGCTTCTTGATCTCGGCCGTGGCTACCTCGGTTCTGACCACCTGGATCTACAACCACGCGCATGGCAGCGTTCTGGTAGCGGCGATTTTCCATTCTACGACGGATGCGACGATCGCCTACACCGGCGTCATGTCCAGCGGACCAGGGCTGTTCTGGCTGTTTGTAATCCTGTTATGCCTGGCTGCTGCGGTAGTGGTGGTGGTAGAAGGCCCGGCCCGCCTGATGCGCCGCCAGGAGATGAACGAAGCGCAGTATCCCAGCCCGGCTGGCGTAACCGCAGGCGCTGGCAATGCCGGTTGATGCGCCGTCTGACCCACAGAGAGATGCGACCGGGCTCAAACGGCTGGTGTTCTTCAGCGATGCGGTCTTTGCCATTGCCATCACCTAGCTGGTATTAGACATCCGGCTTCCAGGAAGCATCGCGGGCCTCAGCAACAGTCAGCTGCTGGCCAGCCTGTTCGCAGCCTGGCCCAGGTATCTGGGTTACGTCATTAGCTTCCTTGTCATTGGCGGGTTCTGGATCAGCCATCACCGCCGGTTTGGCAGCATACGCGCCTACAACCGGCGACTGATCCTGCTCAATCTGCCGTTGATGGCCGTGGCGTTCATCCCCTTCCCCACCGCGGTGATCGCCGAAAACGGCAACCGTACCGGGACGATCTTCTATGCCCTGTCGATCACGCTGGCCAGGCTGCTCACCGCGGCGGAATGGATTTTCGCCAACCGCACATGCCTGGTCGATCCATAGATGACCACCCGAGAAACCAACATCGAGACCCGGCGAGCGCTTTTTGTACCTGGCGTATTCCTGGCATCCATCTCTCTGGCGTATATCGACCTACATATGGCCAAGTACGCCTGGCTGCTGACCATACCACTCAACTTTCTGATCCGGATGAAGGGAACGAAGACCGAGGCTTGAGCTCAGGCCGCTCGTGACTGTGAACGCGCAAGTCGTACGAGCGCATTCTGCAAGCATGGCGGCTCTCTCGCAGGGTAACCAGGCTTCGCAAACGAGAATAATGGCGCTCGTTTCCACAAAGGCGTATCTGTAACCAGATTTCCCCTCAATCCAGGCGGTCAGAGGTTCTCCCCACAGGGGGACGCGAAGTATTCCGCTCACGTTGCTGACCAAGGTGGTAGCGGTGGCAACGAAGGGCCGGTTGGGACACCAGGCATAAGGGCTGACCTTTTCAGCTCTTTCCGCAGATTCCTGGCGGTTGTCTCTGGTGAGTTGCGCGCCAACCCATTTCCTCCTGCCCTTCAACAAAAGCGGGTACCGGCCGTTGTTCAATCATATTCGATGCTCACCCACTTTCTGGATCGCAAGCCTTAAGGACGGAAGAATAAAAAACGCTGCGAACGAGACCTGAATCTTGTTGAGCTTTGCTGCTATTACCGCAATCAGTTCCATCTTTGCTGCGCTGATCGTAAACCTGCCCGGCCTGTTTTACGAACGTATCCAGCAGATCAACAACCAGCTTGCCTGGTCAATCCCATTCAATATCCCGCTGGCCCTGGTTGGCACATTTATCCTGCAAAACCGGTGAGAGAAGTAGTATTAAAAGGTAAAACCCGCAGACAAAACCGCCATTTCTGGCGGTTTTTTTATACAGGCGGCCTTTTTAAGCATTCGCGTTGGACAACGAGCAGCAGGGCGAGCTTAACCAGCAGTTAGCAAGGCAGGCAATTTCCTTAACGGCATCTTAACACCGCCCGGGATATAAACCTATGTAGAAACAGATGAAAAAGGTGCATGAATGGATTGGATAATGCTATTTCTGGTGGCTGTTGCGTATGCACTGACCTGGCTGTTGGCTTCTGGCATAGAACGGTTGAAAGGGGATTAGCCTATGCTGGCGGAAATTGCGGGCTGGCTGGCTTTAATGCTGCTGGTATATCTGTTTGTTGCGTTACTAAAACCGGAGATGTTCGAATGACGCTACTGGGTTGGTTGCAAATCCTGCTATTCTATGGGATGCTGCTGGCGCTGGCCCTGCCTGCTGGCGCGTACATGGCGCGCGTATATGCTGGTGAGCGCACCGTGCTTACTCCGATTATGGCTCCTGCAGAACGCCTGCTGTACCGCATTTCCGGAGTGCGCCCGGAACTGGAAATGGGTTGGAAAACCTACGCCGCCAGCATCTTGATGTTCAGCCTGGTGAGTGTGGCATTTTTATATCTCATCCAGCGCGTGCAGAACCTGTTGCCTCTTAACCCATTGGCATTTGGACCGGTTGCGCCTGACCTGGCGCTCAACACGGCGGTCAGTTTTGTGACCAATACCAACTGGCAGGCATATGCTGGCGAGACCACGATGAGCATCTTTACCCAGATGACTGGTTTCACGGTGCAAAACTTTGTTTCCGCGGCCACCGGCATGGCGGTGCTGATCACTCTTATTCGCGCTCTGGCGCGCAACCAGGCAGGCACGGTGGGGAATTTTTGGGTGGACCTCACCCGGTCCATCCTTTACATCCTGCTACCGCTATCCATTCTGATCGCCATCGCGCTGGTTGCGGGTGGTGTGGTGCAGACGTTGGCGCCATCTGCTGCGGTCGTCACGCTCCAGGACAACGGCAACCAGATTATCGCGCTGGGGCCAGCGGCTTCGCAGGTGGCTATCAAACACCTGGGAACCAATGGCGGTGGCTTTTTCAACGCTAATGCGGCGCATCCCTTTGAAAATCCGTCGGCAGTGACCAACCTGATCTTGATGCTGGCAGAAACAGTCATCCCGGTGGGGCTGACCTTTACCTTTGGCCGCATGGTTGGGGACACCCGCCAGGGCTGGGTAATTCTGGCGGCAATGCTGTCGCTGATGGTCGGAGCGACGATCCTGGCATATACAGCCGAAGCGGCCGGCAATCCGCGCCTGGCAGCCCTGGGTGTCGATCAGACGATGGAGGGGAATATGGAAGGCAAAGAAGTTCGCTTTGGTATTCCCCAATCAGTCCTATTCGCTACCATAACGACCGGCACCTCTTCGGGCGCGGTCAACAGCATGCATGATTCATTTACACCGCTGGGAGGCCTGGCGCCTTTGGTGATGATGCAACTCGGTGAAGTGGCTCCGGGAGGGGCAGGTTCAGGTTTGTATGGGATGTTGACGTTCGTGCTCGTGGCTGTGTTTATAGCCGGGTTGATGGTTGGCCGAACGCCAGAGTACCTGGGAAAGAAAATCGAACCGTTTGAAATGAAGATGCTGGCATTGCTGATCCTGATTATGCCGATTGTTGTACTTGGGCTGACCGCACTGGCGCTCAGCCAGGGTTCCGCGCGTTCCGCGATCAGCAACCCAGGGCCGCACGGTTTCAGCCAGGTGCTGTACGCCTACACCTCGCAGGGGAACAACAATGGCTCAGCGTTTGGTGGACTGGCAGCGAACACGCTTTTCTATAACCTGACAGGCGCCCTGGCGATGTTCGTGGGCCGCTTCTGGTTAATCCTTCCCACCCTGGCACTGGCTGGCTCGCTGGCCGCAAAAAAGAAAGTGCCGGCCGGGGGTGGCACACTGCCTACCACAACCCCACTATTCCTATGTTGGCTGATCGTTGTGGTTTTGGTCGTTGGGGCGTTGAACTTCCTGCCAGCCCTGGCGCTTGGTCCCATTATCGAACACCTGATCATGGTAGGTGTGCAATGAAAACGCAGAGTGAGGCCAAGAATACGAGAAGCACCCACGCCCGGGTATATCGTCACGCAATAGTGGATGCTTTCGTCAAGTTGAACCCGCGCCACATGCTGCGCAATCCGGTCATGCTGGTCGTGGAGGCCGGCAGCCTGCTGACGAGTGGGTTATGGCTTCAGGCGCTGGCAGGCCACGGCGAAGCGCCTGCCGGATTCATCGGGACCATTACCGCGTGGTTATGGTTCACGGTTCTGTTTGCGAACTTTTCCGAAGCCCTGGCGGAAGGCCGGGGCAAGGCTCAGGCAGAGGCGCTGCGCAAGACACGCAAAGAAACCCAGGCTAAAAAGCTATCAGCCGCGCCGGCCGATGGAATCAAACCAGATGTCTTTACGCGAACACCTTCAACGCTGCTTACCCTGGGCGATATCTTCCTGGTGGAAGCAGGTGATATCTTACCGGCAGATGGTGATGTAATTTCCGGGATTGCATCTGTGGACGAAAGCGCGGTGACTGGCGAATCGGCGCCGGTGATCCGCGAAGCGGGCGGTGACCGTTCCGCCGTGACCGGTGGAACGCGACTGCTTTCCGATTGGCTGGTTGTTCAGGTGTCAGCCGCCCCAGGGCAGGGCTTTCTGGACCGCATGATTAGCCTGGTGGAAGGAGCGCGACGCACCAAGACACCCAACGAAATTGCTTTGAATATCTTGCTAGCATCTTTCACCATTATCTTCCTGGTGGTATGCATCACGCTGCTGCCATTTTCACGGTTCAGCGTGCTTGCGGCCGGGCAAGGCTCGCCGGTCACGATTACGGTACTGGTGGCTCTGCTGGTATGCTTGATTCCAACCACCATTGGTGGGCTGCTTTCGGCGATCGGAATCGCTGGAATGGACAGGCTGATCCAGCGCAACGTGATTGCTCTCTCGGGGCGAGCGGTGGAAGCAGCGGGTGATGTGGATGTGCTGCTGCTGGATAAAACTGGCACAATAACGTTGGGTAACCGCCAGGCCGTCGAATTCTTACCGTTGAACGGCGTTAGTGAATTTGAGCTGGCCGAAGCTTCCCAGCTTGCATCTCTGGCAGACCAAACACCTGAGGGCCGCAGCATCGTCGTGCTGGCCAAAGACCGCTACAACCTGCGCGGGCGCGCGGTATCCGCCACCGCAAAGTACCCCGAAGGGATGCATTTTGTTCCATTCAGCGCGCAGACACGGATGAGCGGTGTAGACCTGGACCACACCAATATCCGGAAGGGCGCGCCTGATACGATGCTGGCGCTTCTAGAACAATCCAGTCAGCCAGTGCCCGGCGACCTGAAGCCAATGATCGAACGCATCGCGCGCAGTGGCGGTACTCCGCTGGTTGTCACGCGCAATGCCGTCCCTTTAGGGGTTATCCACCTCAAGGATATTGTCAAAGGCGGGCTGAATGAACGCTTCGCCCAACTCCGCCGCATGGGCATAAAGACGGTAATGATTACCGGCGATAACCCCCTCACAGCCGCGGCAATCGCCGCCGAAGCCGGGGTGGATGATTTCCTGGCGCAGGCCACACCCGAGAATAAGCTCAAGCTGATCCGCCAGTTTCAAAGTGAAGGGCGGCTGGTTGCCATGACCGGGGATGGCACCAATGACGCTCCTGCTCTGGCACAGGCGGATGTGGCTGTGGCGATGAACACCGGCACACAGCCTGCACACGAGGCTGCCAACATGATTGACCTGGACTCAAACCCCACCAAGCTGATCGAGATTGTTGAGATTGGCAAGCAGCTCTTGATGACGCGCGGTGCTTTGACCACATTCAGCATTGCCAACGATGTGGCAAAGTACTTTGCCATCATTCCGGCTGCTTTCGCCAGCACCTACCCCCAGCTCGGCGTGCTCAACTTCATGCGGCTGTCAACACCGGAAACGGCCATTCTTTCGGCGGTCATCTTTAATGCGCTGATTATCATCATCTTAATTCCACTGGCGTTGAAGGGCGTACCATACAGGGCTGTCGGCGCGTCTCAACTGCTGCGCGATAACCTGTTCATTTATGGTGTGGGTGGGATGGTGGCGCCATTCCTGGGCATCAAGCTGATTGATATGCTTCTATCGATAATCTGGTAGTTGGTTGGTGAGGAGGTGACCTATGAACAACAAACCTTCGCTGCTTCCTAGCATCATGTTATGGGCAACCCTGCCATTAATGAGTGGTTTGTATTACTGGGAATACATGCAACGACTGCCAGGAAGCAGCTTGAAAGTGCTTCAAATTTTGGTGTTGCCGGTGGCCTTGGGTTGGGCGTATTTTTGGAATAAGCAGTCTGAGTTGGAACGGCTGCGCTACGGAAAAAGCGTCAGGCCTATCAAGAGAATCACGCACTACATGCTGATTACCAGCACGCGAAGCGAGGATGATCCAACGCCTGGGTGTACGGAAATACCCTCATCAGATTGGCCTGCCGTGAATAGCGATGACCAGAAAGAGGTCCTGAATATCAAAGTTTATCCCAGAAAGGACGATGGCTATGCGCGACACAATTAAACCTGCGTTGGTAATCTTCGCCTTCTTTACGCTCCTGACCGGGCTGGTTTACCCATTCTTCATTACAGGCGTGGCTCAGTTGGCTTTCCCGTACCAGGCAAACGGCAGTCTGCTCTATCGGGCAGATGGCCAGATCGCTGGTTCTACGCTGATTGGCCAGGCCTTTGATGCGCCGCAATACTTTTGGGGAAGGCTTTCAGCTACTCCGGGCTCTGCCTATAACGCCGCTGCATCGGGCGCAAGCAATTACAGCGTCCTCAACAACCACCTGACGCAGCAGGCGCAGCAACGCGTCCAGACACTGCGCGCGGCTGATCCGGAAAATCAACTGCCCGTCCCGATGGGCCTGGTTACTGCTTCAGCAAGTGGGCTGGACCCGCACATCAGCCCGGCAGCGGCCTATTTCCAGGCAGCAAGGGTAGCCCGTTATCGCGGGATATCTACAACTCAGGTGCACAATCTGATTAACAAGTACACGGAAGAACCGCTGTTTGGCCTGATCGGCGAACCGCGCGTAAATGTTTTGTTGCTCAACATGGCATTAGATTCGTTACAATAAGCATGATGGACACTTACCATCGGCCCGACCCGGATGAACTGCTGGCGCAGGTGCAGGCAGAAGAAAAGCGCCAAACACGCGGGAAGCTCAAGATCTTCCTGGGCTATGCTGCCGGTGTAGGTAAAACGTTTGCCATGCTCGAAGCTGCCCATCAGCGAAGATCGCAGGGCATCGACGTGGTGATTGCGTACGTGCAGACCCACGGCCGCAAAGAAACCGAAGCGCTGTTGGATGGGTTTGAAGTGCTCCCCCAACGGCAGAGCAGTTACCGCGGTGTGACTCTTTGCGAGATGGACCTGGATGGTGTGCTACATCGCAAGCCGCGTCTGGCGGTGGTGGATGAGCTGGCGCACACCAATATCCCTGACTCGCGGCATTCTAAGCGTTACCAGGACGTTGAAGAACTGCTTGCGGCCGGGATTGACGTGTTCACCACCGTCAACATCCAGCATCTGGAAAGCATGAACGACGTGGTACGCCAGATCACCGGAGTGACCGTAAGAGAAACGATCCCCGACCGGCTGATGGATGAAGCCGACGAGATTGAAGTGATCGACCTACCGACGGATGAGCTGATCCAACGGTTGCGAGAAGGCAAAGTATATGTGCCAGATCAGGCAGTGCATGCGATTGAAAAGTTTTTCCGCAAGGGCAACCTGACAGCCCTGCGCGAGATCAGCCTGCGGCGCGCGGCCGAACGCGTGGACGACCAGATGCGCTCTTACATGCGCACCGAAGACATTTCCGGACCGTGGCCGGCGGGAGATCGGATTCTGGTTTGCCTGAGCTCCCACCCGTTGGGTGAGCGTTTAATTCGAGCTGGTCGCCGGCTGGCGGATGACCTAAATGCAGAATGGATGGTGGTATTTGTAGAAACGCCAGGGCATCTGAAGATGCCATCTGAGAACCGCGAGCGCATCCAACGCAATCTGAACCTTGCGGAGCAAATGGGTGCTCGAGTGGAGATCCTCTCCGGTGCGCAGGTGGCAGAGACTATCCTTACGTTAGCCCGCCACAATAACGTTACCAAAATATTGGTTGGAAAACCGCTGCGCTCACGCTGGTACGAGCTGCTGCGCGGCGGCTCTGTGATTGACCAGATCATCCACGCCAGTGGAAAAATTGATGTTTACGTGGTGAGCGAGGAAGCCCAGCAAAGAACCATCTCAACGCCGGCGCGAGCACAACGCGTGCGCTGGGAGAGTTATCTAAAAAGCGTCTTGTTGGTGAGCGTGGTTACTGTCGTCAGCCTGCCCGTGTACGGCCGCCTGGAGCCAACTAACCTGGTGATGTTCTTCCTGGCAGCGGTGGTAATATCCGCACTGTGGTTTGGACGCGGGCCGTCCATCCTGGCGTCGGTCCTGAGCGTAGTTGCGTTCGATTTTTTCTTTGTTCATCCACGCTACAGCATCGCCGTCAATGATACCGAGTACGTGCTTACCTTTATCGGGCTGCTTGCAGTAGGACTGATTATCAGCTCATCGGCCTCGTTGCTGCGCGACCAGGTGGATCAGTTGCGCCAGCGAGAATCCAATGCGCGTGCTGTCAACGCATTGAGCAAGGAGTTAACCGCCGCAGTAAACCTGGACTCAGTGCTGCAGGTAGTGATCCGCGTATTGGGACAAACATTCAAACGCGATGTCATCATCCTGTTACCCGAGGGATCCAACCTGAACGAAAAGGCGGCTACCAAAGGTTTTTCGATCGATGACAACGAAAAAGGCATAGCATTATGGGCGTATCATAACGGCCAGCCAGCTGGTCGCGGCACAGACACCTTATCTGCAACGGCGATGCGCTTCATGCCATTGAAAACGTCTCGCGGAGTTGTGGGGATATTAGGCGTCAAGTCGATTGACCAGAGCCGGTACTTGACGCAGGATGAACGCATGCTACTGGATAACTTTGCCAACCTGTCTGCCCTGGCAATTGAACGCGCATCTTTTGCAGAACAGGCGAACCAGGCAGAAAGCTTGCGCTCGACAGAACGTTTGCAATCCGCATTACTGAATTCCATCTCCCACGAGCTACGTACACCTTTGTCTTCCATCATCGGCGCATTAACCAGCCTGGAAGAGGATAGCTGCACCCGGAATACGGCTGGCAGGTTGACCCATGCAACCCGCCTGGAGTTGATCCGGTCGGCTTCTGGGCAGGCGCGCGCTCTCAACCGGTTGGTGGGCAACCTGCTGGATATGACGCGCCTGCAATCCGGCCAGGTACGTCTTAATGCCGCCTTAACCGACGTACAAGAGTTGATTGGCGCGGTACTGGGGCAAATGCAAGACCGCCTGCACGATCGGGAAATTGATGTGTCTGCTCCGGACGATCTGCCCATGGTGATGATGGACGCGATGCTGGTTGGGCAGACGCTGATTAATCTATTGGATAACGCGGTGAAGTTTTCACCACCTGGCTCGCGCATATGCATTAGCGTGGTGCTGCTGGAAACATTGTTACAGTTTAGCGTGCAAGACCAGGGTCTGGGAATTGCGGAAGAGGAACGCACTCGCATCTTCGATAAGTTTTATCGCGGAAGCGCGGCCGGTCAAGCATCCGGCACGGGATTGGGTCTGGCAATCTGTCGTGGCATCGTAGAAGCGCATGGCGGATCGATCTGGGCGGAAAACCTGGTGCAAGGCGGGTTAAACGTCATATTCACTATTCCAATGAGCGAGCCAGAGTCCTGAGAGAGGTAGAGATGGCCGATCAACTGCGGGTGCTGGTGGTTGATGACGAAGTAGAAATCCGCCGGTTTTTGCGGGTCTCGTTGACGGCGCACGGCCATATGGTGTTCGAGACCAACAGTGGGCAGGAAGCGCTGCGCATGGTGGTCGACCACCGGCCTGATCTGATGATCCTGGACCTGGGATTGCCAGATATGGATGGAGTGCGGGTAACCCGGCGAATTCGAGAATGGAGCAAAATTCCGGTCATCATTCTTTCCGTCCGCAGCCAGGAGCAGGATAAAATACTTGCCCTGGACGCCGGAGCGGACGATTATTTGACAAAACCCTTTGGCGTAGGTGAACTGCTGGCGCGGATGCGCGTGGTCATGCGCCGCGTGATTACCATGGAAGGCGATCCGGTTTACCGGGCGGGGGATCTGCAGGTTGACCTGTCAAGGCGGCTGGTTACTGTGGGGCAGCGTGAAGTATCTCTGACACCTACGGAGTTTGATTTGATCAAGGTGCTTGCGCAGCACGCCGGTCGTGTTGTAACTCACCGACAGTTGATCCAGCAGGTATGGGGCAACAGCTACGAAGACGCCGATCGCCTGCTCAGGGTGAATATCACCAATTTGCGCAAGAAGATCGAGGCAAATCCATCGAAACCAGTGCACCTGATGACTGAGCTTGGGGTAGGTTACCGGCTAGAAGGTGATGATCAGGGTTAAATGGCACATGCACCTTGATTTCCCTAAAATTAATGACAATCTTCCTAGATAGAGTACTTGACTTATAATTTTTTTCCTGTCATAATAAGTTTGTTCCGGTAACGATACCGGTAAGGATGCCGGGAACGCTCCCACGGTTTCTCCCCCTCACCCATGCGAAAAAAAACCAGCTCGATCACCATTCAGGATGTTGCCAAAGCTGCCGGGGTTTCGGTCTCGACTATTTCGCGTGTGCTCAACAACCGCGCCGATGTAGCCGAGGATACCCAGCAGCACATCGTGGATGTGATCCAGCAGTTAGGGTATTCTTCGAACCTGGCGGCGCGCAGCATGCGCAGCGTGCATACCAACCTGATCGGCATGATCGTGCCAGACGTGGAATATCCATACTCGTTGGAAATGCTGCGCGGGGTGAACCACGCGATTTCTATGCAGAAATACGACCTGCTGATCTACACCACAGGCACCTATCAGAAGCAGGACACTGCGCTGCATGAGCAGCACTATGTGAAACTGCTCAATGGCACGGTCACCGACGGGGTGATTGTGGTGACGCCCAGCGCAGCGTTTTTTTCCAGCAGCGCGCCCATCGTTTCCATCGACCCGCACACCATGGTAGAGAACTACCCCACCATCTACGCCGATCATTACCAGGGCGCAATGGAAGCTATGCACTATCTACTGGATCTGGGCCACCGGCGAATTGCCTATATTACCGGACGGCCTGGCTTGCAGAATGGCGAGCGCCAGCGTGCGTACGATGATGCGCTGCGCGCGGCCGGCATCACCCCCGATCCGGATTTGGTGGCCGAGGGCGATTTTTCCAGCCAGTGTGGCGCGGAATGCACCCGCCGCTTGCTATCGCTGTCGCAGCCGCCTACGGCCATATTTGCCGCCAATGACCAGGCCGCGTTGGGCGCGTGGGAAACCGCGCGCGAGATGGGCGTGCGCGTGCCGGATGACCTTGCGTTAATTGGATTTGACGATATCCCTGAAGCAAAGTTTTACGGGCTTACCACTGTCCATCACCCGCTGGTCGAGATGGGCAGCATGGCGGTGGAACTGCTGATCAAACTGATCGAAGGAGAAAAGCCGGAAACCTATTCACAAAAGATTCCCACACACCTGATTGTCCGTTCTTCCTGCCAGGCCAGGAAATAACCCCCAGAAGTATTCGAATTTCGCCACTGTTCCACTCATCCGTTGACACCCAGCCGGAGAGATGTATAATGGAGATGAATTTGGGAGCGCTCCCAAACTTTCTCCCCCACTCTTACAACGGAACCATTTCTTCGCGGAGTTTGCTGTGACCGAGCTAACGCTAGAGGACATCGCCAGGCAAGTCGGGGTATCGCGATCCACGGTTTCGCGTGTGATCAATGGTTCCCCGCATGTCAGCGAAGATGTGCGCGAGCGCGTCCTCAAAGCGGTGCAGACCACCGGGTTTCAGCCCAATGCCGCGGCGCGCTCATTGGCTTCTCAGCGCTCGTACATGATTGGCCTGGTACTGCCGCAAAGCGTCAGCGCGTTCTTCACCGACCCATTTTTCCCGCACCTCACCCAGGGTATTGCCTACGGCTGCAACAATAACGATCTGACCCTGTCGTTGTTCCTGGCAGGCAACCACGAAGACGAAGAAATAATCCTGCCGCGCATTTCGCGCCGCGGCCAGTTGGACGGCGTGCTGGTGCAGAGCGGCCAGTTGGGCGACTGGCTGATCGAGCGGCTGGCGAAATCCAGCCTGCCCACGGTGATGATCGGCCGCCCGTTTGACCCGGCGGGGATCAACTATATTGATGTGGACAACGTGCGCGGCGCCTCCAGCGCGGTACGCCACCTGGCACGGTTGGGATATCGGCGTATCGCGCACATCACCGGCAGCGCCGGAAGCAGCGCCACCGTCGACCGCCTGGAAGGCTACAAAGCCGCCTTGCAGGAAGCCGGCCAGCCGGTTGATCTGAGACTCATTGCAGAGGGCAATTTTTCGGAAAGCAGCGGTTACATGGCGATGAAGCAACTTTTGCCGCACAACCCGCAGGCCGTCTTCGCTGCTTCCGATACGATGGCGGTAGGCGCCATGCGCGCTATCCACGAGGCTGGCCTGCGCGTTCCGGAAGATGTGGCCGTCGTGGGCTACGACGATCTGCCGGTGGCCGCGACGATCACGCCGGCGCTGACTACTGTCCGCCAGCCAATCCTGAAATTTGGCGCCCGGGCCGTGGAGCTTTTGATGGACGTAATAGCCAATGGCTCGGCGCCTGCGCGGCATATTATTCTGGACACCGAATTAATCCTGCGCGACTCTTGCGGAAGAAAGTGATAAACGGATCGCTCCCACCAACTAACGGGTATTCAGAAATATTGAGAGCGCTTCCATAAAAACTCTGAAATGTAAGGAGGTGGTTAACAACACGCTTTTTGAGGATTTCGCTGTTCGTTCAATTCAAACATTTTCTGAAGGAGAAAAAGAACGATGAAACGCTTGTCTGTGCTGTTCTCTGTTTTACTGCTTGCGGCGATGCTGCTGGGTGCCTGCACCCCCGCTGCCACCCAGGCCCCGGCTGCCCCGGCTGCCACCAACGCTCCCGCTGCCCCGGCTGCGACCGAAGCGCCTGCCGCTGCCCCCGCCGCCACCGAAGCCCCGGCTGCCCCGGCGCCCGCCGCTGGCAAAACCGTGCTCAATGTATGGTCGTTCACCAATGAAATCATGACCATGGCGGTCGCTTTCGAAAAGACCCACCCGGATGTGGATGTGGTCTACACCATGATCCCCATGACCAACGGTGAATACCAGACCAAGCTCATGGCTACCCTCGGCACCGACCAGGTTCCGGATGTGGTTGCCCTCGAAGCCGCGTTCGTCAAGAGCTACGTCGAAAGCGATTTCCTGGCTGACCTCGGCGACCTGATGAAATACGCCGAAGAGGACCAGACCTACAAGTTCGTCACCGACGTGGGCACCAGCGACGGCGTGACCAAGGCCTATGCTTACCAGGCCACCCCGGGCGCGCTGTTCTACCGCCGCAGCCTGGCCAAGGAATACTTTGGCACCGATGATCCGGCCAAGATGCAGGAAATCCTCGGCGACATGGACAAGTACGCTGCCGCGGCCCAGGTTGTCAAAGAAAAGTCCGGTGGTAACACCTACATGGTTGCTTCCAATGGCGACTTCATGAACCTGTTCTACGCCAACCGCGAACAGCCGTGGGTGGTAGACGGCAAGCTGACCGTCGACCCGATGGTCAACAAGATGGTCGAGACCGTCAAGCTCTTCCGCGACAACGGTTACGAAGCCAAGGCTACCCAGTGGCAAGAAGGCTGGTTCGCCGGCATGAATGACAGCCTGAAGGATGCCGAAGGCAACCCCAAGAAGGTCTTCTCCTACTTCCTGCCCACCTGGGGTCTGCCCTACGTACTGGCCCCCAATGCCAAGTCGGCGGATGGCTCCTCCAGCACCGTGGGTGACTGGGGCGTCATCACCGGCCCGCTCCCCTACCAGTGGGGCGGCACCTGGCTGGGTGTGATGAAAGAAACCAAGAACATGGACCTGGCCAAAGAATTCGTGCGCTTCTGCACCCTCGACCAGGAAAACCTGACCAACTGGGCCACGGGCGTTTACACCAACGAATACCTCAAGGCCATCGACCCGACCGTTCCGGATGATCAGTACCAGGCCGCCGGCGACTTCGTCTCCAGCAAGGTTGTGGTAGACAAGATCACCAATTCGTTCGACAACTCGGAAATGAGCAAGTTCCTGGGTGGCCAGAACTCCTACGGTGGCTTTGCTGCCGCGGCCCCCACCGTCACCGCTCGCCTGATGCAGGGCTCCGACGATGCGATCCAGCGCGCGCTGAATGATCCGCTGAATTCCTACCTGGAAGGCACCGTTACCCTGGATGAGATGTGGAAACTGTGGAAAGACGCAGTCCGCAACGAATTCCCGGACCTTGTCATCGAGTAATATCCGACTAGCCGTTGTATAATGAATGGGTCAGTGCAGGCCCCTGCACTGACCCATTCCCCCAGGAGCGTACCATGTTTTCAAAAGTGAAAAAGAACTCCTACGGCTATCTCTTCATCGCACCATTTATCATCGGCTTCCTGATCTTCGGCCTGTACCCGGTGGTCAACACCCTGTGGCTGAGCTTCACCGATACAACGCTGATGAAGGGGCATGGTAGCTTTATCGGGTTAGCAAATTTCAAGCGATTATTTGCCGATTCCACGTTTACGACCGCGATCAAGAACACCTGGTCGTTGTGGTTAATGAACTTCATCCCGCAGTTGGGTATTGCGCTGTTGTTATCGGTCTGGTTCACCAACACTCAATTGAAAATTAAAGGCGGCGGCCTGTGGCGCATGATGTTTTACATGCCCAACCTGATGATGCAGTCGGCAGTGGCCGCGCTCTTTTTCAGTCTGTTCTCGTTCTACGGCCCGGTCAACCAGTTCCTGGTGCGGGCCGATTTACTGCCTGAGGCAATCGACTTTATCCGCAATCCGGCGGTGATGCGCGGGCTGGTTGTATTTATTCAATGGTGGTTGTGGTTTGGGCAAACGACTATCTTGATTATGGCGGCAATGACGTCTATCTCGGTGTCGATTTATGAAGCCGCCACGGTGGATGGGGCCAACTCCATGCAAATGTTCCGCTTCATCACCCTGCCGCTGATCAAGCCGGTGATGATCTATGTGCTGGTCACGTCACTGGTAGGCGGTATGCAGCTCTTTGACATCCCCTTCCTGTTGACGGATGGGCGCGGCAGCCCGGCCAATTCCATTCTGACCAACAATATTATGATGTATATGCGCTTCCGCAGCAGCCAGGGGCACATCGGCGCGGCGGCTTCGGTGGGCGTAATGGTGTTTATCATGACTACCTTCGTGGCCCTGCTGATCTTCTACTTGCTGCGCGACCACCATGAGAACACCGCAGCGTCGGCATAAGGAGAGTGAGATGAAATCTGAAGCGCTCCCCCTGTCTGTACATGTAAAGCACGACTACACGTTGCGCCTGAAGATCACCCGCGCGCTGATCTACTTCTTCCTGGCGCTGCTGCTGGTGATCACCATCATTCCGGTATGGCTGTTGCTGGTAAACGCCACGCGCTCCACGGTAGAAATCCAGCAGGGCATTAGCTTGCTGCCCAGCCGCTTCATGGCGTCAAACTATGGCATCCTGCTCAGCAAAGGCCTGAACCTGCCGCTGGGTTTCATGAACAGCGCGATCATCGCCTTTTCCACCACGCTGGTGACCGTATATTTCTCGATGCTGACGGCCTACGGTCTGGTGGTCTACAACTTCAAAGGCAAGCGGTTCATGTACAATTCGGTCGTGCTGCTGGTGATGATCCCGATGCAGCTCTCGATCATTGGCTTCTACCAGTGGATGACGCGGCTGGGATTGGACGATAACTACCTCTCGCTGATCTTGCCCAGCATCGCCTCAGCCGGGTCGGTGTTCTTCTGCAAGCAGTACCTTGAATCGATCATGATCCACGATTTGATTGACGCGGGGCGCATTGACGGGGCCAGCGAGCTGGGCATTTTCCACCGCATCATGCTGCCCATCGCAGCGCCGGGCGCATTTACGCTCGGCATCTTCGCCTTCGTCGGCTCGTGGAACAACTTCTTCAACGCCTTCATCCTGATCACCACGCGCGACAAGTACACGTTGCCTATGCTGGTGCAAACCCTGCGTGGCGACGTCTACAGGCATGAGTACGGCGCCATCTACCTGGGGCTGGCGGCTTCCCTGGTGCCGATTATCATCATTTACTTCCTGTTCTCGCGCTATATCGTGAACGGTATTTCGATGGGCGCAGTCAAGGAATAGACTTCCGCCGCGGACCGCAAACATGGATAGCCCGCGCCGCACGGCGCATAACAAAAAGCCGATTCACCCTGCCTGCGCAAAGAGTCGGCTTTTTGATCAGACATGCCTGTTTTTCATCTGTTTCCAAACTCTTGTGGCAATGCAAAGATCCTGAAGGAGAACAAAAATGACAGACTTTACCCCCAAACCCGAAAACAAATTCACCTTTGGCCTGTGGACGGTCGGCTCGATCGGGCGTGACCCATTCGGCGGGCCGGTACGCGCGCCGCTCAGCCCGGCAGAATTGGTACACCTGCTGGGCGAGGTTGGCGCGTACGGCGTGAATTTCCACGATAATGACCTGATCCCGATTGACGCCACTCCCGGCGAAGAAGAAGCCATCAAGCGCGAGTTCCGCAAGGCGCTGCAGGATACCGGGTTGGTGGTACCCATGGCGACCACTAACCTGTTTGGCGACCCGGTGTTCAAAGATGGAGCGTTCACCTCTAACGATGCGCGCGTGCGCGCCTATGCGCTGCAAAAGACGATGCGCGCCATCGACCTGGGCGTTGAATTTGGCGCTCAAATTTACGTCTTCTGGGGCGGTCGCGAAGGCACCGAGACCGACTCTGGTAAGAACGCAGCCGAGGCGATCAAGCGCATGCGCGAAGCGATGAACTTCCTGTGCGAATATTCGCTGGCGAACAACTACGGGTTGAAGTTCGCGCTGGAAGCCAAACCCAATGAGCCGCGCGGCGACATTTACAACCCCACCACCGGCCATATGCTGGCTTTCATCAACACACTGGATCACCCGGAGATGGTGGGCGTCAACCCGGAAGTGGCGCACGAGCACATGGCGGGCATCAATTTCATGCACGGCGTTGCGCAGGCGTGGGAATCCGGCAAGCTGTTCCACATCGACCTCAACGACCAGTACCCCGGCCGCTACGATCAGGATTTGCGCTTTGGCTCGCGCGACATCAAGGCTGCTTTCTACCTGGTGAAATTCCTGGAAGACGTAGGCTATGACGGCTCACGCCATTTTGACGCGCACGCTTACCGCACTGAGGATTATGCGGGCGTGAAGGACTTTGCGCGCGGCTGCATGCGCACCTATATGATGCTGAAGGCGAAAGCGGCGCAGTTCAACCAGGACGCGGAAATTCAGGCGCTGCTGGCTGAAATCAATGCCGATGATGGCAGCATGGCGGGTTTCTCCGGCAAGTACTCGGCGGAAAAGGCCAATGCGCTCAAGCAGTACAGCTTTGACCGCAACGCGATTGCCACGCGCGGCCTGGGCTATGAACGGCTCGATCAGCTCACCATCGATCTGCTGCTCGGAAATCGCTAAACGCATCGCACAGGAGCAGTAATGCCGAAACAATCAAATCACCAAGAAATTGACGCCCGAGTGAGCGCGCTGCTGGCGCAAATGACGCTGGAAGAAAAAGTGGCCCAACTGGGCAGCGTGTATATGTACGATCTGCAGACGCAGGGCGTGCTGGATGACCATAAGGTGCAAGCGTGGCTGAAAAATGGCATCGGCCAGATAACACGCATTGGCGGCGCATCCACCTACCCGCCCCAGGAATCGGCGCGCATCCACAACCGGTTGCAGCGCCACCTGGTCGAAAATACACGACTGGGGATCCCGGCCATCGTCCACGAAGAATGCTGTGTTGGTCTGATGGCGCCAAACGCCTCGATCTACCCGCAGATCATCGGGCTGGCAAGCAGCTTTGAGCCGCGCCTGGCACGCGAAATGACTACGCGCATCCGGCGCGAAATGCTCGCCACTGGTGCGCGCCAGGGGCTGGCTCCGGTGTTGGACGTAGCGCGTGATCCGCGTTGGGGGCGCGTGGAAGAAACGTTTGGCGAAGACCCCACCCTGGTGGCGCAGTTCGGCGTCGAATACATTCGCGGGCTGCAAAGTGATGACCTGCGGCAGGGCGTAATCGCAACAGGCAAGCATTTCATCGGGCACGCCTTCTCGCAGGGCGGGCTCAATTGCGGCCCGGTGCACCTGGGCTGGCGCGACCTATGGGATATCTACATGGGTCCCTTCCAGGCTGCCATCCGTGACGCGGGCATCGCCTCGATGATGAACTCTTACCCGGAGATCGACGGCGAGGTAGTAGCGGCATCGCGCAAGATACTGACCGACCTGCTGCGCGACCGGCTCGGTTTTGATGGCATCGTCGTCTCGGATTACGAAGCGGTGCTGATGCTCCACTATTACCACTGGATGGCGGAAACGCGCAAACAGGCCGCCATCCGTGCCCTGACGGCCGGTATCGACGTGGAAATGCCGACCATTGCCTGCTACGGTGAAGATCTGCTGGATGCCGTGCGCAGCGGTGAGCTGTCGCTAGAGACGGTTGAGCTTTCCGCCCAGCGCCATCTGCAAAAGAAATTCGAGTTGGGTCTGTTTGAAAATCCATACGTGGACGAAGAAGGCGTGCTGGAACTGTTCGACACCCACGAAGACCGCGCGCTGGCATATGAAATCGCGTGCAAGAGCATGGTGCTGTTGAAGAACGACGGCCTGCTGCCGATCCAACCCTCAGGGCGGAAAATTGCGGTCATCGGCCCCAACGCCGATTCGACCCGTTGCATGATGGGCGACTACTCGTATGCCGCGGTGTGCGAGCTGTTCCGGGTTGTGCCGGCTGCGGACTCATCCTTCAACGGCCTGACGGCTGCCGGCGTGCAGGCGCTGACCGTGCCGGTAGCGACATTCTTGGAGACGCTGCGTGGCCAGCACCCGGATGTAGAAATCCGCTACGCGCCAGGGTGCGGCATCCTCTCGACGGATGAAAGTGGATTTGCTGAAGCCATTGAGGTCGCGCGAGGCGCAGACGTGGCCATCCTGGTGATGGGCGGGATTTCGGGACTTTCTCCGGAAAGCTCCACCGGCGAATTCCGCGATGCCACCGACCTGGGGCTTCCCGGCGTGCAGGAAAAACTGGCGCAGGCGGTCATCGCCACGGGCACCCCGGTGGTGCTGGTGCTGGTCAACGGCCGGCCTACGTCAATCCCGGCCCTGGCGCAGAGTGCTAACGCCATCCTCGAAGCCTGGGTGCCAGGCGAAGAAGGCGCGCGCGCCATGGTCGATACGCTGACCGGGGCCAACAACCCGGCCGGTCGTCTGCCCATTTCCATCCCGCGCTCGGCCGGGCAGGTTCCGGTGTTTTACAACCACAAGCCTTCGGGCATGCGCTCGAACATCTACGGTGATTACGTCAACGAAAGCGTTACCCCACTGTACCCGTTCGGATTTGGGTTGAGCTATACGCAGTTCGAATACACCAACCTGCGCGTTCAGCCGGCGCAGGCGGCGCCAGGCTTGATGGTAGAAATCTGTTTCACACTGGCCAATACCGGCGATCGTGCCGGTGAAGAAGTGCCGCAGTTGTACCTGCGCGACGTATACGCCAGCATGCCGCGACCGGTGAAAGAGCTGAAAGGCTTTACGCGCGTGGCCCTACAACCGGGTGAGTGCTGTGAGGTGTGCTTCCGCCTGCCAGTAGACATAATGGCATTCTATGATGATGACCTGCGGCTGGTGGTCGAGCCGGGCACCTTCCAGGTGATGGTGGGGGCCAGCTCAACCGATATCCGCCTGTGCGGGCAATTTGATGTGCCCGGCACGGATAAGACTGAGGTTCAAGAACGGGTCTTCACCTGCCCGGTTGAAGTGAGGTAAGGCATGGACGCCTGTTTCCTGGGGATTGACGTTTCCACCACCGCCACCAAGGCACTGCTGATTGATGCGCGCGGCGAGGTAATCGCCACGGCATCCAGCCAATACGGCTTTGATACACCGCGCCCGCTGTGGAGCGAGCAGGACCCGGCCCTATGGTGGGATGGGACCCAAAAGTCTATCCGCGAGGTGCTGGCGAATACAGGGGTTGACCCGGCCAGCATCCGCGGTGTAGGGCTGACCGGGCAAATGCATGGTCTGGTTCTACTGGATGAAGCCGGCCGCCCGCTGCGCAAGGCTATCTTGTGGAATGATCAACGTACCCAGGCGCAATGCGAAGAAATCCACCGGCGCGTGGGACGCGAGAAGTTTATCCAGATCAGTGGCAATGTGGCGCTGACCGGGTTCACCGCGCCAAAAATCCTGTGGGTGGCGGAAAATGAACCGGATGTGTACCGCAATGCGCGGCACATCCTGCTGCCCAAAGACTATATCCGTCTGTGCCTGACCGGTGAGTACGCGATGGACAAAGCGGATGGTTCTGGAACGGTGCTGTTCGACCTGCAGCAGCGTGATTGGTCATCTGACCTGCTGGATGCGCTGGGCATTCCGCGCGCGTGGCTGCCGCCCACCTTTGAAGGCTGCGAGTTTACCGGGGTGGTTTCAGAGCAAGCGGCCGCGCTGACCGGGCTGCGCCCCGGCACGCCGGTAGCGGCGGGGGGTGGCGACCAGGCCGCGCAGGCTGTGGGCGTAGGCGCGGTGGAACCGGGCATCGTGGGGCTGACGGTGGGCACCAGTGGCGTTGTGTTTGCCAGCACTCCCAGCGCTCTGATCGAGCCGCAAGGCCGGCTGCACGCTTTTTGCCACGCGCTGCCGGGAGCATGGCACTTCATGGGTGTAATGCTCTCAGCGGCGGGCAGCCTGCAGTGGTACCGCGACACGCTGGCGCCAGGAGTAAGCTTTGACGAGCTGGTACGCGAGGCGGAAAACGTGCCTGCGGGCAGCGAGGGCTTGCAGTTCCTGCCCTACCTGAGCGGCGAGCGCACCCCCTACCCCGACCCGCACGCGCGCGGCGCGTTCATCGGGCTAAGCGTGCGCCATCACCGTGCGCACATGACGCGCGCCGTGTTGGAGGGCGTGGCCTACGGGTTAAAGGACATCTTCAGCCTGGTGCAGAGCGCCGGGTTGAAAGAAATTACCCAGGTCCGTGCCTCGGGCGGCGGCGCCAAGAGCGCATTATGGCGGCAGATTCTGGCCTCAGCACTGGAAAGCGAGCTGGTGACGGTGAACACCACCGAAGGCGCGGCGTACGGCGCGGCGCTATTGGCGGGCGTTGGCGCCGGTGCATGGCCAGACGTGCGCACGGCGTGCCAGACCTGCGTGCACGTCACCGGGCAAACTGCGCCGTCTGCGCAGGACATGGATGCTTACACGAAGTCCTACGCGGTGTACCGCGAGCTGTACCCCGCGCTGCGAGACGTATTTCCACGAATGTAAATAAAAACGAACCAGACACCCGCCGGCAGATTGGACCACGGCGGGTGTTTCTTTATGATTTCGACGCGCACAGGTCCTGGCACTGCCGGCGGGCGTAGTCCCAGGCGGAAAAGGTCACGCCGGGGATGAAGGTCTTCCGGTGTCTTGCGCAACAGGTCACCGTTGGGAGATTGACCAGTCACGAGCGAGTTTCTTCTTGCACGAGGGTAAGGTATTGCGGCGGCACAGCGGCAGCCAGCCACACGCCGTTATCCGACAGGTAAAACAGCAGACCGTCAGCGTGCATGCGCGCGGCGGCGACTTCAAAGACCAGTGGGCGGCCGTGGCGGCGGCCGACTGCCAGCGCGGTGGGAATATCTTTTGACAGGTGCACGTGCTGGCGGTTGCCAGGGAGCAGGCCTTCACGCAGGATGGATTCGCGGTAGCGCGTGGCCGTGCCGTGGTATAGCGCATCTGGAGGCGTGCTGGGCGGCAGTCCCAGGTCAACCGGCAGGCTGTGGCCCTGGCTGGCGCGGATGCGCTTGCGATCCGGGTTGAACGCGAAACGCTGCTTATCGTTTTCGGCCACCACCTGCTTCAACCCGGCGCGATCCAGCGGGAAATTGCGCTGCGCGAGCCGCTCCAGCAGCTCATCCACACTGGCCCAGCCCTGCGCGTCGAGGGTCAGGCCAATCTTTTCCGGGCGGTGGCGCAGGATCAAGCTGAGAAATTTGCTGGCGCGGACGATCTGACAGTGGTCTAACATGTTTCTATTATTGCGCAAAACGTGGTCTTCTGCGCATCCAGTTCAGGCGGTACAGGCGGTTTGGTTCCGCCGTGCTTTTCTGTACAATAAAAGCAGCGGGGAGAACCGCGCGGGTATTGGTATCGGGGGCAGGAGTGCAGGTAGATGAGACAGCATAAATTAGGGCGCGGCGTGTCCGTGGTTGGCGCGGGGATGACGCGCTTTGGCAGCTTCCCAGAACGGTCGAGCCGCGAGCTGTTTGCGGAAGCGGTGCATGAAATGCGCGCCTCAGTGGACGAAGGGTTGGACCTGAAAGACATCGAGGCGGTGTATATCGGCAATTTCAACGGAGAGCTGTTTGAAGGCCAGGGGCACGCCGCACCCATCCTTGCGGATTGGGCCGGCCTGCTGCCGCGTCCGGCCACGCGTGTGGAAGATGCCTGCGCCAGCGGCGGAGTGGCGCTGCGCCAGGGGATCATGGCGGTGGCATCCGGGCTGTACGACATTGTGCTGGTGGGCGGCGTAGAAAAAATGAGTACGCTGCCCACCGGGCAGGTGACGGACGTGCTGGCGACAGCCGCAGACGTGACCACCGAAGTAGCGCACAGCGGGTTCACCTTCCCCGGCTTTTACGCGGCCATGGCCACGGCCTATATGCACCGCTATGGCCTGATGCCGGAAACCCTGATGCGCGTGGCGATTAAGAACCACGACAACGGCGCGCTCAACCCCAAAGCGCAGCTTGGAATGCGCATTCGCGATACGATGGCGGTCAAAGCGGCCAACCTGGCGCAGAAAGGGCTGCCCGCGCGAGGTTGGAAGGACGAGCTGGACTTTCTGCGTGATGAGCGCGTAAACCCGGCCATCGCCTGGCCGCTGCGGCTGTTTGATTGCTCGCCGATTTCAGATGGGGCGGCGGCGGTGCTGCTGGTCAGCGAAGAACTGGCGCGTTCCTTTACCGGAAAGCCGCTGGCGGTGCTCGGCACCGGTCAGGCCAGCGATGGAGCGCTGCACAGCCACGCCGACCTGACCTGCATCCCCGCCACGCGCGCCGCGGTGCGCGTGGCTTACCAAATGGCCGGCATCGGCCCGGAGCGGGTGCGTCTGGCCGAGGTACACGACTGCTTCACCATCGCTGAAATCCTGGCAGTTGAAGACCTGGGCTTCTTCGCGCCGGGCGAAGGCGGCGCGGCGGTAGATGAGGGGCTGACCGCGCGCCTCGGCCCGTGCCCGGTGAACACATCCGGCGGGTTGAAAGCCAAGGGCCACCCGGTAGGCGCATCCGGCGTGGGACAGGTGGTGGAAATGTTCAGGCAGATGCGCGGTGAAGCCGGTGAGCGCCAGGCAGCGATTGATGCCGACATCGGCCTGGTGCACAATGTGGGCGGCAGCGGCCAGACCTGCGCGGTGACGATCTTTGAACGGAGATAGGCGATGCATGAGATGGCATTCACCCAGGCAGCGTTCCAGCGTTCCCTCGACATAGGCAGGCTGTTGGCCTCGCGCTGCCGGCAGGATGGCGAGCTATACGTTCCGCCTCGCGCGATATGCGCCCGGGGCCACGGTGATGACATGGAGTGGGTGGAGTTGAGCGGGCGTGGCCGGCTGATCGCGTTCAGCGTGATCCACCTGGGCACCAGCGCCATGAACGCGGCGGGCTACAACCGCGAACACCCTTACTGCGCGGCGATCATCGAGCTGGAAGAAGGGCCGCGGGGCAGCGCCCTGCTGTTGGGTGTGGACGCGTTGCGCCCCGAAACGATCGCCATCGGCATGGCGGTCGAGGCAGTATTTCCGGGGCGTGGCGCAGAGGCTGGAGCAAATGCCAGCCTGGCATTTCGCCCGGCACAGGATTGAGCGCGCAAAGTATCACAACACCGGCAAAATTCGGGGCAGCCTGTTCAGGACTGCCCCGCTTCGGGTATACTTGCCGTCAGGCAATTCCATGCTGAGGATGGTACGATGAAGGGTTCCTGGTCAAAGCTGCTGGCGCTGGAACTGCTGCTGGTAGGCGCAGCGCTCTCGGGGGCAGCGCTGCTGGCGCACCGCATCGGGCTCGACCCGGCAAGCGGTTGGGGGCCAACCCGCACGCTGACCCTGGCGCTGGGCGTTGGGGTGCTGCTGCCAGGGGTGGTACTCAGCCTGCCGCGGGTACAGGCCAGGCTGCGCGCCGAAGCAGTCGAACGCACCCTGCGCTATGCGCACCGTGCTGCCGGCTGGTGCCTGTTGGCCGTACTGGGAGTGGAACTGGTGATGCGTGTGCTTGGTTTCACCCCTGTATTCTGGACAGTGCAGACCAACTGGTTTGGACCCGTCCAGGCAGATGGCACGGTGTCATTCTTAGGAGATGAAGGTTTCGCCTTCACACATTACCGCGCGCTGGGCGAAGTGGCCACGCCATTTGACAGGGGCGAGACGATCGTCATATTGGGTGATTCGCGCACTGAAGCACGCCAGGTGCCGGATGCACAAAAATACAGCTCGGTGGTAGAAACGCTGCTGCGCGAGCGTGGGCTGGACGTCAATGTGCGCAACTTTGGGCGCAGCGCGCTGGATATTGCCACCTACGTGACCCAAATCCCGCTGTATCGCGAGCTGTATCACCCGGCGCTGTTCGTGGTGCAAATCACAGACGACGATCTGACTACCTCGTTTAACCCACGCAACGCGCATTACTTCAGGGTTAATACAGACCAGAAAAGCCTCCGTCTGATGCACCGGCGCGACACTGGTGGGCCGCTGGAGGTTTCCAGCGAGCGCACGCTGCACCTGCGCCCGGTCCTGATGGATTATGCCGTGGAACGTATCAACCTGATGTTCCCTCAAGCGAATATTGCCGCGCAAGAGCCAACTGCCCTTCCGGATGTCGTGTTGGACGCGGAAATTGCGATGATCCTGCAGGCGGCGGAGGACACTCCGGTGGTATTCCTGCTGATCCCCAACGGGCCGGTAATCAGCGACGGAAAGATCGTGCTCAACCCACCCGGGTATGATAGCTTTGTGGCGCGAGTGCAGAGATCTGGCCCGGCTGCGGTGGTGGATACTCTTCCGGGCTTTCAAGAACTGGTGCGCCAGGGTTATTTCCCGGCCGGGTTCTTCAACAGCAGCATCCCTTACCGTGGGCACCTCAATCGCCGCGGCCACCAGATCACCGGCGAGCTGCTGGCAGAAACCATCGCCGGGCTGCTACGCTGACATGCGAAGATGGCACAAACTAAAAACTCCTTCTCCCCAATGAGAAGGAGTTTTTGAAATCTATCAGGTTTACCGCTTAGAAGCGGAAGCCCAGGAAACGACGTTTTGGCCGGGTCTCGCAGTTGGCGACGATTGCAAGCTCTACCAGGCTGAGGCCCACCAGCAACGGCAGCGTGGAACGTTTGCTGCTTTGCGCAAACGCCAGCGGAGCAGCAGCCATAACAACGCTCTGCGCGATATCTATGCCCAGGTGCGCCTTCATCGGCAGCACCTTGAAGATGCCAAGCTCGTATTTGGTGAGCAGGCTGTTGGTGGCAGTCAGGATGGCGGAACCGGTCAACACGCGGTTGGCGACCGGTTCCATAGGCACAAAGCGCGGTAAAACAAACAGGCTTGTCGCATGGATGTAGTCGATGATGCCGTGGGCCTTGGTTGAGGTCTTTTTCATGCGAATTTCCTTTCGATGAGCACGCCGGGTAAGCGTGCTCTTTGTTTTTTAACCATTCCTAGGTACGCCCGGAAAACAAGATCAGAGGCAAAAGGGAACCGGCCGGAGAGAAGCGGGGCAATCCGGGAGAAACCCCTGAGGGATTACCGGCAGAGTCCCGGTACAACGAAAGGATCCTTTTTCCCTGTGGGGAATGTACCTATACCCGGATGGCGAACAATCGCCTACAATACCATGCGATACGGGTGAAAAAATTTTTTGAATAGAGAAATGAGAGTTTGTGATGAGCATATATGAAGTTTGGGCGCCATATGGAAAAAGCGTCGCGGTGAGAATTGGAGATCAAACGTTTGCCATGCAGCCCGGCCAGCGCGGATGGTGGCGTGTCGAAGCGCCCGATGAAGCCGGCGAGGATTACCAGTTTGTTCTGGATGACGGCCAGACGTATCCAGACCCGCGCTCTCCGTGGCAGCCGGCCGGGGTGCACGGGCCGTCACGCCGGGTGGATCACAGCCGGTTTGCGTGGACCGATGCGAAATGGCAGCCACGGCCGCTATCTTCTGCCTTGATCTATGAACTGCATATTGGCACATTCACACCTCAGGGAACATTCGACGCGGCAATTGAGCGGCTGAATGAGCTGGCGGCGTTGGGCGTCACTCACATCGAATTGATGCCGGTCAACGAGTTCCCGGGGAAACGTGGATGGGGTTATGACGGCGTGGATCTGTATGCTCCGCACCATGCTTACGGCGGGCCGGATGGTTTGAAGCGCCTGGTGGATGCGGCGCACGGGGCCGGCCTGGCGGTGATCCTGGATGTGGTGTATAACCACCTCGGGCCGGATGGCAACTACCTGGCCAAGTTCGGGCCGTATTTCAATTCGCACCACAGGACGAACTGGGGCGACGCGATGAATTTCGATGGCCCGGGCAGCGACGAGGTGCGGCGCTTTTTCATCGATAATGCGCGGATGTGGCTGCGCGATTATCACATGGATGGGCTGCGCCTGGACGCGGTGCACACCATGTTCGACAACTCCGCGGTGCATATCCTCGAGCAGCTTGCGCAGGAAGTGCGGCTGCTGGAGGGCTACCTGGGGCGAAACATGGTGCTGATCGCAGAGAGCGACCTGAACAACCCGCGCGTGGTGATGCCGCAGGAAGCGGGCGGTTATGGCCTGGACGCGCAGTGGAGCGACGATTTTCACCACGCGCTGCACAGCATTCTCACCGGCGAGAGCAATGGCATCCACGCTGATTTCGGGCAGATGGAAGACCTGGCAACTGCCCTGACCAATGTGTTTGTGTATAACCGCCGCTATTCCGCCTACCGCAGCCGTACGCATGGGCGGCCGGTGGCGAACATGCCTTTCTATCGCTTCGTGGCCTTCCTCCAGAACCATGACCAGGTCGGCAACCGCGCGCAGGGCGACCGCGTACATGCCACACTCACACCCGAGGAATACAAAATCGGCGCTGCGCTGGTGCTGACCTCGCCGTTTGTGCCCATGCTGTTTCAGGGCGAAGAATGGGCGGCCAGCAGCCCATTCCTGTTCTTCACCGACCACCAGGATGTCAATCTTGCCAGGGCGGTCAGCGAAGGGCGGCAGCGGGATTTTGCCGTTTTCGGTGGCTTTGATGAAACAGTTCCCGACCCGCAGGACGAACAGACCTTCCGGGCTTCACAGCTGCGCTGGGACGAGCGCGCACAGCCACGGCACGCGGAAATGCTGGCCTGGTACCGCGAGCTGATTGCGCTGCGCAGGCGCATGCCCGGTCTGGCCGCTGGTGGGTTGGAAGCGCCGCGCGTACGCTACGATGAGCAGGAGCGTTGGCTGTGGATGCAGCGAGCCGGCGTGTCGGTGGTGTGCAATTTTGGCGCGAATCCAGTAGCGATCCCGATAGACGATGAAACACCGCGCAGCATACTGCTGGCGTCGTTTGAGGCGCAGCCGTCGCGTAAAGACACGCTGGAACTGCCGCCACGCTCGGTGGTGATCCTTTCTGAAGGCAACGCCGCGTGATGAGTGATGAAAACTTCAGGAAATGGCCTTTCCACTCGGAAGAAGGCCATTTCCTTGAAAACCTGTCGAAAAACAACAAATACATGGGTAAATTTCGCCTGTGTATTACGTTCTTATCTATAGAATTAAGTGATCCCATCCACGTTTTCAAAGAAAGGCTTACAGTGGGGAACCGATGAGCCCAACCAACGAAATCTGCTCTGCCATGTTTGTAGATTTTGACAATATTTTTTCCCGCCTGCGGGATATGGGCGATGAACGTATTCTGGATACGTTTGCCACCAAGGTGGACCTGTGGGTGAACTGGCTGGAGAAAGAGATGTCGACGGCGCACTTTGGCGATGAAAAAGTGAACCGGCGCATCCTGATCCGCAAATGCTATATCAACCCCGCCGGACTGATCAGGCCATCCTATCCAAACCAGGGCACCTACAGCAAATTCCGCCCCTACTTCACTCGCGCGGCATTCGAAGTAATCGACTGCCCACAGCTGACCAAAGAGGGCAAGACCAGCACCGATATCCATATGGTGATGGATATCATGGACACGCTGCGCCATCCCAATCACTTCGACGAATTTATCCTGTTTTCGGCAGACGCCGACTTCACCCCGGTGCTGCTGCGCGTGCGCCAGTACAACCGCCGCAGTGTGGTGCTTGGGGTCGGTTACACTTCGCCGGCGTACCAATCGGCAAGCGACTACCTGCTGCCACCCAACACGTATTACAAAGACGCGCTGAAGGTGACCCCCGCGGAACCAGAAGAAGAGCAGATCGTGCGTAAAGCCATGGCGGCCAGCAATGGCGAAGCACGCGCGCTCGACCGGCTGGCCGATGCGCTGCTGCAGGCGCTTTCGGTCAGCGATATCATCATGCCTGAAAAGCTGCCATCGATTTACCTGCAGTCGCCAGAGTTTCGCGAGAGCAAAGATTGGCTGGGTTACCGCTATCTGAACAAGCTGACCCAGGCAGTGGTGGCGCGGCGCCCGGTGTTGGAATACGTCAAGGACTCAGATGAGGGTGACTGGTTTGTGCGCATGCGCGCTGAGGAATCGAAGAGCATCGCCGGACCAGCCGCGGAAGAAGATTCTTTGCCCGGCAAAGCCAAAACCCCGGTCAAGAACCAGCAGCGCGAAGCACTACTGGCGGAGATCGCCCAGGTGGTGCAAGAGAAGGTGCAGCAGTCGTTGGCGCAGGTTCCACTGGCCGCGTTGGCCGACCTGGTGAAAAACAAGTTCAACGGGCGGCTGGAAGGCAGCGGCTGGCTGGGGCATTCGACCTTCAAGGCGCTGCTGTCAGAAATGGATCTGGGTGGGTTAAAGATCAATGACGAAACGCCCGGATTTGTGTATGACCCGATGCGGCACGACCTTTCGGCAGCTTCCGGCATCGAGTACGAGTTCAAGCAGAAGTACCCCGAGATCGAGCCGGTGGTTAAAGAAATTCACCAGCTTACCAACATGCCCTACCTGCTGCCCGAACATTACGGGCTGATCTTGCGACAACTGGCACGCACCATCAACGAAGAAGGGTTCAACATGACCACCGTGACCCGGCTGGTTCGCGACCGCTGCATTGAGCGGCGAGCACCGGTGGCGCGCTCGCACGTCAACTTTGTGGTCAATGGCATTTACTTTGCCGGGCATAGTCTGGGAAAAGAAACAGAAACGGCGGAAGGGCTGGCATGCCACCTGGAACAGAACACGCTCAACCTGTGCACCTCAGCGCAGATGGTGCTGGATGACAGGGAGAAAGAACTGGTGCATGAGTGGCTCTTCTCCAAGCTGGATGAGCAAGAACAGCCAGGTGAAAACCAGCCGGGTAGCGTAGAGTAGATCTGAAAACCGGGATGGACGAGTGTCCACCCCGGTTTTTTATGCCACGCAGGCGAATGTGACGGATAGAAACTGCTGCTACAATCAGGGCAGTTTATGCGCACGTGCAGGAGTGGCAATTGAGAAACCAGATCAAGGTAAGGTGGAGCGAAATACGGGCCAACTACTGGCTGGTGCCTAGCCTGATGGCGGTGGCGGCAATCGGGCTTTCGCTGCTGACCCTGTATATTGATCGCTCTTTTCAGGGGCCGGAGCAGGCGCGCATCTTTTGGGGTGGCGGACCGGAGGCTGCGCGCAGCCTGATGGAAGTCATCGCCACCTCAATGCTGACCGTGGCTACACTGACATTTTCACTAACCACAGTCACGCTGTCGCAGGCATCATCACAGTTTGGACCGCGGCTGCTGCGTAATTTCATCCGCGATACGGGCAACCAGTTCGTCCTGGGCACGTTCGTATCTACCTTTGTGTACTGCCTGCTGGTGCTGCGCGCCATCCGCTCATCCGTGGAAGCGCGCGCCGATTTCAGCGGTGTGCAGGCCTTTGTGCCGGAAATTTCGATCACGGTGGGTTTTGTGCTCGCGCTCTCCAGCCTGGGCGTGCTGATTTACTTTATCCATCACGTTTCACAGTCGATATACGCACCCAACGTAGTAGCAGCCGTGGCGGAAGATATGATGGAAGCCATCCAGCGCCTCTTCCCGGATCCGGAAGACCCGCTGGCGCTGCCGGCGGAAGCAGAAACCGCGCCAACACTGCCTGAACACTTTGAGCAGGCAGCCACGCGGCTGGAAGCCTCTACCAGCGGCTACCTGCAAAGCGTAGACTACTACCGCCTGCTGGAACTGGCCTCACGCCACAATCTTCTTCTTATGGTGACGCACAGGCCCGGCCATTTTGTGGTCTATGGCGATGATCTGGCGCTGGCCTGGCCACCGCAAGCGATTACATCAGATATCGCGCAATCACTGCTGGCAGCGTTTACCACCGGCAAAGCGCGCATCGCGCCGCAGGACGTGGAATACGCGGTAGACCAACTGGTTGAAATTGCGCTGCGCGCGCTCTCTGCGGCCATTAACGACCCTTTTACCGCGCTGAATTGTATCGACTGGCTGGGGGTGGGCCTGTCGCAACTGGCGCAGCGCAAAATCCCACCGCCCTATTTCACGGGGGCGGACGGCGCGATCCGCATCGTTCTCAAGCACCCGGTCACCTTCCGTGGGGTCGTGGACGCTGCCTTTAATCAGTTGCGGCAGCATGCTCGTAACCAGGTTGCAGTGAGCATCCGGCTGCTGGAAACCATCGCGTTGATCGCCGAGCATACCGATGATCCAACGGAGCATGCGGCGCTCCACCGGCAGGCGCAAATGATCCGCGCCAATAGCCGCCGCTACCTGGAAGACAGCGATGACGTTGCGGACGTGGATGAGCGCTTCGAACAGGTGAAAAAAGCCGAAACCGAATAACGAAGCGCTATTTCTTCGTCCAGCGGCCGCTTTTCTCGTCTTTCTCGTACACCTTCTTAACCGCGGCCCAGGCCACACGGTGGGCGCTCTCTTCACGACTGGAGTCGCCCTGGCGCTCACCGGGCTGGTCATACTGCTCCCAGGCGCTGTTGAAGGCTTCTTTATAGATTTCCTGAGCATGTTCGGGCAGATTGCCGCGGACGGAATCTGGCAAGTCCTGGATATTTCGATATGGCATTATGTCTCCTTTTGATCAGCAGATTCTCGCACGGATGCCCGGCTGAATGTTCCGCGGCCGGCGACATGCGAGGGTGCCAATACAATACGGCAGGCGTGGGAAGGCGTCTATGGGGTTTTCCCGCATAGTAAGACGGGGAAAATTATGGTAGGATACTCGCAGGTGCTGCGCTCTACGCGAGCGTACGCGTATCATCAGGGGGCAATCAGGCAGGCAATGGAGCCAGGCAGAGTTACGATCGGTCAAAAACTACACATAAAGAATTTAGAAGGCGGGCTGCTGGCGCTGGCATTTGTGGCAGTGGTGCTGTCGCGTTTGCCATTCCAGGCGCAGGATGTCGAAAGCTTTGACGCAGTCAATTACATCCTGGGGATGGGGCATTTTGATATGCGCATCAGTCAGCCGCAGCCGCCGGGGTATATTCTGTATATTTTGATCGCGAGGGCGGCCAACCTGGTGACGCGCGATCCGCACCAGGCGCTGCTGCTGGTAAGCCAGGTGTTCAGTGGGCTGGCGGTGGTGGTTATGTACCTGGCCGGGCGTGAGCTATTCGGCCGGCGTGTGGGCGCGGCCGGCGCTGCGCTGCTGGCAACTGCGCCGCTGTTCTGGTTTACGGGCGGCGTGGCCGTGCCCTACGCCCCCGACCTGGCATTTGCAACATTGAGCGCCTGGTTGGCATACCGCGCAATGCGCTCCACGGAGAACGGTATCGCGTGGGCGGCAGCGATCAGCCTGGGGCTGGCCGGAGCCTTCCGTCTGCAGACGCTGATATTCCTGTTTCCGATGTTCGTTTACGCCACGCGCAATCGTCCACTGCGCAGCTTCCTGGCCGGGGCCTTTGTTGCGGGGTCGGTGTTTTCGGCCTTTTTCCTGCCATCGGTCATGGCCAGTGGTGGCGTGAGAGCTTCGCTGGAAGCGCTGCGGGCAATTGTGCCAGCCCTGAATGATCTGGGGACGAATACATCATTTTCAGAACAGGCGCTGCGACACGTCGTGCTGACCGGCCGGCATACCTTCGCGGCATTGGGTGAACTGTTGCTGCCGCTGGTGTTGGCGGGACTCCTGCTACAAGTATGGCATGCACGCCAGAACCAGGAGCGCAACCTGTTTCTGCTGTTGTGGATCGCGCCGATGTGGCTGGTGTGCCTGGCTATCGGACCGGGAAATATCGGTACCATCCAGGTGACGACCGGGGTGTACTTCGTACTCGCGGCCACCGCTGTGGCATGGCTGATGGAACGCCCGCGCGGCGCGTGGCTGGGCTGGGCGGTTCTCCTGGTGGTGATGGTGACTCATACCCTGATGTTTACGCGAATGCCCTACCGCCCGCTCGGCAATCGCTACCGCACGTTTTATACATACGATACAATCCGCAGCACGGTACGCGATTATCATCAAAAAATTGAGATGATCCGCGCATACCCCAGCGATCAGACTGTGGTGGTGGCGCGTGAATTCCGCCTGGTACAGTACTATCTGCCGGACTACCTGGTGTTTTCCGTGCCAACGTTTGACCAGCGTCACCCGGAGCGATTTGGCTCGGTTGTGGCGGTGCAGCACAACCGGGTGGTATATCTGAACAGCGTATCGATGGAATCGCTGCTACCGCCAGGAACACGGTATGTGATTTTCTTCGACCGGCAGTTGATGCATTACCCGGTGGAAGGTGCTGAGCTACACGAATTGCGGGGTGGAGAAGTTAGCGTGCACGTGATGGAGATCAACCCATCTGCGCGCCTGCGCTGGAATGCTGCCGGCATCCGCGTTATGCCGTAGATAACACTCTGCTCAATGGATTAGAATTTCCGTTCTAATTCGTTGTTGCAATTGTAGAATATATGTGCTATAATTTCGCTACTTCGAACCGCCACTAAAGGAACAACCATCCCTATCTATCTGTAGAATGATGAGGAACGCAAACTTGAAAGGTACGGATACCCAAACATCGTATTTTGTGTCTGACGTGCAGAGTCAGGGCGGACTTGTATTTGACCAGGAAAAAATTGATCTGATCAAACGCACCATCGCCCGCGGCGCGACGGATGACGAGCTGGCGCTGTTTATTGAGCAGTGCCGGCGCACCAGCCTCGATCCCTTCGCGCGCCAGATCTACTCGGTGCGTCGCAAACAATGGAACTCGCACTCGCGCTCCTACGAAGAAGCGCAGGTGATCCAGGTTTCGATTGACGGCTTCCGACTGATCGCCGACCGCACCCGCAAGTATGCCGGGCAGGTTGGTCCGTGGTGGTGTGGACCGGATGGCGAGTGGAAAGAGGTGTGGTTGAGTGATGAACCACCGGCGGCAGCGCGCATGGGCGTGCTGCGCCACGACTTCCACCAGCCGCTGTACGCCATCGCGGTGTACAAGAGCTATGTGCAGACAAACTCGTATGGCGAGCCGATCAGCCGCTGGAAGACGGACCCGGCAGGGATGCTGGCCAAATGCGCCGAAGCGCTGGCGCTGCGCCGCGCCTTCCCGCAGGAGCTGAGTGGCCTCTACACTACGGAAGAAATGGGCCAGGCAGATAATCCTACCCAACTGGTGACCGAGCCGGCCACGCCACAGGCAGCCAGCCCATCGAACGGGCGCAAGGCCACCGGAAAACGCCCATATACCCCGGCCGAGCTGCAGGCAAACTTTGCTAAGGCAGTCAATATGATCGAATCGCGCGGCATGGCCCTGGGCGAGAATGACGCCGCGATCGTTGCGGGGGCAGTGGATAATTTGCTTCTTGAAGAAGAGCAGATCCCTCACTACCTGAAGTACATCGCCGGGCTTGGCTCGCTGGAAGAAATGACTGAGGCCGAAATCATCGCCCTCAATCGGCTGCTCAAGCCATCGGATGTGGACGGCGCCTGGATGCCTTGCGCGGAAGCGATTGAAGAAGCGCAGGCCGTGATGGTGCTGCTGGAAGAAAATCAGCCGCCGGGCGAAGAAGACGCTGAAGAAAACAGCGACGAAGAAGAATAATTCCCGCATCTGTGGATGCGACCCAGTGAGGCCCTGCCTTCCCGCCCCGGAAGGCAGGGCCGTTTTGTTGCTATAATCAGGACAATTCACCCCTGGACCGAGCGAGGTCATTATGGAACCTTTTGAGCAGGCATTTCTGAGCCCAAAATTTTTGCAAGACCCCTACCCGTGGTATGAAGAGCTGCGCCAGCGCGCGCCGCTGGCATTCCACGAGGACTGGGGAAGCTGGTTTGCGGTGAACTACGCGGATATAAACGCGATCCTTCGCGACCGGCGCTTCGTGCGCAGCATGCCCCCGGGAGAGTCGAAACGCGTGGCGCCACCCGACCTGTTCCAGGAACTTGGCGACCATATGTTGATGGACATGGAACCGCCCGATCACACGCGTCTCAAGGGCATGGTGATGGGAATCTTCACTCCACGGCGGGTGGAAGGGCTGCGCGACCGCGTGCAGAGGCTGGCGGGCATGCTGGTACAGGAGGGCATTGCGCAGGGACCATTCGACCTGCTGCACGCGGTGGCTGAGCCTCTGTCAGTGACGGTAATTGCCGACCTGCTGGGCATTCCGGAAAGCATCCGTCCGATGCTGCGGCCGTGGTCAAAGGCAATCGTGGCGATGTACGAGTTGCGTACCACCGCAGTCGAGCGTATTGCGGCCAACCAGGCGGTTGAGGAATTTTTCGCAGCACTGAACGAGCTGCTGGACCTGCGGCGTGATCAGCCGGGCGATGATCTAGTGAGCGGGCTGGCAGCCGCGGAAGCACGCGGAGAGATAAGGCGCGTGGAAGCGCTATCGACGGCAGTGCTGCTGCTCAACGCGGGGCACGAGGCCACGGTGAACGCATCGGGCAACGGGATGCTGGCATTATTGCGCACGCCAGGGGCATGGCCAGCGTTACAGGCGGATGCCGGACTGCTGCGTGGCGTGATGGAAGAAATGCTGCGCTATGACACCCCGCTGCAATTGTTCAACCGCTGGGCGGCCGAGGATGTGATCTACAACGGCATTACCATCCGCAAGAACCAGCGCGTGTCGCTGCTATACGGAGCGGCGAATCGTGACCCGGCGCGATTCCCCCACCCGGCGCAGTTCGACCCGTGGCGCGCGGAGAACCCGCACCTGACGTTTGGCACAGGTATCCACTACTGCCTGGGCGCGCCTTTGGCGCGGCTGGAAATGAGCGCCATCCTGAGCAGCCTGCGTGAGCATTGCCGCGCGCTGGAAATTGAAACCGTCCAGCCGCGTTTCTTCGACAGCTTTGTGATCCGTGGACTGACAGAACTGCGGTTGCGCTGCACATCCTGAATGTCTATACGCATAATACTATCGGTATCTATTCTTCCAACCCGCTTGTAGTATCTTCGTCTTCGCGCACTTCGGAAACCAGGATGTAAACCCCGGCAGCCTGGCCGCTGTGTTTGTGCAGCAGCAGGTGCACGATCTGCGAGTCGTCCTCATAGACCACTTTCTTGAGCGCATCCAGCACGCGTTTACTCAGATTGTCCAGGTCGACACGGCGGTTGCTGGTGAGGATAAAGTCGAGCTCGACTTCCACCCAGCCGCGAGCCGGCGCTCGACCATGCATGGCCAGCTCGGCGCGCCGCTGGACTTTATCCTGCCACTGGCGCACGTCTTTGGCGATATAGCCCCCGCCCCCACGCAGCGCGCGGAATGACTGCTTGGGAACCGGATGCCCATTGATGAAGAATTCGACCAGACGCATAAAGCTCCTGAATAGAACTATTGTTCTTTATTATACACAACCCAAGCACACAATGGAATGAAACCGCCAGTTGGTGTTTTGTGGAAAGTGGCTATAATACAGATAGAAATGGGGATATGGAGATTAATGTTGCACCTCAATCCCCTCCTTATTTACAGGTGGATGGATACAGCATGACAGGTCTATCACGTGGACAACGTTTTCAACAGGCGGTAAAGCTGGCGCAGCGCGGGCAGCGCCGAGCTGCGGCCACTTTACTGGCCGGCATCGTGCAGGAAGAACCAACGTATGAAGCCGCGTGGTTGTGGCTGGCGAGCTGCCTGGATGACCCGCAGAGACAACGCTACTGCCTGGAACGCGCGCTGCAGATCAACCCGAGCAATCTGCGCGCAAGGAAGGCGCTAACACGTCTTGCTCCGCCCATGGCTACCGCGACGCCTGCGAGCATCCCAAGCACAGGAACTGCGCTGGTATTCGATACGCCAGAGACATCGCTGCTGCGTGGCACACCAGATGTGACCGCCCCGGTCCGAGCGCCAGACGTGCCAGCGCCAGTGGCAGCTTCCAGCGCTCGGCCAACACGACGGCGCGGGTGGGTATGGCTGGCGCTGGGTGTACTGGTGCTGCTGGCGGCCCTGGCCTATTACTTTTTTCAGAGCGGCGGGCTCGAACGCCTGCGCAGCCGGGGATTTGGCGCGACTCCGCCGGACCTGGCTGAACAGATCCGCAACGCGCCCGCCAACGCCACGATCACGCTGGGTGAAGGCACGATCACGGTTGAGGAAGCTCTGATCATGGATCGCCCGCTGACCCTGCAAGGCGCAGGCCGAGATGCCACTGAGATCGTGCTGCACAGCAGCGGCACGCCAGTACGCATTACCACCGGCGGTATAACGCTGAAAGGGCTCTCGCTGCGCTACGAAGGCGACGCGGCCGCGGACGTGATTGTTATCGAGGTTGGCCCGGTGACGATCAGTGACAACCGTATCGCCGGTGGGCGCTACGATGCGCAGAGCGCGCAAGGCGGGCGCGGGCTGCTGGTGCAGGGTGATGTAGGCGGGATGATTCTGCGCAACGAGCTGGTCCACAACGATTACCTGGGCATGGAAGTCCGTGGATCATCCGGTATTACAGTGCGCGAGAACCTGATCCATCAGAACCGCGGCGGCGGGCTGCTGGTGAGTGGCAGCGCGCAGCCGGTCGTGGACCGCAACTTGATCCGCGAAAACGGCCATTCAGGGCTGATGTATTATGAAAACGGCGGTGGTAAAGCCACGCGCAATGAAATCCTCGACAACAGCGACAGCGGTATCGAAATAAACGATCACGCCAGCCCGACTGCTTTTCAAAATCAGGTGCAGCGCAATCTGACCTATGGCGCCAGCATCAGCGGCGAAGCGCAGCCGATGCTGATCAGCAACGAATTTGTTCAGAATGGCAAGGCCGGGATCAGCTATTTTGACGCGGCAGCCGGGGCGGCACAGGACAACGAATGCTCGCAGAATGACATGCATGGCATCAGCGTCAACGATCGCGCCGCCCCCTATTTGCAGGAGAACCGCTGCCAGCGCAACCTTCAGGTCGGCATTGATTACTGGGGCAGCGCGGGTGGCACGGCGCGCAACAACGCCACATCCGAAAATGGCTTACAGGGCATCGCGGTGCACGAAGATGCGCGGCCGGTGTTAGAAAACAACATCAGCCAGCGCAATAACGACAGCGGTATCGTGTTTTGGGGCAGCGCGAGAGGCACGGCGCGCAACAACAATTGCTCTGAAAACCGGCTAAACGGCATATCCGTTCATGCGAACGCGGCGCCCGTGATCCAGCAGAATACGTGCAGCGGTAATGAGCTGGCGGGGATCGCCTTTTACGATCAGGCAGCCGGCAGCGCCAGCGCCAACCAGTGTCAGGGCAACCAGCAGGCCGGCATCGTGGTCAGTGACCAGGCGAAGCCGGCCCTGGGTGATAACGCGTGTGAGCCGTGAAGCGACGAGCTAAACGTTCCACCCGCGGGCGCGGGCTTCCTGTTCCAGCCGGGCCACGCGCTGCTCGAGAGTGAGCGGCGGCGGGGCTTCCAGGTTGGTAAAGGCGCGCAGTTGCGCCAGGTCTCCGTTGAAATAATTGACGTCAAGCGCGGTAGTAACGCCGGGCAGGATGAACTTATCGCCGGTGAACTGCCAGAAGGTCCACTTGGTGCAGCCGGTGGGCAGGCTGGGCCCGGCAATGGTGGGGCGATATTGTGTCTTGAATACGTCCCATGTGGTCTTGATACGTCCGGTGGCGTAGGGATAATGCGCCATCCATAGCGGCCAGTTGCACACCCAGGTAAGCATGGGGCGAGCAAAGCCGTGGATGAAAGATGCGCGGCTGTAGAGCACGCCGGGGATGTTAAGCTCCTGCTTCCACACGTTGAGGATGGTGCGGGCATTATTACTGATCGCATCCGGCGAGAGGTACTTGGTAATATTGCCCGCGCTCCACTCCTGCCAGTCAGCCCAGAACTGCTCGACATCCGCGGACGCCATGTGGAACTTGAGCCCGCGGGTCTTGTCGATAAAATAGCGCGCCTGCGATTCAGCATTGACCAGCGGATCGCACCAGTGGTACAGGCCTACGATCAAACCGGCGGCGTTCGCGCCGTTGACGTGGCTTTGCAGCATCGTATCTACAGAATAATTGCCCTGCGTGGCCTTGATGAAGACGAACTCAACTCCATTGGCTTTTAAAGTCGCCCAGTCCACGCTCGGCTGCCAGCGGCTAACATCTACCCCAAGTATCATTGTCTATCTCCTTATGATCGAACCTGCGGCCGGCTGCGTTGTGCCCGCGCCAGCGCGTGTGTTCCCCCTGCCGTATTGTAGAGGATGCGCGGCGCGGTGTCAAAACAAAAGATGCAATCAATGTGCCAGGAGAAGTTATTTGGAAAATTGATCGGGATTGGTTATAATACGGACAGAATGACTATGAAATTGACGCGCCGTGAATTCTTGAAACGCAGCGGACTGGCGCTGGGTGCTCTGGCTTTCCGCCCCTTCTTCCCCAACTGGGATGAAGTGGAAAGCAGTGACCTGGTTCGGATTGCCATCCAATCGGTGAGCGTGTACAGCCGGCCGGATGATTCCAGCCGTATCGTCAACACGCGCTACCGTGACGAGCTGCTGCACGTGTATTACCCGGTGGTATCCGAATTTGGGCCGGGCTACAACCCGCTGTGGTACCGCGTGTGGGGCGGATATATCCACTCGGCGCACTTGCAACAGGTGCGCACGCGGCTAAACGGAGTACTGGACAAGGCCCCCGAGCCTGACCAGCCGCGCCTGGGACAGATTACCGTACCGTTTACGCGCGCCATGCACTTCAACCCCGCGCGCAAGACCTGGGATCCAGTGTACCGCCTGTATTACAACTCTAACCACTGGATTGTGGGAATCGATGAAGGCCCGGACGGCGAGCCGTGGTACAAGCTGCAGGATGAGCTGTTCGACAGCCTGTATTATTATCATGTCCCGGCCGTACACTTGCGCCCCTTTGCCGACGCGGAGCTTGCCCCGCTCTCACCGGACGTGCCGCCCGAGAAGAAGCGCATCGAGGTTTCCATCGCCATGCAGACGCTGAAAGCCTTTGAAGGCGACCAGGTGGTATTTGAGACGAAAATTTCCTCCGGCCTACCCGATAGCCGGCCCAACCCGCCGGGGGGTATCCCAACCGACACGCCGAAAGGCACGTTCAACGTGCAGTCGAAGATGCCTTCCAAGCATATGGGAGATGGCAACGTCACCACAGACCTGGAAGCCTATGAGCTTCCGGGCGTGCCCTGGAGCTGCTTCTTCGAGCCCAAAACCGGAGTAGCCACGCACGGCACATACTGGCATTATAACTACGGCGTACCGATGAGCCACGGCTGCGTGAACATGAAACCGGAAGAAGCGCTGTGGATTTTCCGCTGGACAACCCCGGTAATGGCACATCCCAATAAAATTGAGACGATTGGGATGGGTACGCGTGTGATCGTCAGCTAGTCGCCAACAAATTCACGAAAGACGCGATTGCCAAGCAGGCGGCCGCGCGGGGTGAGGCGCAGGCTGCCGGCATGCCATTCGAGCAGGCCCTGGCCCACCAGGCGCGTGATTGGCTCGCCAAAGGCATCTTCCAGCCCGCAGCCAAAGCGCGCTGCAAACTCAGCGCCGGAAACACCGCGCTGAACCAGGCGCAGGCCCACCATCATGGTCTCCTGCATGGCGGTACGCGCATCCACCGGGGTGGCGTTCGCCAGCGCCGGCCCCAGCGGGAATTCGCGCGGCTGGCCGCTCTCCACGCGCTCGATATAGGCACGGATACCCAGCACGTTCGCCGTACGCGTGCCACCGGCGTAGCCGTGCGCGCCGGCCCCCAGGCCCAGGTACGGGTGGTTGAGCCAATACTGCAGGTTGTGGCGCGAGAGCAATAGCGCTCCATCCGTAGCTGTTCGAGCCCAGTTGGAGATCTCGTATTGCTGGAAACCAGCGTCATCCAGGCGCTCAGATGCCCAATTGTACATATCGGCGGCCAGGTCATCATCCGGCATGGGGACCAGGCCGCGCCCGGCCCACTTCTGGAAGGGCGTACCGTGCTCCACCGTGAGCGCGTATAGCGATAAATGCTCGGGATGCAAGCCCAGCACCAGCTCCAGGCTGCGCTGCCAGCGTTCCAGTGTCTGGAATGGCACGCCAAAGATCAGGTCCAGGTTGAGGTTGTCGAACCCGGCCTTGCGCGACCATTCCACCGCCTGCACCGCGTCCAGGTAGGTGTGCTGGCGCTCCAGCAGGCGCAGATCATCCGGGTGAGCCGACTGCACGCCGTAGCTCAGGCGGTTGGCGCCGGCCGCGCGCAGCCCGCGCAGGTGCTCCAGTGTTACCGTGCCGGGGTTGGCTTCGAGTGTGATCTCCGCTCCAGGCTGCAGGTCAAAACAGGCCGCGGCCTGTTCCAGCACCTGCCCCACCTGCGCAGCGCTGAGCAGGGATGGCGTGCCCCCGCCAAAAAAGATTGTGTGCAGCGGGATACGGCCCGGGGCAGCCTTGGCCACGAATTGCATCTCGCGGCACAGTGCGTCCACGTAGCGCGGGATCAGGTTTTCCTGCCCGGCGTAGGTGTTAAAATCACAGTAGGCGCAGCGGTGGCGGCAAAATGGGATGTGCAGATACAGGCTGTAGGCTTCCATCAGGGTGAGGATACCATTAAATTGGTTTATGGTATAATTCGAGCGCCGGGGGGTTCCCCGGCAGACCCTTTTCTATTGCCTATGACCACACCTACATCCAACACAAAAATCTGCCCGACCTGCGGCTCGCGTGTAAACGAGAATGTGACGCGCTGCCTGGTATGCGGAACCAGCCTCACCAGCACGGCGAGCGCTGCTTCCGCCAAACCCATTCAGGGCGCCCGGATGCCAGAGATCACCCTGAGCCTGCCGGTCGCGCTGGGGTTAATTGTGCTGGTGCTGGCGATTGGCGCTGCCGTTGTATTTGGCGTCCTGCAAAGCACCGGAAAGGTAGTCGAGCCGACCGCCACGCCAACCATCACTGTTACCGTCACGGCCACACTGACCCCTCAGCCGAGTCCAACCGCCACGCTGGCCCCCACGCTTACGCCCCTGCCGCCCACCGAGTACATCGTCAAATCGGGCGACGTGTGCAGCACCATCGCGCTGATCTTTAACGTATCGGTGAACAGTATTGTGCTGTCCAACAACCTGCCGGCCGACTGCTCGCCGCTGGTGGAAGGCCAGAAGCTGCTGATCCCGCAGCCTACGCCGACCGCTTCGCCGCAGCCAACAGCCACGCTGAGCGCCGCCGAAGCCACTGAAGCCGCGTGCGAGAAAGTTGACTACACTATCCAGGCCAACGACACGTTGAGCAGCATTGCCGCCACCTACAAGGTGACGGTGCAGTCGATCAAAGACTTCAACGGCCTGACCTCGGATAACGTGATCTCCGGCACTACGCTGACCATCCCGCTGTGCCAGCGCACCAGCTCGGGAGCCACCCCCACCCCAACCGCTCCGCCGCCCTACCCCGCGCCCAACCTGCTGCTGCCGGCAGACGGAAACAGCTTCACCGTGGCAAATGAGACCATCACGCTGCAGTGGGCTTCGGTAGGCGACCTGCGCCAGAATGAAACCTACGCAGTGACGGTAGAAGACGTGACCGAAGGCAACGGACGCAAGGTGACCGAGTACACCACCGATACCAAGTACATCTTACCGGCCAGCTTCCGCCCGGCGGGCAACACCCCGCACATCATCCGCTGGCAGGTGGTGCCGGTGCGCCAGACGGGCAGCACCAAAGACGGCCAGCCGGTGTACGAGCCGGCCGGCGCTGCCAGCGCTCAGCGCGTGTTTAGCTGGTGGGGCGCGACGGTAAACACGGCGACGCCATAATACCGAAGAAAAACAATCGAGGGCTGCGATGCAGCCCTCGATTCTATTTAAGCCTCAGAACTTCAAGGTGTTGCGGTTGGCGTAGTTACCGAGCCTTCCGCCTGATGCAGACTTTCCAGATAATGCGTGGCGCGAATTGCAGCCGCGGCGCCCATGCCGGCCGAGGTAACTACCTGGCGGAAGTTGGGGTCGGCCACTTCGCCGGCGGCGAACACGCCGGACACGTTGGTCTGGCTGAGGGCATCCACCAGGATGTAGCCATGCTCATCCATAGCGACCTGCCCGGTGAAAAGCTGTGAGTTGGGCGTGTGGCCGATGAAGATGAACACCCCATCCGTAGGATACACCGTGATCTCACCGGTCTTGACGTTGCGCAGGCGCACCGCCTCGGCGCTTTCGGCGCCGACGACTTCTTCCACGATGCTGTCCATGATGAAGTGCATCTTGGGGTTTTCGCGCGCGCGGCGTTGCAAAATCGCCCCGGCGCGGAAGGCATCGCGACGGTGAACCACCGTAACGGATGCAGCGTAACGGGTGAGGAACAGCCCTTCTTCCAGCGCCGAATCACCGCCGCCAACTACAACCACCCGCTTGTCTTTGAAGAACCAGCCGTCGCAGGTGGCGCACCAGGAAACGCCCCGCCCCGTGAGTGCCGCTTCTCCAGGGATATGCAGCTTGTTGGGCGTGGCGCCAGTGGTGATGATCAGGCTGTCGGCGGTAAACACGCCACCATCGCTGGTAACGCGGAACGGCCGGGCGGAGAGGTCCACGGCGGTAACGGTGGCAAACTCCACCTTTGTTCCGAAGCGCTCGGCCTGTTTCTGAAACAGCTCGGCCAGCGCCGCGCCGCCCACACCCTCGGGGAAGCCGGGGTAATTCTCGATGGAGAAGGTCAGCGCAGCCTGCCCACCCAGGTCCGTGCCGGTAAGCACGATGGGCTCGAGCTCAGCACGCGCGGCATACAGCGCGGCTGAAAAGCCGGCCGGGCCGGAGCCAATGATCAGCACGCGGGTGTGCTTCGGTTCGCTGGATTTTTCGGGAAGGATACTACCGAGATTAAAGTTCATGCGTTCTCTCCTTACGGGGCGGCTCTGTGCACGCTTTTTATGGATCAAATGATACCATACCGTGTCAAGGGTGCTTTTTATCGCGCAGCCTGATCGGTGTATTCAAGGGCTTTGTCCATCACGGCGAAACCTTCCATGAGCTGCTCGGGAGTCATGATTAACGGCGGAATGACCAGCACGGTGTGCCAGTGGGTATAGAGGAATACGCCATGATCGCTCATATACTTCGCAAAGGCGGCCATTTCCGGGCTGGAGCCGTTGAAAGGCGCCATCGGCTCGCGTGTTTTGCGGTCGCGCACCAGCTCGAGCACGCCAAACATGCCGATCGAGCGCACCTCACCCACCGAGGGATGGCGCTCGACCATCTCGGCCAGCATGTCGGCGAGCACCTTGCCAGTCTCGGCGGCACGCTCCACAAGGTGATCGTCCTGCATCACCTGGATGGTTGCAATAGCGGCAGCCAGCGAGATAGGGTGGCCATTATAGGTCAGCCCTCCCACGTAAGGTCGCTGGTCGAAGGCCGCGGCAATCTCCTTGCGGATGGCAACTGCGCCCAGCGGCGCGTAACCGGACGTCAGGCCTTTGGCCATCGTCATCAGGTCGGGTGTGACACCCCAGTGATCCACCGCAAACCAGCGCCCGGTGCGGCCGAAACCGCTCATCACTTCGTCTGAAATCATGAGGATGTTATAGCGATCGCACAGGTCGCGCACACCTTGCAGATAGCCGGCGGGCGGAACAATCACGCCGTTGGTGCCGGTGACGCTTTCCATGAGGATCGCGGCGATGGTGTGCGCGCCTTCGTACTGGATAATCTCTTCTAGGTGATTGAGATAATCGCGAGTGAATTCTTCTTCCGAGATACCCGGGTTTGCGCGGTGAAAGGTGGAGCGATAGCGGTAGGGATCAAGGAAGTGCACAACGCCGGGCATCACACCCGGCTCCCAGGCCACGCGGCGCGGATCGCCGGTGGCAGCCATCGCTCCGGCTGTAGCGCCGTGGTATGAGCGGTAGCGGGTCAGGATTTTGTGCCGGCCGGTGTACGCGCGGGCAATCTTAATCGCGTTTTCGTTGGCGTCTGCGCCGCCCAGGGTGTAGAAGAAGTGATCCAGGCCGGCGGGAACGATCTCTTTGAGTTTCTGGCCCAGCTCGGCGCGCGGGCGGGTGGCCATGCCCGGGCCGGCGAAGGGCAGCTCGCGCGCCTGGGCCACGATAGCATCAATCACGCGCTGCTGACCGTGGCCAATGTTGACGCACATTACCATCGAGTTAAAGTCCAGGTAGCGCTTGCCGTTTACGTCCCAGAAATACACGCCTTCGGCGCGCTGGATGGGGATTGGGTTGACTTTGGACTGCGCCGACCAGGTCCAGAAATTGGTTTCCATTGAAAGCGGCAGAATTTCCGCGTCAGATATGGGCGACATAGGCTCCTCAGAGTTGAAAAGATACGCGACGGGAGAATCGTATCACATTTTGCAGCGGGCGAGCGCAACTCGCGACGTGGGGCGGGGTTTCTTGCTATAATGCGTGCAGCTATGCCGGAACAGAACCCGCTCCCACTGCAAAACGATGACTGCCGCGGCCCGCTGCCACGCGAGGTGGTGCAGGGATTGGAGCTGTTCAATCACGGCGAGTATTTTGAGGCGCATGAGGCGCTGGAAACCGCGTGGCGCGCCGAGCGCGGCCCGGTGCGCGACCTGTACCGCGGCATCCTGCAAATTGGCGTGGCCTATTACCACCTGCTTAACGGCAATTACAGCGGCGCGGTCAAGTTGTTCCAGCGATACAAGCAGTACCTGGAGCCTTTCGCGGATGGCTGCAAAGGTATCGCGCTGGACGAGCTGCGGCGCGACGCGGAGCGCGCCGAAGCTGAGCTGCTGCGGTTAGGTTCCGAGCGGATGCATCAATTTAATCGTGCGCTGCTCCGGCCCGTGCGCTACCGGTATCAGCCCGACACGAACACTGAGGAGCAAGCATGAGCGAACTGCCTTTTGCGGGAAAAATCGCCCTGGTCACCGGTTCGGGGCGCGGCATTGGACGGGCGATTGCACTGCGCCTGGCGCAGGATGGCGCCGACGTGGCCGTGAATTACGTGCGCAATCAAGCCCCGGCCGAGGAAGTGGTGGCGCAAATCGAGGCCATGGGGCGGCGGGCGTTCGCTGTGCGCGCCAACGTGGGGAAAACCGAGGAGATCGATAAGCTGTTCGATGCGCTGCAGGAGCGCTTCGGCGGGCTGGATTTCTTCGTCAGCAACGCGGCTTCGGGCTTCAATCGCCCGGCGCTGGAGCAAAAAGTGAGCGGGTGGGACTTCACGCTCAATGTCAATGCGCGCGCGCTGCTGTTCGCGGCGCAGCGCGCCGCGCCGCTGATGGCAGCGCGCGGCGGGGGCAGCATCGTCAGCATCAGCAGCCCGGGCGGGCAGCGGGTGATGCCCGATTATGTGGCGGTGGGAGCCAGCAAGGCCGCGTTGGAAGCGCTGACGCGTTACCTGGCGGTGGAACTGGCAGGAATGAACATTTGCGTCAACGCCGTGTCACCCGGCCTGGTGGAAACCGACGCGCTGCAGTTCTTCTCCAGCCTGAAAGACAACCAGGTGATCCCGCGCGCGGTGGCCAATACCCCCGCCGGCCGGCTGGCGACGCCGGAAGACGTGGCCGGGGTGGTGGCGTTCCTGTGCACGCCAGCGGCGGCCATGATCCGCGGTCAGGTAATCGTGGTGGATGGCGGCTACACGCTCACTGTGCCCATGTGAGGATAATCTCAGCACGAACCCCCGGGCAGAACACCGGGGGTTCGTGCTATTTTCGCTATCCAGCCCGATCGATGAGTACGGTGCGGGCGGGGGCGCCGTCTGAGCCGCCGAGCTTGACCGGCAGGCATACCAGCTCATACTCACCGGCCGGGACTTCGCTCAGGTTGAGGCCTTCGATGACCACCACATTGTGCGAGAGTAGGATGCGGTGAGTTTCGCGGCTATTTTTATAGGGCGCGACGGAAAGATAGTCCACGCCGATCAGTTTCACGCCCTGCCATACCAGGTATTCGGCCCCATCCGCGCTGACGGCGACAAAATCTTCCTGGAAATTTTTCTCATCGCGGGTCCAGATGCGCGAGTTGCGCGTCTTGAACAGCACCCGCTGGATGCCCGGCTTAATGCCGGCATAGGCCAGCGCATCGACGTTAATCACGCTGGCATCCGGCAGTTCGACCACCTGGCAGGGGCCAATGAGCATGTCCAGCGGGAGCTGATCGACGCCGTAGCCGTCCTCGAGGAAGTGAAAGGGCGAGTCGACGTGCGTACCGGCGTGCACGTTGAGCGCCAGGCGCGAGCCGTTGTGGTTGGCGCCTTCTTCGATCTTGCTGGTGCGATACAGCTCAACCTGCGGATCACCCGGCCAGACGACCATCTGCGGGGTGACGGTGAGGGTGACATCATAAATTTTCATTTTTCTCTCCTGACTTTATTGCGGCCTTGGCAACCAGCCGCTTTCGATAAACATCTGCTGCAGCAGCGGCACACGCTCGTCGAGGGTCATAGGGCGCGGGCGGGCGTAATCTTCGAGCATTGCGGTGAGCAGCTCGGTGGAAATGTACTTGCCATCATAGATCACGTGGCGGTCGAGGAACTCCTGGCGCGTGCCCACCACGGGAATATCCATCTGGTCGAAGAACAGATTGCCAACCCCATAATGGATAAAGCTGTCCCCGGGAAAGTCAAAGGCCTGGGGCTTGTGCGCCTGGCTGCCGCTTACAATAATTGCTCCGGCATCCGCCAAGCCGTGGAAGTCTTCCACCTGCCAGGGGCGCGGGTCGGGGGTGTAGTACTCAAAGTATTGCATGGTGGCAATCGGCAGATAACCTTCATCGCGCAGGCGACGGATTTCCGTTTTCATCCACTCGAAATCCAGGCAGTTGGCCACACCGGGGTTGATCTCGGTGGCCCAGACCGCATCCGGGCCGGATGGGTTGCAACCGATAAAAGCGATCTTGTTGCCGTGATCTTCGAGCAGCAGCGGCTTGCGCGCGTCCAGCTCATTCGTTCCGGCGGCGTAATAAGGCATGCCACGCTCTTTGTACAGGTCGAGGGTGTAGTTGAAGGCCTTGTATCCCCAGTCCATCTGATGATTGCCGGTCATTTCAATGACATTCGCGCCAACATAGTCCAGCAGCTCGGCGTACTCTGGCTTACTGCAGAAAATCAGTGAGGTGTAATACGGGTTGGCCGGTGGGCAGTCGGGTGAGAAGGCGATCTCGTTGCTGATGTGACGGATATCCGCGGACTGGAACCAGGGCAGCACGTCTTTACCGGGGAAAGTCATGCCCATCTGCTCCATCTTGAAGCCGGTTGCGCGCACCAGCGCGGTGACGCCGGTCATCAGGATCACGGTCAGCTTCTCAGGGTCGCGGTTGGTGGCGGGCAGGTCAATGGTCTGCGTATCACCATCGCCGGCGATACCAAACGAGACGGCCAGCGGGTATCCGGCAGGCTCAAAGTCGCGGTCGAGGGGCGACAGGCCATTGACGCGCAGCACCTTCCAGCGCGGCTCAAGCTGCTCAAATGGAATCAGGAACAGCGCGCCGGGCTGCTGCCAGGCCAGGTCGAGCATCTCTCCGGGCTGCACCACCTCCACCGCGCCACGGGCAGGCAGGCCCCAGCGCGCGGCAAACGCGGCCTGCGTGCCGGCCTCCATGCGCAGCGGCGCGCCGCCATATTTGCCCACGTCGCGGCCGCGCCAGGCATCCAGCAGATCGACCAGCGGGACCTCATCGGTAATGGTGGGGAATGCGGCCACCAGGGTGTAAACCCAGCGCGTGGGGCCATCCTCAGGCTGTGCGGCCAGGATCATCGAAGCGTCATCCGGCCCGGCAGCCGGCTCAACACCCGCGGGCAGGGTCAGCGCGTCGTGCAGGGCAGCCGGGACGGACGTATCCATCCACAGGCGCGCCGGGGCGGTGGTGGGCGTGGGCGGGGGGTTGGTAGGCGCGGGTAGATCCACAGGCTGCGTGGCGGCTGGCGGCTGGGTCGGGGCAGTGTCCGGCTGCTCAGGCGCGGGGGCGGGCGGCACGGAACAGGCGGCCAGGATGATTGAGACAATCATGATCAGAGTGAGGTTGTTCCAGAAAGTTAGCTTCATAGGTCCTTGATGAATGGCGACATCCGGTGGATTTATCGGATCCAACCGCTGGCACGGAAGACGTCTTCGAGCAGTCTGGCGCGCTCTTTGGCAGTCATCGGGCGCGGCTGGGCGCGGTCTTCAAGCTGCGCGGTGAGCAGCTCGGTGCTGACATGCACTCCATTATAGATCACATGCCGGTCGATCATCACCCGGCTGGCAAACATATCAGTCTGGTCAAAGAACAGGTTACCCAGACCGTAATGCGTAAATGCGCCATCGGCAAACGACATGGCTTGAGGGCAGTGCGCCTGGCTGCCGCTGACAATAGCTGCGCCGGCCAGGGCGGCTTTTTGGAAGTCGGCTTTTTGCGCCAGGTGCGGCTCCAGGGTGCACACCTCGATATGCTGGAAAGTGACCACCACCAGGTAGCCCTGGCCGCGCAGGCGCTTAATCTCAGCAGCCATTGCGGGATAATCACACGGGGCGGTGCCGGGGGTGTCTTTGGTAGCCCAATCCGTGCCGGGACCGGCCGGGTTGCAGCCCAGGAATGCGATGCGGTTGCCGTGATCTTCCACCAGCAGCGGCGCGCGCGCGGCGGCCAGATCGATTCCACCGCCATAAACGCCCCAGCCTTCCTGCTGGTAAGCCCGCAGCGTGTCCAGAAAGGGCTGCGGACCCCAATCCAGCAGGTGGTTGCCGGTCAGCTCGATCACATCCGCACCGGCGTCGCGCAGCAGTCCGATATAGGTCGGGCGGCTGCAGAAGCGCGGGTCACGGCGCTCAGGTGCGGGACAATCGGCGTAGAAAGAGACCTCGTTGCTGACGTGGGTCAGGTCGGCGTCGCGCAGCCAGCTTCCAATTTTTTGTGCCGGGTAGGTGATGCCTTCGGCATCCATGCGCTCGGCCGTTCCGCGCGCCAGCGCAGTAACGCCGGTTAGCACCAGCACGGTCATTTTGTCCGGGTCGCGGTTAGTTGTGGGAACCCAGCCAGTGGGCATGTTTTTCGCCTCAGGGCCTTGCAGCCCAAAGCGCACCACCAGCGGGTAGCGCTCCAGGTTAGCGTCTTTGTGCAGCGGGGAGATACCATCAATCGCCAGCACCTTCCAGCGCGGCTCGAGCGTATCGAAGGGCACAATGGCCCAGGACGGCAGCTTATCCCAGGAAGGGTAGCGTAAGGCTTCGGGCATCATTTCCTGAACCGCGCCGGCGGCCGGCTCACCCAGCACTGATACCAGCGCGGCGCGTGTGGCGAGAGTCATCCGTAGCGGCTGGCCAGCAAACGCCGCCGGGGGCCGTCCGCGCCAGGCAGCCCGCAGCTCGGAAGAGGTCACGCCATCCGTGATCGTTGGGAACGGAGCGACCAGCGCGTACACCCAGGTGGCGAGAGCCGAGCTATCCGCGCTCACCGGCGCAAAAAGCAGGTCAGAAGGCTGGCCGGGGGCAGCCATTTTGAGCTCAGGTGGCAAATTCAGACCGCCGTCAAAGAGTGGCAGCGCGGCATCGGCGATGTGCAGCGTACGTTCCGGCACAGGCGTAGGATCTGGCGCCGGGGTGGCAGGCATAGCGGTAGCGGTGGATGATGGGATCGTCGCGGCCAGTGTTGGCGTCACCACGGCCCGGGTGGGCAGCGGGGCAGCGGGGGAGCAGGCTGCCAGGATCAATATGAAGAGCAGCGCGAACAGGCGAGGTGAAGTCTGGGCGGCCATGACGGGCTTCATTATACGCCATGCACCCTGATTTGATAGCTCCTGACAGGATTCCCCCGTATAATGTGGAGCGTAACCAGGCATAGAAAGGTATTCAACCATGCGCGAAGTAGCTGTGATCGGGATCGGGCAGACCAAAATTGACGAGCAGTGGGACAAATCGCTGCGCGAGCTGGCCGGCGATGCCGGGCTGGCAGCGCTGTACGATTCAGGCCTGACCAGCGTGGACGGCGTGTACGTGGGCAACATGATGTCCGGCTCTGCTAACCAGCAGCAGCACCTGGGCGCTTACATCGCCGACTGGCTGGGAATGCGCTACGCCGAAGGCCTGCGGCTGGAAGCGGCGTGCAGCTCGGGTGCGGCGGCGTTCCGCGCGGCGCTGATGGCGGTAGCATCCGGCGCGGTGGACAGCGCCCTGGCGGTAGGCGTGGAAAAAATGACCGACTCGCCGGGCAATGAGATCACCGCGCAGCTTGCCACCGCGGCCGATGCAGATTATGAGGTCGGCCAGGGGTTGTCGTTTGTGGCAATTAATGCGCTTGTAATGCGGCGTTATATGCACGAATATGGCTGGCAGCACGACGACTTTGCCGGATTTTCGATCAACGCGCACGAAAATGCCCGCCATAACCCGTGCGCGCGCTTCCACAATAATCCACTGACATTGAAAGAATACCAGCGCGCGCCGATGGTGGCCGAGCCGATCAATATCATGGACGCCTCGCCAATGGGCGATGGCGCCGCGGCGGTGGTGCTGGTGCCGGCCGAAATGCTGGAGCGCGGTTTCACCGGGCGCAAGATCACCGTTGCGGCTTCATCGGCGGCCACCGATACCATCGCGGTGCACAGCCGCAAAGATGGCACCTGGCTGCGCGCGGCCGAAGTTTCGGCGCGGCAGGCCTACAGCCAGGCCGGTTTTGGCCCGGAAGACATTGATTTCTTCGAGCTGCACGACGCGTTCAGCATCATGGCCGCGCTGTCGCTCGAAGCTTGCGGCTTCGCTGAGCGTGGGCAGGGGCCGCGGCTGGCACTCGATGAGGAAATCCGCCCGGGCGGTCGCATCCCGGTTGCCACGCGCGGCGGGTTGAAGGCGCGCGGCCACCCGGTAGGCGCCACCGGCATGTACCAGATCGTTGAGGTGGTGCAGCAGCTGCGCGGACAGGCGCAGGGCTCGCAAATCGATGGCGCGCGGGTGGGCATGGCGCAGAATATCGGTGGCAGCGGGTCGAATATCCTCACCCATATCCTTAAGGCGGAATAATATGCTCGCTAAAATCGTTTCGCTGCTGGTATTGGGCGCGCTGCTGGCGGGCTGTTCGCTGTTCAACAGTTCCGGAGGCAGCCTGCTCACATCCAACCGCAGCCGCAGCACCGCTCCGCTGCAAATCCCGGCCGACCTGGAGCAGGTCGCGCAGGCCAACACACGTTTTGGGCTGGACCTGTACCGGGCGCTCGGTGCGCAGAATGACGACGACAACCTGTTTTTCTCGCCCTATAGCATCAGCCTGGCGCTGGCCATGACCGAAGCCGGGGCGCGCGGCGAAACACAGGCCGAGATGGACCGCGCGCTGCATTTTGACCTGCCGCAGGAACGGCTGCATCCGGCGCTGAACGCGCTGGACCGCGCAGTGCGCGCTACGCCCGAAGGTGTCAGCAAAGAAGACAAAGACCAGGTCTTCCAGCTCAGCATTGCCAATGCGGTATGGGGACAGAAGGATTACCCCTTCCGGCAGGAGTACCTTGACCTGCTGGCCGAGCAGTACGGCGCCGGGCTGCGCGTGGTTGATTACCGCGCTGACCCGGATGGCGCGCGGCAGCAGATTAACCAGTGGGTGAGCGATGAGACGCGCGCCAAGATCCCCGAGCTGATCCCGAATGCCGCGATTGACACCGAAACCCGCATGGTGCTGGCGAATGCAATCTACTTTAAAGCCGGCTGGATGGAACCATTTGATCCGGAAAACACAGGACCGGCGCAGTTCACCCGCGCCGATGGCAGTACCAAAGATGTGTGGATGATGGTGCAAAGCGGCCATTTCCCCTACACCAGCAGTGAAGGCTGGCAGGCGCTGGAGCTGCCCTATGTGGGCGGGACGGCGGGGATGCTGGTGCTGCTGCCCGCGCCGGGGCGCTTTGCGGATTTTGAAGCGGCGCTGAACGCGGAGCTGCTGGCGCAGATCGTACGCGAGATCAGCTCCAGGGAAGCGATTGTGTACCTGCCGCGCTTCAAGTACGAGTCAAGCTTTGAGCTGGCGGACGTGCTGCAGACGCTGGGGATACAGCGGGCATTTCAATTTGGCGCGGCCGATTTTTCCGACATGGCGGATACGAACGAGCTGTACATCAGCCGGGTGATCCACAAAGCCACGGTGGCGGTGGACGAGGCCGGCACCGAAGCCGCGGCGGCCACGGCTGTTATCGCGGCGGCCGGGGCCGCGCCGGGCGAAAGTGAACCGGTTATCTTCCGCGCCGACCGCCCATTCCTGTTCCTGATCCGCGACCGGGAAACGGGCACAGTGCTATTCCTTGGCCGGGTGATGGAGCCGGTGGAGTAGCAGAATATTGACCCAAACCGTTTCCTTCGACAAGCTCAGGGAATGGTTTGGCCGTTGCCAAAATGGTTGATTCGCGTTAATATCAGGCAGCAAGGAAGTAGAACAAATATGCCAGTATTATCGCCCGACCGTTTGAAATCATTTCGCGCGGAGACGTTCCGCAGCCGCCCAAACCTGCGTATCCGCAGCGCGCAGGAAGCGGTGCAGTTCGTCAACCAACGCGGCTTTATCTATTTCTGGCCGATCAAAAATATCACCCTCCCCTCGTTATGGGTGGCCGCGGCCGGTGATCGCCCTGTGGCGGATGGACACAACGACCCGGGCCACGCCACCTGGGGCTGGAAAGATCAACTGCTGGGAAAGCGCGCCTGGTATTACACCCGGCTGCTGCGCAAGCGCAATACCGTCGTCTCGCTGGAGAGCATCCCCTATTTTTACGCGCTGTCGCCGAACTATGGCAGCCCGGAAGAGGATTACCTGATCGAGTACGACGAAGGGCGCATGCCGCTTGAAACCAAGCTGGTATACGAAACGCTGTTGAAGGAAGGTCCGCTGGATACGCTGGCGCTGCGCCGCGCGGCGCGGCTGGCGGGTAATAGCAGCACCGGGGCATTCAACCGCGCGTTGGACGCGCTGCAGGTGAGCCTGCGCATTCTGCCCACCGGGGTGAGCGATTCCGGGGCATGGCATTACTGCTTCATCTATGATCTGACGCACCGCCATTTCCCCGACCTGGCAGCCCAGGCGCAGGCCATTTCGGAATACGAGGCGCGGCGCTGTCTGCTGATGCAGTACTTCCAATCAGTGGGTGCAGCCATGACCGGCGACGCGGTAAAGCTGTTCGGCTGGCGGCAGGAAGACGTGGCGCGCGCGTTGGAAAAGCTCAAGCAAGCTGGCCGGCTGGTTGATGAAGTCGAAGTGCCGGGCAGCAAGCACGCCCACTGGGCCTTGCCGGAGCTGCTTTAAAATAGAGCGTACCCCCCTCTAACTCCCCCAAAACCGTTTTTCGTTTTGGGGGGAGGATTTGCGGCTACCATTCCAGAAGATACAGCACGTCCTGCAGGGCAGCGTTGAAGACTTGCGTCATCACTGCATCGCTGGCCTGATAGGCCCCGCCAAAGACGCCATCGCCAAAAACTTCACGCGTGCGTTCGGCGTTGAGCAAGCCTTTGTAAGAAGGCGGCAGCTTTTCGCCCTCGGGCAGATCGGCCACGCGAGTAAAGGGAAAGGCCTCAGACCAGGAGGCGTGGTAAGGCTTGAGCCCGTTCTCGATGGCCACCTGCTCCACGCTGTGCGACAGCCACCACGAATACCACGCCACCTGTAAGCCAGGCAGCTCATTCATCAGCTCCACCAGCCGGCCGCGCGCTGGATCATTACCACCGTGACCGTTGACCACCAGCACGCGGCGGAAACCGTGCGCGTACAGCGAGCGCACCACGTCTGCCACCACCTCGATGAACGTGGCTACACGCAGACTGACTGTGCCCGGGTAGGTGGCGAAGTATGGTGAGACACCGAAGTTGAGCGGCGGAGCTATCAGCACCCCGGTCTGCTGGCTGGCGGCATCCGCCAGGGCCATGGGAATGCGCACGTCGCTGAGCAGGCTCAGGTAGCCGTGCTGCTCGGTGGCACCAAGCACCACCATCACGCGGTCTTCGTGCTGCAGGTACTGCTCCACGTCCATCCAGTTCAGGTCTTCAAAGCGCATGTTACACCACCACGTTGACCAGTTTGCCGGGTACGTAGATCACCTGACGCGGGGTCTTTCCTTCCAGGAACTTCTGCACGGCGTCGCTGGCCAGTGCGGCGGCTTTGGCGCCATCCGCGCTGATATCCGCGGGTACAGTCAGGCGGTCGCGCACTTTACCGTTTACCTGCAAGACCAGGGTAATTTCTTCCTGGGCGGCGGCGGCTTCGTCCACCGCAGGCCAGGATTGAGTATGCACCGAATACGGCCGTCCCAGCCGCGCCCACAGCTCCTCGGCCATATGCGGCGCCACCGGGGCCAGCATGCGCACGTAAATATCTACGGCCTCTTTCCATGCGGGTGTGCCGGCCGCGCCGGCGCTGCGCGCCTTGAACATCTCGTTCTGCAGCTCCATCAGGGTCGAGATGATAGTATTGAATTCGAAGGTCTCAAAGTCGCGCGTGATGGATTTCAACGCCTGGTGCAACTTGCGGCGCAGCGTGCGGATAGTTTCTTCACCGGCAGTGTTGGGGCTGGAAGCGTTCTCCAGCACCATAGCCCACACGCGGCGCAGCCAGCGCGCAGTGCCATCAATGCCGGTAGGGTTCCAGGGCGCGCCCATATCCCAGCGAGCAAAGAACATCAGGTAGGCGCGCACCGAGTCAGCGCCGTAGCGCTCTACCAGCTTATCCGGCGAGACCACGTTGCCACGGCTCTTCGACATCTTCTCCGAATCCTCGCCCAATACCATGCCCTGGTTGCGCAGCTGGATCATCGGTTCCGGCCCTTCGGTGATGCCCAGGTCGCGGCAGGCCTTGTGGAAGAACCGTGTGTAGATCAGGTGCATGTTGGCGTGCTCGATGCCACCCGTGTAGGTATCCACCGGCATCCAATAGTCGTACTCCCTGGGGTCAAACGGGCCTTTATCGTAGTGCGGGCTCAAGTAGCGCAGGTGATACCACGACGAACACATGAAAGTGTCCATCGTGTCCGTCTCGCGCTCGGCTGGGCCACCGCACTGCGGGCAGGTGGTATGCCGCCAGGTGGGGTGCAGCTTCAACGGGCTTTCGCCGGTGGGCTTCCATTCGACGTCATCCGGCAGCAGCACCGGCAGTTGATCATCGGGCACAGGCACCGCGCCGCAGTTCTGGCAGTACAGGATCGGGATTGGCGCGCCCCAATACCGCTGGCGCGAGATCAGCCAATCACGCAGGCGGTAATTTACCGCCGCGTGACCAGCGCCGATCTTCTCCAGGTAGGCGATGATGGCATCATAGGCTTTGTCTGCGGGCGTGCCGCTCAACGCGCCGGAATTAACCATCACACCATGCGCCGGCACGGCTTCGGGCATGCTGTCACCGTCCATCGGCGGCTGGCCTTCAGGCTGGATCACCACGCGCACCGGCAGGTCAAACTTGCGCGCAAAAGCGAAATCGCGCTCGTCGTGCGCAGGCACAGCCATGATCGCGCCCGTGCCGTAGGTCATCAACACGTAGTCGGCAATCCATACCGGGATGCGCTCACCGTTGACCGGGTTGATGGCGTAGCCACCGGTGAACATGCCGGTCTTTTCCTTGTCAGTAGACTCACGCTGCACATCCGTCTGGCGCGCAGCCTGCTGCTGGTAAGCATGCACGGCATCCCGCTGCTCGGGCGTGGTCAGGCTGTCCACCAGTGGGTGCTCGGGGGCCAGCACCATAAAGGTCGCGCCCCACAACGTGTCTGGCCGGGTAGTGAAGACCTGGATCGGATCACCATGCTCGGTCTTAAAGGTAACATACGCGCCCACCGATTTGCCAATCCAGTTGGTTTGCAGGGTGCGCACGCGCTCGGGCCAGTCCAGGCCGGGGTACTGCAGCAGCTCATCCGCATATTTAGTGGTGCGGAAGAACCACTGCTCCAGGTCTTTTTTAATCACCGGCGTGCCGCAGCGTTCGCAGTGGCGGTCCTCACCCCAAACCTGCTCGCGCGCCAGGGTAGTGTTGCAGTTGGGACACCAGTCCACGGGTGACATCTTGCGATACGCCAGCCCATTCTTATAGAACTGGTTGAAGAACCACTGTGTCCAGCGGTAATATTCAGGATCGGCAGAAACGGCCTGACGGCGCCAGTCAAACATGGCGCCCATGCTCTTGAGCTGGCGGCGCATGTTATCGATGTTGCGATAGGTCCAGATCTTGGGATGGATGTTATTCTTGATCGCCGCGTTTTCCGCGGGCAAGCCAAAGGCATCAAAACCCATCGGGAAGAGCACGTTGTATCCGCGCATGCGCATAAAGCGCGCGCGCGCGTCAGATGGGGTCATGGCATACCAATGGCCGATGTGCAGGTCGCCAGACGGATAGGGTAGCATGGTCAGCGCGTAGTGCTTGGGGCGGCGCTCGTCGATATTTGACTCGTACAGTCCGCTATCATGCCACTTCTGCTGCCAGCGCGGCTCAATTTCCGCCGGGTCGTATTGAGGGATGGAAGTATTCGCCATAGGTTGCTCCGTTCCAAACTGTCAGAAAAACAAAAAACCCTCGCCCCACATCAGGGACGAAGGCCCAAAAGGCTCCGCGGTACCACCCTGCTTGCCCGGCGAACGAACCGGGCCGCTCATGGATCGCGATAACGGGCGAAACCCGCCGCCGGCTACCCGAAGGGTTCACCGGCGAAGCCTGCCGGCGCGCAGTATGCCGGCGTGGTCAGGCGAGTTCGACCTTTGCGCGCGCCGCAGGCGCTTTACCGGGCTCACACGCTCCCCGGCTCGCTGGCGGCTGGTCTACTACTCCTGCCTGGCTTTGGTTGTAAGACGATCAAACATCCTGCCGTTTAAGCTCATCGAGCACCAGAACGCAGTATTACCTGCGGTTGCGGTGCCCGGTGATGTACGGCTGGAGTGGACCCAGAGAGATTCGAACTCTCGACCTTCTCAATGCCATTGAGACGCGCTCCCAACTGCGCTATGGGCCCAGAACTTACTTGTTAAGCTTCTTTCCGTTTCCCACCGGGTAACGAAGCTCCAGTGGACCTGGAGGGATTCGAACCCTCGACCTCTTCAGTGCGATTGAAGCGCGCTCCCAACTGCGCTACAGGCCCCTTGTTCAGGGTAGCGATATTCTACTCGACCGGGGCGAGGCTGTCAAGATAATTAGGAAAATTTATAACGCGAATACCATCATCTGAACCCATATGGGGGAAAACCCTACCCCAGAGTTGAGGGTTTGTCCCCTCTGGCGTGATACATAGGCCCAGAGTATGATTGTCGTCGTTCGCCGGGCAGCAATGCCCCGGCAGTGCCTGAGGGGGGAAAAGGCACCTTTTTGTGAGAGAAACAAATGCCTGAGAAGGGGGAATTCCGGGCATTTTTTCTTTTAAGCGCGGCGCGCAGATGGCTTATAATTCTCGCGAAGGAGAAACGCAATGACTCTAGAACGCATGAACCACCTGCAAAGCCTGCTGGCATCCAGCACCCTGGACGCGGTTGCATTGAACGCCGGACCCACCCTTTCGTATCTCACCGGGCTGCATTTCCACCTCTCGGAGCGGCCCAGCGTGCTGCTGGTAGCCAAAAGCGGCCGCGCAGCGCTGCTGATCCCCGAGCTGGAAGCTGGAAAAGCCACCGGGATGGGCGACGTGCAGGTATTCGCTTATGGCGAGAACCCGGAAACCTGGGAAGAAGTTTTTGAGGGTGCTATGCGCGCGCTAGAAATGGAAAACCCGATCATTGGCGTGGAACCGACGCGCTTCCGCTTTCTGGAGCAAAACCTGCTGCAGCGTGCCACGCCGGGCGCGCGGCTGGTGGCTGCCGATGCGCTGCTGAGCGGCGTACGCATGCATAAAGACGCTGAAGAAGTGGCGCTGATGCGCGAAGCGGTGCGCATCGCGCAGGAAGCCTTCCAGGCCACGCTGCCGGCATTCAAACTCGGTGCGACGGAGCGCGAGCTTGCCTCAGAGCTGTCGCTGCAACTGCTGCGCGCTGGATCTTCGGTCGAGTTCCCCTTTAATCCGATTATCGCCGGTGGGCCGAACAGCGCCAACCCGCACGCTGTCCCGGGGAAGCGGCCGTTCCAGCATGGTGATCTGGTGGTGGTAGACTGGGGCGCTACCTACATGGGCTATATATCCGACCTGACGCGCATGGTAGCGTTTGGTCCGCTGGACCCGGAGCTGGAGAAAATTGTCGAGATCACCATTGCGGCCAACCGCGCCGGTTGCGCATTTGCCGGGCCAGGCGTGCAGGCCGGCGCAGTGGATAGCGCCACGCGCGCGGTGATTGAGCAAGCCGGGTATGGGCCATATTTTATCCATCGCACCGGGCATGGTATCGGCATGGAAGGCCACGAACCGCCATATATCTTTGGCGAAAACACGCTGGATCTGCGGCCAGGGATGGCGTTCACCGTGGAGCCGGGCATTTACCTGCCCGGGCGTGGCGGGGCGCGTATTGAAGATAACCTGGTGGTCACCTCGGATGGGGCCGAAGTCATCACCGATCTGCCGCGTGAGCTGTACCGGGTAGCGTAACGCCGGACCTACCGGAAAAGCCACCCTCTCGGCGTGCCGCGGACGCGGAAACGCTTGCATACATGCAGAGGGGAAGGACATCGAGATCGGACAAGCGAAGTAAGGAGCCGAGTGAACCGCGATTTGCTGCTGGTGGCGCTCTCCCTGTTTACCTGGGGGATTGGCGAAGGCATGTTTTATATCTTCCAGCCGCTGTACCTGGAAGCGTTTGGCGCATCACCTGTGCAAATTGGGGCTATCCTGGGGGCGGTAGGTGTCTCGATGGCTTTCGTGCAAATACCGGCCGGGCACCTGGCAGACCGCTTTGGACCACACCGTGTGATGAAAGCTTCGTGGATCCAGGGATTTCTAGCCACGCTGGTACTGGCGGCCAGCCCATCGCTGCCCATGTTTACGCTGGGGCTGGTGCTGTACGGCATGACGACCTACGTTTCCGGCCCGATGAACGCGTATGTGGGCCGCGCGCGTGGCAAGATTCCGCTCTCCCGCGCGCTGGGGATCAATTCGGCATCGTTCAATGCCGGGGCAATCATCGGCCCGCTGCTGGGAGGGGCGCTGAGCAGCCGCATCGGGATGATGCCAATGCTGCGCATATCAGCGGCGATTTTCTTCATCTCCACCTGCATTGTGCTGCTGATCCGCGCGCACCCGGCGGAAAGCAGCGCGGATACACCGCACACCAGCGGCAATCTGCTGCACAACCGGCGTTTTCTGATCTTCCTGCCGCTTACGTTCCTGACGCTGTTTGCCGCCTACCTGCCCCAGCCACTAACGCCGAATTACCTGCAGAACCAGGGCGGTCTGACAATGGAAACCATCGGCCGGCTGGCATCGGTGGGCAGCCTGAGCAATGTGATTACGCTGCTGGCGGGCTCCGGGTTGGCCACGCGCGGCGGGCTGGTGGCTGGGCAGATGATGCTGGCGCTGTTCGCGCTGTTGCTGTGGCAGGGCACCGGTGTGGGCATGTTCTCGCTGGCGTATGCCTTCTTCGGCGGATTCCGGCTGCTGCGCATCATGGTGACCACCTTCGCGCGCCCGCTGGTGAGCGCCTCGCAGACCGGGCTGGCCTACAGCCTGATCGAAACCGTCGCCGCGTCTGCGGTGATCCTGGGGCCTTTCGTAGCCGGGCTGCTGTACGAACGTAACCCCAGCCTCATGTATATTGCCGCCATTGGCCTGCTGGCGGCATCGATCGCGGCCAATCTGCTGCTGCTGCCACGACTGCAACGCACGAACCCACTGCCCGCGCCGGCTGCGGAGCCGGAAATGGAGCGTAACCAACTGTGAGCCTGCTGATCCATGTATTTACGCTGGGACCGCTGGAGAATAACACCTACCTGGTGGCCGACACCTGGACGCATGAAGCGGCGGTGATTGATCCGTCGTTTGAGATTGGACGCGTGCTCAAATACGCCAAAAATCAGGGCCTGGATATCCGCCAGGTATGGCTGACGCACGCGCATTTCGACCACATCAGCGGTGTGGGGGATATGCTGCGCGTGCTCAGTGAAGACCTAAAGGTGGCACTGCACCTCGCCGACCTCGCGTTGTGGAACGCTGGCGGTGGCGGTGCAGCGTTCGGCCTGCAGCTCACGCCGGCGCGCGCGCCTGACATGGAACTGGCGCATGGGCAAAAGCTCACGTTGGGCAACTATAGCGTTGAGGTACGCCACGCGCCTGGGCACACGCCCGGGCATGTGATCTTCTACGAACGCGATAACGGGGTGGCGTTTTGCGGGGACGTGATCTTCCGCGGCAGCATCGGGCGCACGGATTTGCCCGGTGGCAGCCTGGAAACGCTGCTGGAGAGCATTCGCGCGCAGGTGTTGACCCTGCCGGACGCCACGCGGCTACTCAGCGGGCACGGCCCGGAAACGACCGTAGGCTGGGAGCGGGGACACAACCCGTTTCTGTAAAGCAAAACCGGGCTGCGTGTGCGGCCCGGTTTTGGTGCTGGTGAAATGTTACTTCGCGTATTCGGTGGCGCGGGTTTCGCGGATCACCGTGACTTTGATCTGCCCGGGGTACTGCATGGTCTCTTCGATCTTCTTGGCGATATCACGCGCCAGGCGAGCGGCAGCCAGGTCATCCAGGTCGTCGGGGCGGACGACGATGCGTACTTCGCGGCCGGCCTGGATGGCGTAGCTCTGCTGCACACCCTTGTACGAATTGGCGATATCTTCCAGGGCGCGCAGGCGCTTGATGTACAGTTCCAGGTCTTCGCGGCGAGCGCCGGGTCGCGCGCCGGAGATAGCGTCGGCGGCTTCAGCAATCACGGCTTCCACCGATTCCTGCTCCACCTCATGGTGGTGCGAGGCGATCACATTGACCACCCTGGCATGCACGCCATGCCGCTTGGCAAACTCGGCGCCGATCAGCGCGTGCGTGCCTTCCGTATTGTGATCCAGCGCCTTGCCCAGGTCGTGGAGCAGCGCGCCGGCCTTCGCCACTTCGATGTTCGCGCCCAGCTCGGCAGCAATGATCGCGGCGATCTTGGAGACTTCCACAGCATGCGCGAGCTGGTTTTGACCGTATGACGTGCGGTATTTCAGGCGGCCAAGTACGCGCAGCACCTCGGGGTGCAGCCCGGCCACGCCGGCGTCGAAAGCGGCCTGCTCGCCGGCTTCGACAATGGCGCGCTCAACCTCGCGCTGTTCTTCACCCAGAATCTTCTCAATGTGCGCGGGGTGAATGCGGCCATCCAGGATCAGGCGTTCCAGCGCGCGGCGCGCAACTTCGCGGCGCACCGAGTCGAAACACGAGACGGTTACCGATTCGGGCGTGTCGTCCACGATCACGTCTACCCCGGCGGCCTGTTCAAAGGCGCGGATGTTGCGCCCGTTGCGGCCAACAATGCGGCCTTTCATCTCTTCATTGGGCAGCGACACCACCGAAGTGGATACCTCAGCCACGTGGTCAGAAGCCACGCGCTGGATCGCGTCCGCGATCAGCTCGCGGGCGCGGCGCTCGCCTTCGCTACGCGCTTCTGCTTCGATCTGGCGGATGATGCGCGCCATGTCATTGCGGGCTTCCTTCTCGGTCTGCTCCAGCAGCACCTGGCGGGCTTCATCGGTGGTCATCTGAGCTACGCGCTGTAATTCCTCAGCTTGCGCGCCGGCCATTTTTTCGATGTCATTGGCGCGGCGGTCAAGCGCGCTCTGGCGCTTATTGATGGCCTGCTCGCGCTGTTCAAGCTTGTCGAGCCGGTGATCCAGCTCGGTGCGGCGGCTTCCCAACCGCTCTTCTTCTTTGGCAATTTCGCCGCGGCGGCGTACCACTTCCGCTTCGGCGTCCTGAAGAATTTTCAGGCTCTTATCTTTGGCTTCCAGTTCGATGGCGCGCGCGCGTTCGTTACCCTTGAGCACCACATTGTCAGCTTTCACCTGCTGGGCTTCCTGGAAACGCTGGTTCAGGTAGCGTGAAATCAGCAGGGACGCGACACCGACGACAATCACGTCCAATATAACAAACAAACCTATGATCAATCCATCATTCATTTTCTTCCTCGCCTGTATCAATGTAGACATCCGTTGCACCGGTGTCCCTGGCGGTCTGTAAATCGTCCCAAACCCGCTGCACCAGACTGGAAATCGTTCCGTAAGAGAAACCTCGGCGCATCAGGAATGCGCTCAGCCGCTCACGAAACGCCGCGTAGTCAAGCTCCGCCCAGCGGCGGCCCTTGCGCATCGCGGCCTGGTACGCGAGTTCTTCTTCGTCTACAGTCTCTTCCAGAGCGCGTTGGATGACATCATCCGCTAACCCCTTTTGTCGCAGCTCCATCGCCAGCACGCGGCGGCCGCGCGGGCGGAAGGCCGAACGATTTTCGACCCACTCGCGCGCGAACCGGGTATCACTGATCAGGTTGGCATTGCGCAGACGTTCCATGGTCTCCGCGATGACTGATTCGTCGAACCCGATTTCTGCCAGTTTTCGCTGGATTTCCATCTCAGAGCGCGGGCGGTAGTTGAGGAAGCGCAGCGCGCGCTGGTAGGCCACCTCGCGGGTGTCCTGATCGCGCAGCGCGACGATCTTCTCTTCGCTCAACACCTGCCCAACTTGCAGCCACGCCCCTACGATCCGCGCTACGGGGAAGGCATACTCGCCATCCAGGTAGACATTGATGCGGTTCGGGTTGCGTTTCTGTATTTTCAGCGCAGTGATTTGTTTGTCCATAAAAAAACACACAGCCGCAGACTTGCCAGAAGCAGGCCGCGGCTGTGGCATCATTATCCGAATCACTGGGAGGCGCTCCTTCCGGTAGAAATGGCTACCGTGAAGAGGAGGCCGGGGTTGTTCTCGCTGAAATTAAAGCGGTCTCAGACCTGAGCTGAAGCGCAACAGCGACTGTTTGGTTTTTTCTCATCTAACCAGCCCACTCTGCCTGCGTTATCACCTGGACAACCGGCTGGCAGGTAGAGGGAGACCGGGAAACAAATGGTTTTGTCCAAACTCCAGCAACGTGTCGTGCGACACCACTCCCGAAGGAGTACGAGTTCTTACCCAGCTATCATCAATGAATAACAATCGGGGCCTGCCGCTCCAGATGGAACAGCCTGGAGTAGCATTCCAACGGTACAACACCTGTATTATACAACATTATACGATTATTAACATAGACTTAACGTGTACAAGAAACTATGCCTGCCGTACCGGCTGGCGCTTGATAAATGTGGCAAACGAATTTATACTTATCCGCCGGGAGAGAATCCCAAACCGGCGCCGCGCATGAAAAAAATTTTATCCCACCCGCGAAGCATCCCGCTGGCCTTTGCCCTGGCGTGCCTGCTGGCCTACGGCCTGCTGGTGCCCTGGCTGGGCTTTTATTGGGATGACTGGCCGTATACCTGGTTTGCGCACACATTGGGGCCGCAGGGGCTGATCCGCGCGCTGGACGGCGACCGGCCGTTCCTGGCCGCGATTTATATCGCCACTACCAGCCTGTTCAACAGCCACCCGCTGGCGTGGCAGATTTTCGCATTGGTCACGCGGCTGGGCAGCGTGCTGGTGCTGTGGTGGACGCTGCGGTTGACCTGGCCGCGCGCGCCGCGCCAGGTGGCGTGGGTTGGGCTGTTGTTTGCGGTGTATCCCGGCTTCCGCCAGCATTGGATATCGGTGATTTATTCGCAAGCATATGTACTCCTGGCGGCCACGCTGCTTTCGCTGGCCTTGATGGTGTACACACTGGATGCCTACTCGCAGCGGCCGTGGCGCTCGGGGCGCTATATGGCGCTGACGGCGCTGGCGCTTGGGCTTTCGGCGTTCAGCCTGTTTTCCACCGAATACTTCTTCGGCGTCGAGCTGGTGCGCCCGCTGCTATTATGGTTCGCCCTCTCGGAACGAGAGCCAATCGCGCGAAGGCGCGCGCGGAAAGTGCTGGTGCATTGGCTGCCCTACCTGGGACTGCTGGCGTTCTTTGGCATCTGGCGCGCATTTATCTTCCAGGCCAGCACGTACCAGGTGCAGGCGCTGGGCGAGCTTTCACAGGGCGTGTTTGCCACGCTGCTTGACCTGGCGCGCACAATGTTATCCTTCAGCTATACCGGCGGGTTGCACGCCTGGGGGCAAACCTTTGGGGTACCCGAGCTGCTGAATTTCAGCCTGCGCACCACGCAAATTACCTGGGCGGTGATCATCATCAGCTTTGTGCTGTTTCTGGCCTATCTGCTCAACCTGCGTTGGAGCGCGCTGCCCGCGGCTGAAAGCGAAACACAAGCCACCGGATGGTCGCGGCAGGCGATCCTGACCGGGAGTGCGCTGCTGGTTTTCTCAGTTTTGCCATTCTGGGCTGGCGGACTGCCGTTTGACCTGGAATTCCCCTATAACCGTTTCAGCCTGGCAATGATGCCCGGCTCGGCGCTACTGGTAGTCGGGCTGCTGGAATTCTTCATCCGCACGCTGCGCCAGAAGACGCTGCTGTTGAGCATCCTGCTGGCCGCGGCGATTGGTTTTCAATTCCAGGCGGCCAACACCTTCCGCCGCGACCTGGACAATATGCGCGACCTGTTCTGGCAAATGACCTGGCGCATGCCCGATCTGCAGCCCGGTACACTGCTGCTGACGTACGAACTGCCCCTGCGCTATTACACCGATAACTCGCTGTCCGCGCCGCTGAACACGGTTTACGCTCCGGAAAACCACAGCGACCAGATGCCCTATATTCTCCTGTACTTACGCGCGCGTAAAGACAGCGTTCTGGACGATCTCAGCAAAGATACCCCGCTGGGCGTGCGCTACCGCGCCACGCACTTCAAGGGTAACACGTCCGACACCGTGGTGTTCCAATATTCGCCGCCGGGCTGCTTCCGCGTGCTCGACCGCACATATAACACCGCCGAAATGGTTGAAATGCGCGCCCCGCTGCAAAAAACGCTCGGACTGACCGACTTCTCGCGCATCCTGCTCGAGCCGGGGGACCGGCCGCAGCCACCCACGGAGCTGTTTGGGGTGGAAAATCGCGACACCTGGTGTTACTATTACGAAAAGGCTGACCTGGCGCGTCAGGTGAAGGATTGGGCCGGCGTGGTAGCGCTGGAGCAGCAGGCACGCGCGGCTGGGCTGAGCGCCGGCGAACCATCGGAGATGATGGTCTTTATGGACGGCTACGCCATGACCGGCGATTGGTCTGCAGCACAGGCCATCAGCCAACAGGTGCATGAACGCCAACCGAAACTGCAGGGAGCGCTGTGCGCGGCGTGGAAACGTTACGAAAAGCGCGCCCAGCCCGATGCGGATGGAAACCGGGTGATCCAGGAAGTGAAAGAGGGGTTGCAATGCAGTCCATGAGCTCGGCGGAACGCACGGTGAGCGTGGTGGTGCCGGTATACAACAGTCAGGAAACCCTGCGCGAGCTGATAACGCGTCTGGGGGCGGCGCTGCAGCCGGTTTGCGCACGGTATGAGATACTGTTGATCAATGACGGCAGCCGCGACGCGAGCTGGAGCGTGATCGAAGAATTGGTGCGCGAATTCCCCTTCGTGCAGGGCATCAACCTGATGCGCAACTACGGCCAGCACAATGCGCTGCTGTGCGGGGTACGCTCCGCGCAGTACGCCACCGTGGTGACCATGGACGACGACCTTCAGCACCCGCCCGAGGAGATCTACAAGCTGCTGGACAAACTGGATGAGGGCTTCGACGTGGTCTACGCCACGCCGGAGCGGCTGCCGCACTCGTTTTGGCGCAACATCTTCTCGCGGCTGACCAAGCGCACGCTGGCCTTTGTGATGGGCATCCCTACCGTGCGCGAGATTGGCGCGTTCCGCGCCTTCCGCACCCGGCTGCGAGAAGCCTTCGCACACTACCAGAGCCCCAACGTGATCCTCGACGCGCTGCTGGCATGGGGAACCACGCGCTTTGCCTCGGTGCGCGCCGAAGAAAGGCAGCGCCTGGTAGGGCATTCAAACTATAACTTCTCCAAGCTCTTCGCGCAGGGCATGTTCATCCTTACCGGGTTCAGCACCAAGCCGCTGCGTTTTACCAGCTTTCTGGGCTTCGGGTTTACCCTGGTGGGCATCGCCGTGTTTCTGTATGTGTTCATTTCCTACCTGGTGGCGGGCAGCATCCCGGGCTTTCCATTCCTGTCATCCATCATCGCTATCTTCAGTGGGGTGCAGCTGTTCGCCATCGGCATCCTGGGCGAATACCTGGGGCGCATCTTCGACCGCTCCACCGACCGGCCGACCTACGTGATCGGTGAGCGGCTGGCCAACCCTGGCGAAGAACCGCCCCGCGGTCAGGACGTGCCGCGCGCATGAACGTGGTCATCCTGCAGCCGTCGTATATTCCCTGGCGCGGGTACTTCCACCAGATCGCGCGCGCCGACGTGTTTATCTTCTACGACGACGTCAAATATGATAAGAACGGCTGGCGCAACCGCAACCGAATTAAGACCGCGCGCGGGCCGCGCTGGCTGACCATACCGGTGCATACCGCCGGGGTGGAGACACACCACACACCGATATGCGAGGTACGCACCGATGCCGGCCAGCCGTGGGCGCAAAGCCATCTGAGCAGCATCCGCCAGGCCTACACCGCCGCACCACACTTCCGTGAGACTTTCGCGCTCCTGGAAGAGCTATACGCGCAGCCCGGTGAGCTGCTGGCTGAGTTCACCATCGCCACCACCATTGCCCTGGCGCGGGCGCTGGAGATCGATCGCACGCGCTTCCTGCGCTCTAGCGAGTTAAGCGGCATCCAGGGCACGAAGACGCGGCGGCTGATCGAAATCCTGACACGCGTGGGGGCCACGCATTACATTTCCGGCCCGTCGGCGCGTGACTACATCGAAGAGAACCTGTTCCGCGAAGCCGGGATCACGCTCGAATACATGGCCTACAACTACCCGCCCTACCCGCAGCTCTATCCACCATACGACCCGCAAGTTTCGATCATCGACCTGCTGATGATGACCGGCGCAGACGCGCTGCGCTATATCCTGCCTGAGGAGAAAACCGATGCCCGATGACAGCCACCTGGAACCCGTGCGCGCCTATTTCCAGCAAAAACTGGAGACGCACGGCCCCACCCACCGCGGGGTGGACTACAACTCCGACCGGGCGATGGAAGTGCGCTTCGACCAGCTCATCCGGCTGTTCCAGGGCAGCACGCAGTATTCGCTGCTGGATTTTGGCTCGGGCTATGGCGCGATGCTGGCATACTTGCAGCGCCTGGGGCATGCAGTTACGTACACCGGCTATGACATCGTAGACTCGATGGTGGAACAGGGCCAGGCGCTGTTTGCCGCGCAGCCGGGGGTGGCCTTCACCAGCCGCTGGGAAGACGTACCCGAGGTGGATTATGCCGTGGTCAGTGGGACGTTCAACATGAAGTTGGACGCCACGAACGCGGATTGGACGGCGCTGGTGATCGACTGCCTGGAACGCATGCATGCGCGCAGTCGCAAGGGACTGGCGTTCAATATGCTCACGAGCTACTCTGACCCGGAGTATATGCGTCCCGATCTCTACTACGCCAACCCATGCACCTTCTTCGATTACTGCAAGCGCCACTTCTCAAAAAACGTGGCGCTGCTGCATGATTACGGGTTATATGACTTTACAATTTTGGTGCGAAAGGATATTTAGAGGAGAAACCTTGAATCGCGAAGTACGCGAAGAAAGAATATAAAGTAGCATTTTGTAGGTCAGGTAGATCCTAAGCGGTATCGATTCAACATAACGGAATTGGGGAATACCCATTATTCAAGATCAACGCATGGGTCGGGTTTCGCTATCGCTCAACCCGACCTACGAAAAACAAAATCCTCGAGCGAAGACAGGGAAATTCGGAGCGACAATGGATAAACCCGTCGTTGATTTCAATAAGCCCAGCATGGTGGGCACCGAACTGGGGTACATCACCCAGGCGATCGAGCGCTCGCACATTTCCGGCGACGGCTACTTTACCAGACAGGCCTCGGCGCTGTTGGAGCGCGAGCTGGGTGTGCCGCGCGTGCTGCTGACCACATCCTGCACGCATGCGCTGGAAATGGCCGCACTGCTGCTCGATATCCAGCCGGGGGATGAGATTATAGCGCCATCGTTCACCTTCGTGTCCACCGTCAATGCGTTTGTGCTGCGCGGTGCCACCATCCGCTTCATCGACGTGCGCCCCGACACGCTCAACCTGGATGAGACACTGCTGGAAGGCATGATCACGCCGCGCACGCGCGCCATCTTGCCGGTTCATTACGCCGGCGTAGGCTGCGAGATGGACGCAATTATGGAAATCGCCCAACGGCATGGCGTGGCGGTAGTGGAAGATAACGCGCACGGCCTGTTTGGCAAATACCGCGGCAGAAAGTTGGGCACGTTTGGCTGCATGGCCACGCAAAGCTTCCATGAGACCAAGAACATCACCTGCGGTGAGGGTGGCGCGCTGCTGATCAATGACCCGCGGCTGGTAGAAGCAGCCGAGATCATCCGCGAAAAGGGCACGAACCGGAGCCGTTTCTTCCGCGGCCAGGTGGACAAGTACACCTGGGTCAACCTGGGGTCGAGCTACCTGCCATCGGATATCCTGGCAGCGTTCCTATACGCACAGCTCGAACAGTGGCGGAATATCCAGGCGCAGCGCCGGCGCATCTGGGAGTATTACGACGCGCAGCTCAAAGATTGGGCCATGCTCAATGGTGTACGCCAGCCCACCGTCCCGGCGCATGTCGAGCAGTCGTATCACATGTACTATCTGCTGTTGCCCAACTTGCAGCAGCGCCAGGCATTTCTTGCCTTCCTGCGCGAGCGCGGCATCTACAGTGTGTTCCATTACCTGCCGCTGCACATTTCGCCCATGGGCGAGCGTTTTGGCGGCCGGCCAGGCGACTGCCCGGTGACCGAGCGCATCAGCGATCAGCTCGTGCGCCTGCCGTTCTACAACACCCTGACCGAAGCCGATCAGGCTCGCGTGGTAGAGGCGGTAAAGGCATTTCCGTTCTCATAAAACCCGGGTGCGCTCCGCTTGACCTGCTAATTATGGCCAACGACCGGCAAGACATCTTCAAAAAATTTTCGCCATACAAAGGAATGAAATGCCCGCATTGCGGCAGCTTCCTAACTGCTGGTCAGTTCAATTGGATTGATACATCCGAGTTGACCTTGGACGAAGAAGCATTGAAGTATGGCGTGCTTCGCTGCAAGAAATGTGGCAAGCAATTTCAGCTATCCTAACTGCAGTTCGCGAAGCGAATTTCGGGTATTTCGACCGAAATATATGGTAAGCCCTACTTTCTCAAAAATGGTATTCTGCTACAATTATTGGTATGGAATCACAACCGTTGCTTTCAGATGCCTTACAGGCCGAGGCGCTGCGCGCGTATCGCCGCCAGCGTTTCTGGCGTATTTATTTTCCGGTGATCCTGGCCGGGCTGGTTGTGATCGCGCTGTCGATTTTTCTGATGGTGACGACAGCCGGCGGGGGGAATGATCAGGACACGCACTGGGCAAACATCTCGCTAATCTGGCTGCTCATCCCGACCATCCTGGGCAGCCTGATCTGGCTGGTGCTTCTGGGCGGGTTGATCTTCGCGATGGTGAAAGTGCTGCAAGTGCTGCCACCTGCCGCCGCGACAGTGACGCATTACCTGATGCGCGTGTCGCAAATTGCCTGCGATGTTTCCGACAAGGTCTCTGCTCCGGTGATCAAGGTCAAAGGCTTGTATGCCGGCGCGCGCAGGTTCAAAAATCGACTGGCCGGTCGTTAAAACCGGGGGAACCATTGGTTTTCATTGGGAGGATTGAATGGAACAGATGAAGAGTTGGAAGACCCGCACCCTGTTGATTGGCGCCATCGCTGGCCTGGTAACCGGGCTGGCCGCGGCGCAGATTGTGATCGAGCGCGCGCAGCGCGAGCGCACCATCCCGTCCATCAGCCCGGGTGATGGCGTCAAGGTGGGGCTGGGCGTGCTGGGCCTGATGCGCCTGATTTCCGACCTGGGCGACAACGAGTAAACCAAAAATTCGCGCAAAGTTGTTATATCCTCGCCGGTGCGCAATGCACCGGCGGGTTTTTCTTTCTCTTTATTCATGTTCCTGTAATAGAATTTTGTCCCAGGTCGCCGGGGGAATAAACGACCGATACCATGCCACATATAGCCCCGTTGGGACGACCCAGCGCAGATTTCTATCTGAAGAGGACGACCTCTTCCAAAGGAGCAAATAACATGGCATGGGTTCTGCTTTTCTTTGCTGGTCTGCTGGAAATGGTCTGGGCTGTGTTCCCGAAATCATCGTATCTTGGCAGTCGTTTGAAGGGGTGCAATCCTCCCATGATATAATGGGCGCAATGGAAAGCGGACCGCTTTTACGCCATCTCATCGTCGGAAAATTGAGCCGGGACTTTATCCTTACCCGCGAACAGGCGTACCTCGACGTACTGGGCGGCAGCTTGATCCACGCTGCGGCCGGGTTGGGTATTTGGGAACGTGGGAGCTGTGGATTGGTGGCACGCGCCGGTGAGGACTTTCCACAGGAATGGATAGGGGAAATTAGCCAGCGCGGGTTTGATGTGGGCGGCATCCGTATCCTGCCTGAGACGCTAGATATGCGTGCCTTTGTGGCCTACAATGACGATTTCAACGCGCAGTACGGCAACCCGGTGAGCCATTTTTCCCGGCTGGGAATGGCCTACCCGAAAACGCTGCTGGGGTTCACACCTCGCGGCGTGGATATTGACAGCCGGGTGACGCCCACCGGCCTGACGATCCGTCTGGGCGACATTCCGCAGAGTTACCTGGATTGCAGCGCGGCACACCTGTGCCCGCTGGACTATCTTAGCCACACGCTGATCCCGTCCTCGCTGCGCGGCGGGCATATTTCCACCATCACGCTCGATCCCGCAGACGGTTACATGAACCCCACCTTCTGGGAAAATATCCCCGCGCTGCTGAGCGGCATTACCGCCTTCCTTACCTCGGAAGCCAAGCTGCGCAGCCTGTTCCAGGGCCGCAGTGATGACCTGTGGGAGATGGCTCACGCGCTGGCAGGCTACGGCTGCGAGCTGATTGTGATCAAGCGCGGGCCGGACGGCCAGTATCTGTATGACCACACCAACCACACGCGCTGGATCATCCCGGCCTACCCGGCGCGGGTGGTGGACCCCACCGGCGCGGGTGACTCATTCTGTGGGGGGTTCCTGTACGGTTATCGCAACACTTACTCGCCGCTGCAGGCCGCCCTGTTCGGCAATATTTCGGCTTCGATGACAGTAGAAGGCAACGGTCCATTCTACAGCCTGGAAGCCCTGCCAGCCCTGGCGCAGGCCCGGCTGGAAGCCTTGCAACATATGGTGCGCAAAGCATGACCAAATCCTCTCCTTCGCTGCTCAACCAGATTCTGGACCTGACCTGCACCATCCAGCAGATCCCTTCGCCCACATTCTCAGAAAGTGAAAAAGCAGCCTTCGTTGCTGAGCAGTTCCAGCGCGACGGGCTGCAAGATGTCACCACCGACTCAGCAGGCAACGTACTGGCGCGGCTGCCCGGCGGACCGGGTCGCCCGGTGGTGGTGACGGCACACATGGACACAGTACACCCCACCCACGTGCGGCTGACGCAAATCCGCGGGGCCGAGCAAATCCACGGGCCGTCCATTGGCGATAACTCGCTGGGCGTGGCGACGCTGGTCTGCCTGCCGGCCTTGATCCGCGAGCTGGGCATCCAGCCTGCCGGAGACGTATGGCTGGCGGCCAATACCGGCGAAGAAGGATTGGGTGACCTGCGCGGGATGCGTGCTGTAGTCGACCAGTTTGGCGCGCAGCCGCGTGCCTACCTGGTGTTGGAAGGCATGGGGCTGGGGCAGGTATACCACCGCGGGCTGGGCGTGGAACGCTACCGCATCACCGCGCGCACGCGCGGAGGGCATTCGTGGGTAGATTACGGAAAACCTTCCGCGGTGCATCACCTGGCGGGGGTAGTCACGCAGCTTGCACGGCTTACGCTGCCGCGCACGCCGCGCACAACGCTCAATGTGGGCACCTTTGCCGGCGGAACGTCGATTAACACCATCGCCGCTGAAGCCCACCTGGACCTCGACCTGCGCTCAGAAGATAGCCAGGGGCTGCAGGGCGTCGCGAACGCCGTGCGCCAGATCGTAGATGATGCGCGGCGCGACGGGGTAACCTACAAAATCGAGCCCATTGGCCTGCGACCGGCGGGTGAAATCCCGGCCAGCCACCCGCTGGTACGGCTGGCGGAGCAAAGCCTGCGCGATGAAGGCGTGACCCCACGGCTGGAAATCGCCTCGACAGATGCCAATATCCCACTGGCGCGTGCCTACGCGGCGGTTTGCATAGGCCTGACCACGGGCGGCGGCGCGCATACCACGTCGGAATTTATTGACATCCAGCCGCTGCAGCAGGGGATTGGCCAACTGGAGCGGCTGGTGAGCGGCGTGTGGAGCGTAGTTTAGACCGTCAGGAAACCTGAACTTCGATGCGCAGCCGGCGGCGGAACCAGGCGCGCGCGGCCTGTTTCCACAGCGCGTTGCTGGCCTGGCGCGCGCTTTCCACATCTACCGGATAGCGGCTGTAGACTGAACGCTGGTATTGTTCCAGCACCACGGCGGCGTCCTGCGCGCCTTCGGGCAGCAGATGCACCAGCGCGTCCATCTGCTCGAAGGGAGAGCGATCGATGCGCGGCTTGCCGCCCAGGAAACGCACCATCCACCCAATACCCGCATAGATACGCTCGATAGCGGATAGCTCGGTGTAGCGCGACCAGGCCTGCAGCCAGCGCGGCACGCCCAATCCGGTGCGGCGCAGACCGACCGCCAGGAACTGTGCCAGTGGGCGCCAGCGGCCGGCGGCCACCATGCGCATGCGCAGGTAGGCAAAAGCGGCAATTGCTAACACCGCGGTGGCTAGAAGGATCCAGCCGATGGGAGTCTGTTGCTGTGAAGCCGCGCCAAAAGCGCCATCGTACTGCTCGGGGTCGGGCTCAAAACGCTCGCGGTCACGCATGGCGAAGGTGTCTTCGCTCATCACATTATTACGCTCCGATGGGCCGGGGATATTGGCCTGGCCCGCGCCGCTGTTGGGATCTTCACCGGCCGGGATGGAATAAAGCGGCTGCGAAACGGTTGGCTCAAACGGAACCCAGCCCACGGTGGGGAAGAAAACTTCCGGCCAGGCATGGCTATCGTTACGCTGCACAAGGTAATACTTGCCATCCTCGGCCAGATCACCCTCGGCAAAGCCGTTGACCATGCGCGCGGGGATGCCCAGCGAGCGCAGCATAGTCACCTCGGCGGTAGCATAATAGTTGCAGTAGCCCTTCTTGTAATCGAACAGGAACCATTCGAGCACATCCGCGCCGGGCGGTGGCGATTCGATCTCGGTGCTGTATTCGATATTGTCACGCAGGTACTGGGTGATGGCGGTGGCCTTGTCGTAAGGAGTATCCAGCCCGGCGGTAATTTGTTCAGCCAGGCGCCGCACCGACGGAGAAAAGTCACCGGGGAGCTGCAGATAATACTGGCTGATCCAATCCGGGTAGCTGGTGGGTGTGTTGCGCAGGATGGCTTCGGTAGGCTTGAGGACAAAGGCATCCAGGTTATAGATCTCGCCACCATTGAAGGCCTCGCTGGCCAGAATGGCGACGATATCACTCTGGTTTTCGGAAATCGACTGCACTTGCGCCTTCGTATCGCGATCAATGCTGATGGGCAGGCCAGGGGTGTAGATGGTGCGGCCAGGGCCGAGAATGTAGCGGAAGGTCATCGATACTTTTACGCCCGGACCCCACTCGGGATATTTCCAACTGGACGGATCCCCGGCGGCTATGTCACGGATATCGCCAAAAGAATTCGTCCAACCCCCAGCGTCGTAATAATCATAGGAGCGGCCGCGCCAGTAGAAGCGGCTGTCTTGAGGCACTTCTTCCTGTGGAATCACCATGAGCACGTTTTCATTGCCCAGGGTTGCGCCGTTGCCCAGCGCCATGTGATTGCCAAAATCGGAAGAAACGGTGGTCGCCGGTGTTTGCAAGCTAGCAACCATATTGCTCATGCGGTCGCGCAGGCCCTGCCAGGAAACTTCCACCCAGCGCTGCTCATCCGTGCCGGGCGTAAGCATCTTCACCGCGGTGGGCAGATTCCAGGCCAGCACCACCAACAGCAGCCCGGTGGCAATCGTGCCGCGGCTCAGGTCAAATCCGGCTTCGGAATCAACGGTAACGCGGTTTTCTTCCCAATCCTGGCGGTTGGCCAGAAAATGCAGACGGCCCAACAGCATGAGCACAAAGAACATGTAGGTGGCGGTAAGAAACGAGCCACGCAGCATGTATGGGTGGTAGTACTCGATCAGCAGAACGCCCAGTGAAATAACCGCCAGCGGCACCCAGGGACGGTTGTAGCGCACCAGCATGTAGGCAGCCATCATGCCTACCAGCCAAAACAGCAGGCACATCGAAGCCACGAACAGAATCGCATCCTGCACGGGCTGGTTGCGGAAAAAGGTGGCGAGAGTGGTACCCAGTCTGCCGTTTACGATGAGGAAGCGCAGCAGGAACGTGGCGCTATCATCCAGGTGCGAAACCTGCCAGGGAAGCACCACCAGGCTGTAGAGGAATGCCAGCCAGCGCACAACACTCGAGGAAAACAGGCTGCGCCCTAGCAGCAGGCCGAGGATGAGGCCCAACATGGCCAGTACCTCAACGCGCTCCAGGTTGGCCGTCCAATCTGTTAACCAGAGGCGCAGCGCCACCACCCATAATGCGGCTACCAGTAATAAAATGGATGGTATATCCCAATAACGTTTTTCCGTGGCGGTCATGGATAGAGTGTACAATAGAAATATCCAATTCGCAACGTTGACGAGGAACGATGGACCCAATCCATAGCCTGGAAATTGTGGTGAATATTTTCTTGCAAAGCCTGGGCGCCTGGTTGATCATGCCCATGCGGCTGGTGAGCTTCCTGGGCCAGGAAGAGTTTTACCTGCTGTTAATGCCTGTGCTGTATTGGAGCATCGATTCCAGCCTGGGTATTCGCCTGGGAATGATGCTGCTGCTGGCGCAGTTTACAAACACGTTCTTCAAACTGCTAGGGCATGGCCCGCGGCCGTACTGGCTTGACCAGCGAGTGCAGGCCCTGTCGACCGAAACAAGCTTTGGCATACCATCCGGTCACGCGCAGAGCTCGATGGGCATCTTTGGGCTGCTGGCGGCGCAACTGCGCCAGCGTGGTGTAACGGTGCTGATGGCGGTGGTGATCCTGTTGGTGGGGATTTCGCGGCTGTACCTGGGCGTGCACTTCCTCAGCGATGTGCTGGCCGGCTGGCTGATTGGTGCGGCGCTACTATGGCTGTTTGTGAAACTGGACCGGCCGGTTTCCGCCTGGGTAGAACGATTGAACATGGGGCAGCAATGGCTGCTGGCTGCCGTTTCCTCGTTGGGCATCATCCTGCTCAGCCTGCTGACCTTTGCCTTCAGCCCGGATTTCCTGCTGCCGCAGACGTGGGTGGTCAATTCGGCAGCGGCTGCGCCGGAAGTGACCATTGATCCGCTCAATATTGACGGCATCTTCACTATCAGTGGCACGTGGTTTGGCCTGCTGGCCGGGGCGAGCTGGCTGCGCAAGAAACGCGGCGAATTTGAATCGGCAGGAGCACCGGGATACCGTCTGCTACGTTATCTGGTGGGCACATTGGGGGTGTTTGTGTTATGGTATGGGCTGGGCGCTGTGCTGCCACGTAATGATGACCTGGCCAGCTATTTGCTGCGCTACGCGCGTTATACCCTCATCGGTGTATGGATCTCCGCGCTGGCTCCGCTGCTATTTGTACAACTGCGAATATCGCGCTGGATCAGCCCTACCCC
>JBDHWQ010000012.1:0-103319 GCA_039810245.1 Longilinea sp. | reverse complement strand
TCCAGCGCCTGGATGCCCTGTTGGTTGCTCATCGACCCGGCCAGGGTGACTGCGCGTTCTTTGGCGTTTTGGCCGAAGGCCACCGCCATACCGGCCTCGCCCCAGGTGCCCCAGTTGACGCTCAACGCGGGCAGCCCCAGACCGGCGCGATAGTGCGCCAGCGCGTCGAGGAAGGTGTTTGCGGCGGCATAACTGGCCATCAGCGGCGAGCTGAGCAGCGCCGAGGTGGACGAGAACAGCACGAAGAAGTCCAGCGGCTGGCCTTCCAGCATCTGGTGCAGGTTCCAGGCTCCCGCCACTTTCGGCTGCAGCACCGACTGCATTTCTGCAAACGAATGCTCGCGGATCGGCTGGTACTGCATCTTGCCCGCGGCATGGATGACGCCGCGAACGGCAGGCCAGCTCCGCGACCGGTATTGCTGCCAGAACGCAGCCAGTGCGTCCGCACTGCTCACGTCTACCGGCGCGGCCCAAACCTCTGCGCCCTGGGCTTCCAGCGCGGTGATGGTGGCCACGGCGTCCGCGTGGCGGTGGTCCGAGGGAAGTTCCGCCCACTGCTCGCGCGGCGGCAGCTCGGAACGGGCTATCAGCATGATGTGACGCGCGCCACGCTCTACCAGCCAGCGCGCCATCACCAGCCCCAGGCCGCCCAGGCCACCGGTTATCCAATATGCGCCATCGGCATGCACTTTGAGCGCACGTACCGCCGCGCCATGATGGCGCTCCAGCCGCAGCCCGTAACGCTGACCGCTGCGCAGGGCCACCTGGTCTTCGTGGTCAGCGGCGAACAACCCGGCGGTAAGCTCCACTACAGACTGCTCAGGCGGCTGGGCCGGGTCGAGGTCTACCAGCCCACCCCAGAACTCGGAATGCTCGGCAGCCAGCGAGCGGCCAAAGCCCCACAGCGCGCTTTGTGCCAGCGCCGAGGACGGCATAGGCGCCGCGGTTGCGCCAAACCAGCCCTGGCCCGCGCCGCGCGTCACCAGCCACAGGCGCGGCGGCTGGTTCCATTCCATAGCGTTGAGGGTTTTCACGCTGTGCAGCACGCCGGCCAGGTTGCGCTCCTGGGCGCGCTGCAGCTCAGCAGCCGGCAGGACGCCGTTCTCAGGCGCGTCCAGGCTCCACAGGTGCAGGATACCGCGCAAGGGGGCAGCAGCATGGGCATGAACCGCGCTCAACAATGCGTCGAAGTCTTGCGGGCTGGCCGGGTTGACAGTGTATGTGCCGTCGGTATTCTGCGCGTAGCCTTCACCAACATAGGCATGCTTTGTAACCTGGCCCAACGCGGTGAGCTGCCGCTCAAGTGCCGCGGCCGAGCCACAGCGGTCGGCCAGCAGCAGCCAGGTTCCGGGCGGCGGGTTGGCGGGTATTTCGGCCGTTGGGATGGCTTCCCAGCGCAGGTCGTAGAGCCAGTCTTCCACGCTTTCCACCATACGGCGCTGCTGCTGCGCTTCCAGATACCACAGCCGCGCGCCGAGAGTCTCGGAAATCAGGTTGCCGTCTTCGTCATATACAGCTACGTCGCCGACCAAGATATTCTCCTGCTGGTCATCCTGCGGGCGCAGGTGGGCATAAGCCCAGGCGCGGCTGCCGCGGAAGGTGCGGTAAATATATGTCTCATCCACACCACCGCCCACGAAAGCGCCACCCTTGCTGTCATTGGTTTTTTCCAGCGGAATTGTGGCGGTCAGCACGTGGCCGGACGAATCAGACACCGCAGGGTGGAACAGGTAGGCAGACACTTCTTTTTCCAGCGCCGGGCGTACCTGCACCAGGCTGAGAGCTTCGTTCTCCCCCCGCCAAATGTTTTCGACGCCCTGGAAGTTGGGACCCCACTGATTGCCTTTTTCGCTCATCTGGCGGTAAAAATCCACGCCGCTGATGGTTTGGTTGCAGCGCGCCTGGATCTGCGCACGATCCAACTGCTCCAGCAGATGCGGGCCGGTGTTTGCTGATCGTTCCACCGTGCCGCGCGCGTGCAGCGTCCAGGGTTCCTGCGGGGTATAGCGTCCGTCCGAACTGGTGTGCCTGCTGAATATCTGGAACTGGGCTCGTCCATCCTCGCTTTGTTGGAGTACCACCTGCACCAGCGGCGTGGCGCCTTCGGGCAGCGCCAGCATCTTCTTAATTTCCACATCGCGCACGCATACTGCGCCGGTACCGCCGATCTCAATCGCCGCGGCGGCAGCCATTTCCACATAGGCGGTCAGCGGCAGAATGGGCAGACCCTGCACGCGGTGATCATCAAAATAGGCGAGCTGGTCGAGCCGCAGCGGGCCTTGCCACAGGTACGTGCCCGGCGACTGGGCCAGATCCAGGCGTTCACCCAGCAGTGGATGCGCGCCCACGTGTTGCACCGCCCTCGCATGCTGGCTCGCGCCATTCTCCACCCAGTAGCGGCTGCGCTGGTAAGGGTACGTGGGCAGAGCGATGCGTCGCGTAGTGGTGTACTGCACTTCCAGCGTATTCCACTGCACTTCACCGCCGCGCGACCAGCATTCGCCCAGGCTGGTAAGCATTGTATCCCAATCGCCGCGGCCTTTCCGCAGCGAGGGCAGCCATGCCAGCTTTTCGGCCTCATCCGGCAGGCAGCGCTGCGCCATGCTTAGCAGCGTGGGGTTGGGGCCGATCTCGATGAAGGTATTTATACCCATCTCACGCAGTGCGGCGATAGATTCCGCGAAGCGCACCGGCTGCAGGATGTGCTGGCGCCAGTACTCGGCGCGGGTGATCTCTGCGCCTACCGGCGCGGCGCTGTTATTGCCGATGAGGGTGATGCGCGGCGCGGTCATGCGCAGCCCGGCCGCGGTGCGCTCGAATTCGTCTACCATGGGTAGCATCAGCGGCGAGTGGAAGGCGTGCGAGACGGTGAGAGCCTTCGCTTTGACCCCTTCAGCCGCCAGCCCGGCCAGGATTTGGTTCACCGCATCTTCTTCGCCGGAAATGACGATATTTTCCGGGCCATTGATCGCGCCGAGCGAGACACGCCCGGCGTAGGGGGCAATGGCGGCTTCTACGCGCTGCAAATTGGCAAACACCGCCGCCATCGTTCCGCCGGCGGGCAGCGCGCCCATCAGCCGCGCGCGGCAGTCGATCAGCCGCAGCCCGTCTTCCAGGCTGAAGGCCCCGGCCACGCAGGCGGCCACGTATTCGCCCACGCTGTGGCCCATCACCGCAGTGGGTTCTACACCCCAGGTGCGCCACAGCTCGGCCAATGACCATTCCAGCGCAAACAGCGCAGGCTGGGTAAAGCGCGTGTGGTCGATGCGCCCATCCGGTGCGCCGGCCGGGTAGAGGATGTCCAGCACCGATTCGCCCAGCACGCTGCGCAGGATGGTATCGCAGCGATTGAGCGCGGCACGGAACGCGGGCTGGGTTTCATACAGCTCGCGGCCCATGCCTGCGTATTGGCTGCCCTGCCCGGTGAACAGGAAAGCCACTTTGGGTTTGCCAGTATGATGGACAGCGCCAGTAGCGCGCAGCTTTTGCCCGGCTTCTGCGGGTGTGGCCGCTGCCACCGCGGTGCGGTGGCTGAAGCGCGTGCGCGCCGCGGCCAGCGTGTGCGCCGCATCTGCCAGCGAGGCACCCGGATGGGCCTCAAACCAGTCCGCCAGTTTGATTGCGTAGGCCTGTACGGCCGGGGCTGAGCGCGCCGAGATGGGCAGCAGGTAGGCCGCGGGCTGCAGCTCAGGCTTCTGCGCCGGGGCTTCCACCAGCGGCGCTTCTTCCAGCACGATATGCGCATTGACGCCGCTAAAGCCGAATGAAGATACGCCTGCCAGGCGCGGCCGAGCGCTGCGCGGCCAGGCGATGGGTTGGGCCGGAATTTCTATCGGAAACTCCGGCCAGGGGATGCGCGGGCTGCGCTCGTGGAAGTGCACGTGCTGTGGGATCTGCTCGTGCTGCAGGGCCAGCACGGTTTTGATCAATCCGGCCACGCCCGAGGCTGACTCGGCATGACCGATATTGGTCTTGACCGAACCCAGCACCAGCGGGGTGGTGCGGCCTTCTCCCAAAGCGTTCCCAATGGCCTCGACTTCGATGGGGTCACCCAGCGAGGTGCCCGTGCCGTGGGTTTCCACGTAGCCAATCTCGCCGGGCTGCACGCCCGCCGCGGCCAGCGCAGAGCGGATCACAGCAGACTGCGCCAGCCCATTGGGGACCGTCAGCCCGCTGGATTTGCCGTCTTCGTTCACCGCGGAACCGCGGATCAGCGCCAGAATGCTATCGCCGGCGGCCTGGGCGTCGCTCAGGCGCTTAAGCACCAGCATCCCGCAGCCTTCGGCGCGCACAAAACCGTCCGCGCTGGCGTCAAATGTTTTGCAGCGGCCATCGGCGGCCATCATCCCCCAGCGCGCGAACATGATGAACGGCTCGGGGTTCAACAGCACATTGACACCGCCGGTAAGGGCTACATCGCTTTCGCGATTGCGCAGGCTCTGGCACGCCAGGTGCAGCGCGGTCAGCGAGGACGAGCATGCGGTGTCCACCGCCATGGTCGGCCCGTGCAGCCCGAGGAAGTAGGCCACGCGCCCGGCGGCCACGTTGAGCGCGCTGCCGGTGGCAGTATATACGTCCATCGCGTCTGGCCCCACGCTCATCGCCACGCGCGAATAATCGTTGGTGGTGATGCCCAAAAAGACCCCGGTCTGGGTATTAAACAGGCTTTCAGGCAGAATACCGGCGTTTTCCAGTGCTTCCCAGGCCACTTCCAGCACAAGGCGCTGCTGCGGGTCCATGGTGCTGGCTTCGCGAGGCGAAATGCCAAAGAATTCCGGGTCAAACTGGTCGATGCCTTCCAGAAAACCGCCAAAGTACTTGGGTCCCTCGCCAGGCTGCCCATAGGCAGATGTGTCCCAGCGCTCGCGCGGCACTTCGCGGATGGCATCTCGGCCTTCCTGCAGGAGCTGCCAGTATTCTTCCGGGCTATTGGCGCCGCCCGGGAAGCGACAGCTCATACCCACGATGGCAATCGGCTCGCGGCGGTCGCGCTGCTGCGCGTCCAGTTTGCTTTGCAGGTCATCAATCGCTTGCAGCGCATTTTGCAGCAAGGCACGGCGGTCGGCGGATGCGGAAGAAGCGTCAGAGGTTTCAGGCATGGTGGTATCCAGGGATCAGGGATTTTGGCGCGAGGTTGCGCCATAACAGGTAGGCCAGATACAGCACAATCAGCCCGGCGATACCCAGGCTCAGCCGCCCGGGAAAAGTAGTACCCACGAACCAATCAGCCAGCAGGGTTAGCACCGGCTGGATAAACCCGAACGGCGCGGAGATCCAGGTGGGAGCCAGCTCAGCGGCTTTGTCGAAGCCCAGGATCGTAAAGTAGCCGACAATGCCAATGGCGGCAAACACGAGCAGGTCCCGCGCAGTGGGGGTTACCCAGTAGAACGGCATGAAGAAGCACAGCACCAGCCACACGCTGAATGCAGTGTAGAACAGGCTGGCGTACAGGTCTTCACCGACCATCTGGCGCGACATTTGAATATAAAGCACAAAGCACGCCGCCATCAGGAGCGCCAGCAGCGTGGCCGGGTGCGCCAGCGCTGAGAAGTTGCGCAGCGTGAGCAGTACGGCGACAAACCCGCCCGCTACGCCCGCCCAGGCCAGCACGTTGGCGCGCTCGCCGGCCAGCAGCGAAAGGACAGTCAGCAACAGCGGGGCAACCCAGAATACGGCCATGGTGGCATGCACGGAAATGGAGCGCACCGCGAAGATGAACGAGAGGTGCATCCCCATCATCAGCATGCCGCGCAGCATCTGCTTGCCCAGGCGGCGCGTGCGCACCATGCGCAGCCGCACGCGCGGGCCAAACACCAGCAACATAAATAGCATATGCACGCTGTAGCGCATCCACACGATCTGGAAGGAGCTGTAATGCTGGCTGAACAGGCGCGCGATGTTTTCGATCACCACCCACAGCGCCATGCCCAGCGCCATCCACAGCATAGCGCTTACCGCTTTTGAGGAATGCCCGGCTTCATTCATGCCATCTCACTTGAGCTTCTTTAATTTCGAGGCCAACAGCGCGGCCAGGTCATCTTCCGAAAGATCATCCACGTCTGGGGTAGGTGCGGCTTGCTCCGCCTCTTCAGCGGCCGGTTGGGCGGCCGGCGTGCTGCTCTGCGCGGGAGCGGCAGCCGGGGCCAGCACGCTTTCATCCAGGTAGCGCGCCAGGTCGGCGATGGTGGGATAGTTGAAGGTCAGGGTAGAGGGCAGCGGTTTGCCCACGCTGCTTTCCAGCCGGCCCTTCAGCTCGACCGACATAAGCGAGTCGAGGCCCATCTCAAACAAACCCTGGGTGAGGTTCAGCGCGGCAGGGTCGGGTGCGCTGATCACGCGCGCCACGTGCTGGCGCACCGTTTCGGTAATAAAGGCGCGGCGTTCTTCGGGCTTCACTGCCTGCAGCTGCTCGGCCAGCGATACGCTGCGCGCGGCCGGGGTCTTGGCGGCGGCTTTCCTGCTCTCCAGCCCTTCGAGCAGTGGGCGCGCTCGGCGCGCCTCGTATGCCGTCTTCAGCGTGGACCAATCTACCGCAGCCACGGTCATCTGCGCTTCGCCGGAAGGGATCAGCGCGGATAGCGCGGTCATGGCGGCTTCTACCGGCATCTGTTCCAACCCGAACTGCGCCACGCGCTGCTGGTCGGCCTGGCTGGCGACACGCATCACTTCCCACGTACCCCAATTGATGCTCAGTGCGGGCAGGCCTTCGGCGCGCAGCGCATGGGCGTAGCTGTCGAGGAAGGTGTTGGCGGCGGCATAATGCCCCATCTGGCTGGAGCCCCACAGCGCGGTCGTTGAAGAGAACAGCGCCAGGAAATCCAGGTCCAGCCCGCGCGCGGCGGCGGCCAGGTTGACCGCGCCCTGCACCTTTGGGGTGAACATGGCGCGCAGGTCGGCGGCCGAAAGCTCATTGACACCACAGTTGCCCAATACCGCGGCGGCATGGAAGATGCCCTTGAGCGGCGGGCGCTCGCTGCCAAAGCTGGCAAGCAGCGCATTCAACGCAGATGGATCGCTGGCATCCACCGCCAGCGCTTCCAAGCTTGCGCCGCTGTCGGCTTCGATGGCGCGAATGGTGGCTGCCTGCTGCGCCTGCTGGTTCCCGGCGGGCAGCGAGTCCCACTGCTCCCGCGCTGGAAGCCCGTGACGCCCGATCAACACGATATGGCGCGCGCCGTGGTCGGCCAGCCAGCGCGCTATCGCCATGCCAATCCCGCCCAACCCACCGGTGATCAAATACGCAGCATCCGGCTGGAAGACGTAGGCTGGCTTTGAGGGACGCGCGGCGCGTGCCAGGCGCGCCACCGAGCGCTGACCGGCGCGGTAGGCCACCTGGTCTTCGCTATCTCCCGCGCGGATTTCTTCCACCAGCAGCCGGGCCTGTTCCGCCGGCGGCTGGGCGGGGTCGAGATCGATCAGCCCACCCCAGGCGTCGGGCAACTCCAGGGCGATCACGCGCCCCAGGCCCCACAGCGCCGCGGCCGCCGGCTGCGCCGGAGCGCCGCTGACCGGCTGCGCGCCGCGGGTGGCGGCCCACAGCCGCCCGGTCTGTTCCAGGCGCGCAGCATCCAGCAGACCGGCGCACAATTCTACCGAGCGCTCCAGCAGGTCATCCTCACCGGCTTCCACGCCGGCCAGGTAAAGCACGTCCGCGCCGGTGGGTGGGGTCTGCCCCGCAGCCAGCCGCGTGACGTTCTCTCCAGCCTGCTGTAATTGAACCATGACGGCGTCCGCCAGCGCATCGCCACCGATTAACGCCCAGGCCGCCGGGCTGCGCTTGCTCTGTCCCAGCGGCAGCGGGCGCGGCTGCCATTCGACGCGGTACAGCCACTCGTCGAAGCGCGGCTTGACTGCGCGCATCAGCAGCTCGCGGCTGGCGCGCTTAAGCTGCAGGCCCAGCGCCTCGGCCACCAGCGCGCCGTCCTCGGCGTACAGGCGCACGTCGCCGGTGAAGGTTTCGCCGGCCTGCTCGCCGGCATTGGCCAGCACGGTGTGGTTCCACAGGACCGTGGGCGGGGTGCGGTACAGCCGGAAGTGCTCCAGGCCAATCAACAGGAAGGCGTTATCCACCTTGCCACCCGGCAGCGGCGCGCCGATCAAGTGGAAGCAGGCGTCCAGCAGGGCGGGGTGGAAGCGATAATTTTTGGGGTCGCCGGCCAGGTTGGCGGGCAGCTCCACGCGGCCCACCGCCTCGCCGTCGCGCCGCCAGATATGGCGCAGCCCGCGGAAGCTCTCTCCAAACTCAAGGCCCAGGGTAGCGACATTGGCGTAGTAGGTTTCGCCGTCAATTTCTTCCGCGCAGCGCGCGCGGGCGGCTTCCACCTGGCGCAGGTTGGCGGACGGGTCATCCTGCGTGGGCATCTCAGCCGGCTGGCGCGCCACCTCACCGGTAGCGTGGGTTCTCCATTGTCCACCCGGCTCCTGCGACACGATCTTGAAGCGCGCGCCGCTTTCGCCTTCGGGCGTGAGAATGATCTGCGCGGTGCGCAGCCCGTCTTCGGGCAGGATCATAGCTTCGAGGATGGCCAGGTTGCTGACGCGGTAATATCCTGCGCCAAAAAAATCTTCCGCAGCGCGCGTGGCCATCTCGATGTAGGCCGGCGAGGGCGCGATGGACGTGCCAAAAATACGGTGGTGGTCAAGGTACGCCGGCCAGGTGGCCGAAAGCTGCGTCTCGTAGACCACGTCGTCCAGCACGGGCGACTGGATGCGTGCGCCCAGCAGCGGAGCGATGGTTCCCATGCCGGCCGCGCCCGGCCCGGCCGGGCGCGCGGCGGCGGTAAACCAGTAGCGCTGGTGGTCAAAAGCGTAGGTGGGCAGCAGCAAGGTGCTGCGCGCCGTGGTGGCATACACGCCCGGCCAGTGGATGTTCGCGCCGGCGGTATACAGCATCCCCAGCGCTTCCAGCATCTGGAGCGTATCGTCGGTCTTTTCGCGCAGTGACGGAATCCACGTGCCGTAGCCCGAAGGCAGCACGCGCTGGCCAATGGACAGCAGCACCGGGTGCGGGCCGATCTCAACGAATACCGCCAGCCCACGCGCTTGCAGGGTTTGCATCACGCGCGCGAACTGCACAGGCTGGCGCTGGTGGCGCCACCAGTATTCGGGGGTGCCTACTTCGGCGGCAGTCACCGGCTGGCCGGTGGTGCAGGAAACTAGGTCGATGCGTGGGGCGTGGAAGGCTACCGTGGAAAGGACGCGCATGAACTCCGCACGCATCGGCTCGACGAGCGGTGAGTGCGCGCCGGCGGCGATGGCCAGGCGGCGAGTCTTGATGCCCTGGGCTTCGCAGGCGGCCAGCGCGGCTTCGACCGCATCGGGCACGCCGGAAATAACGATGTTGGTGGGCGCGTTGATCACGGCGATGGAAACTTCGCCGGCGCGCGGCTGGATGATGGCCTGCACTTCTTCTTCCGTGGCGAACACCGAGGCCATGCTGCCGCTCTGCGGCAGGTTGTCCATCAGCCGGCCGCGTGTGCACACCAGCTTGAGACCGTCTTCCAGGCTGAGGATGCCGGCTGCCACCGCCGCGGCGTATTCGCCCAGGCTGTGCCCGGTGACAACCGCGGGCTGGATGCCCCATGCGCGCCACAGCTCGGCCAGCGCCACCTGCAGCGCAAAGATCACCGGCTGACCGTAGGTCATGGTATCCAGCAGGTGGTTTTCCTCGCCGGCGGGCGGGTACAGGGCTTCGATCAGTGGGCGCGGCAGCATGTCGGCAGCAAGCGCCGAGCAGCGGTCAATTACGTCGCGGTAGGCAGGCTGGGTTTCGTACAGCTTGCGCCCCATGCCTGCGAACTGTGCGCCATGCCCGGTGAATAGGAAGGCAACCTCGGGCGGGCGCGCGGCGGGCTGCGCCGCGGTGATCACCTCGCCGCCCTGCGGATCATCCAGGTAGGATTCCAGTTTCTGGCGCGCCTGTGCAGAACTCGCGGCCACCAGCGCCAGGCGCTGCGAAAGGCTGGCACGGGTGGTATTGGCGGCGTAAGCCACTTCACCAAAGGCATCATCCGGCTGCTGCGCCAGGAAATTTGCGTAGCGCCCGGCCAGTGCGCGCAGTGCCGTGGCTGTTTTGGCAGAAAGGCAGAGCACGTGCTGCTCTTTTCCGCTCAGCGCACCCCTCAGTGGTGATGGAGTGGGAGTATAGGCTTCGGCGATGATATGTACGTTGGTGCCGCTAAATCCAAATGAGCTGACCGCGCCAACACGACGGCCATGCCACGCGCTTCGGGTAGTAGGGATCGTAATTGGCAGCTCGTCCCAGGCGATGTGCGGGCTGAGCTCGCGTAAATGTAGGTGTGGCGGGATTTCGCCATATTGCAGCGCAAGGATCAGCTTCATCAGCCCGCCCACGCCCGCCGCCGATTCCATGTGGCCCAAGTTCGTTTTAACCGAGCCAATCATCAGCGGATTTTCGCGCGTGTGGCCCGCGCCGTACGACGCGCCCAGCGCCTGGGCTTCGATCGGGTCGCCCAGCGAGGTACCGGTGCCGTGCGTTTCCACGTAGCCGACCTCGGCCGGCTGCATGCCGGCATCGGCCAGCGCTGCGCGCACCACTGCCACCTGCGAAGGCCCGTTGGGGGCTGTCAGGCCGTTGGAGCGCCCGTCCTGGTTGATGGCGGTGCCGCGGATGACCGCCAGGATCGGGTCACCATCCGCTTCTGCGTCTTTCAAGCGCTTGAGCACCAGAATCCCACAGCCTTCGGAGCGCACAAAGCCGTCGGCGTCTGCAGCGAAGGCCTTGCAGCGGCCCTCGGTCGCCATCATCTTGGCCTTGCTGAGCGTGACGGTAGTATCCGGCGAAAGGATGGCATTCACGCCGCCGGCCAGTGCCATGCGGCAGTCGCCGGTGCGCAGGCTCTTGATGGCGTAATGGATGGCCACCAGGGATGACGAACAGGCAGTGTCCACGCTGATCGCCGGGCCCTGCAGGCCAAGCACGTAGGCCACGCGCCCGGAAATGACGCTGTGCGCTGCGCCGGTAGCCATGTACATGTCCACCGTTTCCAGTTCGGTCGTCATCAGCATATGGCCGTAATCACCATTGCACGCGCCGATGAACACGCCGGTAGAACTGCCGGTCAGTTTATCGGGTGCGTAGCCGGCGCGCTCCAACGCTTCCCAGCTCACTTCGAGCACGATGCGCTGCTGCGGGTCCATGGTGGCCGCTTCGCGCGGGGTAATACCAAACAGCGCCGGGTCGAACTGGTCCACGTCGTTCATAAAGCCGCCCCAGCGCGTGGCCATCTTGCCTTCGGCTTCCACGTCGGGGTCGTAGTACGCATCAATATCCCAGCGGCTGCGCGGGATCTCAGTCACCGCGTCGCGGCCTTCCTGCAAAAGCTGCCAGAAGGTTTCCGGGCTGTTAGCGCCGCCCGGAAAACGGCAGCCCATGCCGATCACGGCGATATCGTGGCCACCGGCAGTGGGGGCCGCCGGACCACTTTCCAGCGCTTCGAGCCGCGATTGCAGCTCCATCGCCAGCAGCACCAGCCGTTTTTGCGACAGATTATTGATGCGTTCGTAGAAATCGCTCATGGTTGTTTCTTCCCCTTATTCATTTCGGCGAGCATGCGGTCAACATCATCGTCCGAGAGGTCTTCGATGCTTTCCAGCACGGCTGCCTGCCCGGCGGCCGGTTTCTCGGCAGTCGCGGGCGGGGTATCGGCCAGGTGCAGCACCTCGCGTGCAAGGTAGTCACGCATAGCAGTGATGGTGGGGTAATCGAAGACCATCGTCACCGGCAGCGGACGCTTCAGGTCGAGGGCTTTACCCAGCAGGTTGCGCAGCTCGACCGCCATCAGCGAGTCGAGACCCATTTCGTTGAGTGGTGTATGCTCGCCTACAGCGCTCACATCCAGCCCCAGCACGCGCGCGGCCTGCTTCTGCACAAAGGCCAGCAGCACGCCGGGTTTGCGATCGGTAGGGGTTTCTTCGAGCTGGCGCAGGAATTCGGGCTGCGACGGAGTTTTCGCCTGCGCCGGCTGCGCGTCTTTGGCGGTTTTCGTCGATTGGGTGGCAGCGCGCGCCGTATGGGTGGCGATCTCGCGCAGCAGGGCGGGCGGGCGCTCGCCGTAGCGCTGCAAGAACTGTGGCCAGTCCACCGGGTTGACGGTCACCTGCGTTTCCGGGGCGCGCATCAGCCGCTCGAGCAGCGCGAGGCCGTCTGCGGGGCGGATACTGTGGATGCCCTGCTCTGCGCCGCGCTCTACCATGCCCAGCCCGGCAGCGATACCTACCTCTGCCCACACGCCCCAGTTGATGCTCAACGCGGGCAGGCCATGGGCATGGCGATGCTGCATCACAGCGTCCATGCCGGCATTGGCGGCGGCGTGATTGGACTGCCCCTGCGATCCGAACACCGAGGCAATGGATGAGTAGGCTACGAAGAAGTCCAGCGGGCAGCCGGCGCTCAGGCGGTGCAGCAGCGCCGCACCGGTGGCTTTGGGGCCGATCACATTGGTAAAACGTTCCCATGTCTGGTTGATCAACGCGGCGTCGTCCAGCTGCCCGGCGGAGTGGATGATGCCGCGCAGCGGCGGCAGCTCGCGCCGGATATCTTCCAACGCGCGGCGCACATCGGCTTCCGCCGAAACGTCGCCCAAGATCACCTTCACGTGCACGCCGCGCGCTTCCAGCTCACGCAGCGCAGACAGGCTTTCCTCCGTGGGGGCGCTGCGGCCCATCAGCGCCAGCGCGCGCGCGCCCTGATCGGCCAGCCAGTGCGCGCTGAGCAGGCCCAGCCCGCGCAGCCCACCGGTCACCAGGTAGGCAGCGTCCGGGCGCACCAGCGGCAGGGCGCTTGTGCCCGGCTGCTGCAGGACGATCTTGCCGGTGTGGCGCGCGGCCTGCATATAGCGGAACGCGGCCACGGCATCATCCGCGGCAAAGGCGCGCACCGGCAGCGGCGCAAGCGCGCCGGTGGCCAGACTGCCAACGATCTCATTGAGGAGCGCGCTGATCAGCGCCGGGTCGTCGCGCATCTGCTCCGACCAGTCAATCACGTGATAGTGGATGTCCGGGCAGCGCTGCGCAGCTTCTTCCGGTGTGAGCAGCCCGCTCTTGCCAATTTCCAGGAAGTGCCCACCCGGCACGACAATGCTTAACCCGGCGGGGATAAAATCGCCGGCCAGCGAATTGAGCAGAAGATCCACGCCGCGGCCGGCGGTGATACGCTGCACCTCGGCGGCAAATTCCAGCGAGCGCGAATTGAGCACATGCGGCACGCCCAGCGATGCAAGGTAAGCGCGTTTTTCCGGGCTGCCGGCGCTGGCAAAGATTTCCGCGCCGGCGCGCTGCGCCAGGCGGATGGCGGCCAGCCCTACGCCGCCCGCGCCGCTGTGGATCAGCACGCGCTGGCCGGCGCGCAGTCCGCCCAGGGTGTTGAGCGCGTAGCTGGCGGTGATATAGGCGATCAGGCTGGTGGCGGCCTGCTGCACGCTGAGCGCAGCCGGGATGCGCGCGGCGAAGGCGGCTGGAGCGGTCACATACGTGCTGAAGCTGCCCGCGGCGACGGCCATTACCGGATCGCCGGGCTGCAGGTGGGTCACATCTGCGCCCACCGCGCTGACCACGCCAGCGCATTCCATCCCCAGCGGCGCATCGGCAGCCATGCCCAATGCGATCATCACATCCTTGAAATTCAGACCACTGGCCTGCACCGCGATTTCCACCTCGCCTGGCCCGGGAGCGCGGCGCGCGGCAGGCTGCCAGGCGAGCGTATCCAGCTCGCCGGTTTGCATGACGGCCAGCGCCCTGCGCTCGCGGCATTCCGCCGGCGGCGTGTACGGCTCCAGCCGCGCGGCCAGGCGCTGCCCGCCGCGGTATGCCACTTCATCTTCGGGCTGAGGCTCGTTCGCCGGACGGCTCAACTCGGCCAGCAGCGTTTCCATCGCGCCGGCATCCGCCGGGTCGAGGTCGATCCGCGTGCAGCGCAGCTCGGGGTGTTCCAGTGCCAGGCTCTTGCAGAAGCCCCACAGGGCAGCCTGCGCCGGGTCGGGGTCGACCAGTCGGCCGGCCGGCTGCGCGCCGCGGGTGACAACCCACAGGCGCGGCGCGGCGTCTCGCGCGCGGCTCACCAGTGCCTGGGACACTGCCAGCAGCCCTTCGACAGGCTCAGGAGCCAGCGCATCATCGGTCGCGGGGACTGGAGCGAGGTAGAGCACATTTTCGGCTGGAGTGGTGTCGAGCTGCGCGGGCAGATCGTCCAGCCCGGTCAGCAGCGCTGCCGGCAGCCGTTCTTCCAGCGCGCCGGCCATTGCATCCTGGGCATCCGCGATGATCAACCACTGTGGGCTGCTTTCTATCGCCGCGGCCGGGGCGTGGGCGATGATCACAGCCTGCTCCAGCGTGCTCTTTTCGGCGGCGCTGCCCACCTGCGGGATACAATCGGCGGTCTCGAAGCCCGCGGATTGCAGCAGCGCAATCCACTGCGGACGGCTGAGCAGCGGGTAACCGGGGCGCAGGTCTTTATCGCTAAAGCGCCACCAGCCATCGGTCAGGCCAAAGGTGATATCCACCCAGCGCTGCGGGCCGGTGACTTCCAGCATGGCGAACACGCCACCCGGAGCCAGCAGTTTGCGCACGTGCGCCAGCGTGGTGCGCAGGTCCTGCGTGGCATGGATCACGTTAGCAGCGATGATCAGGTCGAACTGCTGGCCGTCCAGGTTCTGCGCCGCCGGATCTTTTTCGATGTCCAGTGGCTGGAAGCGCACAAAGGGGTAGGCGCTGAATTTCTGGCGCGCCTTGGCCGTAAAATGCGGGGAAATATCGGTGAAGGTGTATTCGGTTGTCCCGGCAGGGAGCTGCGGCAGCGCAAAGCTGGTGGTGCCACCCGTGCCCGCGCCGATCTCCAGCACGCGCAGATTCTTATTCGGCGATTGGGCGACCAACGTTCCTACCAGCTCGCCCATCAGCCCGTTATAGGTCAGCGCGGATGGCGATTTCTGGTAAATCTTCTCGGCGGTGTCCAGACTACCGCCAGGGAAAAGCAGATGCAGCGGGTCCGCCGTGCCGTTCAGGCATTCCGCCAGCGCCGCGCCGCAGCGCTCGGTGATCTCCAGCTCGCCTTCGTATTCAGGGAAGACGGTGCGCAACGACTGGTACAGCGCGCGTGCGTCTTCGGCGCGCGGGGCGTCCAGCACTTCCCATTCATCGCCCGCCAGCGGTCGGATGATGCCGTCTTCGCGCAGGATACGCAGCAGGTAGGCCACCAGCCGGCGATGCTGTGGGATAATTTTCAAGCGTTCGGCCAGCGCATCGGCGGTAAATCGCTCTCCTACCACGGGCCGCCAGCCCAGCTTAAGCAGCGCGTTGACGATGTAGATGCGCGCCAGGCGGTCGAACTCGGGCAGCAGATCGGTCACATATTCATCCAGGTGATGCTGCTGGTACAGGTGCAGAAGACGCGGCTCCAGCCCGGCGGCCAGCGCCGCGGGCGCGGCGGACTGCGCCCCCTGGGCGGGCAGGGCGGGTACGGGTTTCCATGCCACCCGGTACAGCCAGCTTTCATAGGGGTCTGTGTTACGCTGAGCGCGCTTGAGCGTGATGGCACTCAGCCGCGCCAGCAGCTGGCCGCCCTCATCCAACAGGTCCACTTCGGCGCGCGCAATGTCCGCGCTGCTGCGCTCTACGCGCGCGTGGCTCCAGATGGGCAGGCCCTGCGCGAAGTGTTCGACCGCGCCGTAATTGAAGGGCAGGTAGAGGTCGGCGCCGTCAGGCAGCGCGGCGGCCATCACCTGCAGGTGCGCGTCCAGCAGCGCCGGGTGCAGCCGGTAGCCGATTTCCTTTTCCACGGCCGCGGTAGGCGCAATGCGCCCCAGGGCTTCACCATCGCGACGCCATACGTCGCGCACGCCCTTGAGGCTTTCGCCAAAAGCCAGGCCGCTGGCGGATAACCCGGCATAATGCTCGTCCGCGCTGCGCGCAGCAGCGCAGCGCGCCTGGATGCTTTCCAACGTTTCTGGCGCCTGAGGGATGGCAGGCGCAGCCTGGCGCAGCCGCGCCGAAGCGTGCAGCGTCCAGGGATCATCTTCTCCAGCCTGGGTATAGATATCCAGTTGCGCCTCACCCGGCTCACCAGGGGTGAGGATAGCCTGCAACAGCCGCTGCTCGCCATCCGCTACGCGCAACGCGGTGTGGATGGTCAGGTCTTCGACGCGCACCGGCGCGCCCTGGAAGAACAGCTCCCCGGCCGCCAGCGCGCATTCGATGTATGCCGTGCCGGGCAGCATTGCGCTGCCATCGACGCGGTGATCATTCAGGTATGAGAATTGATCCGCGGACAGCCAGTTCTGGTAGGTAATGGTCCTGGCCGGCGAGCGTAGCCGCTCACCCAGCAGCGGGTGTGCCAGGGTTGCCACGTTCCGCGCGCGGCCAGCAGGCGGGGCTTTGGGCTCAAAATTCACCCAGTAGCGCGCGCGCTGGAACGGATAGGTGGGCAGCGCCAGCTTGCGGCGCGAGTAGGGGGCGTCAAACGCGGTCCAATCTACGGCCACGCCGGCGCACCAGACGCGCGCCACACCGCCAAGGAGCTGTGACCAGTCATCCTGGTTCTGCTTGAGCGACGTGGCCCACGTCAGCGGGCGCTGCGCGTCGGCCAGGATGCGCTGGCCCATGCCGGCCAGCGTGGGATTGGGGCCGATCTCGACCCATACGTCGTATCCCTCGCGGTAGAGCGTTTGCACCATGCCGAGGAACTGCACCGGCTGGCGCACGTGTTCCACCCAGTAACGCGGGTTGGAGACCTGCCCACCGCGCGCAAACTCGCCGGTCACGTCGGACACCAGGCGAATTTTCGGGTTGTTATACGCGACCGTGGCGGCCACGCGCTCAAACTCGGCCAGCATCGGCTCGACGCGGTGTGAGTGGAAAGCGTGACTGACGTTAAGAGCCTTGGACTTGATGCCCTGCGCGGCAAACTGCTCTTGCATAGCGCGCACCGCATCAGCATCGCCAGAGATGACGGTGCTGTCCAGCCCATTGACCGCGCCAATCGAAACCCCAGTCTGGCCCTGAAGCGCTGCCTGCACCTGCTCCAGGCTGGCGAACACGGCCGCCATCGCGCCACCGGCGGGCAGAGCGCCCATCAACCGGCCGCGCGCGGTAATCAGCTTCATGCCGTCTTCCAGGCTGAACACGCCGGCCAACACCGCGGCCACGTATTCGCCCAGGCTATGACCCAGCACCGCCGCGGGCTGCACGCCCCAGCTCATCCACACCTGTGCCAGCGCCCACTCAATGGCGAACAGCGCCGGTTGGGTGATGGCAGTCTGGTCCACGCGGTTGGCCGGGTCGCTGCCGGAGGGCGGGTAGATTACATCCAGCAGCGATTCGCCAGTGAGCGCGCGATAAATGGTTTCGCAGCGGTCGAGCGCGGCGCGGAAGGTAGGCTGGCTGTCATAAAGCTGGCGGCCCATGCCGGTGTACTGGGCGCCCTGCCCGGTGAACAGGAAGGCCACTTTGGGCGGGTCGCTGCGTTCCAGCGCGCCGGCGGTCAGCCCGGGCGCGTCATCGCCGGCCAGAAATACCTCCAGCTTTTCACCGGCGGCTTCGGCGCTCGCGGCGATTACCGCCAGGCGCTGCGCCAGCGGGGCACGCCCGGTATTGGCGCTAAAGGCAATATTGGCCAGGGATTCGCCGCCGGGTGCCAGGGCCACGCGGTAGCGCGCAGCCAGGTCATTCAGCGCGGCAGATGTACGCCCGGAAAGTGTGAGCAAATGCAGCGGGCGTTCTCTCGTTGTGCTCGAATCAGGCTGCGGCATTGGGGGCGGAGCTTCCAACACCAGGTGGGCGTTGGTGCCGCTGAACCCGAACGCGCTCACCCCGGCAATACGCCGCGCGTAGTGCTGCGGCCAGCCGGTCAGTTGGGTGGGGATCACAGCCGGGATTTCGTCCCATTCGATCATCGGGTTGGGGGTATGGAAGTGCAGGTGTGGCGGGATCTGTCCATGCTGGAGCATCAGCACGGTTTTGATCAGGCTGGTGATGCCTGCGCCCGCTTCCAGATGACCGAGGTTGGTTTTGACCGAGCCCAGGTAGAATGGTTGCCCGGCGGGGCGGCCCTGGCGCAGAACGTTGCCCAGCGCGCGCACTTCGATCGGGTCGCCCAACGAGGTGCCGGTTCCGTGCGCTTCCACGTAGCCAACTTCCGACGGCTGCACGCCAGCATTGGCCAGCGCAGTGCGGATCACGATCTCCTGTGAAGGGCCGTTGGGGGCGGTCAGCCCGCTGGACGCGCCATCCTGGTTAGCGGCCGAGCCACGGATAACGGCCAGGATGCGGTCGCCGTCGCGCAGCGCATCGGGCAGGCGCTTGAGCACCACCACGCCGCAGCCTTCGCCATCGCCAAAGCCGTCGGCAGCGGCGTCAAAGGTGTGGCAGCGACCGTCAGTGGAGAGCATGCGCAGCCGCGAGAAGGTGATCTGGTTATCCGGTAGTAAAATCAGGTTGACGCCCGCGGATAGCGCCAGGTCGCAGTCACCGGTGCGCAGGCTTTGCACCGCCAGGTGGGTGGCCACCAGCGAGGACGAGCAGGCCGTATCCACGGAAACGCTGGGCCCCTGCAGCCCGAGCACGTAGGAAAGCCGGCCTGAGGCAATGCTGTGTGAGATGCCCGAGCTGTAATACGTATCCAGCACAGTTGGGTCGTTGGCCTTGAGGAAAATACTGGCGTAATCAAAGCTGGCAATGCCCACAAAGACCCCGGTGCGGCTGCCGTGCAGCGATGCCGGGTTAATAGCGGCGTTTTCCAGCGCTTCCCAGGCCACTTCCAACACCAGGCGCTGCTGCGGGTCCATCGAATGCGCCTCGCGCGGAGATATGCCAAAGAACTGCGGGTCAAACTGGTCTATCTGCTCCAGAAAGCCCGCCTGGCGGATGTAGCTCTTGCCGGGTGCGTCCGGGTCTGGATCGTAGACCGCGTCTACGTCCCAGCGGCCCGGTGGCACATCGCGCACCGCGTCCACGCCATCTTTGAGATTATTCCAGAAGCTTTGCGGGTCGTTGGCGCCGCCGGGCAGCCGGCAGCCAACCCCAATCACCGCGATAGGGGTGTTGACCTGGCGCGCGCTTTTTTCCGCGGCTTCCAGTTTGGCCTGGAGCTCTTCGATCGCCAGGAAAGCTTGCTTGAGGGGAGACAGGTTTTCGCTCATTGCATCTTCTTCAGTTTGGCCAGCAGCATGGCTTCCACCTGTTCATCGGTCAGATCTTCGATGGCGGTGGAAGAGGTGGCAGGCTGCGCGTCTGCGGCCGGGGCAAAGACCAGCACTTCACGCAGCAGATAATCGGTGATTGCTTCAATGGTCGGATAGTCAAAGATCAGCGTGGCGGGCAGTTTGCGCTCCAGCTTCAAGCCCAGGCTCAGGCGACCGCGTAATTCCACCGCCATGAGCGAATCGACGCCGATGTCCATCAGGCGCGCCTTGCGGTCGGGGGCTTCGTCCGCACTCAGGCGCAGCACGTTCATCACGTGGCCGCGCACCACATCCAGCAGGATTTCGCGGCGCTCGTCTGTCAGGGCCTCGCGCAGCCGTGCCAGCAGATCATCAGCCGGGGTGGCCGGCGCAGCCTCTACAGCGTGCTCCTCACTCGCGGCGCTCAGGCTGATCGCGGCGCTCTCTGCCACGGCGTCGCGCGCAGGGCGCGCCAGGATTACCGATTCGCCCAGAATTTCGGCCGGGCTGCCCGATTGTGGGTGGATGGACACGTCTTCAAAACCGGATTCGGCCAGCACCTGCCGCCACTGATCGGGTGCCAGCAGCGGGCTGTCGGCGCGCAGATCGTCACCAAAGCTCTGCCAGCCTTCGATCAGCCCGGTGGTCACGTCATACCAGGGCATATGTGTGGTGGCTTCAAACAGCACCAGCATGCCACCCGGAGCCAGCATCTCCTGGGTTTTGCGCAGGGTATCCTGCAGGCTGCGCGTGGCATGGATCACGTTCGCCGCCAGCACGATGTCAAACTGCGCGCGGCCATAGCCCTGTTCGAAGCCGCTTTTTTCGGCGTCGTACAGACCGTACTGCACGAAGGGGTAGGCGGAGAATTTCTCGCGCGCGAGGTTAAGAAATAGATCGGTCACGTCGGTAAAGTAGTAAGCAGTATTGGCCGCGGGCAGCAGCGGCAGCACAGAAGCGGTTGTAGCCCCGGTTCCTGCACCCAGTTCCAGCACGCGCAGGGTGCTGCCGGGATTCGCGTGAGCGGCGGCCTGCACGGCTGCGCCCACTATCTGGTTGAAATAACGCGCGTGGGCCCAGTTTTGATACACTCCTTCGGCGCGCTGCATCGAACCACCGGGGAACATCATTTCCAGCGGGCTTTCGTGGCCGGTGATAATGCTGGCCAGGCGCGAGCCGCAGTCGACCAGGTATTCGGTCACCACCTCAGACCCGGCCATGGCAGTTTCGGCCGCGGCGCGCAGCGCTTCTAACGGGCGAGGCTGCAATCCTGTGCGGCTGGCATACGCGCCCTCGCCGGCAGATTGCAGCCAGCCGCAGCCCGCCAGGTGGCGCAGCCAGCGCACCATCAGCGCGCGGTAGGTGGGCTTGATCGCATAACGCTCCAGAAGCACATCCGGCGTAAGCGTTTCACCGGGTTGGAATGCACCCAGCTCGTACAGGGCATTGTTCATGTAGGCCGCTGCCAGCGTGTTGAGCGCGTCCCATCGTGCCGAGAAACGCTCCAGCCCCAGGTCGAGTGGAGCCAGGCGCGACTGGCGCTCTGCGGCGGCTGAGGCGCTCTCGAAGCGCGGGGTGACCGGGCTGGCAGGGCGTTCGGTGGTTTTCCACCAGTAAGACTTGCGTTCCCAGGGGTAGGTGGGAAGCGGAATTTTGTCCATCAGCGGGGCGCCGTGCAGTCCATCCCAATCCAGGCTGCCGCCGGCCACGTACAGCCGGGCCGCGCTTTCCAGCATCTGCTCGCGGTCGGCCACCTTATTGGAGAGCGAAGGCAGCCACACCACGCGCGGGTCATCTACCAGCGTGCGCTGCCCCAGATTAATCAGCGTGGGGTGCGGGCCGATTTCGAGGAATACGCGGTAGCCGGCGTCGTACATCGACTCGACCGCCGCGCCAAAGCGCACTGTCTGGCGCAGGTGGCGCGGCCAGTAGGCGGGCTGCGCCACGGCCTCGCTCTCGACCTGGCCGCTGACCGCCGAGAAGAACTCGACTTCGGGGATGGCGAACTGCACACCGCTGACGGCGCGCGCCATGCCGGCCACCATTGGCTCGACCATGGGCGAGTGCGCCGCGCGCGAAATGTTGAGGATTTTGGTGCGCACGCCCTGCGCACTGAGCGCGTCCACCGCGGCCATCACCGCCTCGCGCTGGCCGGAGATCACCATCGTCTCGGGGCTATTTACCGCGGCGATGGCTACTTGCGTCGCGTAGGGCGCGATGGCTTTCACTACGTTTTCTTCTTCGGCAAAGACGGTGACCATCAGGCCATCTTCGGGGAGCTGCTGCATCAGCCGGCCGCGCTCGGCGATCAGTGCCAGCCCATCTTCCAGGCTGACCACGCCGGCTGTCACCGCGGCGGCGTACTCGCCCAGGCTGTGGCCGGCCACCGCGGCGGGGATCACGCCCCACGAGCGCCATAGCGCCGCCAGCGCCACTTCGAGGGCGAACATGGCCGGCTGGCCATAGGTCATGTCGTTGAGGCAATCTACCACCTGCTGGTATTCTGCGCTCCCTGGCGCGGCATCGGGGTAGAGCACTTCCAGCAGCGGGCGCGGCAGGCGGCTGCGCAGCAGCGTGTCGCAGCGGTCGATCACTTCGCGGAAGACCGGCTGGGTGTCATACAGCGCGCGGCCCATGTTGACGTAATGCGAGCCATGCCCGGTGAACAGGAATGCCACCGCCGGGGGCTCTGAGCTTTCCACCTGGCCATTCCACGCGCCGGCCGGCTGCTTGCCGTCCAAAAATCCGGCCAGCAAGTCGCGCAAGTGCTCGCCGCTGGCGGAGCTGAGCGCCAGGCGGTGGGCGTAATGCGAGCGCCCCACGCCGCTGACTCGCGCCAGCGTGGCGAACTGCGCTGCGCTGAGTGACGGACCATCGAGGAATTCACGGAATTTTTCGGCCAGTGCGCGCAGGGATGGCGCGCTGCGCGCCGATAGCGTCACCAGCCGCGGGAGCGGCTCGGCGTCGGCGGCCGGCAGCGGGGCAGGCGCTTCTTCGAGGATGATGTGCGCGTTGGTGCCGCTAAACCCGAACGAGCTGACCGCGCCGATACGCCGCCCGTCCAGCGGCAGCCAGGGGGTGCGCCGGGTAGGTACGTCCAGCAGGTAATCGGCCCAGGAAATGTGCGGGTTAGGGGTCTCAAAATGCAGGTGCGGCGGGATTTCCTGGTGATGCAGCGCCAGGGCCACCTTTACCAACCCGGCCAGCCCGGCCGCGGCTTCCAGGTGACCCACGTTGGTCTTGACCGAGCCAATATGGAGTGGGTTGGCAGGATCGCGTTCCTGGCTGTACACGGCTCCCAGCGCATCCACTTCGATGGGGTCGCCCAGCGAAGTGCCGGTGCCATGCGTTTCCACATAATTCACCTGGTGGGGCTGGACGCCTGCCGAGCGCAGCGCGGATCGGATCACCGCTTCCTGCGACGGCCCGCTGGGGGCGGTCAGGCCATTGGAGCGACCATCCTGGTTGGTGGCCGAGCCGCGGATGACAGCCAGGATGTGATCGCGCGCGGCCTGAGCGTCCGCCAGGCGTTTGAGCACCACCACCACGCAGCCTTCGCCGCGCACGTAACCGTCGGCGCGGGCGTCAAAGGTCTTGCAGCGCCCGTCGGCTGCCATCATCCCGGCCTTGGAGAAGTTGATGTTGGCTTCGGGTGTCAGGATCAGGTTGACCCCGCCTACCAGGGCCATATCCGTTTCTTTTTTGCGCAGGCTCTGGCAGGCCAGGTGCACCGCCACCAGCGATGAGGAACAGGCAGTGTCGATCGAGAGCGCCGGGCCACGCAATCCCAGCAGGTAGGCGATGCGGCCGGAAGCGACACTGAACATGCCGCCGGTCACCGCGTAGGTATCGATCTTTTCCAGGTCTTTGATCACCATGCGGAAGTAATCGTTGTTGGAAATGCCGATGAACACGCCGGTTTGCGTGCCGAGCAGCTTTTCCGGCGACTGCCCGGCATTCTCAATGGCTTCCCAGGTAGTTTCGAGCAGCAGGCGCTGCTGGGGGTCCATGCTGGTGGCTTCGCGCGGCGAAATACCAAAGAACGCGGCGTCAAAGCGGTCGACGTCGTCCAGAAACGCGCCAAAGCGCGTGGTCATTTTGCCCGGTTTGGAAACGTCCTCGTCGTAGAACTGCTCCAGGCTCCAGCGCGTTGGCGGGATTCCGGTGATGGCATCCACCCCGTCGCGCAGCAGACGCCAGTACGATCCGGCATCATCCACGCCACCGGGGATGCGCAGCCCCAGCCCGACGATGGCCACCGGCTCGAACTGCGCATATTCCACTTCTGCCAGGCGCGCGCGCAGATCACGGATTTCAAGCAGGGCGCGCTTGATGGGGGAAAGTTCTGGAGAGGATGGGTCAGCGGTCATGGTCAGCACCTACTTGGGTTTATTCTTGTCCAGCTCGGCCAGCAGCAGCGCTTCGGCCTCTTCGTCGCTCAGGTTCTGCACATCAGCGCCGGTGGGTTTTGATGGTTCAGCAGCCTGGGGCGCGGCGGGTTGTTCCGGCCACAGCATGCCGCTTAAAAATGCGGTCAGTGCCTCGACGGTGGGATAATCGAACAGCAGCGTGGCGGGCAGCTTCTGCTTCAGGCTGGCGCTGATCGCGTTGCGCAGCTCCACCGCCATGAGCGAATCCATGCCGATCTCGCGCAGTGGCTGGCGGTTATCCAGGTGGAAGTCTGCATTGAGGCCCAGTACGCGCGCGGCGTGTTCACGCAGGTGACCTTGCAGCAGCGCGCGGCGCTTGCTCTGCGGCGCATCGGCCAGGGTCTTGCGGATGTCGGCCGTAGGCGCGGCAGGGCGTGCGGCGGCCGCGCTCTGCGCCTGGCTGGCCAGCGCACTGAAGCGTGCCGGCATGCGCGGTTGTGCCTCGGCAAAGCGCTCCCAATCCAGCGGCAGCACCGCCACCGGGCCGGCCGCGCCCAGCAGGTGCGCAAACGCCAGAGCGCCGTCCGCCGGGCTGATGCTGCCCAGGCCCTGGCGGCGCATGCGCTCGCGGTCGGCCTCGCTCATGCGCGCGGCCATGCCCACATCGGCCCAGGGGCCCCAGGCAATGCTGACCGCGGGCAGCCCGCGCGCAAGCCGGTAAGCGGCCAATGCATCTACGGCGGTGTTGGCGGCGGCGTAACCGCTTTGGGCCGGTGTTCCCAGCCAGCCAGCCCCAGCCGAAAATAGCACGAAGAAGTCGAGCGGCATGCCCAGCGTTCTGCGGTGCAGCTCCCAGGCCAGGTCCAGCTTGGGGGCAAACACGCCCTCGTAGCGCTGCCATGTCTGCTGCGCCAGGATGCCGTCATCCAGCACACCGGCGGCGTGCACGATGCCCACCAGCGGCTGCTCGCGCCGGATCTGCTCCAACGCCTGAGGCACGGCTCCGGGCAGCGCCAAGTCACCGACTAACACGCGCACCTGCGCGCCGCACTCGCGCTGCATGGCGTCAATCGCAGTCTGCGCTTCCGGCCCGGGCTCGCGCAGGCCGGCCAGCACCAGCGTACCGGCGCCCATTTCGGCCATCTGGCGCGCCAACGTCAGGCCGATGCCTCCCAGCCCCCCAGTGACCAGGTAAGTAGCGTCTTTGCGCAATGATGGCGCGGCAGATGGCTGCGCGGCCTGGCTGAGAACGATCTTGCCGGTATGGCGCGCTTTGGCCATAAAGCGGAAGGCCTCACTGGCCTGTTCGAGTGGAAAGACGCGCACCGGCAGCGGGCGCAGCGCACCGCTTGCAAAGTGCTGCATCAGTTTTTCAAATAGCGCGTGGATGAGCCGCGGGTCGCTTTCGCACACCCCGCCCAGGTAGATGATGTGATAGGCAATGTCTTTGCCCAGCGCGTCTACCTGCGCGTGGCTCCAGATGCCGCGTTTGCCGATTTCGAGGAAGCGCCCGCCCTGCGCGGTGACGGCCAGGCTGCGCGGGATGAACTCATCCGCCAGCGAGTTAAGCACCAGGTGCACACCCTCGCCATCCGTCAGACGCAGGATTTCATCAGAAAAGTCCAGCGTGCGCGAGTCAAGCACATGCTGCACACCCAACGCGCGCAGCATGGCACGTTTTTCCGGCGAGCCGGCCGTGGCGAAGATTTCCGCGCCGGCCAGCCGCGCGAGCTGCACCGCCGCCATGCCCACCCCCCCGGCCGCAGCGTGGATCAATACGCGCTCGCCGGGCTGCATATGGCCCAGTGTGTTGAGCGCGTAATCGGCAGTCAAAAAGGCAATCGGGATGCCGGCCGCCTGATCGAAGATCATTTCGGGCGGCTTGGGAAGGGCGAATTCGGCGCGGGTCAAGGCGTAGGTGGCAAAGCAGTCTGACGCCAGTGCCAGCACAGCATCCCCCGGGCGGACGTGCGTGACGCCCTCGCCCACCGCGCTGACGACGCCGCTGCATTCACTGCCCAGGTCTGGCGCATCGCCGGGGTACATGCCCAGGGTAATCAGTACGTCGCGGAAGTTCAGCCCGGTAGCGCGTACTGCGATTTCCACTTCGCCAGGCCCGGGCACGCGGCGCGCCAGCGGCTGCAGCGCCAGGCCGTCCAGCTCGCCGGTGGCGCGATTAACCAACCGCACCGGCGGCGTGGCTGCGGGTGCGCTAAAACGCGCCATGCGCTGCGCGTAGCGGCGATCGTTGCGATAAGCTACTTCATCCTCAGCCGCCTGGGTCTGCACTTCAGCCCACAGGCTGCGAGCGTTCTCCAGCGGCAGCGCTGCGGGGTCAAGGTCCACGCAGTGCAGGCGCAGATCGGGGAATTCGGCGCGCGTTGAGCGCGCCAGTCCCCACAGCGCAGCGGCCGGCACGTGCACATCTCCGGCAGTGCTGCCCACCGGCTGTGCGCCGTGCGTGACAAGCCATACCTGCGGCGGCGCGCTGGCAACGCTGGCGGCCTGCAGCAGGTGCAGCGCTGCCTGGGTGGAACCGGTAAGGCACAGGATGCCATCCGGCCGGGTGTTTTCCAGCAACGCCTGCATATCGCCGGGGTTGGATGGCGAAACCAGCCAGCGGTTGGCGTCCAACCCCTGGAAGCTCTCGCCCGGCATGGCGATCATGCAGCCGGGGATCAGCCCGGCCAGTGCCTGCGCGGCGGGTTCATCACCATACACCAGCCAGCGGGTCGGGGCGGGAGCGGTGGCCTGTTGCGGCAGGGGCTGCTCATCCCACTGCATGCGGTATAACCAATCGGCGTAAGCCACGCGGCCCGAGGCGCGCTGCACCAGGCGGCGCAGCGTGGCCGCAGCGGTGCGCTTGAGGCGCATGCCCACCACACGCGCCACCAGCGCGCCATCTGGCGCGTACAACCATAGGTCGGCGCGGAAGGATTCGGATGTTTCACCAGGAATAATACGTGCGTAGCTCCACAACGCTCGCCCCGGCTCGCGGTATAGGTCCAGCGTGTCGAAGGCAATAGGCAGGAAGGTCTCTTCGGAGCCGAAGAATGCAGCGCCGACTGCCTGCAAGCAGGCATCCAGCAGCGCCGGGTGCAGGCGGTATCCAGCGGTAGTCAGATGTTCTTGCAACTCCACGCGCGCCAGGGCCTGTGAGTCGCCCAGCCACAACTCGCGGATATTTTGAAAGTCGGGTCCATACTCCATACCGCTGCTGTGCAGGACGGCGTAAAATTCGTCCGCAGGCAGGGAGCGCGCGCAGGCGGCGCGGGCTGCGTCGAGGGTGGGAACGTCCGCCGGGATGCCAGCCGTGCGGCTGATCTTCGCATAGGCATGCAGCTGCCACGCACCGCGCGCGGCTTCTTCCTCGCTGGCGCTGTACATGCGCGCTTCCATGCTGTCATCCGCGGTGGGGGTCAGCAGCATTTGCAGGCTGCGCTCGCCTTCCGCCGGCAGGATCAACGTTTCCTGCACGGTCATTTCTTCCACCGCGGGCGGCGCGTCGTGCTGCAGCGCGGCCGCGCTGAGCGCCATGTCTAGAAAAGCGGCGGCCGGGAAGATCGGCGTGCCATAGGCGCGGTGATCCCACAGGTAGGGCAGACTATCCGCGTCCAACGTCGTTTCGTAGGCCGGGCCGGGAAGCCCGGGCGAGCGCAGCCGCCGGCCCAGCAACGGTTGTTCCGACTGCTGGCGGCGCACCTTGGCTTTGCCAACGCGGAACCAGTAGCGCTCGTTCTGGAAGGGGTAGGTGGGCAGGCTAACCGGTGGGCGCTGCTGCGCGCCGTCCACCAGGTCCCAATCAATCCTCCGGCCCAGCGTGAATAATGCCCCCAGGCTCTTGCGCATCTGCGCGGCATCCGGCTGGCCCTGGCGCAAAGAGATCACCCAGCCGGCGCTGCCTTCGGGCAGCGTGCGCTTGCCCAGGTTGGTCAGAACCGGGTTGGGGCCGATTTCGAGGAACCGATGGAAGCCCAGCGCGTGCAGGCTTTGAATCCCGGCCGCGAATTGCACCGCGCCACGAATATGCCGGCGCCAATAGGCCGCGTTTGGGATTTCGCCGGCGGCAAACGGCCGGCCGGTGAGGTTGCAAATGAGCGGGATCTGTGGCGGCGCGAACTGGCAGGTGGCGGCCACGCGCTCAAATTCATCCAGGATCGGCTCCATCAGCGGCGAATGGAAGGCGTGCGAAACCACCAGGCGGCGTGACTGAACTCCTGCCGCCTGGAATGTGTCGATCACCGCCTGCACTTCGGCCGCGTCTCCCGAAATAACAGTGCTATCTGGTGCGTTGACTGCCGCGATCGAAACATGGGATCGCCCGGCCAGCGCGGCTTCCACCTGCTCGGGTGGGGTAAACAGGGTCGCCATCACCCCGCCGGCTGGCAGCGCGCCCATCAGCCGCCCGCGCGCAATGACCAGCTTCATGCCATCTTCCAGGCTGAACACGCCCGCCACGCACGCGGCAACGTATTCGCCAATGCTGTGGCCGGTGACCGCCGCGGGCTGGACGCCCCACGAGCGCCACAGTTCCGCCAGCCCGATTTCCACGGCGAACAGCGCTGGCTGGGTGATGGCGGTATGGTCTACCTGCGCTGGCTGTTCGCCGGCAGGCGCGAAGACCGCATCCAGCAGCGATTCCCCGGTCTGCTGGCGGTAGACCGCCTCGCAGCGGTCGAGCGCCTGCCGGAAGACCGGCTCGGTGGCGTACAGCGCGCGCCCCATGCCCGGGTACTGCGCGCCCTGCCCGGTGAACAGGAAGACGATCTGATCGCCGCCTTGCTGCGCGTGGCCGTAGGTCACGTCTGGCGCGGGCTGGCCGGACGCGTAGGCGGCCAGCGAATGCGCCAGCCCGTCAGTGCTGGTGGCGACCGCGGCCAGGCGGTGCGCGAACAGCGAGCGGCGGCGGTTGGCGGTGTCGCACACGCCGGCCAGGGCCTGGCCCGGGTTGGCCTGCAGAAAGTCCGCAAAGCGGCGCGCGTATTCTACCAGGGCTTCGGGCGTTTTGGCGCTGAGGGTGAACAGGCGCGGGTTTTCCGCGGCCGGGGTGATCTCCCCGGCGGGCGCGGCAGGCGCAGATTCAAGAAATGCATGCGAATTGGTGCCACCAAACCCAAATGAGCTGATGCCGGCGCGGTTGGGACCTTCGCGTTTGGGCCACGGCCGGCGCTGCGTCACCACCCGCAGACGCAGGTGGTCAAAATCGATCATCGGGTTCGGTCGCTCGTAGTTCAGGCTGGCAGGGATTTCACCGTGATACAGCGCCAGGGCAACTTTCATCACACCGGCAATACCTGCTCCAGCTTCCAGGTGGCCGATATTGGTTTTGACCGAGCCGATCAGCAGCTCTTGCCCGCGTTCCCGCCCAGGCGCGAAGACCGTGCCCAGCGCATTGGCTTCAATCGGGTCACCCAGCGAGGTGCCCGTGCCGTGCGCTTCGACGTAGTCAATATCTCCCGGCTCCAGGCCGGCGTTCTGCAGCGCGGTTCTCAACATGGCTTCCTGCGCCGAGCCATTCGGAACGGTCAGCCCGCTGCTGAAGCCATCCTGATTGATAGACGTGCCGCGGATCACGGCATAGATGCGGTCGCCATCTGCCTGCGCTTCTGAAAGGCGCTTGAGGACGAAAATGATCGCGCCTTCGCCGCGGGTGTAACCGTTGGCGCGGGCATCAAAGGTTTTACACAGCCCATCAGGCGCCAAGAATTTGGCCAGCGCAATAGACGTATCCGGTGTGAGCAACACGTTTGTGCCGCCCACCAGCGCCAAGCTCGAATCGCCATTGCGCAGGCTCTGGCAGGCGGTATGGATGGCCGACATCGAGGAAGAGCAGGCGCTATCGATCGCCATGCTCGGGCCGTGGAAATCCAACGCGTAGGAGATGCGGTTGGGAGTAATACAAAGCGCGTTGCCCTGCAGGAAGTAATGGTCTACCAGCGACCGGTCTTCTACCTGGGCAGGAATCTGCAGCCGGGCATAGTCGTTCAGGCCAATGCCAATGAAAACCCCCGTGCTGGAGCCGGCCAGGTCTTCGGGGATGATGCCCGCGTCTTCCAGCGCTTCCCAGGCGGATTCCAGCGCCAGACGCTGCTGTGGGTCCATGGCGTGAGCTTCGCGTGGTGAGATGCCAAAGAAATGCGGGTCGAACTGGTCTACCCGCTCGAGGAAACCGCTGAGCGACGAGCGGATTTTTCCCGGCTCGTCGGGATCACTGGATTCAACGTCTTTCGGGTCCCACCGGTCGGCAGGGGGTGGGGTAATGGCGCTGCGGCCTTCCCGCAGCAGCTCCCAGAATGCCTGTGGCGTGTTACAGCCGCCCGGCAGCCGGCAGCCCATGCCGATGATGGCGATGGGTTCGGAGCGCGCCTGCTCCAGGGTGTTGATGCGTGCACGCGCCTTTTTGAGCGCGGCCAGAGCGCGTTTGAGCTGGTCCAGGTCGTCAGTTTGTGGTGTGGGAACAGTCATGGTTTACAGGTCCTCTTCCAGCATGCGCAGCTCGTCATCCAGCAGGCTCTTGACCTCATCACGGCTCAGGCTGGCCAGCGTTTCTTCTTCGGCGCCAGCATCCGGCAGCGGCTCGGGCTGCGCGGCGGTCTGCTGTGGGAACATTTCGGTGTACAGGTAGCGGCTGAGGCTGTTGATACTGGGAAAATCAAACGCAAGCGTGGAGCGCAACGTGCGGCCAAAGGCTTTCTGCAGCGAATTTCTCAATTCTACTGCCATTAACGAGTCCAGGCCCATCTGGAAAAATCCCTGGTCGCGATTGATGGAGTCCGGGTGGGCGTGGCGCAGGATCCTGGCTACCACGCCGGCCACCTGGCCGCTGATCAGGTTCATGCGATCTCTGGGATCGGCATCTTCGATCTGCTGCGCGATGGACGCGCGCTCGCTACCGGTCTCTTGCGCGGCCCCGGCTGCTTTCTGCGCGCTGACCGAAGTCGCATAAAATGCGCTGGCGCCGCGCGGGCGCTGTTCGGCGTAGCGGTTCCAGTCCATCGCCATCACCGCGAGCTGCGGCTGGGTTTGCAGCAGCGCGCGCTCCAGGGCTGCCAGGCCTTTCTGCGGGGCAAAGCTCTCCAGCCCGATGTGCGCCAGCGACGACGCGCGCTCGTGCTGCGTGGCCAGGCCGACCTCGCTCCACCCGCCCCAGTTGATCGACAGGGCCGGCAGCCCGGCTGCCTGGCGCGCGTAGGCCAGCGCATCCAGGAAGGCATTGGCGGCGGCGTAATTACTTTGCCCCGGTGTGCCCAGCAGGGCTGTGGCTGAGGAGAATAATACGAACAGGTCCAGGTCCAGGCCTTCCGTGGCGCGGTGCAAATTCCAAGCGCCAGAAACCTTAGAAGACATCACGCGCTGGTAAGCAGGCCACTCGGCTTTGGAAAGCAGCGCATCTTCCAACGTTCCGGCAGAGTGGATGATACCTTTGAGCGGTGGCAGCGCGGTGGCAATTTCCCCCAGCACGCGTTCAACGTCTTCCATGTGGCTGGCATCGCCCTGTACGCGCAGTATGCGCACGCCCTGTGCTTCCAGCGCTTCCACTGCCTGCTGCGCGGCCGGTGTGCCACGGCTGCGGCCCATCAGCGCCAAGTTGCGCGCGCCCCTGGATGCCATCCAGGCGGCCACTTTCAACCCCAACCCACCCAACCCGCCGGTAATCAGGTACGCGGCATCCGGAGAGAAGCTGAGCTCATCATCCGGCATGGGGACGATGGACTGGCGCGCCAGCCGGGCCTGGAAGCGCCGGCCGCGCCTGAATGCAACCTGCTGGTCGCCCGGGCCGAGCAGCTCGCGCGCCACGCTTTCCAGCGAGGCGCCGTCGGTGTCCACCAACCCGCCCCACAGCTCAGGGTATTCAAAGGCCAGCACGCGTCCAAAGCCCCACAGGGTGGCCTGCGCCAGCCCGCTGACGCGGCCGGCCACCACCGGCTGGGCGTCGCGCGTCACCAGCCACAGGCGCGGGCGGGCATCCGTAGTCCACGCGGCCGTGGCCAGTGACTGCACCAGGTGCAGCGCCCCACGCAGGTGGGTATCCTGCGCGCTTTCCAGACCCGCGGTATCCAGTGCGTCCACGCCGGGCGCAGAAGCGCCCCAGCAAAAAGCCACGCCATCCAGCTCGCCTGCGCGCGCCAATACGCCATCTAATAATTGGCGGAAGTGCTGCGGGTTGTCCGCCGCGATGGTATAGGTCTGCGCGTCGCGGCCAAACTGCGCGCCAGGGATCACGCGCGTCACCTGTGCGCCCAATGCGGCCAGGCAGCCGGCAAGCTGCGCGCCCAGGCCATCTTCGCCCGGCTCGCAGAATACCAGCCAGTTTCCCGCAGGCGCGGCGCTGGCGCTGGCGCGCGGGGCAGCTTTCCATTGCACCTGGTAAAACCACCCGGCCAGCGGATCGGTTTGGGTGGTTTTGGTGTCCACCCAGTAGCGCTCGCGCTGCCAGGGATAGTTGGGCAGCGGCACCACCTGCCCGCTCGCCGGCGCGGCCAGAGACCAGTCCAGCGGCGCGCCGTTGGCGTACAGGCCCATTACTGCCGCGTCGAGCTGCGCCTGCTCGTCTTCTTCGCGGCGCATGGCAGCCAGCGTCACCGGGGCGCTGGCGGAATCTGAGTTTTGCCCCACGGCCGTGAGCAGCACCGGGTGCGGCCCGCATTCCACAAAAGCGGTGTAGCCCTGGGCGAGGAGCTGCTGCACGGCGCTGGCGAACAGAACCGGCTGGCGCAGGTTGCGCCCCCAGTACTCGGCATCCAGCGTTGCGCCGTCCACCGGCCGGCCCTCTGCGGTGGACATCAACAACACGCTGGCCGGTTTGGGCTGGATACCAGCCAGCGCAGCTACCAGCTCGGGACGCAGCGCGTCCATGTGCGGGCTGTGCGCCGCCACATCCACATTGACCGCGCGACAGAAGATATTGTCCGCGCGCAGTTTGTTCATCACTTCTTCCAGCGCTGCGGGGTCGCCCGAGATCACGGTGGAGCTGGGGCTGTTGCTCACCGCCGCAGAAAGGCGGTCGCGGTAGTCTTCTAATAATGCGTTGGTTTGTTCCAGCGACAAACCAATCACCGCCATGCCGCCCTTGCCGCTTACGCGGCGCATCAGGCGGCTGCGGGTGCAGATTACCCGCGCGGCGTCTTCCAGGGAAAGTGCGCCGGCCACGCAAGCCGCGGCCACTTCGCCCAGGCTATGGCCTACCACTGCATCCGGCTGCACGCCGCGCGCGCGCAGGCTCTCGGCCAGCGCCACCTGGATGGCAAACAGCATGGGCTGCACTACGTCAATCTCGCCCATGCGCGAGCCGGCCTCATCCGCCGCAATCTGCTCCAGCAGGCTCCAATCCACCAGCCCGCGGAAAGCCTCTTCGCAGCGCTCAATTGTGCGGCGGAACACCGGGTCGCTGGCCAGTAGTTGCCGGCCCATGCCCAGCCACTGCCCACCCTGCCCGGGGAAAACGAAGACCACCTTGCGCGGCGCAATGGCGTTGCCCACCGTCACCGGGGCAGCCGGGTCATCCTGCGCGTAAGCTTCAAGCGCTTGCGCCAGGGAGTCGCGATCTACGGCCTGGGCTGCCAGGCGGTAAGGGTGATGGCTGCGGCGCCGGCTGGCGCTGTAGAGCACGTCGGCTAACGGTGCGCTACCCTGGCGCAGAAGAACGGCAAAGCGACCGGCCTGCGCGCGCAGCGCCTCAGGTGAGCGTGCGGATAGCGGCAAAAATGTGCCGGTGGGCAGCGGCGCAACCTGCGCAGCTGCCTGCGGGGGGGCTTCTTGCAGCACTACATGCGCATTGGTTCCAGTGATCCCAAACGCGCTGACCCCGGCAATCGCAGGGCCGGTGTGTTCGGGCCAATCTTGCAGGTGGTCCGCTACCTTTAAAGGCAGCGTTTCCCAGGGGATTTTTGCGCTGGGCGTGTGGAAGTGCAGGCTGGGCGGGATCTGCCCGTGCTTGAGCGCCAGCACCACTTTGATTAACCCGGCCAGCCCAGCCGCGCCTTCGGTGTGGCCGAAGTTGGTCTTCACCGATCCAACCAGGCACGGGTGGTCGGCGGGGCGGTCTTCGGCCAACACCGCACCCAGGGCGCCAATTTCTACCGGGTCTCCGGCGGATGTGCCCGTGCCGTGCGCTTCAATATACTGTACTTGCCCGGGCTGGACGCCTGCGTTGCAATATGCTTTGCGTAGCATTTCTTCCTGGCCTGCACTGCCCGGCGTGGTGAGAAAGCCGCTGCTCTGCCCGTCGTTATTCACCGCGCTGCCACGGATGAGCGCCAAGATAGGGTCGCCATCCGCCCGGGCGTCGCTCAGGCGTTTGAGCACCAACACGGCCGCGCCTTCACTCCGTACGTAGCCGTTGGCGCTGGCATCGCCAAACTTGCAGCGCCCATCCGTGGCCATCATCTTCGATTGCGAATAAGCGATGGTGATATTGGGCTGCAAGATCACATTCGCCGCGCCGGCCAGTGCCATGTTACATTCGCCGCTGCGCAGGCTGTGGCACGCCAGGTTGACCGCTACAAGCGAGGAAGAACAGGCTGTGTCCAGCGTCAGGCTTGGCCCCTGCAGGCCAAAAAGAAATGACAGCCGCCCGGAAGCCGCGTAGCGCCCGCTGCCGGTAGTCATGTAGAAATCAGTAGCAGCCGGATCGGCAAACAGGCGCGCCTCAAAATCGTTGAGCCACTGGCCGATAAACACGCCCGTTTGGCTGCCAGACAATTTCTCCGCTGGCTGGCCGGCATTTTCCAGCGCTTCCCAGGCCACTTCCATTAACAGGCGTTGCTGCGGGTCGAGGCGTTCGGCCTCGCGCGGGGAAATTCCAAAAAAGCCAGCATCCATCTGGTCGATCGCATCCAGAAAGCCACCAAATCGCGTCATCACCTTACCCGGGGTGGCCGGACGCGGATCATACCAGGTGTCTAGGTCAAAGCGCGAGGCCGGAATTTCGGTGATCGCGTCCACGCCATCGCGCAAGAGCTGCCAGAAGGTCTCCAGGTCGTTTACGCCGCCGGGAAAGCGACAGCCAATGCCAATGATGGCGATGGGCTCGTTCATGGGCGTTTGGGTGGCATTGCGATCAGACATTGGTCACCTCTCTCAGGTTGTTCCAGTTCCAATAGCGGCATTCTACGCCAATAGCGCGGATGGCTACTGCTCCCGCGTACCCGGCGGGCAGATGGATTCCATGCAGCGTCCAACGCGCTGCCTCGCGGTCGTCTCCCGCTACTTCCAGCAGTTGCGCCGGTTCGCCGGGCAGCAGGCTCACGCGGAAAGCCTGCAGCGGGTGCGATAATCCTTCACCCAGGGCCTTGATGAAGGCTTCTTTGCGCGCCCAGGCCTGGAAAAAAGCCGGGTGTGCCTGCGCAGCCGGCAAGGATTGCCACTCGCGGTATTCGTCCGCCGAGAAGCACGCGCGCGCCAGCGAGTCCAAATCGTCCAGTGCGCGCGCGTATTCTACATCCACGCCAACTTCGCCGAGCGTGGTCACTGCGATCAGCGCCAGCTCGTGCGAGTGTGCCAGGTTGAAAAACAATCCGCTACCTGCCAGCGATGGCTTTCCATGCGCTGAAACTTCAAAATCCAACTCCAATGGAACCTTGCCGGTGTATTCCGCCAGCAGCGAGCGCAGTGTGGCGTGCGCCACCACGTAGCGCCGCCGGTCACGCTCGAAATGGAAGCGCCGCGCCCGCGCGCGCTCCTGCGATGAGAGCAGTTCTTCCAGCGCATCCATCTCCTCCGGCGCAAGGTCGAGTGAGATTTGCCACAGGTCAAGCTGAGTGCCTTCCACATGCAGGGGAAGGGATGGAATTTGCCAATCGGTCATCGGCTTACGTTTCCTTCAGGCGGGCTGCAATTGCGTGCAGCAGGGCAGCGCGCTGGCTATGCAGGTAAAAATGGTCTCCCGCGAAGACCTGCACGGGCACCTTCCGGTGGCTGTGCATTTGCCAGCTGGCCATTTCCTGCTTTGCGATGGAAGGGTCTTGCTCTCCCAGGAAGGCTGTCACAGGGAAATCGAACGGCTCTTCGATAGTGAATTGGTAGGTTTCCAGGATCGAAAAATCGGCTTTCATCATCGGCAGGAACAGGCCCAGCAGCTCGGGGTCTTGCAAGATCACGGGCGGCACGCCGTTGTAGCGCTGCTGCACGCCATCGAGGAAAGCGGCATCATCCAGGTGATGCAGTGGGGCATATGGCTCGGGCAGGTGTAGCGGACGGCGGCTGGAAACGAACAGGTGCTCCGGCTGTGCGTGCCCCTGGCGGCGCAGCCGGCGCGCCAGTTCGAAGGCAATCATGCCACCCATGCTGTGGCCGAAGAATGCAAACGACCGGTCAAGGTAGGGCAGCAGGTGCGGCAGCAGTCCATCCAGCAAATCATCCAGTCGCGTGTAAGGCAGCTCGCGCATCCGGGTTTCACGGCCCGGGTAGCGCACCGCAATCACTTCAACACCGGCGGGCAGGTCACCCGGCCAGGGATGGTACACCACCGCTCCGGCTCCGGCATAGGGGAAGCAGAACAGGCGGACATCCGCTTCCGGGTTGGGTTTCGGAAAGACGAGCCAGGGTGAGGTTGGTATCGAATCGCGTACTGGATAAGCAGATTGCATGATGAATGGGATCCCCAGATGTCGATTTTCTGGTTGGCCAGGCTGACCAGCGTATGATCTACTTTAATGAAAACGAGGTAAGCGGCCCGGTGTTTCGAGCAGCGTTAGTCTTGTTACACTGAACCCAAATAACCCCGCTGTGTCTTGGGTAGATGGAAGTTTCGATGCTTGATTCTGGAATTATACGTCATTTTATCCTTTTTATAATCAATTAGCTTTGTACATATGCCCCGCCTAAGGAGCCACGCTTTCTACCGGTTGGCCAGCGGCCAGTCGCGTGATCCAATCATTGAGCTTTATTCCGCGCACTTCGTACTCATAATATGCCGGAACCATGCTGATGCAGTGGTAATCCCCTGATCCCTCGTAATACAACACATCCGGCGCGGCCGCCTGGATGGTTTTCAGGTTGGCGCGCAGCACATCTGCCAGGGTTAATTGCGGATTGAACCGCGAAATGAGCTCGCTTTGCGGAGCGTCCTGCTGCGTATCCAGCAGGGCGAAGCGCACGCCCGGATAGGCATTCACCGGGATGCTGAAGAACAATGACGGATCGAGCACAGTGCCAGACACAAGCTGCTGGTATTGGGGTAACCAGTTGGGCAGCAGGTCGCGTGTACCATAGTTATCCAAAAACGCGGTCGGGCCGGGCACGTAACCACCGCCCGAATCGCCAACCATCACGGTGGGCACGTTCCGATAGTGCTCCAGGATGAAGGGGACATGAAAGTACCCGCCAATCACGCCCGCGCTGCAGCCCATCATAAATAATTTTGCCGGCTGCGCGAAATTGCGATAGGTCCAATCCAGCACCACCTGGGTGTTGGTAAAGCCCTGGTGCTGTACCGTAAAACTTCTCAGGCCTTTATGGTAAGTCGCCGTCTGGTGCCCCAGGTAGCCATCGCCGGTGCAGTAACTGACGAATACCACGTTGTAATCTTTGAATGGATTGCGCGGATCATTGAGGGCGAAAACGCCATCCGTTTTTAGCGAGGGATTGTCGGCAGGGAATGCCGGATCGATGGAATCGTCAAATTTATTTGCGCCCTTGCGGCAGGTTTCGGCATCATAACAACTGCCGCCGCCTTCAAAATAGATCAGTAGTTTGTCGCTGGTGGTTTTCCGCACAAAGAAGCTGTATTTGCCGCCGCGCGCGCAGGTAGTGGCTCCACCGGGATCCATCTGATTCCAGCCGGGCTGCAGATCCGCCAATCCGGGCAGGGCGGTGATATCCGGCGCGCCGGCTGGGTTGAGCTGGAGGTCGGAGGCGGCGGTTTGTGTGGAGCTTTCCAACTGTGGCGTGCTCCCATTAATAGGAGCTGCCAACCCGGGCATCGGGCTTGCCACGCCGGCACTGGTCGGTGTTTGGCGGGCAGGCTGCGAGGGCAGGCTGCAACCACCAACGACCAAAAATATCAGCAACCACATCTGGGTTTTGAAGACACGCTTCATGAATCATTCCTTATTCCTACCAATTCATGCTAATATTGACTTGTTGATGCCCTAGTTCAGGAACTTCTCTGGCCTGTGCTGGACAGCGCATCGCCCCACTTCTTTTCGACAACGATTATAGCAGAACATGTCTGGCATCTTTGGCCTCATAGATACATCCCACCCTACAGATACGCGCGCTTTCCTTGATTGCTGCGCCGCGCGCCTGTCGCACCGCGCCTGGTATCACACGGATACCTGGATGGCGGATGATGCGCGCGCCGGCATCGGCCGGGTTGGGATCGGAATCTTCAACCCGGAACCGCAGCCGGTTGCGTCTGTGGGGTCGGATGCGCGCCTGTGGATGTGCGGCGAGCTATACCAGACTGGGACGCTGCTCCATACATTAAAACGCGACTCAGGGGCAAAACGTTTCACCGATCCGGAAATTGTTCTGGCCGCCTATCATGAATTCGGCCTGGACTTCGCCGCCCACCTGGAAGGGGCCTTTTTTGTTGCCATTTATGACCCGGCCCGGCGCCGGCTGGTGCTGGCCAACGATCGCTATGGTCTGTACCCGCATTATTACAGTGTTTCCGCCAGCCGGCTGGTGTTCGCGCCCGAGGTCAAAGGGGTATTGTGCGCTCCGGGGATGCCACGCACGCCGGATGTGGTCGCTACGGCGCAATACGTGCGCTTCCAGCAGTTGCTGGGAACGCGCACCTTTCATGAGGGCATTTCGCTCTTTCCGTATGGTAGCAGCGCAGTGTTTGACATGGAAACGGGCGCCTGGAGCCTGCGCCGCTACTGGGACTTCGACCAGCTGCCCGAACGCCCCAATATTTCCTTTGAGCAGGCGGTAGATGAGGCCGGGACGCTGCTGCGCCAGGCGGTTGCCCGCCTCTCGAATGGGGTGCGCCCGGGCATCTTCCTCAGCGGCGGGCTGGATTCACGCGCGCTTCTGGGGCTGATGCCGCCCGGCTCGCAGCCAGTCACCGCCTCGTTTGGCACGCGCACCAGCCGCGATGTGGTGTATGCCGGGCAGATCGCCCACGCAGCCGGCAGCCGGCATCACTGGTTCAACCTGCAGGATGGACGCTGGGTGCTGGACTACGTGGATTTGCACCTGCGTCTCACGGAAGGCTTCCACGGTTGGATGCACATGCATGGTATCACCATGCTGGAGCCGCTGCGCGAATGGATGGATTGCAACCTGAGTGGCTGGGATGGCGGCACAGTGATGGGCCATTCGGATCACGTCAATGCCATTTATAACAACCCGGTGGATGAATGGACGGTGGCGCTGCGCACCTACCAGCAGTTTACCAGCGCATATACCTGGCCCGGACTGACTGACGCAGAAGAGCGTATGCTATTCACTCCGGAGTTTGGGCGCCAGGCGCAGGGGCTGGCGCTGGACTCGCTGCGAGGGGAATTTTCGCGTTTCTGGGGCTACCGCAAGGAATACGCCGCCGAATATTTCTATATCGTCAACCACTGCTGGCGCTTTACCGGCAACATGATCAAGACCCAGCGCTCAGCGCTGGAAGCGCGCTTCCCATTCTGGGATTACAGCCTGATCGATTATATCTATTCGCTGCCGCCGAAGATTCGTGGCGATCAATGGCTGTACCGCACCATCATCACGCGCGAAATGCCCCGGCTGGCTTACATTCCCTACGATAAGCAGGAATTTTTACCCACCGTGCACCGCATCCCCTACCAGGCGCAGCGTACGGCGGTTCGCGCGCTCAAGCGGCTCAACCTGTTCCCACGCCGCAGCACGCTGTATGCCGATTATGAGAATTATCTGCGGCATGAACTGCGGCCATGGGCCGAAGATATCCTGTTTTCGCCCAGCGCGGCACAGCGCGGAATGTTTGATCCCGCGTTTGTGCGCTCATTGATGGACCGCCATCTGGCGGGACATGAACCCTGGACGGTGGGCAAGGTCGCGCCTTTGATAACCTATGAGATGGTGATGAGGGCCTACTTTGACGAATGAGCCGCAATCCGCGGGCGAGGCGCCGTTAACCCCACCCAAACCGCACCGCAGCCCCATGCGCGTGATCCTGCGCAATACCATCTTTGGCCTGGGAGCGCAGATTACCCTACGCGGGCTGGCGTTTATTTTCAATATCTTTATCGTCAACCGCCTGGGTGATGCTGGCTTTGGTCAGTATTCCGTCGTTCTGGCATGGACGGGCATCTTTGCCTTTATCGGCGATATGGGCATCGCCCAATACATGGGACGGGAAATTGCCCGCGACCGGCAGAAATCGCTCAAGCTGTTTTGGGATGTGGCAGCGCTGCGCCTGATCCTGGCGGTGGTGGCGATTGCCATCACCGTAGTAGGCGCGATGTGGCGCGGCTATAGCGGCGAGCTGCTACTGGCGATTGGGATTTTGTGCTCGTCGTATTTTATCCAGGCATTCCTGACCCCGTTGATGGCCATCATCGGCGGGTATGAACGCCTGGACGTGCTTTCACTGCTCACCGTACTGGGCCAGGTCATTTTTTATGTCGTGGCAACCATTTTCCTGATTCTCCGGCCAGATTTTATCTGGTTGGTGATCGCTTCGATGGTCAACTTACCGGTGCTGACCGCGATTTGCGTCGTGTACGTTATCCGTAACAATATGCGCCCGCCGCAGATGAAGCTGCACACGGCCGAATGGCTACCGCTGCTGCGGCTGGGGCTGCCCTTCGCGCTTATCCAGGTATCGCTGACCTTTGCTTTTCGTTTCGACACAATCATCCTGGAACGGTATTTTTCCGACGAGCTGGTAGGCTGGTACAACGCCGCCTATACCCTCACCCGCAGCCTGCTGATCCTGACCAGCGCATTTACGACTGCGCTGGTGCCTACCATGGCGCGCGAGTATGCACTCGACCCCGAGACGATCCGCCCCTGGTATTTCCGTTCGGTGCGTTTCATTATGCTGATTGGTCTGCCGCTGGCAGCGGGTGGAACGGTGCTGGCAGATAAGATCATCCTGCGCCTGTACGGTGCTTCGTTCACCGAAGCCATCCTGGCGTTTGCCATTCTGATCTGGGATACCCCGCTGCTGATGTACACCGCCATTTGCGGTAACTTTACCACCGCTATGAAGCAGGAATCCAAGGCCGCCTGGGTGTATGGCAGCGAAGGGGTTTTCAATGTCGTGATGAACCTGATCCTCATCCCACGCTACGGGATTCTGGCGGCTTCCGTGGTAACGGTGGCCACCGAGCTGGTGGGAACGATCATGTTTTATCGCATTTTCCGCGCGGAACTGGGTCCCGGATTGGGCCTGAGCACGATGCTGCGCATGACGCTTTCGGTGCTGCTCATGTCAGTGGCAGTTTATTATCTGCGTCCAGTCAATATATTCATCTTGGTAGTGCTGGGTGGAGTGATTTACGTCGCCTTGATATGGTTGACGCGCACCCTGAACGGGGAAGACCTGGCATTGATTGGGGGCGTGGTGCAAAAAGTGCGCGCTCGGGTTGCGCGGCGCGCGGCATAGGCAGCGTCCGCGTTTATTCGTAGCGGAAGCGCGCCACGCCGATGGCAAAGAACACCACGGCGAAACCCAACAGCACGCCGATGTGTGGCAGCACCGATTCGAAGCCCTGGCCACGCAGCGCCAGGTTGAGTATGCCTTCCATGGCCCAGCGCGTGGGTAATATGCGGCTGGCGTTCTGGATGGCGGGCGGGAACAGCTCAATAGGGTACCAGCAGCCGCCCAGCAGCGCCATGAGCATGCCCGACATGATGGCAATGCCGTTCGCCTGCCCACCGGTTTTGATAAACGCGCCCATCGCCGTGCCAATGCCGGCCGCAGCCAGCGCCGCGGCGGCCAATAGCGCCGCCAGCGCGGCAGGCGAACTGCCCCAGTGCACATTCATGACGAGCGTGCCAAAGCCGATCAGCAGCGCCATTTGCGCCAGAGCAATCAATACGTTGCTCAGGATGGTGGCAAAAAGGTACAGCCCTTTCCTGGTCGGTGTCACCAGTAGCCGGCGCAGCGTACCGATCTGGCGCTCGTACACAAAAGAGCCGGAAATGCCCAGCAGCGGGATGAACACCCAGGTAATGAGCTGACCGGCCGAGGAATTGGTTTGCGGATCGTAATCCACTTCGTCGGGGGTAGATGCCTGGCGCACCACGAGACGGTTGGGCGCAGAATCCCAGGCCTGCTGCGCGGCTCGCAGGGCAGCGTCGTAATATGCCTGTCGCGTGGCATTATCGGTAAATGGGCGAATGCGCTCGGCAGCCTGCACGCTGCGGCCGGCTGTGCGCAGCGCGCCGCTGACCTGCTGGATGGCGGTATTGACCGCCTGCTGCACGGCCAGCGCCGAGGTATTATTGGGGAGCAGGCGCAGGTCCAGCGCAAAGCGCTCGCCTGCCTGCACTGCCTCGCTGGTGAAGCCCGGTGGCAGTACCAGAAGGGCTACGGCATTGCGGTCATGGAATTCCCGCTCGGCTTCTTCGCGTTCTAGCTCCTGCGGTCGTAGCGTACCAGTATCTTCCAGCGCCTGCACCAACTGGCGCGAGAGGGTAGAATGCGCCTGGTCAACCACCAGCAGGCTGATGCGCGGATCATCCTGCCCGCCAGTGCCACCCGCGAGAATGACACTGAATACCAGCGGCAGGATGAGGAAGAATAACCATTCCGCGGGAGAGCTGAACCGCAGCCGGGTTTCTTTCCAGAGCATGGCAACCAGTTTTTGCATGAATGCCTCGTTAGCGGTGCCCAAAGGCGCCACGCCGCAGGAAAACGAACACGGTGATGGCAAAGAGTGCCAACCCCATGATGATCAACGCGAGGATAGAAGGCAGCACGTCAGCCATCCCGCCACCCAACCCGAGCGCCAGAAATCCATCCAACGCCCAGGCATTTGGCGTGATGCGCGCGGCGGTTTGCATCCAGGCCGGAAAGGAGCGGATATCCACGAACGAGCCGCCCAGGATGCCAAATACCAGCATCATAGCGGAACCGATATTGGCTACCTGCGACTGCGTGCGCGCCAGGGCTGTGAGCAGCAGGCCCCAGCCTAAAGCCCCAAATACCGCTGCCAGCACCAGCACCAGCACCGCGTTTGTGTGGCCCCAGCGGATGCCGAACAGCAGCGCCGTTCCGCCAATCAAGATCAGCATCTGCGCCACGCCGGTCAGATAGATGCCCAGCGCTTTGCCGGCCAGCGCCTGCGACAGCCGCACCGGGTCAACCAGCAAGCGCGGTAGGGTTCCGCTAACACGCTCCTGAAGGATGGTGCGCCCACCGTTCGTGACGGTGAACATCAGGAACATCAGCGCCATACCCGGGGCCATGTACGCCAGCACGTCGAAGGGCGGGGCGGTGTTTTCGTCGGTGCGGCCGCTAAGCGTGACCGGCGCGTTTACGCCGGCCGGTTCCTGCCCAATCTCGCGACCGAGGCTGGCGGCATCTGCAGGCTGAATATAACCACCCTCGAGAAGTTGGCTTATGGTAACGGTTCCATTGATGCGCCCCAGTTCTACCTGGCTGAGAAACCCCTCCACAATGGCCTGAACCACGCCCGAACTGGTGGGTCGTGCCGGGTTGGAATATACCTCAACCGGCACTACTGGGGTGGAAGTGGCAGAGAAAATGCTGTTGGTGAAACCGGCCGGGATAATCACCACGGCGGCGGTCTGATCCTCATCCACCGCCGCGCGCGCGGCCGTAGCGTCAATTTGTACCACCGGGTCTACCAGCGTATCCAGGTCAGACGACTGGAAAACATCTACCAGCGCATTCCCCAGCTCGCCGCCATCCTGGTTGATAAGGATGAGCGGAATACTGCTCAGCCCGCTGTTGGAGGTGCTGGAAAAGCGCCCGGTAACCAGCCCCAACCCCAGTGTGAGCAAGAATGGTGCGGCCAGCATCAATACCAGCGCGGCGCGGTCGCGGAACGCAAGGCGCAGGTCTTTCCACGCGATCAGCAGGATCTTTTTCATGGCGGCTCAATCGCGTAGCGCGCGGCCGGTGAGGTGCAGGAACACAGCTTCCAGGTTGGGCTCCTGGATCGATACCGAATGCACCTTTACATTCAACGCGTTGGCCTGCGTGATCACCGGGGCGAGGATGTCTTCCGCTTCCGGCGCCAGCACGGTGAGCGTATTTTCGCTGGTGGTGGCCTGCGCTACCCCTGGGATTTGCTGCACGGCGGCTGCCAGCCGGTTCAGATCATCGCACTCGACCACTTCCAGTAACAGCGCATCGTTTTCGCCCACCTGGCGCGTCAGCTCGCTTTGCGTGCCAATCGCGATTAACTCGCCGTGATCCATAATGCCCACCCGGTCAGACAGCTCCTGCGCTTCTTCCATGTAATGCGTGGTATACAGCACCGACATGCCCTGCCGGTTGAGCTCCTTGACCGAGTCCAGAATGGCGCGGCGCGACTGCGGGTCAATACCCACCGTGGGCTCGTCCATGAACAGCAGCGCCGGGCGATGCAGCAGTCCCACGCCAATGTTGACCCGGCGCTTCATGCCGCCGGAAAAAGTCTTGATCCGTTCTTTGGCGCGGTCAGCCAGCCCGATTTCTTCAAGTACCTGGGAAACGCGCTCATTCAGGTTTTTCCCGCTCAGCCCATACATCTGCCCCCAGAAGACCAGGTTCTCACGCGCGGTCAGGTCGTCGTATAGTGCCAGTTCCTGTGGTACCACGCCGATACGATTGCGCACTACCATCGGTTCGCGCACCACCGAATGACCATCCACCAGCACATCGCCGGCAGTGGGCTGAAACAGGGTCGATAGCACGGATATGGTAGTGGTTTTCCCGGCGCCGTTTGGGCCGAGCAGGCTAAAAATCTCGCCGCGATCGATATGGAAGGAAATACCTTTCACAGCTTCAAAATCCCCATACTTCTTGACAAGCTGCCGCACTTCCAGAATGGGGGCCATACGTTTCTCCAGGATGCAAAGGAATATTTGTATATTCTATTACAAATTCCGTCAAGGATCAATCCTTGCGGATCATTAGTGCGACTGCTCAGCGGCAGTTGTGGTTGTTATCGCATACCGGCTCTGGGATGGGACAGGCCAGCGGGGCCAGTGGATCACGCGTATAGGCGCGAGGCTCGCCAGGGTCCAGGATAATGAGCGTGTGCACCTGCGTATCGTTGCGAATACCGCAGCCGATCATTATCGCCGTGGCACCGCTCGGGATATCCGGGATTTGCGTAACAGGCAGTACCCCGTTGGATTTGTCCTGATCCGAGATGATCTCGAATACCAGACGCGGGTAAGGGCGCGGGCGGTAGACCGAGCGCGGGCTTGGCTCGCCGCGGTCGTGGTAATAAAAACGCGGGTATAGCAGCCGTCCGTAACGCACCACGGTACCCTGCGCGCGCGACAATTGCAGAATTTGCTCTGCCGGGGCCGGCAGCAGCGCCTGAACTTCGGGCTGGGCCAGTGCCTGTTCCAACGTACGCACCGATCGCTGTGGGATGGCCAGTTCGGCCAGCGGTGGGGCCGCGCACAGTGCCAGGGTGGCGGCGAATGCCAGTACCGCGCCGCGCCAGGCTGTGGGAGTGCGGTCGTGTTGGGAAGTTGGCATTGCCCGCGGCCCGCCAGACCAGGCCAGCAGCCAGCCGCCGGCCTCGATCACTCCGAGCGCAAAATAGGCCAGCAGCACCCAATCTGTTCCCACCTGATAGCGCCCACCGGAAGAACGCGCAACGCCGTTCGACAGGCAGAGTGCCAGGAACAACACTAGCGGCGCCAGCCCGGCCCAGCGCTGTGCACGCCATGCCGCTGCCACGCCCAGGCTGATCAGCGCCAGGTTGAGCAGCATCATACCCACCACTCGGGTTGGTGGAGCAGCCAGCCCGGCTTTGGTGTAGGGATACCGATGCAGCGCGTTGGTAAGGGTGAGTAAATTCGGGTCGCCCGGCAGGATGAATACCGATGCCAGCGCTGTATGCAGACTGTGGCGGATAACCACCTGCGCGCGCAAGGCCAGCGTATTTTTTGTCGTGGCCGGAGCAGCAGCGGGCTGGGTTGGGATGGCAGTCGCGGCAGGTGTGGCGCTGCCGGGCAGAGCGGTTGGGGCCGTCATATGGGCTTCATCGGGCGCAGCCTGTTCGACATACCGCACCTGGATAACATTCTCCAGCTTGGGAAGGAAGAAAATCGTAACGTTATTTTGCGTGCGGGTACGCAGCATCCAGGGTACGCTGCACAACACGAACGCCGCCAGGAGCGCAAGACAGCCCAGCACGGCCTGGCGCGGCACGCGCAGATGAGTAACAAACCAATAGGCTAATGCGCCCAGGAAGAAAAACAGCGGATTGGCGCGCACCATGCTGGCCGCTGCCAGCAGGCCGCCGCACAGCGCCAGGTAGGGCCAGGATGGACGGCGGCGATAGGCCAGCACAAATGCCAGAAGCCCCAGCAGCATCAGCAGCATTGCCGGGAATTCGGTCATCATCCAGCGCGCGTGCGAGACGTTCAGCCAGCGCGTCGCTTCGATCGTGTTGCGTTCCTGCAGCACGAACAACAGCCCCAACAGCAGTCCGGCTGGGCGCCCATGCAGCCTGCGCCCCAGCGCGTATAGGGCTGCCGGTGCAATTGCGAATACCAATACCTGCAACAAAATCGATGCGTTGTACGACTGTCCGGCGGTGGCGCGCAGCAGCGCCAGAAAGGCCATGTACACCGGACGATCGGTAAAACGTCCGCCCAGGATACGTTCGCCCATCAAGAGGAGCTGCCCGGCATAATCGAAGCGCGCGGCGTCGGAAAAAGGCTGAAATCCGTTGGTGGGCGGGTACGGGCCGGGGGCGAAGAATCCGGCCGGCAGGGGTACCGCGTTCCAGAGAATGGCGGCGGCCAGCCACATACCCGTCGCCAGCAGCGTATCGGCGATCGTCCAGCGCTCCGCGCTGCGCCAGGCTGCCGGCCCTAACGCCAGGCCCAACCCGAGCATTGCCAGCAGCACGCCCAGCATTTGCAGCGCGCTGACCGGCACGCTGGGGGTGTTCCAGCCTTGCGTGTCGGGAGCGACACCATACCCGCTGAGGAACATGAATGCCAGCAGCGCCATACCCACCAGCAGCAAGCCACCGGCCACGCGTAACATGCCACCCGAACCGCGTAATGCTGTACCCGGGCCGCGTGGCTGCCAGCCATAGCGCCAGGCGGCGAGCGCCAGCGATGCCACGCCACTAACCGCGGCCAGGTAGGACAGGATCGGCCGCGCGCGGATCAGCGTGGTGGCATACCCGCCCACCTGGCTGGCCGGTAGCAGCGCCAGCCAGAGAGACGGTATAGCCAGCGTAAGGCTAATGAGGGCCAGCGGGAGCCGCGCGCGTTCCACCCACGCGCTCAACCGCGCACCCGGGCGGTGCGCCAGCGCTGCCAGCAGCATGGATATGCCAACAGCTCCCAGCAATGCGAGCACCAGGCTCAGGCGGATGGGTGAAAGGCCAAAGGGCATGCCTGCATAGCGCTCGGTGGGAATCGAGAGCAGCCAACCGGTGCAGACCAGCGCCACCAGGGCGCTGAACGCCCAGAAACCGCTCAACTTGCGCGCCGTTACTCTGGAAACAGGACGGTCGGCGCTCATGGTTGGGGGGAAAGCAGGCGCTCCGTCAGGCGCGGCGAATCCAGTACGAAGAAGATCACCGCGTAGCCCAGCAGGCAGCCCGCGAAGATCAGGTTGGCCGGCAGCGCCGGCAGCTCCAGCGCCACGAAGGCTAGGCAATCGACAAACAGAGCCGTCAGCACCATCACCAGCACCGCATGGGTTGATTCCATCCCCAGCGCCACCAGGCGGTGATAGGTGTGATCGCAGCCGGATTGGTAGAAAGGCCGGCCGCGGCGCAGGCGCGAGAAAAATACCAGCGTGGTATCAAAAATCGGTACCGAAGTGATCAGGACTGGTAAGAACCAGGAGGAAAGCTGCAATTTTTCCAGCGGGTTGAACAGGATCGCTGTGGATGCGATCAGGAAGCCGAAGGTCTGCGCGCCGGAATCGCCCAGGAAGACGTGCGAGGGCTTGGTGTTAAGGAACAGGATCACCAGGCACACGCCCAGCAGCAGCGCGCTGAACAACGCCAGGTTTCCCTGCCCGGAGGTTAGCGCGCCGAGGGTGAAGAACCCGAAGCTTAACCCACTGACGCCCACGCACAGCCCATCCATGCTGTCGATCAGGTTGAAGGCATTGGTGATGCCGATCACCCAGAACATGGTCAGCAGGATATCAAGACCCTGGAATAGCCAGCCGCTCCCGCTGTACGGAAAGGATGGATTTTCAAAAATACGGATATACGTTCCGGTCAGGATCAGGATCATGCCGCCAATGATCTGCCCGGAGAGCTTCGGCAGCGGGCGCATGATCTTTAGATCGTCCACCATGCCAAAGGCAAAAATGACCACCGCGCCAACCAGCACGCCTAGGAATGGCCGCAGGGTGGCCAGCCCAAACGACGGCAGCAGCGTGAGCATCGAAAGCATCAGGATAATTCCACCAGCCAGTGGGGTGGGGCGGCTGTGCTTTTTATGCGGGGCGGTGCCCGGAACGTCGATCAGGTTGATGCGCTTGGCAATGCGGATGCCCAGCCAGCCAGTCAGCAGCGTGACCAGCATCCCACACAGGATTGCCAGGTAGATGTTCATGCCTCTTCCTTGGAGAGCGTTGAGTATCAGGAAAAGTATACCGCCATTGTGCGGTTAATGATAAGGTCAGACGAGAATCGCGCCTCCACAAACTGGCGGCCAGCCGCGCCCATGCGCTGGCAGCGTTCGGGGTCGGCCAGCAGCGAGCGCAGCGCGGCTGTTAGCGCCGGCGGATCGCCACGCGGAACGATCAACCCGGTTTCGCCGTGCAGTACGGCCTGGTCGCAGCCGGGAGCATCGCTGGCGATGACCGCGCGGCCGCTGGCGGCTGCTTCCAGCAGCGAGCGTGGAAAACCCTCCCCGGCACGCGTGGGCAGGCACACCAGCGTGGATTGCGCCAGGATGCCCGGCATATTTTCCTGCCAGCCCAGCCACTCTACCACGCCTTCGGCCTGCCATGCGCGCAACTGTTCTTCCGGCACGCTTTCCGGGTTTCCGGGGTCACTGCTGCCCACCAGCCAGAAGCGCGCCAGGCTGCCTTCACGGTGCAGCGCGCGCGCCGCCTCAACGAAATCACTTACGCCCTTCGACCACAGCATGCGCCCATTGAACACCACAAGCGGGGCGCCTTCCGGCAACGGAGTGGGCCGGAAGCGGCGCACATCGATGCCCGAGCTGGGGATCAGATAGGTTTGCGCGGCGTCGGCTAACCTGCCACCGGTGAACACCTGCCGGTCGGATTCGTTCTGAAAGATGATGCGCGTGCCGCGCAGCGCCAGCCGGTACAGCGGGCGCACGATAGCGCGCAGCAGCGCGGCTTTGCGGTCGACGCCGTAAAACACGTACCCCAGCCCGGTGACGGCATTGACCACGCGCGGTGCGGGATGCGCGCGCCCCAGCCGCGCCGCCAGCGAACCGTACAACACCGGTTTGATGGTAAAGTGGCTGACCAGGTGCGGGCGTTCGTCACGGTAGATACGCGCCAGGCGCAGCAGCGCGCCTGCCTCGCGCAGCGGGTTGACCCCGCGGCGCGAAATATCGGCCGGCAGCCAGCGGAAGCCGGCAGCGCGCAGCCGCTCGACGTATTGGCCGGGCGGAGAAACCAGGACAACCTCGTCGCCATGTTCACGCAGCGCCTGGGCCAGCAGCAGGCGGAAGTTGTACAGGTACCAATCGGTGTTGGCCACAAGCAGGATCTTCATGCGCGCTCCGCAGCCACTTCGTCCCATATGCGCAGGTAGGATTGCATCATGCGTTCGATGGAATAGTTTTGCTCTACGCGCGCCCGCGCGCGCGCGCCCAGTGCGGCGCGCTCTGCCGGAGCAAGCCGCAAGAGCGCAGTCAGCGCGTCGGCCAGCATGAGGGAATCGCCGGCCGCGGCCAGGCGGCCGGTGTCGTTGATGATTGGTGGGCAGTCCCCGGCGGTGGTGGCGACGCAGGGCAAACCGCAGGCCATCATCTCCACCAGCGCCAGCGGAAAAGCCTCGCCCAATGAGGAAAGGCAGCCTACGTCGCACGCGGCCAGCAGGCGCGGCATATCGCTCACCGGGCCGAGCAAGTGAGTGTACAATCCCAGGCCGAGTGCGGAAATCCAGCTCACCAGTTCTTCGTTTTCCGCGCTGATCCCTTGCCCACACAGCACAAACTGCGCCTCGGGCACGCGCCCGGCCGTGATGGCCGCGGCTTGCAGGAATGTACGCTGGTCCTTGATCGGGTGGAAGCGCGCCGGCAGCACTACCAGCGGCGCGCTGGCAGGGATGCCGCGCTGCGTGCGGAGCGCCGCGCGGGCTGCCGGGTCGGGCTGGAAGCGGTGTGTATCGATCCCATTAGGGATAAACACCATCTTATCTTGCGCGTAGCCAATCGCTGCGTGCACCGTCCGCGCTGATTCGGCGGCGATGACGATGCGCCTGGGTACGCTGTGAGAGAGCCGCGCGCAGGCTTTCGCGGTGAGGATAGTGCTGCGGCTGTTCCAGCGCGGCGACAGATCAGCATGGTGCACGCCCCAGACCACGCGCCGCACCCCGGCCAGCCGCGCCGCCAGCCCGCCCAGCAGGTCGGCGTGGTACATCCAGGTCTGCACCACGTCTGGACGCGTCTGGCGCAGCAGGCGCGCCATGCGCAGCAGCGCGCCGGGCGGCACTTTACCGCGCGGCATCCCCAGCGTCTCGACCGGGATGCCCAGCGCGCGGATTCGCTCAGCGTAAAAATCTTCGCCCATCAGGCAAATGACACGCGCGTTTATCCTGCCGGGGGGCAGGTGGGCCAGCAGATTGTACAGCGCACCTTCCGCGCCGCCGGGTGTCAGAGCAGTGATGATATGGGTGACGTTAAGCGCCATGCCTGCCTCGCTTTGCCAGCCACGCTCGCAGCTTTTTGATGCGCACCAGCGTGGACGTGCCCAGGATGTAATCGAGAATGCGCAGGTACATGCTCAGCCGCTGAAATGGGTTGGTGATGATGGCCTTCCGCAGGTACTGCGCGCCTTTGGCGCGGTTACCTTCGCGGTAATAGTGTGTGGCCACTTCCAGCCAGCGCTTGCCAATACAGCGGCTGCCATAAAAGCGGCCCAGGGCCAGGAAATCAGCGCCGTGTTTCTGAATGAGCTGGATGTTGGCTGCCTCGATCGATGCGGCCGAAGGACGCCCGCCACGATAGACCACGCACAGCACTTCCTGCAGCACGTCCAGCGGGTAGTGGCGCACGAAGCGCAGCGCCCAATCCAGGTCTACCAGGCGCGGAAAGCTGGCGTCATATGGAAACTCCAACATTGCCACGGTGCGCGCCACCAGGGTGGTGCCGGGGGCCAGGCTGGTACCCATCGCCAGGGTGCGGTAACGCCCGGCCTGCGGCGAGGGAATCTCGTTGGTAGTGCCCTCATCGGTTTCATAGCGATAGCCGCAGGTGCAGGCGCCCAGGTCGGGGCGGCTTTCCAGCAGCGCCACCTGGCGTTCCAGCTTGCGCGGAAACCAGGCGTCGTCGGAATCGAGGAAGGCGATGTACTTGCCGCGCGCGGACTGCACGCCGGTGTTGCGCGCCGGCGAGATGCCCAGGTTGCGCGGGTGGCGTACCACGCGCACCTTCTCATATTCCCGTTCCAGCGCGGCGATCGGGTCGGTAGATCCGTCGTCGATGATGACGATCTCCCAATCGGTAAAGGTCTGTTGTTGAACGCTCTCCACCGCGCGGCGCACCAGCTCGATGCGGTTGAGGGTGGGGATGAGCACGCTAACCTGTGGGGCGGTTGGCTCAGTCACGGGCGTGGCTCCACAGCAGGTACAGGCGTATCGCCAGCCGCCCGAACAGCAGCCGCGCGACCAGCTTCCACATACCCGGAGCCAGCAGCAGCCCAGGTTGGCGGAATATCTCGCGCCAGAGCTGCGCCCAGGCAAAGACCGCATGGCGTGGGTGCTGTCCGGCGCACCAGATGGCAGCGCTTAACCGTGCCAGCGCGTCGGCGCGACGGCGGCCGGAAACTGGCGACTGCGAGTCGCGATACGCGAACAGCCGCGCCAGAAATTCCAGCACGCGGCGCGGGTCGGCCGATTCGCGGTAGATCAGCGGCGTGAAGTACTGCGCCTGACGGTCAAACGCCGGCGCAGGGATAGTGCTGGCCAGCAGTGGATGCTGGCGGTAATCGGCAACCAGATCCGGGCGGCGAGCATAGATGGCGAAGCTCACCCGGCGCAGTGCTTCTTTCTGGCGCGCGCCCTGCACGGCACGCTGCACCGAAGGATCGCTACTGCGCGCCGCCACCCGGTCGAATATCGACATATGATCGCGGTAGGCGGCTTCAAAGCGCTCCTGCTGCAGGGTCAGCGACTGGGAGTGGGTGTGCGAGCGTACCCAGGCCAGAGGCCGGGGCAGAATGTGCACCGCGATGCCTTCCAACAGCATGCGGTACAGGATTTCCACATCTTCACCATGGCGGATGTCCGTCACAAAGCCGCTCAACGCGTGGAACACTTCCGCGCGCGCCAGCATGCTGCTGCCACTTAACGCAATACCGCGTTCCAGCGCGTATCGCAAATCAAGCGCCGGGCCTGGAATGCTGGCCCCATAGGGCAGTCGCAGCAGCGGCCGCCCGGCTTCGTTCATGGCATAAGCCCGGCAGTAGACCGCGCCGCACTGCGAGTGAACTTGCAAGTATGCCACCTGGCGCAGCAGCTTATGTGGCATCCACAAATCGTCGGAATCGAGGAAGGCCAGAAATTCCCCCCGCGCCTCGCTTGCCCCACGATTGCGCGCTGCCGATTCGCCTGCGTTATCCTGGTATAAGTATTGAATGCGCTCGCCATAATGCCGGAGCAGCGCATCACCAGTGCCGTCGGTGGAACCATCATCCACCACAATGCACTCTACTGACACACCACGCTGCGCGAGGACGGAATCAATCGCCTGCTGCACCCATTCTCGGCGGTTGTACGTGGGGATGATGGCCGAAACCAGCGGGGTGCTCACGCGTTTTTGCCTTCCTCACGCTGGCGGAAGCGGATATTTAAGCCCAGCGCGGCGCTCAGCACGCCCAGTTTTTTTGCTACCGGCCGGCCATATTCTACCAGCCAGTTCTCGCGCCGCGCGCAGCGAGCCCGCCCGGCCAGCAACTGCAGCCCCAGCTTCATCAGCGAGCCGGCCTGACGCAGCGTGAACCCGGCACGCGGCAAGGGAGCGCGCGGACCATTGCGCCGGAAGTTGGATGCGCCGATGGCGAACTGGCGGCGCAGCATGTAGCCGACGTGCATGTTGCGCGCCGGGACGGCGTGGTACATCACAAGGTTGGGTGCGTAGTAGAACTTTGGTTGTTCCGGCAGCTCCCAGGCGCGCTCGAACAGGATGGTGTCCTCGCCAAACTGCATCAGGCTGCCCAGCATGCCCTGGCCCGGGGCTGAATGGTCCAGCGCCAGCAGCAGCTCGCGCCGGAAGAACATATTCGACCCAGAAAACGCCTCATCGCGGCGCAGCAGGCGCGGGGCATCACCCCACGACCGGGTTTCGTAGCCATCCTGGAACCAATCTGGCTTAGGCGCAAGGTAAAACGGGTGGATTGGCCCGCCCAAGCCGTCCAGGTCCGGGTGCTGGCGGATGATCTGGTCCGCGGTTTGCAGCCAACCGGTCGGAGCGCGCGCGTCATCGTCCATGAATGCCACCCACTCCCCGCGAGCTGCCTGAGCGCCGGCGCGGCGCGCCGCCCCCGAGCCGGGTGTGCTTTCTACCACACAGCGGATTCGGCGCTGCGGGTATTCGCGCGCAAGTTCTTCCACTACCTGCTGCGTGGTATCGGTCGAGCCGTTATCGACGATGATCAGTTCCCACAGAGCCGGGTCCGCGATTTGCTGGGCTACGCTGCCCGCGCCGACCGCCAGCAGCCTGGCGCGGTTATAGGTGCAGATCACCACGGAAAAACGGGCGGCAGGTGAGGGTTGGGCATCCATCGCGGGCACAGCCGGTTACTCCTTTTTCCCGCGCTGCCGGAATCGAAATTGTAAGCCGGCCGCGCAGCACAGCAGCCCCAGGTGCTTCGCCAGGGGACGGCCGGTTTCGACCAGCCAGTTGTTTCGATTGCCGTACGCCTTGCGCTGTGATAAAGCAATGCGTGCCAGCCGAAACAAATATGGGCCATGCTTGCGCAGGTAGCGAATACGATTTTTAAGCCCTGTGGGGCCGTTGCGAAGGTAATTACTGACGCCGTAGCTGAAATTGCGCTTGAGGATATAGCCAACGCGCATATTGCGCGCGGGCACAGCGTGATAAATCATCATGGATGGGTGGTAATAAAATTTTGGTTGTCCAATTTCCTTCCAGGCGCGTTCAAACAGGATCGTATCTTCACCAAACTGCATCGCGTTGCCGGTCATACCCATACCATCCATCGCTGGCGCAACGTGCACTAAAAACTCCCTGCGGAAGAACATGTTTCCGCCGGAAAACATTTCATTTTGTTTTAGAAAGCGCGGTTCTTCTCCCCAGGTCCGAACTTCATATCCATCTAAAAACCAGGCTGGTCTGGGCGCAAGATAGAATGGATAAATTGGCCCACCCATACCATCCAGATCGGGCTGTTCGCGCACATTCCGCGCGGCAGTCGCCAGCCATTCACTACCGGCTTTCGCATCATCATCCAGAAAGCCAATCCACTGTCCATGCGCAATGGATATCCCGGCATGCCGTGCGGCACCCAGTCCGGCTTTGGCTTCATAGAGATAGCGAATGCGCTGCTGTAGGTTGGCGCGGATCAGGTCGTCCACCACACGGGGGGTATCGTCCACCGAACGGTTATCGACGACCACAATCTCAAAACAGGCCGGGTCGATCTTCTGATTCAGCACGCTCTGCACCGCTTCCGCCAGCATGGCGGCACGGTTATAGGTGCAGATGACGATGGAAAACAGTGGCGCGGTTGTGTCTGGCGATGGTCGCATGGATTATCCGTCCGCCTTGTCTTTGTGCTTTTGCAGCAGCGAGCGCCTGATATTTCCCAGGGCGCGCCGCACCTGCCGGCGGTATTTTGGGTCCCGCGCCAGCCATGGAGCCTGGGCGAACGCGCGCAGCAGGGGGTTCAATCGCGGAACAGGCATATTTTGGGTGTTGATCAGGCGGCGTGCCAGGCGGTTGCGCCGGATGGCCCAGATTTTCACCCGGCTCTTGACCGGGATGAGGTAATGGCGGTAGCGGCGGTAAATCTGCTGATTTTCGCGCTGGAAAGCGCTTTTGTTGGTGGTGGTCTTGCTGGTCGGCTGCAGGCGGAAGGTGGCCACGTACGCGTCCGTCCAGGCCGGAAAGGGCTGGCGGCCAGCAAACTGCAGCCACAGCTCGTAATCGAAGGAATAGTGCAGGCTTTCGTCGATGCCCCGCGTTTGCTGCCACAGGCTGCGCCGCCAGAAGATGCCCGGCTGGGCATACAGCGAGTTCATAAACCAGCGTTCGATGTCGTGCGGCGGCTCGCCCCAGCCTGGAAGCAGTGTACCGTCGAGGCTCATCACATGGCAGTTGCCCGCCGCCCAGCCCGTGTCCTGCTCCATGAACAGCCGCGCCATGTGGAACAGCGCGCCCGGGGCGTAATAGTCGTCGCTGTTGATCCAGGCCATGAGATCGCCGGTGCTGCGCGCAAAACCCTTGTTAATCGCGTGCGCCTGACCGTGGTCCGGCTCGCTGACCCAGTACGCCAGGCAGTGTTCATAATGGCGAATGATATCCACGCTGCCGTCGGTGCTGCCGCCATCGATGATGATATATTCCAGGTTCGGGTAGCCTTGCAGCAGCACCGAACGGATGGTTTCTTCAATATAACTTACCTGGTTGAACGACGGGGTCACGATGCTGATTTTGGGCCAGCGCGCGCCAGATGGCAGCGCCGGCAGTTCCACCGGCTGCCAGGGCCAGCCGGCCCGCGCATGGAGTGCATCTGGAATGGTTTGTCCGCACGAGTCCTGCATTCGTCGTTTCCCCGGCTTATGGGTTGGGAGTCTCGCCGGTCTGCGCCTGCTCACCGCGCAGGATTTCCGCATACCAGCTTAAGAATTCGTCAGCCTGATGTTCCAGATTATACCGCTCGCGTGCTTCCTGCGCGGCGTGTTGGCCGATCGCTTCGCCAGCGAGCGGGTTCTCCAGCAGGAACTGCACGCGCGAGGCCATGGCGGCAGCATCGCGGGCGGGCGTCAGGTAGCCGTTGACCCCTTCCTCAATTAATTCCGGAATGCCATCCACGGCGGTGGCTACGACGGGCGTACCGCAGGCCATCGATTCGATGATGGTCTTGCCAAACACTTCGTTGTGCGCGGCGTGAATATACACGTCGGCGGCCTGGTAGAGCGCCGCCATCTGCCCGGCGTCTTCCACGCGGCCCAGGTAACGGATTTCACCGTGGCCCAAGGGCTGTGTTTCACCGGCGCGACCGGCGCACAGGAACAGGGTTGGCGCGTCGTACGCCGGCAGCAGCGCCAGCGCCTGGCGCATGGTTTCCAGGTCTTTGAATACTGAATGCGCGATCAACAGGATAATTTTCACGCCCGGTGGCAGGCCGAGCTGGCGACGCGCCGCCAGCCGGTCACCAGGCCGGAAGGTGTGCAGGTCAATCGCATTGGGGATCACGCGGTATTCCAGCGCCTGAAACATGCCCGATGCCTGCGCCTGCTCCATTAACCAGCGCGTGGGCGCGGTGACGTACAGGCGGCTGTTGTGGAAGATGTGCTGCTTGCGGCGGCGGTTATAGTGGGTGGCGTCACGGGTGACCGCCGGATACACATCGAGGTAAGGGCAGCTGCCGCAGCCTTCTTTCCAACGCTGGCAGTCCAGCGGGTAGGCGCAGTGGCCGGTGAGCGTCCACATATCGCGCAGGTTCAAGATCACGGGCACCTGGCGGCTCAGCTCTGGCAGGAAGCGCAGGTCAAAGTAATCGCCGTGCAGGTTATGCAGGTGCACGATATCCGGGCGCTGCGGGGTGAGATTTAGCAGGCGGCGCGTATTTGGGAATTCAAAGTTTTCAATGCCCAACAGCTCGTCGATCGCGCCGCGCAGGTTGGTGGAACCGTCCGCCAACGAACGGAGCAGCCGCCGCCAGATTCTCACCTTGGGCGAGCGCTGGCTGTAGGGGATCAACCGGTGCTCAAAAAACAGGATACCACGGCGCACCAGGTAAGCCGGCGGGTGTTTGGCTTTTATCGCAAAGGTATCGGGATCGTGGCCATTTCTGCGACCGACCGCCAGCCAGCTCTTGTGGCCGAGCTCGCGGTAGCGGCGAAACAGGTACAGCGCCGACCGCTCCGCTCCGCCGCCCGTGTCGCTGATGCTCACTTGCAGGATGCGCAAGCGCCTGACCCGGCCGTCGCTATCTCCACGCGTGTTCCAGGCCGCGCCGCGAATGGCGCGTTTCCTGCGCTCATACGCAGGGCCCAGGCGCAGCAGCGTCTGCCAGGCGCCGATGCTCTCCTGAAGCTCCAGCGCCGCCTGGTGCGGCGCGCCTTTGTAGGTGAGCGCCGAAAGAAGCGCCCGTGGCGAGCGGGTCATCGCCTGGAAGGCTTTCTTCCGCTGGTCTCGCAGGCGATCCTGGCGCTCAGGAAATTGAAGCCAGTATCCAATCAGCGCCACCACGTACATGCGCAGGGTCACCTGCGCCGCGCCAAAGCCGCGCGACATGCGGCTGAGATTCTCCCAGGTGAGCCGCCCGCGTGGCATAAAATGCTGCAGATGCAAGCCCGGTTCATACCACAGCTTCCAGCCGTTCAGCGCCAGGGCCAGGCACAGCTCGGAATCTCCGCCCGCGCTCAGGTGGCCGCCGGTGCGGTCAGACAGAAGGGGGGAAAAGCCCTGCGCGGTCAGGCGCTCCCAGGCGCTCTTGCGGATGCTCAAACCCGCGCCCCATAGCGCGCGGCCATCCGGCACGTAGCCCGCCTGCGCATACTGTTCGCCCACCGCGAAGCGGCCAGCAAAGCGGTCGAACCACTCCGGCGGCTGCGCCTCGAAGGCGGCGGAGATCCTGCCACCGCAGGCGGCCACTTCCGGGTGCGCACAGAAAATCTGGTACACCCGTTCCACCCAATCCGGGCTTACCCAGTTATCGTCATCGATGAAGCTGACGAAGGCGTACTGCGCTTCGCGCAGCCCGCGCTGGCGCGCGTGGCTCAGCCCCGGCTGCGCTTCGCGCACCACGCGCAGTGGCGCGCCAGCATCCGGCGGCCAGAGATCGAGCGCGGTTTGAGCGGTAGCATCGGTGGAAGCATTGTCAACGATAATCACTTCCCAGGGCAGCGGCGCGGTAAACACCTGGGCGCGCAAATGCGCCAGGGCCGGCGCTAACCGGCCGGCGCTGTTGTAACAGCAGATCACAATACTGACGCCATCTTTGCTTTTCTGGGATGAGGAAAACACTCCCATCTCTATATCCTAATCTCCTATCTTGCCCTGATGCAAATACAGGTCTGCCAGATAATCAGCGAGTTTTTGTGGATCTTGTTTCGTAAGTTCTACTGGAGTTACCGAACTTCTGCCTTCTAAAGCTAATTCCATTTTGCTCTGGTAATAGGTACCAGAAGATACCGCGAAGCATGGAATATTGAAGACGGATGATGCTACTGCTGCATGGAACCGTGTTGTCAGAATTGCCGAATAATTTTGGAGATTCCGGAACGCCAGTCGATAATCGATAAATGGGGGTAAAACCCGTGATGCCTGTATTCCAGCATTCTGGAAGCAAGTGATTGTTTGATAAAAATCCATTGTATACGCAGTATGAAAGCAAAATCCTTCTATATGTTCTTCACCGATTCTATCTCGCAATTGTTTAAGAAGGGCTTCATACCATTCATTGGCCGCAAATTTTGTTATCTCACTTCCCTGCTGGTAAAACATGCAGATCCCAACTTTCCTGTTTGGTACCTGGTTTGTCGAGATTTGTGCCTCGGGTATAACTTCCAATAGGCGGAAACCATCGTCTTCTTTCAAAATTGCACGCAAATCATGATGGTTGCAAAATGCTAAGGAAAAATTATCTCGAACTTGAAGATGGGTTTCTCGAAGTAGCGATATAGCAATTTCCAATAATGCAAGATCTCGAATTGGTCCAATGCCCAGAGGGGCAGTCGTAACCGGTATACCGCATTTACGGGCGATCCAAACAGGCAAAAGAAACTCATATAACGGAAAGTGATCTGTTAAATACCCTCCTCCGACAAGGTACATCTGCCCGGATTTACAGATGGCGTCGATCCATGGTCCTCCGGCCTGTAAGCATTGCTCGAACCAATGGAAGATTGCCTTTTTCCGTATGGACTTTCTGGCAGATGCCGCTGGCAATAACCTTTCCAAAAATGACCGCTGCCCATCAAAATGCAGCGCAGGGACACGGATCACTTTTGTTCCTGGGAAGAGCCATTGCGTATACTCTGGATTTCTGCTCAATACCGAAACATGCTGAAACTGTTTTTGTGTGTCTTTTAGGGCAAGGGCGAGGGTTAACTCATCGCCTGCATTGCCACCAGCGTAGCCCCCGAATAGGATGCAATCCGTTTTTTCACTCATTTTTCCCTTGAAATATCCACTCATTCTCAACCAGTACGAGGGAATAGGATGCGGGCGGCATGTAAGAATTGGGGTAAAACTTGCTTGCTGCAACAGAAAAGTTCAGTATATTAGACGAGTGGTACACCTGGCGATCGCCGCTCGTTATGGCAGCACCAACATGATAACTTGTGTATGGCAAAGGGACTTTCGGAATTCTACAAATCAATTTCCCTTTTCCGGCTGAAATTGTGGCACTACCAAATGAGGCCTTTGAGTTGAGATGAGCTATTGGCGTATTATGGAAGTTATAAATTGTGACCATTGCGGTGCTGTTGAGCAATGTGTCTCGGCTTTCATACTCCAACACGAGGCGAATTTCACTACCAGAAATGGGGGATTGGATACGGTCTCCGGCAGTATTTAAAAGGTATGCATCAGTTATTGAAAATTGGTCGTTGCCAGATAATGACGTATTGATACTTATCTGGGTCTCGGTATTGTTTGATATATACCGTTGGATAACTTTATCTACCTGCCCCATTTCAATAAGTGTTCCGTTATCTAATAGTACGGCGTTACGACACAACTGTACTACTGCCGTCATGTTATGGCTGACGAACAGCACGGTGCGGCCTTCGCCTGCCACTTCGGCCATCTTCTTCAAGCATTTCTTCTGAAAGTCGGCGTCGCCTACTGCCAGCACCTCATCCAGGATCAGGATTTCCGGTTCCAGGTGGGCTGCGACGGAAAACGCAAGGCGCACGTACATCCCACTGGAGTAGCGTTTGACCGGCGTATCAATGAATGTTTCGACGCCAGAAAAATCCACGATTTCCTCAAACTTGCGGCTGACTTCATCGCGATTCATGCCCAGGATGGCGCCGTTGAGGTAGACATTTTCGCGCCCGGTTAGATCGGGGTGAAAGCCGGTGCCCACTTCCAGCAGGCTGGCAATGCGCCCTTTGGCGCGCAGCGTGCCGCTGGTTGGCGCGGTGATGCGGGAAAGGATCTTGAGCAGCGTGCTCTTGCCCGAGCCGTTGCGCCCGATGATGCCTAACACTTCGCCCTGCTCCACCTTAAAACTGACATCGCGCAGCGCCCAAATGATTTCACCCTCGCGGTTGGCGAGGTGTTCCTGGTCGACTTTCAAGAGTGGGTTGGGTTTGCCGCGCATGCGCGCCAGAGCCACGCGGATCTCGTTGGAGAGCGTGCGCGCGTCAATCAGACCCAGGCGGTAAGCTTTGGAAACGTTTTCGACAGAGATGACAGTAGCCATAAGAATATGGGGATTGTGTGAGGGGTCTGCCGGGCGAAACCCGTCAGATCCCTCACACAGTTTCCCTTAGACAGTATCCATAAACGTGGCTTCGACGCGGTTGAAGAGCACTGCGCCAATTAAGACGATGACGATCATAAAGCCGAAGCTGTAAGCCAGGTCCAGCGGGTGGACGGAGCCGGCGCCGAGGAAGGCGAAGCGGAAGGTCTCGACGATGGGCGTCATGGGGTTGAGCTTGATCAACGTCTGGAATTGGGCCGGGATGGCCGAGGCGGGGTAAATTACCGGGGTGGCGTACATGAGCAGCTGCACGCCGAACTGCACCAGAAAGCGCAGATCGCGGTACTTAGTGGTGAGCGAAGAAATGATAATGCCAAACCCCAGACCCAGCCCGGCCATCATGATGATTAGCACCGGGGTGAGCAGCGCCCACAGGTTCGGAGCTACCGGGCTGCCGCTGAGCATAAAGAAGGCCAGGAAGATCAGAAACAGCACGAACTGCACGAAGAACGTGATCAGGTTGGACAGCAGGATGGAGACCGGCACCGCCATGCGCGGAAAATAGACCTTGCCAAACAGGTTGGTGTTATTCACAAACGTGTTGCTGGTCTTCGTCAGGCATTCATCGAAGTAACGCCAGATCACCGTGCCAGACAGGTAAAACAGGAACTGCGGCAGTCCGTCGGTGGGCAGCTTTGCCACGCGGCCAAAGATCACGGTGAATGTGATCGTGGTCAGCAGCGGCTGGATGATGTACCAGAACGGGCCGAGGATGGTTTGCTTGTAGACCGAGACGAAATCACGGCGCACGAACAACAGCACCAGGTCGCGGTACTGCCACAGCTCGCGCAGGCGCAAATCCAGCAGGTTGCGCCGCGGCTTAATTACCAGGGTCCAATCTTCGTTTTCGATGCTTTGTGCCATTGCTGCTCTTGGGGCGGGTGGGGTCGGCGCGAAGCGTGGCTGCCGCCGCCTGGGGGTATTTTAACACACTTTACCGGGCTCTATGTGGTTCCGCAGCGGAGGGGCGGACACGGGCTTTCCAGTTTTGTTAAAACGTATAGTGGCGTGCGGCTTTCATACTATAATTGGGGTATCTCCCGTTGGGCATGATCCCGGTCTTTCCGGCAGCAGGGCAGCACTGGCGCTTGCCGGTTCTTTTTTTTTACCGCATAGCAGTTATTCGTCGAGGAAGCATGAAGATTACCTTTATTGGCGCCGGAAGCCTGGGTTTTACGCGTGAACTGGTGCGCGACCTGCTGACCTTCCCCCTGCTGGAAGGCGCGGAGATTGCGCTGATGGATATTGATTCGGAGCGGTTGGAATTTTCGTTCCAGGCCGCGCAGAAGATCATCCGCCTGGGCGGCTACCCGGCGCGAGTGACCGCCACGCTGGACCGCGCCGAGGCGCTGCGCGGCGCGGACGTGGTGTTGACCACCATCCTGGCCGGCAGTACGGACGTGTGGCGGCACGACATCGAAATCCCGATGCGCTATGGCGTGGATATGAACGTGGGCGACACGCGCTCTATCGCCGGTGTCTTCCGCTTCCTGCGCACGGTCAACCCGATGCTGGAGATCGCGCGCGATATGGAGCGTTACTGCCCCGGCGCGGTGCTGCTGAACTACACCAACCCGATGGCCATGCTGTGCGGCGCGCTACAGCGCGCAACCGGCATCACCGTCACCGGGCTGTGCCACTCGGTGCAGGGCACGGCGGCGATGCTGGCCGGCTGGATCGGCGCGCCGGAAGACGAGATTAGCTATACCTGCGCCGGGATTAACCACCAGGCCTGGTACCTGGATTATCGCTGGAAGGGCGAAGACGCCTACCCGCTGATCTACCGCGCGGTGACCGAGCGGCCCGAGGTCTACCGTCAGGAGATTGTGCGCAACGAGATGTACCTGCACCTGGGCTATTACGTCACCGAGTCCAGCGGGCACAATTCGGAATACAACTGGTGGTTCCGCAAGCGCCCGGATTTGGTCGAAACGTACTGCGCTCCGGGCAGCGGTTGGAACCCCGGCCAACACGCATATATATTGAAGGAATACCAGAAAAACGAGGCCACCTGGAAGGTGAAGGCGCGCGACTGGTTCGCCGCGGATACACCCATCGTGCTGGCGCGCGGGTCGGAATACGCGGCGTATATCATCAATGCGCTGGCCGGCGGGGATGCGTACCGGTTCAACGGCAACGTTCCCAACCAGGGTTGGATCAGCAACCTGCCGCAGGGCGCGTGCGTGGAAGTGCCGGTGATGGTGGATGCGGCCGGGTTCTACCCGCAGCCGGTGGGCGCGCTGCCGCCCGAGTGCGCCCTGCTCACGCAGCTCAACGCCGGGATCGAGGAAATGGTGATCAATGCCTCGCTGGCCGGCGATCCGACCGCCGTGTTCCGCGCCGTGGCGCACGACCCGCTGACCGCCGCGGTGCTGTCGCTGGCAGAAATCCGCGCGCTGGTGAACGAGATGTTCCAGTGCAATCAGGAGTACCTGCCGCAGTTCCAGCGGTTTGTCGTGTAATGGGTTTTGGAATCCTTAGGTATGCCGGAACGGCATCCCTAAGGATTCCCATACTCTACTGCGCTTGCATCGCTTTCAGCAGTGTTTCCTGATCTACTGGCAGGCTGTTCACGCGCACGCCGGTGGCGTTGGCGATGGCGTTGGTGATGGCCGGCACGGTGGGGATGAGCACAATCTCGCCCACGCCCTTGGCTCCGTACGGACCATCGCTGGTGGGGTCTTCGACCACAAATGAGGTGATTTCGGGCGTGTAGTGGATGGATGGGATGCGGTAACTCGCCAGACGGTCGGTGACCACGCGGCCCTCATCGAGGATGAAATGCTCGGTCAGCGCGTGGCCGATTCCCATGATCACCCCGCCTTCGATCTGGCCCTTCAGCCCCAGCGGGTTGACGGCAAAGCCCACGTCGTTGGCCACGATCACGCGCAGCACGCTTACCTGGCCCGTGCGCGTGTCGACCTCAACCTCGGCGGCCTGCGCTGCGAAGGAGAAGGCCACGTGCATGTCGCCCGGCTGGCCGAGTGGCGCGGTTTTTGGAGCCCAGTATTCATAACTGGCGCGCGGCTCGCGCCCGCGTTCGAGCATATCCTGCACCAGTACGTTGAGCGGCACGCGGCGCTCGCCCACCAGCGACAGCCCTTCCTCGAAGCGCACCTGCTCGGGCGGCGTGTCGTAATGTTCGGCCAGTTCGCCGGTGAGCAGGGCGCGCAGCGCGCGCGCCGCGTGGCGCACGGCATTGCCAGTGACGTAAGTCTGGCGCGAGGCGGTGGTCGGGCCGCCGTCGGGGGTCAGGTCGGTGTCGGAGAGCAGTACCTGCACGCGCTCGGGCGCCTGGCCCAGTTCTTCGGCGGCGATCAGGCGCAGCACAGTGGGCAGCCCCTGGCCCAGCTCGGCGGCCGAGGTGCGCACCTGGAAGGTGCCATCGCCGCGCAGCTCCACGTCCGCGCCGGATTTATCCGGCGCGCCGCCGCCCAGCCCGGTGTTCTTGTAGGCCACGGCGAAGCCCCACGCGCGGCGCAAATGCGGCGCGGCCGGATCGGTGCGCGGCTGGAAGGGCTGCTCGCCGCCCAGCCGGCGCATTTCGCCATTAACCAGGCGGATGCACTCCAGCAGCCCGGCGCTATCGCGCAGCACCTGGCCGGTGTTGGTGATGCTGCCGGCGCGCAGCGCATTTTTCCGGCGCAGCTCAACCGGGTCGATGCCCAGCTCCTGCGCCAGCCGGTCCATCATCGACTCGACCGCGAAGGCGGACTGCAGCACGCCAAAGCCGCGGAATGCGCCGGCGGGCGGGTTGTTGGTGTACATGGCGTAGCAGTCGGCGCGCACGTGTGGCACTTCATACGGTCCGGAGGAATGCGTAGTGGCGCGGGTCATCACTTTCTCGCCCAGCGAGGCATACGCGCCGGTGTCTCCGTATAGCTCAGTCTCCACTGCGGTCAACGCGCCATCACGCTTCGCGCCGATGCGGATGCGGATTTGCGTGGCGTGGCGCTTGGGGTGGGCGATCAGGCTTTCCTGGCGGTCGTAGAGCAGTTTGACCGGCCGCCCGGTGGCGTTGGCCAGCAGCGCGGCGTGGATCTGCCCGGCGATATCTTCCTTGCCGCCAAACCCGCCGCCGATGGTCATGCCGATGATGTGCACGCGCTCTTCCGGCCAGCCGAGGGCGCGCGCCACCTGGTCGCGGTCGGAGTAGGGGATTTGCGAGCCGACGTAGATTTCCATGCGCCCGTCCGGGCGCGGGTTGGCAATGCTGCACTCCGGCTCGAGGAAGGCATGGTCGTTGACCGGGGTGTGGTACGTGCCTTCGAGGATAACATCCGCGGCGGCAAAACCGGCATCCATGCTGCCCTTGCGCACTTTGATGTGCTTGAGCAGGTTGCCGCCCCGATGGACGTGCGGCGCGTCCGGCTGGCGCGCTTGCACCGCCGAGTTGACCACCGGCAGCGGCTCGATCTCGAAGCGAATGCAGTCCAGCGCGCGCGTGGCGATCTCGCGCGTTTCGGCGGCCACGATGGCCAGCGCGTCACCTACGGTGCGCACGCGCTCGCCCACGCCCACCAGCGACGGCCAGTCGAACACCACCAGGCCGTGATTGTGCTGGCCGGGGATGTCCCCGGCAGTCAGCACGCAGACCACGCCGGGCAGCGCGCGCGCGGCCGAAACGTCCAGCGCGCGCAAAATGCCGGAGGGCTGCATGGCGCGCACCACGCGCGCGTGCAGCATGCCTGGCAGCGACAGGTCGTCGGTGAAGATTTCCTGCCCGGTGACCTTTTCACAGGCGTCCGGGCGCGGAACCACCGTGCCGACCGCCTGGCGCGCGTTGGGCGAGGGCGCGATAACCGGCGGTTGTACCGGCTCGCCGGTGCGCAATGCGCGCGCCGCGGCCTGAATTGCAGCAATGATCGATGGGTAGCCGGCACAGCGGCACAGCGTGTCTTTGAGCGCAAAGCGAATGTCCTCTTCGCTGGGGTCGGGGTTGGCTTGCAGCAGGGCGTAAGCGGTCATCAACTGGCCGGGAGTGCAAAAACCGCACTGCACCGCGCCGTAGATGATGAAGGCCTGCTGCAGCGGGTGTAGCGCCGGGCGGGCGCCGCGTTGCGAGCCTCCACCCGGCCATTGCGCCAGACCTTCAATCGTAACGATGGCGCGGCCGTGGGCTTTGACCGCCGGGTAGGAACAGGACAGCGTGGGCTGGCCGTCGACCAGCACAGTGCACGCGCCGCATTCATTTTCCTGGCAGCCGATTTTGGTGCCGGTCAGCCCCAGGCGACTGCGCAGCAGGTCGGCCAGCATTTCGCCGGGCTGTGCTTCCAGCCGCACCGCGCGGCCATTGACTGTACACTCGATGGTGGTTGCGTTCATGCAGCGCTCTCCTCTTCACCGGCGCGCTCCCACGCGGCAGCGAGCACCTCTTCCAGTAAAACCCCGCCCAGGTGGTAACGGTATTCGGCGCTGGCGCGGCGCGCGCTGCTGCGGAAGGTGGCGGTCTCGCGCAGCCGTGCGGCCGCGGCCTGCACCAGCTCCGCGCTCCATGACTGGCCGGCGAGCAGCGCTTCGACTTCCACGGCGCGGCGCGGGGTTGGCCCGGCCGGCCCCGCGGCGATGCGCGCAGCGGCCACGCGCTGGCCCTGCCGCGCCAGCCAGACGGCCAGGTTGAGGATGGGCAGCGCCACGCCCTGCGGGCGCATGATGCGGCCGAAGGCGCTGCCCTCGCCGTTTGCGCGCAGGGGCAGCGAAAAATGCAGCCAAATTTCCCCGGCGGCCAGGGTGTTCTGCCCCGGCCCGCGGAACAGGCTGAGGATGGGCGCGGTGCGCGTGTCACCCGGCCCGGCGATCTCGACCTGCGCGTCCAGCGCCACCAGGGCGATCATGCCGTCTGCGGCGGGCAGGGCGTGAGCCACATTGCCGCCCAGCGTGGCGGTATTGCGCACCTGCGGCCCGCCGATCAGCCGGCAGGCCTCGCTCAGCGCGCGGGCGTGGCGCAGCACCAGCGGGTGGCTGGCCACGCAGGCCACCGGGGCGGCCGCGCCGATCAGCAGCCGGCCGTCACGCGTTTCCAGGCGCTGCAGCGCGGGGATGCGCGTCAGGTCGACCAGGGTGGGGCAGGGCGCGCGCCGCCCCTGCTGAATTTCCAGCAGCAGGTCGGTGCCGCCCGCCACGGGCTGGGCGCCGGGTTGCGACAGCGCGGCGACGGCTTCGTCCACGCTTTCGGCAAGGATGTACTCGTTCCAGGGGTTCATATCGGTGGCCTCCACGTGTAGCAGGGCGGCGGCACTTTTCGACGGGCGCGCTGGCCCGACGCCGGCAGGCAAATACCAATACCGACCACCGATGGTGAATGGTTTATTGTAGGCGCATCCCGCGCCCCCGCGCAAGATGATGTTTGTACTGTTTTTTACCGCGTTAGATTGCGGTATTTGATGCGGTGCGGGGTGTCGGCGTCTTTGCCCAGCCGGCGCTTGAGGTCGGCCTCATAATCCGTCCAGCCGCCCTCGAAGAAGCGCACCTGGCTGTCGCCCTCGAAGGCGAGGATGTGCGTCGCCACGCGGTCGAGGAACCAGCGGTCGTGCGAGACCACCACCGCCGTGCCGGCGAAGGTGTCCAGGGCTTCTTCCAGCGCGCGCAGCGTGTTAACATCCAGGTCGTTGGTGGGCTCGTCCAGCAGGATCACGTTGGCCCCGCTCTTGAGGATGCGCGCCAGGTGCACCCGGTTGCGCTCGCCACCCGAAAGCGTCCCCACCTTCTTCTGCTGGTCCGGCCCCTGGAAGTTGAAGCTGGACACATAGGCGCGCGAGTTGCGCTTGCGCCCGCCCAGGTCAATCTGATCCTGGCCCTCGCTGATCTCTTCCCACACCGTCTTTTCCGGGTCGAGGCTCTCGCGGCTCTGGTCCACGTAGGCCAGCTTGACCGTGGCACCGCGCTGGATGCTGCCCTTATCCGGCTGCTCCTGCCCGGTGATCAGCCGCAGCAGCGTGGTTTTGCCCGCGCCGTTGGGCCCCACCACGCCAACAATGCCACCCGCCGGCACGCTGAACGACAGGTCATCGATCAGCAGGCGGTCGCCGTAGGCCTTGGAAACGTGGTCAAACTGGAACACCACGTCGCCCAGGCGCGGGCCGGGCGGGATGTAGATTTCCAGGTCTTCGCGGCGTTTTTCGGTCTCCTGGCTGAGCAGCTTTTCATAGGCGGTGACGCGCGCCTTGCCCTTTGACTGGCGCGCCTTGGGCGACATGCGGATCCACTCCAGCTCGCGCTCCAGCGTGCGCACACGCTTGCTCTCCGACTGTTCCTCTTTCTGCAGCCGGTCCTGCTTCTGCTCCAGCCACGAGGAGTAATTGCCGCGCCAGGGGATGCCGTAACCGCGGTCCAGCTCCAGAATCCAACCGGCCACGTTATCGAGGAAGTAACGGTCGTGGGTGACGGCGATCACCGTGCCGGGGTATTCGCGCAGGTGGCGCTCCAGCCAGGCCACCGACTCGGCGTCGAGATGGTTGGTAGGTTCGTCCAGCAGCAGAATGTCCGGCTGGGTGAGCAGCAGGCGGCACAGCGCCACGCGGCGGCGCTCGCCGCCGGAAAGCACATTCACCGGGGTATCGCCCGGCGGGCAGCGCAGCGCGTCCATGGCGATCTCCAGGCGGTTGTCCAGCGTCCAGGCTTCGTGCTTGTCCAGCTCTTCCTGCAGCCGCGACTGTTCGGCAATCAGCGCGTCGTAATCGGCGTTGGGGTCGGCGAACATGGCGTTGACCTCGTCGTAGCGGCGCAGCATGTCCACCACCGGCTGGACGGCTTCTTCCACCACCTGGCGCACGGTCTTGGTGTTGTCGAGCTGGGGCTCCTGCTCCAGCAGCCCGGTGCTGTAACCCTTAGAAAAGGTGACTTCGCCGTTGTAGCCGTCATCCTTCCCGGCGATGACGCGCAGCAGGGTGCTCTTGCCGGCCCCGTTGAGCCCCAGCACGCCGATCTTGGCGCCGTAGTAGAAGCCGAGCGAGATATCGCGCAGCACCTGCTTGTTGGTGGGCGGGAACACGCGCCCCACGCGCACCATGGAGAATATCACCTGCTGGTCAGACATGGTTGGTTCACCTCTGTTAGATCGTTTCGTTTCGAGATTTGTCTTTCGTACGGGCGGTACCCTAGCCCCCCGCTGCTGTCTTTTTGCGATAAAGCCTGGATGGGCACATATCGTCCCCCGGCATTTCCTGTGCCTACATTGGTAATGAACACATCTCCGCCATAGCGGGCGGGTCGGGGGACCGCCCCTGCGAAAATTGGGCGGCTCAATCGGCTGCCCCCATTCTACCTGAATCCCGCTGTAAATGGAAACGGCGGGCGCATGCGCCCGCCGTCGAAGTATTCCACGATGCGCCTTAGAACTGGCGGTTCCACTCGCGCAGCCAGCGCTCCACCACCACCTTGGTCTGGGTGAAGAACTCCACTGCGTGCTTGCTCTGACCGTGCAGCGTGCCGAAGAAGCTGTCTTTCCAGCCGCTGAAGGGGAAGAAGGCCATTGGCGCGGCCACGCCGATGTTGATGCCGATGTTGCCGGCCTCGCACTCGCTGCGGAACCTGCGCGCCGCTGCGCCGCTGCTGGTGAAGATGCACGCCATGTTGCCGTACTTGCCGCTGTTGACGAACTGGATCGCCTCATCCACCGAATTCAGGTGCACCATGCCCATCACCGGGCCAAAGACCTCGGTGGTGGCGATGGTGCTGCCCAGGGCGACATTATCCAGGATGGTGGGGCGCAGGAAGTAGCCGCGCTCGCCGCCGGGAACGGCCGCATTGCGCCCGTCCACCAGCAACTGCGCGCCCTCGTCCACGCCCTTCTGGATCAGCCCTTCGATGCGCGCCTTGCTCTGCAGCGTGATCACCGGCCCCATATGCACGCCCTGGGTTAGCCCGTTGCCCACCACGCGCGAGCGCGCCGCGTCGGCCAGCGCGGTCTTGAATTTCTTGTCCGCGCCTTCCACCATCACAATGGTCGAGGCCGCCAGGCAGCGCTGACCGGCATTGCCGTACACGCTGTCGGTGACGATGTTGGTGGTCATTTCCAGGTCGGCGTCGGGCAGGATGATCAGCGGGTTTTTGGCCCCGCCCTGCGCCTGCACGCGCTTGCCGCTGGCCGAAGCGCGGCTGTATACGTGCAGCGCCACCGGCGTGGAGCCCACAAAGCTTACCGCGTGGATGCCGGGATGGTCGAGCAGCGCGTTGACCACCTCTGGCCCGCCATTGACCAGGTTGACCACGCCGGCAGGGAAGCCAGCCTGCTCCATAAGCTGCAGGGCAAAGCGCATGGTCATCGGCGTGCGCTCGGATGGCTTGAGGATCACGGTGTTGCCGCACGCCACCGCGTAGGGCAGGTACCAGAAAGGAATCATGCCGGGGAAGTTGAACGGCGCGATGATGGCGCACACGCCCACCGGCTGGCGGATCATGTATTCGTCGATCCCGCGCGCGATGTCTTCGCTGAAGTCGCCCTGCATCAGGCTGGGGATGCCGCACGCCACTTCCACGTTTTCTACCGCGCGGCGCATCTCGCCGCGCGCGTCGTCCAGAATTTTCCCGTTTTCGACCGTAATGCTGCGCGCCAGCGCTTCGAAATGCTCTTCCATCAGCATCTTGAGCTTAAACAGGTACTGGATGCGCTGCGTGGCGGGCACGCGCCGCCAGGCCTGGAACGCGGCCGCGGCCGCCTGCACGGCGGCGTCCACTTCGGCCGGCGTGGAAAGCGGGGTGCGGGCCAGCACTTCGCCGGTGGCGGGGTTGGTCACGTCCAGCGTGTCGGAATAGTCAGGTACGCGCCAGGTACCATTGACATAATTGGGTAGCAGTTCGGTCATTGCAGATCCTCGGTTAGTCACTCGATATTCCCAGGTTGTCGTTACGCGGGGGTTTTCGCTCCGTGTCGACGGCAGCGTGAGATGATTGTATTGTATCACCGTTCAAAGTTGGGGATGGGAATCGCAGTTTTGACGGCAGAAGGGCGCCGTTTTTATCTTGATTTTTTGCCGGAGCGCGCCTATTCTATAGGTATCCAGGTTTCGCATAATGGCTACCCACACGCGCCCCTATGAACGCGACGAAGCGCTCACCCGCGAGCCCACAACGATCCCCGGTCTATCCGGCATGGCGTGGACGTTCTACTACCTTGCCGGGAACGAACGGGTTGCCATGCGCATGGTGGAGGGCAGCAGCGATACACTCTACTACCTGTTCACCGATCACCTGGGTTCCACCGGCGAAGTGCGCAGCGCCGATGGGTCACTGCACAGCGCGCAGGGATACCGGGCCTTCGGCGCGGTGTGGTACCGCATGGGTAGCCTGCCCACCGGCCGCAACTACACCGCGCAGACCGAGATTGAATTTGGGCTGCTGCATTATGGGGCCAGGGCAAACGACCCCAGTCTGGCGCGGTTCGTGCAAGCGGACACCATCGTGCCAAACCCTGCCAACCCATTCGATTGGGACCGCTATGCGTACGTTCGGAATTCGCCCATCCGATATGATGATCCAAGCGGCCATAAATCGTGCGAACTGGAGCAGATTCAAGGGACCTGCGGAAGCATATATGGCTCCGTCATTGCCATCGAAAACTACATTGGTAAGATCTTTAATAATTCCGGAATATTAGCATTAGGACAAAACTGGACTTTAAGACAAATTGCCACCGTATACCATGCAACTAACACGATGATAGGTGGAATCGATAATATTACCGGTGGTTACGGCAGTCAGTGGGTAAAAAAGAACCTGGGAGGTTCTTCCATCGTATTAGGCGGAGCTGATTGCAATAACTTATTTCATAGCTCATGTGTCGTTCAATCAACAGTTCATCTGTTGAGCGATTTCGACGATAAGATCAAATACAACTGGTCCAACTCCGCTATATATGGCTCACTGCAAAATATGATTATCCATGAGTTTGGACACGTTTGGGATAATAGAATTCAAAATCCGAAATTTGGTGAGGCCACCTGGATAGGGAATGGCCCGAGTGATGCACTAATAAATTTTATAGGAGGGTATTCTAGGGCATTGGTACGTTGGTGGAATGACAGTCTGTATCTAAATGACCCCTTACAAGATGGCTTTAGGAATGTTAATGGTTTTGGTTATGGAAATAATAGTGCCGCGGACTACTTTGCCCACTCTTTTACCGCTGCTATCGTTGCGCACGATGATATGAATGCTCCGCAAAAAGCTGTCATGTTTGTTTCTGCTCTCGTAAGCTTAACCAAATGAAAGGGGTTGGAATGAAAAGATATATCATAGTGCTCCTTTCCTTGTTAATACTAACACAACTTCTTGGTTGTAAGGAAAGATCTATAGGACTGTTCAATGACTCAGCGTGTAAAGCTCCTTGTTGGCGAGAAATTCGGATTGGAGAAAATAAAGACGATGTATTGGTCAAACTTAGTCATATGGCTGATGTGGAGCAAAATACTATATCAATAAGTGGATCAAACAGGCCTTTTATCGAGGATGTTATTAATTGGAAGTTCGATAATGGCTCGGGGCATGGAAGTATTGCTCTAAAAGATAACCTAGTCACAGCTTTTTCTTTTACATTGGCCAGGAACGTATTGCTTTCCGAATTAATTACACTTTATGGTGAACCAGAATTTATTACCCTGGAGAAGATGCAATTAGATGGAACTTATTTAGCCGTTCATATAATTTATATTTCCCAAGGTATTTGCTTGGACGTTCATTCATCCCTTCTTCCTTTTGTTAACCCAAAAACATATAAGATTAAGCCATCAACAAAAGTGGAAGTAATTTATTATGTTGATCCTATGATCTCCAATTGGGAAACACAAGTTGGATGTCAGGCGGGTGTTGATAAAGAACATTTTTCTCGCGAGGTGGAAAATTGGACTGGTTATGGTAGTTATGAGATATATGGTTTTGAAAAAGGATCAAAATAATACGCTCTACTACCTGTTCACCGACCACCTGGGTTCCACCAGCGAAGTGCGCAGCGCCGATGGATCACTGCACAGCGCGCAGGGGTATAAGGCGTTTGGGGAGGTGTGGTACCGCATGGGCAGCCTGCCCACCGACCGCACCTACACCGGGCAGACCGAGATCGAGTACGACCTGCTGCACTACGGGGCAAGGGCGTATGACCCAGCGCTTGCGCGGTGGGTTCAACCCGATACGATCATCCCGCAGCCGGGTAGCCCTATGGCGTGGGATCGCTATGCCTACTCGAGCAACAACCCAGTTAATTATACCGATCCTACGGGGCATTTTCCTTGGGTACCACTAGCTATCGGTGCTGTCGCTGCTCTGTATATGTACACATCGTCTATCGGTTTGATTCCCGATGTTGTAGGTATTGCTAAAGTAGAAATTCTTGTAGGACATAATGAAACATCAATTGAAGTTGCTGCTGGTCTTGCTGTTCAAGGGGAATATGCGGGTGCTATTGATGACTTGGTAGGCAATCTTACCGAGGGCGAATCTGGCTATGGCCTGGCCCAAGCTGGCTCTAAGGAATTAAGTGCTCGAGGCTTCGAGAATGCTGATCCGCACGATCCAAATATTGCCAGTAAAGTAATGCAAGCGAGGATACAAGAAGCACAAGCGGCCTGTAACGGATGTAATAGCTTCGACATGTTGGTAGCTGCCGGAATAGGTCAGAATGGCTATATAGATTTCGGAGAGATAAAGAACGGACCAAGCAATGGTTGGAAGAGTATATTGGATAAACCTGGGGGAGATTTTGTTGCACAATTGCGTATGTTTATCGATCCCAGTGACAAGATGTTCAATGCAATTATTCTACAGAAATACGTTCAAGATCTTCGAGCATTCCATAAGTTAGGTTGGAATTTACCGGAAGGAATGACTGAAACTGAATTCGAGAGTTACTTGAATGAAATGGAAGCATTGGCTAATGGTGAATAAGATGACTGACAACAAGGCAGGTATTCTTCACTTTAGGTTCATCGTGGTTTTTTTGTTTACAATAAATATGATTACCGGCTGCTATCCTTATATCGGTGATGCGAAAGAGGTTGAGCAAAAGAGGGAGGAACGGTATTACTTATTTGACTCTACAACTATCCTTGATGCACTTAAGCGAGGAAGCTTAAATGTTTTTACTCTGTCGAAATCAACTCCTAAGCCAGAATCCTTCACTCCCTCTGTGAAGGCTAAATGGACTCAAGCGGATTATCTTCTGGTTGCACAAGCCGTACAACAGGATGTCTGGCGGGAGTCTTTGGGATCCCTTGATTTGTATTATGCAATCTTTACAATGGATTGTTCAGACGCCAAGCTGGGGACGTTTAATATGGTAGATTTTGTATTATACAAATTGATAAAAGCTGAAGATGTGGAGACCAGGGTGCAATATCATATTACTATCATACCATCAGAAAACTATCTTTATACATCAAGGGCCGAATATTATCCCAATGTCAGTGTTATTGAACCAACTGCTCTTAGTCAATACCAAATTACGGCTGAGAAAGCATTACAAATCGCTGAAATGAATGGTGGTGTGGAAAAGCGTTCTGAATATGAAAAATCTTGCATGATTACCGGCATTGTCAATGGGCTGGATGGTTGGACGGTAAGTTATCAGACAAGAAATGAATATAGATGGGCAGTTATTTTTGAAATAGAAATTGATTCTCAGACGGGTTCATTCAAAGTAACGAGGCCGTAGGTTGGGTTCGTTGCCTGCCCTCGTAGAGGGTTGAACCCACCCAAATGTGGCCACACATGGTCTTAGCAACAAACGGACGGGTTGGTAGTCAGTAGGGTGGGATCGCTTGTAGAAAATAGTAGGGTTTGACCTGTGTTAGCTCATTAACAATATACCTTTTTTTCATCGAAGTGGAGGGGGAGAAGTAACTGCTGTGGGCAGTGGATGGGGAGCGGTACACCTCGGTTCCACCAGCGAAGTGCGCAACGCCGACGGCAGCCTGCATAGCGCCCAAGGGTATACCGCCTTTGGCGCGGTATGGTACCGCATGGGCAGCCTGCCCACCGACCGCACCTACACCGGGCAGACCGAGATCGAGTATGGGTTAGTAAACAATTGGGCCAGGGCGTATGATCCTTATTCTAACTATAAAAATTTTGTAATCCAGTAAGGTGGGGTCGCTTTTGATCCCACCTTACTGTTGATACTCCTGCCTTTCGCGATCCACCCTTCGCGCCGCTTCGAGGGACGCCTATCCGATCTCCGAGACCAACACGAGGCGGTCTTCATCCAGCGAGCGGGTGGCGGCGATGCCGATGGCGGTCGCGGCGCGCGCGTCGACGCCGGTGACGGCCGGCTCGCGGTCTTCGGCGATGCTGGCCACGAATTCGCGGATTTCGCGCGCGTAGGCGTCGCCAAAACGTTCCATGAAGTAGGGCACGGTGTCGTGCAGCACGCCCTGGCGGGTCATGATCAGCGTGTCGGTCTGGCGGTCTTTGCCGATCAGCAGCCCGCCCTCGGAGCCGAGCACTTCGGTGCGGATGTCGTAACCGTACACGGCGTTGCGGCTGACGTCGATGTTGCCCACCGCGCCGCTGGTGAATTTAAGGTTGACCACGGCGTTGTCGATGTCGCCCACGTCTTTCAGCTCGGGGTACACCAGGCAGCCGCCTTCGGCCTGCACGCGGTATACGTCGCTGCCCATCAGCCAGCGCGCGGCGTCGAAGTCGTGGATGCCCATGTCCAAAATCAGCCCGCCGCTGTTTTCGCGCCGGGCGAATTCCAGGCTGGTGCGTTTGGGGTCGCGCCCCAGCGATTTGAACATCACCGGCGTGCCGATCACACCTTCGTCAATTTTCTGTTTGGCCAGCATATACGCGGCGTCGAAGCGGCGCATAAAGCCCACCATCAGCCGCACGCCGGCGCGCTGCGCCGCGGCGATGGCCTCGTCGCAGCCGGGCAGGGTCATAGCCAGCGGCTTTTCGCAGTAGATTTCCTTGCCAGCCGCAGCCGCAGCCTTCACCACGTCTACATGCGTGCCGGTGGGCGAGGCGATCACTACCGCCTGGATGTCTTTCTGCTCCAACAGAGCTTCGTGGCTGGCGTAGAAATGCTGCGCGCCGTAGCGTGCAGCAACTTCCTGCGCGCGCTGCCCGTCAGCGTCGGCGATGGCCACCAGGTCCACTTCCGCCACCGAGAAGGCCAGAGTATGCGCATAGACCATACCCATGCGTCCCGCGCCAATCAACCCGATCCGAATTCCCATTGTAAGCTCCTTTGTGTTGTGTTTGGTCTGTCATTGCGAGGAGCGCAGCGACGAAGCAATCTACCCCTATGGCAAAAAGGGAGATTGCTTCGCTACGCCCGCAATGACAAATTGTTTTTGAATATTAGCGGACTCTGCATCTCTATCTCGCCCGGTCCACTTCTTCCAACCGCACCGGTCGGTTTTGGTCGTACGATTTGCGCGCGGCCAGGCCCATTACCACCGGGTAGCGCGCGTCCAGCCCGCTCACCGGAGTGGGGGTGCCATCCAGCACGGCGCGCGTGAAGGCGCGCAGCTCGGCCACGTAGCTTTCGATGTAGCGCTCGACGAAGAAGTACAGTGGCAGGTCGTGGCGGATGGACTCGCCTGTGCTGATCACCGCGTTGTTGGGATAGTTATTGCCGATGTGCACCGCGCCGCGGCTGCCGAAGACTTCTACGCGCTGGTCGTAGCCATACGCGGCCTTTTCGCTGTTGTCGATCGTTGCAATGGTGCCGTCTTCGAACTTGAGCAGCACGAACACCGTGTCCAGGTCGCCGGCCTTGCCGATCTCGGGGTCGATGCGCACGCCGCCGGCGGTGTAGACTTCCACCACTTCTTTGCCCACCAGGTAGCGCGCCATGTCGAAGTCGTGGATGGTCATGTCCATAAAGATGCCGCCCGAGGTGCGCACGTATTCGGGGGTGGGCGGCTCGGGGTCGCGGCTGACGATGTGAACGAAGTGCGGCTCGCCGATCTCGCCGCTTTCCACCACCTGGCGCACGCGCGCAAAGTTGGCGTCGAAGCGGCGGTTGAAGCCCACCTGGAGCTGCACGCCGGCCTGGCGCACGGTTTCCAGAGCTTCGTCGATCGCGCCCAGGTCGTAGGATATGGGCTTCTCGCAAAAGATGTGCTTGCCGGCGCGCGCCGCCTCGCCGATCATCTGCGCGTGGGTGTTGCTGGACGAGCAGATCACCACCGCGTCCAGCGCCGGGTCGGCCAGCATCTCGTGGTAGTCGGCCGTGGCGCGCGGCGCGCCCAGGCGGGCGGCCAGCTCTTGCGCGGCGGGCAGGGCAATATCGGCAATCGACACCAGGCGCGCCTCTGTCACGCGGTAAGCCAGGTTTTCGGCGTGCACCTTGCCGATCATCCCCGCGCCGATGACGCCAACGTTCAAACGGGCTGTGGTCATAGGTTCTCCTCTGGTTGCGGCATTTCTCGTTCCAGCAGGCGCGCGGTGCTGCCGCGCACCACCAGGCTGGGCTGCAGGGTGACATCGGAAACCGGTTTTCCGGCCAGCGTGTCGGCCAGCATACGCAGCGCCATGCGGCCCATCTCGACCATCGGCTGGTGGATGGTGGTCAGCGGCGGGCACAGCAGCTCGCACAGCTCGCTGTCGTCAAAGCCGATGATGCTCACCTGCCCGGGCACGTCGATACCCAGGTCGCGGCAGGCGGCCACCACCCCGGCCGCCACCGAGTCACAGTAACAGAAGATGGCAGTCACGTCGTGGCGCAGCAGCGCGCTGGCCAGCGCGTGCCCGGCGCGCAGGTCGCCTTCCAACCCTTCCAAAATGGCGCCGTCGCTGACTTGCACCCACTCGGACGTGCGCGGCAGGTCGTATTGCTGCAGCACCTGCTGGTAGCCTTCCAGCCGGCGCGCGTTGGACCCAGGGCGGTTCTGCACGCCCACGTAGCCAATGCGCCGGTGGCCCAGCGCGTACAGGTGCTCCACCGCCAGCCGCGCCCCGGCCAGGTCGTCGATGCTGATCGCGTGCAGGTCTTGCAACGTGCCCACCGCCTGGCTGTTGATCATGATCACCGGGATGCGCACGCGCTCCAGCTTCTGGGTGTAGTCTTCGCCGATGCGCGAGGCGGCGACGATGACGCCATCCACGCGGCGGCGGTGGAAGCTCTCGATGATGCGCAGCTCGTTCTCCGGGTCATTGTTCGAGGTGGCCAGAAAGACATTGAGGCCGGCTTCGCGCGCGGCTTCTTCCACGCCCTGCACCACGCCGGCGAAGAACGGATCAGAGATGGTGGTGATGACCACGCCGATGGAGTGCGAACGGTTGGACTGCAAGCTTTGCGCCAGCGCGTTGGGGGTGTAGCCCATCTCCTGCGCCAGGGTCTGCACGCGCGCGCGCACTTCCTCGCTGATCAGCGGGCTGTGGTTGAGCGCCCGGGAAACGGTGGAGTACGAAACCCCCGCTTCCCGGGCGACGTCTTTGATTGAAATGCGGCGCTGGGCTGGCATGGCTCCCGGACCGGGTTACAGGCCGATCGAGCGCAGGTATTCGCGGTTGCGGCGGGCGCTCTCTTTGGGCTCGCCCATGCCGGGCAGCACGTCCTGCTCCACCAGCACCCAGCCGCTGTAGCCGCGCCCTTCCAGCCAGGCCTTGATGCCCGGGAAGTCCACCGAGCCGTTGCCCAGCTCGCAGAACACGCCGTGGCGCAGCGCGTTGAAGTAATCCCAGTTCTCGGCGCGCGATTGCGCCGCCACGCGCGGGTCGCAGTCCTTGAAATGCACGTAGGAAATGCGGCTGCCCAGGTGGTCAAGCACCGGGCGCAGGTTGCCGTCGCAGCCAAAGCCCTGCGGCCCGGCGCCAAAAACGTAATGCCCGGCGTCGAACACCAGGTTGATCAGGTCGGGGTTGGTGCTGTCGAGGAAGCGGTCGATCTCGGCCGGGGTCTCGACGAAACCGGCGCAGTGGTGATGGAACAGGGTGGGCAGACCGGTCTCTTCGCGCACGGCGCGCGCCACCATTTCCACACCCTTGACGAACGTCTTCCACTCGTCCGCGTCCAGGCTGATGGCCGGGGTGGCGCGCCCGGCGTTCTGGGTGCGCACCGGGTCGCTGGTGGCGTCGTCGGCCAGGATCATGTAGGGCTGGTTGTCGAAGCTGGCAGCCAGCAGCCGCGCCACCTGCAGCGTGGTCTCGCGCCCGGCGGCGTGGGCGTGCTCGTAGCGGAAGGGCATCTGCACGTACGCGCCCAGCATCTTCAGCTTGCGCCCTTCGATCTCCTGGCGCAGCAGCGCCGGGTCGGTGGGCATAAAGCCCCAGTCGCCCAGCTCGGTGGCGGTGTAGCCGGTCTCCACCAGCTCGTCCAGCATCTGGGTGTACCCGATCGGGTTGGCATCCAGGCCTTCAAACTCCAGCGTGCCCCACGAACAGGGCGCATTCCCGACTTCGATCTTGTTCATGCCAATCTCCCTGAACTGCCTGTGAAAAATGATGGGTTAGAAGTAGAAACGCTCTTGCTTTAACTGCTGCTCGTATTCCGCGCGCGCTTTCTGCACATCGGGCAGCTCGGACACTTCGGCCACGGCCACGTCCCACCATGATTCGTAGCCCGGCACTTTGTGGGTGATGTCAGTGTGCACCACGATCACCGTAGTACGATCGGCGCTCTTGGCCTGCGCCAGCGCGTCTTTCAGCTCGGCCAGGGTGGTGGCCACATAGGTCACCGCGCCAAAGCCGCGCGCGTTGGCCTCAAAGTCCAGCGGCAGGTAATCGCCTTCCAGCTTGCCGGTGCGGGCGTCGCGCATGTAGTAGCCGGTGCCAAACCCGGCCGTGCCCAGCGAGCGGCTGAGGCTGCCGATGCTGGCGTAGCCGTGGTTGTCCACCAGCACGATGTTTACCTTGATGCCTTCCTGGATCGAGGTGACGATCTCGCTGGGCATCATCAGGTAGGTTCCATCGCCCACCAGGGCGTACACCTCGCGCGACGGGTCGGCCAGCTTGACCCCCAGCGCGGCGGGGATCTCGTAGCCCATAGTCGAGTTGCCGTACTCCATGTGGTAGCTCTTCCAATCCCGCGAGCGGAACAGCTTGTGCAGGTCACCCGGGGCGCTGCCGGCGGCATTGATCAGCACGTCGGTGGGGGCCATAAACTCGTTGATCGCGCCGATGACTTCGCTCTGCGCGGGATTGCCGCTGGTGCCCAGGTGGTACAGCCGGTCGACTTCGGCTTCCCAATCCGCTTTTCCCGCGCGGATCATGGCTTCGTATTCATCCGAGACGCGGTAGCCAGACAGGGCTTCAGCCCAGGCTTCCAGCACCAGGCGCGCGTCGGCCACCAGCGGCAGGGCATAGTGCTTGTAGGCGTCGAACTCAGCCACGTTGAGGTTGATGAAACGCACGTCCGGGTTCTGGAAGGCGGTCTTGCTGGCGGTGGTGAAGTCGGAGTAGCGCGTGCCGATGCCGATCACCAGGTCCGCGCCGGCCGCCAGCCGGTTGGCGATCAGGTTGCCGGTGGCGCCCACTGCGCCGGCTTCCTGCGGGTGGTCAAAATTGAGTGAACCTTTACCGGCCTGGGTTTCGACCACCGGGATGCCGGTCAATTCGGCAAAGCGCGCCAGGGCGGCGTTGGCGGCGCTGTAATGCACGCCGCCGCCGGCCACGATCACCGGCTTGCGGCTGGCGCGGATCAGCTCAATCGAGCGGCGCAGCAGCTCGGGGTCGGCCGGCTGGCGGCGGATGAGCCACACGCGGCGCCGGAAGAATTCTTCGGGGTAGTCATAGGCCTCGGTCTGCACGTCCTGCGGCAGCGCCAGGGTCACCGCGCCGGTCTCGGCGGGAGAGGTCAGCACGCGCATGGCTTCCGGCAGCGCGGTGAGGATCTGGTCCGCGCGGTTGATGCGGTCCCAGTAGCGCGAGACCGGCTTGAAGCAGTCGTTGGCTGAAATATCCTGGCTGGAAGGCGATTCGAGCTGCTGCAGCACCGGGGCCACGTTGCGCCGCGCGAAGATATCGCCCGGCAGCAGCAGCACCGGCAGGCGGTTGATGGTGGCCTGCGCCGCGCCGGTGATCATATTGGTCGCGCCGGGGCCGATCGAGCTGGTGCAGATAAAGGCGCGCATGCGGTTGTTCATTTTGGCATAGGCAGCGGCCAGGTGCACCTGCGCCTGCTCGTTGCGCGCCGGGTAAAACGGAAAACTGGGGTCCTGCAGCAGCGCCTGGCCGATGCCGGCCACGTTGCCATGCCCGAAGATGCCCCACACCCCGCCAAAGAAGGGGTTTTCCTGCCCATCGCGTTCCACCCACTGGTTTTTCAAGAAGCGGATCACGGCCTGGGCCATGGTAAGACGTACAGTATTCATTCTGCTTTCCTCGTTATGGAGTTGGTGATGCGGTTGCAATGCGAGATACTATCATGCTCCACCCGCGGGTGGAGCGCGGAAAAACCGGGGTCAGATAACCTGCTTTGGGTCCACCGGGAAGACCGGCACGCGCGGGTCGCGGCCCTGGTAGCTGTTTTTTACCCATGTGTAGCGCGGGTCGTCCAGCGCGGTGAGCGCCTGGTGGCTGCCGGCCAGCACGTTGAGGTAGTACGAGGTGTAGCCCGGCGCGCTGACCACCGGGTGGTAGCCTTCGGGAACCAGCACCACGTCGTTGTCGCGCGCCACGATCACCGCGTCGATGGGGCTGCCGGCCTGGTGCAGCGGCGAGGTCTCGTCGGTGTACACGCGCTGCATGGCATAGCCATCCGGCGGGCTGATCTTGTAGTAATACACCTCTTCCAGATCGGCTTCCACCAGCCTGCCGCTCTCGTCCTGGATCAGCTTGTCGTGCTTGTGGGGCGGGTAGCTGGACCAATTGCCGCTGGGTGTGTAGACTTCCACCACCACCAGCCGCTCGCAGTCGAACCCGGGGCGTATGATGCCGTTAATCTGGCGCGTGAAGTTATCACCGCCGCGGATTTCCACGGTGATCTCGTCCTGGCGCACCAGGCGCGCGGGGTGCTCGCGCTCGGCGGCCACCCAGGCCACGGCAAATTCGCAATCCGTGTCGGCGGTGACCGCCAGCGTGGAATGGATGGGCAGGTACAACGCCTCGGGCAGGCCGGTAAAGACGCTGTCGCGTTTGCCGATGCCGCGCCACGCTCCGCGGTTGGACTGCGCGGAGAGCGTGCCACCCAGCACCACCAGCGCCAGCTCAAACGCGCCGGGGGCGAACTCCCAGGTCTGGCCGGCGCTCAAGCGCCGCGCCTGGAAGTGGATCAGATTCCAGCCGGCGCGCTCGGGCATCACTTCTACCAGCAGCGGGTCGCCCGGCGGGTTGGCGCGGATGACCAGGTTCTCTTGCGTGTATTTCATAATCGGTTTCGAGACTCACTTTCCTTGGTTTGCAGGGACTAGACTTCGCGATCGCCGGTAATCAGGTCGGCGATATCATCTTCCGAAAGCTCGCCCTTAAAGTAGGTTCCCACGCTGCGCCCCTGGCGGATGATGGTGTAGCTGTCGGCCACCATGTAGACGTGGTGCACATTGTGGGTGATAAAAATCACCGCCAGCCCGCGCTCGCGGGCGTTCTCGATATAATGCAGCACTTTGCGCGTTTCAGCCACCGAAAGAGCCGAGGTTGGCTCATCCAGGATCAACACCTTGGCGCCAAAATATACCCCGCGGCCAATGGCGATCGACTGGCGCTCGCCGCCCGACAGGCTGCCCACGCGCTCATGCACTGAGCGGACTTCGATGCCAATATCATGCAGCGACTTGCGCGTGATATCTTCCATGCGGCGGATATCCAGCCACTGGATGGGGCCAAACTGGCGCACCATCTCGCGGCCCAGGAAAAAATTCCGCCCGATGCTCATCAGATTGACCAGGGCTAAATCCTGGTATACGGCTTCGATGCCCATTTCGCGCGCGTGGCGTGGTGAGCGGATGCTCACCGGTTTCCCTTCGATGTAGATTTGCCCGCTGGTCGGTTGGTGGATGCCCATCAGCACTTTGATCAGCGTGCTTTTGCCCGCGCCATTATCGCCCAGCAGCGCGCGTACTTCGCCTGATTCTACTCCGAAATTGACGTCTTTCAGCGCGGTGATGGTGCCAAACTTTTTGGTGATGCTGTCCATCCACACCAGCGAATTACGGCCGTGCTCCACTCGTTTCTCGTCCATCCTGTTCTCCTCTACGTGCTGCGTGGCGCTTATTAGGAAGGCTTGCGCAGGTAATTGTTCAAGATCGCGGCCAGGACGATGGTCACGCCAACGATGGCTTCAAAGTTATCCGCCGGGATGAAAGGTATATCCATCAGTACCACGCCGGTGCGCAGCGTGCTGATAATAATTGCGCCAATCAACGCGCCCCATACGCTGCCCGCGCCGCCGGTGATCAGCGTGCCGCCCACCACCGCGGCGGCAATGGCGCTCAGCTCCAGGCCATCGCCCGATGCCACGCGCACGGTGTAGTACTGGCTGAACAGCATCACGCCGGTAAAACCGGCCATCATACCGGTGATGATAAAAGTGAGCACGCGCACGCGCTTGACGTTCACCCCCTGTCCCAGGGCGGCGCCGGCGTTGCCGCCCACCGCCAGGGCATGGTTACCAAAGCGCGTGCGGGTGAGGATATACTGGAAGATCAGCACCATCAGCACCAGCCACAACAGCGAGGTGCGGAAATTGGCCTGTGGTAGCAGATTGTTGAGGGCATTCAGGCGGCCGTTGAAGACTGAATAGATCGGCAGCCGGTCAACGGTTTGCAGCATGGTTCCGGCGGTGATGACCCACAACATGCCGCGATAGAAGTATTTGGTTCCCAGCGTGACGATGAAAGATGGGATGCCGGTGGTGACGTACAGCAGCCCGTTGATGGCTCCCAGCCCGGCCGGGATGAGGATCGCCAGGAACAAACCCAGCCCTGGCTGGCCCTGCATGCTCAGCGTACCGTAGATGTAACCACCAATCGCCATCACCGAGCCTACCGAGAGGTCAAACTCGCCGGTGATCATCAGCATGGTCACGCCCACGGTGATCATCCCGGTCAGGGTGATGGCATTGAGGATGCCGGACACCGAGCGGAAGGTGAAGAACTTGGGCACGAACAGCGAAAACAGGATAAAGATGACGATCAATCCAAACAGCGGGCCGGAGACCGTGGAAGCGGCAAAAAACTTACGCAGCACGGCCAGCCCAAACCGGGATCGCAGGCGGGATTTTTGCGTAACAGCGGTACTCATCAGGTTTTGCAGGCTCCTTGTCTAGCAGCTCGTTTCAACGCTGGCCCATACCCGAATTTTGGGGAAACCGGCAAAGGACATGTATTGAACAGGTTCTGGACGGGCGGGGATGGCCCGCCCGTCCAGGTTATCAAAACGCGTTAGCGGTAGGTTCCGGCCAGTTTCTCAACGATGTCGACGTTGCTCTTATCCACAAAGCCTGGGCCGGTGGCGGTGATGCCCATGGCGGGCGAGATGTTATAGCGCAGGTACTGCACCAGGCTCATCACCGTGCCAAAGCCGATCAGGTAGGGCTGCGCATCCATGATGAAGTCGGTGATGCCGTCGCGGATATTCTTGACGCCCGCCGGGCTGATATCGAAGGTGGCATGGTAAATGGTGCCGGGCTGGATGCCCTCGGCCTCGACGAAGGAGTAGAACGGGTCGGAGCCGGCCGGGCCGAGCGTCAGGAAGCCGTTGACGTCCGGGTTAGCAGCGTAGTAGTCGGAGATGGTGGTCTGCACCTGGGCGGCGTCTTCACCCTTCACGCCCAATATCTCAGCGGGAACACCCTTCTCCTCGAAAGCCGCCAGGAAGCCCTTGCAGCGATTATCCAGGCCGCTGTTGCCCACCTGGTGGTTGATGCACACGCCCTTGGTGGCGCCGTCTTCGATCAGGCGCTTGCCGCCGTAGTAGCCCTGGGTGTAATCTTCGCTGCCCCAGAAGGTCAGGTAGGCGATGCCGTCTTTATCCGGGCCAAGGCCGGTGTCGTAAGCCACTACGGGGATGCCCGCGTCGATGGCTTTCTGCGCCGGGGCCTTGAACATCTGGTTATCGGTGATCACCAGGCCCATGCCATCCGGCTTCGAGGCTACCGCCTGGTCGATGAGTGCGGCAGTCTTTTCCAGATCGAACTTATCCGGGCCGAGGATCGTCAGGTCGACGTTCATGCCCGCGGCGGCTTCTTCCATGCCCTTCTGCACCACGCACCAGTAGGGATCGTAGGCGCACATGGCATGCTGCACCATCACCAGCTTCACCGGGCGGTCGGGCTGGGTGGCTTTGCCTACCAGCTTGGCGTCGATGAAACCGGGGCCGGTGGCGGTCACAGGCAGCGCCGGGCGGATGCCGTAACGCTTGAACAGCGTCAGGTACATCACCGTGCCGTAGCCCTGCAGGAAGGGCTGCTGATCAATGGCGAACAGGGTGGTGCCATCCTTAATCTTGGCTTCAATCTCCGGGCTGATATCAAACGTGCCGTGGAAGATGCCGGTCGGAGCGGTGGCATCCATAAAAGCATAGAACGGATTGGCCGACGACGGGCCCAGGGTCAGGAAGGCGTCCGCATCGGGGTTGGCGGTGTAGTAATCCGAGATAGTGGTCTGCGCCTGGGCAGTATCTTCGCCCTTCACGCCCAGCATTTCAGCGGTCAGGTTGGCCTGGGTAAAGGCATCGGTGAAGCCCTTGCAGCGCACGTCCAGCGCGGTGTTGCCCACCTGGTGGTTGACGCATACGCCGCGCTTGGCGCCGGCGGCGATCATGCGCTGCCCGGACTGCAAACCGGCCTGATATTCGTCCTGGCCCAGGAAGGTCATATAGGGAATACCATCCACGTCCGGGCCTTTGCCGTTGTTGTAGGCGATGACCGGGATACCGGCGTTGATGGCTTTCATGATCGGCTCTTTGAAGAGCGTGGCATCGGTCACGGTCAGGCCGATTCCATCCGGTTTGGCGGCCACCGCCTGGTCGATCAGGGCAGCGGTCTTCTCCAGGTCGAACTTATCCGGGCCGAGCACGGTCACTTCCACGCCCATCTCTTTGGCCGCGGTCTTAATTCCATCTTCCACGGTGCACCAGAAGGAATCCCAGGCGCACAGGGCGTGCTGGATGAGGATGAATTTGAGCGTGCCGCCCTGTCCGGATGGGGCCGCCGGGGCGGTCGTGGGCTGCGCGGCAGCAGGAGCCTCGGTGGCCGCCGCTGCGGGGGCGCTGGTGGGCTGAGCCGCGGCCGGCGCTTCGGTGGCCGCGGGTGCAGGCGCTTCGGCTGGCTGGGTGGGCTGCGCCGGGGCAGCCGGCTGGCAGGCGGCCAGCAACACAGCCAGAATCGTAACCAAAACAACGAGCGAATTCAGTTTTTTCATCGTTTCCTCATCGTTTGCGTTTTGAGCCAGTAAACGTGGAACCGTAAAGAAGCATTGTTGTTTGGTTGTGCGTTCTGCCGGTGAAGACAGAAGTGAAAAAGTCCGCGGCCGCGGCCAGGGTCACCGGCTGGCGATCGGTAAGGCGAAAACGGACGGCTGATCCATTTGGTGAATATTCTCCTCCGGAAAGAAATCACGGATCAAAACCCGGCTGGCTGGCCGGACCGTCTGGCGCAGATATGGCAGCCTGAGCACATCACCTCCTTCCATCGCTGGTCGCATCGTGAAATTCTGTCGGATGGTTTTATTCGCTCTTTCCCAGGTAAGTGTTGCTGATCACCGAAATGATGATGATCAGGCCAACCGAGGCCTGGAAAACCTGGATGGGTATCTGCATCAGCACCAGGCCCTGGTCGAGCATTTGTAGCAGGAATGCCCCCAGGATGGCGCCAATGATCGAACCGTAGCCGCCGGTCATGCGCGTCCCGCCAATCACCGCGGCGGCCACGGCGATCAACTCCATACCATCGCCGCGCAGCGGGTCGACGCTGAGGCGGTAGGAAAACTGCAGCAGGCTGGCGATGCCCGTCAGCAGGCCGGCAAGGGCAAAACAGGCTACTTTGACGCGGTTGACGTTAACGCCCTGCGCAAGCGAGGCGTAGGCGTTGCCGCCGGCGGCAAAGATCCAGTTGCCAAAGCGCGTGCGGGTGAGGATAAGGGAAAATAATACCGACAGGATCAGGAACCAGATCATAGCGGTGCGAAAGGCCTGAACGCCGAACAGGTTGTTGAGCAGATGGAAATCGCCGTTAAACAGGCTGAAGACCGGGATTGCGTCGCCTTTGTAGGTGGCGAAATTGCCCTGGCCGATGGCGCGCACGATGCCGCGGTAGGCCAGCATGGTTCCCAGCGTCGCGATGAAGGATGGGATGCCGGTACGCGTGACGATAAGCCCGTTGAGCACGCCCAACAGTGTGCTGGAGAGCAGCGCCAGCGGGATGGCTACCCATACTGGCCAGCCGGCAATCAGCGACAGGGCGATCACGTAACTGGCGACAGCAAAATTGGAGCCGACAGACAGGTCGAACTCGCCGGCGATCATCAGTACCGCAACGCCAATGGTGACGATAGCGGTGATGCTGCCAAAGGTGAGGATATTGCCAATCGAGAGAGGGGTGAGGAAATTCGGCGCGCTGATGGCGAAGAAAACCGCCAGCAACATAAAGCTGATCAGCGCGACCGCTTCAGGGAAATACGATAGGCGGTGGCGAATGCCTGCGACCCGATCTGCCAGTACGGACATAACCACACCTCGCTCCCGAGATTAGCATCCCGAAGGTTGTCAGCCTGTTGTTATGACATTGTTATGCAAACGTTCGCATGATTGAGTGTAACAAATCCGATCCTGTGCGTCAAGCGTTTATGCGGCGCGACGCCAAATAATCAACCGGTGATCGGCTTTACGCGCCGCACAAATTCCACCGCGGCCTGCTCGATTTCCGCTTCAGTGCTGAAAGGCTGGATGCCAAACTCCGATCCCAACCCGGGGTCGATAACACCTACGCTCAGGTTGATACTGCGCCGCAGTAAATCGTCAGTATGTGGCAACATACCCTTGTGGAAGGGTCGGCTGCCATCCGGCCCCGGCCAATCCAGCAGGTGCTCCATGTTGTTGTAGACGTGCCAGCCGGAGCGGATGACCGGTTTGGTGCCCAGCGCTGCCGATACCGCGTCGGCCTGCTCCGCGCTTTCCAGGCGGATGGTCAGCAGCGTGGCGCACTCACCGGCTTCGTCGTTGATGCGCCGGAACTGCACGCCTTCCAGCCCGGCGGATTGGATCAGGGCTTTGAAACGCGCCTTTTTCTCGCGCAGCGTGCCCAGGATGCGCTCCAGTTTGCGCAACTGCGCCAGCGCAAACGCACCGGTCAGCTCATTCATGCGCATGTTCATCCCCAGGATGGTACGGTTGCCGATCTCCACGCCCTTGCGCAAGGGCAGGTGGCCCTGGTCGTGGAAGGCAAAGGCGCGCCGATACAGCTCTTCATCCGAAGTGACCAGGATGCCAGCATCGCCGGCGTTGATGATCTTGTAACTGTTGAGCGAATATGCGCCCATCTGCCCGAAGGTGCCCAACCGCTGCCCGTCATAGCTACCGCCCAGCGCTTGGCAGCAGTCTTCCACAATCGCCAGGTTGTTCTGGCGCGCCAGGGCCTGGATGGCGCGCATATCGCACGGATTTCCCAGCATGTGCACCGGCAAGATCACCTTCGTGCGCGGTGTGATTTTGCGCGCAGCGTCGACCGGGTCCATGGTGAGCGAATCATCGATCTCGACCAGCACCGGTACGCCGCCGACCGCAATCACCGCCGACATGGATGCTATGAAGGTGTAGCCTGGCACCAGCACTTCGTCGCCCGGACGAAGGCCGACCGCGACCAGCGAGGCCATGAGCGCGCTGGTGCCCGAATTGACCGCCACGGCATGGCGCGCGCCCATCGCCTGCGCGAATTCAGCTTCGAGGGTGAACACTTTGTGCTGAAAGCGCGGGTCATCGTCGCTGCCGTAGCGCGACAGGTAGCCGGTGCGGAGCACATCTTCGACCTCTTTGCGCTCTTCGTCGCCAAAAAAGAAAAAGCCAGGGCCGGGCATATTGCACCTCGCGGATGAACGATCTCAGGTGGAATGCAAACGTTTCCATACAGTGTAGAGAAAACGACGGAGAGAGTCAAGCAGAAAAAAAGCGGTATCACGAATTTCCAGAATAAAAGCCATGACACGAGTAAAACCAAGGTGGGTCTTATTCGTGTCATTTTTTTCTTATTCGTGAAAATCGTGATCAAGCTTTTTCCGGATTACGGAGCATCCCCATGCAGTGGCAGGCTATTGAAGAAGGCAGCAACTTTGTTGGGGTCAAAGTCGGCGCGCTTGTGGAAAATCCACACCGGGGCGTGATCGTAGATGGTGAATGCCTCTTCCGCGGCCAGCAGATTGTTGTTGATACGCGGGATGGCAGGCGGCTGTCCCCACGAAATCGTCCCGGCCAGGTCGGAGATGTACAGCGGGCCGTACTGCACCGGGGCCTGGAACTGCGCCACCAGGTCGAAGCCCAGGCTGCCATCCAGCAGTGCGCGGTAATACTCCATCGTCATTGGGTACTGCTCCGGCAGGCGCGAAACGCTCCAGATGCCGCGCTGGCTGGGCAGGATCAGATAATCGGCCCGCGCCAGGTTGTTGATGTACATCTGGCGCTTGTTTTCGTCATCCGTCCAGCGCACATCCATTGAAATGCCGTTGTAGAACTGCCCGAAGGGGTCGTAGCCATCCAGCCGCACCGGCAGCGATTCATCCCAGTGCTCGTTCGCCAGCACATTGCGCTCGATCACGGCGGGAAAATCGGCCGCAGACGCGAACAAATGGTACGTCTGCCCGGCCAGCAGCGCCACGGGTGGAAAATCGGCGCGCGAAGGCGCTCCGCGCGGGTCACTGCCAATAGCGGGTACGGGCACATTGGTCTGCGCCAGCACATGCTGCCCAGCTTCGTCGTTGCTAATGCGCACATGGATAAACTGCGCCGGCGCTTCACCCGGCTGGCTGCGCAGGTGCGCCACGCGCAACCCAGACAGCACGCTGCTGGAGTGCGCGGTAAACTGCACGTGGTAGCTCTCCCCTGGGTACAGCGCCAGCATATCGGGCGCGTCCAGCGGCTGGTAGGTGGTTTCTCCAAGATCGCACAGCTCGAGGTGCAGCGGCGCGGTCACATTCTGGAAGATCCAGCGCGTGGCGCGGATACGCGTGTTGGGCTGCATGTATACTGCTTGCGCGAAGCCTACCACCCAGGCGAAGCTGCCCAGCAGCACTACTCCAGCCAGCAGGGCAGGCAGCAGCGTTCCGCGGCGTGCCAGCGCGCGCCGGTCGTACCAGGTGAGAAGCATAGCGGCGGCCAGCAGGCACAGGGTTGGGTAGATCGGCAAAAAGTAGCGCATAGACATCACGTGCCGTGTGCCCATAAACAGGAAGTATGCGGCTGCCCAGGCGGCGGGCAGCACGTGCCCCTGCCAGCCCGGCCGGGCGCGAGCGATCTCGTAGGTTGCCCAGCCCAGCCCGGCCCACACTGCCAGCCCCAGCGGCAGCCCCATGCCCCACAATACCATGTTGACCCAGGGGAAAATGATCGGGATACGGTCCGTCCACTGCTCGCCGGGTGGGCCGGCGTTGATGCCGCGCGATTCATCGCGCGCCACCTGCATACTGTCCAGCCAGTCCCGGTTAAAATGCAGCGTAGTGAAGGTGGTATCTGCGTTTTCCGCGCGGAATGTCATTGGCTGGCATAGGCGGAAGGTGATCAGCGATATACTGGCGGCGAAGGCCAACAACAGGAAAGCGCGCAGCCAGGGCGTTAGCGCGCGCCAGCGCATCCCGCCGGTGATGTCATAAATCTCCAGCAGCGCGGCCAGCACGATCACGCCGGCCAGCACCACCAGATTGACCTTGGTAGCTACTGCCATGCCCAGAAAGACACCGAACAGCCCGTACCATGGCCACACACTTCTGGGTGGGTCCATATCCGGCAGGCGCACGGTACGCGCGGCGCAGTATAGCGCCAGGGTGCAGAACAGCGCGCCGAAGTTGTCGGCGGTCATAAAGTGCGACTGTTGGATCTGCATCACTGCCAGCGCGCTGAAAGCCGCGGCCAGCAGCCCGGCGCGCTCGCCGTACAGATAGCGGCCGGTAAGGAAGATCACGATCAGGCTGAGCACGTCCGCAAGGGCCGAGAGCTGGCGGCCCATCAGCCGCAGCTCGCTGTAGCCGGTATTGCCGGTCAGCTCGGCCGCCGCGCGGATGAGGATGATCGGCCACTGGCCCCAGCGCATGCGGTTGTCCGGTCCGGGAACGGTCGGGTTTCCGTACACGTCGTATTTCTGGTATGGGCTGATGGGCGACAGCCGGGTGTTGAAGTATTCCGACCAGCTTTCGGGCAGCTTCAACGCAGTGATCGTACCGGTCAGCCCGTACTCATCGGGGTGCAGGTCGGCGCCGGCGCTCCAGTTATTCCACGAAAAGCGGAAAAATATCCCGGTCAGGATCAGCAATACCAGCAGCAGGTCGAGCAGCAGGCCAAAACTGCGCCTCATGCATCCTCGTTTCCGGCGCGAAGGATGCCATCATCCGCGCTCATCCGCACCACCTGTCCGGGCGGCACCATCAGAAAATCGCCGTCCCAATCGCCATCCAGCAGGCGGCGCACCAGCGTCAGATCACCGGCCAGGCGCTCGAATCGCCAGCCGCGGCGCTCGGCTTCGGCGCGCGCCTGCTCGGCCACCGTCTCTTCACCGCCCAGACCCAAATCGATGAAGGCAGCGCGCTGGTAATGCTGCTGCCACGCGCCCATCGCCTGCATCAGGTAATCGGCGTTGTCTTTCCCAAATTTATCTACGTACTGCTGGTATTGGCTTTCCACATCGGTATGGATTTCCGAGCCCATCGCCAGGGCCGAGCCGGAACCGTCGTCGCGCGCGATATAATCCTGCGCGTACCAGTAGGTGCCGGGGCAGGCGTCGAACTGCTGCTGGTAGCGCGCGCGGCTGCCCAGGAACAGGGTGATACAATCGTGCGCGCGCGGGATCACCAGCGGAATGCTGCGCGCGCGCAGACCGGCCGTGGCCTGGCCGCACAGGCCATAGGCCAGGGTGATGGCCTGGTATGGGCGGCTTTCGCAGGCATCGATGGCGTTTTGCAGGCTGCGCCGCAGCCCGTTGGGCTGGTTGTGCAGCCCGCGGCGAAACAACTCCACATCCACTGTGTGCGCGGAGAGCGCCGCGGCGTAATAGGCCGGGCGCGCCAGTGCTTCGCAGGCGATGCACTTGATCCACATGCACCCCAGTATACCAAAACCGCCGCTCAGTCGATGGTTTCTTCGACCGTTTCTGCGAAACGCTGGTGCAAGATGTTTTTAACCAGCACCAGCGTCAGGAATGAGAAGACGATCAGTACCACCGCCAGGGTGACGGCCACGTTGAGGTTAAGCTCAAAGCCGAGGTAGATCGCCAGCGGCATGGTCTGTGTGCGGCCGGGGAAGTTGCCGGCGAAGATGATCGTTGCCCCAAACTCGCCCATGGCGCGCGCCCAGGTCATCACGCAACCGCTGAGGATCGACATCCAGGACATCGGGATCATAATATGGCGGAAGGTCTGCCAGCGGTTCGCGCCATCCAGCGCGGCAGCTTTCTTCAGCTCGCATGGTACGTTGCCAAACCCCAGTGCCGCCGACTTGATATACAGCGGCGCGGCGATGAACGTCTGTGCCAGGATCACCGCCAGGGTGGTGAAGGGGATTTGCAGCCCCAGGCCATCCAGCCAGCCGCCCAGCAGCCCACGCCGCCCGAACGCCAGCAGCAGCGCTACGCCGGCGACCGCCGGCGGCAGCACGGTGGGGAGATCCACCAGCGTGTCCAACAGGCGGGCGAAACCCGAGCGCCGGCGGTGGATCAGGTAGGCCACCGGTGTGCCAAACAGCAGCGAAAGCCCCACGGTGACGGTTGAGGTCAGCAAGCTGAGACGCACGGCCATGCGCACCTGCGCCAGGTCCAGGCTGCGCAGGAACTCAGCGGGGGTCAGACGGAAGAACAGCGCCAGAATGGGCACTGTCAGGAACAGCAGGAATGGCAGCGACAGCAGCAGCCAGGCATTGCGGCGTGCAAATGCCGGCAGCGAGGCGGGTTGGAGCTGCGGTTCTTCGCTGGCTTCGCGCTCGCGCGGCAGGCTGTTCAGCCCGGAAAGTTGTGATGGCCTGGTCTTCACAGGGCTAATCTTATCATAACGGATCACCGCCGGCACGCGTCATCGAAGATCTGCACAAGGCCTGTCACGTTGGCGGTGAGGGGGTGAAGTGTGGCATAATCAGAAAAAGCACCTGCAAGTTTTGTTTTGAGGTTTAATCGGATGAAATCGCGTCGCAAATCCCCGGTCAATACCGTCACCACCGAGCCGCAGCACTGCTCGATCGACCTGCGGCTGAAGATCCTCAGCCGCCTGCCGTTTTTCAGCGGGCTGCCGGCGCAAGCATTGCAGCAGATCAACCAGCGCTTTATCGAGATCGGTTATGAAGCCGGCAACTTTGTGTATCGCGCCGGTGATCCGGCCGAACGGCTGTACGTGGTGGCGGATGGAAAGGTGAAAATCCTGCAGCACGCGCCCGGAGGGCGAGATGTGCTGCTGGACCTGTTAACCAGTGGGGAATTTTTTGGCAGCCTGACCACCCTGGGCGCGGCCAGTTATGCCGATACCGCACAGTTGCAAACGTCAGCCTGCCTGCTCAGCATCCGCTCGGAAGACTTTCAGCAAATCCTCGACGCGCACCCTACGCTGGCGCTCAAGGCGATTGCCATCATGGCCGAGCGGATTAACCTGGCGAACCAGCGCCTGCTGCAGGTCGTCGCGCTGCCGGTGGAACAGCGCATTGCCTTTACCCTGTTGGCGTTGGGAAAGAAACTGGGCCGCCGGCAGGAGAATGGCCTGCTGATCGATGTGCCGCTTTCCCGCGATGATCTGGCGGAGATGGCCGGCACCACCCCGGAAACGGCATCGCGCGTATTGAGCCAGTTGCAGTCCAGTGGTGTGGTAGATAGCGGCCGCCAGTGGATCGCCATCACCGATGTAGATGCACTGGAGCAGCGTACCACCCAGTCCTGATTGGGAGTAACTTCCTTCATTGCATATTTTGCGGAATATTGCCCCCCGGCTGGCTCGTGCCAGCCGGCGAGTTTCGATTCCCGCGGTTGGATCCGGATTTCGCCTGCAGTTATCTGATCCAGATCATGGAAGGCATGCCTGCTATCGCATATGCTTGCATCAACGAATTCAACCAGATGTTTTTTGGAGGACAAGATGAAGAAAACGGTATTACGCAGCCAGGAATTATCCTGCCCGTCTTGCGTGGCAAAAATCGAAAAAGTGCTCAAGGCTGTTCCGGGCGTTTCGGAAGCCAAAGTCTTCTTTAATACCGGGCGTATTGAAGTGCAGCACGATCCGGCCCAGGCTGCCCCCGAGCTGTTGGTGAAAACCATCCAATCGGTGGGGTACGAAGCCAAAGTATCCGCGTTCTAAAGCCAGACGATAAGGAGCCTGAAATGATGACGAAAATCCAGACCGCATTCCGCAGCCCCCGGCAGCGCGCGCAAATAGAAACGATAACCAGTGGGCTGCTGATCGCGCTGGGCCTGGCGGCCCGTCACCTGTTTCATCTCCCTGCGCTGCATGATGCTCTGATGACAGCGGCTGCGTTGATTGCCGGAGCGGATATTGCCGCGCGGGCGCTGGTCAGCCTGCGCAGCCGCCATATCAGCATTGAGCTGCTGGTCACCGTCGCTACCGTGGGCGCGTTGTGGATTGGTGAAGTTTGGGAGGCCGCAGCGGTGACCTTCCTGTTTGTGCTGGGAGCCAACCTCGAAGCGCGCACCCTGGCGCAGACGCGCAAGGTGCTGAGCAGCCTGCTTGACCTGGCCCCGGTGACCGCGCTGGTATTGCGCGACGGCCGCCAGGTGGAAGTTGCGCCGGAAGAGGTTCAGCCCGGTGAGACTGTGCTGCTGAAGCCCGGCGCGAAAGTGGCCGTGGATGGTGAAGTGCTGGCCGGTTATTCGGCGGTGGATGAAAGCATGATCACCGGTGAGCCAATGCCGGAAGAAAAAGCGCAGGGCGACAGGGTGTATGCCGGCACGGTGAACATGGATGGCATGCTGCAGGTACGCGCCACCGGCGTTGGCGCCGATACCACTCTGGCACGTATCATCGCGCGCGTGGAAGAAGCCCAGGAAGAAAAAGCGCCCACCCAGCGTTTTGTCGAGAAGTTCGCTACCTGGTACACCCCGGCGATTATGGTGATGAGCGTGGTAGTGTACGGCATTTCGCGCAACCTGGAACTGGCCCTGACTCTGCTGGTGATCGCCTGCCCGGGCGCGCTGGTTATCTCCACCCCGGTTTCGGTCATTGCCGGCATTGGCCAGGCCGCCCGGCGCGGCATCCTCATTAAAGGTGGCGAATACCTGGAAAACGCCGGTCGCATCCGCGCTGTGGCGCTGGACAAAACCGGCACGGTCACCTATGGCAAGCCCCAACTTTCCCGTGTGATCGCTCTCCAACCTGAACGCAGCCTGGCGGCCGCGCCTGGCGCAGACCTGACCTGGAACCGGCCGGAACAGCAGGTATTGTATTGGGCCGCGCTTGCCGAAGCCGGTTCGGAGCACCCGCTGGCACGCGCGGTGACACGCGCCGCTGAAAAGCTGGGGCCTCTGCCCATGCCGGAGGACTTCCGGACCTTCACCGGGCAGGGTATCCAGGCCACCTACCAGGGACGCACGATCCAGGTGGGCAAGCCCGAATGGCTGCGCGCGGCCGGGGTAAGCCTGCCGGCCGATGCCGAGACGCACCTGGGGGATCTGCGCGCGGATGGCATGACGGCCGTGATGGTTGCGCTGGATGGCGCGGCACTCGGAATCCTGGGCATCAGCGACGCGATGCGCGATGGGGTGGTAGCGGCCATCGAGCGGCTTCGCGCCGCGGGGGTCGAGAAGGTGCTGATGCTCACTGGGGATGATGAGCGCACCGCGCGCGCCATTGCACGCCAGGCCGGCATTGAAGATGTGCGCGCCGGGCTGCTGCCGGAAGACAAGCTGCAAGCTATTCGTGGTTTGCAGCAAGACGGCTACGTGGTGGCGATGGTGGGTGATGGCATCAACGACGCGCCGGCGCTGGCTGCCGCCGATGTGGGCATCGCCATGGGTGCGGCCGGGTCGGGCATTGCCATCGAGACAGCCGATATCGCCCTGATGGCTGACGATCTCGACAAGGTGGCGGAAGCTGTGCGCCTGTCGCGCGCCACGCTGCGCAACATCCGCCAGAATCTGGCGATTGCGCTGGTGACTGTGTCGATCCTGCTGGCCGGCGTGCTGCTGGACCAGGTGCACATGGCGGGCGGTATGCTGGTGCACCAGGTTTCGGTGCTGGTTGTGATCTTCAACGGCATGCGGCTGCTCAAAAAATAACAGGGTGTCCTTTTCCCGCGTCGAAAACGGAAATCTCGGGTAAGATTGGGCGGCACAAGGAAAGCGCCGATGGACACCCGACAACGCACCCCAACCGAAATACTGCAGGCCGTCTTTGGCTATTCCCAGTTCAAGCCACTGCAAGAGGCGGTGATTGGCAATTTGCTGGCGCGTAAAGACTCTTTGGTGATCATGCCCACCGGGGGAGGCAAGTCGCTGTGCTACCAAGTGCCGTCGTTGATCTTCCCCGGGTTGACCATCGTGGTATCGCCGTTGATTTCGTTGATGAAAGACCAGGTACAGCAGCTCAACCAGCTTGGCGTGCCCGCCGCGCTGCTCAACAGTTCGCTTACCTATGAAGAATACAACCAGAACGTCGAGCGGCTGCTCAATGGGCAGGCGCGACTGCTGTACATCGCGCCCGAGTCACTGCTCACCGCGCGCGTCTCGGCCATCCTGGCCGGCATGCAGGTCGACTGCCTGACGATTGACGAAGCGCACTGCATATCGGAGTGGGGTCACGACTTCCGCCCCGAGTACCGCCAGTTGATCGATGTGCGCAAGCGCTTCCCTGAAGCGGTGTGCGTGGCGCTCACCGCCACCGCCACCACGCGCGTGCGCCAGGACATCAAGTCCAGCCTGGGCTTTAGCAGCTCCAACGAATTCATCGCCAGCTTCGACCGCCCCAACCTGTACCTGGAAGTTGCGCCTAAGACCAGCCCCAGCCGCCAACTGCTGCGCTTTTTGCGGCGATTCCCTGGCCAGGCGGGAATTATTTACTGCTTCTCACGCAAGCAGGTAGACGATCTTTCCGCGTGGCTGGTAGAGAAAGGCTACGCTGCGCGGCCATATCACGCCGGTCTGACTGCTGAAGAGCGAGAAACCAACCAGGACCTGTTCCTGCGCGACGATATCCAGATCATCGTGGCCACCATCGCGTTTGGCATGGGCATCAACAAGTCCAACGTGCGTTTCGTGGTGCACCACGATCTGCCCAAGAGCATCGAGAGCTATTACCAGGAGATAGGTCGCGCCGGGCGCGACGGCCTGCCAGCCCACTGCCTGCTGCTTTACAGCTATGGTGACAAACGCAAGCAGGAATACTTTATTCATCAGAAGGACCCGGCCGAGCAGCGTGTGGCGCGGCAGCACCTCGACGCGCTGGTGAGTTATGCCGACAGCCAGGGCTGCCGTCGCGCGCCGCTGCTGCGTTATTTCGGCCAGAACTACCGCGCCGCCAATTGCGGCATGTGCGACCACTGTCGCCCGGTGGATGAATCCCAGGTGGATATCACCACCCCGGCGCTCAAGTTTCTCTCGTGCGTGGCGCGTGCCGGCGAGCAGTTCGGCGCGGCGCACATCACCGACGTGCTGCTGGGCCTGCAGACCGACAAGGTGCGCGCGCACAGCCATGAGCGCCTGTCCACCTTTGGCATTGGCAAGGACATGACCCGCGAGCAGTGGCTGCACCTTGCCCAACAGCTCTTGCAGAAAGGCTACCTGGCGCGCGATGATGCCCAGGCACTACGCCTGACGCCTGAAGCTTACCAGTTCTTCAAAACCCGCGCCCCGTTAATGGGCTCGCTGCCCGAAGCTCCGGAACAGAAAACGCGCCGGACGGACGAGGAGTACGACCACGAGTTGTTCGACCTGCTGCGCCAGCGCCGCAAACAGCTTGCCGACGCGGCGCACGTGCCGCCTTACGTCATTTTTTCCGACAAAACCCTGGCGGATATGGCCGAGCGGTACCCGGTGAGCCTGGAGCGCATGGAGCGTATCTACGGCGTGGGCGCGCGCAAGCTGGAGCAGTACGGCCAGGAATTTGCCGACCTGATCGCCATGTACTGCGCCGAGCACAAAATCCAGCCGCCGCCGTTCCAGGGGATGGCCACACGGCCCAGCGCGCCCGCATCCGTGGCCAGCGCAGGCATCAGCCCGGTGCACCTGGCTACCGGGCAGGCCTACCAGAAGGGCATGGGGATGGCAGCGCTGGTCGAGCGGTTCAGCGTGCAGCCCGGCACAATTCTTAACCATCTGGCGCGCTGTCTGCTGGAGGGCATGCCCCTCACGCCGCGCGAAGACCTGCTGCAGGGAGTAAACGCCGCGCCGGAGCTGCGCCGCCGTGCCCTCGAAGCCTTTGCGCAACTCGGCACCACCTATCTCAAACCCGTATTCGACGCGCTGGACGGTTCTGTGGATTACGAAGACCTGAAAGCCCTGCGGCTGTTTGCCATCATGCAGGAGCGCCAGTCGCAGAGCGCGGATTAGCCGGAAATGGTGGAATGTGCTAAGATTCACAAAGTATAGAAATTGCGCCGGTGCATGCACCGGGATAAAACCAGATATTACCCGCCAAAGCCTCGAATAACTATCTGAACCGGGCTTGCAATGGCGAGCAATCCACAAGATGGGGAGATGACCAATGGATCCGTTGAATAACCTCGACCGGGAGATCAATCCCTTCCCGGTGTATGCGCGTATGCGCGCCGAACAGCACGTGTATTTTGACAGGCGCACGCAGCATTGGAACGTGTTCCGTTTTGATGACGTGCAGCGCGTGCTGTCCACGCCAGACCTGTTTTCTTCGCAGTTCGCCGGCGACCCGAACGACCCGAACCAGCCGTTCGCTGCTTCGATGATCACCAGCGACCCGCCACGCCACCGCGAGCTGCGCTCGCTGGTGACTCAGGCCTTTACCCCGCGCGCCGTGGAAGCCATGGCGCCGCGCATCGAGCAAATCGTGCGCCAGCAGTTGGATGCGTTGGATGGGAAAGAAACCATAGATGTGATCAGCGACCTGGCCGTGCCGCTGCCGGTGATTGTGATTGCCGAGATGATGGGCATCCCTGCCGAGGACCGCACCCGGTTCAAAGACTGGTCTGACCGGGTGGTGGCGCTGGCTAACGTGGCCGGTGAGTTCAATTACGATGCCTTCGCGACCAACGGTACGGCGATCATGGAAATGGCCACCTATTTTTTCCAGATGATCGAGCAGCGCAAGGCCAATCCGGCGGATGATCTGATCAGCGGGCTGGTACATGCAGAGGTGGACGGCCGCAAGCTGGAGACAATTGAGCTGCTGGGGTTCTGCCTGCTGCTGCTGGTGGCGGGCAATGAGACTACCACCAACCTGATCGGAAACGGGATGATGACCTTTGCCCAGCACCCCGAAGCATGGCAGCGCCTGCGCGAGGAACCGGCTCTGCTACCGGGCGCAATTGAAGAAGTGCTGCGTTTCCGTTCACCGGTGCAATCGATGTTCCGCGTGGCAAAAGCCGGTGCGGTGGTCGGTGGGGTGGAATTTCCCGAAGGCGCGCGGCTGGTAGCCTGGATTGGCTCGGCCAACCGCGACGAAGGGCAGTTTCCTGACGCAGACCGTTTCGTGCTCGATCGCGCGCCCAACCGTCACCTGGCTTTTGGGCAGGGCATCCACTTCTGCCTGGGCGCTCCGCTGGCGCGGCTGGAAGCGCGCATTGCCTTCACGGCACTGCTCGAATGCCTTCCCAGGGTCGAGTTGGTGCAGGGTGCAACGCTGGAGCGCATGCCCAGCACGCTGGTGTATGGCATCAAGCACCTGCCGTTAAAAATGTATTAAAGGCAATGATCTTCGCATAGGTGATGCGCCGGGCAATTTTTTACCAGAGAAAAGCCCGGCGCGTTCCTTTAACAAAACTGGCTGCATTTCCGGTATACTACCAGCAAGAGCAATTCCGGTTGAGATGAAACAGAGGTTCTGCGCGCATGGCAGCGGTCGGGTTTGAAGCAAAGCAGGCAGAAGATACGCCGGTCACGCAGGTGGACTATGGCGTGTTTCGCGTGCGCCACGCGTATACGCGTTCCTACGAGCGGGTGACCGGCAACCGTCCTTCCAACGATTATCTGGAGTGGAAGGCCGACCCCGAGCGGCTGGTGTTCGCCGTGTGCGATGGTATTGAAACTTCGCATGCCAGCGGCGCGACGGCGCGCTTTATGGGCCGCCGGCTGGTGGAATGGCTGGCTGCCCTGACGCCCGAACAGGCCGATGATCTGGACGGTGTGCGCCAGCAGCTTGCTGCTGCCCTCGCGGCATGGATGCCTGACGCACAGCGGGCAACCCGCTCAACGATTAAGGCCGGTGAAGCCATCTTCCTGTGCGGCTGGGTTGCTGGCCGGCCTGACGGTCTGCGCGGTTTTCTTGCCGGGGTAGGCCTGGTGGCGGCCCAGCTTTTTGACCGCAAAGAGCGCACCGTTTCGTTCACGCCCACACGCCATGCTTACGATCGCTGGTCGACTTTGCGCGGTCTGCGCGGCCAGGTGTTTGTTGAAGGACTGGGTCCGAGACCACCGCTCCAGCGCCTGATCGTGTTTACCGACGGGCTTTCCGGGCTGGAAGAAAAGGTGGCGGCATACGCGCCGGGTGACCTGCAAGCCGCGCTGCTGGAAAGTTTCCATTCCGTACTCAACGACGATATATCGCTGCTGGATATCCAATACTGTGATCCGCCGCTAACCGGCCGGGCGCGCAAGAGTGTATTCGGCGCGCAGCCCCAATCGCCGGTGCGTATTGAGCGCGTGGAAGACGACCTGGAATGGGAAATGCGTCCCGAAGCGGTGTATTCGATCCTTGAAATGCGCCAGGGCAGCAAGGAGCGCGTGGTCAGTGCCGGTGATTTTTATACCTGGCGACCACCACTGCAAGTGGCCTGCTCATATCGTGTTTGCCTGGTGAGCCCCGCTGGCCGCGCCTACTCGGATTGGTTACCCTGGGAGCCGACTTCTAACCGGCTGGATAACACGTACGCCGGCGAAGAAGAGACCGGGGATGTTGATATGCTGGAAGAAGACGACCGCGCCCTCCCACAGATTGTGGAAGTTGAGCCCTGGCCGGTCGAAGAAATGCCTGTGGCGGATGATCTGCCATTCAAAACGCCCCCGGACGCCGAACCGCATCCAGAACCGGCGCCGGCACTCGCCGAGCAAACAGAGCCCGTCTCGCCTGCGCCCCCGGTGCCGCTTGCGGAAGAAGCTATCCCGCCGCAGATATCCGCGCCGGATGAATCTGCCGAGCCGGTGAACATAGCGGTGGAGCACGTCGAGGCTGTTTCTTCTTTACCGGTGGATGAGCAAGTCTTAGCGCCGGAACCCGAAACGCCCGGATCGCTCGATATAGCACCCGGTGAGACGGATGAAGCTGTGCCCCAGTCAGCGCCGGACGACCAGCCGCGCCCGGGTAAGCTGCCGGCCTGGCTCAACGCGCGTCCATCATTGGGCAAGCTGCCTTCGCTCGGCACGTTGTGGCAGCGCGCGCGCGCGCTGCTGCCAGGCGCGCGCGGCGAACAATCAGGCGCGGCGGAGTCTGGCGCGGGTGGTCTGCATACCGAGCGTGGCAAATACCCGGGCCAGTACGTACTCCACTGGCCGGCGGTGCACGGGGCCAATGAATATGAAGTCTGGGACCAGCCGGCGGATGGCGCCGCCAAGGGGAGTAACCAGCGCATATCTGACACGCATCTCAGGTTCGAAAACCTGTCCCCGGGGCTGCACCTGCTGCATGTTCGCCCGGTGGGGGCGGCCTTCAGCGTTGATTGGCGCGATTGGCCGGCCGTGGGCCTGGATGTACCGCGCGGCGTGAGAACCGCGCCAACCGACCTGCGCGCGGAAGCCGCCGAAGAAGATACGATGCTGCGGTTGCACTGGCTGCCAACTGGCGCGGATGTGGTTGAGGAATACTGGGTCTTTGAAGTCGGGCGTGAAGAGCACCGCCTGATTGGCAAGACGGATGGCGCGCAGCACTCTTTTACCACGCGCAAAACCAGCGCCATCCAGCCGCGGCGCTTTGTGGTGCGCGCGGTCAACTGGGGTGGGCTGGGGCCGGCCAGCGAACCAGCGCTGTACCAGCCTGGCCAGGCGCAGACAGCCGCGCGGCGCATGCCCGCCCGACTGGAGCGCCACAGCCAGCCGGTGGCCAGCGAGCAGCGCATCCAGCAGACGCCTGAGCTTTGTGAGGCGGTCAACCGCTGGGCCAAGAGCCAGAATGTGCAGATGAGCGCCATAAAGCTGGAGCAGCGTTACGAAAATGTGGACCAGTATTTGCTGCTGGAAAGCCGCAAGCTCAACCAGCTCATCACCCTGCCGCTGCTCAAAGGCCCAGAGTACCGTCTCACGGTTTACGGGACGCGCGGAGAAGTACTGGTGGCCGAGATCCGCTTCGAAAAACGCACCTGGGTGTACCTGGTCAAGTTTTTACCTACGATCCGCCGCGGCTGACCCGTACCCTTCGACTGGCCCAGGATACCTGGCTCTTCATTGCATAGGCCGTACTGTGAGGCTGGCTTATGGAATCAGCGCCAGCGGGTTGACGTTGCTGCCCAGGGTCTTGTCATACATATTCCAGTGGGTGTGATAACCGCAGTCGCGGCCGCTGCAGGAGCGCCCCAACAAGTCGACGGTGTTGCCGTTGTTGCTTTCCGTACCCACCGGCTGGCCGATGGAAAGCACCTGGCCAGGCTGCACGCTGTAGTTGCCGTGCATCAGCGTTACCGTATAGATGGCGTTATCAATTACCAGGGTGGTGTTGCCAAGATAATCGACGAAGTTATCCGTAACCGTGCCATTGATGGGAGAGAGAATCGTTGCGCCATTTCCGGCTGTCAGGTCAATGGCGGCATGGCCGTAAGAAAATCCATGCGGCCCCTGCGAGACAGTGTACTCGTTATAGGGAGCCATCACTGCTTCCGGGTCAGCGTTCGTCTCGCCTGTGGCGGCGGGTACATCGACCGGCTGCGCATCAACCTGGGGCACCTCGGCGAGCGCGGCAGGCCCGGTGTGTTCGGTGGATGGCTGGCTGGTTGGCGCGCGCAGGGCTGCGGCGGTCTGCGCGCCGGCCGGGCTTTGCGCCACGACGGGCTGCGAATTAATATCTGAAAACAGCAGTGCAATGATCATGCCGATCCACAACAGGGCCGCGAGTGTAATCATTTTTGGTCGGTGCATATCGCGCCTTTCGAGAATGTTCTCAATCGTTTAGAAATAATTTTCTATATTGTACATCAAAAGACCGGAATTCAACTTAAAGATTCGACCAGTTTTCGTAATACCCTTGACATCCCCCCGTGGACGCGTATAATTGCGCCCTGTTGCCTGAAAAACACCTCAGCGCGACCGAACAGAAGAAAGCACAGCGCTTTCTTGATCATCTCCGATCCAAGCCCGCGAGGGCAAATCGTTCAGAAAACGAAACAGAATATCCGCCAGGACGGTACATGCCCGACAGTCGACATCGAAAAAGATGTCAGACAAATTCGGAAACACCCTTGACAATCTGCAAGGGAGCATGTAGAATAGTGACCTCGCCTGAAATAACAGCGACGATCCGGCTCGCAAGAGCCGAGCGGTCACAAACCAATACCCGTACCGGGAAGGCAATCCGAATTTGTGAATTCGACGCCGGTGAAAGATTTAGAGCATCGGCGTTTTCTTCTGCGAATTTGCGGGAGCCTGAGGGATACGAAGTCGATCGGTGGCGATGCACCTTAACAACTGAAGAGTGAGAGAGAAAGACAAGGTAAGGAAAACCAGTCAAGGACGGAAAACTGTAGAAGACG
>JBDHWQ010000011.1:0-105484 GCA_039810245.1 Longilinea sp. | reverse complement strand
GGTCACCGTAAACTTTACCAGAGTTCGCATGGATCTTTTTAGCTGTTCATCTCAAGGTAGCAACTTGGGTTAATTAACATCTATAGTACAACGCTTATAATCCAACCAGCAATTAAAGGATGTGTGTGTTTGAATTCAATAAAATTTTCGGAAATGTTCCTTAAAGTGTATTGCTTGTCTCTCCAAAAAGCAATTGTCAAAATGAATAAATTCGTAGGAAAAAAGGGCTAGAAATCTTAAAAGAGTTTGTGATACAATTGTTCTAACGTAGTCACAATTCTGTGACAAATATTTCAAGAAACGAAGTGTGTGGTCCCCCGTCAAGACAGTAAGGCCACGGTCAGGGTTCTAGCGGCCCAGGACGTGGCCCTCTCAAGGCCAAAACGAGGATTCGAATTCCTCTGGGGGCACTCAAACCGCCATTCCTGGCGGTTTTTGATTTGTCCCTCTCATCTCCACAGGAGAGAGAATCAGGCCAAAACGAGGATTCGAATTCCTCTGGGGGCACTAAGAACCGCCTCACGGCGGTTTTTGATTTGTCCCTCTCATATCCACAGGGGAGAGGGTCAGGCCAAAACGAGGATTCTAACCCTGCTCGGGCACTAAATGTTTAACTCTCCCTCCAAAAGCGTTTTCCCTTTTGGGGGGAGTTGGAGGGGGGTGTCCCTCTCATCCCCACAGGGGAGAGAATCAGGCCAAAACGCGGGTTCGGATCCCGCCCCTTACCCCATGCACACGCGCGCCTATACTCAGCGCATACGAACCCCGTCTGGCCCGCTACCGGCCCAGCGGCCCGGTGTAGACCGGCTCATTCTAACTGCCCGCCTGTTCATCCTTCCAGCGCGTAGCCTTTGGCGTGCCGCCATCATAAACATTTGCGAGCGCCGCGTCTACCTCCAGCACATACAGAATGTACTCCGCCTGCGGCGTATACGGGCAGGCGCGTTCGGCTTCCGCGCGCAGCGCCGAGTCGATGTTCAGCGTCGCCCGGCCGCGTAAACTGAACTCTCCCGCTCCACCGCCGGCGTCTTCCACCGTACAGTGCAGCGCGTAGCGCCCGTCGCGCTGCAGGTCCTTGCCTTTGGGCGAAGCAGGCTCCATAAACAGCAGCAGTTTCCCCGCGCCCACAAACGGCACCACCGGGTGCACCCGCGGCCCGCCATCGGCGCGCACCGTGGCCAGGTACGCCACCCGATTCTTCCCCAACCGCTCCAGCCCAAACCGCGCCAGGTCCGGCGCCTGTTCCGCAAACTCCGCCCAGGTTGCCATACCATCCCTCCCCAAACTCATGCATACTACCCGCGCCACGCAGCCGCGGCGCATGCTTGATTCTACACCGCTTAAAAAAAGCCCCGGAGGGCCATACTGCCCTCCGGGGATAACGCATACCAATAAAGCCTGTGATCTAGAGCGGCGACCGCCCAGGCAGCGCGCGCACAATCAGGATCAGCACAATCGCGCCCAGGAAGGCGATCAGCAGCGTGCTGATGTTGAAGCCGCTCAGCGGATCGGCCACGCCAAACAGCGCGCCGGCCAGGAAACCGCCCAGCAGGGCGCCAACGATACCGAGGATCATGCTGAACAGCACGCCGCGGCCGCGGCCCTTCATTACCATGTCGGCCAGCCAACCAGCCACCAGCCCAACCAGGATCCAGCTTAAAATACCCATCTTGATTCTCCTTCTTTCTTACGGTTACAACAAGGTTTGAATTGCGTCCTAGAGCGCGCTTCGCAATAAAAGACTGTTGTGCTCGCTTGCTCCAACAGTCTCTTTATACGCGATCATACCATGGCTTTCTATGGGGATTTCGCCCTCATGCCGGTACGGACTTCCCCTACCCATCCCGTCAACGCAGGCTGTTTTGCACGCCCGGGCTCAGCCACGTGCCTTCGCAGCGATCGTACACATCATGCACGGCGTTCACCAGGTGCGTAGGCGCGTCGTCTTTCACCACGTAACCCTGAGCTCCCAGCGCCACCATTTCTTCCACCAACCCGCGGTCGGTGTAGTTGCTGAGGATAATGATCTTGGTGGGCAATTCCTTCTGGTACATGTTCTCCGCCACCTCGATCCCGCTCATCACCGGCATTTCAATGTCCAGCACCAGGATGTCCGGTTTAATTTCTTCCACTAAATTAAGAGCGGCCTGCCCGTCGGCGGCTTCCCCCACCACTGCGATATCCTGCTGCTTGGAGAGCAGCCGCGCGATGGAGAGACGCACAAGCGGGTGGTCGTCTACCACGCAAACTCGAATCATAATGTCCTCGCGCCCCGGAGTCACTCATCGATTGCACAAAAATGCCGGGGCTACGTATGTATTGTAATTATCCAATAACCAGGGGTCTATCCGGGTTTTCCCTGGGTTGTGATGCGGAAACTCCCTAATAGACGGGGCAAAAAAAAGCCGTCTGGCTGCGCGCCAGGCGGCCCTCGCTGCAACCTTATTACTTATTTTCCTGCAAATGCGCTTCCAGGAACCACAGGTCCTTGTCCAGGTCGCGAGAAACCTCAATGAACAGGTCGTTGGTGTCCATATCCTCTGCCTGCTCAGCCATATCGGCGGCTTCGCGCGTCGATTCAGCCTGCAGCGCGAAGCGCTCCACCAGCATATTCACGCTTTCCATGCTGCCCAACGGGTCCGCGCCGATCTCCGGCAGCCGGCTGGACTGCGCCGACATGCGCACTGTGCCCTTGGCGATGCCGCCCAACGCGGTGGCGCGCTCGGCGATCATATCGACATGTGCCAGCAGCCGCGCCGCGATTTCATCATACAGCTCGTGAAGCTGGTAGAACTGCGGGCCTTTCACGTTCCAGTGCGCCTGCTTGGTCATGCTGAACAGGTCAAAGTGGTCAGCAAGCTGCTTGTTGAGCAGCTCCACCATCTGCACGCGCGTCTCTTGAGGCAGATCATTACTGCTGCGCACCATCATGGCCGCGGTGCGGCCGTTTTTTGTTTCTTTTGTATCTCTCGCTCGGGATGCCATTTTTATTCTCCTGGTACAACATAATCGAAATCCATCTACATCATCACAAGCATATCCCGCGGCAGCGCCGCTCGCAATCGGGAATTCCCCCCTCCAGGGATAGGAGATGTTCCTTTTCTGGAACTATTTTTCGCGATGATCGTCTTAATACAGGGAATTTATGTATCAATAAAGTCATAGTTGAGGGAAAGAAATGAGAAACCTGTTTGTTCTGATCAGCCTGATTGTCGTCCTGGCCTCCGCGGCCTGCACCGGTCTGCCGGGTAGTGTTGCCACCAGCGAGCCCACCGTCTTGCCCACCCTGCCCGGCGCGCCCACCCTGGCCCCCACCGCCGCGCAGCCCACCGCTGCCCCCAGCGCTACATCCCTGCCAACCGCCATGCCCACTGCGCAGCCCACGCTTGCGCAGCCCACCGCAGTCCCCACGCAGGCGCCTACCGGCGGCATCCCCAATGTGCCGCCCATCCCGGTGGCCACCAGCAGCGGGCCGGTGACGCAGCCCACTGTGGCCGTTCCTCCGCAGCAGGGCCTGGATGACTTTGCCCTGCAGCTCATCTCGGCCATCGAGCGCAAAGACTTCCCTGTGCTGCGCACGCTGATGAACCCGCGCTTCTCCATCGCCACCTACCAGCAGACGCTGTACGAGTACACTTCGGAAGAGGCGCTCAGCCAGCTCCAGTCGCATTACCTCTCCTCCGGCTCACAGCCGGTAGGCCGCTGGGGCACCGACCTGGTGGCCCTGCTCAGCGGCGGGGATCCGCTGGCGCAGTGGGGACCAGTGGCGAACGTGGTGCGCGGCACGCACGTCATGGGCCTGGGCGCCCTGGCCGACTCGGAAGCCATTGTGGTCATCGGGCGCGACGCCGCCACCGGGCGCTTCTACTGGCACGGCATCCTGCTGCCGCAGAACGGGCGCTTCTTCACCGACGTTCTGCCTTCGGGCGACGCGCTGCCCAGCAACGTCACCATGATCCAGGCGCTGGATGTGGTGCGCATGCGCAGCGGCCCCGGCCTCAACTACGCCACCGAAGGCCTGATGCGCAAGGGCGAAACCGCCCAGGTCACCGGCATCAGCGCCGACGGCAACTGGTACCAGGTGTACTGCACCATGGACGCCTCGGGCCACTGCTGGGTCACCAGCGACGGCAACATCACCTTGCCCATCGCCACCAAGCCGTATTGACGCTGCCGGTTCTCTAACGGCCAGGCAGTAAACCACAAAAGTCAATGCAAAGGTATCCGCCGGGCGAAACGCCCGGCGGATACCTTTGTCATTAAGGTTCCCCGCCCCAGGCCTGGGGCGGGCCAGGGGTGGGGTTGGCAACGTCTTGCGCGCTATATATCCTGTCCATTTGGCCAGGTTGACTCCAACCGCAATAACCCGTAAAATCGTGGAAGATTGGACTTTTTGAGGAAGCAATGGCGACGATTTCTAGCAAGGCATTTCATACGCTCAACATCACCATCACAGGCGATGCTGGCATTGCCTTGCCGGAGTGCGCCTGCTGACGGAACGGATATACGCATTGTGAACCCTACCGGCTGTGAGACGCACCCACCCTCGCGGCCGGTTTTTTTTGCCCCTGGCCCGGTATTCCCCCGGTTCCCTGCCGCGAGCGGCCCTGTCTCTTGCATTGACCCACACGCCATTGCGGTCTCTGAGAAAACTACGGGAGAAGTACCATGACCATTCTGACTGCTGATAACCTGGGCGTTTCCTTCGGCGCCTTCGACCTGTTTCAGGGCATTTCTGCTACCATTGCCCCCGATAGCAAAATCGGCCTGATCGGCCCGAACGGCATCGGCAAAACCACCCTGCTGCTCATCCTGGCCGGCATCAACCAGCCGTCCACCGGCGCGGTGCGCATTGCTCGCGACCGCCGCCTGGGTTACCTGCGCCAGGAAGCCGTAGACGCCTTCGCCGACCGCGAAAACACCGTCTACTCCGAGATGCTCACCGTCTTCACGGACCTCACCGCGCAGCAGGAGCGCTTGCACGCGCTGGAAGCCGAGATGGCCGCCGGCAATTACGACGAAATCCTGCTGGAAACTTACGGCAGGCTGCAGGCGGCCTTCGAGCACGCCGGCGGTTATGAGATCGATACGCGCATCCAGCAGACGCTGGAAGGCCTTGGCCTGGGCAAATCCGCATGGGAGATGCCGCTCAACCACCTCAGCGGCGGGCAGAAGACGCGCGCGCTGCTGGCGCGCCTGCTGCTCGAAAAGCCCGACCTGCTGATGCTGGACGAGCCTACCAACCACCTCGACATTGAAGCCGTGGAGTGGCTGGAGCGTACCCTGCAAACCTGGGAAGGCGCGGTGCTGATCGTTTCGCACGACCGCTATTTTCTGGATAACACCGTCAACACCACCTGGGAAATGAGCCGCATGGGGCTGGAGGTCTATTCCGGCAACTACAGCAGCTACCTGCTCCAGCGTCAGGAACGCTGGGAGTATTACCAGCGCGTGTTCGAAGAAGAAAAAGCGCGCCTGCTCAAAGAGGTGGATTTCATCCAGCGCAACTGGGTGCGGGCCAGCACGCACGCCCGCGCGCTGGGTCTGCTGCGCCGCATCAGCCGAGATTTGGCGATCGTGGATGCGTTTGGCATCATGGGCCTGCGTAACGGCAAAAAGTGGAGCGAGACCGGCCTGTCGGTTGAGCGCCCCCTGGACGTGATTGAGGCCATCCGCAAGGTCAACGCCATCAGCCTGCCCAGCGAGCGGCCGCCGGTCATTCGCCCGCGGCTGGCCGAAACGCATACCAGCGGCACACTGGTGCTGCGCGCCGCGGACGTCACCATCGGCTACCCCGGCAACCCGCTGTTCCGCATCGACAATCTGGAGCTGCGCCGCGGCGAATGCGCCGTGCTCACCGGCCCCAACGGCAGCGGCAAGACCACCTTCCTCAAGGTGCTGCTCGAGCAGCTTGCCCCGCTGGAAGGCGAGATGCAGCCCGGCGCCAGCCTCAAGATCGGCTATTTCGCCCAGGCGCACGACAGCCTGACCGGCGAGCACAGCGTGATCGACGAGCTGGTGCGCCACAAGCCCATGCGCGCCGACGCTGCGCGCAGCTACCTGGCCCCCTACCTGTTCCGCGGCGAAGATGTGTTCAAGCCGCTCAGCGCCCTCAGCGGTGGCGAGCGCGCCCGGCTGGCGCTGGCGATCCTTTCGCTGGATGGCTCCAATCTACTGCTGCTGGACGAGCCTACGAACCACCTGGATATCCCCGCCCGTGAAGCGCTGCAGGAAGTGCTGGAGAGCTTTTCCGGAACGATCCTGCTCGTCTCGCACGACCGCTACCTGATGGACCGCCTGGCGACGCAAATCTGGGAGCTGCGCGACCGGCAGATGCACATCTTCCATGGCAGCTACCGCGAATGGGTGCTGCGCCGCGCCGCGGCACCGTCCGCGCCGGCGCGCCAGATTTTGCTGGCGGCCAAGCCCATGGTGCGCGACAACAGCAAAGCCACTCGTCAGCGCGAGCAGACGCTGTCGCAGCTCGAAGACCGCATTCGTGAGAAAGAACACGACCTCAAACGGCTGTACTCCGAGCTGCAGCGCGCCGGCGAGAAAGGCGGCTACCAGCGCATCAGCCACATCAGCACCCAGGTGGCCCAGACCCAGGCCGCGCTAGACGGTATGCTGGCCGAGTGGGAGAAGCTGGTAGAGTAGTTCGGCTATAATGGGGTGCATGGAAACCCCCACCATGCACCCCATGTTCGACCCCTCTGTGCCGCTGGCCGACCTGCACCGCCACCTGGATGGCAACGTGCGCCTGCAAACCATCCTCGACCTGGGTCGCCAGCACAATCTGCCCCTGCCCGCCTGGGAGCTGGAAACACTGCGACCCTATGTACAGGTGACCAGCCCGCAGCCGACCCTGGTGGACTTCCTTTCCAAGTTCGACTACCTGACCCCCGCCTTCGTGGATTACGATGCCTGCCACCGCATCGCCTACGAGAATGTGGAAGATGCGCGCAAGGAAGGCCTGCGCTACGTGGAGCTGCGCTTCAGCCCGCTGTTCGTGGCATCCGGCCACGGGCTCGACCCGCAGGCCGTGATCGAAGCCCTGGCGGATGGCGTTGCAGCCGGCGCGCGTGATACCGGCGTGGCCGCGCGTATGATCGGCATCATTGAGCGTCACCTGGGCATGGATGTGGCCGTCCACGAGCTGGAGACGCTGCTGGCCTGCCGCCAGCACTTCACCGGGGTAGACCTGGCCGGCGCGGAAACCGGCTGGCCGGGCGAGCTGTTCACCGGACTGTTCCGCCGCGCGCGGGATGCCGGCTGGCATATCACCGTGCATGCCGGTGAGGCCGCCGGGCCAGAGTATATCTGGCAGGCGCTGCGCGATTTGGGCGCGGAGCGCATCGGCCACGGCGTGCGCGCCATGGAAGACCCGCGGCTGGTGGAAACCCTGGCCCGCGAAGCCATCGGCGTGGAGTGCTGCCTGACCAGCAACGTGCAGACGAATGCCATCCCCAGTCTGGCCGTGCACCCGCTGCGCAATTTCCTGGCCGCGGGCGTGCTGGCCAGCATTAACACCGATGATCCGTCCATCAGCGGCATCAACCTGCCGTTTGAGTACAGCATCGCCGCCCCCGCTGCCGGGCTCACCCCAGCGCAGGCGCGCCAGGCGCAGTGTAATGCCCTGCGCACCGCGTTCCTCACCCCGGAAGAGAAGTCAGAGATTTTCGGCGAACCGGCCTGTTGGTAGGATTTTTGCCGGTCACCATATTTGCTGCGTTGGAGCGAGGCTTCAGGGCGCTTTGCGTCCCCGGCGCGATTCCTCTCACCTTGCCCCTACGGCGAAATGAATCGAACCCCGCGCATTACCTTCTGCGCACCGCCTGAACCAGCAGCGCCAGACCGAACAGGATCACCGCAGCCGGCAGCACCATCCCGGCAATACGCAGCCCACCCAGCGCCCATCCGAAGATGCCAAACAGCAGGGCGCTGGCAAACAGCGTCCACAGCGCGCCGGTCAGTGCCCCGCGCGAGCGCTTGAGCAGCGCGTATAGCAGCAGCCCCACGCCCACAAAGCCGGGGATCAGCGTCCAGGCAAAAGCCCAGGTCTCCCAGGCGCGATATGTACTCTGGTAGAGCAAAATTCCGCCGATCCCGGCGATAATCGCCGCCGGGATCATCAACCCTGGCACCCAGGTTGCCAGCCCCACCAGCGCGAATAATGCCCCGGCAGCGATGATCTGGTATGGCCAGGTGTGCGGCCCCGCCACCAGCGCCTGCAGCGGCGCATAGAGCTGCACCGCCAGGTACCACAACCCCAGGCCAATCATCAACAGCGCAAAGACCAGGCCGCCTTTGTTTTTGTGATCCGTCATGATACCACCTCGTTGGAGAACGTTTGGAAAACGAATGCGGGGTAAGTATAACACCGGCCGTACCGGTAGCTGTGATAAGATAATCGAAAATTCACCCATCACGAGTTCACATGCAGACTTCCCTACAAGAGCCACAGTCCGAGAAAAAAGAATCTGCCCGCCGGCGCAAAGACCTGATGGCGCTGTGGGGCGGTGTGCTGTTCAGCCTGGCGATCACCGCGCTGATCTGGTTTGGCGGCCGCTGGCTGGAGCGCTTCCCGCACCTGCCCGACCAGGGCCCCGGCTGGTATTACTGGCAATTACCACAGCCCTACCTGTGGGCGCAGGTCACCGCCTGGGGCCTGTACCTGGCGCATCAGCTCACGCTTTGGACACTGATCTACCTGGCACAGAAGAACGTGCGCCGCTACACCAGCGGGCTGCACCGGCTCAACGTGATTGCCCTGGCGGCCAACGCCGGGTTCATCATCCTGCACCTGCTGCAAACCTATATCTGGTACGATGGCCTGGCGCAGGATATGCACGTGTTCACATCGTTTGGCTCGGTGGCAGTGCTGTTGATCTGGGTGCTGTTGATGGAAAATAAGCGCCGCGGCATGTTCTTTGGCAAGCCGCTGCCCATCCGCGACGAAATCATCCGCTTCGCGCGCAAGTACCACGCCTACTACTTCGCCTGGGCCATCGTGTATACCTTCTGGTTCCACCCCGCCGAAAACACCCCCGGGCACCTGGTGGGCTTCTTCTATATGTTCCTGCTGTTGCTGCAAAGCAGCCTGTTCTTTACCCGCATCCACAACAACCGCTTCTGGACCACAATCCTCGAAGTGACGGTGCTGCTGCACGGCACGCTGGTGGCAGTGGTGCAGGGCGACAACCTGTGGCCGATGTTCGCCTTCGGTTTCGGTGGCGTGTTCGTCATCACGCAGATGCACGGGCTGGGCTTAGGCCGCTGGCCGCGCATCTGGATCCTGGCTACATATATCGTGCTGGCCGGAGCGGTATACACCTGGCGCGGGCTGGATAAGCTTAATGAGATTATCCGAATCCCCGCCATCGATTATCTGGGCGTGGTGGTGTTGGCTATCTTATTCGGCCTGGGCCTGGCCATCGCCCGCCGCCTGCGCCCGCAGGCAGCTTAATAATCAATAACCGGCCCTTTCAGGGCCGGCCAATGCAAAATATCATTTCCTCGCGAGCTTCGCGCATCCATTGCGCCCTTCGCGATTCGGTTTTTCAAGGAGCTTGCCATGCAAACCCTGGTACAGGAAAAAGTTGAACAGGCCGTGCGCCTGATGCCCCAGTTCGGGCTGGATGCCTGGCTGACCTTCGTGCGCGAGACTTCCGCCGGCGGCGACCCGGTGCTGCCGCTGATCTATGGCGATGCCGGGCTGACCTGGGAATCGGCGTTAATCCTCACCGCGCGCGGCGAGCGCGTGGCCGTCGTCGGGCGCTATGAGCTGGAAGCCGCGAAGGCCACCGGCGCGTACGACGAGGTCATTCCCTACGACGAATCCATCCGCCCGCACCTGGTGGACGTTTTTACCCGTCTCGACCCGGCGCGCATCGGCATCAATACTTCGCTCTCCGACGTGCACGCCGATGGGCTGACGCACGGAATGTATACGCTGCTGCAGCGCTACCTGCAAGGTACGCCCTACGCAGAGCGCTTCACCTCCGCCGAAAAACTGGCAGGCGCGCTGCGCGGGCGCAAAACCCCCGTCGAAGTGGCGCGCATCCGCCAGGCGGTGGCGCTTACCGAAGAAATTTTCGCCGCTACCTACGCCACGCTGCGCCCGGGAATGACCGAGCGCGAGGTGCACGCAATGATGCAGGATAAAACGCGCGATATGGGCCTGGGCCTGGCATGGAGCGCGGTGGGCTGCCCCACCGTCAATTCCGGTCCCGAGTCGCCGGCCGGGCACGTGGCCCCCACCGACATTGCCATCCAGCCCGGCCACCTGCTGCACTTTGACTTTGGCGTGCGCTACCAGGATTACTGCTCGGATATCCAGCGCCTGGTGTACTTCCGCCGCCCGGGGGAAAGCGAAGCCCCGGCCGAAATCCGGCGCGCTTTCGACACGGTGGTGCGCGCCATCCAGGCATCCGCCGCCATGCTCCGGCCGGGCGTCATCGGCAAGGATGTTGATGCCGTGGCGCGCGGCATCCTGGTCGAAGCCGGCTACCCGGAGTACAAGCACGCCCTGGGCCACCAGGTGGGCCGCAGCGTGCACGACGGCGGCGCTCTGCTGGGCCCAGCGTGGGAACGCTACGGCGATTCCCCCTTCCAGGTGGTAGAAGCCGGCCAGGTCTTCACCCTCGAGCCGACCATGCACCTGCCGGGCATCGGTGCGGTGGGGCTGGAAGAGGATGTGCTGGTCACGGAAGACGGCTGCGAGTTCCTCGGCCCACCACAGACGGAATTAATATACCGGTAGGTTTCGCGCGCCCCATATGGGGCGCACGAAACCTACCCATCCTTCAATATTTTACGGCTTCGCACTACGCCCGATCGCGGCGTCGAGGAAGGCGCGCATCTGCTCAAGTATCTGCGGGTAGCGCGGCGTGGAATCGTACTCATAAGGCATGTCGTGCCCCACACCATCCACCGGGATGTACGTCACCGGCACGCCGGCTGCCTGCAGCGCTTCCACCAGCCGCTCGGAATGGGCAATTGGCACGACGCTATCCTGCCGGCCGTGCATCACCAGGAAAGGCGCGTCGCCGGGGGTGATGTAGCTGAGCGGGGTATATGCCTGCAGCACGGGGTCAATTGGGCCGCTGGCGTCAAACACCTGGCGCAGCAGGTACTCCGCGCCATCAATCGAGCCATCCAACAGGATCGCCCCGTACAGGTCGATCACCGCGCGCACCTGGCTGGACTGATCGAGGTATTCGCCCACGTCCCAACCCGCATCCGGCCCGGCCACCCCTGCCAGCGAGACCAGGTGACCGCCGGCGCTGGCGCCCATCAGCGCAATGCGCTCGGGATCGGCGTAAAGAGCCGCGGCATTGGCGCGCGTGCTGCGGATGGCGCATTTCACATCCTGGATCATGGCCGGGAACTTTGCCGCCGGCGCCAACCGGTAGTTGATCGAAAGGAACAGGTTACCGCCCGGAACCAACTCGGTGCGGTCGCGGATGCCCATGCCCTCGGCTTTATCACCCCCGCTCCACGAGCCGCCATGCACGTATAGGATGGCCGGAAAAGGCGCTTCGCCGGTGGCGGGATAGTAGGCATCCATCAGCAGCGGTCCGCTGCCATCCGCAGCGTTACAGTACGGCACATTTCGCAGCACCTGGCCGTACAACCCCGGGTCAAAGGGCGCGGCGGTAGCATCGACCGGGGTAGGTTCGGGGGTTTGCGCGGCCGGCGGCGCGGAGAGCGTTGCCGTCGCTGGAATGAGCGTGGGCTCAGGCGTGGCAGTCGAAGTTTCCGCCGTGAGAGGCGATGGCTCGACGGTCAGGGCGGGAACGGTTGTGGCCGGTATCAGCGTCGCAGGCGATACATCTTCGACGCAGGCCGCCAGGCTCAGCGCAATACCGCAACATAAGATGGCCAGTACCAATAAAGGGGGTTTCATCCGCTTTACTCCTGCGCGGCCGCCTGCATTGCCAGGGCGATTGCGCCCAGCACCCCGGCGCGCCCGCCCAGGCCCGGCGGCACAATATACGCATCCACATGCTCCAAAATCTGCGCCGATTGCACGTAACCGTTGAGCAGCTCGGGCACACGCCGGTGGATCATGGGGAACAGCGCCGGCTGCTGCATCACGCCGCCACCCAGGATGATGCGCTGCGGAGATAGGGTCAAGATTTGCACCATCAGCGCCTGCGCGATATACTCGGCTTCCAGCGCCCAGGCAGGGTGCTCAGGTGGCAGGGTTTCGGCCGGGGCGCCCCAGCGCGCATTCATGGCCGGCCCGGCCGCCAGCCCCTCAAAGCAGTCACCATGGAACGGGCACTTGCCGGGGTAGGGGTCGCGCGCCGGGTCGCGCCGCAAGAGGATATGCCCGGCCTCGGGATGCACCAGCCCGTGTACCGGCGCGCCGTTGACCACAATCCCCGCGCCGATTCCGGTGCCGATCGTGAAATAGGCAAAGGTATCCAACCCCTGAGCCGCGCCCCAGCGGTGCTCGCCCAACGCTGCGCCGTTGACGTCTGTGTCGAAGCCCACCGGCACGCACAGCGCCTTGCGCAGCGGGCCGGCCAGGTCGGTGCCCGCCCAGGTAGGCTTGGGCGTGCTGGTGATATAGCCCCAGGTGGGTGAAGCCGGGTTCAGGTCGGCCGGGCCAAAGGTGGCAATGCCCAACGCCGCGATCGGCTCGCGTTGCTGCGCTTCCTGGAAGAAGGCCACGGCGCGGCCGATGGTTTCGGCCGACGTGGTGGTGGGAAAACGCGTCTCCGCGCGGATATCGTCCGGCCCGGAAGCCACCACGCACACAAACTTCGTACCCCCGCCTTCGATCCCGCCGTAGAGAGTCATGCGCACGCTCCTCATAGTGACAACAGGTTGATAAGCTAGCTTATTGTATATCTGATTGGCGGCACAGCTTCACTGCAGATTCTGGTGATTGCGCCAGTGACTCGGTCATAAAACGCTTCAACCTATGCGGCCTGCATGGTTAGATCGCTATTTCAATTCCTTCGTTGGGTCGCGGCGCCCTCTTTCCTCACGTAGTATGCCCGCAATTTGGACTTCGCTCCGTGGCACGCCTGCTCCGGGCGAGGCTGGGGGCTTTCCGGGAATTTTGCGTGCACCCTGAGGGTCAGACGCGACCGCCTTTGAAGTTGACGTGTACATAATACTCACATCGGTAAATTGCTTGCTTAAATTACTATCATCAATATTCGGGTGTATGCTATATTTATTTGATGACAAAGGATTCGATTCGTAATTTATCCTTTTCATGCAGATTCCATGTCTCCAAAAAAAACGAAAAATAAGGATGAGCAGCCATGCACCACATGAGCACGAGTAATGTTTGGCGGCGGTTTTTTGCCTTTCTCGTAATCGCTGGGATGGTGATTAATATTTTTAGCGGGGCAAGTTTTTCTGTGAAAGCAGCTTATATTCCGACCGGCAGGTTAATTGAAAAAGACGGCCAGCGCATACTCCAATTGTCGGGCAGCAACTATCAAATGGGATTTGATCAGGGATATCTGATCGGCAATGATATTATGCTGATGATCGAAAAATACCTGATAGACCGGCTTTTGTGGGGCAATGTTAGCCGCTGGAACAGCACATTAGAAATTGCCAGGAACAGGATGGATTTCGGCGAGTATAACGATGAATTATCCGGAATGTACGCGGGAATGATAGATGCAGGCGTAGATATTCGAATAGATGCTTTGGGCCGAGATTTAACCGTAGATGATTTGAAACTCTGGAATACGATGTACGATGTGGGTTTGCTCGAGTTGGGCTGCTCAAGCTTTGCGGTATGGGGCCCGGCCGCCGGAGAAGCTGGTGTTTTCCATGCCAGGAATATGGATTTTCCGTATGATCTGATAAATGGATATGCGGCCAACAGGCAGTTGATGATTGCCTATGCTCCGGACGGAAAACAAAGGTTCATCGTGTTTACCTGGCCCGGATTCATCAATGCCGGAACGGGAATGAATCAATCCAGATTGGCACTGAGTACGAATGTGGGTGATGGCGAAATCGATACCCAATATACCGGAGCTTCCTATATCCCCAGTGGGGTGATTTCCAGGCGGATTCTTGAAGATGTAAGCGGATCCGGAGATCTGTTTCCGCAGGTAGACCAAATCCTATCGGCCTCACCGCGAACACGTTCGTTTATTTATCAGCTGTCGCAACCGCAAGGCCGCGGGAATCTGGTGTCAGAAATTGTTGAGGTTGACGCGCTGGGGCATGAGGTTCGGGCCGGATTAAGCACCGAACCTTTTGTGTATGCGACAAATCATTTTATTCAGCGCTACACAGCCACGCCTTCCTATAACAATTCGCTGGACAGATATGCAATTCTAACATCCAGAATGCCGGAACTGGTGAATAGTGGCGACGGCATTATTGATCAAGCGGAAGCCAGGGAACTGCTGGGACAACTGGCAAATGCCAATAGTGCCCCCACTTTACTGAGTATCTACATGCGGCCGGAGCAACTGAGTTTGGATGTAGCCTATGCGCAGACCTCCGGTCAAAATCCGGTTTCCGTAACCGAAGCACCGTTCGTTAACCCGGTGTCCTACACCTGGTCAGAAATATTTGCAGCCGCTCCTCTTCCGACTTTACCGCCACCCATAACCAGTACGCCGGTTCCGACGGAAACCCTTACAATCACCGTCAGTCCAACCAATCCACCAACTCTCACGCCTACCGCTACCCTTACTCCCTTACCTGTACCCACACAGTTCACCCGTCCGGTGACAATTTCCGTAGATGACGCTTATCAAATGGGATCGTCGGGTTACATTACCAGCACGAAATGGCAGTTCGGTGGAGATGGCACCCAGTATGCAGGTGCAAGATTCAATAACCTGGCTATACCGAGAGGGGCGACCATTCGGAACGCATATATTGAAGTGTATTCAACCAATTTTCAGGCGAACACCGTAAGCTATCAAATTTATGCAGAGGCGGTGGGTAACAGCCAGTCTTTTGGTGCATCGACTTTGCCCTCTACTCGTATCGCCACAACAGAAATAAGTCAGACTTCCTTGAGGACCGTGTGGTATTCTAACCAGTGGTATACGCTGGCGCCAGTTACAAATATATTACAAGAAATTGTAAATCGGAATGACTGGAATCCCGGGAATTCGATAACGATTTTGATACGGGGTACAGGTAGCGCTTCCGCACGCAGGACTGCGAGAACCTATGATGGAAGTAGCAAATATGCACCCAGGTTGACAGTTCTGTACATTGATAACCAGGTACCACCGACTGCAACTCCGACGGACCTGCCGACATCCACACCCGCGCCAACACGGACGAACACGCCGTCGCCCACACCAACAGATACGCCAACACCTACTCCGACGGCAACGCTTACATCGACCAACACGCCGACGCCAACGAACACGCCCTCCCCTACACCAACCGACACGCCGACGCCTACATCGACAGATCTGCCTACATCCACGCCAACGGACATTCCTACACCTACTCCGACAGATCTGCCAACACCAACTCAGACGGATATTCCTACACCTGCTCCGACGGATGTGCCCACATTAACTCCGACGGACACGCCAACGCTTACACCGACTGGCATCCCCACACCCACTCCAACGGACCTGCCCACGCCTACTCCGACTGATCAGCCCACACCAACTCCGACCGACACGCCAACGCTTACTCCGACTGATCAGCCCACGCCTACTCCGACCGACACACCAACGCTTACTCCGACGGACACGGCAACTTCTACACCAACGGACACGCCAACGCTTACTCCGACTGATCAGCCCACACCAACTCAGACGGACACACCAACGCTTACACCGACGGACCTGCCCACTCCTACATCCACAGATCTACCTACATCCACACCGACGGATCTGCCGACGCCCACGCCAACAGACTCTCCGACGCCTACACCGACGGATCTGCCCACACCCACGCCAACAAACTCGACTACACCAACTCCAACGGACACGCCAACGCCTACACCGACTGATTTGCCAACACCTACTCCGACGGACACGGCAACATCTACACCGACCGATCTGCCAACGTCTACTCCAACGGACACGTCAACGCCTACACCGACTGATTTGCCAACGCCTACTCCGACGGACACGCCAACGTCTACACCAACGGACACGCCAACGTCTACTCCGACTGATACGGCAACATCTACACCAACGGATGCGCCAACGCTTACTCCGACGGATACGCCAACACCCACATCAACGGATCTGCCGACGCCCAACCCGACTGCCACGCCAACATCTACACCTGTACCGACGGCGACACACACACCGACAGACACTGCGGCGCCCACACCGATGGACACGCCGATGCCTACGCTGACGTCAACGCCTACTCCCACAGATCTACCGACACCTACACTGACTGACACACCGGCGCCCACATCAACTGACACAGCGACGCCTACTCCGACGGATACGCCGGCGCCCACACCAACGGCCCTGCCCACGTCCACGCCCACTGAACTACCGACATCTACTCTAACCGACACGCCGATACCTACACCAACCTATACGCCAACGCCTACTCTGACTGACCTGCCGACATCAACACCGACGGAATCGCCGACCCCTATTCCGACAGACACGCCTACCTCGACAGAACTGCCAACGCCGACAGCGACGGACCTGCCGACACCAACTCCGACGGATCTACCAACCTCTACACCCACCGACCTGCCAACGCCTACACCCACTGATCTGCCGACATTCACACCAACAAACACGTCTACAGCGAGTCCGACGGCAACAAACACACCAACCGACACGCCAACGCCTACTCCGACTGACATGCCTACGCTAACAGACACGCCAACACAAACTCCGACGGATTTACCTACGCCCACCCCAACCGACCTGCCGACACCGACGGATATTCCTTCCCCCACCCCAACCGACCTGCCGACACCGACGGATATTCCTTCCCCCACACCGACCGACACGCCAACGCCTGCACCGACGGCGACCCACACACCAACGAACACGCCGACGCCCAATCCGACGGCGACCTACACACCCATTCCTACATTTACGCCAACGCGGACGCCAACAAGGACGCCCACAAGAACGCCCACACCTACCCGCACAGCCACCCCCATTACGCGCGCGATTCGGATCGTTTCCAGACCGAATAATACTACTCAGACATATACCGTGTTTGATGGCATTATCGAATCGGGAAATACGATGACGGATGTAACCTCAAGCAGGTTTACGTATTCCACGGGATGGTATTTGTACTCCCGTGATGGCCGTGATGGATCGGCAGCGGAGGCAACAAATTTAGCGAGCCGGACGATCAGTTTTACTACCACCTCAACGACATTAACGCTCATGGTAGTCCGGCATCCACAAATTGGAAGCCTGGAAGTGTATGTAGATAATGCCCTGCGGTTGACCTACAATGGATATTCTCCCACTTTGCAATATGTGGATGTTAATATCCCATTGACGCCCTGAGTGCGGTATCGTCTCGGACTATGTCGTGGATGTGGGAGAACAAGCTCAGGGATTTAAGCCGGGGATCTTGGGCCACTGCCAGCCGGAGGGGGCAGGCTCAGCGGCGGCCAGCGCGGGCTGGACGAGCTGTGCGAAGACCGGCGCGGCTACCACCGAGCCTTCGCCTCCGTTCTCCACCATCACCACAATCACTACGGCGCGGTCGTCCTGACGCGCGAAGCCCAGATACCAGGCATGTGGCAGCCGGTCACCGCCGAGCTGCGCCGTGCCGGTCTTGCCACCCACGGTGATGCCTTCCGCATGCGCGTTGCCGCTGCTGGCCCAGCCCTTCTCTGCCGAGGTAACCATAATCTGCACCACCTGTTTGGCGGTCTCCGGCTTCATCGTATTTTTGATGCTGGTGCCGGCCAGCGGGCCGTTATGGTTCACGCCTGTTGGGTCTTTCACTTGCTGCACCAGGTAGGGCACGGGCAGGTTGCCGTCGTTCAGCGCGGCGAGCACGGGCAGCCCCATGGTGTAGGTGTTTGTCAGCAGCTCGCCCTGGCCAATGGCCGTGGCCGCACGCAGCAGCGGGTTGGTGTTCAACGCTTCCAGGTCCTGCGCCAGCTGCGAGCCGGCCAGAGGCAGCTCCACCGGGATGCCCTGCCCCACCGGCGCGCTGAACCCGAAACGCTGGGAATAGGCGATCAGCGTTTCGGCGCTCATCTCCGCGCCAATCTGCCCGAAGGCCGCGTTGGCCGACTTGGCGTATGACATGGTAAGGTCCAGCCGGTCTTCCGTGTGGTTGGGGTCGGGGATTTCCCCGCCGCCCACGCGGTAGATATAGTAAATGCGCCCGTTGGCGTCGCGCAGCGGCTCGCCAAAGTTGAACATTGTATCCGGCGTCACCTGGCCGCTGTCCAGCGCAGCGATCAGCGATACGGTCTTGAACGTGGAGCCGGGTGTGTACAGCCCCTGCGTGGCGCGGTTGATCAGCGGCGCGCGCGGGTCCCCGGCCATGCTCGCCAGGTAGCCCTCATCGTTGACACGGTTAGGATCAATATACGGCGTGCTGACCATCGCTAAAATCGCCCCGGTGCGCCCGTCGAAGATGGTCACCGAGCCGGTATAGCCGCCCATCGCAGCCACGGCGGCCTGCTGCAGCGGGCTGTCGATGGTTAGCACCAGGTCGCTGCCGGTCACCGGCTGGTGCACCAGTTGGGCGAGCTGCGAATCCAGCCGGTTGAGACCCAGCAGCGTGCCGTTGTAGCGCAGCTCCAGCCCGGTGATGCCCAGGTGAATGCCCGAGGTGTAGCCCAGCACCGGGGCCAGCGAGGGCAGCGCGTAAGTGCGCTGCTTGCCGCCTTCAGCGGTGGCGGCATCTTCAGCCAGCATGTTCCCCTGGCGGTCGTAGATGCGTCCGCGCGATGTTTCGGACAGCACGCCCACCGCGCGCTGCACCAGCGGCTGGGGCAGGTTGTTCAGCCCGCCGGGCTGCAGCCAGGCCGGGGCAGCTTCCTCACCCTGCGTCACCGCGCCGGGGTCCAGCACCGAAAAATACAGCTCGTTGCCGCGCAATAGCTGCCAGTACAGGATGCGCAGCGAAAGCAGCAGCAGCACCGCGATAAAGATATTCCCAATCACCCACACACGGCGTTCAAACATGCGTTTATACCTCTAAGCGCTGCGAGATAGCCAGCACCAGCCCCACTTCCACCAGGTTGGTGAGCAGCGCCGAGCCGCCCAGGCTGAGAAAGGGGATGGTCACCCCGGTCATGGGGATCAGATTGAGCGTGCCGCCCGCCATGATAAACACCTGGGTGAAGAAATGCACGGCAATCCCGGCCAGGAGCAGGCGCTCGAACACCAGCGCGCGCGGCAGCAGCGCCGCGTTGCGCAGGATGCGCAGCACCAGGATGATATAGAACACCAGCAGCGCGATGCCAACCACCGCGCCCAGTTCTTCCAGCACCGCCGCGTAAATGAAGTCGGTGGATACCAGCGGGATGTTCTGCGGCGAGCCAAATCCCAGACCGCTGCCGCTGATACCCCCGGCGATGATGGCGTAAATGGCCTGCTGGATCTGGTAGCCCGGTCCTTCCGCCACCGTTGTTCCGGTCGGCTGGCCAAGGAAATAGATTTCCTCGGTCGACCATGGATCGCGGAACGCCAGGAAGCGGTACTGGATGTGCGCCGGTGGCGTCCAGGCCACCACCAGCACCACCGCCACCAGCAGCGCCAGAACCAGCCCGATGGCGGCAATCGTGGCGAAAGTGCGCGTGTCAAACCCGGCGAACAGCATCAGCACAAAGATCAGCGCCAGGATGGGCACTGCGCCAAAGTCCGACATTTTGACCAGCGCCAGCGTGGCCAATGTAACGAACAGTACGCCCGGTACGAAGTAGCGCAGCGCCGGCACGCGCAGGAAGCCCAGGAATGGCCGCGCGCGGCCTTCTACTTCCTCGCCTTCGCGGTCGATAAACCACGCCAGAAAGATGATCAGCACCAGCTTGATGATTTCCGAGGTCTGGATGGCGGGCAGCGGTCCCAGCTTGAGCGACAGCCGTGCCCCGGTCTCATCTACCTGGCCGAACAGCGCGGTAATAAATGCCAGCAGCAGCCCCGCCCCGGCGATATAGACCGCGTAGCGGCGGAACCATTCTACCGCCTGCGGGTAGGCCAGCAGCGCCGCCAATGCCAGCGCCCCGGGTAGAAAGCCGCGCAGCACCTGCTGCCACGCGCCTTCGCTGCCACGCAGCCGCCAGATCATAATCAGCCCGATAGACAGGATCATCGCCACCAATGGCAGCAGTAGCTGATCGGCGCTGGTGCGTCGCCAGTTCAGCAGCGCGTGCAGCCCCACCAGCAGTAGCGCCACCGGCAGCAGTGGAAGCACGTCAAGCAGCAGCCCGCTTTGCGGCTCCAGCCCCTGCTGCAAGCGGTCAGCCATGCCTACCAGCGCAAAGCCCAGCGCGGCGGTGATGAGGACGAGCAGAAGCGCGAAGCCTTCTACCCGGCGATAATTCTGTCCGAAACGTTGCAGCATAGCTTACTCGATCAGTTGAAAACTAACCCCACCCACCACAAGGTTACTACCAGGCTCGATCTTGACCGGGGTACCCGGCGGGCAGGGTTCATTATTGACAAATGTGCCGTTGCGGCTGCCCAGATCTTCGGCCCACCAGCCCACGCCATCCCAGCGCAGCCGGGTATGGGCGCGCGAGATAAACCGGTCGCGCAGCACAATATCGTTATTCGCGTCGGAGCCCAGGGACGTCACCGGCTTAAGCTCCAGCAGATCGCCGGCGTGCAGCCGCGTGTCGGTTCCGGGGGCCACCACGCGCAGCCGCCCCGGCGAAAACGCCGCTTCTTCGGGGCTGCTCTTCACGCGCAGCGCCATCTCGCGCCGCACCGCAAGCACGATAAATACCAGCACAAAGTAGATCAGGCCGATAAAGACCCATTTGAGGGCAAATAGCAGGGTGTTCCAGCCGAGAAATTCCATGCTTAACAGTTGATAGAAAAACGGAAGGTGACCACGCCGGGGGTATCTGAGCGTGGCTGGTTGGGGTCGAGCGACGCCAGGATGACCGTATCGCCGTTTTGCAGCGGGTAACCACCCTGCGGCACCGCGCGCCCATTCACAAATGTACCGTTGAGCGACGGCTTGCCATACGGCGCGCCATCGTGCAGGATGAAGCGCCCGCCCTCGACGCGGATGGTAGCGTGGCGGCCGCTCACCAGCCGGGCCTGCTGCACCGCCGGCATATCCAGGCGGATGTCGCAGCCCGCGTCGCGCCCGATACTGACCATGGGGCCATTGAGCGTATACCGTGGCCCGCCAGGCAGCATCTGCAGGCAGGCCTGCCCGCTGTTGGCCGCAGAGCGTATCCCGGGGCCGCCATCCGGCTCATCGGTGTCGATGCGGTAGATCACCCGCGCCTGGGAGGGCGGCAAATTGTTCACCGGGCGGATTTCCAGCATGACGCGTCCGGCAAAGCGGTACTCGCGCCGGCCCAGGCGGCTGTTGGCGGTCATCAGCCGGCGCAGCAGGCGCTCGGTCCACTGCTGGATAATGCGCCCCGCGATCGGCTGGTAATTGCGCGCGTAATTGTCGTCGTTGACCTCAATAATGAAGCGGTTGGGGACGATCTTGGAGTAATTGACGTCTTCCAGCACGCTGCCGGTGGAAAGCATCAGCCCGGCAAGATCGTTGCCCACGTCGGCGGGGCGCATCTCGGCCGCGCCAAAGGGCCAACCGCGGCGCAGTACGCGCACCTGCCAGCCACGCCCCTGCTGGCTGCCCTGGAACATCTCATCCTGCCTGTCCTGCGGTTCCATTGCCATCTCTCCTTAGCCAACCAGCTCGACGATGATGTCGCTGTCGCCCACACGTATTGTATCACCGGGCGATAGGCGCTGTTCGCGCACCACCGCTCCATTTACCCGCGTGCCATGCAGGCTGTTCAGGTCGCGGATGTAGACTGCCCCGCCGCGCTCGAACAATTCAGCATGCTGGCGTGAGACCTTGCCGTCCGCGTCCAGGCTGAGCCACGCGCCTTCACCGCGCCCGATGCGCACCGGCAGCGCGCCGATAGGCGCGACCAGCCCCGAGGAGGGGCCGCGCGCCACCACCAGCCGGCCGCGGCCGCCGCCCATTGGCTGCGGGTTGGCCGGTCGCTGCGGCACAGGCTGGGATGAGGCAAACAGGTCGGGCGGCGGGCCAAATGGGGATGCCGGGCCGGCCTGCGCCGCGGTGGTGTCACGCCGAATCGAGGAATCGCTGCTGCGCGGCAGGCTGGTGATCAGCCCGGCCACCCGCGCCAGCGGGTAAATCAGCGCGCCCACCAGTGGCAGGGCGGCTGCCAGCGCCGCCCAAAACAGGCGCTCGACGCGCGGCAGCCGCCTTGCCCCGGCAGCCGCCCACACCATGGCAATGGACAGCCCCCATACCACCAGGAATACCAGAAGGATTGCGATTGTGACAAAAATTGTGCTGTTCAACCCGCACCAATCTCGAAAATTTATACTACTTTCCTGATTATACCTGTTCGCGCCGGCTTTGCACGCCGGGAAGCCGCCCCGCCTTGCTGGGGAACTCCCCGCCCGTGGGGTGGCATTTCAGCAGATACACTACCCGTCGAAGGGCGGCAAGCCATGCCCGCCCAGCACGCGCAGCTCCGCCCCTTCTATACCAGATGAGGCTTCTTGGCCTGTTATGGCCAGGGTGCTTTCTTCCGCCTCGGGGCGAGGCTTCTTGGCCTGTTATAGCAAGGGTGCTTTCTTCCGCCTCGCCCCTACGATTGTAAATTTCGTAGGGGCGAGGAAAAAGAGAATCCTTTCCCTCACGCAGCCTCAAAGCCTCGCCCCGGGTAGGACAGGCAATTGCGTGCCGGGCCAGAGCGAGGCCGAAAAACATCCTTCTCTTTGCGTGGCCTCAAAACCTCGCCCCGGATCATAGCACGCACGGTGAGCGCGGCCCGCTCGCAAAATGTGACGCCCGTGTAATTGACAAATTCTGCCTGCGGGCATACAGTTGACGTTAATTCCCGTTCGTCCGTACAACTCAATCGTATCCGCTTTTGTTTTCCAATGGAGGCAAGAAGATGGCGAAGAAAGTCACGGTTCCAAAAGATCGGCGTCTGTTGGATGAGCCGCCGCCCCGTAACATGACCCGCTTGCTGGTCGTTTCGCTGTTACTGGTGCTGCTCGGCAGCCTGCTCGCCAACCTGGTGCAGACCAATTTCGGCAAGGTCACTGTGCGCGACGTACGCTTTGCCGGTGCGAATGGCCTGATGATGAGCGCCCTGCTCTACATTCCGGACGGCGTCAGCGCAGACGCGCCCGCCCCCGGCGTGGTGGCAACCCATGGCTACATCAACTCGCGCGAGACGCAGAGCGGCTACGCCATCGAGTTCGCGCGCCGCGGCTACGTAGTGCTGGCGCTGGACCAGACTGGCCACGGCTACTCAGATCCGCCGGCGTTTGCCAACGGCTTTGGCGGCCCGGACGGGCTGGCCTATATGCGCACGCTCAACTTTGTTGATAAGAACAACATCGGCCTGGAAGGCCACTCGATGGGCGGTTGGGCTTCGGTCATCGCCGCGTCGGTTATTCCGGACGGCTACCAGGCGATTATGCTGCAAGGCTCGTCCACCGGCACGTATGGCGCGCCGGATGGCACGCCTACCTTCCCGCGCAACCTGGGGCTGGTGTTCAGCAAGTACGATGAGTTCTCCGGGCTGATGTGGCTCTCCCCGCGCGCGCAGGATATCATCACCACCGACAAGCTCAAGGCCGTGTTTGGCACCACCGATACGGTGGAAGTCGGCAAGCTGTACGGCTCCATCGCTGACGGCACGGCGCGCATGCTCTACCAGCCGGTCACCAACCACCCCGGCGATCACCTGTCGACCGTTGCCATTGGTGACGCGATCGATTGGTTCCAGCAGACGCTGCAAGGCGGCAACGGCCTACCCGCCAGCGACCAGATCTGGCCATGGAAAGAGTTTGGCACGCTGGTCGCGCTGATCGGCATGGTCATGTCGCTGTTCGCTTTCGGCGCGCTGCTGCTGCGCACGCACTTCTTCGGCGTCCTGCGCGACCCGCTGCCCGAATTCCGCGGCATTTCCGGCCCAGGCTGGTGGCTGGCTGCCCTGCTCACCACCGCCATTCCCGCCCTCACCTTCTTCCCGCTGCAGCACCTGGCGGATGCCCCCTGGGCGCCTACCGCGCTCTTCCCGCAAAACCTAACTACCGGCATCATGTTCTGGGCGCTGGGTAACGGGCTGATCACCCTGGTCCTGTTCCTGCTGTGGCACTTCTTCCTCAACAAGAAAACCGGCGCCACGGCCGATAACTATGGCCTCACCTGGCGCGAACGCCTCAACGGCATGAAAATCTGGCGCTCGTTCCTGCTGGCGCTTGCCATCGCAGCCTTCGGTTACCTGCAGCTCCTGCTGGTCGACTTCTTCTTCAAGACCGATTTCCGCTGGTGGGTACTGGCGATCAAGCCCTTCAGCCCGCTGCAGTTCCGCATCTTCCTCGGCTATCTGATCCCGTTCATCCTGTTCTTCCTCATGCTCAACGTGGTTCTCAGCGGGCAGGTTCGCCGTAACGTGAGCATGGCGGCAGCTATGGGCATCAATATCGCCCTGCTCATCGGCGGCATCGCCGTGCTGCTCATCATCCAGTATGCCACCCTGCTTTCCACCGGGCTGCTGGCCATTCCTGCAGAGCCGCTGCTGACCATCGTCGGCTACCAGTTCCTACCGCTGCTGGCCATCGTCGCCATGATCGTGACCTTCTTCTTCCGCAAGACCGGCCGCGTGTGGACCGGCGCATTCCTGTGCGCCATCCTGATCACCTGGATCATCGTCGCAGGCCAGGCCACCCACTTCGCATTCTAGAGCGGCTTTCCATGAACGACAAAGCCCCGGCGCTCGCCGGGGCTTTTGTCTTCAGGCAATAATCTTCGCCAGATGGCTGCGGATAGCCGGCTCGGGCAGCGCGCCCACCCAGCGATCCACAATGCGCCCATCTTTAACAATCAGCATAGTGGGAATACCCTGCACGCCGAACTGGCGCATCACGCCCGGGTTCTCGTCCACATTGATCTTGGCGATCTTCACCCGGCCGCTCAGCTCCTGCGCCAGCCGGTCGAGGGCCGGTGCTACGCTGCGGCATGGGCCACACCACGGGGCCCAAAAGTCGACCACCACTGGCAGTGGCGAGCGCATTACCTCTTCAGTAAAACTGGCGTCGGTGACGTTCACCGGCCGGGCACCGCCGGCGGGCGCCGAACGCGCTGCGCTGGCTGCCGGGCGTGGGCCTTTGCCCAGCAGGAACAGGGCGTGCTGCTCCAGGTCGCTGGCCGTGGCGTGTTCCGCGCGCGAAACCACCTCACCAGCACGCGCGGCCAACACTGCCGGTCCGTGCTGCACGCCAAAGCGCGCGCCGGCCGTGGGCGCATCGCTCAATGGCACGCACACCACCAGCAGCGCGCCCGCGTGAGCCCTGGCCAGCCGCTGCATGGCTGCATCCAAATCAGCCGGCGCGGCCGCATCCAGAAACACCAGCAGCGCCGGAAGCCCGGCGCTCAGCACGCGCTCCATGCTCTGGTCGTTGGTCGTAATCGGAAAATCAAATGTGCTTGCCAATATTCTGCCCTTCCATTTCTATACCAGTATCTTTCGTATGTGTCCTATTATGCGCGACGCCTGTAAGAATCGCGTAAACGCAGGCAGGTAATGCCGGCTTGCGGCCCAATTTTAACAATCTTCCAATATTGCCCTGATAATTTTCTGATATCCCCGCGCTATAAAAGACCTTGAAGCAACAGACAACGCAAACAAAACCGGACCAGATAACTTAACTTTTTGGAGGTGTGTTATGGCAAATGTGATTCGTTGGGACCCATTTCGCGAGATGATGCAGATGCGCCGCAGTGTGGACCGCATGATGGACCAGGCGATGGACGGCAATGGCTGGGATGAGCCCATGCGCTGGGCCCTGCCGGTAGACGTGGTCGAGAATAACGATGCCTACATTGTTAAGGCTTCGCTGCCCGGCGTCAACCCGGATGACATCAACATCACCTATGACAACCACGTGCTCACGCTCAGCACCGAAATGCAGGCCGAAGAAGAGAAGAAAGAAGAACGCTACCTGCTGCGCGAGCGCCGCTACGGCTCCTTCAGCCGCAGCATCACCCTGCCTAACATGGTGGACGCCAGCAAAATCGAAGCCCAGTACGAAGCCGGCGTGCTCACCCTCACCCTGCCAAAGGCCGAAGAAATGAAGCCGCGCCGTATTCCGATCCAGGCGCGCAAGACGATCGAAGGCTAGCGCGAAAAGGGCAAATGAAAAGGGCGAACCGCAAGGGTTCGCCCCTTCTTTTTCGGCAACATCCCGCCTTACACCTGTCCGGACGGGTTCTCCGGCAGGGCGCGGTCGCTGAAGAAAATCCACAAGGCAAAGGCCGTAAAGCCAATCGAGCCGATCAGCCCTGCGGGGCTGGGGCCCAGCAGCGGGTTGGGCGTACCGCGCGATAGCAGCAGGCCTAACCCGGCGATGCCGTTGATCGCCGCGTGGGCAATCACCGCCGGCCACACGCTGCGCGCGCGCAGCGTTACCCATGAAATGAAGATGCCGCCCACGATGGTAAACCAGACCATCACCAGCAGACCCAGCCAGGGAAAACCGGCGTAATCCAGCCCGTAGTTATGTCCCTGGGCGATGATCGGCCAGTGCCAGATGCCCCAGATCACGCCCATCCACAACAGAGCGCGCTTTTTGCCCAACGGCAGCAGCTTTTGCAGCAGGTAACCCCGCCAGCCGAACTCTTCACCAAAAGTTGCGATGCTGTTGACCAGCGGCGCGATGATCATGGCCTGCACCGTGGCCAGCAGGAAGAACACCCACAGGTTCAAATTTACGCCCGGCGGCAGCGCCAGGATCAGTGAATTCAGATCACGGTCAAAGTACTGCGGGAAGAGCAGCAAGAACACCGCCATACCGATCAGGGTAAATATCCCTGGCATAAACCATGCCAGGATCCAATATGGCCAGCCGCGGCGGAAATAGGGGCGCAGCCAGGTGTTATGAAAGCCTTCACCGGTGATGATGCGCGTCAGCAGGTTGGCCAGCGCCGGCGCCCACATGTACAGCGTGGCCAACAGCAGCGTGGCCAGCGTGAGCTGTGAATTCCCAACCGCAGGGCTGTTGATCAGCCCACCGGTCAGCCAGATGACCAGGGCCACGGCCCAGGCAATGCCAAACGCGAACAAGAGGAAGATAGCGATCCTGCGTTTATCGAGGCTGTTTTCCATTTCGATTCCTTGGATTGGGAAGATAACCGCTACACGCTGAATCATAACACAAAAGCCGCGTTGGCTCCGGCGGCCACGCACGGTTTTCAACCCGGTAGCATCCCCCGGGCTTTCCATGAGGGCAAACGGGAAATCCCCACTTACTGACCGCACGCTCCGCGTGCTATGATCCGTTCAGAAATTAATGGTACTGCCGGCACGTGCCGGCAATTGGAGATGAGACGCTATGAATCAAGAACAATACGTGGTAGCCAACGACGTTGTGGTGAGCATCTCGTATGTATTAACGGTAAACGACGACATCGTCGACTCGACCCTCGGCGCTCCGCCTTTGACATTTATCCATGGCCGCTCGCAGATCCTGCCGGCGCTGGAAGATCGCCTGGTGGGCATGCGCATTGGTGAGCACCGCCAGATCTATATCCCCGCCGAAGAAGCCTTTGGCGATTATGATCCCAACATGACGGTCGACCTCGACCGCGACCACCTGCCCTCCGGCTTCATCTTCAAACTGGGCAGCAACTTGCAAATTCAGGATACTACCGGACGCGTGCTCAATGGCACGGTAGTGGCGATTGGCCCGCAGAAGCTGGTCATGGACCTCAACCATCCGCTGGCAGGCAAAGATCTGACCTTTGATGCCACGGTGATCAATCTACGGCCGGCTACGCCAGATGAGTTAGACAGCGGCAGCGTGATCCAGTAAACACTGTGTTTTTCCACATACAGCGGGCGCGAAACGCGCCCGCTGTTCTATTTCATCTGCCCCTTGAATAAATCACCAATCCCGGCTTACAATAAGTCGGTCAGCCGTTTGGCACCGATTCCCAGATTTGCTAAAGGACGTGCGCCGTGCAAACATATCCCATTCCGATGGTTCCTGGCCCTGTCAAGGTTCCCCAGCAGGTGCTGGAAGCCTATCTCACCAACTATGGTTCTGCCGACCTGGAAAGAGATTACGTTGATCTGTACCAGCACACCCAGCTCAACCTGCAATCCATTTACGCCACGGAAAATGAAGTCGTGATTATGACCGGCGAAGGCATGCTGGCGCTGTGGAGCGCGCTGAAGAGCACCATTGCCCCCGGGGATCGCGTGCTCTCTATCGCCAGCGGCATGTTCGGCTTTGGCATCGCCGATATGGCGCGCTCGATTGGCGCGCTGGTGCGCACGGTGGACATCCCTTATAACCAGACTATCACCGACTGGCAGGCCGTGGAACGCGCCATCGCCGAGTTCCGCCCCAAAATGATCACGGTGGTGCACTGCGAAACGCCATCCGGCACGCTGAACCCACTGGACCGGCTGGGCGAGCTGAAAGAAACCTACGCCGTGCCGCTGTTGTACGTGGATGCAGTCAGCAGCGCGGGCGGCGCGCCGCTGCTCACCGACGACTGGAAGATCGACCTGTGCCTGGGCGGCACGCAGAAGGTGATTTCCGCGCCGGCCAGCATGTCGTTCCTCTCGGTCAGCCCGCGCGCGTGGGAGATCATCGAACAGGTGAATTACCCGGGCTATGATTCGCTCAAAGCCTTCCATGGCGTGGGCGAAAGCGGCGCCTTCCCCTACACGCCTTACTGGCACGGCACGGCCGCGCTGCTCACCGCCACCGAGCTGCTGCTCAAAGAAGGACTGGAAGCCAGCTTCAAACGCCATGAAGATCTGGCTGCCTACTGCCGCACGCGGCTGGCGCGTATGGGCCTCAGCCTGTACCCGGCTCCCAGCGCGGTGCAGTCGCCCACGCTCACCGCGGTAATCGTGCCGGAAAAGATCGGCTGGGAAGCACTGGACGCCGGGTTCCGCCGCCGGGGGCTGGTGGTAGGCGGCAACTATGGGCCGCTGGCAGGAAAGGTATTCCGCATCGGCCACATGGGCACGCAGGCCACCCGCTCGCTGGTCGAGCAGGCCTGCGACGTGATCGAAAAAGTGATCCGGGAAGCCTGATCCAAAATTCCTCTGGCATGCAAGGCCAGGGGAATTATTCTACCCGGGCATGCGGGAAAGGTCCATTCGCGGAATGATGTTCTTAACTGGACATCTCTTACGCTTAATGACACAATATATACGAATTCAATAATTATTGGCTGCGATTCATCCGAATAACCAACCTGAGAAGCGAATAGGAACATCCAGGCGCATGCGCTACACCAAAGTAACCAGCGTGCAGATGTCTTTGGCGGGATACCTATTGGTAATGGGAGCTTTGATTTTGGTCGCTCCCCACCAGTTTGATCATCCTGAATATATAGTTATGCACTGGGCGCTGGATGCATGGGGCGTGGGGTTTTTGATGCTGGGCGCGGTTACCCTCAGCCTGGCATTGTTCCATGCTCCACGCTGGTTGCAGGCCATTTTTCATATCTTTGCTGGCCTGGTGCTTTTCACCCTGGCGGCGGGTTTTGCCCGCACCGGTTTCTGGCATTGGGCCACAAACTACGCTTTGCTGGGATGCCTGTCGCTGGGGTTGGCCGCCATACCACCCGCTGCGCGCGCCAGGCAGCCCGAACCTGCCGCCCGTTCGCTCGACCTGTTGGGGCTTTTCCTGGGCCTGCTGACCGCCACCGACGGGCTGCTGTTCCTGTTCGCGCCGCAATCTTTTTTTGACGCGCGCTACGACCTGCTGCGCCGCTATCTTGTGCCGGCCGGCATCATTTTTTTGGTCACCGGCCTGCTGTTGATGGAAGTGGAGCTGTTTTCCAGCCGCAACCGGGCGCTGGAATGGGCAATCTATACGCTGGGCGGAGTGGTTTTCCTGGCGTACACGGCCCTGGTTCCGGCGCGCCATGCCATCTGGCCGGGCGCGCTGTTCTATGGCGGTTTTGGGCTGCTCATGCTTCTCCAGCCAGTGCTGCGTCGCCACCGCGCGCATCTGTTCGACCCTTCGCTGCTCTACACGCGCCTGTCGCTGCTGCTGGTGGCGGCCGTCGCCATCCCGCTCATCACCACCGTCACGTTGATCAGCAAGATCGAAGAGGCCAGCGTTACGCGCGAGGTGCTGGATCGCCAGCGCGCCGAGGCTTCCATCCTGGCGCAGACCACCTCGCATTATATCGCGCTGCACCGTTCGGCGCTGCGCGTGCTGGCCGGGCAGGTTGACCTGGCGCGCATGGATACCGCCGCGCTCGAGGTGTTGCTCCAGCGCTTTGGCAGCGCTTACCCGGACGTGCTGGCTTTCTCGGTGTTTGGCAGCGACGGCCAGCCTATTGCTCGCAGCGATAACGCGCCTGCCATCTCGCTCAGCAGCTATGCCATTTTCGAAGACGTTTCCAACACCCGCCAGCCCGGCGCGGTGGTGTACAACTCGCCCATCTACAACCGCCCGGTGTTCGCCTTCTCCGAGCCGCTGTTCGATTCTGGCGGCGCTTTCCGCGGCATGGCAATGATCTCGATGGACTCGCACAATGTCAGCCAGTTCATCAACGACCAGGGTCAGGGCGTGCCCATCGTGGCATACCTGGTAGATGAAGGCGGCAGTACCATTTCGCATCCCCAGGCCGCGCTGGTGCAGAACTTTGCTGACCTCTCGGCGCAGCCGCCGGTGCGCGCCATGCTGGAGAATAGCACCGTGGACGGCAGCCTGATCTACGGCCCGGCCCATGAAAGCGTGCTGGCTGGTTTTGCCCGCGTGCCCGTCCTGGGCTGGGGCGTGGTGGTGGAGCGCCCCGCGGCGGCGGCTCTGGCCGGCGTCCATTCCGGGCGCGATATTGCCTTTGGCATCCTGCTGCTGTTCCTGTCCGTGGTAGTCATCTCCGGCGTATTCATCGCCGGGTGGGTATCGCGCCCGCTGGAAGAGCTGGGCCTGGCCGCGGTAGAATTGGCATCCGAAAATAACCGCGTTCGCGTGCCCAAAAGTAGCGTGACGGAAATTCAACGGCTGGCCGATGCCTTCAGCGAGATGCGCGCCCGCCTGCAGCAGCGCACGGCGGAACGCGAGCGCGCCGAACAGGCACTGCGCCAGGCCAATGAGCAGTTGGAGCAGCGTGTGGAACAGCGCACGATCGAGCTGCAAGCCACAGCGCAGGCGCTGCGCAGCAGCAACCGCGAACTTCAAGATTTTGCCTATATCACTTCGCACGACCTGCAGGAACCGTTGCGCAAGGTGCAGGCTTTTGGCGACCGGCTGCGCAAACATAGCGCCGGCATGTTGAGCCCCGAAGGCCTCGATTCGCTCGAGCGCATGCAGAATGCAGCCCAACGCATGCAGAAGATGATCAACGATCTGCTCTCTTATTCGCGCGTGACCACCCACCCACGCGCGCCCGAGGCGGTGGATTTGAACGCCATCGTGCGCGAGGTTGTATCCGACCTGGAAGTGCGCATCAGCCAGACCGGCGGGAGTGTAGAAAACGGCCCGCTGCCGGTGATTTATACCGATCCAACGCATATGCGCCAATTGCTTCAAAATTTGATCGGAAATGGGTTAAAATTCCATCGTCCTGAAGTTCCACCGCTGATCCAAATAGAAAGTGAAAACCGGCTGGATGGCTGGCTGGTGGTGAGGGTGAGCGATAATGGTATTGGTTTTGAAAACCAGTACGCCGAGCGCATTTTCCATCCTTTCCAGCGCCTGCACAGCCGCGAAGCCTACGAAGGCAACGGTATTGGCCTGGCCATTTGCCGCAAAATCGTAGAACAATATGGCGGCGCCATCTATGCCAGCAGCAGCCCCGGCCAGGGCGCCTGCTTCACCATCGAATTCCCGCCCCAAGTTTCCACACATACTTACGGAGTGTAATCAATGGGAATCCACAGACGTGCAGTTACGATATTGATGGCGGAAGATGACCCCGATGACCGCCTGTTCTGCCGTGAAGCCCTGGAACAAGCTCACCTGTCCAACAAAGTTCATTACGTGGAAGATGGCCAGGAGATGATGGATTACCTCAATCACCGCGGAGCATACGGCGACCCGCAAACCGCGCCGCTGCCCGGCCTGATCTTGTTGGACTTGAACATGCCGCGCAAGGACGGTCGCGAAGTGCTGCAGGAGATCAAAGCCGATTCGCGCTTCCGTTGTATCCCCGTGGTAGTACTGACCACGTCCAAAGCCGAAGAAGATATCTTACGCTCCTATGACCTGGGGGTGAGCGGGTATATCACCAAGCCGGTTACGTTTGAACGCCTGATTGATATCATGCGCGCTATCGGCAAATACTGGTTTGAAATCGTGGAGCTGCCCAACCTGGAGCCAGGAGTATAACGATATGCAATCGCAGGCCTGGCGGATTTTGTTGGTTGAGGATGATGAGGAAGACTACATCCTCACGCGCCAGATGCTCAAAGAAGCCCATGGAAGCACCGACCAGATCCGCTGGGTAACCAATACCGCCGCCGCCCTGAGCGCACTGGAACAGGACCTGCCCGACGTGGCCCTGGTAGACTATCATCTGGGGACGGAGAATGGCCTGGACTTGATCCGCCAGGTGACAGCACGCGGATATAATCTGCCCTGCATACTGCTCACCGGACGTGGCAGCTACAGCCTGGATCTGGAAGCCATGCAGGCCGGCGTGATGGATTACCTGGCCAAAAGCGAGGCCAACCCCACCCTGCTGGAGCGCGTCATCCGCTATGCGCTTGAACGCCACCGCCTGCGCGAAGAGATTGTGCACCAGAAAGAACTGCTGGAAACGGTGCTTAAGGTAGACCCGAGCGCCATTGCGCTGTTTACCGGGCCAGAGCTGCGCGCCAGCTATGCCAACGCCGCCTTTCGCGCCTTCCTTCCACAACCGGTAGATGAACCGCTGGGTTACCCGATCCAGCGTATCTTTGATGAATCCATCTACCTGCCGGATGGCCGGCTCGTGGAATCGCTCGACCTGGCCGAATATGAGATCCCAGGTGCAAACAATCAGCCGCGGCATTTCATCTGCCACCTGCGCGGGCTGAAGTGGCAGGGCTGGCCGGCGGTGCTGTTAATCGCCTGGGAAACTACCGAGCTGGAAGAGGCGCGTCGCATGGTTGAACAGGCCGCGCTGAATGCCCTGCACCAGGCCGAAGAGCTCAAACAGGTGCTCGGCCAGCTCGAAACCGAGCAGGCGCGCTTGAATGCCATTTTCGCCAATGCCCCTTCCGGCATCGTCCTGGCCGACGCCCTGGCCTGCATCCAGTACGCTAACCCGGTAGCCGAGCAGATTATCCGCAAACCTGTGCAGGTAGGCCAGCCGTACCATCAGAATTCCTCCCTGGGTTTTATGCGGGATAATGGCCAGCCCTACCCCCCCAAAGACTTTCCACTCACCCGCTCGGTGCTGCATGGCGAAGTGCACAATAACGTACCCATGCATGTCACCTGGCCGGATGGCCAGCGGCGCGCGGTGCTGTTTAACAGCACGCCAATTTATGACGCTCAACAGCACATCACCGGCGCGGTAGCAGTATTTTCCGACATCACCGAGCATCAGAAAGCCGCCGAGGAAATACGCCGCAACCTGGCACAGATTGAAGTCCAGCACCATCTGATGCAAAGCCGCGAAAAAGAGCGCCTGCGCATCGCCCAGGACCTGCACGATGGCCCATTGCAGGGGTTGATTGCCCTCACCTTCCAATTACGCGACATCCGTAACGGCCTGGAAGACAATGCGCTGAACGAGCGATTGGGACTGTCGGAAAACCTGCTGCAGGAGCAGATTCGCGAACTGCGCGCCTTCTCACAGCAGTTGCGCCCGCCGGTGCTCACTCCGTTTGGCCTGGAAAAGGCCATTCGCTCGCACGTCGAAAAATTTCAGGAAGCGCACCCCGACATCCATATCGGCCTGGCGCTGCAGCCTGACCGCCGCGCGCTTTCCGAAGAAACGCGGTTGGCGTTGTTCCGTATTTACCAGGAACTGATGAACAATATCGTGCGCCACGCTCGGGCCAATGAAATCGAAGTGCGCCTGGCGCTCGACCCCGAGCAGGTGGAGCTGGTGATCAGTGATGACGGGCTCGGATTTGAAGTGCCTGATACCTGGGTGGAGATGGCACGCCAGGGTCACCTGGGGCTGGTAGGCGTGCAGGAACGTGCCAGCGCGGTCAATGGTTACGTCGATTTCTTCTCCACTCCCGGCAAGGGCACCAGCGTGCGCGTTACCGTGCCGCTGCAAAATACGGGCGCATCTACTCCTGTTCCAGGCGATTAATGCGCGCAAGGGGCACGCGCACGCGCACCAGCGCGCCGCGCGGCCGGTCTGGCTGCACTTGCATGCTGCCGCCAAAGGCTTCCACGCGCTCCAGCACGCCCAACAGCCCGGCATGTCCCTCGCGCGCCAGGTCTACCCAGCGTGGCGGCAGCGCGAAACCGCGGCCGTCATCCTCTACCTCCAGCGTGACGTCGCTTTCATCCAACGCCAGGCGGATCCACACGTTTTCGGCTTGCGAATGGCGGGTAACGTTGCTGAGAAGCTGCTGGTAGATGCGGAACAGCGCCAGCCGCGCGCGCTCGTTGAACATCTGGCGGTCGCTCATCAGTTCCAGATGAATGCGAAGCTGCGGGTGCATCAATTCGACGCGTTCCACGTGCGAGCGGATGGCCTTTTCCAGCCCAAACGGACCCAGCGTGGGCGGGCGCAGATCGCCGCAAATGGCGCGCAGGGTTACGATCACATTGTGGATCGTCTGGTGCGACTTTTGCAGTTCCGGGTTCGAATGCGCGGCGATGTTTTCACTGAGGAAATCTTGCAGCGAGAACGACGCCCCGTACAGGTCTTGCAATGGGCCATCGTGCAGCTCGCGCGCCAGGCTGATGCGCTCCATCTCGGCGCTTTCCAGCAGCTTGCGCTGCACCTCATCCAGTTCTTCCGACTTGCGCTTGAGCGCGCTGATATCCTGCACCAGGGTCACCACCAGGCGCACGTTGTTTTCCCGGTCCGTTACTGCGGAAACAATGGTTTGCGCCCAGATGGTACTGCCATCTTTGTGCACGTAGCGCGTTTCGGATTGGTACCCATCCTGTTCGCCGCGCAGCAGCGAGCGGAGCAGCGCATAGGTTTTTTCCATATCGGCCGGGTAGATGAGCTGTTCCAGCGATAGGCTGCGCAGCTCGGCCGCCGAAAAACCCAGGATATGCTGCAGGGCCGGGTTGGTATCTTCGACGTATCCATCAGCGTTGGTAAGCTGGATACCGATCGCCGACTTATCGAATACGGTGCGGAAGCGGGCTTCTGAGCGCAACAACGCCTCGCGCGCATGCTGGCGTTCAAACACGCGCCCAATCTGGATGCCGATATTGGTCATCAGTTCCAGCACTACTTCGTCCAGCTCGGTGTAGCGCGTATCAAAAAACTCCAGCACTCCGGCGGTCTGGCTGCCCGCCAGGATGGGAAACCCGAAAGAAGCCAGTAACCCGGCCTGCCTGGCCTCCTGCGCACGCCGGAATTCGGGTACACGGTGGATGTCGGAAAATGATTCGGCTTTACCGGTGCGAACGATGCGGCTGGGCAGCCCGCCCATGGCGATGAAATCGAGCTGCTCGCTCACTTCGCGGAAAGGCCGCAGCGATTGCGTATCGGGCAGATGCCACAGCCGCGTGGAGCGCAGGCTGGCGCCATCTACGCTGGCCAGGATAGCATGCCCTACCGGCCAACCCAGTACCGCGCAAATGCGATCCAGGGTGATTTGCAAAACGGTATTAATCGAATCGCTCTGGTTGGATGCAATGGCAACATCCTGCAGTAGTTTTACATAGCTTTCCTGCCTGCGCGCGGCTTCCTCAGCCTCCGCACGGCGCGAAAGGTCGCGAACCACGCAGATCACTTGGGTTTCTCCGCCCAGAAGCACCGGGCTGAGATTCACGTCCACCGGGAATTCGCTCCCATCTTTGCGCCGGCCGTACAGCTCCAGGCCAATGCCCATTGGACGCGCGATTGGCTCGCGCGAATAATGCCCGCGCAGGCTGGCATGCCGGCGGTGATAGCGGTCGGGGATCAAGGTTTCGATGCGGCGGCCGATCAGCTCGCCACGCGGATAGCCAAAGGTGTATTCCACCTGGCGGTTGGCGTGCCGGATCTTACCGCGCGCATCCACCACCAGGCTGGCATCCGGCGCGGCGTAGAAGAAATGCTCAAACATCTGCTGCTGCTCTTCCAGGCTTCCAAGCTGCCGGGCAGCCGAGTCCAGCAGCTCTGCGGCGCGAGCCAGCGGCAGGGGCGTTTGCTCCCATGCCTCAAGGCGGCGCAGATCCATCTCGATCTGCTGCAAGCGGCGGATATATTCCTGATAGAGTGAACGATTCTCCTCCGGCAGTGCCGGGGAGACGGATTCTTCCATTTCCATTCGCAGTGGCCATCCAATCACGCGGATGCCCGCCCAGAGGAGGAAAAAGGGTGCGCCATGCGCGCCGGGACAATCCGCTTCACCAATCAGAATCACACGGGGCAGCGAGGCCCCGATAATAGATCGCTTCCTTATCTGATTGTACAGAAAATCGGCGAGGATGGCAAATTGGGCGCGGTGCGCAAAGCGGAAAACGCTTGCCGATTTTCGGATATACATGTAAGATTAGGACGCTAGCATCTCAAAATCAACCCGGCACACACCGCACCAGAGCACCACGCAGGGCATGTGCCGCCTCACAAGAGGTGGGTGAATGGCGACAATCGCCGAATTTCCTGACGAGCCAAAGTACACCATCAAAGCTGTTTGCAGCCAGACGGGCATTTTACCGGTTACGCTTCGCGCCTGGGAGCGCCGACATGAAGTCCTCAGTCCACAGCGGGCAGAAAACCATTATCGCCTGTATTCCGACCGTGATGTTGCCCTGCTGCGCTGGATTAAGCACCGCGTAGACAGTGGTATTTCGATCAGTAACGCCGTTAACGAACTGCGCGAATTGCGCCAGAGAGGCGACTGGCCGGATGCCGTACCGGATGCGCCTATCGCGGTGGAGCAACGCCCCGCCAGCGAAGCGCGGCGCTACGTGCGCCTGCTGTACCGCGCCCTGATCAAGCACGATGAGCAGCGCGCCTCGGAGATCATGCAGGAAATCAACAAGACGTTCGACCTGCGCACTACCTGCATTGATATCCTCACCCCCACCCTGGTGGAAATCGGTGACGCCTGGTTCCGTGGGGAAGTGCGCGTTACCACCGAGCATTTCGCCTGCACCTTCCTGCGCGGCAAACTGTTAACCATCATGCAAACATTCCCCTGCCGGCGCAGCAGCAATCATATCCTGGTGGGCTGCGCCCCCAACGAGCAGCACGAAGTCGGCTCGCTGATGTTTGCCGTGCTGCTGCGCAGCATGTGTTACCAGGTAGAATACCTTGGCCCGGACGTGCCGCTGGATGACCTGATCGATTATGCCAAATATGAGCACTCGGCGCTGATCATTCTGGCCGCCACCACGGAATCGACCGCGCTGGAGCTGGTGCGTTTCAACGAGAAACTGCTGCGGCTCAAAAAGCCGCCGGTCTTCGCCTACGCCGGGCAGGCATTTACCCGCCATCCTGCGCTCATCAAACGCACCGATGGCATTTACCTGGGCGCCACGCTGGAAGAGGGCCTGGAAACCTGCCAGGCGCTGTTGCAAAGTGAACGTATGGTAAAACGCATGATGGCGGCGTGACGCGCGCCTTATATCGCGCCTTGCAAGCAACTTTCTCCGAATTATAATAAGATTGTACAGGTACAAACTTCGTAGATTTCCCATATGCCGGGGGTACGGCCATGCCTTCCATTGACCAGATTTCCGACGAGCCGAAATACACCATCAAAAGCGTCTGCGCCACCACCGGCATTCGCCCCGTGACGCTGCGCGCCTGGGAACGGCGGCACGAAGTGCTCAACCCGCACCGCTCCGACAATCGCTACCGGCTGTACTCGGAGCGCGATGTGGAAATCCTGCGTTGGGTTAAAAGCCGCGTGGACGCCGGTGTGACCATCAGCAACGTTGTCAGTGAGCTGCGCAGCATGCAGTCCAACGGCCAGTGGCCTGAGGCGGTCAGCGCCGCGCCGGCGCCGATCAGCGGACGCTCTGCCAGCCCCCCGGAGCGCTACGCGCGCGAGCTGTGTGTGGCCATGAAACAGCACGATGAAGCCGCTGCCAGCGAGCTGCTGCGCGAGGCGCATGCCATCTTCGACGTGCAAACCATATTCTCCAAAATCATCACTCCCGCCCTGGTGGAAATTGGCGAGGCCTGGTATCGCGGCGAAATCCGCGTCACCACCGAACATTTTGCCAGCGCTTTTGTGCGCGGTAAATTGATGTCTCTGCTGCACGCTTACCCCACCCGCCGCACCGCTCCGATTATCCTGGTGGGCTGCGCGCCCAACGAGCAGCACGAAATCGGCAGCCTGATGATCGCGGTGCTGCTGCGCAGTTACGGCTACCGCGTGGAGTACATGGGCCCGGATATCCCGCTGGAAGACCTGGCCGACTACGCCAGTTATATCCATCCCAGTCTGATCCTGCTTTCGGCCGCCACCAAAGACAACGCGCTGGAGATGAAAAAGCTCAAAGCTCTGCTCGACCGCCAGCGTCCCGTGCCGCTGTTTGGCTACGGCGGGCGTGCGTTTCTGCTCCAGCCGGTGCTGCGTGAACAGGTCCCGGGGCATTACATGGGCGATAGCATTGAAGAGGCCATCGCCAATGCCCGCGCATTATTGATCCCAGCCCGCCAGCGCGCCTAGCGCCCATTGAAAAACAGAAAACGCAGCGCCCACCGGCATGGATGGGCGCTGCGTTTTCTTTTCGAAACTATATACAAACACTATGCATTCCGCGTACGAGCGTGGTACGATCAAAGAGAGAATAACCAGTGGAAGGTAAAGCGCGGAATGGATCCTCAGAGAACGTATGATCGTCACCTGCCGGTGTATAACATCAAAGCTGTATCCAGGCAGCTCGGGCTGCTGCCGGTGACCCTGCGCGCCTGGGAGCGCCGCTACGGCCTGCCTACCCCATCGCGTGGCGATCAGGGTTACCGCCTGTATTCCGAGTATGACGTGTTGACCCTGCGCTGGCTCAAAGCCCAAATTGACGCGGGGATGAGCATTGGCCGCGCAGTGGAATACCTGCATGACTTGCGACAGAACGGCCGCGACCCCGCCGATGAGCCCGCCATGCCGCAGTCGCCAGAGCTGCCTTCCTCGCCGGCATATCTGTCACAGCAGCTCCTGGCACTGCTGCTGCGTTTTGATGAAAACGGCGCGCTGGAAATTATGCGCCGCGCCTTTGCCCTGTACAACGTTGACCAGGTGCTGACCGAAATCGTGCAGCCCACGCTGATCGAAATCGGTGATGCCTGGCACCGCGGCGAGGTTTCAATTGCCACTGAGCACTTTGCCACCCAGTTCTACATGCAAAATTTGCTTGGCATGCTGGCCGCGGCCATCCCACCGGTACATCGTGGAAAAATTGTTGCCGCCTGTGCTCCGGGCGAGATGCACCAGATCGGCCTGTTGATGATCGTGGTAATGCTGCGCTGGCGCGGCTGGGATGTGCGCTACCTGGGGCCTGACCTGGGCCTGGAGCGCCTGGAAGATGCGCTCAGCACGCTGCGCCCGCGCGTACTCCTTTTTTCGGCCACGCAGCCAGGCGCGGTAGCGCGGTTGAGCCACCTGACCGACGTGCTGGAAAAACTGGGCGACGAGCGCCCGGCGCTGGTGTTGGGTGGGCAGGCGTTCCAGGCTACGCGCCTGCCAGACGAAATCCCTGCCACCTACTTGCACGGCGCGCCCAGCGCTATGATCCACGATATTGAAAAGCTTATGGCCGAAACGTACGAGAATTAAGCCGCGCCACAATCGAAGACCGTTTCTTTCCAATCCCCGCCGGGCATTTTGCTAAAATGAACCTGGCGGCTTTGATTTTGGTAAAGGAGAGCGCATGAAACGGTTTGGCATTCTCACCGGCGGCGGCGATGCGCCCGGCCTCAACGCGGTGATCCGCGCGGCGGTGATGGCGGGCATTCGCGAATACGGGTGCGAGCTGTGGGGCATCAAGGATGGCTTTGACGGCTTTCTGGCCGATGATGGCATCTTCCCGCTGGGGCTGGCCGACGTGCGCGGCATCCTGCCGCGCGGCGGCACGATTTTGGGCACGGCTAACCGCGGCAATCCCTTTGCGCGTAAAGTTGAGCGCGACGGCCAACTCGTGGTCGAAGATGTTTCCAGTCTGATCCTTGAGCGCATCCACGCGCGCCAGTTTGACGGGTTGATCGTAGTGGGCGGGGATGGCACACTGCATATTGCCAATAAGCTGTACCAGATGGGCGTACCGGTCATCGGCGTGCCCAAGACGATTGACAATGACATCGGCGGAACCGATTTCACCTTTGGCTTCGACACCGCGCTCAATTTTGCCATGGAAGCCCTTGACCGGCTGCACTCCACCGCCGAGGCGCACCACCGCGCTATGCTCCTGGAGCTGATGGGCCGCGACGCGGGTTTTATCACCCTGCACGCCGGGCTGGCAGGCGGCGCGGATGTAATCTTAATCCCGGAAATCCCATTCCACTATGAAGCCGTGTGCCGCAAGGTGAGCGAGCGCGTGCGCCAGGGGCAAAAGTTCAGCATCCTGGCGGTTTCGGAAGGCGCGCGGCCGCTGGGTGAAGAACAGGTCTACGCCCGCGCCGGGGATGTGATGTACGCGCCGCGCCTGGGCGGCATCGCCGAGCGGGTCAGCGCGTCGATCGCGCAAAACTGCGGCGTCGAATCGCGCGTGACGGTGCTGGGCCACCTGCAGCGCGGCGGCAGCCCCACCGCCTTCGACCGCTGGTTGGCCACGCGCTATGGCGCTGCGGCGCTGCGGCTGGCGGTGCAGGGCACTTTTGGGCGCATGGTGGCGCTGCGCGGCAGCCTGCTGGTCGACGTGCCGTTTGAGGAAGCCCTGGCCGTGCCCAAGCGCGTGGATGTGCACGGCGACACGGTGCAGACCGCGCGCGAAATGGGCATCGCGTTTGGCGATGAATAAATCATCCGGCGCGGTGGTGTTAGGAAATTCGGGGCAAGCGCCCTGAGCCTGTCGAAGGGCGCGCAATCACCCGGCTTTAAACGGTCAAGCCGCCCTCGCGGGCGGCTTTTCCTTCAAGCTGTTTGCTGCGGCATCCGTTATCGGAGACCGAGGAGGGATGCCGCAGCGGTGACAATACTACTAGAACTGTCCATTGTAGACACCACCTCCTCTGTTTAGTATGGCTTTGTCAGGCGGCGCTTGCCCCCACCGCGATTTGAGTATCCCATTAACGAAAACCATTGTCAAGCGTCAATATCGGACATTTCCAGGCCAGTATTCGCCTACGGGAACACGTGCTCGAAGCGCCACGCCTCGCCCGGTGCGACGCGGCTGCTGCGCCCCAGCACCTCAAACCAGGTTCGCCCCGGCTTGAAGGCCACGGGCTTGCCATTTGCGCTCACCAGCGCCAGGGTTGAATCGGCAGCGGCGCGCTGCCACTGCACTGCATACACCTGCCCGTCGCGAAACAGGTACGCCGGGCCGCTGCCATTCAGGTCCACGTCCACAACCTCGCTGCCCGCGTTGGGGTCGGGATGGAAATACTGCGCCAGGATCACCACCACATTGGCAGCCGAAACCTGCGCGCCGTCCACCCGGTCGGTGAGCGGGGCATAGACCTCATTCGTGCGGTTGATGTCGTCCTGCGTTTCCGAAAAGCGCAGGTAGATACCGGCATCCGCGTCATAATCCCAGCGGTTGTAGATGGCGCCGGAAAACCGCGCGTAAAGCTGCGCCGCGGGCTGGCCGCCGTCCGGCGCTTTCGCCAGGAAGAACATACCGCGCAGGTCCTGTGGGCTGTTATCGATATTGCGCTGCTGCAGGTAGGCGCTCATCGCGGCCGTGTCGGCGCTCAACAGGTTATCACCATTGGGATCGTAACGGCACAGCGCCGGGCATGAGCCCGCGCCTTCCACCACCAGGCGCTTGCCAAAATCGGCGCGCACCAGGGCATCCCACAGGCGCTCGTAGGCTCCGCCAAATACCAGCACAGCTTTATACATGCGCACCAGGTTCATATCAAACCAGCGCGCCGAGCGGATGGGCGCTACCTGGGGCGAATCCTGCCCGTAGAACAGCGCCGCGAAGCGCGTGGATCCTTCTTCGGTGTAATACTCGTACACCAGATCCGCGCGGTTGAGGCCAAACTGCGGGCGATGGTTGCGCGGCAGGTTCTCCACCTTAATCAATAGCGGGCGGCGCGCCAGCTGCGCCGGGTCAGCTTCCAGACCTGTCAGCGGGTTGATGCCCGCCGGAACCGGGCCAGGGCCATAGCCTTCAGGCGGGTAGCTGGGGGTCAGCGTGGGGTACGGAGTGGGCGTTGCGCTGGGGGCGATCGTGGCCGCGGGTCGGGCCGTGCTGGTGGCCACTTTGCTGCGCTCTGGCGTAATAGTGGCCGGGACGGGGGCCATCGTGGCAGGCACGGGCGCGCAGCCGGCCAGCAGCGCCAGGCACAGCATCAGGGAAAAGAGAGGTTTTCGCGGCATGGCGGGGATCCTTGCGCCCATCTTACCCCATGTGCGCCGCTTTGCCAATGACCTTGCGCCACCCGGGTGATGCACCTATAATCAAAACCACCATGAAGCTTGCCCTGCAATCCCCCGCCTGGAGCCGCGCGCTCAAAATGGCGCTGGTACTCCTGGCGCTGATCGTCTTCGTCACCTGGTTCTGGCTTACGCCGCCCGGCCTGCTGGGCAAAGCCGACGCAGTGGGCTACGCGGTGTGCCATCGCATCCCGCTGCGCTCGTTCGCGCTGGGTGACCGCGCCATGCCGCTGTGCGCGCGCTGTTCGGGTATGTACCTGGGCGCACTGGCCGGCTTTCTCTATCACCTGCGCTTCCCGCGCCGCGCGGGCATGCCGCCGCGCAGGATCCTGGCGGTACTGGGGCTGTTCGTGCTGGCCTTCGGCATCGATGGCGTCAATTCCTACCTGCATTTCTTTCCCGGCGCGTTCTCGCTTTACGAACCCCACAACTGGCTGCGGCTGCTCACCGGCACGGGCATTGGCCTGGGGATCGCCGCGGTGCTGGTTCCGGTGGTCAACCAATCGCTGCTGGACCGGGTGGATCCGCGCCCGGCACTGAATTCCTGGGGGGCTCTTGTCGTCTATATATTAGCGGGTTTGCTGATGGCCGCCGCGCTGCTCACCGAGAACCCCCTGCTGCTCTATCCGCTGGCGCTGCTCAGCAGCGCCACCGTGCTGGTCATCCTCGGCCTGGTATATGCCGTACTGTGGGCCATGCTCACTCGCCAGGAAAACCGCTTCGCAGCGCTGCGCTCCGCGTGGCCGCTGCTGCTGGCCGGGCTGACCACCGCGCTGCTGCAGATTGGCGCAATGGACGCGCTGCGTTTTCTGCTGACCGGAACCTGGCAGGGATTTAACCTGCCCATCAGTTGATGAATTAAGAGGAAGCGCCCGATGGACCTGTTCAATATTTTTTCCGCCTTTGGGCTTTCGGCCAGCGCCGGGCTAAACGCCTACATTCCCCTGCTGGTGGTATCGCTGGTGGGCCGCTTCGCGCCGGACGTGATGAAGCTTAGCCCGCCGTGGGATGTGATGACCAGTTGGTGGATCATCGGCCTGTTGATCGTGCTGTCGATCATCGAGTTCTTCGCCGATAAAATCCCGGCCGTCGACACGGTCAATGACGCCATCCAGACTTTTGTGCGCCCCACCGCCGGGGCGATCCTGTTTGCCGCCAGCGCGCATGTTGTCACGGATGTGAACCCGGTGCTATCGCTGGCGCTGGGCCTGCTGGTGGCGGGCGGCGTGCACGCCGTCAAGGCCACCGCCCGCCCGGTAGTGACCGCCACCACGCTCGGCACGGGCAACGCCGTGGTCAGCGCCGCCGAGGATTTCACCGCCACGGTGATGTCAATCCTCGCTGTGATGGTCCCGGTCATTGCCGGCGTGCTGCTCATTCTGATCGCGGTGTTCATCCTATGGTGGCTGGTGCGGCGCGCTTCTACATCGCGCGAATAAAATCCAGAACCGGCCGGCGGGCTTGCGTTTTGCGTTCCGGCGTATAATACAAATAGCAATCCATCCTGAGATTTACCCCCAGTGGAGAACCCATGGCTGACGTATTCCCACCTCAAGATCCGCTTCCGCCAGAAAATACCCCTACACCCTTTCCGCCGCCCACATCCAACGTACCGCCACCCCCGGTAGGCGTGTTTGACGCGCCATCCAGCGCGCCCGCTCCCCGCAAAACCAACTGGTGGCTGATCACCCTGATCGTCTTGCTGGTGCTGTGCTGCTGCTGCGCCGCGTTCACCGTATTTATGTACCAGGTCGGCGGCGACTGGCTCATCAACACCTTCAACCTCAACCAGCTCATCCGCTAAACCATCTCACGGGTGAAACACCACACAGCCCGCGCGGCTGTGTGCTGGCAGCGCAAACCGGCTGCCCGGGCAGTGCCTGCTCCGGGCAGCTTTGCATTTTTCCATAGCGGCCACCAGGCCGCACCATCTAGAATGGGGGTAGAAAATCATCCGCCACGCGGTAGCCGGGGTGATCGCGGAACACGGCCTGCAGCGCTTCCAACCCGCGATACGCCCCGGCGCAGACGTCCTCGGGTACGTCCAGCGCGGCGAACTCGTCTTCATCCAGAACCAGCTGGCGCCCATCCGGGTAGACCAGCAGATCCAGCGCCAGGTCGGTGTAGCGCACTTCACCGTCGCGGATCTCGGCCGGCAGGGTGATGTTACAGTACCAGCCCTTCACCGGCCCGTCCAACCCGTCGTGCATCTCGAAGATGTTGTACCAGCGGTCGCTGTAGTAGGCTTCCACAAAACGGTCGCCGCGGTTGAGGCTGATGCCGTGCAGGTCGCCATAATCGCGGTTGAACAGGGCCTCCAACAGCACCCCTCCCGGCCGCCGCGCCAACAGCTTGCCGGTGTAGCGCCAGGTTTCCACGCCCTGCGGGTTGAGCTTGACCACGGTAATCTCATCCATCGGTATTTGCCTCATGCAGCAATAGCACCGCGTCGGGCGGCAGGCACAGCGTCACCGACTGACCCAGCGGTAGGGCATCATCCAGCAAGAAGGTCAGTTCCGGGCCGCCGGCCGGCCGGAGCTGCACGCGGAAGTTGTCACCGCGGAAGAACACGTCGTCCACCACGCCGCTGATGCGATTGCCGCCCCCGGCATCATCCCCGCACGCTGCGCGCGCGCCGTACGGCCGCAGCAGCACCGTCACTGCCGCGCCAGGGGCCAGATGCGGGGCAGGCAAGCTGCTCTCAAAGATGCCCAGTGCGGTTTCGGCGCGCGGCGGGTCGAGCGCCACCAGCCGCCCATCCAGCAGGTTCGACTGGCCGAAGAAGCGCGCCACCCAGGCCGACGCGGGGCGGTTGTAGACCTCGGCCGGCGTGCCGGCCTGCTCCACCAGCCCATCGCGCAGCAGCACCAGCCGGTCGCCGAATGCAAATGCCTCTTCCTGGTCGTGAGTGACGTATATGGCCGGGATGCCGGTCTGGTGCAGTACGCGGCGCAGCTCCTCGATGAGCTGCTCGCGCAGCGTGCGGTCCAGCGCGCCCAGCGGCTCGTCCAGCATCAACAGGCGCGGGCGCGGGGCCAGCGCGCGCGCCAGCGCCACGCGTTGCTGCTCGCCGCCCGAGAGGTCGGTGACGCGCCGGTTGGCAAAGCCGGCCATATTGACCAGCGCCAAGGCGTCGCGCACGCGCGCGTCAATCTCCGCGCGTGGTAGATTCTGCATGCGCAGTCCAAAAGCTACGTTCTCGGCCACAGAGCGGTGCGGGAACAGGGAGTAATCCTGGAACATCAGCCCAAACCCGCGGCGGTGCACCGGCACGCCTTCCACCGGCTGCCCGTCCCAGGTAACCGTGCCGCTTTCGGCGGTTTCCAGCCCGGCAATGATGCGCAGCAGTGTGCTCTTGCCGCTGCCCGAGCGCCCCAGCAGGCACACCACCTGGCCTTGCTCAACGGAGAACGATATGCCGCGCAGCAGCGGAGCGCCCTCATAGGATTTGAAAATATCGTGGACGGCAAGCATGGATGTATTATCGCATGGCGCGGGCTAATCCTGCGCCTTTTCCAGCACCAGGATGGCCGCGGCGCACACCAGCATCAGCAGCGCAGCCATGGCCAGCGCCTGGCCATAATTCAGCGCGCCAGGCTGCGAGAGAAAGCGGAAGATGGCAATTGGCAGCGTGGGGTATTCCGGCCGCGCCAAGAACGACGTAGCGCCAAATTCGCCCAGCGAGATGGTGAAGGAGAAAATCGCCGCCACCGCCGCCGCGCGGCCGACGATGGGCAGTTCCACTTCGCGCCAGGCGCGCAGCGGGCTGGCCCCCAGCACCGCTGCCGCGTTGATCAGGTTGACCGGAATGGATGCCAGCGCGGGCTGCAGCGTGCGCACCACGAATGGCAGCGCCACCAGGCTATGCGCAATCGGAATCAGTGCCGGGAAGCTGCGCACGTCGAGGGGCGGGCGGTTAAAGACAATGATATAACCCAGCCCCAGCGTCACCGCCGAGGCTCCCAACGGCAGCATCAGCAGCGGGTCGAGCACGCGGTTGATCTTTGAGCGTCGCGCCAGCGCGTAGGCCGCCAGGAAGCCCATCCCCAGCGAGAGCACCACCGTGCTGCCCGCGTAAAGCAGCGAGTTGCGCGCCGCGGCCGCTGGCGGCACGTAAAACAGCGACCCGCGCCGGTTGACGAACAGCTCGCGGTAGTAATCCAGCGTCAGCCCGCCGTTCACCGCGCCGCGCTGGCCGCGCTCTGCGTCCAGCCGGGTGACGGAGCGCAGCGCCAGCGCCGCCAGCGGAGAGACCAGCAGCACGAAGATGCCGGCCGTCAGCAGCGCCACCACCAGCTTCTGCCGCGCGGTGACTGCTCGCGTGGTACCTTCGCCGTGCAGCCGCGGGGCCAGCGGAACCACCTCGCGCCCGCCCAGCCGGCTGTACGCCAGGGTGATCAGCAGCGTGCAGGCCAGCTGCACCGCCGAGAGCACTCCGGCCAGCGGCAGGTTGAGCATTTGCAGCGCCTGGATGTAGATATCCACTTCCAGGGTGGCGTAACGCGGCCCGCCCAGCAGCAAAATTACGCCGAAGCTGGTGAAATCAAACAGGAACACCAGCAGCGCCGCCGAGAGGATGGATGGCAGCAGCAGCGGCAGGGTCACCTCGCGCAGCGTGCGCGCCGGGGATGCCCCCAGCACGCGCGCCGCCTGCCCCAGGCGCGGGTCGAGCTGCGCCCAGGCCGTGCCCACCATGCGGATCACCACGGTGGTGTTGTAAAACACGTGCGCCAGCAGGATGGCCCCCAGCGTGTTGAGCAGGCGGATGGGCGGCGTTTGCAAGTGAAAAGCGTCCATCAGAAATACGTTTGCCAGCCCACGCGGGCCGAGCAGCGCGTTGAATGCCGCCGCCACCACCACGGTAGGCATAATGAACGGCAGCGTGGTCAGCACGCGCAGCACACGCTTGCCAGGGAAGCTATAGCGCGCGAACAGGTACGCGGCGGGCAGACCGGCCAGCATGGTCAGAAGCATGGAGAGCAGCGCCTGCCACACGGTGAAGCCCAGCGAGCGCCCTACCGCCGCGGCAATTCCTGCCTCACCCGTGCTCTCGGCCTGGAAGGCCACGCGGAAGATGGCCGCCAGCGGGGTGAAGAAAAATACCAGCAGGAACACCAGCGGCAGCGCCCACAACAGCAGCATCTGCCGCGCCGAGCCGCGGCGCTGCGTCCAGGTGGCTTCGTCGCTCACCGCAGCACGGTCTCCGTCCATGCCTGGATCCACGCCTGGCGGTTCGCGCTGACCAGCGCGGGATCGAGCTGGGCCGGCTGCTGCGCGGCCTGCGCCCACTTCTGGAAAGCCTCGGGCAGCACCGCGGCCTGGTTAACCGGGTAGACGAACATTTGCAGCGGCATATCTTCCTGGAACTGGCGCGACAGCATGAACTCGACGAATTTTGCGGCGGCTTCGCGGTTGGGCGTGCCCTTGAGGATGCCTACAAATTCAATCTGGCGGTAACACGTTCCAGGGGCCACGATCGACGCGGTGGGAGCTTCGTCCAGCGGGGTCGACGCAAACACCACCTCCGCCGCCGGGCTGGAACCGTAGGAGACCACCATGGGCTGCGGGCCGCGCCCGGACGAGCCGCTGAAGTTGGTATAGTAGGCCGTCTCCCAGTCGTTGACTACCGCCACGTCGTTGTCGCGCAGCTTCTGCCAGAAATCACGGTATCCATCTTCGCCGTACTGCGCGATGCTGGCCATCAGGAAGGCCAGCCCGGGCGAGGAAGTGGCCGGGTTTTCCACCGCCAGCAGCCCGCGGTATTCGGGCTTGAGCAGGTCATCAAACGAAGCCGGCACAGCCAGGTTCTTTTCGGCGAAATAGGCTTTATCGTAGTTGATGCACACATCGCCATAGTCCACCGGCAGGGCGCGTTTCTGCGGGTCAAGCTGGAACTCGGCCGGAATCTCGCCCAGCATGGGCGTATCCAGCGGTTCGAAGACGTCGGCTTCCAGCGCGCGCGAGAGGAAGGTGCTGTCCACGCCGTAGAACACGTCGGCCAGCGGGCTGCCCTTGGAGAGCACCACGCGGTTCAGCGCCGCGCCGGCGTCACCGCCCTTGATGAACGATACCTGGATGTTATTGGCCTGCTGGAATTCGTTGATCAGGCTCTCACTGACCGCGAATGAATCGTGCGTCAGCACGGTCAGCTTTACCGGTGCACCCGCCGGCGGCGTTGGCGCGGGGGCGGTGGCCTGCGGCGTGGCCGCGCCCGCGCAAGCGGTAAGCAAGAGAAAAAAGAGTAGAAGAGAGAAGACGGTTTTCCGATTCATATTGCTCCTTGTAGAGTGATATAGAAACTCCGCACGTAGGGTGTGCCTCGGCGCACCAAACTGCGGCGATTCCCTACCAGGACCGATGTAGGCATCATTGGCAGATGGTTTACCTTATTCGGTACTTCAATCCCATATTCAGCTGGCAATCCTAACCCCCGCGGAGAATTGGCTCTGTCGCGGCCGGAAGTTGTAGCCGTCACACCCTCTCACGCCGTAATCTCCCCGTAATGCACGCACAGCAGCAGGCCGGCATCCACGCTGACGGCAGCGCGTGCGCCGAGCATCACGTTGCTGACGCCGCGCGCGTGGTAAGGCAGCAGATCTTCCGCGCGCAGCGGGTACTGCAGGCCCTCGGTGCGCACGCCTTGCGCCGTGCCAAACAACGGTAACAGCGACACCAGGTCGCCGGCGCGGCCTTCAATCTCTGCCTGCCCGCGGATCATAAAAATCTCGCTGCCGGGCTGGACGATACGCACATCCAACCCCACCAGGTCTGGCTGCGCCAGCAGCGACAGGTTGCCCAGCAGATGATCCACCCGCCCACCCAGCGCGCCGACCATGCGGATGGTCGTGAAGCCCTCGCTGCGCGCCAATGTTAGCGCCAGCTCCAGGTCGGTCTCGTCTTTTTCGGGCGGATAGCGCAGCACGCGCCCGCCTTGCGCCCGCACCCAGTCTTCGTCTTGTTCGCTGACCGAATCCAGATCGCCGATGAGCACGTGTGGCGCGAGTCCCAGTGCGCGGCAGTGGCGCAACCCGCCGTCAGTGGCCACCAGCCAGTCGTCGCTTTGAAGATAGCCTTGCAGGCCGGCGGTGTCATCCAGCAGTCCATTGACGAAAATAATCGCGCGTGGTGCAGGCATACAAAACCCCTCGCCGGGCGAGGGGTGATGACATGCAAGCTGGTGCTATCTTCCCTCCGCCGGCATAATCCGGATCAGGTCATAAGGGTCGAGGACTGCGCAGTCCTCCTCTCAGCCTGGCGCACCAGGCTCCCCGATGTTATTGCGACCAGTATAGACGCCTGCTGCAAGAATGTCAAGCAGAACGTATAGAAAGTAGGTGGTTTTGGGCGGCGAATGCCGCCCAAAACCACCTGCTGGCCTTCCTTAGCGCACCCGGCGCTTCCATTCTTCCTTGAGCTGTAGCTGTCGCGGGCTTTCGCCTGAGGGCAGCGTCAGGAAATCCATCATCAGGCGGTTGAACTTACTGCTCTCGTCCAGCATGGGGAAATGCCCCGACTGCTCAAAATTGACCGCGTGGGTCTGCTCGGGGATGCTGGCGAGCTGATCCAGGCGTGGTGGCTCCACTGCCGCGTCCTGCTGTCCGCTGACCAGCAGGCAGGCCGTTTTGAGCTGCTTCCAGCCGCCCAGCAGCCCGTTGGCGCTCATCGCCGCCAGTGAGGCCTGGATAGCCTGCGGGTCGCTCTTGGGCGCGTCCACCCGCACCGGGTCCACCAGCGGGCCGCGGCCCAGCAGCCAGTCGGCCAGGTCGGTGGGTGATGCGCTGCGCAGCCGTGCGCTGACCATGCCATCTTCCAATGGGACGCCAACCGCCATAAAGCGGTCGACCACCTGCGGCATGCGCTGCGCGCAAAGCATGGCCACCAGCCCGCCCAGCCCGTGGCCCACCAGCGCCACGCGGCCAATACCCATCTCGTCCAGAAAAGCCTGTACCAGCTCGCACTGCTGGTCGATGCTGTAATGCGCCGGGTTCTTGGCGCTGTCACCAAAACCCCACAGGTCGAGCGCATAGGCGCGGTACTGCACCGAAGCAGCCTGCATCACCGGGATCCAATAGCGCCACGATCCCACCCAGCCGTGCAGCAAGATCAGCGGCCGGCCACGGCCGAGCACCTCGTAATGGACAATCTCCTGATGCAGCAGGACAACACTCATCGCGTTCCCAATCCCCTAACGCGCGGCAATCCCGGCCAGCAGCCCGGCCACGCGCACGGTCAACTCATCCGGGGCAAACGGCTTGAGCAGGTATTCGCTCGCCCCGGCTTCCAGCCCGGTCTGAATTTCTGATTCCTGGCCCTTGGCCGACAGGAACACCACCGGGATGTGGCAAATGCTTGGCTCGCTCTTAATCTTTTCGCAGGCCTCATAACCGGTCATGCGCGGCATGCGCACGTCCATCAAAATCAGGTCGGGCGGGTTGGCCAGCGCGGCTTCCACCGCCTCGGCGCCGTTACACACCGTCTTCACGTCGTGGCCCGCAAAGCGCAATGTGAAGCCAATCAGGTCACGGATATCAGGTTCATCTTCGGCTACCAAAATTCTTCCCATGCTACTGCTCCATTATTCAGATTCCATCACCGGCAGGCTGAAGGAAAATACCGAGCCAATGCCACGCTCGCCGCTGGATTGGAACCAGATGCGGCCGCCGTGCATTTCCACCAGCGAGCGCGTGATCGCCAGCCCCAGCCCGGTGCCGGCCGTGGCCAGCACCAGCGGGTCCTCGCCGCGGTAAAAGCGTTCGAAGATGCGCGCCTGGTCGGCCTGGGCGATGCCAATGCCATTATCGCGCACGTCCACAATCACCTCACCCGCGCCGGGGCGCATGCACACCGTCACCTGCCCGCCGGCGGGGGTATAGTTGTAGCCATTGCTCACCAGGTTGCCCAGCACCTGGCGCACGCGCTCCAGGTCGCCGCGCACTTTTGGCAGCCCATCCGGGATTTCCAGCGAGAAATTCATCGCCTTGTTTTCTTCGCGCGCGCGGCGGTTGATATCCACGATCACGTCATCCGCGATCTGGCGCATGTCCAGCGCGCGCATCGAGAGCGTCACGCGTCCCGATTCGATCTTGGAAACGTCCAGCAGGTCATTGACCAGCACGCTCAATCGCTCGGTGTTGCTGCGCACTACTTCGAGGAAGTGGCGCACGCGCGGGTCAATCTCGCCTGCCGCGCCCATCAGCATAATATCCACGTAGCCCTTGATCGAGGTCATCGGTGTGCGCAGCTCGTGACTGACGTTAGCCACAAACTCCGACTTGAGCCGGTCTACCTGCACTTCGTGGGTGATGTCGCGGAAGATCGACACCGTCCCCAGGAACTCATGGCGCAGGATCACCGGCGCCAGATGCACCGATACGATCTTACCGTTTTCCAGCTCGAGCTGCTCGGCGTACGTCTCGCCTTGCGTTTCACTCTCGCCGTTCTCCGACCAGTCGCGGATGGTTTCCATCCACGCCGAGGCGGCCTTGCCAAACAGCCCGGTGAACTGCTCGAGCGAGCGGCTGACCACCTGTTCCGCATCCAACCCCAGAATGCGCTCGGCCGATGCGTTGAACAGGGTGATCACGTTATCGGCTTCGGTCACCAACACGCCATCGGCCACAGCCTCGAGGATGGCGCGCGAGCGGCTGGCAGCCACTTGCTGGTCGCGCAGCATCCCGCCCAGGTTTTCGGCCTGGTCGCGGATCAGGTTGAACAGGTCGGCGTTATTGAGCGACAGGCTGATCTGCCGCGCGGTAGCTTCCAGCAGGCGCATCTGGTCATCGTGGAAGAAGCCCGGCCGTTCGTGCAGCAGCATCAGGCTGCCGAGCACATCTTCGCCCAGCGCCAGCGGCACGGCCAGCACGCTGCGGAAGTTCGCCATGGACCCGGCTTCACCCAGTCGCGGGTCTGCGCCCAGGTCGGCCAGCAGCAGCGGGGCGCGCTCGCGCAGCACCAGCTTATGGATGGACTGGTCGGCGCGCGGGCCGCCAGCCGCGCGCACACCCGCCAGGTCGCTGCCGGCATGGTAGACCTTCTTGCTCTGCGCCAGCAGGATCAGGCTTTGCTGCGCGCCCGTGGCTTCATCCAGCACGCTCAGCGTGCGGCTGAGCACCATGTCCATGTCCAGGCTGGCCGACAGCTCGGAAATAATGCGCAGCAGGGTCTGCGAGTTGTGGTGCTCGCGCATCACTTCGGCGGTGCGCTGCTCCACGCGCTGCTCCAGGTCTTGCGTCAGGCGGCGGGTTTCGGCAAACAGGCGCGCGTTCTGCACCGCGGTGGCAGCCTGGTTGCTGATGGTGCGCGCCAGCTCCATTTCCTGCGGGGTGAAACGCGCTTCGCGCGCGGTGCCAAGCAGCAGCCAGCCCAGCAGGTCGCTGCCCGAGAGCAGCGGCACCACCATCAAAGAATTCAACCCGCGCGGAGCCAGGTAGACCGGCGCCAGCGGCGCCAGGTCGGCTTCGTGCTGCGCTTCGCTGGTGGCATACAGCCCGCGTGATTGGATCAGGTGGTCAAATAACGGCGTAGACGGCAATCTCAGCGGCATCTCGGCCGGCGACCCGGCCGGCACTTCGACTTGCAGCAGCAGCTCCGCGCCATCCGCGCCCAGCATCAATGCCGCGGCGTGATCCACACCCAGCGCGGCCAGCAGCTCCTGCGCGGTCAGCGCGAGCAAAGCATCAACGTCCAGCGAGGCGCCCAGCGCCCCCGAAAGTCGGTTGAGCAGTCCCAGGCGGCGCGAGCGCTCATCAAGCTGCGCCGCGCGGCGCTCGCTTTCCTCAAACAGGCGCGCGTTATCCAGCGCAACGGCTGCCTGGCTGGCAAACGTAGTGGCGGCGCGCATATGTTCTTGACTGTAAAACGCGATTTCGGTCTTATCCACCGCGATGACACCCGTGAGCTGGCCCTTGGCGATCAGGGGGATGCCCAGCCAGGAAATGCGCTCAGCTTCACCCAGCGAGGGGAAGCGCTCGTCCAGACGCACGTCTGGCACGCAGATTGGATGTCCGGTTTCTGCCATCTCGCGGAAGAGCTGGCTGTCTTCCACCGCCACCGACAGCCCCACCAGGCTGCCATCCTGTTCGAAGCCGCGCGCAGCGGCCACACTGAGCAGATCGCCATCGCGCAGCCACAGCGTGGCGGTATCATAGGCCAGCACTTCGCCCAACTGGTCCAGCAGCGAGGCTACCAGGTCTTCGGAGCGCAGGCTGGTCGTGATGGTGCCGGCCACGCGCGTCAGCGCGGCAAGCTGCGCGGCGCGCCCCTCGGCAGATTGCAGCAGGCGCGCATTTTCCAGCGCCAGCGCGGCCTGATGCGCCAGGGCCAGCACCATGTTTTCATCTTCGCGGCTGATGCCCTCCTGCGAGGTGAAATCTTCCAGGGTCAGCACGCCCAGCGCCTGCCCGGCCAGCCGCAGCGGCACAGCCAGGATCGAAACCGGCAGACGTCCCCCGGTGGCGCGGCGATAGCGCAGCAGGTCATCCGGCGGCAGGTTGTAATCGCGCGCAAACTGGACTTCGGCCGCGCGCAGCGGCGCGCCGGCGGCAAACGCGCGCAGCGGCAGCGGCGAGCTATCGCCGGGCTGCGCGCCAGCCGGAGCCAGGCGCATGCCCACCAGGCTGGCGCTATCGGCATAGCCGGATGCCACCTGCGGCAGCAGCTCGCCGGCGCGCTCATCCCACAACCCGGCCCAGCCGGCCTGCGCCGCGGGTACGATCTGCAAGGCGCTCTCGAGCAGTGTGGAAAGGATGCTCTGCGGGGTGTAATCGCCCAGCTTGCGGCTGAACTCCAGCAGCGTGTCCATCTCGCGCAGCCGCTGGCGGGTTTCCTGCAGCAGCCCCAGGTTCTGCAACCCCACACTGACCTGGCGGTTGACCTGAGCGAAGGCCTGGTGGTCTGCGGGAGTAAAAGGCGGCAGCACGCCGCGCCCCAGCACCAGCACGCCGGCCGAAAGCTCGCCCGCCAGCGGCAGGGCAATCATGCTGCGCGCGCCCAGGGCGTTGAGGAAGGCGTTATCCTTCCACTCCGGGTCTTCCCACAAATCGCCGCGCAGCAGAATGCTGCCTTCCTGCAGCACGGCGCGCAGCGGATTGCGCTGGCCAAACAACGCGCGCGGGTTTACATCCACCGGGAAATCGCCGAACACGTCCAGCAGCTCTGCGCCGGCCGTGGTCTTCTCGGCCACCAGCGCCAGGTGCATGCCAAAACGTGCCATCAGCTCGCGCGCCACGGTTTGCAGCACGGCGCGCGCGTCGGGCTGCGCGTTGGCCTGCTCGGCCACCTCCAGCCCGGTGCGCAGCCGCGCCAGTTGGCGATCCATCTCCCGGATGCTTTCGCCCTGCTGGCGCACTTCACCCAGCAGCAGCGGAATGCGCTCATTTAATTCCTGTGACTGCGCCCGCAGCCGGGCCGCGTCGGCCTGGGCCTGCGCGGCCGCGGTTTCCAGGCGCGCGGCAGTCTGATGCTCGCGGATCATAATCGCGGCCTGCAGCGCGAACAGCTCCACCGCGCGGAACGTCTGCCAGTCGGGGCGGAGGCCGTCGCGCGGCGCGTCTACGCTGATCAATCCCAGCGGCGCGCCGTCGTGATCCAGCAGCGGTACAAATAGCAGATCGCGCGCGTTCCAGGCATCGCCCTGCTCACCGGCGCTCTCCGGCAGCACGGTGACGGTATGCACTTCGGCTGGGAGCTGCGGGCGGCGGTCGGCGGGGATGTAATACACCGAGCCAATGCGGTATTCGGCTTGCAGCATCGCGCTGACGGCTTCCCACGACGGGCGGTTGGCCTGCAGCTGCGCCCAGGCATCGGGGCTGGCGCCTTCGGCGTGCGCGCGTACCAGGCGGCGCGTTTCCGCGTCGTAGGTGCTGATCACCACCACCTGGAACGGCGTGGCGGAGCGGATCGCCTGGGCCACGGCTTCCAGCACGCGCGGCAGCGGCTGCTCGGGGTGCAGCGAGCGCGAAATTTCAAACAGGCGCGTCAGGGTTTCGGTCTCGCGCTGCAGCGCCGCGCCCTGCTGGGCCTGCTCATCCTGCTGCATGGCGCTGCCCAGTACCACCGCCGCCTGCACTGCCAACGATTGAGCGATCTCGGCGGCAATCGCGTCGAACCCGCCGGGCTGAGCGGCGTGCAGTGCCATCAGCCCCACCGGGCGGCCATGATAGGTAAATGGGATCAGCAGCGCCGAGCCCACGCCTTCGTGCACCGCATACTCGCTGCGCGCGGTGCTGGCAATATTGACCGGCACGCCTTTTTCCAGCACGCGCTGCTCAAATGCGGTCAGATCGCGGCCGGTTTCTTCACCCAGGGCAAAGCGCGTGCGCGGCCCGCCCGGCGTGGGATGCTCGGTGTCGAACAGGAAGATCGCGCCGCAGCCCGCGCCGGTGGTCTGCAGGGCTTCGTCGTACACCATCTGCATCAGATACTGCATATCCAGCGAGCTGCTCAATTCGCGGTTGATGCGCGTCAGCGCGCCAAGCTGCTGCACGCGGCGGTGCAGGTTTTCATCAGTCTGTGCCGCCAGGAACGACTGCTCCACCACCCCGGCAAGCTGACCGGCGGCGGTGGCCGCAAGCTGCAGGCTGCCCTTGTCAAATGCGTAGGGCTGGCGCGCGGCAATCCACAACTCGCCAATGCCTTCATCGCGCACCACCAGTGGCGCAATCACCACGGCCTCAATATTCCAGAACACCTGGATGCCCTGGTAGAAGGGGATCACCGCGCTTTCCTCGGTCAGGCTGCCGGTGAACAGCGCGCGCTGGCTGCCAGTGACGGTGAAATGGTACTGCGGGTCGTCTTCGCGCAGGCGGCCCATGCTTTCGGGCAGCGGCTCCAACGCGCCAAACATCGACTCGGGCCGGAAGCGCAGCTCGCCGCTGCTCTGGTGGTTGAGGAAAATAGCGGCCACATCAGCCTGCAGCAGGCGGCACAACTCCTGCAGAGAAATCTTGAGGATTTCATCCAGGTTGGCGGCCGAGCTGGCCAGGCTGGCGATGCGCCGCAGCGCTTCGGCGCGCTGCGCGCGCTGGCGCGACTGCTGGATCAGGGTGAAGTTATCGATCACCGGGGCGGCCTGGTTGGCCACAATCACCAGCAGGTGAAGCTCATCCTGGGTAAAGCCAGCGCTGCGCCGCGCGTGGTTGGATGCCTGTAAATAACCCAGCATGCGCCCGCCGGATGCCAGGGGGACCAGCACTGTCTCACGCAGGCTTGCGCCGCGCGCCACCGGGCCCAGCCCCAGGGCTTCCCAGGCCGGGTCTTCGGCGGCATTTTCGGTCAGCAGAACGTCCTGCTCCATCAGCGCGGTTTCCAGGGCGCTGTTGGGCGGCACGGCGATGCGGTACATCTCCAAAAACTGCTCCGGCAGCCCATAGAACGGCGGTTGGGCTTCCAGCGTGCGCGAGGCTTCGTTGTATAACAGGAAACCAAGCTGCTCCACGCGCACCAGCGGCAAAATCGACTGCACCAGGCGGTCAAACAGCACCTTTGGGTCGCGTGCTGAGCCAAATGCCTGCGAAAGCTGCGCCAACCCGCTCAACTCGGCGGTGCGGCGCTGCTCGGCTTCATAGCGCTGCGCATTGTGCAGCGCCACAGCCGCCTGCCCGCCCAGCATCTTAATCACTTCCAGGTCTTCGCTGCGGAACGCGCCAGGCGTCATCGAGCCCAGCGTCAGCGTGCCAATCAGATCCTGCCCGATGAGCAGCGGCATGCCCAGCAGTGAGCGCGGCGCGTCTGGCGCGCCGGCCAGGGTATACCCCGTCTCGCCATCCCCGCTGACCAGCACGGGCTTGCGCTCCTGCGCTACCTGCCCGGCCAGCCCTTCGCCCAGGCGGTAGCGCTGTGCGGCGGCTTCCAGCCCGTTTGAGCCGTCTTCACCGCTGTACATGCGGTAGGGCGCCAGCCCTTCGCTGGCCGCATCCCACACGGTGATCTCTTTCCAGTCGGCGGGAACGAGCTTCTCAATATTTTCGAGGATGGTCTGGATGGTTGTTTCCAGCTCCAGGCTGGCAGCAATGGCCTGATAAAAATCGACGAAGGTTTGCAGCGTGGTGCGGTTCTGTCCATCCGCGCCAGTCGCCAGGCTGGCAGTCAGGCCGGGGTCGCGCAGGGTGACCACCACCAGCGGGTTGGGCCGCAGCGCCAGCCGGTACGATGTGCCTGCCACCAGGCGGCCGTCCAGCACCAGGTTGGCCTGGTGGTTAAACGCGCACAGGTTGAGGAACTGGTCTGCCGGGCGAATGCTGCGCGCCAGGCGCTCCAGGTTGGGAAGCTGGCCGTCTTTGAGGTGGAACAGCTCGCGGGCGCGCGCATTGGCCAGCAGCGGCCGCCCCCCGGCTTCGATCACCAGCACCGCGTCGCTGCTGTCCGGCACAGAATTCAGCACAGCCTCCACCGGGGCGGGTTTCGAGGCCACGGCCGCCTGTTTGCGCGGCAAAAAGCGCACGGCCAGCCAGATGAGCAGGCCGGTCAGCGCAATCAGCAGGCCGATGCCGGGAGCGTTAAGCGCGGGCATGGGGCTGCCTAGCGCGCCGACGCGGCGCTTGCGTCACGGCGGCGCGATTCCGCCGCCAGCTCGGTGATCTCGCGGATGTCGGAGAAGACGTCGGTTGAGGGGGAAACCACCCCTACCGCCAGGGTCATCAGCGGGGTTTGCTGCATCGCGCCGCTCTCGTCCGGCGAGAGGATAAAGCCCTGCTGGCGGTCCATGAAGTTGTAGTGAGTTACCACTTCGCAGTCAAAGCGCGTCTTCAGCCGGCTGCGGATGGCCGAGGCAGAGGCTTCTTTGGTGATGATGATAAAGTTGTCGCCGCCGGCATGGCCGATGAAGTCATCCTGCGATCCAAACTCATCCACCACCTCGCCCAGCACCATGCTGGTGAAGCGCAGCACGTCGTTGGCGGCGATAAAGCCGTATACATCTTTGAACGGCTCGAAGTGGTTGACGCGCACATCCATAAAGGCCCAGTCCTTCTGGCGGATCATGCGCCGCAGTTGGTCTTCAATCAGCCGCCCGGCGGGCAAACCCGACTGCGGGTCGGTGAGGCTCTCGCGCTCCGAGCGCGCGATGGCATTTTGCACGCGCAGCTTGAGCTCATCAATATCAAACGGCTTGGTGATGTAATCGTCCGCGCCCAGCTCCAGGCCCTGCAGCTTGTCGCTGCGCTCGTCCTTCTGGGTGAGGAAGATCACCGGGATGTGACTGGTGCGCGTGTTGGTGCGCAGCGAGCGGCACACATCGTAACCGTTGATATCCGGCAGCATGATGTCCAGCACGATCAGGTGTGGCATCACGTGGCGCGTCTTTTCCAGCGCATCACCGCCGCGCGGGGCTACGTCCACATCATAGCCCATCCCGGAAAAATAGATCTTGAGCATATTGGAAATGTCGAAATCGTCTTCTACAACCAGCAGTCGTGCTTTGCCCATGCGAGCCTCTCCTTCTACAATACCAGCTTCTTACCAGGTTTCCGCCACCATCTCACCCGGGCGCGGATACAGCCGCGGGTGCAGGTTGCCCTGCTGTACGCGGTGGTGGTCACTTTCCTCAAAATGCACGTCGCGCTCAATCACGCGCCGTTCTTTACTGGCAAACAGGATCACGTCTGACTCGACCGTGCGCGCCGGATAGATAATCATCCCCGAGCCAATGCGGCAGTTATGCCCCACGCAGCCGCCCAGCACCGGGCGGTTGGATTCGCGCAAGCAGCCTTGCCCATCGCGCGCCTTGATCGGCGCGGAGAGCAGGTTGAAATCGGTGAAGGTATTCCCCGCGCCGATGAACGAATTGCGCCCCACCACGCACATTTGCAGGCAGGTGTTCTGCGCCACCATGCTGTTATCCATGATGGTGGTCATAAACAGCGAGGCGCGGAACGGCAGGAACGTGCCATCCCCCACCACCGAGAGCATCAGGTTGCAGCCCTGCGACACGTTGACGTTATCGCCAATGGTGCAGTTTTCGATCACCACGCCCGCGCCGATGGTGACATTGCTGCCGATGCTGGTTGGCCCGTGGATGATGGCGGTAGGGTCGATGACGCAGTCTTTGCCCACCTGTACCACCCCCGACGATTCAAGCACCTGGCGGCCTTCGTACAGCGCGCGGCCGAACACGCCCAGCTTGAAGAACGGATCGTGGTCGAGGCGGTCTTCAAAGCGCGCGCCCCGCCCAAACAGGCCAAACACCATGTCGGCGATGAAGATGTGCACCCACGAGTCGATGGCGATCAGGCTGCGCAGCGGCACCTGGTAGGTCAGGTCGCCGCCTTCTGATGCCATGTAGGTGGGCACGTGGTAGTAACCTACCTCGCGCGCCAGCAGGTCCACCACCAGCGGCTCGGCCACCGGCTCGGGGCCATTGGGGTAATACCACAGGTCGGCCAGGTAATACTCGCCTTCCTGCGTGTACGACATCGACAGCGGCAGGACGTGCTCGCGGAAGGCCGGGTCTTTTAGCGTGAACGCCGCACGCGACGGGCGGCTGCGCTTGCGCGCCTGTTTGAGAAACTCGCTCAGGTAAAATTCGTCGAAATACAGGTTGTCGCGGTACACCAGTGCCGGCTCCTGCGTGCGCGGCAGGCGCGCGCCGGGCGGCAGTTCCAGCTCGCGCTGGGTGTAGGGGGCAAGCACATCTCGCTGGGCCAGCCAGAGCGGTTTGTTCTGGATGCGCAAATCCCGCGCCACTTCATTGAAGGGCGGGATGCTGCGCCTGGATTGCAAGATGATCTTCAGCATTCGGGTTACTCGAGGGGCTGCTTATGAATTTGAATCCGGCAGCAGGTTCCGCCGGCCGCCATGCATTCCACTTCTTCCACCATGTAAAAACGACCGCTGCTGGCCCACGCGAAGAACTCCTGCAGCACGCCCACGGCGAAGTCACACACCGGGCCGCGGCTTTCGCGCTCGTAGCAGTGCGGACAGGTCTTCATCACCCACACCCAATGGCTGTGCATATCCTCAACCGTAATATCCTGGTCATACATGCCGGCCATAGCTGCGGCCAATGCGCGCAGCCCCAACTTGATGCGCGCCGGGGTGGGCATCAGGCGGTACTGCAGGTTGGTGAGGTTAAGCTGCTGCCACAGCCCGGGCAGGAAGCGCTTGAACGCGGCGCGCCCCGAGCGGCACAACACCCCGCGCCCGCCGCGCGGCCCAAAGCTGGCTTCCACCGCTTCGGAGAACTGGCACACGTCTTTATACGTAGGCCGGTCGGCGGTCATCACCGGGCTGTGCTGGAACAGGCCGTGCAGATCGTCGGCGCCGACGACTTCCTGCATCCCTTCGATCATAATCTGCGCAATCTGGCTCGAACAGCTAGGCTCCATACCTGTCCCTCGCTTGCGGCATACCATCATCTAAAAAGTCCTTTAATCGCTCCAGGAACAGCGGCGGCTCATCCAGCATAATGAAATGCCCCGCCTTGGGGAAGCGCTCGATCCGCGCGCCGGGCACGCCTTCTTTCAGTGGCTGCCACTGGCGCGGGTGAACGATATTGTCGCAGTCGCCAAACATGCCCATAGTGGGCACCTGGATGCGGTGCAGCTCGGGGCGCAGGTCGGTGCGCCGCAGCGAGGCAATGCTGAGCAGAAACGACTCCAGTGTGGTGCGCGAAAGGTCGCGGTCCATCATGTCGGAAAAGCCCGGCGCCGAGCAGATGAAGGGAGAGGCGGCGCGCATCACCGTGCGGAAGGCCGGGAACAGATTGAACAGCCCAAAGGCGATGGGGCGGTAGCCGGCAAACTTGAGCGGCAGCGCCAGCGACGAACCGACGATGGGCGAGCCGACGATCACCACCTTGCGCACCCGTTCCGGGTAGCGCAGCGCCACCGCCAGGCTGACTGTGCCGCCCATACTGTGCCCCACCAGCGGCGCGGAAATGATGCCGAGTTGCTCCATGAACTGGTCTACCAGGCTGACGAAATCGGCCACGCGGTAGGTGCTGCGCTTGGTGCCCGATTCGCCAAAGCCCCAGAAATCCAGCGCGTAGGTGCGGTACGAGCGCCCCAGGTACGCCATGGTTTCCTGCCATAACCCCCACGAGCCCAACCAGCCGTGCAGCAAGATCACCGGTTTGCCGCGGCCGTGGACTTCATAATGCAAGATTCCCTGGTCAGTGGTGATGGATGACACCGTGTGTTCGGGCCGCCCTTTCCCCCTTCGCCTGCCCGCGCAGGCGATCAGGAAGCGCCCGCCTCCATTTCCGCGAGGATGCTGTATAGCAGCTCTAACAGGATGGCTTTCACCGATTCTTTGTCCGCGGCCACACACGGCAGCAGCTTGACGTTGGGCGCCAGCCGCAGCGCCAGGCGCATATCTTCCACGTCCCAGGCGTCATCTTTATCCTGCTTGTTGGCCGCCACGATATAGGGCGTAGGCGCGTAAGCGCGGAAAGTCTCCAGAATGCTGCGCGCCTCGCGGAAGGTCTCAGGGGTGGTGCTGTCGATCACCACGATAAAGCCCAGCATACCTTCCGATAGGATTTCCCACATAAAGTCGAAACGCTTCTGCCCCGGCGTGCCGAACAGGTACAGTACCAGCTCATCGTCCACGGTGATGCGGCCAAAGTCCATCGCCACGGTGGTGGTGTCTTTGATCTTTTCCGCTTCAGCGGAAATCTTACGCTCGGTCGATACCACGTCAATCTCGCTGACGGTGCGGATAAAGGCCGTCTTGCCTGCGCTGAAAGGACCGGTAACGACGATTTTGACGGTTTGCATGATGCTGTCCTTTGATTAAAGTGACCGGATGCGAGTGATCAGGCGGTTGACCAGCGATTTCTGCTCGTCTTTTTCCATAGTCGCCATCACACCTCGCTGCGGCGCGGCCGGCGTGGCCGTAGAACGGATCATTTCTACCAGGCCGGCCTGCAGCAGGCTGTAGACCACGCGCCGGATTTCCAGGTCGTTCAATTTGGCGGCTTTGGCAATCTGCCGGATGCTGTTTTTGGGGTTTACGTACGACACCACGCGCCACTCTTCCACGCTCAGGTTGACGTGGCGGATATTGGTGCCCGGGCGGTCAGTGAACTTGAGCGCCACGTCCAGCGAGGGAATTTCCTCTTGCAGGTGCTCCCACTCACGCAACTGGCGCGAGCCCTCGATAATCAGGTTCTCCAGGTCCACCCGCACCGCGATCTTATCTTCCGGGGTTGGGCGATCCTGCTCGAAGCGAAAGAAGCCCTCGGCCCACGTGAACAGGCGGCGCACCACCCCGGTGGCATGCTGCTGCAGGCTGGTGAGAATGTCTTCCTGGGTGAGATAACCGGCGTTAATCAGCAGCAAGCCCAGTTCTTTGTCAGTCATGCCGCCGGCGCGGTTTTTGAGCGCCTTATACTGCCCGGCCGAGATCTTGTTATTTCGCTGCAGGATGGCCGCCAGGCTGCAATCTTCCTGCCCGATCTGGGCAAAAGCCAGCTTGCCATCGCGGAAAGTGACGCAGGCAGCCTGCGGCCCCTCAATGAACAGGGTGCCGGTCTTGCGCGCCAGGTTGATCAGGTTCAAAAGCTGGGTGACGGTGAAATCGCGAAGATTGCCTTTTAATGCCATGCGGGCCTCGATGCGCCGGGATGAAGCGGGGGTGCGGTAAAACGATTATACTTACGGGAGAGAGCCAGCGTCAATTGACAGCAGTTTACGATCACCTATCAAATGGTTAGTTTTTGACCCGGCGCGAATCGGGTACAATAGACCTCACTCTACGCGACGGAAAGCAGCCCGCCCCTATGCCCGACATCCAGCTCACCCTGCAAGGCAACGATCTCGGCTTCCTCAAGATGGTGGCCGGGGCGTGGGGCATTGACCTGGTGGCCCCCGACGTGCATACCGCGCTGCCCTTGCTGGTGAACGCGCTGCTCAACCGCTCTCTGGTGAGCGAAATTATCGAAAGCCTGCCGGGCGAGGCCCATGCCGCGTTGGAAGCACTGCAGCACAGCGACGGTGTGATGCCCTGGGCCATGTTCACCCGCCGCTTTGGCGAGGTACGCGCCATGGGCGCGGCGCGGCGCGACCGCGAGCGCCCCGATCTGAAACCCGCTACCCCCGCCGAGGTGCTGTGGTATCGCGCCCTGATCGGCAAGGCCTTCCTGGCGCTGGCTGGCGAGCCTCAGGAGTATGCCTACATCCCTGAAGACTTGCTGGATCTGATCGACCCGTTGAGCGATAGCAGCGTCGCCCCGCTTGGCCGCCCGGCATCGCCCGGCGAGAGCGCCGTGGCCCTACCTGCCAGCGATCGCGTGCTGGACCACGCCTGCACGCTGCTGGCCGCGCTGCGCCTGGGGCTGGACCCGGCCGCGCTGGATACCAGCGATTGGAATTCGCCCCCCGCTGCGCTGCGCGCGCTGCTGGCCGCCGCCGGGCTGCTGGACGCACAGGGTATGCCTGTCCCCGAGCCGGCGCGCGCCTTCCTCGAAGCGCCGCGGGGGCAAGCGCTGGCGTCACTGGCGCGCGCGTGGATGGACAGCGAGCGCTTCAACGATCTGCACCTGCTGCCCGGCCTGGCTTTCGAGGGCGAATGGCGCAACGACCCACTGGCCGCGCGCCGCACTGTGCTCGACCTGCTCTCGCATCTGCCCCAGGGCACGTGGTGGAGCCTATCGGCCTTTGTCAGCGGCGTGGCCGAGCGCCAGCCCGATTTCCAGCGCCCGGCCGGTGATTATGACACGTGGTTTATTCGCCGCGAGAGCGATGGAGCTTTCCTGCGCGGTTTTGCCATCTGGGACGAGGTGGATGGCGCGCTGCTGCGCTTCCTCATTACCGGGCCGCTGCACTGGCTGGGCATCTTCGATCTGGCCGCCCCCGCGGCCGGGGCCGCGCCAACTGCCTTCCGCCACTCGGCGTGGAGCGCGGTGCTGTGGCATGGCAGCGCACCCGATCTGCCCAAAGAGACTGCCCAGGCACGCGCCAGCAGCGATGGGCTGATCCGCGCGCCGGCCGGCATGCCGCGCGCCGCGCGTTACCAGCTGGCGCGCTTCTGCCAGTGGGAAGGCGAAACGGCGCAGGAGTACCGCTACCGCGTCACTCCCGGCGCGCTGGAGCGCGCGCGGGCGCAGGGGCTGCGCAGCACGCACCTGGTGAGCCTGCTCAAAAAGCACGCCGCGCCGCCGCTGCCACCCACGCTGATCAGCGCGCTGGAGCGCTGGGAAAAGCTGGGCACGCAGGCCCACACCGAACGCCCGGTGCTGCTGCGCGTCACCGCGCCGGAGATCCTGACCGCGCTTCAAAAGTCGCCCGCCGGGCGGCACCTGGGCGAAACGCTCAACTCCACCACGGCGCTCATCCGCCCGGGTGGAGAAGAAGCGCTGCTGCGTGCGTTAGCCGAGCTGGGTTATTTGGCCGAGCGTAAGGACGCGCGCGGCAAAGATGGGAAGGTTATCCGCCCGGGAGAGGAAGTTTAGACCGGGAAGCCGCCGCGCGAGCGGGGTATAATACTGTCACCGTGCTGCATTCTCAACATTTCCGGAGAGGCAAATTCCATGACTGATCGACTTTCCTGGGTTCAAGATGAACTGAACGCGCTCAAAGAAGCGGGGGCGTACAACCGCATCCGCACCATCGGCTCGCCGCAGGGCGCATGGCTGGTGGTGGATGGCAAGCGCGTGCTCAACTTCTGCTCCAACAACTACCTGGGGCTGGCCAACGAGCCGCGCCTGCGCGAAGCCGCCAAAAACGCCATCGACACGCATGGCGTAGGCCCGGCCGCGGTACGCTCCATCGCCGGTACGATGGACCTGCACGTCGAGCTGGAACGGCGCATGGCTGCCTTCAAGAACGTCGAAGCCGCCGTCACTTTCCAGTCGGGTTTCACCGCCAATCTGGCCACCATCGCCTGCCTGGTGGGCAAGGAAGACGTGATCTTCTCCGACGAGCTGAACCACGCCAGCATTATTGACGGCTCGCGGCTTTCAGGCGCGCGCATCGTGCGCTTTGCTCACGCCGACCCGGCCGACCTGGAGCGCGTGATCAACGAAAACCAGGGGCAGTACCGCCGCGCCCTGGCTATCACCGATGGCGTGTTCAGTATGGACGGCGACGTTGCCCCGCTGGATAAGATTTATGAAGTCACCAGCAAGCACGGCGTAATGCTGATGGTAGACGACGCGCATGGTGAAGGCGTTCTGGGCACCGGCGGCCGCGGTATTGTGGATCATTTCCACCTGCACGGCAAAGTGGACGTGGAAGTGGGCACCATTTCTAAGGCATTTGGCGTGGTAGGCGGCGCGGTTGCCGGCAACGGCGCGGTGGTCGACTGGCTGCGCCAGCGCGGCCGGCCGTTCCTGTTCTCCTCGGCCGTCACCCCGGCCGACGTGGCCGCCACGATTGCCGCGCTGGATATCCTCGAGGAATCGACTGAACGCGTCGACCGGCTGTGGGAAAACACGCGCTACTTCAAGGCCGAGATGAAAAACCTGGGCTTTGACACCGGCGTAAGCGTCACACCCATCACCCCCATCATGTTGGGCGAAGTGCCGCTGGCGCAGCAGTTCAGCCGCGATCTGTTCGAGAACGGCGTGTTCGCCATGGCGCTGGGCTTCCCGACCGTGCCGCGTGGTAAGGCGCGCATCCGTGTGATGATCTCCGCCGCGCACTCCAAGGAAGACCTGGACCAGGGCCTGGAAATCTTCGGCAAGGTCGGCAAAAAACTGGGCGTGCTGAAATAAGAGACGAATGGTTATCAAAAAAGAGGGCCGCGTTGCGGCCCTCTTTTTGATAACCATCAGTCTTTATTCCGCGAATGGATCATAAGCGGGGTTGCCACCGTTCCACACGCAGGCAGCCTTGCCGATCAACATGCATTCCTTTGCCTTCGAGCAGCGGTGAGCCACCAGCCGCGGGCCGGTATCGGGCAAAATCTCCGCCGGATAAATCGCTTCCACTTCCAAGGCAACGTCCGTGCCAGCGTGGTCGCAGTGCTGGACTTTGATTGTCTGCCAAACTTTCACCGCCATTGCATACCTCCAAATGAAATACAAGGAAATGTATCTGATTTGTAATATACCCTGCCGGCGGGCGCGCAGACAGTGTCAGGCGTCACGTTTCCAGCAGACAGTCATCAGGTACAGTGGTTACGCTCGTTTCGCGGGTGTTTCCTGCCTTTCACGCGCCGCCACAGTCTCGGGGCTTACTGCTTGCCCAGGCGCAGCACCGAGCCGGCGCCGTCCACAAAGTAGATCTCTCCCGCCTCATCCTGGCCAAAGGCCGTCAGCCCCAGGCCGGTGTAAAAGGCTTCCATTGCCACCCAGCGGTCATTCTGGCGCATCATCATCCAGGTGCGCCCACCGCAGTAGTCGCCAAACAGATAGATGCCCTGCCATTCGGGCATGCTCCCGCGGTAGACGTACCCGCCCGTTACCGAGCAGCCCAGGCTGTGGTCGTACTCAAACACCGGGTCCACCAGCAGCGCATCGGCAGGAGCGCCTTCTTTATACGGGTGCGTGCCTTCCTTGAAGCGCCAGCCAAAATTCGTCCCACCTGTCGCGCCGGCCGGCAGATAGTTGATCTCCTCCCACTGGTTCTGGCCCACGTCGGCGATGTACATCTCTCCGGTTTGCCGGTCAAAGGAGAAGCGCCACGGGTTGCGCAGCCCGTAGGCCCAGATTTCCGGCCGCCCGCCGCCGCCCGCAAAGGGGTTATCCGCCGGGATGCCATAGGTTTCGCCCTGGTCTACGTCCAGGCGCAGGATCTTGCCCAGCAGTGTATCCACCGACTGGCCGTTATTTTGCGGGTCGCCGGCCGAGCCGCCGTCGCCCAGCCCCAGGTACAGGTAACCGTCCGGCCCAAAGGTGAGCTGGCCGCCGTTATGGTTGGGGAACGGCTGGTCCTGGGTCAGCAGCACCACCTCGCTGGCCGGGTCGGCCTGGTTGGGGTCACCCGCGCTGACCTGGAAGCGGCTGAGCACCGAATCGCCGTTTTTATCCGTGTAGTACACGAAGAAGCGCCCGTTCTGCGCGTACTGCGGATGGAACGCCAGCCCCAGCAGCCCCTGCTCCGAGCTGGCCGAACCGACGCGGTCGGTGATGTCCAGGAATGGCTGCGGCAGCAGTTCGCCGCTTTGCAAAATACGGATGCGCCCCGGCTTCTCGTTGACGAACATACGCCCGGAATTATCAAACGCAGGAGTGATGTTCACCGGGATGTCCAGCCCGCTGGTAACCGGAATGAGGATAAAATCCTGCGGGTTGGGGAACTCGCTGGCGTTGGGCAGCGTACTGCCGGCCGGCGTCGATTCCACCAATGGCAGGGTTGCCACACCGCTGGGGTTCATGCTGGGCGTGGGTTGTTCCGCCTGCGTGGCGCCCTGCCCCGCGGACGGCTCGGGCGGCTGTACCCCGGCATCGAGCGTGGGCAGGTTCTCGGGCGGGATGGTCGCCACCAGCGTGGCGATGGCGGGTTCGGTGGGGGTATTGGAGCCCCCGCCGCCGGTGCAGGACGTTAGCAGCAGCGCGGCCAGCAGGACGATAAATACGCCACTGCGCCTAATCGTCATAGCGCTGCTCCGAACGGCCGGAAACGTCGCGGAACTCGGCATCGATCACCGTTTCCTCGTGCGCCTGCGCGCCACTTTCCGACTCGGCGCGCAGCAGGCGCGTATACTCAGCCACCACTTCGGGGGGGCACAGTTCAATAAACAACGCGCCGCCGATGTACAGCACCGCGGCGTCATCCAGCGGGATGAGCGGGATCAAGTCGGTGGGGATGAACCAGTAAAGAATGGCCGCGATGGGCAGCAGCTTAAGCACCGGGTTGACGCGCGAATCGCCCATCAATTTGAGGATCAGCCGCACGCGCAGCAACAGCTCGGGCACGAACCCCAGGTTCTCCGGGGTGAGATTACGATTGGGTTGTTGAGACATTCTATACCTCCATATATGACAATTATACTCATGGAAGCGCGGCAAGACCCCCCTCAATCCCTCCAAATCGCCGGAAGACGCGATTTGGAGGGAAAGTTTCGACTCTCCCCCCATTTTCGTTCTTTGAAAATGGAGGGAGCAGGAGGGAGGTCTTCCTACCCGCGAAACATCTTCGCGCGGCGGGCGCGGATGAGCGGGGCGACCAGGCGGCGCAGCCAGTACTTGGCCACGATTACCGAGAAGCGTGAGCCGCCCTCGCGGTAATGCACACGCAGCATCTCCGGCCAGCAGCGGTCGTCGGCGGCGACGGTCTTGGCGCTGCCGTGCAGCCGGAAGTTGGCCCACACGCGCCCAGGCAGGTACACCACCGGCCCTTGCGCCGCCAGCCGCACCCACAGGTCGTAATCCATGGCAAAGTAGAAGCTGGGGTCCAGCGGGCCAACCTGGCGCCACAGCTGCGCAGGGAAAAACGCGGCTTGCTGCGGCACGTGCACGTAGCCCTGGCGCAGCCGGGTGTAATCGGTCTGCGCGGCGGGGAAACGCCCGATCACGCGCCCCGCGGCGTCGATGAAATTAGCCTCGCCATACAGCAGTGCCGCGTCCGGGTGGGCGCGCAAAGCTTCGGCGGCCTGGCGCAGCGCACCTGGCGCATAGGTATCATCCGAATTCAGCCATGCCACCACGTCGCCGCTGGCGCGCGCAAACCCCTTGTTGATCGCGTCGGTCTGCCCGCGGTCCTTCTCGCTCACCCACCACGCCAGCCGGTCGGCGTAGCGGCGGATGATTTCGACGCTGCCATCCGTCGAGCCCCCATCCACGATGATGTACTCCAGGTCGGGGTAATCCTGCCCAAGCACGGATTGGATCGTGGCTTCCAGGAACGCCGCCTGGTTGAATGAAGGGGTGACGACCGTGATGCGCATCTTACTTCCTGTGCCTCAGGTCGTAGATCAGGTAATCGTCGGTGGCTTCCAGCAGCGGGTAATTGTTCTCCAGCAAGCTTTGCAGCTTGGGCTGCTTCTCGTAGTCGCTGAACAGGGTCACCACAAAATAATCGCGGCCAGCGGTCTGCTCCTCAAAGAGCTGCTCCATATCGAACGAGCGCCCACCCAGCTCGCGGAAATTGAAATCGCCACTGGTCATCCAGTTGGTAGGCTGGATCCAGCCCCAATAGGCCAGGCGGTAGCCGTAATCCTGGAACAAACCCACCACCGACGCGCCGTTGCCCAGTTTATCGCCCAGCTTTTGCCAGAAGACGGTCTCGGCGCGGTAATCGTCGCGCTTGAGCGTAACGCGCACGTCCCAGGCCTTGATGGTGACGAAGAACAACAGCAGGCCAATGGCAGCCACCGAAACCAGCCAGCGCGGGCCGCGCAGCCGCGGCAGCAGCAGCGACAGCCCGCCGGCAAAGCCCAGCGCCACCAGCGGGATGGCCGGCTCCTGGTAGTAATCGTGTGTGGAGATGGCGTAGGTGAACACCAGCCCGTAAACAAAGTAACCTGCCAGGATGCTGAGCAGCATGGCGCGTGGCGCGCGCTCGCGGATGGCAAACAGGCCCAGAATGGCGGCCAGGAAACCCTCAAAGCTGAACACGCGCGTGATCATGCCGTTCCAGCGCAGGAAAAAGGCCGGGTCTTGCAGCAGGGCCGGGAAGAAACGAAGCGTAAATTGGCTGGCCAGCAGCCCGCTGATGTATACGCCGTAAATATGATAGATGCCGTAGGGGATCACCGTCAGCAGCGCCATCACCCACACCTGCTTACTGCGCAGCGCGGCGCGCAGGCCGATCCCCGCCAGGATCAGCCCCAGCCAGGCCGGGGCAATGAAGAACACCGTCACCGACTTGACAAAGATTGTCCAGCCGCCCAGCACGCCGGCCAGCAGCGCCCGCTTCCAGGTGGGCTGGCGATACCAGCGCAGCATGCCCCACCACGTGGCGATGATCGAGGCGATCATCAGCGGCTCGGGCTGGAACGAGCGGCTGGCGATGGCCGCGTAGGGCAGCACCAGCATGTAGGCCAGCGCAAACACGCCGCCATTCGGCCCGGTCAGGTCGCGGGCGATCAGATACAGGAACAGCGAGCCGATCAGCCAGAAGATGATGGAAAAGACGCGCGGCAGCCACAGGTATTCCGCCCCGGCGATGCGCCAACCCCACACCGCCAGGTGCTCAACGATGGTCGGCTCCAGCATAGTTTCGGCTTTCCACTGGCGCACCGCCAGCTCGCGTTTCCACTCCGGCGCGCTTTCCAGGTTTTCGTAATACATGCCGCGCGCGATCATCATCGAGTGCAGTTGCCGGGTAGGATGGAAGTCGAGCGGCGCGTCGTACAGGTCGTACAGGCGGATGCCCAGGCCGAGCGCAAAGAGCAGGATCACCGCCACCAGCGTTGCAACGCGCGAGCGCTCGAACAGGATGGGGCGGGCTTCATCGGTAGGGGGAAATGCTTGTGCCATGATCGGAGACTTTCTATCCTTGCGATATACGCGCCTTGCGGCGGCGCAGATACCAGGCGCGCAGCCGGTCGACGTTGACCAGCAGGCTGGCGGCGGCAAAGGCTATGCGGTGCGCTTCGGCCAGGGCGGTGGGCGGGTGCGCGACCAGGCTGCGCAGGTAAGCGCGCAGCGCCGGGCCGGGCTGGCCGCCATCCAACAGGTAGCGCGCGTTCATACGGTGCGCCCCAGCCCAGATCTGCCGGCGGCGGCGCGCGAACGGCTCGCACAGCGCCGGCTGCGCCTGCATCCACTCCACGATGCGATAGGCTTCAAGGCCAAAGGCCGCGGCCTGTGCCACGTTTTTTGCCGCCGGGTGAAAGCGCGCCGCGGCCAGCGGTTGAGGCAGGTAGAGCATTGGCCCGGCCTGGGCTACGCGCAGCCACAGGTGATGATCGAGCAGGAAATGATAACTTTCGTCCAGCAGCCCGGCGCGCTCCAGCGCTGCGCGGCGCATAAATACCCCTGGCTGGCCGATGATGCGGAAGCGCATCAGGTCCTCCAGGTCCCACGCGCCGTAGCGCATGATATTGGTCGTCTCGCCGGTGGCGTCGATGGCAAGCACGTCGCCGAACACCAGGCTTGCCGTGGGGCTTGCATCCAGCGCGCGTGCGGCAGTCGTCAGAGCGCCGGGCAGGTACAGGTCATCAGAGTTGAGCCAGGCCACGTACTGCCCGCGCGCCCGCTTCAGGCCCTTGTTGATGCCATCCGCCTGGCCGCGGTCTTTCTCACTCACCCACCACGCCAGCCGGTCCTCATAGCGCCGGATGATTTCCACGCTGCCATCCGTCGAGCCGCCATCCGCCAGCAGCACTTCCACACCGGGGCAGTTCTGCTCCAGCACAGAACGCAGCGCCTGCTCCAGATAGGCGGCCTGGTTGTAGGACGGCATGATGATGGAAAACAGCGGCTGGTCAGGCATGGCAGCTAGGTGAATAGCGTGTCGTAGGTGACCTTGGGGAAGACGGTCAGCTTGCCGCCCACGGTGGCGTCCAGCACCTGGCGGCCGGCAGCTTCGTAGGCCGCGCGTGCCATGCGGTACGAGCGCTCAGATGTGTCAAGGTCGGGGAGCTGCCAGCGGAAGCCCTTGCCAAAATACGACGGCGAGAAATGGTTGGGGTCGTCGCCCTGGCTGACCACGGTGGTATTCGGCTTGCCCTGGGTGACGAAGTTATGGTCCACGCCGATCAGGATTACGGTCTGGAAGCCCAGGTAAAACGCCACCTGCAGGGCCGTGTAGGTCACCGTGGCGCCTTCCCACAGCCTGCCGCGCGCGTCACGCGCGAATTTGGGGCCGGTGTAGGTGGTGTAGAGGAAGTACAGGTCATCGTCCGGGCGCAGCCACTTGCGCGCGCGCCACGAAACGAACTTGGGCATCTCCAGTTTTTGAATATCGGCGGCGCACTGCTCCACCACCAGGTCATTAACCGAGAGGTAATAGCTGGTAGGAAAGCCCATCTCGGGGAAGGCCAGGTAAATTCGGTTCATGCCCAGCGTCTGCTCGCCGCGCAGCTTGCTCAGGTCGGTCTGCTTGAGGCTGGGGCCGTTGCCAATGATGAAGCAGCGCTCGCCGCGGTGGGTATCTTTTAGCGCGGCCAGCCGGCTGCGCGTGTCGCGCCGCCAGGGGTGGAAGGCCGCCTGCGGCCAGTCGCGAGCGCGGGCCAGCGCGTCGCGCCCTTCTCTCGCCAGGTTGAGCAGCGGGGGCGACAGCGCCTGCTTGACCGTTTCGCGCAGCGTGCTCATTCGGTGCTCAACCGCGCGGTGGCGCCGCCGTCGACCACCAGGGCCTGCCCGGTCATAAACGACGACTGCTCGGAATCGGCCAGGAAGTAAATGGCGCGGGCGATCTCGTCCGGCTGGCCAATGCGCCCGTTGACCGTCTTGCGCGCCAGGTTTTCCAGGCGCTGGTGCACGCTGTCGCCTTCCAGCAACCCACGGTTGAAACCCGCGCGCAGCATGGGCGTATCCACCGCGCCGGGCAGGATGGCATTGACGCGCACGTTGACCGCGGCGAACTCTATCGCCATGGCGCGCGTCAGCGCCAGCAGTCCGCCCTTGCTGGCGGCGTAGGCGGCGATGTTGGCCGAAGTCTGTACAGCGTGCACCGACGATACATTGACGATCGCCCCGCCGCCGGCCTGCTGGAACAGCGGGTAAGCCAGCTTGGCGCCCAGAAAGACCGAACGCAGGTTCGAGGCAATCACCGCGTCCCACTCTTCCACGCTGGTTTCGATCAACGGCTTGGTCACCTGGTAGGCGGCGTTGTTGACCACCACGTTGAGGTACGAGCGGAAGGCGCGCGCCTGAGCATAAATGCTCTCCACCTGCTGCGGGTCGGCAATATCGGCCTGGATGAACAGCCCGTCGGCAGGAAACTCAGGCCCAAACGGATTGCGGTCCACGCCGATCACCGTCCAGCCGCGCTGGTGGAACAACTGCACTGTCGCGCGGCCAATGCCGCCCGCCGCGCCGGTGATCAGGAGAATGCGTTCGTGATTTTCTGTCGTCATTTTAGCCCATCCATTGGTCGAGATCGTCGCAGGCGATGCCCAGGCCGGCCAGCAGGTTGCGGATCGTGCTGCGATGCACCCGCTCCCAGGCTGCGGGGCTGGAATTGGAATTGTGCGGGGCGAGCATCACATTGGGCATGGCGCGCAGCGGCGAATCCGGCGGCAGCGGCTCGAACTCGAACACGTCTAGCGCCGCGCCGCCAATCTGCCCGCCCTGCAACGCCTCAATCAGTGCCACCTCTTCCACCACCGGCCCGCGCGAGCAGTTGATCAGCACCGCGCCAGGCTGCATGTGGGCGAACGCGGCGCGGTTCATCAGGTGGTAGCTGGTGGGGTTAAGGTCGGGGTTGAGGCTGACAAAATCACTGCGCCGCAGCAGGTCGGGCAGGTTGGTCATTTCCACCCCGTTTTCCAGCAGGAAATCGGGCGCGATAGAGATGATGTCGTTGCCCAGCAGGGTCATCCCAAAGGCGCGCGCTCGGCGCAGGATGGCCTTGCCAATATTGCCCACACCCACCACGCCCAGGGTGCACTCGCTCAGGCTGCGCCCGGGAATCTTCTCCCACTGGCCGCTTTTCATATCCGCATCCATCCACGGCAGGCGGCGGGCAAAGGCCAGCATGTAGCCCAGCACGCTGTCGGCCACCGGCAGCGTGAAGGCGTTGGGCGTGTTGCCCACGCGGATGCTCAGCCGGGCCGCGGCCACCAGGTCGATCGAGTCGATGCCTGTGCCCCATTTGGAAATGATCTTCAGCCGCGGCGCGCAGCATTCCATCACGCGCGCGGTGTAACGGTCATCGCCGCAGATCGCGCCGTCGAACTGGCCGGCCAGCGCCAGCAGATCGGCTTCTTCCATGCGCTCACGCACGGCGGTGGGGGTGATCACATCCACGCCGTAGTGCTCCAGAACCGGGCGGAAACGCTGCAGGTAAGGCAGCATATAGGGGGCAGTGATTAATACAGTGGGCATGTGGGTTCTCCGCTGGGAATTATACCCTCTCCCTGGCCCTCCCCCAAAAATCGTTAAAGCCGATTTTTGGGGGAAGGTACCTTTTTCCCTTCAACTCTTGCACCGGAAATGCACATTGGCCAGCCGGTGGTCACGGATGGAGACCCACAGCTTCTCTTCCTCATCCGTCAGGCGGTGGCGAAACTGGCAGGCAAGATAATGACCTCATGGCGTGGTTCGATCATGGGCCATCGTGATCCAACCGGTCGTTGGCCGCAGATCAGCCGGCCGCGCCTTCAGCCTTCAGCCGGTAACTGAGCAGCAGGTCGGCAACCAGGAAATCTAGCTCTTCATCGATATCCCAGGCTTCCTCGCGCGGAATCTCGAACATCAGCGGCCGCTCGCCCAGCCGGTTGCGGCGCGCTTCCAGCGTGGCGCGCGAGAAGATGTACACGCACGAGTTCTCTTCGTAAATGGGCGGAAGGTCCTGGGTTTGCAGCAGGATAGCCGGGTTGTGGTTCACCGGGCGAGCCAGCGCATCCCACAGGCGGGTTTGCAGGCGGGTAACACCAAAAAGCGAGTCGTAGGCCGGATAGCGCGCCAGCAGCTCCTGCACCGCGCGCGAGATGGTGACCGGGCGCAGGAGCGGGTTGGTGCTGTGGGTTTGCAGGTACAGGTCTGATGGAAACTGTGCCGTATCGTACAGCAGGATTTCGTTCATGGGGATATCATCGGCGCGCAGGTGCGCCGGGCGCTCCAGTGTGCGCACCTGCGGGAAGTGCGCGCGCAGGCCCTCGAGCACTTCCGGGCTGTCGGTGTCCACCACCACCTGGGTGATCTCCGCGCAGTCGAGCAGCGATTGGATAATGTGCTGGTAGAGCGGCCTGCCAGCCAGCGGGCGGTAATTCTTCCCCGGCACACGCTGCGAGTGATGGCGCATGGGGACGAGAGCGGTTATCGTGGTCATGGGTTCGTTCCGGTCCTTGGATTGGGCTGCGAACATTGTAACCCAAATCCGCGCGCCGGTCACGCCGCGGGGATGCTGAGCTGCTCGCGGTGCTCCTGGTGGTGCTCCAGCGACCCGGTGAGCACATCTACCAGGGCGTAGCCATCCATCCAGTCATAGCGGCCTGCCGGCAGCAGGTCTTCTTCGGGGATGTTAACTGCCAGGCGGATGAAGCGCAGGTAGCCTTCCTTCCATTCCCGGTAGACTGTCTCCCAGGGCAGATCACGGTATCGCGCCGCGATCCAGGCGTTGATCATATCCACCGGCTCTTCGTCGCTCGGGTTCACGCCCGCGGGCCATTCCGGGAATATAGGCTTGCGTTCCGCCGCGGACGCATCCAGCCGGGCGATGCTGCGCGCCTGCCACGCCGCCAGGTGGCCGAGCACATCTCTAAGCGACCATTCACCGAAAGCGCCGGGTGCGCTGGCCTGCGCCGCGCTCAATGGGCCCAACAGCTTCTCCCAACGATCAAACTCTTCACACAACAGATCCAGCGCCTTCGATTTTTGGTCCATTTTGCATCCTTTCCCTACGATCATAACCTCTTCGCACAGGCGCGTCAATGCAGGCAGGCACAAACCAGTCTTTCGACGAGCACTTATCTCCACGGCCGTTATGCTCAGCCAACAAAAATCCACAACGCCGACAGCGCAGCGCACACCATTCCCAGCGCGGGGAAAAACAGCAGCACCGCCCGGCGCAGGTTGGGATGCGCGTTTTGCAACAGCGCGGCCAGCCCGATAAACACAGGGAACATGTGCAACACGTAGCGGTTCGCGCTCTGCAGAGGCGCCCCGCCAATGGTGGTCTTGGACGTAATTAGCAGCCAGGTGATGGCAGCGTACAGCAGCAAGGCTGGCTGAGCGCGAAAGCGCGGCTGCGCCACCATCCAGATCAGGATGGCAAGAAACAGGAGAACGGAAACCAGCTCGCTGATTTCGATACCGCGCGGCGCGCTGATCACACGCTGGATGGCAGTGTACAGCGTTGCCAGCGGGTTTTGAAAGCGCACGTTGGAATGGGTCTGCAGGCTGGACGCCAGGCCGCTCAACCCGGCACTGCTGCGCCAGAGGATATAGGCCAGAAAGCCCAGAGGGACCAGCACCAGACCGGTGATCTCCTGCCAGCGCGGCAGGCGGCGCTCGCGCAGCAGCTTCTGCGCCAGCATCACCCCCAGGGGCAGCAGCAGCAGCACGCCCTGTGGGCGCGCCAGCCCGGCTGCGCAGGCCAGCAGCCCGGCCAGCAGGGGCTGGTGGCGCAGCATCAGCAGCACCGCCGATACCGAGCACAGCAGGAACAGCGCATCGGTGAATGGCGCGTGCAAAAAGAATGCCGTGGGGTACAGCGCCAGCAGCAGCAGCGCATCCCGCGCCAGGGCACGATCGGCAAACAACGCCAGGCATAATTCCCACAGGCAAATCAGCAGCAGCAGTGTGGCCAGGCTGGACAGCAGCAGCCCGGCCAGGGTCACATTGATACCGCCCAGCCGCGCCAGGAATCCCGCCAGATATGGATAGAGCGGGAAAAACACGCTATCGCCCGGGCCGACGCCACCGTAGCCAAACGCGGCAATATTCATATAGTGCACCGCGTCCCAGCGCAGCCAGACGTCGATGAAGGCGCGGCCGGCGAGCGTCGTGCTAGGGGTCAGGTGATAATAGGTTTCCCACACCGTGGCCGCGCTGCGCGGAAAAGCCGGGTCCAGCATGACCCAGATAATGGCGGACCAAATACTGTACCCCATGCGCAAAGCCAGGGTGAGCAGAATCGGCAGGCGGTAAGCCCGGAAAAAATCGCGAATGTGGTTGAATGCCTTGGCATAGATAGCCATTGGGCCAGAAGGTTGGAATGGCATCCCCACGCTGGGACCTTCAATTCTTCTCAAGAAAAAATGACCTGCGGGCCTGGAAGGCTTCGAATAGCATCCCCCGGAAGGGAGCCTTCCACCCTGATTTTTAAAAACCAATATTGCAAACCCGGAAGGATTCGGATGGCATCCCTGAAAGGGGACCTTCAACCTTGATGTCGGAAGCGGTGGCTTGTGGGCCCGGAAGGATTCGAACCTTCAACCTTACGGTTATGAGCCGCTTGCTCTGCCACTGAGCTACGGGCCCCTGCATCACGCCGATTATATCATCGCGCGCAAATTTCTTGCGCTTTTGCCGCGCGGTACGCGTCGATTTCTGGTATAACCAACACCATCAACGTCCTGGAGAGGTGCGGAATGGTGACTTTCCAACTCATCGTGCGCAGTGACGTGGGGCTGCACGCGCGCCCCGCGGCAGAATTTGTCAAACTGGCCGGAAAATATAAATCCAGCATCCGGGTGCGCAAGGCCGGGAGCAAAGGCCCGTGGATGAACGCCAAGAGCATCCTCAGCGTGCTGACTCTGGGCGTGGAGCAGAACGACGAGATCGAGCTGACCATCGAGGGCGATGACGAGGAAGAAGCCGCCGCCGCGCTCAAGCGCCTGGTGGATAGCAACTTCACGGAACGCTAGCCGCGATGGCTCACCCGGTGACGCCGCGCCGCGTGCCGGCATCCAAGCGCGCGCTGGACCTACTGCTGACCGTGCCGGCCATTATCCTGCTCTCGCCGGTGATGGGCGTTGTGGCGCTCATCATCCTGCTGCGCGAGGGCCGGCCGGTGCTGTTCCGCCAGGTGCGGCCCGGGCATGGCGGCCGCCTGTTTGCGCTGTATAAGTTCCGCACCATGCGCCATGCCGTCGACCGGCAGGGCCGGCCGCTGCCGGATGAGCAGCGCCTTTCGCGCCTTGGCCGCACATTACGCGCCACCAGCCTGGATGAGTTGCCCGAGCTGTTCAACGTACTGCGTGGCCAGATGAGCCTGGTAGGCCCGCGCCCCCTGCTGGCCGATTACCTGGAGCGGTATAACCCTACCCAGGCGCGCCGGCACGAGGTGCTGCCGGGGATCACCGGCTGGGCTCAGGTCAATGGCCGCAACGCGCTCACCTGGGGCGAAAAATTCTGCCTCGACGTATGGTACGTGGACCACTGGAGCCTGTGGCTGGATGTGAAAATTCTGGCACTGACGCTGCTCAAGGTGCTGCGCCGCGAGGGTATCAGCCAGGCAGGGCACGCCACGGCCGAAGAATTCCGTGGGGAAGATTAATCTTACTTCTCTTCCAACGGCGTGACTTCGCCGGTCTCCAGCCGCTCGCGCAGATCGGTTACCAGGCGTTGTCGGCCAGGGGTCAGCCAGCGCGCGGCAATCTCGGTCACTTCTACGCGCGCGGAGAGGCGCTTCCCGCCCTGCCCGGCCAGCAGGTCGGGCCACAGAGCGCGCAGGCTCTCGGCAGCGTCGGCGCGCACGCTGGCAACCCACTTGCCCGCCAGCTCAGGCGGCGGCGCAAAGTTGCCCACCACGCGCTGCGCGCTGGATGCCAGCAGGGCAATCACTTCCGGTGTGGCGCTCTCGGCCGGCAGGTAAACCACGTCCAGGCCAAATTTGGCGGCCGGGGCGATGGCCGCGTTCCAGCTTGCAGCGTCACTGGCGGCGGGCAGCGACACCACCACCGGGCTGATGTTCTCAAAATTGGGCAGCAGCCGGCACGCGCCGCAGAAGAAGCGCCCGCCGGTCAGATAAGCATCCTGCAGGGTTTCAAAATCAGGCGCGTCTGAGGCGATCAGCCCCACCGGTGCAATGCGCTCGCTGAGCAGCGAGGCGATATAACCGCCCAGGAAGGCCTCGTCCGCCATGCTGGAGCGGATCACCGACAGGTTATCAGCCTGCTGGGGCACGTCCGCACTGCTGATCACCACAAACTGCGCTCCGGCACCAGCCTGCAGAAGCTGGTCGAGATTGGGAGGTGGGGCAGCGAATACTACCACGCGCGCGCCATCATCCAGATCACCGGGGGCCAGGTCGGCTTTGGCTTCCAACGCCAACCCATCCTGCGCAGCCAGCGCTTCCAGCACCGCTGCCAGCGCGTCCACCTGCGGCTGCGGCGCTCCGGCGCTCACAAGCACGGCGCGCGCGGTCGACGCGGCAGGCTGTGCGCTGGCCTGAGGGGCGGAATCCGAGGGCGCGATGGGCGCGGGCTGCGTGGCGGCTGCCAGCGTGGCGCTCACCGCGGTGGCTACCGCGTCAGCCGGGCTGGTAGCAGGCGCAGGCGTATCGCCGGTCGCGGAGCAGGCGGCTAGCAGCACGGCCAGCAGAGCGATGGATGCGAGGGCAAAGCGTGAGGCGTGGGACAGTTTCATCAGCGGCGGGTCATCTCCAACAAACGGTTTTCCGAAGGGCAATAGCGAGTGTATTATAATAGAAGAATGATTGAGCTCCTGATCCCCGGGCGCGAATCCATCCAACTCGATTACCTGGTTTGCGACGTCAACGGCACGCTGGCGATTGATGGTCGGCTGATCGAAGGCGTGGCGCGCGCCATCACCGCGCTGCGCGACCGTCTTACGGTGCATCTGGTGACTGCCGACACGCACGGCATGCAGGCTGAGATCGACCGCCAGCTTGGACTGGTGGCGGTGCGGCTGGCCCCCGGCGATGAGGCCGCGCAAAAAGCGGCGCTGGTGCAGCAGTTAGGCGCAGTGCGCACCGCGGCCATTGGCCAGGGCGCCAACGACGCCGCCATGCTGCGCGCCGCCGCACTGGGTATATGCGTGCTATCGCCCGAAGGCGCGGCCGGGACCACGCTGACAGCCGCGGATATCGTCGTGCCGGATATCCTCTCCGCGCTGGCGCTGTTCGACCGCCCGCTGCGCATTGTGGCGACGCTGCGCACATGAACGATATGGACGCGCCTGAGTCACCCCGCGACGAGACCAACCCGCCCGCGGCGCGCCGACGCCGCGCGCGCCGGTATGATCTGCCAGCCGCCGGTGAAGAGCAGATGCGCTTTCTGGAAGAGCTGGCGCACCGCGTCACGCCGTCCTTTGACTTCTACCTGTTCAGCCTGCTCGCCGGGCTGGCGCTTGCTGCCGCCATTATCATCGACGCGCCAGCCTTTTACGTACTCAGCGCGCTACTGGCGCCGTTTATGGCCCCGGTGGCCGGGCTGGCCTTCTCCACCGTGCTGGGCTCGGGGCGCTTCTTCGCGCGCATGCTCGGCGCGCTGCTGGTGGGCAGCCTGATCCTGTTTGCCTGGGGCGCGCTGGCCGGCTGGCTGGCGCGGCTGATGCCCGCACTGGACGTGCAGCAGGCGGTTTACCACGCGCGGCTGGCATGGGGCGATATTGCCCTGCTGCTGCTGGGCGCCTGGCTGACGGCCTACACTCTGGTGCGATCACCGCAGCAGCGCCCACTGGTAACCAGCGTGGCACTGGCGTACGAAATCTACCTGCCGGCCGGCGTGGCCGGATTTGGCCTGACCGCCGGGCAGCCGGCGTTGTGGCAGCCGGCGCTGCTGGTATTCGTGCTTCATACCGCCCTGGCAGCCGTGACCGGCGCGCTGGCGCTGCTGGCATTGGGTGTGCGCCCGCGCCCCACCGCCGGATTGGCCGGCGCGGTGCTGGCGTCGGCAATTATCCTGGCAGCCGTTTTGCTGTTCCGGCTGCCGCCGGCCCCCGGCGCGAGCGCCGCGCCCCCGCTGGCGCCCGCACCCGCCACGCAGCCGGCGGCGACCGCCGCGCAGCCGTCCAACCCGGCGCTCGACCGCTCCGTCACCCCGGCCCCCAGCGAAACGCCCACTCCGCCGGGGATCACGCGCACGCCCACCAACACCATCATCCCTACGCGCACGCCCACTGTCACCACCACGCCCATCCCCACCCCGCTATGGGCCGTGGTCAGCTCGGATGAAGGCGGCGGGGTGATTGTGCACGACGAGCCGGGTTTCAAGACCGGTTACGTGGCCTCGCTGATCAACGGCGTACTGGTGGTGGTGCTCTCCGACGCCGCTGAAGCCGACGGCGTGGCCTGGGTGCGCGTGCGCACCCCCGACGGCCGCGAAGGCTGGGTGGTGCGCGCCCTGCTCACCACCGCCACCCCCGCCCCAGGGTGGTAGGCATTCTTCTTGTACATCCATCCGAACGGATACAAACACTTCCACCTGACAGGAGCTTTTTCATGACCATCCATTTTGGAACCGACGGCTGGCGCGCGGTCATCTCCGACACGTTCACCTTCACCAACCTGCGCCTGGTAGCGCAGGCCATCGCCGACGCTGTGGCCTCGGAGAACTGGAACAACGGCACGCCGCTGCCCGGCCAGCCCGACCCGCACCTGATGGTGGTGGGCTTCGATACGCGCTTCCTCTCCGACCGCTACGCCGCCGAAGCCGCGCGCGTGCTGGCCGCCAACGGCTACCGCGTGATGCTCAGCAACGCCGACGTGCCCACCCCGGCCATCTCCTACGCGGTCAGCGCGCTGCATGCCATGGGCGGCATCATGATCACCGCCTCACACAATGCCCCGCGTTACAACGGCGTGAAGCTCAAGTCTGCCTACGGCGGCTCGTCGCTGCCCGAGCAGTGCCGCCGCGTAGAAGTGTACCTGAACGACAACGAAGGCCTGGGCCGCGGCCCCAACCTGATGGATTTTGAGCAGGCGCGCGCGCAAAAGCTGATCGAAAAATTCAACCCGATCATCGCCTATAACGATCACCTGCGCAGGCTAATCAACTTCGATGCCATCGCCGACAACCCGCCGCGCTTTGTGGTCGATTCGATGTATGGTGCGGGGCGCGGCGTGATCCGCGGCATCTTGCAGGGCACTGGCTGCGAGGTGGCCGAGATCCGCAACGAGATGAACCCCGGCTTTGGCGGCGTGCACCCCGAGCCCATCGGCCGCTACCTGGGCCCGCTGGCGGGGGCCATTGGCGCATGCCTGGGCAACTTTGGCCTGGCCACGGATGGCGACGCCGACCGCATCGGCGCGATGGACGAGCGCGGCAACTTCGTCGACCCGCACAAGATCATGGCCCTCACCCTCAAGCACCTGGTCGAGCGGCGGCAGTGGAGCGGTTCGGTGGTGCGCACGGTATCCACCACGCGCATGATCGACCGGCTGGCAGCGCGCTACGGGCTGACCATGCACGAAACTCCGGTGGGCTTCAACCACATCGCCGACCATATGTTGCACGAAGACGTGCTGCTGGGCGGCGAAGAATCGGGCGGCATTTCGTTCAAGGGCCACATCCCCGAGGGCGACGGCGTGCTGATGGGCTTGATGCTGGTGGAAATCGTCGCCACCACCGGCGCCACACTGTACGACCTGGTGCAGGATCTGCTGGAAGACGTTGGCCCGGCCTACTACGAGCGCACCGACCTGCGCCTGGGCCGCCCGGTTTCCAAGAGCCAGATGACCGAACGGCTGTGTAACGACATCCCGGCGCAAATCGGCGGCGAGAGCATCGCATCGGTTGGCAATACCGACGGCGTCAAATACGTGCTCGCCGACGACTCGTGGCTGCTGATCCGCCCATCCGGCACCGAGCCGGTGCTGCGCGTCTACGCCGAAGGGCGCAGCAAGGAAATGGTCAAGGCTCTGCTGGGCTACGGCGAGCAGGTCGCGGCCAGCGTGTCGTAGGTATGCCTGTGTCAACCAAAAACACCGCGAATTCGCGGTGTTTTTGGTTGACACGGGTTTGATTCCTTCTACCCCTGGTTGTACAATAGATACAGACATCCCTTTTCCTCAGCGAGGGCAGCGCGCATGAGCGAAACACCATCCACCCCCGAACCAGCCAAACCAGCCGATAAGCCCAACCCGCCGCTCTCGCCGCGCGCGACGGTGGCGCTGGAGTTCAGCAAGATCGTATTCCCGGTGGTGGGCACAATTATCGCCGCCTGCCTTTCAGGGGTGTTCCTGGTGCTCACCAGCTCGGGGTTCTTCGAGCGCAAAGACCCCACGCCGACTCCTACGCTCACGAGCGAAACGCCTCTAGTCCAGGTTGTGACGGCTTCACCGGCCGTCACCGCCACGCCCGCACCCAGCGCGACATCCGTGCCGCCCACCCTTACCGCCATCCAGTGGGCGCGGAAGTATGAGGACGATTTCTCCGACCCCGCGAGCGGCTGGCCGGTTGTAGATGACGACGCCACCAGCAAGCAGTACAGCGACGGCGGCTACGTTGTGACGATGAAGAAGGAAAATATCGACAGCTTTACACGCAGCGTGAACGCCGAAGTGCTGGGCGATGTGCGCGTGGAAGTGGACGCGCTGCGCATTGGCGACGCCTCGCCGTGGGATATCGGCCTGGCGTGCCGCATCGACGGCATGAACGTCTACCAGCTATCGGTGTATGAGACCAACGGCATCCGCAAGTTTGGCATCTACCGCTGGACCAGCGGGGGCTATGAAACACTGGCCGAACAGATCGTGGAAGATAACCGCGTGTTTCGCGAGGGCAAGATCGCCAACCAGTTCCGCGCCGAATGCGTGGGCGGCCACCTCAGCCTGTGGATCAATGGTGAGCAGGTGTTGGAAGCCACCGACCCCGAGCCGCTCAGGGCCGGCAAGGCCGGCATCGTCACCGGCTACGCGAAGGGCGTGCAGGTGTTCTTCGATAACTTCGCCGTCTACGTGCCGTAGAGCACCCAAATCCTTCCATAATCGTTTTCTTTCCCCGCGCCTTTCTCCTATAATAGGAATAAGGTGGAATTGCATATTCTCCATCAGAATATGGTACGTTTTGGACAAGGAGCGGACATGGATCTTTCGGGCGAGATGAAGCGAGAAATGTACTGGACCATGCTGCTGGCGCGCCGGCTGGACGAGCGTGCCTGGGTGCTGCACCGCCAGGGCAAGATCGCGTTTCATATTTCAGGGATTGGCCACGAGGCCGCGCAGGTTGGCGCGGCCTTTGCGCTGCGCCGCGGGCACGATTGGGTCACCCCCTATTACCGCGACCTGGCGCTGATGCTTTCGCTGGGCTACACCCCGCGCGATTTTATTTTGAGCCTGATGGGCAAACGCGAAGAGCCCAACTCCGGCGGGCGGCAGATGCCTTCACACTGGAGCCTGAAAAGTGCCAACGCGGTCAGCCATTCCGCGCCGGTGGCCACCCAGGCCCCGCACGCCTCGGGCATTGGGCTGGGGATCAAGATGCGCGGCGAGGATAAAGTGGTGCTCACCACCATCGGCGAAGGCTCCACCTCGCAGGGTGAATGGTACGAGGCGGTCAACTGGGCCGCGGTGCACAAATTACCGGTGATCTTCATGGTGCAGAATAACCAGTACGCCATCTCGGTGCGCGTTGAAAAGCAGATGGCGGTCAAAAGCTCGGCCGATAAAGCCTGCGGTCTGGGGCTGGCGGGTGTCACTGCCGACGGCACCAACGTATTCGAGATGTGGAAAACGGTCAGCGAGGCAGCCGAGCGCGCGCGCAGCGGCGAAGGCCCCACGGTAGTTGAGGCGCGCATGTACCGCATCACCCCGCACTCGTCGGATGACGACGATCGTACCTACCGCACGCGCGAGGAAGTGGAAGAGCACAAACGCCAGGACCCGCTGCTGGTGGCGCGCACCGCGCTGGAAAAAGACGGCCTGACGACCCAGGAGCACGACGAGATGGAAGCCCGCGCCAAACAGATGGTGGACGACGCGGTGCAGTACGCCGAGAAGGCCCCCTACCCGAGCGTGGAAGAAGGTACGTACCCGGTTTACGCGGAAGAGGTGCGCAATGGCTGAAATTACGATGATTGAAGCCATCCGCCAGGCGATGGATGAAGAGCTGGCGCGCGATGAGCGCGTGTTCGTGATGGGCGAAGACGTGGGCGTGCGCGGCGGTGTCTTCCGCGCCACGGTGGGCCTGCACGAAAAGTATGGCGAGGCGCGCGTGCTGGACACCCCGCTGGCCGAGCTTTCTATCGTCGGCGTGGGCATCGGCGCGGCGCTGTACGGCATGCGCCCCATCTGCGAGATCCAGTTTGCCGATTTTATTTACCCGGCCTTCAACCAGATCGTCAGCGAGGCGGCCAAGATGTGCTACCGCACCAACGGCGAGTGGACCGTGCCGATGGTGATCCGCGCGCCCTACGGCGGTGGCATTGGCGGCGGGCTGTACCACTCGCAGAGCGTGGAAGCCTTCTTTACCCACGTTCCCGGTCTGAAAGTGGTGATCCCGTCCAGCCCCTACGATGCCAAGGGCTTGCTCAAATCCGCCGTGCGCGACCCCAACCCGGTGATGTTCTTCGAGCCTAAGAAGGGCTACCGCCTGATCCGCGGCGAGGTGCCGGAAGGCGAGTACACCGTGCCCATTGGCCCGGCCAATGTCACCCGCCCGGGCAGCGACCTGACCGTATTTGCCTACGGCATGATGCACTATTACGCGCTGCAGGCTGCGGAAAAAGTGGCCGCCGAGGGGATTGATGCCGAGGTGGTGGACCTGCGCACGCTCTACCCGGTGGATAAGGCCACCGTGCTGGAATCGGTGAAGAAGACCGGCAAAGCGCTGGTGGTGCACGAGGATAACCTCACCGGCGGCTATGGCGCCGAGATCGCAGCCATTCTGGCCGAGCATGCCTTCACCGACCTGGACGCTCCAGTGCGCCGGCTGGCTGGCCCGGACGTGCCCGCGGTGCCGTTCTCGCACCCGCTGCAGGACTGGTTCATGGTCAGCGCCGATAAGATCGCGCAGGCGATGCGCGAGCTGGCGAAGTACTAACAGGGGGAAGGAAAGGATAACCGATGGCCGTTCAAGTGATCATGCCCCAGTTGGGCGAGTCGGTGGTAGAAGGCACGGTAACGCGCTGGATGAAGAAAGAAGGCGAGACCGTCGAGGAGATGGAATCGCTGCTGGAAGTGGAAACCGACAAGGTGACCACCGAAGTGCCCAGCACTGGCAGCGGCACGATCTTAAAGATCCTCGTCCCCGAGGGGACGACGGTCAAGGCCGGTACGGTGCTGGCGTATATTGGCGAGCCGGGCGAGGCCGTGCCCGAGGGCGGCGCGCCAGCGCAGTCGCACGCGCACGCCGCGGCGCAGCCGGCCGAGGAAGCGCGCATTTCCGCGGAACCGACCGCCACGGTCGACCAGCCGGCCACGCCGGCGCAGGATACCGCGCGGCCTGCAAGCAGCGCGCCCGCGCAGCCGCAGGTGGACCGCAGCCGCGACTTGGGTTTCATCTCCCCGGTGGTGGCGCGGCTGGCCAAAGACAAAAATGTAGACCTGTACCAGGTAAAGGGCACTGGCGAAGGCGGGCGCATCACCAAGAAGGACGTGCTGGCCTACCTGGAAAAGGGCAGCGGGCAGCCCGCCGCTGCGCAGCCGGAGCCGGCCGCGTGGGAAACACCCGGCGAGGGCGACCTGTTTCGGCCCACGGAGCTCATGTTTGGCGGCAAAGGTCCCGCCATGCCGCAGGGAGCGCCGTCCAGCCAGTCGGCTGTGCCCTTCAACCCGCCCGAGCCCGGGCCAGGTGCGCAGCCGCGCCAACAGCCCGCGGCGCCCACCCCCGCACCCGCGCCGAGTGACCGCGTTCTGCCGCATACCACCGTGCGCCGCGCCATCGCCGAGCACATGCTGCACAGCAAGCACACCTCGCCGCACGTGACCACCGTGATGGAAGCCGACCTGAGCAAGATCGTGGCGCACCGCGCGGCCAACAAAGCTGCCTTCGCCGAAAGCGGCGCCAACCTGACCTTTACGCCGTACTTCGTGGCCGCGGCAGTGGCCGCCCTGCGCTCTGTGCCGCTGGTCAATTCGTCCTGGTCAGATGAGGGCGTGGTGCTGCATGGGGCGATCAACATTGGCATGGCCACCTCGCTGGGCGAGGAAGGGCTGATCGTGCCGGTGATCAAAGGCGCGGACGGTCTATCGCTGCTGGGGCTGGCCCGCGCGGTCAACGACCTGGCTAACCGGGCGCGCGCCCGTCGCCTGCAGCCGGATGAGGTGCGCGGCGGTACGTTCACCATCACCAACCACGGCATCAGCGGGTCGCTGTTTGCCACGCCGATCATCAACCAGCCGCAGTGCGGCATCCTCGGCGTGGGGGCTATCCAGAAGCGCGCGGTGGTGATTAACGACGCCATCGCCATCCGCCCCATGGCTTACCTGTCGCTGACCTTCGACCATCGCATCCTCGACGGCTCGTCCGCCGATGGATTCCTGCAGAAAGTGGTCGAAACGCTGGAGAACTGGGCGTAGACAATCGCTTTATTACGAAATTCATGCATAGGGCGGATTTCACGAAATTCTTAAGGATTAGACTCGTGCTCACCGTCCCGGTGGGCACGTTGTCTTTGGCGTCTCGTCATTGATGCTGTGGCGACAGGCTGCAATGCGCAGGCAATTTCGCCGGGGCCAACCGCAGGCTGGACTATAATTAGATTATCGATCAAACCGATCAAGATGAGGGAGAACTATGGCTGAATATGATGTGGTGGTGTTGGGCGCGGGGCCAGGGGGATATGTGGCAGCCATTCGCTGCGCCCAATTGGGATTGAAAACCGCGATCGTTGACCGCAAGTACCTGGGCGGCGTGTGCCTCAACGTGGGCTGCATCCCATCCAAAGCGCTGTTGAAGAACGCCGAAGTGGCGCACACGCTGCGCGAGCGCGGCAAAGAGTTTGGCTTCACCCTGGAAAATCTAAAGCTCGACTTCTCCGCCGCAGTCAAGCGCAGCCGGCAGGTCTCTGACCGGTTGGTGAAAGGCGTGGGCTTCCTGATGCGCAAGAACAAGATCGATGTGTTCATGGGCGCGGGCAAGCTGACCGGCAAGAACAGCCTGCACGTTACGCTCAATGACGGCAAAGAGCAGGACTTGCAGGCCAAAAATATCATCGTTGCCACCGGGGCCTACCCGGCCATGATCCCCAACATCAAAGCCGACGGCGAGAAGATCCTGACCTATAACGAGGCCATTTTGCAGGAACGCCAGCCCAAGTCGGTGGTCATCATCGGCGCGGGAGCCATTGGCATCGAGTTCGCCTCAGTATGGCGTGGCTACGGCACCGAAGTGACCATCGTCGAGATGCTGCCGCGCGTGCTGCCGCTGGAAGATGAAGAAGCCAGCGCCGTGCTGGCCAAAGAATATTCCAAGCGCGGCATCAAGATGCTCACCAACACCAAGGTACAGGGCATTGAGACCACCGCGGACGGCGTGCGCGTCAAAGTGGCGGCCGAAGGCGGCGAGCAGACACTCGAAGCCGAGCAGGTGCTGGTGGCGATTGGATTCAAGCCCAACAGCGCCGATATCGGCCTCAAAGAGGCCGGCGTAGAGCTGACCGAGCGCGGCTTCATTAAGATTGACGAGCGCATGGCCACCAACGTGCCCGGTATCTGGGCTATCGGCGACGTGACCGGCCAACTCCTGCTGGCGCACGTGGCTTCGGCCCAGGGCATCGTCTGCGCCGAGAATATCGCTGGCGTGGAAACAATCACGCTGGATTACACCATGATGCCGCGCGCCACCTACTCGCACCCGCAGGTGGCATCTTTTGGCTACACCGAAGCTCAGGCCAAAGAAAAAGGCTTCGACGTGAAGGTCGGGCGCTTCAACTTCCAGGCCAACGGCAAGGCGCTGGGCCTGGGCGATTACGCCGGTTGGGCCAAGCTGATCACCGACGCCAAATACGGCGAGATCCTGGGCGCCGCGCTGGTCGGGCCGGATGTGTCCGAGTTGCTGCCCGAGCTGACCCTGGCGCAGCGCATGGAGCTGACGCCCAATGAGATCGCGCGCAACGTGCACGCGCATCCCACCCTCAGCGAAGTGCTGGCTGAGGCCGCCGAGGATGCCGAAGGCCACAGCATCCACCAGTAGACAGTCCGCAGAAATCAGAGTGCGGGGCGCGACGCGCCCCGCACTCTATTATTATCCCGTGTTACGCCCACCAGCGTTTCACCAGCAAACCGGTGCGTACCACCAGCGGCGAGAGGGCTTTCATCAGCACAAAGTTATACACCAGCCCGGCCACCATATTGCCGCCAAACCAGCCCCACACGAACAGCGGCAGCGAATCAGTTTGCAGCAGGCCAAAACCGCGCAGCACCACCAGCGGCGACCAGATGGCGCCGAACGCGCTCGACACCACCATCGAGGCCAGCAGCACCAGGAAGTCGCGCCCCGAGCGCAGCCGTGGATCGGCGCGGTAGTGGCGGAAAGCCCATGCCGGCAGGAATGCCTGCACAAAATTGGCCGGAATATACGCCAGCGAAATCAGAAACGGCGTGCCGGTCACACTGTTGGCGGGCAGAAATGGCAGCGCCGAGAGCGCGTTGGAGAAAATGGGGAAGATGGTGCCGGCCAGCACGCCCCACGCCCCAAACCAGATTGCCCCCACCTGCTGCACGGCGATGCCGGTCCAGAAGAAATTGACCCCAAAGCCCAGCGGGAAGTTGATGCTGCCAAACGCCCCGGCCAGCACGCCGATCACAATCAGCAGAAGCAGCACGGCAATGTACACCAGCCGCACACGCGGTGCACCGGCGAGCACTGTCCAAACATCCGCGGAAGGAACGTTTCGCTGGGTTGTCTCCGCCATAGCGCATTCTCCTTGCCATCCATTATACAAGACGCGGAAAATACGTAATCACGAATTCCGTGAAGAAAACGAATAGCACCAATAAGAAATTATGGTGAGTTGTTTTTATTCGTGTTATTCGCTCCGGTCGTGAAACAACGTTCCCGGTGTGCTTGCCGGGGATTCGTGATCAAAGCTCTTTCCTATTGTTTTTACGCTTCGTTCTCTAGGGGTGGCTTTTCTGCTATAATCCATTTCGCTTATGGAAAGGTGAGAAGCCTATGTTACAGAAAATTGCTCGCGTACTGGGGGGCAACCCCACCAAACGCGATATCGACCGGTTCACGGGCATCGTCAAGCAAATCAATGACCTGGAAAAGCGCTTCGAGGCGATGAGCGACGAGGAGCTGCGTGGCTGCACCGCGGCGTTCCGCGCGCGGCTGGCCGAGGGCGAAACCCTGGATGACGTGCTGCCCGAGGCCTTCGCCGCTGTGCGCGAGGCCGGTAAGCGCACCATTGGACTGCGCCATTACGACGTGCAGATGATTGGCGGGCTGGCGCTTCACCACACGCGCATCGCAGAAATGCGCACCGGCGAGGGCAAGACCCTGGTGGCTACCCTGCCGCTCTACCTCAATGCGCTCACCAGGCGCGGCGTGCACCTGGTAACCGTCAATGATTACCTGGCGCGCCGCGACGCGCGCTGGATGGCGCCCATTTACCAGGCCCTCGACCTTAGCGTGGGTGTGCTGCAGATGGCAGCGCGCACCGAAAACGGCCGCAATGCCTTCGTGGTCGATTTGGACGTTCAATCACCGCACGAAGACCAGCACCAGCTGCGCATGGTTCTGCGCGCAGAGGCCTACCAGGCTGATATCACCTACGGAACCAACAGCGAGTTCGGCTTCGATTACCTGCGCGATAATCTGACCATGCGCCTGGATGACCGCGTGCAGCGTGGCCATTACTACGCAATCGTCGATGAGGTGGACAACATCCTCATTGATGAGGCCCGCACCCCGCTGATCATTTCCGGGCCGGCCTCGGAAGATACCGAGCAGTACCTGCGCATGGCGGGCGTGGTGCGCCAGTTGGTCCCCGATGATTACGAAATTAATGAAAAAGATCGCTCGGTTTCGCTGACCGAAATCGGCGACGTCCACGTAGAAGAGCTGCTGGGTGAGCCGCTGCGCGACCCCGAGCGCCCGGAAGATATCACCCCCGAACAGGCGCGCCTGCTGGGCTATCTGGAACAGGCCATGCGCGCGCAGTTCCTCTTCCGCCGCAACAAAGACTACCTGGTGCAGAACGGCAAAGTGGTGATCGTGGATGAGTTCACCGGCCGCCTGATGCCCGGCCGCCGCTGGTCGGATGGCCTGCACCAGGCCGTGGAAGCCAAAGAAGGTGTCAAGGTTGAGGCCGAGAACGTCACCTACGCCACCATTACCCTGCAGAACTACTTCCGCATGTACGAAAAGCTGGCCGGCATGACCGGTACGGCCGCCACTGAGGCGGAAGAATTTGGCAAGATCTACAAGCTGGACGTGCTGCCCATTCCCACCAACCTGGAATACCGCGCGCAGAACGAGCGCGAAGACCTGGTAGCGGTGGATTCCAAAGACGATGAAGGCTACCGCTTCACCTATTATGCCCATAACCGCGATGCGCAGCGCAAGCCGATCTACTGGAAGCGCAAAGACTACCCCGATGTGGTCTACCGCACCGAAGAGGCCAAGCTGCGCGCCATCACGCGCGAGATTGTGCGCTACTACGTGATGGGCCGCCCGCTGCTGGTGGGCACCACCTCGGTAGAACACTCCGAGCGCCTGTCCGAGCGCCTGTCGGCTGAGCCGGTGCGCCGGCTGATGCAGGCATCCCTGGTGCACGAAGGCTACCTGGAAAAGCAGGGCCGCCAGCAGGACGAGCGCGCCATCCCCGAGTTGCAGCCGCTCAACACCCCGCTGGAGCGCCTGCAAACCGGGGAAATCCGCAACCTGGCGCGCAGCCTGGGGCTGGAGATCACCTCACTCAACCCCGAAGACCCGGCCAACCTCTCGCGACTGCTCAACCTGCTGGGCTTGCAGGATAGTGACGGCCCACGGCTGGTGAAGGTGCTGCAGGGCGGTGTGCCGCATAAGGTGCTCAACGCCCGCAAGCACGACGAAGAGTCGCAGATCATCGCGGGGGCAGGCGCGTTTGGCGCGGTGACGCTGGCCACCAATATGGCCGGCCGTGGCGTCGACATCAAGCTGGGCGGCGAGCTGCCCGAAGAAACCCTGAAAGACACCAACCGCGTGCTGGCCAGCGCCAAATTTGAGCCGTACAGTATGACGAATGAAGAGCGCCTGGCCGCGCTGGAGAAAATTCCGCCCGAGCATTATGGCATTTACGAAGAAGCGGTGCAGGCCTTCAGACAGTACATGCAGGATATGGAGCGCGTGCGCGAGCTGGGCGGGCTGCACATCATCGGCTCGGAACGCCACGAAGCGCGCCGCATCGATAACCAGTTGCGCGGCCGCGCCGCCCGCCAGGGTGACCCTGGATCGTCGCGCTTTTACCTGGCGCTGGATGACGAGCTGATGCGCCTGTTCGGCGGGGGGCAGGTAGAAAACCTGCTGCAGCGGTTGAAGATCGACGAATCGCTGCCCATCGAGAGCAACATGGTTGGCCGGCTGGTGGAGCAGTCGCAGGAACGCGTGGAAGGCAGCAACTTTGATGTGCGCAAGCACCTGCTGGAATACGATGATGTGCTCAACAGCCAGCGCAAGCGCATTTACGAGCAGCGCAACCTGGTCTTCACCAAAGAAGACCTGAGCGAAGATGTGACCGAAATGCTGCGCCTGGAGCTGCAAAACCGTGTCCCCGCTGCGCTGAGCGATGAAGATGGCGGCTGGAAACTGCTGGCCTGGCTGGAAGATGTGCAGCCGGCGCTGAGCTACGAAGATATCAGCTATCCGTCGTATGCTTTCCGTCTGCTGATCGAAGACGTGCGTCGCAACATCCCGCCCACGGGCGACCCGGTAAACGGGCTGCGCGGGGCGCTGCTGGGCGTGGCCGAGCGCGCGCTGCTGGCGGAAAAAGAACACCTGCTGCGCAGCCTGCGCGAAAACGCCGAGAAAATGGATGAGGCACTCGATGTGCAGCGCCAGGAACGCTATGACGCGCTGGATGCATTCTTCGAGACCGTGGGCGAGACCGAAGAAGGCATGCCCCCGCGCCGGCCGCAGGAGCTGGTGGATGAGCTCTCGAGCCTGATGAAGTTCCCGGTCAAACTGACCAATGAGCAAATGCGGCAGCTTAGCCTGGGCGGCGATGAACTGCAGGAAGCCCTGCGCCGCCAGGTAGACGATATGACGTTGAGCTCGTCCGCCGGCCGTCTGTTTGGCGCCATCAAGCGCCGGCTGCCCGAGCTGCAAGACGCGAAACCGCCGCGCGTGTTGGACGCCTCGTTCCGCGAGATGGCCGATGAAATGCTGCGGCTGGCCGAGGCCACCTTTGACCAGCGCATCGACCGGCTGATCGGCGACGGGCTGATCGCGCGCGATCTCGACCCTGTGCTGGAAAAATACGGCGAAGGCGCGCTCACCGACCACCTGCTGGTGCAGATGCTGGCGTTCATGGCGCGCGGCTCGCGCATGGTATTCAACCGCCGCACGCACCGCCAGGAATGGCAGACGGTCAACCGGATGACCTACGTGCACCTTGCCGCGCAAATGCTGGGCCAGGGCAGCCCCGAAGCCGTGACCGACGAGGTGCTGAAGCACCTGGAAGGCGCGCAGGAAACGCTGCGCCAGGCCCTCGGGCGCGTGGAATGGAACAGGCTGCTGATGCGTGGCTCCAAACTGGGAGATATCCCCGACGAGCGCATGAAAGTGCGGCTGGCGGAAGCCCTGGAACCCGAGCGCTTCGATGTGCTGCGCGAATACCCGCTGCCGGAGCTGGATGCGGCCGATCGCGAAACGGTATGCGCGGTGCTGGGCGGCCTGGTGCAAACCGAAATCTACCGTCACATTCTGCTGACCGTGATCACCGACCTGTGGGTGGAATACCTGACCCGCGTGGAAGCTCTGCGCGTGTCTATCGGCCTGGAAGCCTATGCGCAGCGTGACCCACTGGTACAGTACAAGGGCAGGGCCTCGGAAATGTTCAGCGAACTGCTGGGCGAAATCCGCACCGGCGTGGTAACGCGCATGTTCAAGAACTGGTTGCCCGGCGCGCAAACCGCCGCGCCAACTCCGGCCCCCGCCCCAGAGACGGCCCCGGCCGTACAGCCGGTTGCGCAGCCCACCTCGGTCGGCGCAGCAGCCCAGGCCCAGGCCCAGGCGCAGAGCGGCGGCGGTAAGAAAAAGCGCAAGCGCCATTAAAGATACCGGAAAGCAAAACCAGCGCGGGTGCAGCACCCGCGCTGGTTTTGCTTTCCGGTATTTGGAGTAAATTAATCGGGTTGACCATTATGAATGTGTGATTTATAATGAGGTCTATCTTTTTCAAACCGGAGTACAGAATCGTATGGACCAAGATAACGCTCAACTCGAGCAGGGAGAAACGCCCGAGAACAACCAGGCGGAGAACCACAACATGGCTTCGCTGCTGGAACAGGAAGGCCTGGGCATTGATTTCCCTCAGCAGGGTGAGATCCGCATGGGTGTCGTCGCCAGCAAAACCCCAAACCAGATCCTGGTGTCGGTCGGCACGAAATCCGAAGGTGTAATCACGGGCAAAGAGCTCGAACAGATTCACCCCGCGGACCTGGAGAAGCTGCAGGTTGGGGAGGAAATCCCCGTCTATGTGGTCAACCCCGAAGATTCCAATGGGAATCTGGTGCTCTCCTACGTGCGCGCTCGTGAAGAAGTGAGCTGGCAGGATGCCGAAAAGTTGCTGCAGTCGAAGGAAGCCTTCCACAGCAGCATCGTCGGTTTCAATAAGGGCGGCCTCATCGTTCCTCTTGGTGGACTCCGCGGTTTTGTACCCGCCTCACAGATCAGCCTCTCCCGCCGCGCTAACCTGACCGGTGACACTCCCGAACAGCGCTGGGCCAAGATGATCGGCCAGGAAATCGACGTGACTGTGATCGAAGTCGACCGCGAACGCCGCCGCCTGATCCTCTCGGAACGCGCCGCCAGCACTGAAACGCGCGAATCGCTCAAGGAACGCGTGATCGACGAGCTGCAGGAAGGCGAAATCCGCACCGGGCGCGTGACCAGCCTGGCCGATTTCGGCGCTTTCGTCAACATCAGCGGCGCCGATGGCCTGGTGCACCTCTCGGAAATCTCGTGGGAGCGCATCAACCATCCCAGCGAGGTGCTCAAGGTCGGTCAGGAAGTGCGCGTCAAGATTATCAGCATCGACAAGGAAAAGAAGCGCATCGGCCTTTCCATCCGCCAACTGTTGGAAGACCCCTGGGCGCAGCAGGCCGCGCACTACCAGGTGGGCATGCTGGTGCAGGGCACCATTACCCGCCTGACCAAGTTTGGCGCATTTGCCCGCCTGGAGAACGACCTGGAAGGCCTGATCCACATCTCCGAAATCAGCGAACGGCGCATCGAGCACCCCAAAGAGGTGCTCAAAGAAGGCGATAGCGTGACGCTGCGCGTGATCAAGATCGACCCCGATAACCACCGCATTGGCCTAAGCCTGCGCCGCGTGGAATCGATGGCCTACGCCGATATGGACTGGCAAACTCTGGAAGCCGAAGTGATGGGCCGCGCGCCTGCTACCCAGGCGGAAATGCCCGTTGAAACGCCAGTTGAAGAAACCGCCGAAGAAACTCAGCCGGAAGAGCTGCCAGTAGAACAGCCGGAAGAAGCAACCGAAGAGCTGCCAGTAGAGCTGCCAGTAGAACAGCCGGAAGAAGCAACCGAAGAGCAGCCCGGGGAAGATAGCGAAACCCCGGCCGCTGAGTAACATTCCTGTAAGCACAAAAAGCGCACCGGTAGCACGGTGCGCTTTTTTTACGGAGATATGCGCATGCCCATCCTGATCGACGCCCACCAAGACCTGGCCTATAACATGTTGACTTTTGGCCGCGATTACCGCCGCTCGGCACTGGAAACTCGCGAGAGAGAGACCGACGCTGAGAACCCCGAAAAGGGATTTTCGCTGCTCGGCTGGCCCGAATACCAGAACGGGCAGGTAGCAGTGGTATTCTGCACCTTGTTCGCCGCTCCGCGCCGTTTTGCATCCCCGGTGGATAAAACCGAGGTGTACGACGACTGGAACAAAGCCCACCAGGTGTACATGCATCAGATTGACACCTACCGCCGGTTGGCGGGCGACAACCCGGATATGTTCCGGCTGGTGGCCGACCGCCGCGCGCTGGCCAACGTACTCGCGCCGTGGGACGCCGAGCCGGCGCGCTTCCCCGACGTGACTCACCCCGTGGGGCTGGTGCTGCTGATGGAAGGCGCGGATGGCGTACGTGACCCGGGCGAGCTGGAAGAATGGTGGCAGGCCGGCCTGCGCATTATCGGGCCGGCGTGGCTGGGCGCGCGATACTGCGGCGCCACCAACCAGCCCGGGCCGTTCACACGCGAAGGCCTGACCCTGTTGGAGCGCATGGCGGAAATCGGCTTCACCCTCGACCTGGCGCACATGAGCATGGAATCGGCGCGGCAGGCGCTGGAACGCTACCCCGGCCCAATCATCGCCAGCCACGCCAATGCGCGCCGGCTGGTAAAGGGCGAGCAGGGCCGCTGGGCTGAGCGCCACCTGACCGATGAAGTCATCCGCGGGCTGATCGAGCGTGATGGAATCATCGGGCTGGTTCCGTTCAACCGCTTCCTGGATGCCGATTGGTCGCCAGAGAATGGCAAGGCTGGCGTCACGCTGGAAAACAGCGTGGCCGCGCACATTGACCATATCTGCCAGATGGCCGGCGACGCGCGCCACGTAGGCTTTGGAACCGACTTCGACGGTGGATTCGGGTCGCAGTCCGTCCCCGCCGAGGTGGATACCATCGCCGATTTGCAAAAAATCGCTCCCATTTTGCGCAATCGGGGCTATACTGATAGCGACGTGAACGCAATCCTGGGCGGCAACTGGCGCCGTCATTTAGAGGAGCACCTGCCCGAGGCATGAGCGATTCCGAACTCCCGGTAGAAAAAAGAGAACAACGCGGCATCGACCAGCCCACCCGGCGCATTACCTATTCGCGCCGGCGGGTGCGTATCGGCCTGACGCTGACACTGATCGGATTTGTCGTGTTCCTGATCGGCGCAGTGCCGGGGCTGTTTGGCCTGGACCGCAGCCCGATCATCGGCTTTGTGCAGATCGCGGTATTCCTGGTGGGCCTGGCCATCATGTGCATTGGCGGCTACACCTGCATGATGGCGCTGTGGAAAGACCGCATACCGTCCATCGCCGCGGATATCGGTGTGCGCATGGTGGCCACAGGGTACGTGGTGGCCGTGTTCGCCGGCATGGCCGATGTGTTCGGGCTGGGCAGCCACTCGCTGCCCAAAGTGCCTTACTTCGGCGGCTGGCAGGCGCGTGGGGTCGAGATCGGCGAGCTGGTCATCGCCATTGGCTTCCTGCTGCTGCTGCCCTACCAGTTGGACGAGAAGAAGCCATCCGGGGATTGAAGGCCCACATCGTGTCGTGAAAAACGTGCTGGGCAAGGCAAGAGAAACCCTGCCGGATATGCAATCAACCGGTAGCCTCGCCCCGGGGAAGATTACGCAACCGCCCTTCCTCGGCTGCGCGATCAATGCTGCCGGGGCGAGGCTTTCAGACCGCATATAGCCACGGAGCCTCTTCCGCCTCGCCCCTACCGGTTCAGGCGGGAAACAGGAACGCTCTTGTCTGCCTGAACAGAAGTGAAAACCGTTACCCCTGCTCCTGCACTGAAAAACCCATCGCCGCGAGCATTTCGGCGTTGCTGGCAAACTTGAAATGGTCCACGCCGTGCGCGGCGCTATATTCCTGCTCGGCTTGCAGCAGGCGGTGGAAGTGCGCCGCGGTGACCACCGGGTGACCGAGCTGCGCCAGGCGCGCTTCCAGGCGCTCCAACAGCACAGAGGGCATCTCCGCCAGCGGGGGCTGCAGGTCGAGGTACTGTATCAGGGCGCGCGCGCCGTTGATGCCATCTTTGCGCGCCACCCCCACCAGCCCGGTGGACGCTTTGCGCGACCAGCCGGCCAGGAAAATACCTTCCAGCTCCGGGCGCTCGGGCGCCACCTCGTAAGACGTGCCTTCCACCGGAAAGCGCGGGTTGGGATTCTTCTTGAATTCCGAGCCGCGCATGGGCAGGCCCAGGCTGGCGTCGGCCTGGTCGCCGATGGCGAAGATAACCGTATCCACATCCAGGATGCGGTGCTGCCCCATACCGCGCGCTTTCACCTCACCGTTTTCCAGGCACAGCATATTCTCTTCCACTTCCAATCCGCCCACCCCGCCGCGGCCATCGTCAAGGATGCGCGTGGGCGAAGCAAGGAAGCGCAGGCAGAAGCGTGTATCCGATACGGGCGGGGCGGCTTTTTCGGCGGCGGAATAAATCTGCGCGCGCGCCGCGGCCGGGTCTTCGCCAATCGACTCCATCAATGGCGCGGCGCGGTCAATCTCGTTGTCCAGGTCGGTGTAATCCAGGTAGGCGGCCACATATTCCAGCTCTTTTTTGTCAAACTTGACTTCGGCCGGGCCGCGCCGCGCCGCGGCGTAGATCTGGTCTACCTGCCTCTGGCTGGCCAGCCAGTGGACGATATCGGTCATCACATTCCCCGCGCCAATCACTGCTACGCGCCGGCCGATCGCAAATTCGCGCTCGCTATAGGGTGGCAGGCGGTTGTAATGGTAGACGATATCCTTGGCGTGATACACGCCGGCCAGGTTCTCGCCTGGCAGCCCCAGCCACTTGGTCCCCTGCGCGCCAACGGTCACCAGCAAAGCCTGAAAGCCCAACGCGCGCAGCTCGGCCAGGCGCAAATCTGCCTGCTCGCCGACCCTCACGTTGCCGTAATAGCGCACGGTGGGCAGGTCTACCACCGGCTGGAGCTGGCTGCGCAGGCCATCTTTCATCTTGTGCTTATCAGGGTAAATACCGTACTCAGCCAGTCCACCGGGCTTAATATCGCGGTTGAACAGGCACACAAAAATACCACGCGACGCCAGCTCGCGCGTGGCAAACATTCCCGCTGGTCCGGCGCCGATCACGGCAACCAGATAATGTGGCTGGCCCGGCATTTGCAACGAACCTCCTTGTTCCAGGCGTCCATCGATGCGGAAAGTTGCAGATTCGTTAACTTTCCCCGGCCTCCATTATAGCGGTTTTTTTCACCAATCCGGTGAGAATATGCTATGATCATTCTTGTGCTATATTAAAGAAAGAAGGGTAACTATGAACCAACAACGTCGCACCCGCCCCGATTTCGCCTCGCGGCCCCGGAACCGCTGGCTGCAGCGCGAGAAGATTGCCCCCGCGTTCTGGACCATCACCGGCGGCATCTCGATCGTGGTCAACATCATCTTACTGGTGGTTGTGATCCTGCTGGCCGCGCAGCTCTTTGAAATCAAAAAGATTGTCAATAACCAGTTGATCGGGGGACTATATAACAACTTCGTGCTGATGGATGAGTCCACCATTCGCACCACCATCCCGGTGAAGACCAGCGTACCGGCCAAATTCGACCTGCCGCTCAAGACCAACACCACCGTGGTGCTCACCCAGGATACGTTCATCTCCGGCGCGCGGGTCTCGCTTTACGGCGGCGTGGTAACGATCAACAGCGCCCCCACCGATATCGTGCTGCCGGCGGGCACGCAGCTACCCGTTGCCCTCGACCTGACCGTACCGGTGGACCAGCAGATCCCGGTAGAGCTGATGGTGGATGTGAATATCCCGCTCAAGCAGACTGAGCTGCACCGGCCATTCACCGGCCTGCAGCAGGTACTGGACCCCTATTATCGCTGGCTCAATTCAACGCCCAACTCGTGGAGCGAAGCCCTGTGCGGCGCCGACGCGTTGTGCGCCAGGCTATTCCCCTGATGAGGATTCCATGAATGATTCCCCGGTAACCTATACCCGGCTTGCGAATGGTTTGACGATACACCTGAAAGAAATTCACACTTCTCCCATCATCAGTCACTGGGTATGGTACCGGGTGGGGTCCCGCAATGAAACGCCGGGAATCACCGGCATTTCGCATTGGGTAGAGCACATGCAGTTCAAAGGCACGCCGCTGTTTCCTTCCGGCGTGCTGGATAAGGCCATCTCGCGCGAGGGCGGCTTCTGGAACGCCTTCACCTATCTCGACTGGACCACCTACTTCGAGACGCTCCCCGCGGATAAGATCGACCTGGGGATGCGGTTGGAAGCAAACCGCATGACAGCGAGCGCCTTCGACCCGCAGGAAGTCGAATCAGAGCGCACGGTGATCATCTCAGAGCGCCAGGGGCATGAAAATGAGCCGCTGTTCCGCCTGGGAGAAGCCATGCAGAAGGCGGCCTTCCGCGAGCACCCCTATCACCACGAAATTATCGGCGAGAACGAAGATCTGCGCAGCATGACGCGCGAAGACCTGTACCATCACTACCGTTCCAACTACGCACCCAACAATGCCGTGGTGGCCATGGCCGGTGATTTTGACACGCAAACCATGCTGGCGCGGCTGGAAGATCTGTACGGCGGGCTGGCCCCCTCAGAAAGCAAAGCCTACCAGCCTGAGCGCGAAGCACCGCTGGGTGGCGAGCAAAAGCTGGAAGTCACCGGCCCGGGGCACACCACCTTCCTGCAGCTTGCTTACCGCGCGCCGGCCGCCGCCGACCCGGATTTCTTTGCCTTCTCGGTGCTCGACAGCCTGCTAACCGGCCCCACCGGGCTGAATATGTTTGGCGGCGGGGGCGTGTCAAACAAGACCAGCCGGCTGTACCGCAAGCTGGTGGAAGGCGAGTTGGCCATCAACGTTAACGGCGGGCTGCAGGCCACGATTGACCCGTTCCTGTACGATATCACCGCCACGGTGCGCCCGGAGCGCAAGACCGAAGATGTGCTGCGCGTGATCGATGATGAGATCCGCCGGTTGCAGGACGAGTTGGTGACCGGTGAAGAGATTGCGCGGGCAATTAAGCAGGCGCGCGCGCTGTTCGCCTATGGCAGCGAAAACATTACCAACCAGGCCTTCTGGCTGGGGTACGCCGAAATGTTTGACCACTACGCCTGGTTCGAGCACTACACCGAGCGTCTGGCACAGGTGACCGCCGCGGAAATTCAGCGCGTGGCGCAGCAGTACCTTACTCCTGAAAACCGCGTGGTGGGCGCTTACCTGCCCACCGGCATGGACCCGGCGCAAGACGAGGAAGAGGAATAATAATGAGAGCGATGCCGCCCGCCCAGTGGAAGACTTTACCCGGCCCGGAAGATATCACCCAGGTAGCGTTGCCCAACGGCATTACCGTGCTGGCGCGCTCGAACTTCAACAGCCCGTCGATCGTCATCTCCGGCTACCTGGCCAGCGGCAGCCTGTTTGACCCCGAAGACCGGCTGGGCCTGTCGCAGTTTACTGCCATGGCCCTGATGCGCGGCACGCAGCAGCACACCTTCCAGCAGATTTACGATTCGATCGAATCGGTGGGCGCCATGCTGGGCTTCGGAACCAGCGTGCACAACACCAGCTTTGGCGGGCGCGCCCTGGCGGAAGACCTGCCGCTGCTGCTGCGCCTGCTGTCCGAGACGCTGCGCGCGCCGGTCTTCCCGCAGGAACAGGTGGAACGCCTGCGCGCGCAGTTGCTCACGCACCTGGCCATCCGCGCGCAAGATACCGCCGACCTGGCCTCGCTGGAATTCGACCGCATTCTGTTCGCCGGCCACCCGTACAGCCGCCCGGAAGATGGTTACCCGGAGACGATCGGGCGAATCACCCGCGATGACCTGGTGGAATTCCATCGCCGGCATTTCGGCCCGCGCGAGATGGTGATTGTGGTCGTGGGCGCGGTGGAACCACAAAAAGCGGTAGACCTGGTGCAGCAGCACCTGGGCGATTGGGCTAACCCGGAGCAGCCCACCGCGCCGGAGATGCCGGCGATCGTTCCGCTGGAAGATAGTGTGCGCAAGCAGATTGATGTTCCCGGCAAGGTGCAGTCCGACCTGGTGATGGGTACGCTGGGACCGGCACGGCCCACGCCGGAGTACCTGCCCGCCGCGTTGGGCAACAGCGTGCTGGGCCAGTTTGGCATGATGGGCCGCATTGGCGACGTGGTGCGCGAGCGCGCCGGGCTGGCCTACCATGCAAGCACCAGCCTCAACGCGTGGATCTCATCCGGATCGTGGGAAGTGACAGCGGGCGTCAACCCGGCCAACCTGCAGCGCTCCATCGACCTGATCCTTACCGAGCTTGCGCGCTTCTCCACCGAGCCGGTGACGCGCGAAGAACTGGAAGACAGCAAGGCCAACTTCATCGGCCGGCTGCCGCTCTCGCTCGAATCCAACGGTGGGGTGGCCAATGCGCTGGTCAACCTGTTCCGCTTCCAGCTCGGGCTGGATTACTACCAGCGCTACCCGCAGCTCGTATCCGCCGTGACGCCTGAAATGGTGCTGGACGCGGCGCGCATGTACCTGCACCCGGACCGGTTAGCGATCGTTTCGGCAGGGCCGGCGCTGGAGACGAGTTGATCCTGCGCACCGGCGTAGACATCCTCGAAGTTGAGCGGCTGGCTACGGTCAACCCGGCCATCCGCCGGCGCTTTTTGCAGCGCGTGTTTACCCCGCTGGAGCTGGAGCAGGTGGGGCACAGCAATGAGAGTCTGAGCGGGCGTTTTGCCGCCAAAGAAGCAGTCTCCAAAGCGCTGGGCACGGGGATTGGCAAAGTGCGCTGGCAGGATATTGAAGTCCGGCGCGGGGCGTATGGCGCGCCCGAGCTGCACCTGTACGGCTTTGCGCGGCAGGTGTCCGAAATGCTGGGGCTCACCGACTGGTCGGTGAGCATCACCCACAACCGCAGCACGGTGGTAGCTTTCGTGGTGGCGATCGGGAATGAAAATCCTGGCAGTCAGTGACGTCGAAGTTAGTTTCCTGTACAGCCCGGTCATCACCCAGCGCTTCCCCGACATCGATCTGATGATCTCGTGCGGCGATTTGCCGTATTTTTACCTGGAATACATGGTCAGCCTGTTGAACCGGCCCATGTACTACGTCAACGGCAACCACCTCAACCGCACCCAGTTTGGCGAGCGCGAAGACCGCCGCGCGCCGCAGGGGGCACTGCTGCTGCACCGTCGCGCGCTGGTTGGGCCGGGCGGTGTGCTGCTGGCCGGCATGGATGGCTCGGTGCAGTATAATTTTGGCCCGGCACAGTACACGCAGAACCAGATGTGGCGCAAGGTGCTGCTGCTGGCGCCAAAGCTAATTGCCAACAAAGCGCGTTATGGCCGCTACCTGGATATTTTTGTGTCGCATGCCCCGCCGCGCCACGTACAGGACATGGATGACCTTCCCCACCACGGGTTTGAAGCCTACCGCTGGCTGCTGAGTGTGTTCCGCCCGGCTTATCACCTGCACGGCCACATTCACCTGTACCGGCAGGATGCCCCGTATGAGACTATCTTCAAGCAGACACGCGTGATCAATGTTTACGGTTACCGGGAGATCGAATGGCAAGCGCCCGGCCCGCTGCGAGGTGAGTGATGGACGACAATAACGATATGATTTCACGCATGGCGCGTTCCGATTTTGATGCCGCGCTGCGCAAAGGCTACTGGCGCGGCATCCTGAGCTGGCTGACGCAGTCTACCAACGAGCTGCTGCCTTTTGATGAGGTGCGCAAGCGCCTGCCAATAACCGGCCAGCATTACCTGGGCCTCAAGCAAATCCCGCTGGATGCCATCGTGGGTAGCGTTGGACGCTACCGCGACTTTGACCGCGCGTTTTTACCCCGGCAGACAAAAACCCGCGACCGCTGGGTGAGCATTGACCAGGCGCACCTGAAAGATGTGATCCTGCCGCCGATCGAAGTCTATAAAATCGGCGCGATGTATTTCGTCCGCGATGGAAACCACCGGGTATCGGTGGCGCGCGAGCGCGGACAGGTGTTTTTGGATGCGTATGTAACCGAGGTGGATGTTCCCGCACCGGTGGAGAACCTGGAAGATATTGACCGCCTGATCCTGGAGCAGGAATATGGCGACTTCCTGGCGCAAACCAAACTCAACGCACTGCGGTCGGAAGCGCACGTCGAGCTGTCACTGCCGGGCCAGTATGAAAAGTTGATTGACCATATCAGCGTCCACCGCTGGTATCTGGGTGAGCAGTCGCAGCGGGATATTCCCTGGGAAGAAGCCGTAGGGCGCTGGTATGACGAGGTCTACCTGCCACTGGTGAAGATCGTACGCGAAAATAAAATCCTGGCAGATTTCCCCACGCGCACCGAAGCCGACCTGTATCTGTATATCATCGAGCACCTGTACTACCTGCGCCAGGAATGGCAGGAAGAGGTGAGCGTGGAAGAGGCCGCCAGCCACTTTGCCGAGGAGTATTCGCAGCGCCCGCTGCGCCGCCTGGTGAACATCATCCGAAACGTAGCGCGCAGCATGACCGAAGGCTTTCTATAAACCAGCGCACCCCGGCGATCAGGCCGGGGCGCGCGGTGCAAAACCATCCTCTGTTTCCCAGAGGCCCTCACACAAATGACTTATGCGGCAGTAGCGCGCACATCGGCGCGGGCTTTTTCGTTTACACCCAACCAAAAATGATTCGGAAGAATTTGTTGCGTGGTCTTGACTTCGATGCCCCGTGTAGCAGGCGCGCACTCGGCTACCATGCTGGGGTGCAGAAAGCACAGGTCTGGCTGCTTGCCATACTTTTTGGTGTAATACGCGGCCGCGCGCTCGATTTTTGCGGCCAGGTCTGTCAGTTTGTCATTATCGAACCAGAGCATTCCGGTATCCATTGCTATATCCTCACGAACAGAACCATGTCAAATATTATCCCAGTGCCGGTGTAGAGAAACGCAGCCAGGCATCTTGTACCCGCACCGCAAACTGCTTGCCCGCGCGAAGCGTTTCCGGATGGCAGCCATCGAACAGGGTGATACGGCTGGAATTTTCCGCCACCATGTGGCCAATCAGGCGGGTGCGGAAGTAGCTGGTCATCCGAGACATCTCGCGCGCTGCAGTGCCAGGCAGTGATACCACCGGCCAGACACCCAATTCAGGACCGTACTTCAGCAGCCATTCAAAATTGAGGCGCACATCATAATCCTCACGCGCCATAAAGCGCAGGTCGTCCAGCAGCAGCACGATATGCGCTCCCAGATTCTTGCCAACGCGTCGCTGATCGGCAATCTCCGCTAAGCGAATGATCGTCTCACCCGCGGCGCTTTCATAGTTCGGCGCAAAGGCGAAGCAATGCTCGCGCGAATTCTCATACGCCGCCCACTCATCCGGTTTGGAAGGGATGAGCGCGTATTTCACTTCATACGGTGAATTGGTGGCCAGCAGCGAGCGCAGCATTCCCTGCATCAGCGCGGTCTTTCCGCACGCGCTGTCGCCGGTAAGCAGTAGCGGGCCGGGGCGCGCATCGTTCAAATCAAACAATACCGGCAGGCCGTCATCGCAAATGCCCAGCAGCGCCGTTT
>JBDHWQ010000010.1:0-126248 GCA_039810245.1 Longilinea sp. | reverse complement strand
CGTCTTCTACAGTTTTCCGTCCTTGACTGGTTTTCCTTACCTTGTCTTTCTCTCTCACTCTTCAGTTGTTAAGGTGCGCCCAATTTCGAGGGTTTGACCCACTCGCTATCCACCGGCGGCTGCCGATAGAAATGCCGATGCCCTATTTGCCATCGGCCGGTTTGCATTGTGGATCTGCGCCTCAAGTGCTGGTTCTTTTGTTACCGATCTGCCTCGCGGCAAGACCATTTTGTACTGCAAGGGCTTTATTTTACACGCACCGTTTCCGATTGTCAAGGGTAATCGTGCAAAATCACCGCTGTTTTGTTTCGCTTCCAACGGTGTTCCCCGCGTACCGCCAGTTCCTCAGTTGTCCAGGTCTGCCAGAAGCAAGACCGCTGCTTTGAAATTGGACTTTTATTATAGCCCATCTCACGCCGCGTGTCAAGCTTTCCGGTCCTGCCGGACCGCCAGGTTATCCGCGCATTCTCGCTATCAGGCTGTTCGCTTTATTACGGATTTGCCCTCGCGGGCGAAATCTGCCGTATTTCAGGCAACAGGGCGCAATTATACGCGTCCATGGGGGGATGTCAAGGGTTTTGCTGGAAACTCGCGGGAACTAATCTGCTTGCTGTTCGTCTTACAGCTAAGGGACGGTCCAACATCACACCAGCCACCGCAGCACGGATCTTCGCCCCCGCCTCTTTGGGAGGGGTGGTCCCCTGCCCCTCCCAAACCCCGGCGGAAATATCCGCCGGTAACCGCCTTTATTCCGATGCTATAATACGCCCCATGCGAGCTTCTACCTACCCGCGCAACACGCTTTCCAATATCCTTTCCCAACTGCTCATTTCGCTGCTGCTGGGCGCAATCCTGTTCGCCGGCCTGCTGGCGGGCGCGCTGGTTGGCTTTCAAATGTGGCACGCCGGCACGATTTACCCTGGCGTGCGCATTGCCGGTGTCGAAGTCGGCGGGCTGACCCAATCGCAAGCCGCAGCGCGCGTTACCAGCCAGGTGAACTTCCCGCAGACCGGGCGCATCCTGCTGCGCGACGGCAACACTACCTGGGCCGTTACACCCGCCGAGCTGGGCCTGTTCCTCGACCCCGAAACCAGCGTGCAGCGCGCCTTTCAGACCGGGCGCGCCGGCAGCCCCATCCGCCGCGTGCGTGAGGAATTGGAAACCTGGTACTACGGCGCGGATCTCTCCCCGGCTTTCCTGCTCGACCAGCGCATTGCTTACCGCTACCTGGCCAGCGTTGCCAGCCAGGTGGACCGCCCCACGGTGGAAGCCAGCCTGAGCCTGCAGGGCGCCGAGGTGGTTGCGCTGCCGGGCGAAACCGGCCGCCGCGTGGATATTGAAGCCACGCTGGCCAAACTCTCGCAGCAATTGCTTTCGATGCAAGATGGCGTGATTGAGCTGGTGGTGGTGGAGACCCCACCGCAGGTGCTAGATGCCTCGCAGCAGGCGGACGTAGCCCGCGCCATCCTCAGCCAGCCGCTCACCCTCAGCCTGCCCGCCGGCCAGCCCGACCAGAAGCAGTGGGTAATCGACCAGCAGACCCTGGCCGGCATGCTCTCCATCGAGCGCGGCGCGGCTGGCTACCGCGTAAGCCTCAACAATAGCCTGATGCGTACGTACCTGGGCAACCTGGCTCCCAACGTGGATATCTACCCGCAGAACGCGCGTTTCATCTTCAACGACAAAACCCGTAAGCTGGATGTGCTCGAGAAATCCATTATCGGGCGTTCCTTAGATGTAGAAGCCACCCTGAAGGTGGTTCAGGAGCAGGTGGCCGCCGGGTATCACAGCGTGCCGCTGGTTTTCACCGAGGTCAAGCCGGCTGTGGAAGATACTGCCACCGCCGAGAGCCTGGGCATTACCGAGCTGGTACACGCTGAAAGCTCGTACTTCTACGGCTCCAGCGCGGCGCGCGTGCAAAATATCCAGGCCGCCGCGGCGCGCTTTCACGGACTGCTGGTGCCGCCCGGCGCGGTGTTCTCTATGGCCTCTGCCCTGGGGGATATCAGCCTGGATAATGGCTACGCCGAAGCCATGATCATCTTAGGCGGCAAGACCATCAAGGGCGTGGGCGGTGGCGTATGCCAGGTGAGCACCACGCTGTTCCGCGCCGCGTTCTTCGCCGGCTTCCCCGTGATCGAGCGCACGCCGCATGCCTACCGTGTTTCCTATTATGAGCGCGTGGCCGGCGGAGCCATTAACCCCAATTTCGCCGGGCTGGACGCAACCGTGTTCGTGCCGCTGGTGGACTTCAAGTTCCGCAACGATTCCGATCACTGGCTGCTGATGGAAACCTATGTCAACCCCAGCGCGTCCAGCATCACCTGGAAGTTCTACTCCACCGGCGATGGCCGCACGGTGGACTGGCACACTACCGGGACGGTTAACGTTGTACCGGCCAAAGAGCCGGAGTATGTAGAAAATCCCGAGCTGCCGCAGGGCGAGATTAAGCAGGTGGATTGGGCCGTGGAAGGCGCGGACGTCAGCGTGAGCCGCACGGTATACCGTAACGGTGCAGTTTACTTTGAAGATACGTTCAACACGCATTATGAGCCCTGGGCCGACGTGTTTGAATATGGCCCTGGCACTGAACTGCCCAACCGCGATAAGCCGCAGGATGCGGATGGCGGGTAGCCGGATTTTTGGGCCCGGCAGCCTTGTGGTACAATGGGCCTGTTGATTTTTCGACCCCCTGGAGGTTCCATGGTCCGTCCGGAATTACTGGAAATCTTGCTGTGCCCGGTCTGCCTGCACGAAGGCAAAGGTCAGCTTCACCTTCATAAAGATACCTGGTTGGTCTGTGATACCTGCGGCCGCAAGTATCCCATCGTCGAAGATATCCCCGTCATGCTGATCGATGAAGGCGATAAATGGGCCAGCACCCCCCTGGAGCAGTTACCCGTACCCCCGCCGCGTAATTTCTAAGACGTGGCGCAATTCAGCACCGCGGCCACAAGATCCCGCGCAAGCGGATTCTGTGACCGCGCTCATGGAAGTAAAAAGCCGTATGAATTCTCGTCAACCACAAACCGCAAAGCCGCGCCGTCCCTCCTTTGACCGCGCTTCGTTGATTATCCTGATTGTATCCGCCATCCTGGCTGTGATCCTTGGTATCGTTGCTTTTTCCGGCATCAGCGCGTTGGTGAAAACCACCACATCGATCAACCTGCCAGGCGCGCCGGTGGACGTACCCGGATCATCGACCAGCGTGGATCCTCAGGCAACCGGCACCAGCTTTGTGCTGCCGCCGCCCGCAGAGGGAGATAATACCGCTCCTGCCGCGGAACCCTGGGACGGCGTCAGCCGCGTGACGGTGCTGCTGATGGGCCTGGACTTCCGCGATTGGGAAGCCGGCGAGACTCCGCGCACCGATACGATGATCCTGCTCACCGTAGATCCACTCAGCAAAACGGCCGGGATGCTCTCCATTCCCCGCGATATGTGGGTCAATATCCCCGGCTCAGGCTATGCCAAGATTAACACGGCCTACTTCATCGGCGCCAGCCAGAAGCTGCCCGGCGGCGGGCCTGGCCTGGCGATGGAAACTGTTGAGGATTTCATCGGCGTGCCGATCCAGTATTACGCGCAGATTGACTTTTACGCCTTCGAGCGCTTTATCGACTCGATGGGCGGGTTGGACATGCACATCCGCGAGCCGATCAAGGTCGACCCGCTCGGCCCTGGCAACACTGTTACCCTGGAGCCCGGCGTGCAGACGCTCTCCGGCGCGGTGGCGCTTGCCTATGCCCGCCAGCGCTACACCGAAGGCGGCGACTTTGACCGCTCGAAGCGCCAGCAGGAAGTGATCATGGCCATTCGTGACCAGGTAATGAACTTCAACATGCTGCCCACGCTGGTGGCCAACGCCCCGCAGCTCTATTCCGAGCTGCAGGCAGGCATCCATACCAACCTGGACTTGCAACAGGTGATCCAGCTCGCGTACCTGGCGCAGCAGATCGACCCCAAGAACATCAAGCGCGGCGTGATTGGCACCGATATGGTCGCGTTTGGCAAGTCGCCGGATGGCCTGGACATCGAAAAACCGCTGACGGATAAGATCCGTATTCTGCGCGACGAAATCTTCACCACCGGGGGGCCGCTCAGCCCAGCCGCTGTAGCCGCCGACGCCACTGAGCTGGCGCGCCAGGAAGCCGCGCGCATCCAGGTGCAGAATGGCTCGCAGACCGGCGGGCTTGCCGAGCAGACCACTGTCTACTTCCAGAACCAGGGTCTCACACTGCTGGCCCCAGGCAACGCCGATCGCAACTATTCGCAAACCGTGCTGATCGACTACTCCGGCAAGCCCTACACCATGCGCTGGCTGGCCGAGCTGATGAAGGTTGATCCCAACAACATCTACAGCCGCTACGATCCCGCGGCGCAGGTAGATGTGGCCGTGGTCATCGGCGATGATTGGGCGCGCGAAAACCCGATGCAGTAAATTATTGAGGGTGGCTTATGGGCGGAACCGCGTGCGGATTCCGCCCATAGTATTTGTCCCGTCCGCCCCGGTACACTGCGGGATGCTCAGACCGCCGGCAGGCTCGCCAGCATCACCCACCACCAGGCTATACGTCACCTGAGGCGCCATAAGGAAATCTGCGTAGCCCGCGCCCATATCCGGCGCCAGGCCGGTGTAAAACACATCCGTTTGCCCACCATCCCCGCTGACCTGTACGCGCACACCCGGCAGCTGCCGGCCGCGCACGTCTACCACATAGACCTGCAGCAGACCGGGCGGCAGCGCCGGATCGCACACGGTTTCGCTGCTGGCCAGGGCGAACACCAGCCCGCGTGAAGCCGGTGGCGTGATGCTGGGGACCGGCGTGAAGGCTGCCGGCGCGCGCGTTGCGGCAATTGTTGGGCTGGCGGCCGGCGCAGTGGCCGTCTGTGCCGCGGAAAGATTGCTCGCGGTAGGCACAAAACCGGCTGGGGTGCGCAGCGCCGCTGCCAGCCCGGCCAGCGCTTGCGCCTCGCTGATTTGCCCGCCCTGCAGCGCACTCTGCGCCTGCGCATCCAGCACCGCTGGCAGTCGGTCTTCGCCCAGCGCGCGCAGCCTTTCTTCAGCGCGCGTGCGATCGCCGCTCGCCGAATAGGCCAGCGCGATCATAGCGCGATAGTGATCTTTGCCAGCCGCATCCAGGCCGCCAGGCGTAACCGTTTTCACCGGTACTGGCAGGCTGAACCAGCTATACGCAAAGCCCAGCAGCAGTCCGAGCACCAGCCCGGCCAGCACCACCAGCGACGGCCGCGGTCCGCTCTCGTTCATGGCGTGTTCTCAGGCTTCTGCGGCAGCGACTGCAAACCCTGCCCAAGCCGCGCCAGCTGGTCGAGCTCAGCCTTCGTGTAACCCTGCTCTCCGCCATTAATAATGGCTTCCTGTACTGCGCGCAGCGGCGGCAGCGGCGCAAAAGCCGCCAACCGTTCGGCCGCCGCGGCCGCATCGCCATCTGCCGCGTAGCTCTCGGCTACCATCAGCACGTACTCGGCGCGGGATGACACTTCCAGCGTCTCCAGCCCACCGGAAGGCGCGCGCAGCGGCGCGATCACCCAGCCGGCAGCCAGCCCGAGCACAATCCCCAGCCCCAGGCTGATGAGAAACCACAGGAAACGGCCGCCACGCACCGCGTGTTATTCCTTGCCCAGCATCGGCATCTTGATCCCGCCGCGCCGCGCGGCCTCAATCGCCTCGGGGTAGCCCGCGTCAGCGTGGCGCACCACGCCCATGCCCGGGTCGCTGGTCAGCACGCGCTGCAGGCGTTTGGCCGCTTCAGGCGTGCCATCCGCCACGATCACCTGCCCGGCGTGCTGACTGTAACCAATGCCCACGCCACCGCCGTGATGGAACGACACCCACGTAGCCCCGTTAACGGCGTTGATCAGCGCGTTGAGAATCGGCCAGTCGCTCACCGCATCGGTTCCGTCACGCATGCCTTCCGTCTCGCGGTTGGGCGAGGCCACCGAGCCGGCATCCAGATGATCGCGGCCAATCACAATCGGCGCGGAGACGATACCTTTTGCCACCAGCTCATTAAACTTCAGCCCGGCTTTGGCGCGCTCGCCATAGCCCAACCAGCAGATGCGCGAGGGCAGCCCCTGGAAGGGCACTTTTTCGCGCGCCATGCGCAGCCAGCGCTGCAGGTGCTCATCTTCGGGGAACAATTCGGCCACGGCTTCATCGGTGCGGTAGATGTCTTCGGGATCGCCGGAAAGCGCCACCCAGCGGAACGGCCCCTTGCCTTCGCAGAACAGCGGGCGGATGTAGGCCGGCACAAATCCGGGGAACGCGAATGCATCCTGCACGCCGTAATCGTAGGCGCGCTGGCGCAGGTTATTGCCATAGTCGAACACTTCGGCTCCCGCGCGCTGGAAGGCCAGCATCGCCTCGATGTGCTTTGCCATCGACTGCATCGAGCGCCGGTGGTATTCCTGCGGGTCGCTGCGGCGCATTTCATCCGCCGCGCCCAGGCTCATCCCGCCCGGCACGTACATCATCACGTCGTGCGCCGGGGTCTGGTCAGTCACCACATCGGGTGTCACTCCGCGGACCACCAGCTCGGGGTATATCTCGGCCGCGTTTCCCACCAGCCCGATCGAACGTGGCGTGCCGGCCTCGCGCGCTTCATCTACCAGGGTCATTGCCTCTTCCAGCGTGTCCACCACCATATCCACATAGCCCAGCTCGCGGCGGCGCTCGGCACGCGCCGGATCAACTTCGACCACCAGCCCCACGCCTTCGTTCATGGTGATCGCCAAGGGCTGCGCCCCGCCCATGCCCCCCAACCCGGCGGTGAGCACGAACTTGCCGCGCAGCGAGGGCCAGCCGCGCTGTTTTGCCAGCGCGCCCAGGGTTTCATACGTGCCCTGCAGGATGCCCTGCGTGCCAATGTAGATCCACGAGCCGGCGGTCATCTGGCCGTACATCATCAGCCCGCGCGCCGAAAGCTCGTCAAAATGCTCCTGGGTGGCCCAATGCGGCACCAGGTTGGAATTGGCAATCAGCACGCGCGGCGCGTCCGGGTGGCTGGGAAAGACCACCACCGGCTTGCCGGACTGCACCAGCAGCGTTTCGTCATCTTCCAGGTTGCGCAGGGTTTCGAGGATCGCGTCGAAGGCTTCCCAACTGCGCGCCGCGCGCCCGCGCCCGCCGTACACCACAAGATCATCCGGTCGCTCGGCCACCTCGGCGTCCAGGTTGTTCTGGATCATGCGATAAACGGCTTCGGTTTGCCAGGACTTGCACGTTCGCTGCGTGCCCCGCGGGGCTTTAACCGGGCGTGGACCAGACATAGAAGGACCTCCGAGGTTGGTTATAGGGATTTGGTGATTTTCCCTATTATACTCCCGTTGGACCGTACCCCTGCCTGAGGAGAACTGCTACAGGGGAGCGATCGGCTGCGCATTTGCGGCGAAGCGCTCCCGGTTTTACCCTTCGCGCAGGCTGCGGATCTTTTCCAGGCTCAGCGTGCCGGTAGCGCCCCAGCCGCGCTTGCCTTCCGGCACTTCCGGGCGGAACTCCTGATACAGCGCGTAGGCGCGGCGCTTGAGCTCGTCCACCGGCATCGATTTTGCCAGCGCGCGCATTTCTTCGCGCACTTCCGCCAGCGCGTCCTTAAATTTGGTCTTCAGGTAGCGCTCCACGGCAGCCGGGTTCTCCGGGCGGCCGCCGGTCACCGCGCGCACACCCTGCTTGGTGTCCACCACCGGCACGGCGCGTCCCAGTAGCCCAATCATGTACTGCTCGTCAGGCTGGCGCTCGCGCGCCGCGCGGCGATCGTCATCGTCCCGCGGGCTGTCGTCGTAGATTCCCAGCCGCTGCCCCTTGGACTGCGCGTTGAGGCCTGAAACCACCTTGCCCAGCGTCAGCGCCGCGTCAGGGTCATAGCCCATTTGCTCCGCCACCACCGCTGCCCATAGGGTCATCACCGGGGCGCGGTTTATCTTGATCTCCGTGCTCATATTCCCCACCTTTCGTTAGCTCATCTTCCGTGATCCAGTTGCTATTTTCTTTCCACGGGTCCACTTCGTCGCGCTGCTGGCGCTTGTGGAAACTGTTGCTGCGCTCGATGGCCGCCATGCCTTCTTCCAGGCTGACGCGCGATTGCCAACCCAGCTCGCGCTGCGCTTTTTCGGCTGTGCGAGGCTCCGTTGGCATTTCCTGCAGCAGGCTACGCATACCATCGCGCGTGACCTTTGGCGCGCGCCCCAGCAGCCGCGCCTGCGTCTCTTCCAGCCAGCACAGCCCCATCACCACCGGCAGCGGCAGGCGGCCCACCCGCCTACCAGCCATGCCTGCGTAATGCCCGTACACCTCGGCATAGCTGGATATGCCGTCGAACACCTCATACACGCCGCACGCGTCGGCGGCGGCGGCGGCAGTGACTGCGTCTACTACGTTCTCGATATATACATATGGCAAGGCGTACTGCCCGTGGCCGGGTACGCTCAGGCTGCCCTGCTGCGCGCGCTCCAACGGCTGCACCGTCCAGCGCGGCGCGCCTGGCCCGTACACCGGCGCCAGCCGCAGCACCACCAACTGCGTGCGCCCGGGCTGCATCGCATCCATCAGGCCGCGCTCGGTATGCAGCCGCAAATCCGTGTCGGGGTCGCCAGTCCAGCCCGCACCGTTGATACCAAACGCCAACGCGCTGAATGCCAGCATGCGCCTCACCCCGGCCGCGCACGCCGCGCGGTATAGGGCTGCTGCAGCCTGGGCCTGCACCTGGCGCGCGCCCAACGAGCGCTCATGATCGCGCGCGCCGGCAGCATGGACGATCAGGTCCATGCCCCGCACCGCGGCCGCGATAGCCGCATCATCGCTCAGGTCCCCGCGCAGCACGCGCGCGCCCAACGCTTCCAATTTGCGCGCCGCTTCTGACGCCGGATCGCGCACCAGCACCGTAATGCGTGCCTCGCCCAGCCGCCCCACACCCAGGGCCGCCCAACGGCGCGCCACCGCGCCGCCAATCATGCCAGTTGCACCGGTAATCAAAACCTGCAAGGGGTCGGTCACAAACTGCTCCTATCTACACCATTAATGGTGAGCCCCCACGCTTGTTGGATTTTGCCCGATTATACAAGATCATCGCAACCTTCGCCCGCGCGGGCCGCGTTCAGCGCAGTGGGCTGCACTCCACCGGCAGCGGTTGGCGTGCCAGCCAGTCGCGCAGCGCGCGGTTGAACAGGCGCGGATTTTCCAGGCTCCAGTTATGGCCCACGCCGCGCACGCACACACCCCGCGCCTGCGGCAGCGCGCGCACCAGGTCGCGCGCCGAATCGTGCACGATGCCGTACTCTTTTTCGCCCACCGCCACCAGAACCGGCAGACCGGCGCGTTCCAGCCCGTCCGGCAAACGGAAGCGCAGGTTTTCGTTCAGGATCATGTGCAAAAAGCTGTCGATGGTCAGGTTGCGCGTTTCTTCGCGCACCTCGGGCAGGAACTCGGCCGGGATGCCATAGCTGCGCATATTGGCGCGCAGCCAGAAATCGCGCAAGCGGAACGGCCAGTAGGCGGCCAGCGTGGCGCGCAGCAGCGCCCGCCCCGGCGCAGATGCCATGCAGCCGCCGCCCGGCGCTTCACGCGCCAGCACCCCGCTCAGAAAGGCGCTGCTGAACAGCTCCGGCTGCCGGCTGAGCAGGTACGTTCCCAACTGCCCGCCCAATGACAGCCCCACCAGGTGGATTTTGCTCGCGCCCAGCCTGCGCGCAAGCGCCGCCACGCTGTCCGCGGCTTTCTCAAAGGAGAACGGTCCTTCATCCAGGCTGCGGCCGCTGCCGGGTAGGTCGGGGACCACGCAGCGGTAGGTGTCCTGCAAATCCTGCACCTGGTAGCGCCAACTCCAGCCGGCCGCACCACCACCGTGCAGGAACAGCACCACATCCGCCGCGGGTGGCCCGGCGAATTCAACCTGCATGCCGCACCTCGCTTGCACGCGCGTCCAGCTCCGCGCGGGTGATCAGGTGATCGCTGTCGGCGCGCAGGGTGCAGGCATGGCGCGCCGCGATCTGCCCGCGCAGCAGCGATTCTTCCACCGGGCGCTGCTCCAACACGTAGCTGCTCAGAAAGCCCACCGCCAGCGAGTCGCCAGCGCCATTGGTGTCAATCACTGGCTGCTCCATTTCCACCGGCGGGTAATAGCGGATGCCGCCCTGCGCGCTGGCCAGCGCGCAGCCCTGACTGCCCATGCCGCACACCAGCAAGGCGCGCGGGTTCATGCCCAGCAGCGCGCGCAGCACGCCATCCGGCCGGTTATGGTTGGCCGCTGATAAAAACAGAATATCCGCGGCGCGGATAAAGTCGGCGCGATAAGGATCATCCGCCGCGGTCACGTCCTGCAAATCGCAGGCTATAGTCAGCCCGCACTCGCGCATGGCTGGAAGCAGGTTTCGCGCCCAGTTGGGCAGATTGACGTGCGCCAGCCGCGCCCGCGCGAACACAGCCCGGCACGCCCCGGAGTCGGGCTGCAACGTCATGTGGCTCTTGCCGTCATAAAAGTTCTTGCGCCGGCCGTCACGGTACAGGATGTTCACGCTGCGGCTGGTGCCGGCCGGGTCGCTGAACAGCGCGCTGGTGTCCACGCCGTCGGTTTTGAGCTGCTGGCGGATCCAGCGCCCGCTGGCATCATCCCCCACGTGGCCGATGAACGCCGCGCGCCAGCCCAGGCGCGCGTAACCGCGGCTCGCGTACCCGCCCGCCTGGCCGATATAGTCGATGTTTTCAGTGAAATTGGCCTCGCGGCTCCAGTCAACGTCCTCGCCGTGCAGGTAGACGTTGGTGTCAATGCCAATGTTGCCGACGACGGCCACGTCCAGCACAGTTTCCATGTAGTCGGTCGATGTCCTCTTCTCAGGCGTCGTTGGCACTCAGGCAGTTGCCTTCCGCGCGGCACTTAATTCCTTGCAGCATGCGCCAGTCCATGATGGCGCTGCCCGGCTTGAGCAGCTCATCCATGAACGCGCTGGCTGCGGGCGAAGGTGTGTAGCGTCCATCCATACGCATGCGCGAGATCAGCCGCGTTAACTGGCTTGACAGCGGCTCGAGGTACAGCACCCAGGTGATATCGATATAGGTCTCTGGCAGCCGCCCCGGGTCTGGGATCTGCTGCGCTGTTTGCATATCCAGGCGGTTGCGCAGCAGAAGGTAGCGGCCCGGCTCTACCCCGGCCACCACAAACCCGCCGTTCTCGGCCACCGGCACCCAGTCGCCGACCTGGATGTTCTGGTATTGCGGCAGGATGCGCTCGCTGCTGACGACACCCTTTGAACCCAGAAGGCGGTCGATCCAGTCGTAGCTGTAAAACCCACCGCGGCCATAGCCCCACTGCGCAATCCACGGCCAGATTTCACCGGCCGTTGCATGCACAGTAACCGCCTGGGTGGACGTCCACTGCGGGTGCGCCAGCAGATCATCGCCGGGCAGCGCCCTTCGCAAGTCGGTGTCCGAGGCGCCGCGGGTCATCAACCACGGGCGCACAAAGCGCACATACGCTCCCACCGCACCTGCGGTGACCATCATCGTCCCGACAACTCTTCGCAAACCTTTCCCAGCCGACATGGGTATCTCCTGGCAGCCCGGTATGAGCTTCAACAATCATCCAACGCGGGTCGCCAAAAAAATTGTACTACCCGGCCGCGAAAGTCGCAATCAATCCACCCGGCCCAGGTGGATGGCGGCTTTGAGGATCAGCAGCGCGCTGGGCGAATGCACAATTTCGCTTTCCATCACCTTTTGCACCGCTTCACGCAGTGGCATCTTTAACCGCTCGATCTGTTCCGTGCCATCGGGTTCCACCTCACCAAATTCCAGCTCCTGGCACAGGAACAGGTAGCCGCGGCTGCGCACCAGGGAAGTATCTTCTTCCACCTGGCCCAGGTCAGTCCAGCGCCGCGCGGTAATGCCCAGTTCTTCGCATGCCTCGCGTTTGGCGCCTTCCAGCGGCGGCTCATTCCCGTCCAGTCCGCCGGCCACAGCTTCGATGCTGTCGCGCCCCAGCGCATAGCGGAACTGGCGCACCAGGTAGACATTCCCATCCTCGTCCATTGGCAATACCGAGACGCCCGGCTTGATGTCGACCGTGGCATAGGTCCCCGGCTTGCCATCCGGCTGGACGACAGCGTCTTCGAATAGTGTCAAAAAATCATTCTCAAATTTACAGATTGTGCTTTTGATCTTCCACGGCCCGTGCATTCGCATATTCCCATCCCTGCCACCCTGATTTTAATCATGATAGCATCCCCCGCCCCGGGCACCAATTCAGGACTTTCCCGCCATCCGCCCCCGGACAAATGCCCCGGCGATGGGCAGGTACATTACCGCTCGAAATTCACTTCTCCTGTAAACCCTGAAGAAACCCCTCCAGCTCTCTCCACATGCTGGAGAGCACATTTGGAGAGAGGCGTATTCTTTCCCTCCAAATCGCCGGAATAACGATTTGGAGGATAGAGGGGCGTCCTCTTCCGCCTGTCCAGGCTTCCCTGTTGGCACATTTTTCTCCCGATCTCACAGGCGATACGATTGGGACGAATGAGATTCTGGACTATACTGATACTATCCTTGCAATGGTGGAGCGCGTGATGGAAAAACAGACCGAAGAAAAACTGCGCCGGGTCTTCCGGAAGTTCAACCATTTCATGCTGCTCATGTGGGAACTGGGCCTCGGGCGCTGGTTTGCCATCTGGCCGGCAGTCACCGGGCAGATCATGGTCATCACACACCGCGGGCGCAAAACCGGCCAACTGCGGCGTACGCCGGTCAATTATGCCGTCGTCGATGGCGAGGTGTACTGCGTGGCCGGCTTCGGTGGCATTTCCGACTGGTACCGTAACATGCGCGCCCACCCGGAAGTGGAAGTCTGGATGCCGGATGGCTGGTGGGAGGCCACCGCCGAAGAAGTAACCGGCGCGCCTAACCAGCTCGACCTGATCCGCGCGGTACTGATCGGCTCGGGTTTCGCGGCCATCTTCGCCGGGCTGGACCCGTACACCGTCAGCGATGAAGCGCTGCTGCGCGAAGTGGCTGACTACCGCCTGATGCGCATCCGCCGCACCGCGCCACGCACCGGCACAGGCGGTCCAGGGCGGCTGGAGTGGGTCTGGCCGTTGGCAACTTTCCTTCTGCTACCGCTGGCGCTGCGCCGGCGCCGGAAATAAACACCCCGGAGACGTTCATGGCTTACACGTACGACCATCTCTCGCTAACCGACTACCACGGCCAGCCGCTGCCCAACCTGTTCCTCCGGCAGAAAGACGCAACCGATCACCTGGCGGTGCTCTTTCCCGGCTACCAGTACACCACCGGCATGCCGCTGCTTTATTACCCCGGGCTGATGCTGCTGGAACACGGCGCTGACGTGCTGCGCGTGGAATATACTTACAGCCAGCAGCCCGGCTTTCAAGGCCTGCCCGAAGGTGAGCGCGCCGCGCAACTGCGCGCTGACGCTACCGCGGCCATAGACGCCGCCCTGGCCGCCCATCCCTACCAGCGCATTACGCTGGTCGGCAAGTCGATTGGCACGCGCGTGCTGGGCGAAATCGCTGCCGATGTGCGCCTGGCCGCCGCGCGCATCATCTGGCTGACGCCGCTGTTTAGCAGCGACGCGCTCTACGCGCAGGCCAAAGCCGCGCCACAGCCCGGGCTGTTCGTCATCGGAAGCACCGACCCGGCCTACCACCCGGCGCGCTTCGCCGAGCTGGCGGCGCGGCCGGGCAGCCGCGGGCTGGTGATCCCAGGCGCGGACCACAGCCTGGAAATTGCCGGCAACTTCTGGGCTTCGCTGGATGCGCTGCACAGCATGCTGGCCGCCCTGGAAGCATTCCTCGCGGAGGGTTAGGCGCGCCGGTCGCTTTCTATCAGCGCGTACAGGTAATGGTCGTGGTACCGGCCGTCGCTGTAAAAATTGCCGCGCAGCAGGCCCTCGCGCCGGAATCCCAGCCCTTCGGCCAGCCGCTGTGAGCGCACGTTGTCCACGTGAATCATGGCTTCCACGCGGTGCACGCGCATGTGTGTGAAAGCCAAATTCAGCGCGGCAGCCGCCGCCTCGCGCATGTACCCGCTGCCCCAGTACTGCGGGGAAAGATCATAGCCAATTTCAATGTGGTGATTACGCCGGTCCCAGCGGTGAAAACCAAGCGTACCCAGCGGCCGGCCATCAGACTTTCGTTCCATCAGCCAGCGGTTGTAGCCTTTGCCATCCTGTTCCAGGTAAAAGCGCAGGATGTCTTCTGCCTGCACCGGCGTGGTGACCGGGTCTTCATCCACCAGGTATTCACCTACCTGCGGATGCCTAAAATGCTCAAACAGGAAGTTGAGGTCACCGGGAGCCAGCCGGCGCAGGCGCAGCCGTTCGGTTGCCAGGTCCGGGAAGAGGAAGCCTTCTTGCGGCTCACGCCTTTTCGATCACCACCGCCGTGCCGTAGGCCAGCACTTCGGTGACGCCGTCCATCACGTCGTTTGCATCGTAGCGCATGCCGATGATGGCGTTTGCGCCGAGCTGCTGCGCGTGCTGCACCATCAGGTCAAAGGCTTCCTGGCGCGCGTGCTCGCACAGCTCGGTGAAGACGGTAATGTTACCGCCCACGAGCGTTTGCAGCCCGCCGACGAAGTTGCCCACCACGCTGCGCGAGCGCACGGTGATGCCGCGCACCACGCCCAGGTGTCGCGAGACTTTATAGCCTTCAAAATCAAATGCGGTGGTAACCCACAGTGTGTTTGCCATGGTTGTTGCCTTTCGGATAGAAGATGAAATGGTGGTTTGATAACGAAGACGCGCGCGGCCACCCGATCTTCACCGCGCTTAGCCAAACAACCCGTTGAGTGTCTCTTCCGGCAGCGGGTCGGATGCGGCATATACATATAGCGCCATCCCGATCAGGATCAACAGCAGCCCGCCGGTCCAGGCCAGCGCTGCCTGCCACCAGTTCAGGTCAAAGACCAGCCGGTCGCGGTAGGTGAAGCGCTTTAGCATGCCCGCGGTGATAGCCGTAGCACCCACAAAGATGCACACGTAGCTCAGGAACATGCGCCCCCTAACCCTGCGCGCCCCACTCGTAACCGTCCATATCGCCTACGTACTCCGGCAGGTCGGTATGCCCCATTATCTGCCGGGCAGCGTGTGCTTCGCCGATATGGAAGAAGTAGTGGTAGATCAGGTGCAGCAGCATCGTGCCCACTGACTCGCGGTAGGGCTGCCCTCTCCACTCCAGCCGAGAGAGCGCCGCCTCGTCCGTGATCGTATCCAGGTATGCGTCGGCCTTCGTGGTGATCTCGCGCCACGTAGCCAGCATCTCGTCCAGCGGCGGGGTGCTGGCCGGTTTGCCGGTGGCCACCTGGCTGGCCAGCCATTTGTAGGTCGTATCGCCCTGAGCCACCAGCAGCCAGTACGAAGCCTCATGGTTGGCCAGGTGCGCCACCATCCAGCCAATGCTGTTCATGGGCAGCAGCCGGCGCTCGCCATCTTCCGCCGACAGGCCTTCGACAACGCGCAGCAGCTCCACGCGCGCAAAACGCAGTTGCACCACCAGTGGATGAACGCTCATGTTTCTTCCCTCTCTGGAGATTAAGTATACACGCTTCTCGCGCCTACATATGCTCGCGCTCCAGGCGCTCCAACAAATCAGGAAGCTGCCCGATATGCTCTAACGGGTGGTAGCGCGCGTCGGCCGGGGGTTCGGCCGCTTCGTGTGCCCAGCGCACCGGGTATGGCACGTAAATGGCCGTGCCGCCCAGTTCCAGCACCGGAAGCACATCCGAGCGCATCGAATCGCCCACCATCACAAATGCCCGCGGTTCCACCCCGTAACGTGCCAGCAGCCCCGCGTAACGCTTGCTGTCTTTATCCGCCACCGTCTCGAAATAGCGAAAATACTCGTGCAGGCCAGAGCGGGTGAGTTTGGCTTCCTGATCCAGCAGGTCACCTTTGGTGATGATCATCAGATCGTAACGGCTTGCGAGCTGCGCCACCGTGTCACGCACATTTTCCAGCAGGCGCACCTCAGCCTGGGCCATATCGCGCGCAAAGTCGACCAGCCGGCCCAGTTCATCGGCGCGCACCCGCCCGCCGGTTATTTCCACGGCGGTCTCGATCATGGAGAGAATGTAGCTCTTCAACCCATAGCCAAAGTACGGCAGGTTGCGCATTTCGGTCTGAAACAACGCTTCTTCGAGCGCATGCGCGTCCACGTACCCGGCCAGCAGATCCTGAAAGCGCGCCAGTGTTTCATGGTACACCGTCTCGTTATGCCACAGGGTGTCATCCGCGTCAAATGCTACCAGTTGAAACATAAGTAAACTCCCCTTCCTTTTTTGCCGCCCGCGCCAGGGGCTTTGTGGTTCAATTTTAACATGCCAAAGCGGAGGAACAATGTACCTGATCCAGTTTTTGCTGCCTGTGTATGATAATGAAAAACGCCCGTTTCCACCCGCGCAGTTTGAGCGCGTGTTCCACGAGTTGACCGAGCGCTTCGGCGGCATCACCGCTTACCAGCGCGCCCCGGCGCGCGGTGCGTGGAAAGACGAAGGCCAGGTGAGTTACGACGACGTGACCGTCTTTGAAGTGATGGTAGAAACGCTCGATCGCGACTGGTGGGCGCAGTACCGGCGCCGGCTGGAAGAGGCCTTCTGCCAGGAAGAAATCATCGTGCGCGGCACGCAGTTTGAGCGCCTGTAAGCCGGCTTATTCCGCGCGCCGCCTCGCCAGACAATCGGCGCGCTCCAGCGTCCAGAATAGCATCCCGTCGCGCTCGCCGCTACACACCAGCCCGTTCTTTTGTAGCACGCGGATCGAGCCATAATTTTGGGCCAGCGTTTCGGCTGTCACGCGCTGGCAGCGCCGGTCCTGGAAGGCCCAATCGATCAGCGCGCCAACCGCCTCGGTCATATAGCCATGCCCCTGCCAGGCCGGATCAATGCCGTAGCCCAGCTCGACGCTGCCATACGGCCCCGGCGCGCCCTTGAACCCGGCCAGCCCCGCGCCAAAGCCCACATCCTGCACCACCAGCAGCCAGTAGGTATACCAGGGGTAGTCGATGCGCGGCGCGCCGGCCATCTTCATAAGCTTGATTTCCATAGCGCGCGCCACTACCGCGCTAATCGTAAGGCGCGAGAGCCGCAGCCCCAGGCGCGCTTCCAGCCTGCCGGGGTCAAACAGGTAGGCTTCCAGCGCGGCAGCATCCAGGGCCACCAGGCGCAATCGCGAAGTTTCCAGCTCCATGCGCGCTGCTCCTGCGGCTACAGGTCGCGCCGAAAAATTGCTTTGACCGTTCCCGGGCCAAAATATTCGGGCACCACCGCGGTCAGCCGGAAGCCCAGCCGCCGGTAAAAGGCCAGAAGGCCGGCCGAGTTGCCATCCGTGTACAGCCACAGCGTTTTGCGCCCCGCCGCGCGCACCAGCTCGATGGCGTGCTGCATCAGCGCCCGCGCAACGCCGCCGCGACGGTATTCGGGCAGCACCGCTACGTCGATAACCTGCGGCGGCTCCAGCTCGTCCAGCACGCCGGCATCGTCAAAATATACACCGATCATACCCACCGCGAGGCCATCCACCCGCGCGGTGAAATACTGCGTACCGCGCGCCTGCTCGACCTTGATCAGCCGGCGCACGCCTTCGTCATCATCCGTTCCGATGGACATGCGCAGCAGCGGCAGCAAATCCTCGAAGTCGCCGCCATACGGCAGGATTTCGATCTCCATGCACATCTCCTTATAGGATACCTGAGAACTTAATCGCGCTGGTCTTCGTCTTCCGCCGGCTTATGCAGGGCGTACACATTGCGCAGCGCACCGCCGGGCCGCACCACCTGGCGCTCGAACTGCATTCCCAGCTTTTGCGCCATCTGTTCCGAGGCCTGGTTTTCGGGGTTGATCAACGCGATCACCCGCTCCAGCCCGGCAGTATGAAAAGCAAAATCCAGCAGCGCGGTGGAAATCTCGCGGCCGTAACCCTTGCCCCACACGTCACGATCGAGCACCACCACCAGCTCGATCTCTAGCTCGCCTTCCACGTCCTTGTCGGTCAGCCCACAGTGGCCGATGATGCGGCCAGTGTCTTTTTCCACCAGCGTCCACAGGTCATAAATGCGCGGATCATGCGCCGCCGCGTCCTGCTCAAACACACTGATCAGGTTGTCATAGTCACGCGGGCCGCCCATGAACTTGGTTACCTGCGGGTCGGTCCATAGGTCTGCGAGCGATTCGGCGTCGTCCTCCTCCATATCTCGCAGCACCAGACGTTCCGTTTCTAGGTGCATCGTTGCCTAACCTTTTCCTTCTGGAAAGTATGCTTTGGTGTTTGCGTGCACGTCGCCGGCCGCCAGCAACTCGGCAACGGTAAACCAGTGAAAAGCCTGATGCTGTTCTTCCGGCGGGTCAGGCAGCGGCGCGTCTAATTGCAGCATATATGCCAGCACCACGTAATGGGTGCTCAGCCCGGGCACACCGGCGAAGTTATCTTCGTACAGGTGCTCGTACACACCGTGAAACTGCGCCTGTGAAAGCTCGAAAGCCACGCCCAGCTCATTCAGGCTGATGCGCCGGAAAGCATCCGCCAGCCGTTCATCTTTGCAGATGCGCCCGCCAGGAACGAACCAGTAGTTTTGCGCCGGGCGGTTGGTGCGCATCCCGGCCAGAACCCTGCCCTGTGGATCGCGCGCAATTAAGTCAATAGAAACCAGCGGGGTCAGCCGGATCGCTTCGATCAACTGACCTGGGTTGAGAAACATGCGGTGGATTCCTCCTGGAATTCCGGTCTACACTACGTATTGTACCAATGCTTTCCACAGTCCGGGCATAAATTGGCACGGGAATTAATCGCCCGGCGGCGCCTCACCAACGCGGATCAGGTTGCCGTCGCCGTCGTACAGCGAAAACTGCTTCCCGCCCTGCGGGTTGGTTTCCATCTCCACCGCGATGACCACACCCGCCGCGCGCAGCCCGGCATACAGCGCGTCGATACCCGCCACGCGCAAAAAACAACCGCTGTTCTCCACCAGGTAACGATCGGCGCAGCCCCACACGTGGATTTCGGCTGCGCCGCGCTGCAAGATGGCGTACTGGTCTTGCAGGCCGTGGTCATACAACGCCAGGCAGGTGAACCCCAGCTTTTGCTCATAAAACTTGGCCGCCTCGCGCACGTTCAGGCTCGGTAACACCGGTACTGCGCTGGTAAAGGTGGGCTCGTGGCTCATTTGCCTGCACTCCTGGTTGGGGATTGGCCGCTCTGCTTAAGAATAGCGGCAATCCGCCTCAGGCGCAAGCCGGGCGGGCATCGCACTTACCCGCGCCGCAGGATCGGCTCCAGCTCGGGTGCGCGGAACTGTTCCGATTTGAGTACTTTTCCATCCTCGCGGTAAAGTGGCTGGCCGTTTTCATCCAGCTTGCTCATATTGCTGCGATGCACCTCGCGGAACAGATCTTCGGCCACGTCCTGCAGCCCGTGAGCAATGTATGTGCCCAGCACCACGTACAGCAAATCGGACAACGCGTCGGCCACGGCAATCAGGTCGCCGGAATCCGCAGCCGCGCGGTATTCGTCCAGCTCTTCCTGCATGAGCCGCGCGCGAACCTGCCATTCGCGCATGGGAATTTCGGCGGTGGGCTGATCATTCTGATAGCAGCGGAACACGCGATGAAAATCCTGCACCAGCTCCAACGCTTCGCGCATAGTTGCCTCTGATTTCCCGGGCGAATTAATCCTGGCCGGCCACCCGGTCAGCCAGACGCTCCAGCAAGGCGTGCTGCTCGGGTTCTTCGGCCCCCGAGCCGGCCTGCAGCACGGTGCGCGTGGCCGTATCCAGATCTTGCCCCAGGCACAGCAGCAGCGTCACCGCGCCCATACCCGTGCGCCCGATGCCGGCCGCGCAGTGGAGTAACACGCGCTCGCCGGCGCGCACGCGCCGGCTCAGATTGCGAAAAAACGCCAGGTAGGCGTCTTCATCCGCCGGGATGCCAAAATCCGGCACAGGCAGCAGCTCCTGAATCCACGGCGTCACGCCGCTTTCGATCAGCAGTGCATAGTGCGGCGAGTCGCGGCGGATCTGCTCCAGCGGCGCGAGCGAAACGACGCGCTGGATGCCCAGCGCGTCGATCTGCTCCACAGCCCGGTCGAGCGGTTCCGCCCGGCCGGGCATGCTGTGCAGATAAACCTTCCCCGCCACACCCTGCGGAAGAGGCAAAACGCGGAACATGGTTAGCGGTTGCGCAGGTGGCTGACGATCTCAGACGTGTTGTCCAAGATGTCGAGCATGACGAAGATACCCTTCGACACCAGCATAAAGAAGACGAACAGGAACGCGCCCACCATGAGGATCAGCAGCGCCGAGAGGATATTGAAGATCGCCGCCACGCCCAGGGTGAAGCCAGGGGAAGTGACGATGGATACCACGTTGATGCCCGAAATGCCCACGGTTACCACCAGCGCCAGCCAGCCAAGGAGCTGCGCCCAGGTCGAGAGGCGTACCAGCGCGTCCGCGTTGGGGTCGCCTTCTTCGTCTGCCACAGCCACGGCGGCTTTCTGCGACGGCAGGCTGACGCCGCGCTCGGTCAGGATCTGGCGGATGGCATCGTAGGCTTCATCCGACCATTCGGTGCGGTCATTTTCTTTCCAGATCTGCAGCAGCTCGTCGCTGCTCTTCTGGCGCATATTTTCATACAGCTTCTTATTGAGCGTGGTGCTCTGGTCGGTCATGCGATCCTCCTGAAAATGGGTTCCATTGATGCTTGCGATTAACCTGCTTGATGATACCACCAAATCCATGCCTACACAGTGATCTCCACCCGGTTGCCGTCGGGGTCAAGCACAACGCTTTCGTAGTACCCATCGCCGGTGCGGCGTGGCCCGCCGGACACGCGGCAGCCATCCTGTTCCAGCCGCCGGGTCAGCGCATCGACGGCCTCCTCTGAGCCGGCCGAAACGGCAAAATGCGCCAGCCCGGCGCGCGGCTCGATGGTTTCTTCCACCGCAATCCCCGGCATTTGCATGATTTCCAGGCGGCAGCCGCCGTCAAAGGCCAGGAAGTACGACTGGAAGCCGCGGCGCGGGTTGGTGTATTTCTGCCCGGCCGTGGCGCCGAAATAGGTTTCATAGAATGCACGAAGCTGCTCGATATCCTCGCTCCAGATCGCCAGGTGCTCAATGTGCATGCAAACCCTCCCTACTCATAGAAAAAATGCGCACGGAAACGGGTGGTTCCATGCGCATTAAGCTTTCCCTGCTATTCGTCCTGTGTCACCGCCTGCTGCATAATGCGCTGCATCGCCGCGCGTGATGGATCAAAGTCGATCGTGTAGGTAAAAGCGCCCTGCTTGCCTTCCTCGCCCACCCAGTCGATCACCGGCTGGGTCACAAGGCTGCCATCCAGCTCGTAGCGGTAGGCGGCGTAGGCATACACGCCATTCTTGACCTCCATGTAGCTGGTGGTTCCACCGGCCGGTATGTCGCCAAAGAACACTTCCTCCTCCGGGAACAGCAGCTTCAGGTTCTTGATCGGCGTGCTGCCGGCGTTGGTGATGCGCAGCCGCGCGCCTGCCGGCGGGGGCTGCGGCGCGGTGGGCGTGGGCTCGGGCGCAACCGGCGCGCAAGCCGCCAGCACCACTGCCAACAAACAAACCAATAATCCATAACGTACGCGTTTCATCTTCACTCCTTACCGCTATTCTCCGGCGCTCGGCCGGGTGCTATGCGTTGCGCATTGCTTTGAGCTTTGCGCGCAGCTCGTCGGGCTGCATCCCGCCGCGCGCCAGCGCGTCCGCGGGCTTCTGATTCAGACGTTCGTAAAAGGCAATCAGTTCCGGAGTGATCGAATCGCGCAAATCGGCGCGCTGATGCATGAGCAGAAGCAGTGCTTCCGCGTGGATGAAATCGCCCTGCTCCTCGTAATATCCTGAGAGCGGCCATAACGTATCCGCGCCCAGGTCGCGCGGGTCCAGCCCCACCGCCACCTGCTGGATGCGTACGCGCAGCGCGCTGGTATCCATGCCCTCGCCGGCATTGGTAAAGCAGGCCTCCAGGAAATAGCGCAGCGCCCGCGCTGAAAGGGCTGTGCCCTCGGCGGTTTTGCCGTCCGCCAGCAGCATCTCGGCCTCATTCTGGAACAATTCAGCGATCAGCTCGAGGCGCTGCGTATCCAGCCGTTCGTTGCGGGTGAGGATATAATACAGGCGCTCGTCATCGAGCTGCTTGACCAGATCGGCGCGCAGCCCCAGCAACTGTTCCAGCGTCAGGTCGATTAGCGCCTGCGCTTCCTGCGCCTGGCCGTCACGTCGCAGCTTTGCCAGCCGAAGCAGCGCCGCGATAGCCAGGTTAATCATGCGGATAAGATAGTCTTCGGTCAGCATGGACGCGGTTAGCGGCTGCCCTCCAGCAGTTGCCCGGCATACGCATACAACGCCGCCGACCCGCCAGTGTGCCAGAAGAGGATATCCTCATCCTTGCCGAACACACCCTTACGCACCAGGTCGATCAGCCCAGCCATGGCGCGTCCGCTGTATACCGGGTCCAGCAGGATGCCCTCACAGCGCGCCACCATTGAAATGGCCTCTTTCTCTGGCTCGCCCAGCACAGCATATCCGCCGCCCAGGTAGCCGTCATAGGCCACCACTTCGCCCGGTGCAACGTGCACGTCCAGCCCGGCGCGCTGCGCGGTTTCCTCTGCCAGCCGCGAGACTTCGGCCTGCAGCTCCTCACGCGTGCTGTCGATCGCAATTGCGCTGATTTCCGCGCGGATGCCCAGCGCTTTGGCGCCAACGCACATGCCTGCCTGGGTGCCGCAAGAGCTGCTGGGGAATACGATGCGGTCAAAATGCAGCCCCTGTTCGCGCATCTGCGCGTCCAATTCTTCCATCGCCGCCACGTAGCCCATTGCTCCGATTGCATCCGACGCGCCCAGGGGAATAAAGAACGGCTGGCTGCCCTGCATGGCCAGCTCGCGCATGGTCTCTTCGGCCACTTCTTCCCGCGTGCGCTCGCCAGAAAAGACCACCCGCGCGCCCAGCAGGGCGTCCAGCAGCAGGTTACCGTTCCATTCTTTCGGCGGGTGACCGCGCAACACCACAGCGCTGGAAAGGCCCAGGCGCGCCGCGGCCGCCGCCGTCTGCCGGCAGTGGTTCGACTGCACCCCACCCACCGTCACCAGCGTGTCCGCGTTTTGGCGCAGAGCTTCGGCCACGCTGAATTCCAGCTTGCGGGTCTTGTTTCCGCCACCCGCCAGGCCGGTCTGGTCGTCGCGCTTGATAAACAGTTGCGGACCGCCCAGGGTGGCGCTCAGCCGCGGCATGGGTTCGATCGGCGTGGGTAAAAACGCCAGCGAGATACGGGGCAAGGCTTCAGTCAGCATACTCTTTTCCTTTGCATACATGCGTTTCACGGCGGTCAGGCATGGGCGTCAAGGCGCGCCGGATGCGCCTCAGCCCTGTTCCACCACAATCTGCGCCACAGTTTCGCCGCTGATCACCTCGCCGGTCTCCACGAAACCCAGGCTCAGGTACAGGTCGCGCGCGGGCTGGTTGTGCGGCTCGTAACTGATGCGAATACGCCGGCAACCTGGAATGGCACGCAGCATGGCCAGCAGGTGCACCATGGCCGCGCGGCCATAGCCCCGGCCCTGGAAGGCCTGGTCGATCATCAGGCGCACCACCCAATGGCTATCTTCCTCACCGTCATAGCCGTATAGCAGGAAACCCACCAGCAGGTCGCCGTCATAAATCGCCTGCGGAACCAGGTCAGGGTAATAATGCGCTTCGGCCAGGGAAAGGAAATTTGGCGCTACGTAGCCTTCCTGGTCGGGCCGCACGCGCAGCTTGCCCACTACGGACCAGTTCTCCCGGGTTACCGGACGAAAACGGATTTCCATATGCGAGGCTCCTTCAGCTTACAAAAGGGTAAGGTCATAAGCATTATACATCCCTCGACTCAACGCGCAGGATGATTATAATGGGGTATCCGACACTGATCTGAAGTGAAGCGCCATCGAGGCTTTCCGCCCGGCGCACTTTACAGTTTTGTAAGGTGACTACCGAAACACGTGCCAGCAGGCCGCGTTAATGATTAATGGTAGTGGGGAATGCCTGATGCTCCTGGGTGACACCTTGCCGCCTTCACTCCAGCACGCCACCAGGATGAACCTATGACCTGTTTCCAACCAGTCTGCCAACCAACCGGTGTACACCACCAGGGGTATTGATGGCTCAATATTCGCCTAATGCGGTTCATTCCGGCTGCGACGATGCCTTTGAGCGCCTTGCTGCGCTCGTACCGCATGGCTCGCTGATTGTTGACGCGCGCGGGATGGTCTGTTATGCCAACAGCATCGCCCAACGCCAGTATCGCATTCAATCCGGCGATATTTTTGAGCTACCTACCCTGCACCTGTCCGGCGACGTAGAGGTACTTTCGATCAGCGTGCGCGTCATTCGTGCCGGTAACCAGCCGGAAACCTTGCCGCTGCGTATGCGCATCACCGAAACCGAGTGGGAAGGCGAAACCGCATGCCTGGTGCTGATCGAGGAGCTGCAAACTGCCAGTTCAACAGGCGATGAGACCCATCGTGATTGCGAAGAGCGTTATCGTTCCATCGCCGATCAGCAGAGTAGCCTGATTATGCGCTATCTGCCCGATGGAACCATCAGCTACGCCAATGCCGCCAGCTGCCAGTTCCTCGGCATAGAGCGCGAAATTCTGATCGGGAAATGCCTGCTGGATTTCATCCCGAAGGAGCGCCAGGACAACGCGCGCCGCACCTTCCAGGCCCTGCTGCGTAACCCGCGCATGGCGGTGATTGAAGTACCGGTCATCACCGCGCTAGGCGATACGCGCTGGGTGCAGGTCACCAACCAGGCCATCCCCGGTCACCATGGGCATTTGACCGAAATTCAGTCCATCGGACGTGACATCACCAATCGCAAGATCGCCGAAAATTCACTGCTGGAGAGCGAAGCGCGCTACCGCGCCTTGATCGAAGATAGCCCGGCGCTCATCTGCCGCTTCCGCCCGGATGGCACGCTGGTGTACGTCAACGAGACACTGTGCGCATTCTTTGAGCGTGAGCGTGCCGACCTGCTTGGTAGCAGCATTTATGATCTGATGTCTGACGGCCAGCGCGAAAACATACGCGAAAGCCTTGAGAAAGGCAGTGGCCAAACCCAGCGTATCACGATCGAAGGGAAAACGGTGCTCAACAGCGGCCAGGTGCGCTGGACACGCTGGACCAACCGTCCGATCTATAATGGTGATCACCTGGTGGAATACCAGTCGGTAGGCATCGACATCACCGAAAGCAAAAATTCGGAAGATGCCCTGCGTATTTCTGAAACACGCTTCCGCGAGCTGCTCGAAAACATCCAGCTTGTGGCCATCCTGCTTTCCAATGATGGCAGCGTGCTGTTCGTCAATGAATTTTTCTGCCAGCTCACCGGCTTCCGCCAGGAAGATGTGCTCGGCCAGAACTGGTTTGAAACGGTTGTGCCACCCGAAGATCGCGCCCGCGTGCTGCGTTCATTTAATATCATGATGCAGGAAGGTCGCCTGATCCCGCACGGGCAAAACCACATCTTAACCCGCAACGGCGAGCGCCGCCTGATGAGCTGGAATACCACCATTCTGCGCGACGCGCAGGGCAATACCGTCGGCCTCTCCAGCGTTGGCGAAGATATCACCGAGCATTCCTGGGCGCAAAAACTGCAGGGCGTGGTCAACGAGATTTCCCAGGGCGCCATCACCTGCCAGACGGTGGAAGAGCTGTACATGCTCATCCACACCAGCCTGCAGCAGCTCATGCAGGTCAACAACTTCTTCATCGCCTTCTACGACGCGGAAAAGAACCAGCTCGATTTCCCTTATTACATCGACCAGTTCGACGCGCCGCCCGACCCGCAGCCGCTGGGCAGAGGCCTGACAGATTACGTGCTGCGCACCGGCCAGCCGCTGCTGGCTTCTCCCGAGGTCTTTGCCGACCTGGTGGCGCAGGGCGAAGTGGAAGAAGTCGGCGCGCCCAGCATCGACTGGTTAGGCGTGCCACTCAAAAGCGGCGGCAACACCATTGGCGTAATGGTGGTGCAGATCTATACCGAAGGCCCGCGCTTCACCCAGCGCGACCTGCACGTACTCGATTTCGTCTCCACCCAGATCGCCATGACCATCGAGCGCAAGCGCGCCGAGCAGGCCTTACGCGATAACGAAGAAAAATACCACGCCCTGGTCGAAGCCGCGTCCAGCGCGATATTCCTCGAAACCTACACCGGCGAGATCCTGGACTGCAACACCAGCGCCTGCCGCATGCTGGGCTTCACCAAAGAAGAGCTGCTGAATATGCACGTCAACGACCTGGCCCCGCAAAGCCTGGGCCTAACGCTGGACGAGTTCCTGGAGCTGCAAAACCAGCGCGGGATGCATGACTGGGAGTGCCTCAACCGGCGCAAGGATGGCACGCTGCTTCCGGTGCACGTCAGTACCCGCACCGTCAACATTGGCGGGGAAGACCTGGCAGTGGTATTCGTGGATGACCTGTCCGAGCGCCGCCAGCGCGAGCGCGAGATGGAAGCCATCGCCGGGGTGAGCGCCGCGCTGCGCTCGGCCATCACCCAGGCCGATATCCTGCCGGTCATTCTCAACCAGCTCGTCAACCGGCTGCAGGTTCACGGCGCTTTTATCACCCTGGCCGATTCCGGCACGCAGAAATCGCGTATCGTCCTGGGTTGCGGCACGTGGAGCATGTTAAGCGACCGCGAAGTGCCTGCCGGCGACACGCTGTGCTGCCAGGTGATGCGCACCGGGCAGATGTACCTCAACAACCAGGCCGCCAGCGACGTCCACTTCCCCTTCCCCGAGCTGATCGATGGCGTGAAGGCGATTGCCAGCGTTCCGCTCATCACCCAGGATAACATCTTTGGCGCGCTCACCGTGGGCTACGAGCACCCCATCCAGCCTGAAGAAGTGCACATTCTGACCGCGATTGCCAATATTGCCGCCAGCGCTATCCAGCGCGCGCGATTATTTGAGCAGACCAGCCAGCAGGCAACAGAGCTCAGCAAGGCCTACGATGCCACGATCGAAGGCTGGGCGTTAGCGCTGGAACTGCGCGACAAAGAAACCCAGGGCCACAGCCGCCGGGTGACCGAGCTGACCACCCGCCTGGCGCAAGTAATGGGCGTGCAAGGCGAAGAGCTGGTGCACCTGCGCCGCGGTGTGCTGCTGCACGACATTGGCAAAATGGGTATTCCCGACCGTATTCTGCTCAAGTCCGACTCGCTGACCGATGAAGAATGGGTGCTGATGCGCATGCACCCCGAATATGCCTATCGCATGCTGTCTTCGATCAGTTATCTGAGGCCCGCTCTCGACGTGCCCTACTGCCATCACGAAAAATGGGATGGCAGCGGCTACCCGCGCGGGCTGAAAGGTGAGGAAATCCCGCTCTCGGCGCGCATATTTGCTGTGGTAGATGTGATGGATGCTCTCACTTCCGACCGCCCCTACCGCCCGGCCTGGCCGTACGAAGAAGCCATCCAGTATATCCGCCGCCAGTCCGGCCAGCATTTTGACCCGGCAGTGGTCGAGGCATTCCTCAACCTGCCGGAATAATGGCGCACCAACTAAAGAACAAAAGGCGGGACCATGCATTGGCCCCGCCTTTTCCCTATCGATACTACATATGGCTCAGGCGCGCTCGCCACGCCCTTCGAACCGTTTAAGCTCCTCTCGCTGGCGATAGAGAATATCGCGCATCACGTCGCCAATCGAGATCATCCCCACCAGCTCTTCGCCATCCACCACCGGCAGGTGGCGGATATGCTTGCGCGTCATCAGGTCCATGCACTCTTCCACCGTCTGGTCTGGATGCACCGAAAATACGGGTGAAGACATAATCTCCGAGACGGGCACATCGCGCGAAGTCTTACCCTCTAATACCACCTTGCGGGCGTAATCGCGTTCCGAGAGGATACCCACCACCTTATCTTCCTCAGTGACCACCAGCGCGCCCACATTCTTATCGGCCATCAGCCGCAGCGCCTCGTACACTGAGGCTTCGGGCGTGATGCACCAAACCGCGTTGCCTTTAATCTGTAACATCTGCCTGACGATGTTCATCCCTGACTCCTTTTCTCTGCCGAGAGCCCGATAATCCTTACCTGTACAAAAATTGTAGATTTTTCGGGCAACAAAGTCAATAGAATGTATACCACCCCTTAACGCATGACGATTTCCTCCCTGTGTGCTAGATGGTGGATATATTTTGGTGAAGTAACAAATGGATACCATGATTATGAACAAAAAAATCGGAGCGAAAGCGAGAGGAATTTGTAATTACCAATAGAAACATTCCTCCGGAATGGCGGAAATACAACAGCCCGGCAGGATTTCTCCCGCCGGGCTGTTGGAACACGGTTTTCGCTAGTTCTTCGTGATTTTCACCGCCACATCATCCGCGAGGGCGTTGGGCAGGGTCAGCACCAGTGAGCCATTCGAATTGACCGTCTGGGTCTTGAAGACCGGGTTGCTGGTGGTGTAGGTATTCCACCACTCCACCGTGTATGTGCCGGTTGGCACGTTGGGTATGGAAACCGTGCCGCTCACCGCGGTGACCGCCGGGCCATTGATCACGCGCCGCCACGTATGCTGGGCATTCTGCACCCACAGGTGCATCTTCCCGGCCGTGTCGTCGCGCTGGCCGAACACGCGCAAGTCAGCGTTCGAGGTGGTAGCCCCCAGTTCCTTGTACCGGCCGTTATTCAGCGGGATGCCCTGCATAAAGTTCTGATAGGTCAGGAAGTTGGAGTAGATGCTCGGCGGGATCGTCTCCGTCACCCACCAGAACATATCGTACATGCCGCCCGAGTTGATCTGAGCCCAGACATTGTTATGCAGCCAGATACCCTGCTTGTCCTTGAGCATATCCGGGTCATAAGAACCGGTGTTATTGATATCGATGCCAGTCTCGCCGCGCACCAGGGGCTTGTGCGCCCCCAGCAGGCTGCCGCCGCCAAAGATCTGGCTGTAGGCATAGGTGCTGAACGCGGTGTCGTCGGCGAACTTGGTGGTTTCGAACGTGCCAATTACCGGCTGCACCTGCCCGGCCGGGTTGATGATCTGCAGGTCGTCAATCCAGGCGGTGCCGCCCGTGCCATATGCGTTTTCAAGCATCACATTCAACGCGTGCGGATTGTTGTCGTTGACGATCAGCCGCGCCGTATTGGGCAGCGCAGCGCCGTTACGGTCGGTGGTGCTGGAGAACTGTTTCCAGTCAAAAGTGCCCGACGGGGAGGTGCACATGTAGTCACGCCCATCGCTCTGAGCCGGGACCACGCCCTCGCGACCGCCGTAGTACGTACCGCCATCCAGCATCCAGCGCACGCGCGCCATGCTGCCGGTGGTGGAGTACTGGCAGTTCGTGCTCAAGCCCGAGGCTTTCATCCAGTACTTGATCACCCACTCGCCCTGCCCCTGGATGGTTACGCCGCGCGGCGTTACCTGCACGCTGAAGTTCGAAGCGCCAGGCAGGCGCGCCGAAGTCTTCCCGGAGTGCACGTTCGCGGCATTCGTTTCCTGCATCTCGGCAGGGATGAAGCTTGCATCCGGGCCCCAGCCGGTCGAAACGTAGGCGTGCACGTCGGCGTAATCAATATTGGCGAACTGCGGGTTCGACCAGAACTCGGCATTCGGGAACGACGCCCAGAACGAGGTGGTCACCATGTGGCGCGATGGATCGTTGTCATCAAAGTATTTGGCCATCGCATTGGCGGCCTGGTAGTGATTGCCGTTGTATGGGTCGCCTTCATTGATATATTCGAAGGAGTGCACCGCCGTGCTGTAGCCCCAGCGCGCGATCAGATAGCGCCACCAGGCCTGCTCCAGCCAGCGCACTTTGGTGTTCGGCGCGGCGTAGAAGTTGTCATTGCTTGATGCGGCCAGCTTGCCATCCGCGCCAATACGGTTGCGGATCCATTCGTTCTTCTCATCAATGACCAGCTTGAGGTACACGCCATGCTTTTCGGCTGACTGCAGGAACAGGTCCCATTGCGCAGCGCCCATCTGGTCAAAGTGTTCGATCATATTGGCATACGGCTGGCGCAGCAGCTCGGCTTTGGTGGCATCATCGGCGCGGTACATGTGTACTTCGTCAATATACACCTGGCCGCCGGATGCATTCTCGCGCGCCAGGTACAGGAAACCCAACCACGACTGCCCGGAGCCGGTGGTGTACGTGCCCTTCACTTCGGTCCAGTCACTGTCGCCTTTAACTGGGGCGGTGATGCGCGTGCCGGTACCGGCGTTGTCGCAGGTATCGCCCAGCCAATCACCCTGTTTGATCACAAATCCATAGTCGCCTGAACCGGTGACGCCGGTGGTCTTGATCCGTGCGGTGATCTCGTACCTGGTATTGGGTTCCACCGCCAACCCGCCGCGTTTGTAGCCGGCGAACAGGCAGGGATTAGCGTTGTCGAGGCGCAGCGAAACCGGGCTGCCATTGTAGGTATTGGCAGTGTCGAGGCTGGCAGCGGGCAGGTAGCCGTCGTTGCTCAGGAAGTAGGAGGTCCAGTCCAGCCAGTGCGAGCCGTTCATGCCGGAGCCTTCCATCCACAGGCGTACGAAGTTAATCTTGTTCTGCTCGTAGCTGGTCATGGTCTGCTCAAAGGCCTGGCTGCCGTTGAAACCACCGTTAAAGCCCACGCCCACAAACGGCTCCCCGTTCTGGTACTGGAAGTAACGCTGGTCGGTGGGGCTCACGCTCACAAAACCACGGTTGGCATACGGGTTGCTGGACGTGGCGCGCACGTCAAACGTCAGCGCGTTCTGGTTGGTGGCCGGGTAGATCACCGTACCCTGTGCATCCTGGATGCTCAGGCGGTACTGCCACGACCCGGCTTTTTGCGGGGCAAAGCGCACCGCGAACATGGGCTTGCCTACCGGGATGAACTTATCCTGCTCGCCTGCGCCGGTGTGGTTATACGGCTGGAACACAAAACCCGGCTGGGTGATGGTGGTTTTCCAGTTATCCGAAGAGAACAGGCCATTGACAGTGATACCGGCGCCAGGGGCAACACCCGCGGGCGGGTTGGGGTCAAATGGCATATCCAGGCTCTTGGCCGAAGTCTGCACGGCGAACTGCACCTCAAACTTCTCGTACACCGCCGGGTTGCCGGCAGTCACATTGAGGTTGCTCACCTTGGCTGAGCTCGGTGGTTGGCTGGTAGGCGTGGGGGAAGTGCGGGTAGGCGTCACCCCGGGCGTGGCCGTCACGGCGCGCGTGGCGGTCGGCTGTATCTGGGTGGGAGCCTGTGTGGGCGCCTGGGTCGGCGGCGCCACGGTGGGTGGCGCGCTGGTCGGGCGCACGGCAGTGGGTGGGACCGCAGTGGGAGGCACGGCGGTCGCCGGCGGCTGGGTCGGCGCAACCTGTGTAGGTTGCGCCTGGCTCGTCACCTTGCCCAGCGTGATCGCGTCGATCACCGGGGAGTTATTTTCATTCGAGGTCGAGAGCTGCAGGGTAAACTGCACGAAGCGGTCGGGGTTGGCAATCGCGTGCGTGCCGGCATCTACCGGGGTCCAGTCGCGCCAGGTGTTGCCATCCGTCGAGGTGCGCGAAGCGACCACCAGGCTGGTTCCGTCCTGCAGCGCCGCATTCCAATCCAGCGACTGCCAGGTGGCTATCTGGCCGGCATCCAGCACGCTGCTGGTAAAGACGCCGCTCTGCACGTAACCCGGCTCCATCTGAGCCTGATCTACGCGCATGGTTCCGGTACCATTGTTTACCAGGTACAGGTTCCAGTTGGTCGCGCCCGCATTCGGTACAGTCACGGTTGCTTTCGATTCCCCATCAATCAGGAAGCTCACGCTGTCAGTGCTGGCGTCCGCTGCGTTCCACTCGATACGGTAGTGGTGCGCTCCCGTAGGAACCGGGCCCAGATCGATAAACTGATCGCCGCTGTTGTTGTTGGCCATGGCATACAGCTTGCCATCCGCGCCCTGCGCGGTGAACATGAAGTAGCGCACGCCAGTAGACTGGTCCCCGCCAAAGGCGATGACCTGGTTCGAGTTGGGTTCCAGCTCAGCCAGGGCTTCAAACGAGCCATGCGTGAAACCCTGGTTGGAGCGCACGAAGGCAGCAGCCGGGATGGTCAGCAGGCCGTTCTGCATCGAAGGCGCAGCCGCGCCGGCACTGAGAGCGCCCGCCGACCAGATGCCAGCATCCAGCGCAGCCTGATCGAAGTGATCCGCCAGCCGGGGAGCCAGCAGGATGCTGCCCTGGTTCAGGTTTGTAATCTTCACACCATCTTCGCCACCACAGTTGGCCTTCAGCTCGTCATAGCTGTTGAAGGTAACGCTCTCCACAACCGCGGGCTGGGTTGGAGCCTGGGTCGGTGGGACAGCGGTGGGCGGAACCGCGGTTGGAGGCACTATGGTCGGGGGAACCGTGGTTGGAGGCACAGTGGTCGGGCGAACGGCGGTAGGCGGCACAGCCGTCGGTGGAACGGATGTGGGCGCAACACGGGTAGCTGTCGCGGCTGGCCGGGTTGGCGTGCGCGTGGCAGTTACCGCGGCCCGAGTGGGCGTGCGCGTGGCCGTCACGGCGGCGCGCGTGGCCGTCGCGGCTGGCCGGGTTGGCGTGCGCGTGGCGGTTGCCGCGGCCCGGGTGGGCGTGCGCGTGGCGGTTGCCGCGGCCCGGGTAGCTGTCGGAGCAGGGCTGGTGGCGGTGGCAGCCGGCCGCGTCGCAGTCGGCGCGCTTCCACCGGCCTTGTTGACCGTGATACTGTCCAGCGACGGGGTCAGGCTGGTGTTACTGGTATTCAAATTGACGGTAAATTGCAGGTAGCGGTCCGGGTTGGCCACGTTTGCGCCGCTGCCAGGTACACCGCTCCACGCCTTCCAGTTAGCGCCATCCGGCGAGGTACGCGCATTAATCGTCAGGCCAGTACCTTCGGGAACGGTGGCCGTCCAGCTAATGCTCTGCCAGACCGAGCCGGCGCCGGCATCCAGCGTGGCGCTGGTAAAGCTGCCGCTGCTGGCGTACGGCGGAGCTGCCTGGGCTTCGTCAATCCGCAGCACACCCGTACCGTTATTGGCCAGGAACAGGTTCCAGTTGGCCGCGCCCGCATTCGGGACGGTCATCTGCGCCACTGCATTGCCATCAATGAAGAAGCTGATGGAATCGCGGCTGCTGTCTGCCTGCGCCCAGGTGATGCTGTAACGGTGCATCCCGCTGGGGATCGCGCCCAGGTTGATCACCTGGTCGCCGCTGTTGTTGTTTACCAGGGCGTACAGGTTGCCGTCACCGCTCTGCGTGGTGAACAGGAAATTGCGCGACGTGGTGCCTTGCAGTGCAAAACCTACCACCTGGCCGGCGGCGCGTTCGAACTGCGCCACTGCCTGCAGGCTGCCACGCGTAAAGGCAGCCGTCGAGCGCACGAAGCGTCCGCCGGGAACGCTCAACTGGCTGCCGGCAATGGAGACCGCCGCCGCGCCGGAGCGTATCTGCCCGGATGTCCACAGGCTGCTGTTGAGTGTGGCCTGCGCAAATTCGTCGGCGGTGCGGGCCGCCAGAGTAATGCTGCCCTGATTGATGTCGCTGGCGGTAGCATTGCTTTCCGCGCCGGTATTGCGCGCGAAATCATCATAGGTATTGAGAGTTAGCGCGCCGGACGGGTTGGGAGCCGCGGTAGGCTGCACCTGGGTTGGGGCAGCCGTCGGGGCCGCCTGGGTCGGCGCTGGCTGGGTAGCCGTGGCGGCCGGCCGGGTGGCGGTGGGGGCAGGCAGCGTATTCGTGGCAGCGGGCCGGGTGGCCGTGGGCTGTGGGCCGCTGGTGGGGGTGGGCTGAACCTGCCCGCCCGCATAGCGGAAGACCATCAGGTCACCACCGTTGCCTTGTACCACCATCATGCCATTACTGACATAGGTATAGCGCGGTTTCATACCATCGCTGTAGGCGTTGCTGACCGGGGTCGGCGGATCATTAACGTTCCAATACGTCCAGTAGCCCGGACCGGTCCAATAGCGGCCATCGTTGATCAGGGTCATGCCGCAGGTGGTGTAGTGCGTCTTGGGGTCAAAGTTTGCGCAGGACTGCACGCGGCGTACTACCGCCGGGCGAGCTTTCATCGTAATCGCGTTGGCAGCCGTCAGACCTTTACTGGCCGAACGGTCAACGATGGATGCGCTTTCGCTGGCGCCCCAGTGGGCATGAAAAATGGTGCTGCCGGCCATGCTCAGCGGTGTCTGCTCATCGGTAACGTGCATGTACGAGTTTGGGAAGGCCATGAAGCGCAGATCGCCCGCGGCCAGGCCAGAGACGGTCGTATTATCCAACACCATCTCGCCCAGGTACGAATCCCAGCGGCCGTCCGGGGGGTTGCCCTGGCCGGTGCGGAAAGCCACGTAGGCTACTTCGCTGCCATCGCTGTTGACCTTAACCACCGGTACCGGCGGCGCTACCAGGAACAGACCCGACGAAGTCGCATCGGTGCGCAGCTCCACAGCACCATAGCCCACCGCAGGGATGAACTTCTTGCTGCCGTTGGCCAGGTCGAGCGCGAACAGGTTTTCCAGCGCGCCGCTATTCTGCTGCAGCAGCGCGCGGGTTTCAGCGTTACTCGAAGGATAAATACCACCGCTCGAGGGGCCGGTCCACAGCGCATCCCAGCCCAGATTGAGCCGTAGGAACACGATGCCGTGCTGCTCGGCTACTACCGGCCAGAAGCCTTCGAACGTGAACGGGTCTTGCGCCGGTCGGCTGGTGGGCTTTACGCGCCACTGCGCTGTGCCATCCGCATCTTTCACCGCGTGTACATACAGATCGCGGGTAGCGAGGATCACCACACCGGCCCGGGCCGAAAACGCGGCCGCGGTAGAAATCGTAGAGCCAGTGGCATAACTCCAGGCGCGGGTCATGTTGGCCGTGTTCACTTTGTGAAGCTGGCCGTTGTCGGTGCTCACATAGGCAGCGCTGCCAACCAGCATCACGGCCTTGTTGATGGGGCTGCCGGCGTCGTACGTGCCCTGCACCTGGCCGGTGCTGCCATTGATCTTGTACAGCTTGCCATCCGCGCCGCCCGCCAACAGCGCGCCGCTGGCTGGATCATAGGCCGGCGTAGCATTGAACGAGGGGCTGGTCAACCGCCAGGCCTGCGCGCCGTTACTCTTGTTCAACGCAAACAGGCCGGTAGAGCCGGCCGGAACATACACGTTCGCGCCGCCCGTGACGGTGTGCGCCTGGTACGGAGCGTTGTACATGTGACCGCCGGTACCGCCGTTGGCATCCGGGCCGTTAAAGGTCCAGGCCAGCGTCCACGGTTCTTGCGGCTCTTCGGAGATATAGCCGGTGCGCTGCGCGTCGTGGGCTTCTTGCGTCCACTCGCCCTCACCGGCCGCGGAAACGACCGGGATTTCGCCCAGCAGGTTGCCAAGAACATCGTTAGCCGCGGCGCGCGCCGGCGGAATCGACGTGCCGACGATGGCGACCAGGATCAGCGTTATCCTCGCGAGGATCATCATCAGAGTATGTGGGGAGCTCTTTCCCCGGTGGTTGGGTTCATGCATAGTTCTTCACTCCAGAAATAGGCAATAAAAATCCCTCACGCCAAAGAGCCTGAGGGAGTGATTGACATCTACCCAGGGGTCCGGCGAATCTTGTACGGCCTGTAAAACACTCAGGACCGGATAGATCCGTTTGGTGATGACACCGCTGCGCACGCGCAGCTTGGAATGGTTGCCCCCTGGCCAGGTGGTGTTGCGACAAAGCCAGTTATGAAATTGTGTGAACGAGGAAAATGTCTACAGGGTCTGCAATTGGTGTCTGTTTCCCGTCACTGCAATGCGGTTGTTTGGTAAGGCGAAACGAATAATGTGATAACCATTATTGTGAGTTTGGATAACCAGTTTATAACCACCAAAAAAGCATTTGTCAAGCACTCTAACCCCTGGATGATCGAATTGCAAATTCTGAAACAAAATGAAAACAATTGTGCTATCCTATTTCCGGCGGGAAACCTTCAGAAAAAAGGGGGGCTACGGCCTTTTGCCTGATATAATCGAAACGAACAACCTGACGAGAGAGGAAAAAAATGAAATCCCACGTTCGCCTGTTTGTGATGATCTTTACGCTGGCTGGCATAGCGTTGTTGCCCGCTTGTGGCGCGGCCACCCCGGCAACGCCGACGATGGATCCAAACGTGATCTATACTCAGGCCGTGATGACCGTGCAAGCCGGACTGACCGAGACCGCAGCGGCGATGCCCACCAGCACGAACACGCCCGAACCCACCGCGACGCCTGAACCGACCGCCACCCCCGAACCAGTGACGCCTACCGTCCAGGTAACGGTGCCGCCGCTGCCCGGCCCGGGTGGAGCTGCCACCACGCAGGCCCCCGCACTGCCAGCCGCGCCGACGACCGCGTTTGGCCAGGCCGGCGATCATGCAATTTTCGGCTCGCAAAGCCCCGCGGATGGATTTCAAATTCTGGGTGGTGAGCAGAAACAGGTCTACTGGTCGCTGGTCAATACCGGCACCACCACCTGGACCACCGGCTATAAGCTCAATTGGGTAGGCGGCCGCCAGTTGTCGGGCACCACCAGCATCCCGGTGGAAAAAGACGTAAAGCCGGGTGAAAAGTATGAGTTTTATACGATCGTAGTCGGCCCCACCACCAAAGGCACCTACACTTCCTACTGGAAGCTGTTTAATGCCGGAGGCGCGGCTTTCTACGAGGTTTACATGAAGTACGTCGTGCCGTAAACAGGTAACAAAAAAAGCCGCCGGGGCTGGCTGCCCCGGCGGCTTTTTGATTCCACTATTTTTCTTCGGTCTTAATTTGCACCATGTCAAAATCGCGCGCTACAACAGTGTTGGGGAATACGGCCTGCGCCTCCTGCAGCACTTCTTTTTCGCGATAGCGGCGCGAGATGTGGGTCAGGATTAGCCGCCCCACCCCGGCATCGCGCGCGAACGCGGCAGAGCGCGCCGCGGTCATGTGCCCGAACTGGCGCGCCATTTCGGTCTCCTGCTCCAGGTACGTAGCTTCCATCACCAGCGCATCTGCGCCACGCGCCACTGGAATCAGACTGTCGGTTTCGCCCACGTCGCCAATATGCACCAGCCGCGTACCCGGACGAAAATCACCCAGGACCATATCTGGCAAAATTGTGCGCCCATCCGGGAGCGTCACCGTCTGGCCTTCCACCAGGTCGCGCCGCCACGGGCCGGGTGGGATGGCCAGCGCTTCGGCTTTTTCCGGCAAAAACGGCCGCCGGCCTTTCTCCACAAAGGTAAATCCCAGGCAGTCCGCGCCACGGTGCTGCACCGGAAACGCCGATACCGTCAGGTCATCACTTGCGAAGATTGGCCCGTTGCTGACCGGGATCAGGCGGATGGGCATAGGCGCCTGTGCGCCGCGCAGCACCACCCCATATAACAGGTCGTGGATGCGCTCCAGGGCGCTGCGCCCGCCATAGATCTCCATCTCTTCGATCGTTTCCCAACGCAGGAAGGTTGACAGCAGCCCGGCCAGCCCCAGGATGTGATCCAGGTGGCCGTGGGTAATCAGGATTTTGTTCAACCGCTTGAAGCCGATCCCCGATTGCAGAATCTGGCGCTGCGTGCCTTCGCCGCAGTCGATCAGAAAGCGGTGCTCATCGTGCTTGACCACCTGCGCCGGCAGGCTGCGCCGTACCGAGGGAGCGGATGCGGAAGTGCCCAGGAAAACGATCTCGAACAAAGACGGACAGTCCTTTCCAAAAGAGTGCCTAATTGTACCACGCGCGGCTGGGGTTCCCGCCTAACTACCGTGGCCCCCGCCGATATTCAGGCCGATGACACCCAGCGTGATCAGCACAATCGAGCCGATTTTTATCATCGTCATGGGCTCCTGGAAAAACCAATAGCCAATCAGGGTGATGCTGGCCGTGCCTACCCCCGACCAGATGGCGTAGACGATGCTCAGATCAATGCTGCGTACGGCAAAATTCATAAACACGGTGCTGACCACATACAACAGCACTACGCCGGAAGACGGCAGCCAGCGTGTAAAGCCTTCGGTGAATTTCATCATCGTCGTCCCACCCACTTCAAACACGATGGCCAGCGCCAGGTAAAACCAGCTCATATGCTCTCTCCCTCTCTCGTTACAAAAAGGCCGCTGGTCTTGCCAGCGGCCTGGATTCGCGCCTGTGGATTGCCCGCTATTCCTCGATCTCGCGTTTTTCTTCGACCACTTCCGCCAGGTACAGCCGGGTGAAGTACACGTCGGCTTTCCCATCTTCGCGCAGCACCACGCGGGTACGGATGACAGCCTGCCCCACCTGCAGGTTAATCTTCTCGCGAACGGTATTACGCGCGCGGTTGGCCTCTTTCTGGCTGGCAAAAGTCACCATCAGGCTTTGCCCCGGCTCAACCACCTGGATGGCATCAATCAGCGGTTTCCATTTTGGCTCGCGCCGCGCCCAATTCGGCACTTCGGAGGCTTTTACAATTTTCCCGATTTGATATTCGTTGTCAGACATAAGATCTCCTGGTTCGTTGCGTGCAGTTATGTAAGGGGTTTGTCGTCTCCCCGCTAGGAGCAAATACCGGGTAAGTAAGACCTATAGATGGCCAAACCCGCGCAGCGTATCCCAGGTGGCATCTCTGCGCAGCTCGGTGTCCATTAAATCCATATCTTCCAATTGGTGAAAAATTGCCAGGCGCAAAAAGTCGGACAGGTTCAGGCCTTTCGCGCGTGCTGCTTCTTCGATGGCGGTCTCTACACCGATGGTCACCAGGCAGCGCACCGGGGTTCCAACTTTATTCTTAGGCGAGCGAGGCGGGCGACCGGGCATGCCATAGCGGACCGTTTTGAGTTCTTCGTGGCTCATGACATTCTCCTGGGGGATGTTGTTTTCGGAAAGTGTTGCTAGAAAATTATAGCACACCAACCCGAGAAAATCTCGGGTTGGTGAATGAAAAGCGCTGTAGATAATGAATTTGTTAAGGGTTACGCCGAACCCGCCGGTCCTGCCTGCGCGGGTTCGCGCTGGCTGCGCCGCGCGCGGGTGGTACGCAGGCCCGTCTCATCATCCATGGCATCCCAGCCACGGAAAATCTTGTACGGGTACTGGCCCAATACGCGGTGATTCAAAAAACGTCCCTTGGATTCTGATGACATCATCTCCCAGAAGATTTCCGGCGGCACATTATGATATTCATATGTGCGCCCGGTGTTATACAGCACCAGTAAAATTTTGCGGTGCGGGTCATAACCCGCCGCGGCAATTGCTGTCGAACGAACGGAAAATAAATCAATCATGGCTGTCCTTCTCCTGCCTTTCTTACCGCTCCCATTCCCAGGTTCATTATAGGCCGCCAGGGAGGTATACGATACGGGTCAATTCCCTGGGCTGCACCGGGGTATGTCCCCCGTTCCTGGCTTATCAAAACTCTTAAGTGCCCGCGCAGCGTGCTTTTTCCTGACGTGACTATAATCATTAGTGGCTTGCTGACGCAGCCGCATCCCCCAACTTATTTCATCGGTTATTCTCATCACCCGAATTTCTGGAGAACTGCCATGCAATACCCTACACCCTATTCTGCTCCACAAACCGGTTACACCGGCGACATCAGCGATAACCTCACCTACATGTTCAAGCAGACCGGTTGGGAGCAGAAAATCCTGGCCGGCGCGGGCATCAGCCTGGTGCCGATCCTCAACTTTGCTACTACCGGCTACATGCTCGACGTGATGGACCGCGTGCGTAAGAACGCCTTTCCGCCCCTGCCCGACTGGTCAGAAAACCTGGGCAAGTACTTCACCGACGGCCTGATGTTGATGGTGATCAACCTGATTTACAGCATTCCCGCCATCCTGCTGTGGTTTCTGGGTGTGGGTGCTTTCCTGGGCATCAGTTCCGCGTCGAATAATGCCGATGCCGCCGGCGCGGTAGGCGTGGGCATCGGGCTGATCCTGGTGCTGTTGATGCTGGTTTATGGCGTGTTTCTGTTCTTCTGGCTCCAGGGCGTGATCGTCAACTACGGATTCAAGCGCACCTTCGCCTCTGGCTTCGAGTTTAGCGAGATCATCAACGTCATCCAGAAGGGATGGAAGCGCATGCTGCGCATCGTTGCCCTGGGCTTTGTGTTTGGCATTGTGCTCGGCATCGTCAGCGCGGTACTCAATATCATCCCCTGCATTGGCCAGATCCTCACCTTCCTCATCGGCCTGCCGGCCGGGTTCTACCTGGTGCTGGTCACCGGTTACAACGCCGCCTTCATCGGGCGTGATGTGCGCCCCGGTGCCTAAAAATTGCCTGTGCTCGAAAATCGGGGCGGCCGTGGCCGCCCCGATTTTCGTTTCTACACGAGGTCAACCCGGCACACTTTATGCTATACTGACGGTATCAGGTATAAATAACCGCCTATACGAATAACGCGCGTGGTTCTCGGAGGGCTGCATGGAACTGTTTACCGTCCCGGTGATCAAACCGGAAGAGACCAACTTCATTCTCGGGCAGTCGCACTTCATCAAAACCGTGGAAGATATCCACGAGGCATTGGTGAGCGCTGTGCCCGGTATCCGCTTTGGGCTGGCCTTCTGCGAGGCATCCGGCAAATGTCTGGTGCGCTGGTCGGGCACCGATGCAGAGATGATCGCCCTGGCGCAGCAGAACGCCTTCAACATCGGCGCGGGCCACAGCTTTATCCTCTTCCTCGGCCAGGGCGTCTACCCGATCAATATTCTCAATACGCTCAAGAACATCCCCGAAGTGGCGCGCATTTACTGCGCCACCGCCAACGCCACCGACGTGGTGCTGGCCGACACCGGCCGCGGCCGCGCCATCCTGGGCGTGGCCGATGGAGAAAGCCCCAAGGGCATCGAAGGCGAGGAAGATATCGCCTGGCGCAAGCAGTTCCTGCGCACCATCGGCTACAAGGCCGGGTAGCGCCCATCCATGCAAGGAGAAGTCCTGATGAAACGTCTGATCCCGCTGTTACTGCTGGCCGCGCTGCTGCTCTCCTCGTGCGGCGTGCTCAACCCCGCCCCGGCCCAACCCACCCCATCGGATGATGAGCTGGCCACCCGCGTAGCGCAGGTGCTGACATCCATGCCCAGCCCCACCCTGGCTGCGCCGGTGGCTACCAACACCCCGCCACCTACCTTCACACCTGTGCCTGCCACCCCGACGCAGGAACCCAGCGCTACGCTGATCCCCACCGAAGCGCCTACCGCGCAGCCAACGGCGGAGGCTTCCACTTCAGGCACGCCTGATTCGGGCGGCGGCGCTCCGCTAGCCGAAGGTACGCCTGGCGTGGGCGGCGGCGGCCCAAGCGTAGAAGAGACCCCTGCCGCGGGCGGGGGTGGCCCGACCACCAGTGGAACGCCGGACGCCGGCGGTGGTGGCCCGATGCTGACCGGCACCCCCGATGCCGGTGGCGGCGGCCCGGCGCTGATCCCCACCCAGCCGGCTGTCCCTCCGACGCCTACGGCCCCACCCACCGTAGCCCCGGTGCAGATTGGTACGCCACAGTCAGGTGGCGGCAACCCGTCCATGCCCACCCCACCGCCCACGGTGATGCCAGGCGGCAGCAGCGGCGGCGGCACGGATATGCGCGCGCGGCTTGGCGTGCCGGCTTTCACCGACCCGATGGACAATGGCAATAACTGGCCCACCGGCTACGATCCGGCCGGCTTTACCTCGGTGGCCTTCAACAACGGCCAGATGCAGCTCACCGGCCTGAAGACCACCAGCGGCTGGCGCATTTCCACCTACGGCGCCGACCTGCGCGATTTCTACATTGAAGCGCGCATCACCCCCGGCCAGTGCAAGGGTAATGACCGCTACGGTATTTACTTCCGCGTGCCCAGCAAGACCAACCCCGATCAGGGCTACTGGTACGGCTTCACCTGCGACGGCCGCTACGCGCTGCAGCGCTGGGATGGCAAGGCCAAACCGGATGGCGTGGTCACCAACCTGATCTACTGGAAGAAGAGCGACGCCGTGCTCGCCGGCCCCAACCAGACCAACACAATGGGCGTGATGGCCATCGGCAGCCGTATCTACCTGTACGCCAACGGCAAGCTGCTGGAATCCAAAGAGAGCAGCACCTGGCTGCAGGGCGCCTTCGGCGTCTTCGTCGGCGGGCGCGAGACGCCCAACTTCACCATCCAGGTGGATGAAATCAACGTGTGGACCAACCCGGTCGCACCCCAATAGCGCAACGCAAAAAGAGCCGGCCTCGAGAGGCCGGCTCTTTTTTGTCTTATTTATTGAATCTCTCGCACCACTTCGATGCCGTTCAGCGCCATGTGATACAGGAACAGCGCGTGCAGCAGCTCAGCGGGATGCGGCAAAATGCCCGCCGCGCGCGCCGCTTCCACCGGCAGGTCATAGGTGTCCACCGCGTTGGCCGGCACGATGATCCGACGCTGCAACTGGCGCGCGTTGGCATCCGTGCGCAGCTCCATCGCAATCTGGTACACGCACAGGTCGGTGCAGTCGCCCACCACCACGAAGGTTTCCACCTGAGGGCGCGCGTTTACCCAGCCTTGCAGGCCGGTGTTGGCGTTGCTGTTGATCGAATTCTTGGGGAAGGTGTCCATCTCCCCGTAGAATGGCAGCGCCTTAATCTCCAAGACAGCCTCAGATTCATCCGTACCGCGCACACAGTGGGCCGGCCACGAACCAAACTCCACCGCGTCCGGCTCGTGCGTGTCCTGGGTTAGCGCAAAACTGCGCACGCCGTGGTCGTAGGCAGCCTGCATCAGCCGCACCACCGGCGGCACGATGGCCCCCACGCGCGGGCTGGCCAGCGCCCCGGAATTGCAAAAGCCCTGGATCACATCCACCGAGATCAATGCGGCCGCATCCGCGCGGGCGAACAGCTCGGATGCCTGCACGACCGGCAGCGATGCTTTCCATTCCTGCAGGTATTCCAGAAACGGCAGCGATTCCGCCGCGAGCGCGGGAAGAGCGGTCAAATCGGTTTTATTCGTGTGCATTCTACACCAAATACCTTTCGAAGAAAATGCGGATCGCTCCGCTTTATTCGTGTATTTCTTACACAATTATAGGCGATTCTACTGTTCTGTCAAGCACACGGAACGTCATGTTTGCTTATATTGCACCCACCCTACCGCGTGATATAATCTTTCTAGAACACTCTTTCGCTTCCGAGGTCTGTTTGGCAAAGACACCCGCCCGCTCCACCCGCTCCACGCGGCCCGCCGCGAAAAGCACCCGCGCTCCGTCGCGCGCGCAAAGCGCTCGCAGCAAGCCGGCGCAGCCTGCGACGCGCAAAGCGCGCAGCCAGCGCCCGGTGCATCGCCCCACCACGCGCCCGCTGATCCACCTCTCCAACGAACGCAAGCTGGACGTGCTGGGCGTGATCCTGGCCCTGGTGGGCCTGGTGACGCTGCTCAGCCTGCTGTCTTCCTCGCAGGGCAGCTTCACCGGCGCCTGGCTCGACCTGATCTTGAGCATTGCCGGATGGGGCTCGTTCCTGCTGCCCATTGGCCTGCTGCTGATCGGCCTGTGGCTGGTGTTGCGCAACGTGGATCGCCTGCCGCGCATCTCCGCCGAGCGCCTGTCTGGCGCAATCTTGCTCTACCTCAACCTGCTGGGCTGGGCGCACCTGCTCTCCGGCGGCGGCTGGGAGCTGGCTGCCCAAGGCAAGGGCGGCGGCTACCTGGGCGCGGTGGTAGAGCGCTTGCTGACCGGCGCGCTGGGCGTGGCCGGCAGCGTGGTCGTGCTCATTGGCTGGTTCCTGGTGGCGCTGGCCATGACCCTCGACCTTTCTATCCCCGACCTGTTCCGTTCGTTCCAACCGCTGGTGAAAAAAGTGGGCGAGGCGCGTAAATCTGCGCCGCGACCGGCTTCGGCGCACCCGGCCAATGGCAATGGCACGCGTACCGCGGTCTTTGACGAGCCTTCCCGCAGCGCCGAACTGCCGCCCGGTTTCCACCCGCTGCCGCCGCTCAACGGCCGCGGCGAGCGCCGCCCACCTGCCGCGGGCAGCCGTTCGCCATCCAAAGCCCCGGTTGGCGCGGATGACACCCTGGCCGCCGACCCCGGCCGCGCGGTGCTTTCCGGCAGCAATGCCGCCACCGTGCCCAACTGGGCGCTGCCGAAGATCGAAGCCATCCTTGACCCTGGCGACCCGGTGAGCACCAAGACCGGGCTGGACAAAGAGCGCGCCGACATCATCGAGGAGACGCTGGCCTCGTTTGGCGCGCCCGGCCACGTGGTCGAAATTCAGAATGGCCCCACCATCACGCTGTTCGCCGTCGAGCCGGATTATATCGAGACGCGCAACGGCCGTACCCGCGTACGCGTGAGTAAGATCGTCTCGCTGGCCGATGACCTGGCCCTGGCGCTCGCCGCTTCACGCATCCGCATCCAGGCTCCTGTGCCCGGGCGCGCTTACGTCGGCATTGAAGTGCCCAACGTGGAGGTTTCCCGCGTGGCGCTGCGCGATGTGATGGAGAATGAAGCCTTCCGCAAGGTCAAATCCAACCTGCGCCTGGCGCTGGGCAAGAACGTTTCCGGCACGCCCATCTGCGCCGACCTGGCCGCCATGCCCCACCTGCTGATTGCCGGCACTACCGGCTCGGGCAAGTCAGTGTGCGTTAACTCCATTCTCTGCGCGCTGCTGCTCAACAATTCCCCCGCCGAGCTGCGCCTGGTGCTGGTGGACCCCAAGCGCGTGGAGCTTACCGGTTACAACGGCATTCCGCACCTGCTCGCCCCGGTGGTGGTGGATGCAGAGCGCGTGGTCGGCGCGCTGCAGTGGGTGCTGCGCGAAATGGATGCGCGCTACCACCGTTTCTCGCAGTCCGGCGTGCGCAACATCCAGGAATACAACAAGACCATGCCCGACCGGCTGCCTTACCTGATCGTGGTGATTGACGAGCTGGCCGACCTGATGATGCTTGCCCCGGATGAAACCGAGCGCAGCATCACCCGCCTGGCGCAGCTCGCGCGCGCCACCGGCATCCACCTGATCCTCGCCACGCAGCGCCCCTCGGTAGACGTGCTCACCGGGCTGATCAAGGCCAACTTCCCGGCGCGTATCGCCTTCGCCGTGGCTTCGGGCATCGACAGCCGCGTCATCCTCGACCAGCCCGGCGCTGAACGCCTGCTGGGTCGCGGCGATATGCTCTTCCAGGCCCCGGACGCCCCGGCTCCGGTGCGTTTGCAGGGCGTGTATGTCTCCGACAGCGAAATACAGCGCCTGGTGGATAGCTGGCGGCTGGCCGCCAAGAGCATGGCCGCCAACAGCCCGGCCACGGCCACGGAAACGCCGGTCGACATCCCCGCTGCGGGAGTTCCGCTGCGCCAGACCCCGCTGTTTGGCGGCGAAGAACGCGAAGGCGACCCGCTGCTGGATGAAGCCATCGACCTGGTGCGCCGCGAAGGCCGCGCTTCCATCTCCATGCTCCAGCGCCGCATGCGCATCGGCTACACCCGTGCCGCGCGCCTGGTTGATACCATGGAGGAACGAGGCATTGTTGGCCCCTCGGTTGCCAATTCGCAGGTGCGCGAGATCCTCGATTATGGCGACGCCGCCCCGGCCCCACAAGACCCCGACGGCATCTGACCCGGTTAAAACGGATCGCCTGGCATGGGGGGGACATGCCAGGCGATCTTCAGGGAGGGAACACCACCCTGGTCCAATGCGGCCAGCGCGGGGGGGGCGAGCTGCTGCACGGCTTCGGGTGGAAGGCACACACCTCAGATGAGGTACTACCACTAAATACTGTGCCTTAGCGATAATATACACCATTCTTATCGATATTCCATTAAAAATACCTAAGAGTTTTTGGGTGGTTTCGGCTCGTCCTCGCCAAACATTTCCAGCCAGTAATTCAGGTCATTCGGCATATCTGGCTGCTCGCCTTTGACCGGTTTTTTGCGTTTTGCAGCCCGGGAACCACCTTTTTGGGGTTCCGCCGGGCGGGCCAGATGCGCGCTCAGTTCCGCGGCAAAAGCCTCGGACGGAATCACCGCCGCGCCATGGCTTTTTGCCTCGCTCTGCACCTGGCGGTCCGAGCTGACCACCGTGGCGTTGCGCGCCGCGTTGCCCAGCGCATCCAATCGGCGGCGGATGGCGTCATCGGCGGTGGTGCCAATGCGCACAAAATGCGCCATCACTCGCCCGTAATTGCGCGTGGCGGGATACCCTACCGGGGCCTTATCAAAGAACACTTCCACGTCGCGCCGGCGCGCGGTGCAGTAGCGCTGCAGCACGTCGATCAGCTCCTGCTCGTCGTCCATGTCGCGCAGGCTTCTGCCGGGAATCTTTGGTATCAGGTTATGGCCGTCAATCAGATACATACTCGCACACTTCTTGCTCCTGCTTCATTTTAGCCGCAAACTATGCTATGATTCAAGCGAGGTCCCGCCATGAAACCCTGGAAACGCATGCTCCTCTACCTGGCACTCAACGTGCTCGTTTCAGTCGTCGCCACCCTGCTGGTGCTCACCTGGTGGGACCGCGCGCACCGCGTTGAGATCCCCCTAACGTCTTTGCCTGCCCAGGCCGCGCCGGCACAGGCGCTGCCTACCCTGCCTGCCGGCAACCCCGCCGCTCCCACCGCCATCCCCGAAGGCCAGACAGTCATCGAAATCAAGAATGTGTTTGGCGTGGGTGACTTGCAAAACGAGGTGGTGCTGCTCAAGCGCGTGGGCGATGGCGAACTATCGCTGGTGCGCTGGAAGATGCAGGGCAGCTCGGGCGACAGCTACACCTTCCCCGACCTGGTGCTGAACAAAGACGGAGCGGTGCAAATCTTCACCCACTCCGGCGAAGACACGGTGATCGAGCTGTTCTGGGGCCGTGATCAGGCCGCCTGGAGCAGCGGCGAGCAGATCACCCTCGCCGACGCGCAAGGGATCATCCGCGCGACATATACCATACCTTAACTATATTGACACAGAGTTGCACACCCTGCGGATGTCCATCGCTGTGTCAATCTTTACCCCTTACAGGTACGCTTATGTTCAAACGCATCGTCGACGAAAAAATTAACCGCGCGATGGAATCCGGGGAATTTGACAACCTGCCCGGCAAGGGCAAGCCGCTCAAATTGGACGACAACCCGCACGAGAGCGAAGCCCTGCGCGCCGCACATCACCTGCTCAAGAATAACGACTTCACCCTGCCCTGGATCGAAACCTGGAATGAGATCGAGGCTGAACGGCACAGACTGCACCGCGAGCTGCGCGCCGCGCGCGACCGCTTCGTACCCGCCGGGCGCAAAGGCGCCTGGGAGCTGGCCCAGGCGGATTTCACCGGCCAGGTGCACGCGTTGAACCGCCGGATTCTGGGGTACAATCTAAGCGTGCCCTCGGACGTCTTCCAAAAACCGCTGTACCACCCCGAGGCCGAGCTGCGCGCCGCCCTGCAGGACGAATAGCGGCCGCGTCCCCACTCTACTCGAACCGGACACGCCATGACCCAAGCTCTCTACCGCAAATGGCGACCTCACCTGTGGGACCAGGTCGTCGGCCAGGACCACATTGTGCAAACGCTTAAAAACGCCATCCGCGGCGAGCGTTTTGGGCATGCCTACCTGTTCGCCGGGCCGCGCGGCACTGGCAAGACCACCACCGCGCGCCTGCTGGCCAAGGCGGTCAACTGCCAGGCCGAAGACAGCACTGCCCGTCCCTGCGACCAGTGCGACCACTGCCGCGCCGTCAACGAAAGCCGCTTCCTCGACCTGATCGAGATCGACGCCGCCTCTAACACCAGCGTGGAAGACGTGCGCGACCTGCGCGACAAGATTAACTTCTCGCCGTCTGAAGGGCGCTACAAGGTGTACATCATCGATGAAGTGCACATGCTATCCACCGCCGCCTTCAACGCCCTGCTCAAGACGCTGGAAGAGCCGCCCGCGCACGCCATTTTTATCCTCGCCACCACCGAAGTTCACAAGATCCCGGCCACGGTGCTCTCGCGCTGCCAGCGCCATGAGTTCCGCCGCCTGCCGGTCAGCGACCTGGTGCGCCAGCTCAAGATCATCGCGGATGGCGAGGGCATGCGCGTCCAGCCCGAAGTGCTGACGCTGATCGCGCGCCAGGCCACAGGCGGCATGCGCGATGCCATCTCGCTGCTCGACCAGTTGTGCTCCACCGGCGACGAAATCACCGTCGACCTGGCGCAGTCGGTGCTGGGTACCGCCACCAGCCAGGTGGTCGTCGAGCTGGTGAGCGCGATGATCGATGCCAAACCCGCCGCCGGGCTGGACTGCATCCACCAGGCGCTCGATTCTGGCACTGACCCGCGCCAGTTTGCCCGCCAGGTGGTGGACTACCTGCGCAGCGTGCTACTGGTGAAAATGGGCAACGCGCAGCAGGTGGACGCCGGCAAAGAGATGCTGGCGCAGATCGCGCGCCACGCGGCCGCGCTGGATACGCCCGCCCTGCTCGAGGCGGTGCGCCTGTTCAACAACGCCGCGAATGAAGCGCGTGGTGGCTGGCAGCCCAGCCTGCCACTCGAACTGGCGCTGGCCGAGGCCATCGAAAGCCCCACACCCGCACCGGCTGCCGCGCAGCCAGCCACACTCCGCCCGGCGCTGCCGGAGCGAAGCGAATCGCCGTCCACGCCCATGCCGGCTCGCCCCGCGCCGGCGCAGCCGGCCCCATCCAAACCCGACCCGGCCGGCGCTCCTGCGTCAAAACCAAACCCGGCCCAACCCTCGCCATCCACGCCACCACCCGCCCGCGAGGAAGCAGACGCGCCGGCCAGCACAGATACCCCTGCCCCCATGCCGGAGAGCGGCAGCCCGGCCATCAGCCTGAACGATATAACTCAGAACTGGCCGCGCCTGCTGGCGCTGGTGCGCAAGAAAAGCCCGCCCGCCCAGGGACTGCTCAATTCCTGCAAGCCGCTGGCTATCAAAGACGGCGCGCTGATCCTGGGCTTCAGCACCGAGGTGCTCAGGCAGAAGATGGAGACCGGTGACAGCGCCCCCATCGTGCGCGCCGCCATCGTCCACCTGCTGGGCGCTGAGTTGGCCATCCGCTGCGTGGTGATGACCAATAAAGCCAGCCAGCTCCCCGATGACCTGGATATCGACGGCGACGGCATGGTTGGCACGGCGCTCAACCTGGGCGCGGAGATCGTGCACAAAGAGTAGCGGGCTGGCGGCAGCCTTTGGCGGATATTTCTCCCGCGGCTTCGCACGGGCAAAAAGGTCCTGTTTCGGGTAAAATAGGGCTGTAATGATCCATGATTAGTCACGAAGGAAGGTTTGCATGGCCAAAGGATTCAATCGTCCCGTGGGCGGCGGCGGGCAGGGCGGCATGATGTCGCAGATCAAAAAGCTGCAGGAACAGATGGAAGCGGCCCAGGCGCGCCTGGCCGAAGAAACCGTCACCGCCACAGTGGGCGGTGGGGCGATCAAAGTCACCATGACCGGCGACCAGAAATGCACCGCCGTGGTCATCGACCCCGATCTGCTCAAAGATGCCGACGCCGAAATGCTCCAGGATATGGTGCTCTCGGCCGTTAACATGGCCCTCGATCTTTCGCGCCAGAAGATGCAGGATACCATGGGCCCGCTGGCCGGCGGCCTGGGCGGCATGTTCTAGCCTTGCTCCCGTTTGGGCAGCCCGTGTGTGCCTGCCCCGTAGATAGGAACGATCATGTCTGCACTGCCCGAACCCATCCAGAACCTGATCACCGCGTTTGAGCGACTGCCAGGTATTGGGCCAAAATCTGCCTCGCGCCTCACCTTTTACCTGCTGCGCGCCTCGCCGGATATTTCGCAGCAGCTTTCCGAGGCGCTGCGCGACCTGAAAAGTGCCACCAGCCTGTGCCAGGTGTGCTTCAATATTACCAGTGCCGGGCATGAGGTATGCGATATCTGCTCCGACCCGCGCCGTGATGCCGCCAGCATCTGCGTGGTGGAAGAACCGCTGGACGTGATGGTTCTGGAAAAGACCGGCGCCTTCAGCGGCCAGTATCACGTGCTGCACGGGCTGCTCTCGCCCATCGAGGGCATCTTTCCCGAGGACCTAAAAATCCGTCCGCTGATCGAGCGCATCGCGCGTGGCGAGGTGCGCGAGGTGATCCTGGCCACCAACCCGTCAATGGAAGGCGATGCCACCGCGCTGTACCTGCAAAAGCAGCTCAATCCGCTGGGCGTGCGCGTCACCCGCCTGGCGCGTGGGCTGCCCGTGGGTGGTGACCTGGAATACGCTGACCAGAACACCCTGCTGCGCGCGCTCACCGGTCGCCAGGAAATGAATTAGAAGAACCTGCGCATGGACGGCACATCCAACCCACTGGCTTCGGTCATGCAGCGGTATCCCGAACTGGAAATCCGTAGCGTGCGCGCATTGGATGTGTACCGCACCAGCCACCGCGTTTACGTGGTGAACGAGGAAATCGTTTTTCGTTTCCCCAACACGCCCGAAGACGTGCAGGCGCTGATGGTGGAAAAATCGATCCTCAGCCGGGTAAGCGCGCTGCTGCCACTGACGGTTCCGCGGCCGCTATATGCATCCAGCGGCACGCTGGAGCCGGGCGAGGTCTTCGTAGGTTACCACTACATCAACGGCTCGCCACTTACGCGCGAGAAACTGCTCTCCGTGCGGGATATACCCCGCCGCCGGCGGTTGGCGCGCCAGATCGGCAGCTTCCTCAAGGCGCTGCACGAATATCCAGCCGATTACATTGGCGTGCCGCTGCCGCAATACGAGCGCCGCGCCGACTGGCAGCAGCTATACGATGAGACGGTCGCTGGGCTGTTCCCGCTCCTTCCGGCCGGCGCGCAGCGGCGTATCAGCGTGCTGTTCGAGGAAGCCCTGGGCGACTCGGCGTTCTTGCAATTTACCCCCTGCCTGCGTCACGGCAACCTGGAGCCGTTCAATGTGCTCTACAGCGATCATACCGGGCTGATTTCTGGAGTGGTCGATTTCCACTGCGCCGGCCTGGGCGACCCTGCCGCCGACCTGGCGCACCTGCTGGTGCATGGGGAAGAATTCCTGGATTGGGTATCGCTGGCATATATGTACCCGCGTGAGGTACACCGCCGCGCGTTGTTTATTCATGCCACCCACCCGCTGCAAGAGGCGCTCTACGGGCTGCGCAGCCATCACTCCGCCGCGCTGGAGCGTGGCCTGGCGCAACTGGCCGGATCCGAGTTAAAATGACAACGCCCCGGGCATAGCACCCGGGGCGTTGTTTTGCCATATGAAACGCTATTACTTGCCCAGCGTGTGAATGTACGCAATCACCTGCCAGACCTGTTCGTCGCTCAACACACCCTTGAACGCCGGCATCGAGGAATTGAAGGGTTCCATCGCGCCACCTTCGTGGATGCGCCAGTTGAGGTAATCGTCACCCTTCGTGCCGAGGTTGTTCAGTGCGGCGGGCTTGGGTTCCAGGGCCGAACCGGCAGGACCGTCGCCAGCCCCGGTATCGCCATGGCACGATGCGCAATTCGTAGCATAAATATCTTTGCCGGCTGTCGCGGCATTGGCATCATTCGCCAGCGGGTTGGTCTTACCGGCATATTCCGCCGGGACCGTCGCGGTGCTGCCACCACTGCTGGTATCATCCGAATCGGTTTTTCCCCCGCCACAGGCGGAAAGCGCGAGTACCAGCACCAGCATTAAAACAAACACAAACTTTTTCATCCATTTCCTCCTTTGGTCTGTGCGTCCGTCGGCGCAAAATATCCCCTCCTGGGATAAGTACTACGGACGTATCGTTATTATATCCAATTTGTCAAACTATAGGTGACATTCCCCCGGTTGTTTCGATATTGGAGCAGGCCCTGGTTTCATGCCGCGCTCCCTCCCTGGAGTGCGCATCACCTCCTGTGCTGTTTATAGGGCATAACGGAATTTTTACAACGGTTAGAAACCCGGTAAGAAGATACTGGGAATCCCCTATTGATTTTCCTAATTTGCTTCTATATAATAATATTGAATAAGTATGCTTTAATAATTGTTCGCCTGGAACGTTTTTCTGGAAAACTGACCGGGTGGCCAGGGGGCTCTTAGCGAATGGGTTGCGATGCCTGTTTGCCTGAGGACCGCCGGCAAGACGGAAGCTATTGATAACACGGCCAGATGGCCGTTTTTTTGTTTGTTCTTTACAACGCGCCGGCAGGGGGTTGGCTCGTCTTCACCCAAACAGGAGCAATACCATCTACGTCTGGCCCAAAAGGGCCGGAAACGTGACCCTTCCCTGCTACCGGTTCCCAAAACACAGCCAGAATGTCGCGCTGGCACACCGCTCTTCACAACCAAGAGCACCCTTCTTAACCATCACATTTTGCGCAGATGAGAGGTGCAGGGATGAATAATCGAACCAGGCTATACCGCACGATTTACCGTTTTCTGTATTTTTGTGGAATTTTTTTCTTACTGGTAGGCATACTGCTCGCGCAGGTCGGGCGGCCAGTAGAAGCTGCCAGCGTCAGCGATTTGTTTCAGACCACGGCTACCGCGCTGCCCGATGAAACCCAAGAGCCGCTTGAGCTGGCGCAGGACGAGCTGCCCACTCTGACCGAGCCCACGTTGGAAGAAACCGGCGAGGTGACAGTCGAGCCAACCTTCGACGAGACGGCTGGGCCGACCGTTGAAGTCACAGGCGAGCCGACCGGCGAGCCAACGGCTGAACCTACCAGCGAACTCACCGCCGAACCCACCGGCGAAATCACTGTGCAGCCCACCTCAGAACTCACAGCCGAGCCGACCAGCGAAGCCACCGCCGAACCCACCGATGTTTCATCGCTCACCGGCAGTGTCAGTTTTACCATGGATGACACCCCTGTGTGCCAGCTTGGGCCTGGCACGTTCCAGGCCACGGTCAGCGTCAGTCTCGCGGGCGGCAGCGCCATTTTGCAAACCGCCTGGCACATCGTTGAGCCGGTGGATCTGCGCACCAGCGAAGTCTACAGCCAGACGACCGTCAGCGACGGTGATGAGGTTACCATCAGCGGTGCCTGGCCTGGCGTGCGCCCTGGCGATCAGGTGGTCGAGATTCATTTTGGCGCCATTTTGCTCGACCCCGTGAGCCGCAACCCGATCTCGGACGGCACCGGTGTGGATTACTACTGGTATCCCTGGGTATGCAGCGTTCCAACCGAGGTAGCGCCTACAGTGGCCATCGAGACTGAAACGGCCACCGCAACAGCCACGGAAACTGCGACCGCCACCTTTACGCCCACCGCAACCGAAACCGCGACCGCCACGTTTACGCCCACATTCACCGCTACGGCCACGGAAACGGCCACACCAACCTTTACAGCCACCCCCACCAATACGGCTACCTTCACGGCCACGCCGACCTTTACTGCCACGCCCACATTTACAGCCACCTCCACGGAAGTCCCGCCTACCGCCACCTTCACCGCCACGACGATCGTTGAGACAGGCCCCACCCAGGTGGTGCTGGAAGAAACTGCCGTCTTTGAAGAGACAGCCGTGTTCGAAGGAATGCCCCTGGTGGGCGGCGGCGTCCCCACTGAGCTGAGCAGTGTGCCCGTTACCGGTGAAGAGAGCGCCATTCAGGCCACCGCGGTGCTGAACAACGAAGTCGGTATTCCGGTCGTTGAAGCGCCTGCCCCGGCGGTATCAGAAGAGCAGATGATGATCCCCGAGACTGGCGCGGACCTGGCCCCCAGAGCCCTGCCGCTTACCGGACTGCCCCTGGCACAGCAGGCTGCTACCTACTTCGGGCTGCTGCTGATCGGCCTGGGCATCGTCTTCCAGGGCCTATCGAAACGGCCGTAACACACTCCGGTAATAAAAAACAGCGGGGTTCGGGCGCGCCCAAACCCCGCTGTTTCTATATTTCTCCTCGCCGGTAAACAGCACGCCCTTGCACCAGGGTCAGCGCCACGCCATAATGTTCGTCCAACAGCACCAGGTCAGCGTCCTTGCCCACTTCCAGGCTGCCCTTGCGGTGCGAAATACCCAGCTCGCGCGCGGCGGTCAGGCTGCTGGCCGGCCACAGCTCGCATAACGGGCGGCCGGCATTTTCCACCAGGTGGCCCAGCGCGCGCTCCATGGTTAAAGTGCTGCCAGCCAGCATGCCATCCGGCAGCCGCGCCGCGCCCTCACGGATGGTGATGGTTCGCGTGTCAATCGCGTAATCGCCATCCGGCAGACCGGTACCGCGCAGCGCATCCGTTACCAAAATCACCCGCCCCGCGCCCTTCAGCTGCACCAGCATCTTCTGCACCAACGGGTGCACGTGGATGTTGTCCGCGATCAGCTCGCAGTTCAATTCGGGTAACGCCAGCGCCGCGCCCACCGTGCCCACCTCGCGGTGGCCCAACCCGGGCATGGCATTAAAACAATGCGTCACATGGGTCAGCCCGCGCTGCACTGCTTCCTGCATCTGTTCCAGGCTGGCCTGGGTGTGCCCCGCCGATGCCACCACCCCGCGCAGCGCGCAGGCTTCGATCAGCCAGCGGTTCTCCTCGAACTCCGGCGCCAGGGTGATCAGTCGCACCAGCCCGCTTTCCAGATATGGCACAGCTTCTTCCTCGGTAGTGTGCCGGATCAGGCGCGAATCCTGCGCGCCGGTGCGAGCCGGGTTGAGGAACGGGCCTTCCAGGTGCGCCCCCAGGATGCTGGCCCCACCTTCTACTGCGCCCATCACCTGCTCCACACCGCGCAGCGCGGCCCAAATTGCAGAAGCGCTGGCCGTCCAGGTGGTGGGCAGAAAAGCAGTCACGCCATGCTGCGCGGCAAACTGCGCCATGGCTCTCAGCCCTTGCGGGTCAGCGTCCATCACTTCGTGGCCCATAGCGCCATGCACATGCACATCGATCAGCCCGGGCAGCAGCATCTTCCCGCGCGCGTCTATGCGCTCAAGATCGCCGTCAAACTGCGGCGGCTGGCCCGCGCCCATGCCGGCAATCCTGCCGCTCTCTACCAGCAGCCAGCCGCGCGAAGATTCGCCGGATGGGGGAAAAACCTGTGCATTGTGAATGAGATACCGTTGTTCCTGCATGCGTACCCCCTCTCCGCCTTACGGAGCTGCCTGGCTGTAGATCTTTTCAAACTCCTGCGTGTACATCGCCGCAATGGAGCGGTCGTGGAGGATGATGAGGTTTTCATCATTGTTACGATCGGCGGCGCGAGTGAAGTTGTACGAGCCAAAGATCACCGTTTCCCCATCCAGGATAATCACCTTATGATGCATCAGGCCGGCATTGGCATCCAGGCGCACGTTCATCTGCGCGCGCCGCAGCCGCAGGTACTCACCACCGGTGTTGCTGCGGTACATGCTCTCGTCGAACACACCGCGCACGGCCACCCCGGCCCGCGCGCGCTCCAGCATCGCGTCAGCAATCGGGTCCGACGTGAACGAGTATGCCAGGAAGTCCACCTGGCTGTCCGCCGCTTCCACCAGCTCCACCAGCCGGTCGGAAACACCGTCATCCGGCGAGAAATAGTTTTCCAGTTCCACGCTGCCTGGCAGCGTCACCCTGGGGTTGGGCGTATTAGCCGGGCTGCCGTTGCCAAATTCGTCGGCCACGAACATCTCTTCAAACTCGGTGGTGTAATTCTCGGCCAGCTCCGGTGAGGCGAGGCGCGCAAAATTGTTATTGTCGTCATACGTGCCGCTGCCGGTCAGATTGAGCGAGCCGGTCCACACCACCTGGCGGTCGATCACCAGGAATTTATTGTGCATCAGGCTCTCGCGCCGGTCGCCAATTACTTTAATCCCCGCGCTTTGCAACCGGCCGAGTTGTCCACCGTCCAGCGCGTCACTGTCAGTGACCACACGCACGCGCACGCCACGCCGCTGCGCCGCGATCAGCGCATCCGCCACCCGGCTCAGGCTGAAGTTATACATCGCCATGTCTACGCTCTGCGCCGCCGTCTCGATATCAACGATCACCGCCGCTTCCAGGTCTCGGCTAGCATTCTTGGCGCCGGCCGGGGCGGTAAAGTAGACCTGCACGGCGGTAGGGGCGGTCTCTGTAGCGCTCCAGGTTGGCAGCGGGGTCACAGCGGCACGGGTGGGCGCAGGCGCAAGGGTTGCGCCGGGCGTAGTGGACACAGGCGTGGCAAACTCCACGCAGCCGCTCAAAACGGCAGCCAGCAGCAGCAGGGTCAGGGCAGTTCTCATCAAGGCAATCCGTGGCGTAAAAAGATAAACATCACGGCTGGATTATAGCCCAAACTTGCGCGCACGCTTACTCTGCCGGCTTGAAAACCGCCACGGCAATCGCTGAGATGATCAAGGCGTCGTCGCGCTCAAAACTACGCGGCTGGTGCTCTGGGTTACGGCTCTCCGGTTCCAGCAAGCGCTGGCTGCCGCGCACCCGCAGCCGCTTGAGCGTAGCATCCTGGTCAACCCCGGCCACCACGATATCGCCGTCGCGCGCGTGGTTCTGCAGCGCTACCAGCACATAATCGCCGTTTTCGATCGGGTGAGGCTGCACCGCGTTCATGCTGTCGCCGCGCACGCGCAGCACCACCAGTGGCTGGCGATTGTTCAGGTAGCGCGTCACGTTGATGCGCGTGCCGTTTTTCCACAACGGTTTGATCTCATAACACTGGCCGTTAATCAACACCCGGTCCAGCTCCACGTGGCCCAGCGGCTGCGCCAGCGTATTCATGCTCTTCAACCCACCGGCCGGGATCCACTCGCGCACCTCAAAAGTTTGCAACGTGAACAGGTATTCTGGCGGCGCAGCCGGCGGCAGATGAACCGGTATGGGCGCTTCCGCGCCGGGTTCGAGCACGGCATCGGGCGGCTCTTCGGCCGGGTACTCGCGCTCCCAGGCTCCCGGCGCCGGCGGCGGCGCGGGCGGCTGTTCCTCCGCCGCGGCATCTCCAAGCTGTTCCATCAGGCTTATCTGGCGCCCGATCGCCTCCTGCATCGCCTCGGCTTTGGCCTGGTACCACGCCGACTGCTGCCGGTCGATGCCCAGGTTCATTCCATACAGCAGTTGAAACTGGCGCACGCTTTCCTGGAGCAGGGTGAGGCCGTTCCAGGTGTCCGGATGGCCGGGCAGGTTCCACAACAGCCATCCGCGCAGCCACAGCGTCACCGCGTACTGGTGCGTCATGCGGAAGCGCTGGTACAGCCCTGCGGCTTGCTGCAGGTGCAGGCTGGCGCGTGTATAGTCCTGCAACCGGTACTCGGCGCGGGCACAGGCCAGCAGGCATTCGGCGCGCTCATCACTATAGCGCAATGTATCACTCAGCATCAGCAGTTGCTGGCGAAGCGCGCGCAGTCGCGCGGGTTTATCCGGCCGCAGATTGAGAGACAGTTGCGCAACGATCTGGCGAGTGGCTGCCCCCAGGCATGAATAGTGAAATGTATTCAGCCAGCCGTAAGCCGTTTCAAAGTCGATCATGGCGCCTCAGGCCCATCGCTGCCAGAAAATGAAACCACCCCACCCCACCTGTCGTTCTCTGGGACGGTATCAGTATAGGTTGGAAGATTCGGCTTTGTCAAGCAGAATTTTCTTAAGGAAGAGGAAGTTGGGTGACCATGCCTAATGTTCTATGACGAAAATGTGACCTGATTGGTAGAAAATGTGCATTTTGTATTCGCCCCGCGCCCGGTACAATCAAATCAGAAAGGAAGCAAACGCATGGACCCAATTACCGCTGAAAAAGAGGCCCTCAAAAGCTCTCTTCCCAAAATGTCCGAGCTGAACAAGCTCCTGGCTCCCTATCAAAAAGCCGACCCGAGCCGCAGCGTCTGGCAGCTCGTCAATACTCTGGTACCCTATGCCGCATTGTGGGTGGCAATCGTATTTGTGATGAAAATCTCGTACCTGCTGGCTTTTCCGCTGATCCTGCTGGCAGCGTTGTTCCTGGTGCGCATCTTCATCTTCTTCCACGATTGTGGCCACAATTCCTTCTTCCAATCCACCAAAGCCAACCGCCGCCTGGGATTCTGGTTGGGTGTGCTGGTCTTCACGCCCAGCGAGCAGTGGTGGAAGTCGCACGCCATTCACCACGCCAGCAGCGGCAACCTGGATAAGCGCGGTGTGGGAGACGTAACTACCCTGACCGTGGACGAATACTTTGAGCAGAAATTCTTCGGCCGCGTGGGCTACCGCCTGTTCCGCAATCCGCTGATCATGTTCATCCTCGGACCCGTCTATATGTTCCTGCTCTCGCACCGTGTGGCCCTGCCGCACTACGGCAAGCGCGAGACGATGAGCGTAGTGTGGACAAATGTTGCCCTGCTGGCGTTAGCAACCGGCCTCAGCCTGCTCATCGGCTGGAAAGAATACCTGATGATCCAGCTCCCGATCATTCTCATCGGCGGCAGCGGCGGCATCTGGCTGTTCTACGTCCAGCACCAGTTTGAAGACTCGTACTGGGAGCGCGCCGAAAACTGGGATTACGTGGCTTCGGCGCTGCTGGGCGCTTCGTATTACAAGCTGCCCAAAGTGCTGCAGTGGTTTAGCGGAAATATTGGTTTCCATCACGTCCACCACCTCAGCCCGCGCATCCCTAACTATAACCTGGAAGCTGCGCACGAAAACGTGGAGCCCATCCACCGCTTCGCGCGCGTGATCACCATCCGCGACAGCCTGCGCACCACGCGGCTTAAGCTGTACAACGAGCCGATCCGGCGCATGGTGGGCTTCATCAAAGAGCGCACTGCGCGCCGCGCCGGGGCCACGCCGCCCACATCGGGCGCGCGCCAGTCCACCGGCGACTGACCGTTGCCATTCCTGGAATCAGGGTGAGCCGTCCCCGGCTTACCCTGGTTTTTTTATTCTTGCCCGCCGTACACCAGGCGGAAACGCTCGCAAATCACCGGCATGTCTTCGCTGGGCTGCAGCCCATGCCTGGCCGCCTCTTCGGTAAAGAATTTCCAATGCACCCTGCGCCAGTAGGCTAGCGAGCGGTCGCCTTCGCCTTCCTCGAAGGCCTGTTCCTCGTCTACCTCGGAAAATGGGCGAATGTACACACGAGTCGTCTCGATGATGCACATTGGCTCGCCATCCCAATCGACAATCACGCTGATCCCACCTACTTCGGGCAACGGCTCCTGCTCTTTTTCAAAAGTCCACAGCAGCGAGGCGGTGGCCGTTTTGATCCCCTGGCGGGTAAGCTCGCCCAGCGCGCGGGCATCGCGCGGGTTGTTATCAAAATACCAGCTCTCCACCCGCGCATGGCGCGGTGTGCCCGCGGGCAGGCTGGCGTAGTACTCCTCATAATACTGGCGGGCTTTTTCGGTTAATTTCATGAACGGATCCATTGGCAAAATAGGGTTTGGTTTTTTCTACAAGCCTCATTATAATGGGAAAGTCCCTACCAACCTGAGGTGCCGCCATGCCCGAAAAGATTGATATCAAACAGCAGTATAAGAGCCTGTATTTCCCCGGCCGTGCCCCGGAGATCGTGCGCGTCCCCCGCCTTACCTTCTTGCAGATCGACGGGCAGGGCAACCCGGCCAGCAGCCCGGCCTACCCCACGGCGGTGAGTACGTTGTACAGCGCTGCCTACGCGCTTAAGTTCGCCGTGAAAAAACAGCTCGGCATCGACTTCGCCGTCATGCCGCTCGAAGGGTTGTGGTGGATGGCGGATGGCAGCATCGTTTCCGATGAGAACAAAGATTTCTGGTCGTGGACAATGATGATCGTCCAACCGGAATGGGTGACTCCGGCCTTACTGGATCAGGTATTGCCGGAGGTGCGCAAAAAGAAGGCCACGCCGTGCCTGGACGATGTGCGCCTGGAAGCCTATGAGGAAGGCGACTGCGTGCAGCGCATGTACACCGGCCCCTACACCGGCGAACACGAAAGCATTATGGAGCTGCACGCGCACGCCCTGGCGCAGGGTTACCGCTTGGAAGGCAAGCATCACGAAATCTACCTGAACGACCCGCAGCGCACCGCTCCGGAACGGCTGAAAACCATCCTGCGCCAGCCGCTGGCCCGTTGACGCTTGGGCCTGGCAGCGTATTGTCAATTTGTACCCAAATGATCGAATTGGTGTTATCCTTAATTATTCCCAACTGCAAAGGAAATAGCCCGTATGGAAATTAGCGTAAACGCAAATGCCGCGACGGTGCAAAAGCGTAAAATTCCGGTTTCGCGCCGGGAACGCTGGGCCTGGTATATGTATGACTTCGGCAATTCGGCCTACGCCGCGGTTGTGTTAATGACGGTATACTCCGCATACTTTAAGAATACTGTGGTAGGTGGATCTGAAGGCTCGCGCCTGTGGGGACTGTCGATCTCGATTGCCATGCTGGTGGTGGCCATCTCCACGCCTATTTTGGGCGTGGTGGCGGATTACTCGCGCTCCAAGAAGCGCATCCTCAACCTGTACACCGGCCTGGTGATCGCCTTTACCGCCTGCTTGTACTTCGTGCAAAAGGGCAATATTGGTATCGGCATGGCCTTCTTCATCCTGGCGGAAATTGGCTACCGCGGCGCGCAGGTGTTTTACAATGCGCTGCTGCCCGAAATTGCTGACAAAGAAGAGATGGGAACCATCTCCGGCAACGGCTGGGCTATCGGGTCACTGGGCGGCATTGTGGCGCTGGTGCTGGTGCTGGCGTTGATCAGCCTGGTCAAAATACCGGGCGTCATCAGCCTATCGTTTATCCTCACCGCGCTGTTCTTCCTGCTTTCTTCGCTGCCCCTGTTCCTGTGGGTGCGCGAGCGCACCGCAGCCCGCCCCCTGCCCGACGGGCATACCTATTTCACCGTGCCCTTCCGCCAGATCGCGCACACTTTCATGGAAGCCCGCAAGCACAAGGAATTTCTCAAGTTCCTGATCGCCTTCACCATCTACAACGTGGGCATCATCGTCACTTTCGACTTTGCGTCCATTATCGGTACGGTGCTGTTCCAGCTCAAGCAGCAGGAGCTGATTCTGTTGATGATGGTGGTATCGGTCACCAGCGTGGCCGGGGCATACGTGTTTGGCATCTTCGCCGACCGTTCGGGCGGCAAGACGGCCCTGGTGGTGGCGCTGGTGGCGATGTCAATCATTGCTTCAGCCCTGGTGGTCGTGAATACGCGCCTCATGTTCTTTGTCATCGCCGGGTTCGCCGGGTTTATGCTCACCGGTGTGCAGTCTGTCAGCCGCATGATGGTGAGCATGCTGGCGCCGCACGAGCAAACCGCCGAGTTTTACGGATTGTTTGCCGTGGCTGCCAGTGTTTCTGCTTTCATCGGCCCGGCGGTGTATGGCACGCTGGCCCACTGGGGCTCGAACATGTACCTGCGCCGCGGCCTGGAAGCCATCCCCGCCGAGCAGGCCGGGATGCGCCTGGCGATTGTTTCCATTGTCGTATTCTTGCTGGTGGGCCTGGCGCTGCTGATGTTTGTGCGCAATCGTGTCTCTCGGAATGCCTGAAACGGATTATTTTGCCCGCCGGCGCCCCATCCGCGCCCTGCTGCGCCGCCTGGTTGCCCTGGGCCTGGGCGCGCTGTCCCATTTTGAGATCGAGGGCAAGGAGAATATCCCTGCCCAGGGCCCGCTGTTGATCATCGGCAACCATTTCAACTTCCTCGACCCCGTGGCCATGATCCATACCCTACCCTGGCCGGTAGAATTCGTGGGCGGCTTCCGCATGCCCAATGCCCCAGCAATCGTCACCTGGATCCCCGCGCTGTGGGGCGTACTTCCCGTGCGGCGCGGGTCGGTATCGCGCGAAACGCTGATTCGTGCGCGCCAGATTCTGCACGGCGGTGGCCGGTTAGCCATCTTTCCCGAAGCCGGAAGCTGGGCGGCTGTGCTGCGCCCTGCTCGCCCGGGAGCAGCCTTCCTGGCATCTTCCACCCACGCGCAGATCCTGCCAATCGGGCTGGACGGTTTGGTTGACGTGTTTCCCAGCGTCCGGCGCGGCAAGCGCGCTCGCGTGCGCATTCGTGTTGGTGAGCCGTTCGGCCCACTGTATGTATCCGACCGCGGTGAAACCGACCGCGCCCGGCTGGATGAGATTGGCCACACACTGATGCGCCATATCGCCCCGCTGATCCCGCCCGAACGGCGCGGGTTTTACTCCCATGACCCTGCCATTCGCGAGGCTGCGCGTGGCACGGAAATCTATCCCTGGCAAGGAATCAGCGCGCGGGATAGCGGCTGAGCATCCAGCATCACAATTTCTTCCCATTACCGGCCGGTGGAGTCTCCCCGGCCGGTTTTTCAATATAATTTCTATGCTAGATATTTGTTATCAAAACTACTTGACAATATAAAGGCGAATTCCTATAATCTAAATACCAAAATCAAATAACCGTTTACCGGTGGTAGCAGTTGTTTGAGGCATCGCGGCCCGCATTATCCGTACGTCTTGAGCGGGGTACAGGCAAAGTGGAAGCTAGAAGGGAAGCTTCCAAAAGTAGAGATTGCAAAAACACCGGCGTCACAGCCGGTTCTTTTTTGCACAGCTTTACAAGTGAGTGTTCTTTGTTCTAGGGGGCCAGCCAGTTCTGGATTTTGAAACACTACGTTTCATCGCACCAGAGAATGGTACAGCCGGCGTTTGATCCGTTGGCAAACGTCCAAGCCAGATACCAGGATCTGAATAGAAGGTTTGGTGGGCAGTTCCACCAGTCCTCATATTGTGCTCCAGTGTCAGAATGCTCGCTGATGTGGAGCGTGGTTGGCTACGTAAACCAAACGGGCAAATAAGGTGGAAATATGAGACGTTGGTTTCGCAGTAGACAAGTTTACCGTGTGTTTTACCTGTTCAGCTTTGTACTGTTAGTCTCGGGTATGTTCCTCTCGATGGCCGCCGGCCCCGTGCAGGCGGGTTACGTCGATGATACTGCCGCGAAGAAGAAGCAGCCCAAAGCGCCGATCTTCCAGGAAACCGTCGTACCGACGGACATGCCCACGGACGTGCCGACAGATGTACCCACGGACGTGCCGACGGAAGAACCAACGGTCGCTCCGACAGACGTCGTACCGACCGACGTAGCTCCGACCGATGTGGCTCCGACTGATGTGGCTCCGACTGATGTAGTTCCTACGGAAGTCCCCCCAACGGAAGTACCGCCCACAGAGGTAGTGCCTACGGAAGTTCTGCCAACCGATATCCCGACTGATGAACCTACGCCTGTAGCGGTTCTGAGTGGGGATGTCGGTTTTCTCGAGGATGACACACCGCTGTGCATGATCGGCAGCGGCCGCGTCAGCACAACCGTGCAGGTTTCCCTCGAAGGCGGCGATAGCGCTATCCTGCAAGCATCCTTCCGGGTGGTAGAGCCCGCCGACCTGCGTACTCCCACGTACTACAGCTCCTTCAGCGTAAGCAATGGACAGGTGGTGAAGCTGGAAGGTGAGTGGCCTGGCATCCGGCCGACGGACAGCGTCGTGGAAATCCACCTCGGCGCAATCCTGCTCGACCCCGCTACCCGCAAGCCAATCTCGTCCGGCGCCGGCTTTGACTTCTACTGGTACCCGTACGTCTGCCCGGTGGGTTCGCCTGTGACCCCCGTGCCGACCGGCGTAGAGCCAACGCAAGTCCTGCCGACCGAAGTGCTTCCTACCGAAGTACTTCCCACCGAGGTTCTACCAACCGAAGTGCTGCCAACGGAAGTGCTTCCCACCGAAGTACTTCCCACCGAAGTGCTCCCAACCGAAGTGCTTCCCACGGAAGTACTCCCAACCGAAGTAGTTCCGACCGAGGTCATGCCTACGGAAGTTCTGCCGACCCAAATGCCGACGGATATGCCAACCCAGGTTGTGCCTGGCACGCCGGAAGTTGGCTTCGCTGAGGCGGATACACCGTTGTGCGTGTTGAATTCGAGCACCATGACGGCGCACGTGCAGGTAACCCTGCCGGATGGCATGGACAGCGCTGTGCTGCAGACGGCCTGGCACGTAGTGGAACCGGTCGACCTGCGCACGGACGTGATGTACAGCTACCAGAATGTATCGAATGGCGACACCGTGGCGGTGGAAGGCCAGTGGCCCGGTATTCGCGTGGGTGACCAGGTGGTGGAAATCCATTTTGGTGCGATCCTGCTCGATCCGGCTACCATGTCCCCCATCTCCGATGGCGCCGGCATCGACTACTACTGGTATCCGTACGTCTGCCCGGTAGGCGCTCCGGCGACGGAAGTTGTCCCGACCGAGGTTCTGCCGACGGAAGTTCTCCCAACGGAAGTACTGCCGACCGAAGTTCTCCCAACGGAAGTTCTACCAACCGAAGTACTGCCGACCGAGGTAGTTCCGACCGAGGTTCTTCCCACGGAAGTTCTCCCAACGGAAGTTCTACCAACGGAAGTACTGCCGACCGAGGTAGTTCCGACCGAAGTTCTTCCCACGGAAGTACTCCCAACCGAAGTAGTTCCAACCGAAGTAATGCCAACTGAGATGCCCACGGTTGTACCGACCGATGTCGTCCCGGGCAGCCCCGAGGTTGGTTTCAGCCAGGGTGACACCGCGCTGTGCCAGATGACTACAGGTGCGGTATCCGCCAGTGTGCAGGTGACCCTGCCCGCCGGCGTAGAATCCGCCGTGCTGCAAACCGCCTGGTACGTGGTGGAACCGTCTGACCTGCGCACCGACGTGGTGTACAGCTACCAGAACGTATCGAACGGTGACAGTGTGCTGGTGGAAGGCCAGTGGCCAGGTGTCCGCGCGGGCGACCAGGTGGTGGAAGTGCACCTGGGCGCGATCCTGCTTGACCCGGCTACCATGTCCCCCATCTCCGATGGCGCCGGTATCGACTACTACTGGTATCCATACGTCTGCCCGGTGGGCGCTCCGGCTACCGAGGTTGTACCAACGGAAGTTGTACCAACGGAAGTTCTACCAACCGAGGTTCTGCCGACGGAAGTTCTGCCGACCGAGGTTCTTCCCACCGAAGTAGTACCGACGGAAGTTCTGCCTACGGAAATGCCGACTGTGATGCCGACCGAAATACTCACCAATCCTGGTGTCGACTTCGCGGAAGGCAACACCCCGCTGTGCGTTATGCAGGCCGGCCCAGTGACCGCACAGGTCTCCGTGGATCTGCCCGCTGGGATGGAATCGGCTGTGCTGCAGACCGCCTGGCATGTTGTTGAACCGGCTGACCTGCGCACTGACGTAGCGTATGAACATCAGTCTGTGGCCGATGGCGACGTGGTGACGATCACCGCCCAGTGGCCGGGTGTGCGCGCGACCGACGCCGTGGTGGAAGTCCACTTTGGCGCGGTCCTGCTCGACCCCGTGACCCTGGCTCCCATCTCGGATGGCGCCGGCATCGACTACTACTGGTATCCGTGGAGCTGCCCGACGGGTGCACCCACCATGGAACCCACCCTCTCGCCCACGGAAATCCCCACCCTTCCGACCGCTGTGAACACCAGCTGGTGGCAGGGATTCTGGTTCCGTATCCTGACTCTTCTCGGGATGCGGTAACAACAGGAATGATGCTGCGCCTGCCCTGGTGGCAGGCGCAGCAAACTGCCTGTCACTCGCTGAAGATCGCGGAGGGCGCACCATCTCTGGTGCGCCCTCAACGTTTTCTACCAGGGAATCGGCATATTAGCCACCTTACAGGAACGTAAACGCAGCGCTCGGCTGCATTGGCTATACTGGGGATGCGCGCACGCCCGCATCATTCCCATCCCCGAGGATATCCAACAATGCAGCCGCTTCGCCGCCTCATCGCCCACCCGTACATGTTCGTATTGCCCTTGCTGCTATCCCTATTGCTGGCTCCGGCCGGTTTTACGCCCGCCCTGGCGCAAACCGAGCCCCCTGCCCCGGAAATTACCGCGCCCACCGATGCCCTGTCTACCGTTGAAACCGTCGACGGCCAGGTAGAACCACCCATCCCACCCGCCAGCGATGAAGATACCATCCGCGCCGCGCTGGATGACACCCTCAACCAGGTGCGCGAGATGTCGCTGGCCTACATGCTCTACCAGGTCAGTATCGACCACATCCAGTTCACCGGCGACCACTCGCTAGCGCTGGTATGGCTGGCTTTCACCGACCCGGAAACTGGGGAAATTGCCGCCACCGAGCCCGGCCTGGCGCTGGCGCGGCGCAGCGCGGAGGATGCAGATTGGGAGATCACCCTGCAGGTAGACCCGGCCTGGGCTGATTCGCTGGTGCAGGTGCCGGATGACTTGCTGCCGGCCGAAGCCCGCGCCGAATTCCTCGCGCCCGATCCGCAAGAGATTACCGCGCAGGCCAGCGCGCCAATCTCGGGATACAAGCTCCCCTGGAAGGGCGGCACGTATAATTATGTTTCCGGCAGCGTCGGTCACGTGCTCACCTATAAATCCTGCCCCACCACCTGCATGTATGCCTTCGACTTCGCCGACGGCAACATGTTCCCCATCCATGCCGCGCGCTCTGGCACGGTCAAGTACGTGTACGATGCCGCGCCCAATGGTAACACCAGCACCACCAACTATATCGTGCTGGAAGATGCGTCCACCACGCCTACCACCTACCAGGTGTATTACCATCTGGCGCAGGGCACGGTCCCGGCCGAGTTGAAAAAGATTGGCGCGCCCGTAAGCCAGGGCCAGTTTATCGGCAACGCCGACGATACCGGCGCATCCACCGGCCACCACCTGCATTTCCATGTGCATACCAACCCCAACGCGGTGTGGGCCAGCTCGGTGGACATCACGTTTGACGATGTGGCCGAAAACGGCGGCCGCCCGCGCACCTGCACCGAGGCCGCGAATTATCCCGAGTATGGTAACCAATGCGCGCCAGGAAACAAGTACCTGTCTGGCAACAGCAGCGGCCCCGCGCCGGCCGCGCCCGCCATCACCGGGCCTACCGGCACGCTGCGCACCAGCCGTCCGGTGCTAACCTGGACTGCCGTTCCCGCCGCCACCCAGTATAACCTGTGGGTCAACAAGGCCGGCTCCGCCAGCGCCGCCCTGAGCGTCTCGATCAACGCCGACTCCTGCGTGGATGGCAATTGCACCTACACCCCGGCCGTTGACCTGGCCGATGCCAGCTACGAGTTCAAGGCGCGCGCCGCCAGCGGCGGCGGTTGGAGCGCGTGGAGCAGCCCGGTCAGCTTTACACTCAACACGCTGCCGGAAGTGCCCGAGCTGGTTTCGCCCAGCGGAACCATCAGAACCAGCAGCCCGGCCTACACCTGGAAGGTCGTCCCTGGCGCCAGCCGTTATTACCTGATGGTCTACGAAGAAAAATCGGCCAGCTACGTGATCTACCGCACGCTCACCGCCAGCACTATCTGCGGCGCGGAGACCTGCGCCTATACTTCAACGCTCAAACTGAAGCACGGCAACTACCGCTTCAAGGTGCGCGCTGGCAACGCCACCACCTGGAGCGGCTACAGTCCATCCATGTATTTCACCGCTTACCTGGCGCCCAATCCACCCGTCACCGGCGAGCCGGCTCCCGATTCTAAGGTGACCGTGCAGCGGCCAAGATACTCCTGGCAGGCTGTGGCGGGCGCAACCAAATACCAGTTGCACGTCTATTCCCTCACCAAAAAGAAGACCATCGGCACGTACACTGCCAGCAGCACATACCTGTGCAGCGGCGAGACCTGCTCGTACCGCCCCGGCACCAACCTGTCCAGCGGCAAGTATCAGTTCCGCGTGCGCGCCTATAACAGCTACGGCTACGGCGATTACTCGCCCTACCAGCCGTTCACCGTCCAACTCGTCCCCGATCCGCCCGAACTGGTTGCGCCAGCCGGGACGATCGATACGCTCAGCCCGGTGTATACCTGGAAACCCGTGCCGGGCGTTACCGCCTATTACCTGATGGTATGGTCGTACAGCGAGAACGAGTACATCATCTACCGCACGCTGTATCCATCGAAGGTGTGCAGCGGCGAGACCTGCTCGTACACCTCCACGCTGAATGTAGTCAGCGGGCTGCCGTATGGCTTCAAGGTGCGCGCCAGCAACAGCTTTGGCAGCGGCGCGTTCAGCACCTACATGGACTTTACCCCGCGCTAACGCGGCCATTCTCCCCTCCCTCCCACAGCACTTCCCCGGTGATGTTTTCCCGGGGAAGCGCCTATTTTCTCCCTGGCCATCTGGCGGGTTTGTTGCGTGGCAAACCGTGATAAAATTTTCCCACGTATCCTGTTCACGAGGTGACCTGCCATGTCTGAGCCTGTCCTTGTTGCTGTTGCCTGGCCCTATGCCAATGCCGAAATCCACGCCGGAAACCTGGCCGGATCATACCTTCCGGCCGATATCTTTGCCCGGTACAATCGACTGCGCGGACGCCAGGTGTTGATGGTTAGCGGCTCGGACGCGCATGGCACGCCCATCACCGTCCGCGCCGACGCCGAAAAATCGACTCCGTTGGAGGTCTACCAGCGTTTCCATCATGGTTTCGTAGACCTGCACCAACAGGTGGGCATCACCTACGACCTGTTTACCAGCACGCACACCGCCAATCACTTCGACGTGTCACAGAAGATGTTCCTGGCGCTCAAAGACAATGGCTACATGTATCCCAACAGCGAGATGCAGTGGTACGCGCCCAGCCAGGGACGCTTCCTGCCTGACCGTTACGTGGAAGGCACCTGCTATATCTGCGGGTACGAGGGCGCGCGCTCCGACCAGTGCGACCGCTGCGGCAACCTGCTCGACCCGGCGCAGCTCATTAACCCGCGCTCGAAGATCGACGGCTCCACGCCCGAGCTGCGTGAGACCGAGCATTATTACCTCGACCTGGGCGCGCTGCAGGAAGAAATCGTGACCTTCCTGCGCGAACGCGAGAGTTACTGGCGGCCCAACGTACTACGCCAGTCGTTGGGGCAGATCCTCACCAGCAACCTGCGCGGCCGGCCGATCACCCGCGACCTGGATTGGGGCATCCCCGTGCCGCTGGAAGACTGGGGCGGCAAGTGCCTGTACGTGTGGTTTGAGGCTGTGATCGGCTACCTGTCGGCGTCGATCGAGTGGAGCCTGCTCAACGGCCAGCCGGATGCCTGGAAGCAGTGGTGGCACGGCCGCGCGCCACGCACGTATTACTTCATCGGCAAGGATAATATCCCCTTCCACGCCGTTATCTGGCCGGGTGAGCTGATTGGCACTGGCACGCGCTTCGATGAGCTGCGCGGCGAACCCGACCCGCAGCCGCTGGTGCTGCCCTACGACGTTCCCGCCAATGAATTCCTCAACCTGGAAGGCCAGAAGATCTCTGGCAGCCGCAACTGGGCGGTGTGGGGCCGCGACTTCCTCTCGCGCTATGATCCCGATCCGCTGCGCTATTATCTTACAGTGAACATGCCGGAATCGCGCGACGCTGATTGGGACTGGCAGGACTTCTTTCACCGCAACAACGATGAGCTGGTGGCAACCTGGGGCAACCTGGCCAACCGCGTGCTGTCATTTACCTTCAAGCACTGGGAAGGCCACGTCCCCGAGCCTGGCGCGCTGACCGAACGGGATGAAGCCCTGCTGGCCTCTGTGGAAGGCGGGTTTGAAAGCGTGGCCCGCGAGCTGGAAGCGGTGCATCTGCGCGCTGCCCTGGCCGAGGCCATGCGCCTGGCCAGCGAAGTGAACAAATACCTGGACGAAACCGCCCCGTGGACCGCGATTAAGAGCGACCGCCAGGCGGCCGCGCGCGCCGTCTATACTGCGCTGTGCGCCATTAACTCGCTCAAAGTGCTGCTGGCGCCCTTCCTGCCCCACACCGCCGAGCGCCTGCACACCTTCCTGGGTTATGATGCGCCGCTGTTCGGCCGCCAGTACACCGAGACCATCACTGACGATCTGGGCGAGCATTTCGTGCTGCGCTACGACCCCACGCCCGCCAGTGGGCGCTGGGAAGCTGAGCGCCTGGCCCCCGGTGCAGCCTTACGCCAGCCTGCGCCACTGTTCAAAAAGCTGGAAGAAAAGATCGTGGAAGAAGAGCGCAATCGCCTGGGGCAGTAAGCGAACATTAAGAAATAAAAACGCGGGCGGGTGATTTGCACCCGCCCGCGCCGGTTAAAACAGGGAATTCAAGACGAAATACCCTGCCGGCGGAGTCATCCCATACACCAGCTGCCGGTGAGAATCGTGCGCGACGTGCAGCAGGCAGGCGTCGATACTGGCATAGAACTTTAGGGGAACGTGGTGGCGCCGCGCTTCGCGCTCCAACTGGCGGCGCTCGGCCGTATTTACTGCCGCCGGGTACCCGCTTGCAAAGCGAGGCAGCGTTTTCTGGCGGCGCACATAGCGGAACGTGCCCTGGTCGTTCACAAAGCGATAGTAGATGCGCCCATCGAACACCAGGAACGCGTACGTTCCCATCACCTGGTAGACGAAGAGGATATGCCCCGGCTCGCTGTCTGCTCCCATGCTGCTCTCCTTCCCTGAACACGATGCAATGTTGTTACCGATCATCAGTTCTAGTTTATAATGGTGCTGTTGCAGGATCTGCAACGCGCCTGACCGAATATTGAACCAATTTTCTATTTTGCCTGCGAAACCGCATTGCCATGACCGCTCTGGAAACCAAAGCAGACCGGCTGCTGCAAATTGAAACGCTGCTGCTCAACCGCCCGGGCGGGATGGGTGTGCCGGAAATTGCCCAGCGGCTGGGTGTCAACCGCACCACGGTGTGGCGCTACTGGAACTCGGGCAGCCTCACCCGGCGCGGAATTGTGCTGGAAGAAAACGGCAACCTGCGCCTCGACCGCGCCGCGCACCAGGTGCAGATCAAAATTAACCTGCATGAAGCCACGGCGGTGCACCTGGCCATCCGCATGCTGGCCTCGCGCAGCGACCGGCGCAACCCGCACGCGGCATCCGCGGTGCGCAAGCTGGGCGCGGCGCTGGAGCCATCCACACCCGCCATCAGCCGCTTCCTCAAGCAGACCGCAGATGCGATGGACGACCCAGGCCAATGGACCGATCCGGCGTTTGTGCCAGTGCTGGAAGTGCTGACCGAAGCCTGGGCATCCGGCCACAAGGTGCGCGTGCAGCACCACAGCGAGCACGGCGGCGAGACGCGCGTTTACACCTTTTCACCGTATTTCATCGAGCCGTATGCCATCGGCCAATCGACGCACGTGATTGGCTGGCGCGAGCCGCCGGATGAGCTGCGCACGTTCAAGATCGAGCGCATCGAGCGCGCCGAGCTGCTGCCCGACTGCTACACCATCCCCGAAGACTTTGACCCGCACCAGTTGTTGCAGGATGCGTGGGGTATCTGGTTTACCAACGAGCCGCCGGAAGAGGTGGTGCTGCGTTTCTTCCCGCGCGCCGTGGGGCGCGTGCTCGAATCGCGCTGGCATCGCTCGCAGCAGCTTGAGCCGCAGCCGGATGGCACGCTGATCTGGCGCGCGCGCATCGCCGCCCCGCGCGAGATGATCTACTGGATCCAGGGCTGGGGTGCGGGCGTAGAAGTGCTGGAACCCGCCTGGCTGCGCGAATACATCCAGAGCGAAGCGCGCGCCCTGGCAGAGATGTATGCCGGCGGCGGAGAGTAACTCGTCAGCGCGGGTATGCCCCCAACATCGCCGCGGCGATGCGGTCGCATAACTGATCAAACTCGGGCTTCACCACCTGGCGCGCCGGGTCGGCCTGGTACCAGGCCACGATCTCGCGCGCGCCCTGGGTGAAGGGGATCAGCGCGCAGTAATCGGGCACGAGCTGCTTGATGCGGCTGTTGTCGAAGATCATGCTGTGCGATTTATCGCCCAGCAGCCCGGCGCCCCAATCGGGATCAAAGGCCGCGATCAGGTCCGAGGGCACGTGCAGCAGCCTGGGTTCCACGCCGCCCGCCCGCCCCACCAGGGTGAAGATCTCATTCCACGGCAGCCATTCGTCCGACGTGATCTGAAACGCGTTGCCCATCGCGCGCGGGTTGGCCAGCAGTGGCACAAAACCGCGCGCAAAATCGGTGTGGTGGGTCAGGGTCCACAGCGAAGTGCCGTCACCATGCACAATCACCGGCTTGCCACGCAGCATGCGGTCGACCACCGTCCAGCCGCCGGTAAACGGCAGCAGCGTGGCGTCGTAGGTATGTGACGGGCGCACGATCGTGATCGGGAAGCGCTCCTCCCGGAAAGCGCGCACCAGGCGTTCTTCACAGGCAATCTTATTGCGCGAATACTGCCAGAAGGGATTATCTAGCAGCGTGGCCTCGGTCACCGGCAGGGCAGCCGGCGGCTTCTGGTACGCCGACGCCGAGCTGATGAACACGTACTGCCCGGTGCGCCCGCGGAACAGGTCCAGGTCGGCTTCCACCTGCTCGGGCGTATATGCCACCCAGTCCACCACGGCGTCAAAAGAATGCTCCCCCAGCGCCGCGCGCGCCGAACCGGCGTCGCGGATATCGCCATGCAGCAGCTTCGCCCCATCCGGCGCTGGCCGCGCGGACTGGCCGCGATTGAGCAGGTACAGATCCACACCGCGCTCCAGCGCCAGCCGCGAACAGGCCGAGCTGATAATCCCGGTTCCGCCGATGAACAAAACCTTGAGCATACGCCACCTCACCGCAAAAGATAGCATGATTGTAGCAGCGCGCGCCACCGCGCGCAAAGGTTGACACACGCGAAGAAAGAGGTATAATAGCCGTCGCAATACGGTCCACTAGCTCAATGGTAGAGCAACTGACTCTTAATCAGCAGGTTCAGGGTTCGAGTCCCTGGTGGATCACCTAGATACTCCGTTATCAGGAAAACGACCCCACATATAAGGTGCGGGGTCTTTTGTTTTATTTTTTAATGGGATATTACTGGAACTGGAGCGAAATGAAACAATGCTTGTAGTGCAAACAATGGAAAGAAGAATCCGAGTTCTCCTGGAGATATGAAGCCGGCGCGGCGCTATATAACACTGTGCCACAAAACGGGTGACAGGTCTGTTGCCGAAGATCTCGACCGGCGATTGATTGAGAAATGCAGGCTACCCCCTGCGGATCACCTCGATATCCACAATGCGATCATTATGGTAATTCACACAATACAGCACCGGCTTGCGATAGTTATTGGAAAAATGGGTCTGCTCCAGGCATAGCAGCGACTGGTTGGTTTTAATCTCCAGCAGCAAGGCCAGGTTCCGGTCCGCCACCAGCGATCGGATCCGCGTTAAGGCCATATCGATGGGGTAGCCAGCTTCCGCCAGATACTCATAAATGGACCAATTTTCGCAACCTTCCGCAGCGTACGGCAGGGCCACGCCTTGCAGCAGCTCAGTTGGTATGCACTCCTCGGAAACGATAACGGGGATATTATCCGCTGTACGAATACGAGAAATACGTAGCATATCCTGGCCAAGCTCGATTTGCAATTTTTTTGCCAAGCTTTCTGTGGCAGGCTCTACGATGAGATGAAAGTCTCGCTGCCCGGGCACGTGTCCCTTGCTGCGGATGAGCTGGCTGGTACCAACCACACGCTCTAAATTACTCTCTAACATGAATTCCGATGGGCCGGAAACAAACGTGCCAATGCCGCGCATGCGGTACAGGACGCCCTTATCCACCAGCGTATTCACCGCTTCACGCAGCGTGTTGCGACTGACACCCAACTGCCCGGCCAGCACAGGCTCGCTGGGCAGGCGCTCGCCCGGTTTAAAAACCGAAGCACGAATCGCTTCTTCCACGCGATAGATCACTTCTTCCGCGAGAGAACGATTGGGGATACGGGGCAGGCCGGAAACAATGGGTTGGTTACTGGACATCTGAACCTCAAGCAGACACAATATTTCAGGTGGCAATCTTTGCAAAGGAAACAAGAAATTATCAGGCAAACTCCTCATTTTGGAAATGGTTTTTCCCAAACAAATCTGCAAGAGTTGGGCCGCGCGGCCCAGGCAGCCGCGCGGCCCGCTCCATTATTTCTTGGTTTTGTCAAAAGTCAGGCCGTATGCGCCGCGCTCGCCAATAGTCTCATCACTTGGAATCGCGATATCGTGTTCTGACACTTCATCCAAAAACCGGCTGTAATGGATGGTCTTGTAGTGTTCCACAAATTGCTCGCCCGTGAGGAACTTCTTCCCCAGAAAATTGATATATTCGGTATAGTAATTACCGAAGCGCGCCAGTACATGGCAGGCCACCATCCAGTAATCATTTTCGTCAATTGGGCCTTCTGCAATGATGTTGAATTTCGCTTTGCCCTGTAATGAGGGGTGAACCGGCGCGTTGGTCAGCAGGATCGTGTTCAAACCCAGAAAGTTTTGCTCATCCAGATTCTCGGCGCAGCGCATAGCACTTTTGCCGCCCGGGCAAATACTGAAGATGGTGGAATTTTCGCCGCGACGATTGTGTACCCAATACTGCTCGTGGCCGTATTCTTCCAACTGCTGCGGGATGCCGTCCGCAGCCGATTGTTCCATAAACTTGGCCGCTCCATACTGCGCCACCGGCCAGCTTGGCCCTGCTCCCAGAAAATAAAAACGCGTCTGATCTTTCGCGCCTGCCATAACTTTCTGGATCATATCTTCGTACTGCATACAGGTTTGAAAGCCCATCTGCATGTCGGTAACGATTTTTGCCAGCATCGCCTGCTCTTGCTGCGCGTCCAGGTGTCCATTCCAGACGCCCATCTTTATACCCACAATCTTCAATAATAGCGCCAGGCTGATGTAATTGCGGCTGCCATCAATAAAGTTTTTGGCGTCCGTCGCATGGCACAGTACGTACTCGCACGAAGCGCTCAAGCGGCTCTTGGGTGTCAATGTTACGGCCACTACGGTCGCGCCGCGCTTCTGTGCCAGAAAGCTGCTTTCTACCGTGCGCGCCGCAGCCCCACCCCCAGAACAGATGAACACTAGAGCGTTTCGCGGCATGTAATCAATATAGTAATTGTTGAACTCCTGCGATTCCAGCACTTCCAACTGTATACCGTAGTTTTGCCAGAAGCTCAGTTTTACCGAGTCGGCCGAGTACAGCGAATCGCCAATTCCAATTGCATAAACCTTCTCGTATGGACGGCTTAAAACATCCTTGAACCCTTCAACCGTCTTCGGAAATTCGGAACACACTGTACGGATCTCGTTGGTGTAGCCTTCCAGGTCACTTTCCGTAAGAGCCTTACCTTTAACAATATCAAAATAGCTTAGTGCAGCGGGTCGTTTTTCCATCCCCATCATTTCCTTTCAGTCGATGTTTTTACCTGCAATACCACGGTAAACGCGCATGAATTCATCCAGCTTGTTCTGATCCAGGTCACCGGTCATATTACCGGTGTCTTTCAGACACGAGGCCACAAAAGCCCCATCCCACAACTCGTAGACTTTTGACAAATTTTTCGTATTGGCGCCACCGCCCAGGAATACATACGTGCCCGGGAGGTTATCTTTCACCAGGCGCACCCTCTCTTCCGATTCCTGAAAGTTCTTGCCGGTAATGATCAGCGCGTCAGCCAACCCCTGACTAACTGCCTGCTGGCAGGCATCTACCAGGCTCACATCGCCCAACGGCGAGGTGCTACGATCATGGATATCCGGCCAGACCTGAACGTCGCAGCGAAGCTTGTATCGCATTTCCAATACCTGATCCACAATGCCCGCGTGGATGCCGTCAATACCCACCACAGCACCCACATACGCCTTGGGCCGAATGTAATCCGCCTCAATTGCCGAAGCAATCGCCACCATCGCGTCGGCGTCATCACGTAGAACACTCACACCCAGCACACAGTCCGCCGGCAACTCCTGGCGGATGGCATAACCAATGGCAGTCATGTACGAAACGATTTGCGCGCCCACATGCACATACATGGGCAGGTCATTGACATTCTGGATCATGATATTGCGCACACCTGCGTCATATAACATGCGCGCCTCTTTGACCGCCTGCAGCAGAATGGCCTTGAATGCCAGCGTGTTTTGCGTGGTCCCCGGCAGAGCTTTCAAGCCTACGACCGATGCCAGCCCGTATGGTGTCAGCAGATTGGCAGGGCGGCCTGGCCGGTCTTCTGCCTGATAGCGCACCTTTTTTGCGATGGCATAGTTGGAAATATCCTTCATGCCTGCCCTCCATCCATAGGATTCAGCGGCACAACTTTCGAGCCAAAGATCTGGCGGAAGTTTTCGGTCTTGCGCCATGGTTTCTGATCAAACTCAAACGCCTGCACGCCAAATACCTCACTGATGTGCATTGCCAGCAGCTCCAGCGGAATGGGGTAAATAAGCTGTGAGTACTCCTCGCGGATGTTATCCATCCCGCAGATCGGCAGGTAAATATCCGCAGCGCGCGCCAGCTCATCATCGTTTTCTTCGCCGATAACGATCTTTTTGCCATCCATCACGCCCACAGCCTGCAGAATTTCCAACGCCCGGTCGCGCGCTTTGCCGCGCGGGGCAAGCACAATGGTGTGCGTGCCCGGCCGCGTGGTGAAGTACTGGGCGTGGGCCCACTCTTCGATCCCCTGCGGCACCGAGTCAAAGCCGGACGCTTCCAGCAGCTTCATCGAGCCAAACTGCGCCGTGCCCCAGTTCGGCCCGCTGCCCAGGATATGAAAGATCTTGATCCGGTTGGGAACGTCTGGAGCGCTGTAAGCCTCAACGTACTTGCGGATCAGGGTAAAGTTCTTCTCCGTGGTCTCCTTCATTGCTTTACCCAGTTCGGCAATATACTGGAAGATGCCGTCAATATCCGCGTCGCTTAATACGCCGCGTTCTTTGCCCAGCACCATCGCGAAGCACAGGATGCCCAACTGCGAAGCTATGTACGACTGCGTGCCCGGCGCCACTGCTACTACGTCCGGTATCTGGATGACGATCTTCTCGCTGGCTTCCTGCGCCAGGCGGCTGTCGGGCCGGCTGGTGATACCAACCGAAAAAGCTTTTTTTTCTTTCGCGCGCAGTGCTGATTCAACTGTGCGCGCCACGCGACCGGAAGATGAAATCGAAAGCACTACCGCATGCTCATCCACCTCTTCCGGGCAAATATAGCGCGAGAATTCGAGTGCCTGGTGAACTTCCACAGGAATACGCGCGTAGCGGACAAAGAAATCGCGGCAAGCCTGCCCGGCATAGAAAGAATCGCCGCAGCCGGTAATATATACGCGATCGAACCCGGACGCCTTCCCTGTGCGTTCGAAGATCGTCTTCACCTGTTGGAGAACGTCCGGCCCAAAAAGCTCAAAAATCTTTGCCTGAGCGGCAATTTCTTCGGCCATCACTTCCATTGCCTTTGTCATGTTCACTCCTTAAGAAACTTGCAGTTGTTGCGCGCTTTCGCGCAGCGTCGCAGAAAAGGCTGCAAAACGGTGTTTCACTCGCTGGTGGTCCACCGAGTAATTATGCAAAACGCCATAATCTTCCAGATTGAACGACGCGGATACCGCGCCGTGCATTGCTGCCTGGAATGAGTCCCGATCGAGCGCGTAGCTGGCCATAAAACCGCCACAGAACGCATCCCCGCAGCCAGTCACATCCACTACTGCTTCCATGGGGCATGCCGGCACGTGCCAACTTTTCTCTACCGTACGATCATAGAGCAGCGCTCCGCGTTCCCCCAGTTTGACGCACACCACCTCGGGCCCCTGCGCAGAAAGCTCCTTCAAAAAAGGCAGATAGCCCTCCAGTGATGCCTGCCGCTGGATGCCGTAAAAGCGCAGCAGCTCTTCCTCACTGGGGAGAAAGACGTTGATCTTTTTCAACAGATCATACCAGCGCTCGCGATTTTGCGGATATACGCCCTGGAAATGCGGGTCCACCGCAATCAGCTTTCCAGCCGGAAGCGCTTCGATCACACGCGACTGCCAATCAAATGGAAATGCCGCCACCAGAAATGAGCCGCTCTCCTGGTAAGCAGGTGGGATATCTTCCGGATAGATGCCCATCACATCATCATATGAACCCCATCGCTGGATGATAAAGTAGCGGTTGCCTTTGCGGTCAAACATGCTCCAGATATGGATGCTCGGTGCCTGAAGGCGCTTGACACCCTGCGTGTCCAGGCGGCCGTGCAGGCCGTCGAAGATATGCTCCAGGAGGTAATCATTTCCCAACCGGGTGATAAAGCCCAATTTCGCCGGTTCATCGTACAGGCTGGCGCCAGCCAGCGCGTATAATCCCGATCCGCCAGGTGAATCCAGGATGGGAAGTTGATCAAACTTTACAACATCATCCAGCGTTAGCTGGCCAATCACAACAAGGTCAGGGTGAGCGTTCATGAGTAGATACACTGAATAATGAATATAGTGAGTTAAACCATTCCTTTTTCAAATGGCTGGCCTTCGGCCTTCGGCCCGGCAAGCGCCTTAGGACCCAGCAGGAGCACAATTACCGTGATCAGGTACGGCATCAGTTTGTAATAATTCCCCGGAATGCCCAGGGTGTTGAAGAACGGGATACCCGAATACGTGGCCGAAAGCGTTTTGAGCATACCAAAGAATAGTGCGGCATACAGAATCTTCACCGGCTGCCACTGCCCCAAGATCATCACTGCCAGGGCAAGGAAGCCGTAGCCAGACACCGTACCGTTAAAGTTTGTGCTGTTCGGCACGACAAAAATCAGGCCGCCCAGGCCACCCAGCGCACCGGAGATGAGCACGCCAATCCAGCGCATCTTGATCACGTCGATGCCGACCGAGTCCGGCGCCTGGGGATACTCGCCGCAAGCGCGGAGCCGCAGGCCAAAGCGCGTGCGGTAAAGCACAAAATGCGAAATGATCAGGATCAGGATGCCCAGGTAGGTGGTGATATAAGCCTTAGTGAAGAAAATATCGCCCAGGACCGGTATTTGGGACAGCACCGGCACTTCCTGGATGATAAAAGTATTCTTGAAGTTGATGATCGAGTCACCCAGGAACAGGCGCGCCGCAAAAACCGAGAAGGCTGGCGCCAGCATGTTTAGCGCAGTACCCGATATGATTTGGTCTGCCTTCAGGTTAATGGAAGCGAAAGCATGCAGCATCGAAACCAGCACGCCCGTACCCACCGAGATCAGCAGCGCTATCATGAGCTGGCTTTGGCCGCTCATCGTGCTTTCGGTGAAACGTAGGAATGTGACACTGGTCAGCGCGCCCATGATCATGATGCCATCCAGGCCGATGTTGATTACGCCGCCGCGTGAAGAGAACATGCTTCCCAGGGCCACAATGAGTAGCGGGATTGCGAAGTTCAGCATCTGACGCAAAATGAAGGTCACCGTTTCCATGTCAGCCCTACTCTCCTCGGTTTCTTTTCTGTTGTATCTTTAAAGCTTTCCCGCAGGACGACCCGATTGAGCATATTCTTGAAAATCAGCGAGAAGGCGGCAAAGTAAATGATCACCGCAGTGATGATATTCACCGTCTCGACTGGGAAGCCATAGCCCTGCATCAGCGAGCCACCAATGATGATGTAGCCGATGAACAGGCTGGCAAAGATAACTCCGAAGGGGTTGGAGATGCCCAGAAGTGCCACCGGAATGCCATACCCCGGCTCATTGATGAACAGTTCAGAAATCTTATAGTTTTTGGTGATCGCCGAGAGGTATAGAATGCCACCCGCCAACCCGGCAATCAGTCCAGAGATCAGCATCACCACTACGATATTTCGGTTTTCATTGATCCCCGCGTAGCGGGCAGCTTCGCGGTTAGCGCCACAAGCGCGCAGGCCGTAACCAAAGGTCGTCTTGTAGAGCAAGATGTAGACGAAGACCGCCACAATAATAGCGATGAGCAGCCCAGAATTCACCGATGAACCCGGAAATAACGTATCAAAGCCCATTTTGGGCATCAGAGCAGTCTTCTTCACGTAGGCCGACATGACCGTCGACTTCTCGTAGTGCGTATCAAAGACAAGCTGGTTGACCCAATACAGCGCTACATAGTTCATCATAATGGTCGTGATAATCTCGCTCACCTTGGCATAAGCCTTGAGCACTCCGGGCAAAAACGCCCAAATCATCCCGGCCACTGCCGCGCCCAAAATCGCCACCAGCCAGTGGATTGAGCCTGGCATGGTCAGCTTGCCGCCGATGATGATTGCTACATACGCTCCCATGGTGAACTGGCCAATCACACCGATGTTGAATAGGCCGGTCTGAAAGGAAAAACCCACCGAGAGACCAACCAGGATTAATGTCGTGGTGTAGTACAACACCTGCCCGATGCCGCGCGCACCGTCGGAAAAACCGCCCTGAAGCATGGTTACAAAGCCCGGCCAGGCGCCACTCGGGTTGAATGCATACATCACCACCAGCCCGACCGCCAGACCCAGGACAATGGATACCAGCGAGGCGACCGTGTTCCCAAAGGCGTTATTACCAAGGATGCCCAAGAGTGTTTTCTTCATGTTATGCTTCCACCTTTGTGCCAAGCATGTACAGGCCCAGCTCGCGTTCGGTGACGTCTTGTGGCAGTACATCAGCCACAATTTGGCCTTTGAACATCACCAGTATGCGGTCGCTGACGCTCATTACCTCATCCAGCTCGAGGGAGATTAACAGGATGGCTTTGCCATTGTCACGCTCGCGAATGAGCTGCTCGTGGATGTATTCAATCGCGCCAACATCCAGGCCGCGCGTGGGCTGCACGGCCACCAGCAGTTCGTGTTCGCGGTCCATTTCGCGCGCCAGGATGGCCTTCTGCTGGTTGCCGCCCGACATATTCTTTACAATGGTATCCGGGCCCTGCGCGGTGCGAATGTCAAAGCGCTGGATCAGCTCTTTAGCGCGTGTGTAGATTTCTTTATTTTTCAAAAAACCGTTGGCGCTGTATTGGTCAGCAAAATAGGTTTGCAGGATAAAGTTATTCGCCAGGTTAAAGTTGAGGATCAGGCCGTGCTTGTGGCGGTCTTCCGGGATATGAGAGATGTAGCCAAAATTGCGCTGGCGAATTGTCCAATTGGTGATATCAATCCCGTTCAGATACAGCTTGCCGGAAGTGGCCGGCAGCATCCCGGTAATCGCCATCACCAGTTCGGCCTGGCCGTTGCCTTCCACGCCCGCCACCGAAACGATCTCGCCTTTACGCACTTCAAACGAAACATGGTGCACTTTGTTTAATTTACTGATGCCTTCAGCCTTGACCACCAGGTCTTCAACCCGTAAAGCTACATCGCCAGGCTGGGCTTCTTCTTTCTTCACCTCTAACATCACTTTACGGCCGACCATCATCTCCGAGAGCTGCTCGTTGGTGGTTCCAGCCACATCAACCGTGGCGATATATCTACCCTTGCGCAGGATTGTGCAGCGGTCGGCCACCTGCTGAATTTCGTTGAGTTTATGGGAAATGAAAATGATCGATTTTCCTTCTTTGGCAAGTTCCTTAATGATCTTGAGCAGGTCATCGATTTCCTGTGGAGTGAGCACCGCGGTGGGCTCATCGAATACCAGGATTTCACTATCCCGGTACAGCATCTTCAGAATTTCCACTCTCTGCTGCATGCCCACCGACATATCCTGAATCTTGCGGTCCAGGTCAACCAGTAAACCGTAACGCTTACTGAGCGCGTCCACTTTTTGGCGCGCTTCATTCATCTGCAACACGCCGTTTCTGGTAGTCTCCACGCCCAGAACGATGTTTTCTAAGGCGGTGAACACCTGTACCAGCTTGAAGTGTTGGTGCACCATTCCGATTCCAAGGCGATTGGCTTCCTGGGGATTGTTGATGCGCACTTCCTGACCTTTAACAAAAATTTTCCCGTCGTCCGGGCGGTACAGGCCAAACAGGACACTCATCAAGGTTGATTTCCCTGCACCATTTTCGCCCAGCAAGGCGTGGATTTCACCTTTGCGCAGCGCGAAACTGACATCGTCATTCGCGATGATCCGGGGAAACCGTTTGGTGATATGTTGCATTTCCAAAATGTGTTCCAAGGCAAATCACCTTTTTCTTTCTAGGTCAGGGCAGGCGCCGTCCTGTTACCGTACCCGGCGCCTGCCCCAACGTAAATCAGTCGAACCTTACTTGCTGTTCGCGCAGTGGTTTACTTGACGTAGGTCAGCTTGGCGCACTTCAGCGGGATCTCTTCCGGGGACTCGTAGTCCTTGTCGGTGGGGATGGCCGAGGAAATGCCATCTACGTCATCGGCCACCTTCTTGTATAGCTCGTCGTACTGGGCCTGGGTGAAATTCTTGAACTTCATTGAAACCAGGGCCACGCCGCCTTCCTTGGCGGTGTAGGTCGCAATCTTACCGCCCTTGAAGTTGCCGGCCGCCCAGTCCTTGAGCGTATTGTAGGTCACGCGTTCCAGGTCTTTGATCGCCGAGGTGACGATGGTGGGGGATTCGCCCGACTGGTCGGAGTCGACGCCGATCACCTTACCATTGTTCTGTTCGGCAGCCGCGAAGACGGAAGCGCCCATGGGGCCAGCCGCCACGTGGATGATCTGCGTGCCGTTCTGGAACCAGGAAGCCGCGCGGGCCTGATTTTCAGGGGTGGGTTTGAAGTCGCCGGAGTAATTGTACATAATCTCGACGTCCTTCAGGCCCATTTCCTGGCACGCCGCGTCGATGCCGGCCACGAAACCGTAGCCAAAGCGCACCACAGCGGGCACGGGCATGCCGCCCATGAAACCGAGCTTGCGGTAGCCGTCCTTCACAGCCGCGTAACCGGCCAGGAAGGTGGACTGCTGTTCCGCAAACTGGATCGCCAGCAGGTTATCAGTGATAACCTGTTCGCCGTTGTCATCCACGGGAACCGAGTCATACATGATAAAGCTGACGTCGGGGTGGGCGGTGATCATCTTTGACGCGGCGGCCTTGAACTGGTCGCTGTTGATGATGATGAACTTGGCGCCGGCCTTCACCGCGGTGTCGGCCAGGGTGGTTTGCGCTTCAACCGTATCTTCAACCGGTTGGTAATATGCGTAGGTTTTTCCGGTTTCGGCAGCGAACTTCTTCACGCCGTTCCATACACCCTGATTAAACGCCCGGTCATCCAGCGTGCCGGCCGCGGAGATCAGCAGCGCCACCTCGCCACCCTTGGCGCCTTCTGCGGGCGCGGAAGCCTGGGTGGGCTGGCTGGAAGTGCTGTCTGAAGCAGTGGTTGGGGCGGCAGCCGGGGCCGTGCAGGCACCCAGCATCGCAAATACCACAATCAGGGACAGAACGACAAAGATCTTGTTTTTCATTTCTTTCTCCTCTCATGTGATTGGGAACATTCGCAGTTGAAATCATGTACTGGAAACGTGTTTCTCTGGTAGCGCACCTCCTATCGCAAATAGTAATCGCGCAAACGCAAACACAATCGAGCCATGCCGGGGACGGCCATAGCTCAAGCACAACCCGAAGAACAAATGGGCTGTGGGAGGATATCCTGTTTCAACGTACCTTTGTAAAAGGTCAATCGTGCCAGGCAGACGCTATACGAATTTTCGGTTTGCTGATTGGGATGGTAATGCCGGTTACCGGATGGTAGGCCGGGTACCAAGTGTAAAGTGACAAAGATGCAAGGCAATCGACGTTGATATTGTTGGTTGTCCGATGTCCTACTAGCAATATATATATATTTTCGGAAATTGTCAATATGGTAATGCAGTTGCTCATGCACAATTCATGATTTCCATAGCCAGAAACCTAATTCCGGTATCAATGGCCCGGCTCGGAAAAGATGGTATCCTATGCTGGCAGAGGCAAACATGAAATACATTATGATCGGCGGCATTACCCTGGACGATACCGTGGTCTACCACGGCCCCACCATGTTTGATGCCCCAGGCGGGAACAGCATTTACTCCGCCCTGGGCGCCCGGTTGTGGTCCGATGGCATCGGCATCGTCGGCTGCGTGGGTTCAGATTATCCCCAGCAGCACATCGACCGGCTTGAGAACGGCGGGATCGACGTGCGCGGCGTCCAGCGCGTGGACGTGCCCAGCCAGCACCTGTGGCTGCTTTATGAGGCGGACGGATCGCGACAGTTCGTTTTCCATCGTAACTCCAGCCGCATGGAAAGCCCCATCGACCCTACCCCACAGCACATCCCGGCGGAATATCGTGCGGCCAAAAACGCGCACCTCAGCGCGATGGGCTTCCACGCGCAGCACGCGCTGGCTAGTTTCCTCGCGCAGAACAATATTCCCTTCTCATATGATATTGCCCAGGCCAGCCTGCCATTGGATGGCGACGCATATGCGCAGAATTTCGCCACCACGCACTGTAACCTGCTGCTGCCCAGTATCGAAGAAGTGCAGCTGATCTATGGCGCCCGCCCTCTGCTGCCACTGCTACGCGAAGTGGCGCAGTCCGGCCCGCAGGCGATCGCGGTTAAAACGGGTGCGCGCGGCAGCATCATCTATGATGGGCGCGCAAAAAAAGCCTACCGCGTTCCCATCTACCCCACGGCGGTGGTGGATACCACCGGTGCAGGCGATGCCTACTGCGGCGGTTTTGTGTGCGGGTATTATGAGACCGGCGATATCATTGAAGCTGGCGTGTGGGGCACCGTCTCGGCGTCTTTTGCCATCCAGGACTTTGGCGCCATCCACATGCTGGATGTGACACTCGAAGCGACGGCCCGACGCGCCAACCAGGTACGCCAGCAGGTGGAAAGCATTCCCATTGATTGATTTTTCGGCAGGAGAACAAACATGAAATACAATATTGGCGTGATTGGCGGTGCGGCTATTGGCGGGTTTGCGCCCAGCCAGACCGCACTCGATTATGCTTATCAGGTCGGCCGGCTGGTGGCTGAGGCCGGGGCCGCGCTGATCTGTGGTGGCAAAAGCGGCGTAATGGAAGCGGCCTGTAAGGGCGCTTTTGAGGCCGGCGGCATCACCGTGGGCTTTCTGCCAGGCATGGAAAAATCAGAGGCAAACCCTTATGTGCAGGTGGCCCTGCCCACCGGCGTGGGGTTGGCGCGCAACGTGCTCACCGTGCGCGCCTCGGATGTGGTGATCATGATCAGCGGCGGGTTGGGCACGCTCAACGAGCTAACGGTGGCCATCAACGAGCGTAAAGTGCCCGCCATCGTCCTCACCGGCACCGGCGGCTGGGCCGACCGCATCCAATCCATCGCCTATGAGGGTAAATATCTGGATGAGCGCCGCGCCGTGCCGCTGCACTTTGCATCCAGCCCGCAGGAAGCCGTGCAACAGGCGCTAAAATTGTGCCGGCAGATGTTCGATGCATAGATTTCTCTAGGAGAGGAACTGTAATGGCGACCCCGAAGAATACAAGAGCTCGCATTATTGCAATTCAGTCTGGTGGAGCGGTTCACGTATATTCCAATGAGAATGGGACCTATCTGCAAATCAGGCGCTCTACTCCGACCGAAGAAGATATTTTACAGCCTTCTTTCAAGGTTGCGGTTTGCATGACCAAAGAAGAAATCATGGCGCTGGCGAACGAACTCCTGATTGTCGCCTCGCGCCAAATCCAGCAGGCGCTTGAGCAACAAACAACTTAAGACAATCCCTCGCCAACCTTCTTCGATTCCTTACACACGTCTCTTCTCAGAATTTCCCTTTTGCCTATAATCATTCCTGGAAACGTCACGCTGGCTGGCCGCAGGGGGTGTACTGGCAGCTCGCTTCCACCGAGACCAATTCCACATCTCAATCCTAACGGAGACCCACCATTATGGACAGCGCTCACGTGCTTACTTCTCCCGCCCTGTTATATTTGTTTGCCGATGAGTTCCTACCACCCGCGAATGGCGTTTTTAAAGAACCCGCATACGCGCCGCGCAACGGAGCCAAGATTGACCTGAAGCAGCTTGTACTTACTACCTATACCGCCGCATTTATGGACCTGGTAGAAAGCGGCGCCATCCAACTGCTGCCCACCGAATTCAAGAAGTTTCTCGGTAAGGAAACCGCGCTGGTGGCCCAGCCCGCCGGCGATGCGCAGCCCCCCGCCGATACCCTGGCCGCCAAATTGCTGGCCATCATCCGCACGGCAGCAAAGCCGGAGCAGCGTCGCGTGCGCGAAGTGGCGATCAGCCTGGTGGGTGGGCGTGCCAGCCAGAATTACCCCTACCTGATCGCCATTGCCCCGGTCATCCGCGAAGCCTCGCAAGCCGGGTTCGTGGTGCTGCCGGAGAAAAAACCCGGCGTCCTCAAGGCTATGTTTAAGCCCTATGAATCGGTCACCGGCGTCACCCCGGTGGCCGAGCGTATCGAAGCTGTGCGTGGCGATACGCAGGCTGCCCTGGCGCGCCTGCAGGCGTTTGAATCTCGCCTGGGCCCGCAGGCTGCTATGCTGCGCAAAGAACTGGAGAATGGCATCAGCGCCTGCCTGGACAGCGGCAGCGACTGATCCCCTGCCCCATCTCCATGGAGAAACGGCCGGTGCTTTACGCGCCGGCCGTTTTCCCATACAATGGCGCGTAGTATGGACGCACAAAAAACCACCACTTATTACCAGCTTCTCTGCATCGACGTCGATGGCACACTGCTCGACTCGCGCCACCTGCCTTCTCCCGGCGCGCAGGATGCGCTGCGCGCGCTCCAGGCGCACGGCATTCTGCCCGCGCTGGCTTCGGGGCGTACGCGGGTGGGCGTGCTGCCACTGCTGGAGCAGTTCGGGCTCAGCCCGTGCCACATTGGCGGCGGCGGAGCATACGCCTGCGGGCCGGATGGCGCGCTGCTTTTCAACCATTCCATCCCGGCCGCGCTGTTGCCGCGGCTGCTGCAGCGCGCCCGCCAGGACGGCCTGCACCCCGCACTGCACGGGTTGGACGATACGCTGATCGAGGGCAGCAACGAGCATGAACGTGTGATGCGCCTGCATAATGCCGGTGTTGCCACGCGCGTAGCCGACCTGCTGGCGGGCGGCATGGCCGCGCCGGTCAAAGTCACCCTGTGGGGTGAGCCGGCCGACCTGGCGCGCTACGCCGCCTGGGTACATGATGCGCAGATCCCGGTGGAAATGATCTATTCCGCGCCCTATTTTCTCGAGCTCAACCAGGCCGGGGTCAATAAGGGTGCGGCGCTCGTGGGCCTGGCGGATGCCCTGGGCATTCCTCTCGCACGCACCGCCGCGATCGGAGACCAGTACAACGATTTAAGCATGATCACCACCGCCGGGTTGGGCATTGCCATGGGCAACGCGCCGCAGACCATTCAGGATGCGGCCGCGCGCGTGGCTCCCAGCAGCGACGATGGCGGCCTGGCCTGGGCCATCCGCCAGTGGATCTTACCCGCGCCGGTCAGCTAGGGACGGCGCGGCGATTGTGGATTGACTTTACAGGCCTGGCGCGCTACAATATCCATATATTGAACCGCCGGTTCATATTATGAACCAGAGGAATTTGATGGAAGAACAGACCCCCCAGCCAAACGCATCCGTTCAGTCGCTCAACCGGGCATTGGACCTGCTCGAAACCTTCCCGCGCCTGGGGCCAGAGATCGGCCTGTCGCGCATTGCTGCCGAGTTGGGCCTGAGCAAAGCTACCGCCTACCGGCTGCTATCGACGCTGGAAACACGGGGCTACGTAGAACGCGCGCCGGACAGCCGCAGTTACCGCCTTGGGCTGCGCGCTTTCGAGCTGGGCATGTATTACCAGGGCCAGCTCCAGGTGCGCCAGGTAGCCCTGCCCTACCTGCGTGAAATGTGCGCGCAAACCGGCGAGGTAGCCTTTCTTTGCGTGCGAGAAGGCGATGCGGCCGTGTGCGTAGAGCGCGTAGACGGCAGCGTGCAGGTCAACGTCTTCTCACTGCGCGTGGGCGGACACCAGCTGCTGCATTGTGGAGCCGCGCCGCGCGCTTTGCTGTCCGGTTTAAGCGATGATGAAGTGCGCGCCTACGCGCTGCGCACCGGCTTGCCTGCCTGCACCCCGCAGACCCTCACCCGGCTGGACTTGCTGCTGGAAGACGTGCGCTGCACGCGCCAGCAGGGGTTTGTGGTTTCGCTCGATGATGTGACTGCCGGCATCTCCGCGGTTGGCGCGCCAGTATTTGACCACACCGGGGCGTTGCTGGCATCCATCAGCCTCAGCGGGCTGACCAACCGGTTTGAAAATGAGCGCGTGGCGGCGCTGGGCGCGCTGGTTGCCGGCGCTGCGCAGCGCATGTCGCGCCAGTTTGGATACCGCGGGACCGGTACCGCGAATCAATGACTCGAAAGGATACAGGATGATGAGCGCATATAACGGACCCCTGCACGAAATGGCAAGCACCACCCCTACTGATTACTGGAATGATTCCTGCTCGGTGCAGGAGTTGAGTTATGCCATCGAGCGCGGCGCGGTGGGCGCCACCACGAACCCTACCATCGTGGGCGACGTGCTCAAAAAAGAGATGCCTCTGTGGAAAGACCGCATTCACGCAATCATTGCTGAAAACCCCGAGTGGGCCGAGGATCAGGTCACCTGGAAGTTGATCGAGGAAATGGCCGTGCGCGGCGCAGAGCTGCTCCAGCCGGTGTACGAGCGCGAGAACTGCGTCAAGGGCCGTATCTCCATCCAGACCAACCCCACCTTTTATCGCAACGCCCAGGCCATCGCCCGCCAGGCCGTGCATTTTTCCACGCTGGCCCCCAACATGCAGGTCAAGATCCCGGTTACGCGCGCCGGTGTGACCGCCATTGAAGAAGCTACCGCCGAGGGCGTCAACATCAATGCTACGGTCAGTTTCAGCGTGCCCCAGGCCATCGCCGTGGCCGAGGCGGTGGAACGCGGGCTAAACCGCCGCGCTGCTGCCGGGAAACCAGTGGATACTATGCACCCGGTGTGCACCATCATGGTCGGCCGGTTGGATGACTGGATGAGTGTGCTGGTTAAGCGCGACAGCATCCTGGCCCGCCCGGATGCACCCGCGTGGGCCGGCGTAGCCGCTTTCAAGCGTGCGGTGGGCATTTTCCAGGAGCGCGGTTACCGCACCCGTCTGCTGGCCGCCGCCTACCGCCACCAGCTCCACTGGACCGAGTTTATCGGCGGCGACGTGGTGCTCACCATCCCGTATGCCTGGCAGGTGTTGTTCAACAATTCCGGACTACCTGTGCGCGAAGGCATGAGCCGCCCCGTTCCGCAGGATGTGCTGGATGAGCTGCAGAGCCGTTTCCCCGATTTCCGCCGCGCTTACGAGCCCGACGGCATGAGCGTGGATGAGTTTGACAGCTTTGGCCCCACTGCCCGCACCCTGCGCGCCTTCATCACCTCGTACCACGATCTGCAAGGCACGATACGCGATATGATGATCCCCAACCCGGACGTCAAAGCCTGATTTCAACCGGATCGCTCCGCGCGCAAACCGCCCCGTTTATTCCGGGGCGGTTTGTCATTATTCATCCTTTAACCGATAGATCTCCCAGCGATCTTTGGTGATGACTGCATCCAGGGTGTAGCGCTCGCATAGAAATGCAAACACGGCATCCATGCCTTCCGGTAAATTGGGTGGCATTATGCACGTTCCATCGGTTTGCATAGTGGGGAAAGGTGTGGATGGCAGATGCGTATTGATCACCAGCGTCGGCGGGTGGGCAGTTAGCGCCTGAAGAAATTCTTCCGAAAGCGCCCGGCTGGCAAAACCGGCTCGGAAAAGCGGCTTCTGATGCACAAAACGAGAAGGTGAAGCCCGGTCTGCCAGGAAATTAACCACGGTTTGCGAGCCCCACACCAGCACGGTTTCCCCCGGCTGCGTTTGCGCCTGCACCAGGCGCACGGTCTGGGTGATGGTATACTCCCCGGCCGGCTGTACCAGGACATTCCAGGTACGGGCACTTGGCAGGCAGGCCCAAACAATGACCAACAGGCTGATCGGAAGGGCCATCCAGTGGGGCGTGCGCGCAAATTTCTGGCGCATCCAGTACGCGCCCCAGCCCAGCAGGATGGTGATGGATGGCAGCAGCGTCATAAAATAATGGTGGTAATTTCTCCCCGAAACACTGATCAGGAACAATTCGAGCGGGAGATCGATCAGCGCAAGCATGAGGGGAAAACTGGCAGCACTGCGCGAGTGACCCAGCCCGCGCGCAAAGGATACCCACCCGGCCAGCCATGCCAGAAAAGCGAGCGGGAAGATAGGCGAAGCTCGAGTCAGGAAGACAAACAGGTCGCTCAACGCTACCATACGCGATTGCGGGTTGATATCCGAGTAAACAAAGTTATATACAAACGCGACCCGCCAGTATTCTCCCAGCGCGTTTTCCCATCGGAAGTACGCCAGGATGGATGCCTGGGTGAGCACCGCCCCGAGCGCAGCCCACGGAAGGGAATTGCGCCAGAAAATGCGTTTATTGTCTTGTAGCGCCAGCCACACAAATGCGCTGGCCCATAACCCTACCATGGTTTGCTTGAAGTTAAATGCCAGGCTGAACAAAACACCGGCCAGGATTCCGCGCCAAACACCGGCCCGTCCCTGCAAACCCTGCCGGGAGCACTTGCTTAATAACAGCAGAAAGCCCCATTGCAGCGGCAGAGAAAATTCTTCGGTAAGGTTGCCGCCTTCGAGCAGGAAGATCAGGTACGCCAGCGAAAGGCTGACCCCCACGAATGCGGGAATAACGCCATATGCGCGGCGCAGGACAGTAAAACCGATGATACTGCTCGCGCAAAGGGCCAGGAACTCCAGTGCCCACACTCCCCATGCTGAACCATTGCCCAGCAGCAGGCCAAACGCATTCGTCCAAAAGATGCCAGGCGGTTTGTGATCCCACAAGTCCCGGAACGGCACGTCACCGTGCAGAATTTGCCGCCCAAAATACAGAAAAATCCCCGAATCGTGACCGGGTACGCGCCGCATACTGATGGAAGAAGAGGGGACCAGGATGATCGCCGTGATAGCGACCAACACAATAGAGAGCCAGAAAGACCATTTTCCCGAGAATACCGCGCGCGCAAGCTTGTGCGAAAATCCATGAAAAAAGTCTGGCTGGCGGTAAATCAACGCATATTCCCGCCAGAGGAATACCAGCCCCAGCACAGCGAGGCTTTCCACCAGGATCAGAAGCTCAATCAACCGGATGACAACCTGCTCGTACCCGGCAAGGATGCCGGCCAGGGCCGCGGCGGGAATGATCAGGGCCAGCACAAGCAGACAGGCACTGACCGCGATCAGGTTTTCCGGTTTTTGCAAGCGCGCATCCAGCAACCGGTACCTGCGTTCCAGGCCGCTCGGGTTTGCCCGGCTGAGCAAAAGCAAAACCCCAAAACCGGCACAGTCGCCGGCCAGCAGCGCTGCGATCATGAGCCTGGGGCCGGAAAGGCCGGCAAACAGCGCATTTTCGGCGTGGGAGCGGCGTATAAACACACTGGTCAGGAGCACCAGGCTTTCCAACGCTCCGGCCAGGTAGAAGAGAGAAATGGATCGGAACTTCATGGTGCGCTGGGCCGCGCCGCCAGGTGTTTTATCTTAACCAATCTTTACCACAATATCCGCGATGACGTTAGCGGCCTCGTCTCCGCGGTCGGCGGCGTTGCTCAGGTGGCGGTACACTTCGCGGAACTTGAGCATCTTCACCACCTGCTTGATATCCTCGCCGCCGCTAAACAGATCGGCCAGTGCCTCGCGATACACCTCTTCTACGCGGTTTTCCAGCGCCTTGGCGCGCTGCGCGTGCTCGCTGGCCACACCCGGATGGCTCTCCAGCCGGTCCACCGCCTGCAGCAGCTCGCTGGCCGCATCGCGCAGCAGCGAAGTCATGCGCTGGGTGAACGGCGTAGGCTTCACCTTGAGCATTTCCATTTCCATCACAGTGCTGTAGGCGTAGTCAATCACGTCGTCAATCGTGCGCGAGAGCGAAAAGATATCCTCGCGGTCGAACGGCGTCACAAAAGTGCGGTTCAACTCGTCGATCAGGATGCGCCGCGCCTCGTCGGCTTCTTTCTCCTTCATTGCCAGAGTGCGCGCGTACTCCGGATCCTGCTTGTTCATGTACAGCACCAGCGCTTCCAACCCTTCCAGTGTCAAAGCCGCCTGGTCATGGATCAGGGTCAGGAATTTATTCTGGCGTTTTTTGAACCAGCGCTGCATGCGAATCTCCTCAGGGATGTGGGCTTGAGTATATCATGAACCGTAAAAGATTTTCGCCTTATACCAGGCGTAGACCGGTTGAGAGGCGAATAGGCCTGCTAGAAGAGCAACAGCAAGCAGGCTCCATCTTCCCACAAAGCGATCTATCACTCCTGGAGGTAAGATAATAGCAAAAGCGGAACATGCACGCTAACCCATTACGAATACTGGTAAAATTAGCCCGTCGAACTCGGATACGAAAGTTTATCCATTCATGATACAGTCGCCAACTTATTCCTTCAACGCTCCCACTCCCCGCCCGGTGACACTGGTGATCCAGATCCCGTGCTACAACGAGGCGCAGGTGCTGGCCAAAACCCTGGCCGACCTGCCACGCGAAGTGCCCGGCGTAGACCGCATCCTGGTGCTGGTGGTCAACGACGGCTCCAGCGACGACACGGAGCGCGTGGCGCTGGAGAATGGCGCGCATTATGTGCTGCGCCACCGCCGCAACCGCGGGCTTGCCAACGCCTTTCTATCCGGCCTGCAGGCGGCGCTGGCCCTGGGCGCGGATGTGATCGTCAACACCGACGCCGACAACCAATACCCGGGTCGCTACATCGCCGAAATGGTCGCGCCAATCGTCGCGGGTGAAGCCGATATGGTCATCGGCGACCGCCAGCCGGGCAAGAACCAGCATTTCTCGCCGCTCAAACGCCGCCTGGAAGAACTGGGGAGCTGGGTGATCCGCCGCCTGTCGCAAACCGACGCGCCCGACAGCGTCAGCGGTTTCCGCGCTTTCTCGCGCTACGCCGCGCTGCGCACCCAGGTATATAACTCGTACTCCTACACCCTCGAAACGCTGATCCTGGCCGGGCAAGCGCGCATGAACATCCAGCACCTGGTGATCGATACCAACCCCAGCTACCGCCCGTCGCGGCTGCACCGCGGCATTCTCAACTTCATGTGGCGTCAGGGCGGGGTGATCATCCGCTCCTATGTGCTCTACAAGCCGCTGCAAACCTTTCTGCGCCTGGGCATCCCCTTTGGGCTGGCCGGCCTGTTCTTGATCCTGCGCTTCCTGTACTTCTATCTGATCGGCGATACCGGCGTGGGCCGCCATATCCAGTCCATCACCATCGGCGGCACGCTGCTGGTGTTCAGCCTGCTGTTGGTGATGCTGGGGCTGCTGGGTGATGCAGTCCGGGCCAACCGGCGCACGATGGAAGAAATTATGCTGCGCCTGCGCGACGAAGCCCGCATCCGCGACGGGGATGCCGAGTTCCTCGGCTCCACGCTGATCAAAAATGAGATGGTTTATGCCAAAGAAGTCGCTTAACCGCCTGTTCGCGCGCCTGCTGCGCAAGCAGTTTACCCCCGAACAGGTGCAAAAATACGTCGGCAGCTTCCGGCACAGCTATTTGAGCTACGCCAGCGACCCGGCTATCCGTGAAAAAGCCGCCTCGGGTGGCAGCATCACTGCCATCCTGGCGCACCTGCTGGTCACGGGGCGGGTGGGCGGCGCGCTGGTATGCCGCACCGCCATCAATGAAGAGGGAAAACTGCGCCCCGAGTTTTTCATCGCCGCCACCCTGGAGCAACTGAAAAGCGCGCAGGGCAGCAAGTACAGCGCCGTGTATTTCAGCAGCCAGGCCTTACCCCTCATCCGCGAATTTTCCGGCCGGCTGGCGGTGGTGGCTCTGCCGTGCGATACGCTGATCCTTCGCAATGCCATGCGCAAAGACCCCGCGCTGGAGGAAAAGGTTTTCCTCATCATCACACCATTCTGCGGGCACAACAGCGAGCCGTACCTCACCGACCGCATCGTGGAAAGGCTGCGCCCGGACGGCAAATCCCTGGTGGATTACCGCTACCGCGCCGGCCACTGGCGCGGCGAGCTGCAGGCCACCTACGCGGGCGGCGAAGTCATCACCCGCCCGTTCTCTTACTTCTCCGACTATCAAAACCTGTTCTTCTGCGCGCAGCGCAAGTGCCACCACTGCTTTGACCACACGGGCTATTACAGTGATATCTCCGCCGGGGATATCTGGTCGTTGCGCATGAAGGATAACCCCATCAAACACACCGCGTTGATCGCCCGCAGCGAGGTGGGCGCGCGCGTGGTGGCGGAGGCCTTTGCCTCTGGCGTGCTGCAGGGGCAGGAAGAGCCGATCGAAGAGATCTGCAACGGCCAGGCGCGCAACATGCCCACGCATTACAACATCAGCGCCCGCGCCCGGCTGGGCAGAATCGCCAACGAGCGCATCAAAGACTCGGTGCATGAGAAAGTGCGCCTCAACCATTTCATCGTTGCCGCGCTGGAGCTGTTCAACGAGCGCCTGTCGCGCACCGCCGGCGGCCGCAAACTGATTTTCTCGCTGCCGCGCCCGGCCATCAAGCTGTATCTGTACTTCATCAAGTTCCTGGAAAGCTTCTGAGATGAACCGTCCCCCTGTGATTGGCATCATCGGCGGCACCATCTGGGGCAATCGCGGCGCGGAGTCTATGCTGGTCACCACCACCGGCCTGCTGCGCGATGCTTACCCCGGCGCGCAGTTCGTGGTCTTTTCTTACTCGCCCAAAAAAGATCGCCAGCTCATCCAGGACCGGGCCATCCAGGTGGTGAGCGCCAAACCGGCCACCCTGGTGCTGCGCCTCTTTCCTTTCGCCGTGCTCATCTGGCTGCTGCGGCTGGTGGGCATCCGCGCACCTGGCGCGCTGCTGACGAATGTGGCGCGCGCGCTGCGCCGCTGCGATGTGCTGCTGGACATCGGCGGCATCTCCTTTGTGGACGGGCGCGAGGTCTTCCTGCCATTCAACATTCTCACCATCTGGCCGGCCATGCTGCTGCGCATCCCGGTGGTCAAGCTGGCGCAGGCGTTGGGACCATTCCGCAACCCGCTCAACCGCGCCGCGGCGCGTCTCTTTTTGCCGCGCTGCCGCCAGGTCTTCGCCCGCGGCGAAATCACCGCGCAAAACCTGGCCGGGCTGCGGCTGCCCAACGTGACCCGCGTCGCGGATATCGCCTTTCTATACGAGCCACGCTTCAGCCTATCGAGCGAAAACGAAGACCTGGTGCAGGAAATGCTGTCCGAGCTGGAGCACGTCAAGGCGCAGGGCCGGCGTGTCATCGTACTTTCGCCCAGCTCGCTGGTGTGGGAAAAGGCTGCGAAAAAAGGCAAGGATCATGTGGCCGAGCTGCTGCGGCTGGTGACCGTCCTGGACGATGGCCACACGCATTTCCTGTTCCTGGCCAATTCCACGCGCGAGGGCAGCGCCAAACCGCGCAACAACGATATCTTCGTGCTCGACCTGCTCAAGCAGCGCGCCCTCACCACCTTCCTGCCGGAACAGTTTGACCGCACGCACTGGGTCACCTGGGACGTGAACACCGCCACGCTGCGCCGGCTGATGGCTTTTGGCGACCTGATGATTACTTCGCGATTCCACGCGATGGTGTCCGGCCTGTCATTGTGCATCCCCACCCTGGTGATTGGCTGGAGCCACAAATATACCGAGACGCTGGCCGATTTCGACATGCAGCGCTACGCCGCCGAATTCGACGACCCGCGCGCCGACCTGGCTGTGCTGGCGCGCGAGCTGCTGCAAAACGCACCTGCCGTGCGCGCGCAGCTTGCCGAAAAACTGCCGGCAGTGCAGGCGCTCTCGCGCCGCCAGTTCGACTGCGTAGAAAAGCTGCTGGTTTGAAAAACAAGCGCTGGCTGACCGCTCTCAAGTGGCTGTGGACCATCGCCATCGTTGCCGGGGTGGTGTATTACTTTGCCCGCAACTACCAGGCCAACCTGGCCATCATCCGCAGCGTTGCGCCGCTGCAGTTCCTGCTTTCCGCGGCGCTCCTGGTGGTGGGGAAGCTGTTTCTGGCCGAAATGAGCCGCCAGTCGGTGATCAGCGACGTGTGGAAGCCCGGTTACGGCAAGATGCTGCACCTGTATTCCACCATTCAGCTCTCCAAATATTTGCCGGGCGGGGTGTGGCATTTCGTCGGGCGTTTTGGCGTTTACCGCCTCAATGGGTTAGACAACCGCCAGGCCACGCAGTCGATGATCGTCGAAAATATCTGGCTGGTGTCGTCGGCGTTTCTGTTTGGCGGGGTAGTATGCCTGGCCAGCCCTACCTTCCTGGCGCTGCTGCGCCTGCCGGCCGGTGTGCTGCAACTGCTGCTGCCGCTGGCCTGCGCCATGCTGTGGGTGGTGGGTAACACGCTCATCGCGCGCTATGTGCTGCGCCGCGCGGCCGGTCCGGGCGCCATCCTGCGCCAGATTGCGGTGCAGGCAGCAGTGTGGCTGTTCATCGGCCTGAGCTTTTTCGCGCTGCTGCCCGCGCGCAGCATAAACGCCGATACGGCCGCGCTTTCCACCGGTGGATTCGCCATCGGCTGGGCGCTGGGCTACGTCACCATCTTTGCCCCCAGCGGCATCGGCATCCGCGAGGCGGTCATCACCGCCATCCTGTCGGCATCCATCCAGGCCCCTGAAGCCGCGGTGTACGCCGCGCTCAGCCGCCTGGTGTGGATCGTGACCGAGATCAGCCTGAGCATCGTTACCGAGTTGAAATACGGCTCCGGCAGCCTCAAAACACTGTTCCGGCCCCGCAACGACGACCACCCTGCCTGACCCGGCGCGCTTAATGATCTGCATAATCCAGCAGGTAATATTTGCCGTTGAACGTGTACTGGTTGGACCGGCGAGGTATATATTCCTGCCGGGAAATCATGCTGATCGAGAACTCGTCGCCGCGCGCGCGCACGAACAGGATTTGCCGGTCGTATGAATCTTCGGGTTTGCCACGCGTGCATTTTACGTCGCGAAAGCCATTGAAACGGAAGGTCGCCAGCCAGATGCGACAGTATTCTTCGTTCATGCGATAGGGCACCAGCAGATGCACCGGCTCGGCGCGCAACTGTTGTGAGTCGCCATAGGTTGCATCCATCAACGCGATCAAACGGCTGACCGGGTAATTCGGCTCCTGCAGCGGTTTGAGGATGCTCTGGTACAGGCGCAGGTCACCGGCCAGCCAGATAGCCGCCAGCGCCAGCGGCAGCCCCAGCATGATAAGTCGCTTGCGACGCGGCGCGAGGTAGGCGCCGAAGGCCAGCAGCAGGAGCGCCGTCAGCACATAACCCGCCCCCAGGCTCTGGAACAGATAGCCGTCGGGCGAATTCAGGCTCATGCGCACCGGCCGGCCCAGGAACACCGCACCATGAAAGATGATCAGATACGCGCCGGCGGCGGCTTCGCCGGCCACCACCACCAGCAGCGCATACGCGCTGCGCGACAGGCGCTCGAACTTGACCATTTTTAGCGCAGCGATCGCCGTAATCAGGAACAGCGGAGCCAGGTAAAAAATATAGCGTCCCTGGATGGTATCCGGCTCGGGGAAGTTATAGCGCGCGCGCCACGAATGTCGCGTGGCGGTGACCAGAAAGCTGGCAGTCACCAGCGCCACGCTAGCCAGCCAGCGCGTGAAGCTGTTGTTCCAATCCTTGCGGCGCATCTGTACCAGCGCCGCCGCCAGCACACCCAGGTAGGGTGCCAGCATCAGCGTGGTATACGACAGGTAAAACGCGGCCCACATCACCAACCGCCGCCGGCCGAGCTGCGCAGGGTCCGGGTTGCTGGCCACGCCAAACCCCAGCATTTCCTTCACCGGCACACCCTCGCGCATGCCCAACAGCACCCACGCCCCCAGGATGGCGACGAACGGCGCCACCACGAGCGCCAGGTGCAGCAGCTTCCGGCGTGAAAGCAGCATCGGCAACCGCTCTTCGCCCAGCGGCTTAAGCCACCACGCCGCTAATAGCGCAAACACTACCGGCAGGCCGAGATAACGCGTGAGTACCATCAACCCCATCAGAACCCCTAGAGCCAGGCTTTGACCCAACTTCCAGCGGTGCGTGAAGGCCAGTAGTACCGCCCACAAAAACAGGGGGTAAAACAAGTTCTCGCTCATCACCAGGCGCGGCACCACCAACTGCGACGGCAGCAGCAGGAAAACCGCCGATACCAGCAGGCTTAACCGCCGGCCGGCAAAGGCGCGCAGCAGCAGGTAGAAAGGGAACACGGCGCTGGTGAAGACCAGCGCATTGAGTGCCTTCACGCCCGTGTATAACTGGGAGCCCGGCAGCAGTGTAAGGGGCAGCAGAGTGGTCGGATACAGCGGCGGCGAATGGTGGAAGCTGGTCACGGTAAACGTGCCACGGTACAACGCCTGAAGCGTATTCCAGTATCGAATTTCATCATTAAAGTGGATTGGCCCGTAGGCGCTGCCGGTCACAAATCGCAGAGTCAAGGCTACGCCCACCAGATACAATGCTGCCAGTGCCAGCCCGGCCCCGCCCCGGGTGTCCAACACATCCCAGACACGGCGAAAACTCAGGCGCGCGCCCTGGTGTTGCGCATCGTAATTATTTCTGGATAACAAAGGTTTCTCCATCAAATACAAACGTCGCGAGCGCTGCATCCGGCGCCGGTGCATTGCCCATGTTTGACAGGATGTACGAGTCCATTCCTACCCGCGCCACAAACACAGTTTGGTCCCCTTCGCCGTGCTCAGCACCATCTTCACACTGGACATCCTGAAAACCGTGCGTGCGCAGCGTCCATTCCCAGGCCCGGCATTCCATGTAACCAATCTTTTCACTGACCACAAAGCGCACAGGTTTTCGTAAGAGCGTGTCATTCTCTGGATACCGTTCATCAAGAACATGGATTAGCTGGTAAGCCTGGAAATTATGAATCTGTCCCCGCTTTAAAAATCGCGTATATAGCTGATAATTTCCATAAATGTAAAAGACCGGCAAGAGGAGCAATACTGCTGCCAGCAGCATGTTGGACTTTCTGCCAATAATTAACAGGCTGGCGAGCAAGATAACCGCGATGAACGCTAAGAATTGCATGCCGATCGTATTCACAAACATTCCATCCGGGGAGTTCTCAGAAACCGGCAGAGGCCGGTGCCGGTAAATCATCCCACGGAAAATCATCCAAAAGGAAAATGCTACGGCTTCAAATGACAGCAGCCAGGCTAAGGCGGTTGCGGACCAGCGTGGCGTTTTCCAGGGAACTGCCCTCATCAGCGCAAACGCCGCGATCCAGAAAAGGGGGACAAAATACAGGATATAGCGCCCCTGGATCTTGAGCGCGTTAGGGTAGTTGTACGCCGCACGCCACGAGTGCCGCGTGCATGCCAGCAGCAGCAGGAAACACAGAATCGCGGTCGCAACCAGCCAGCGCACCAGCGGGCTGCGCCATTCCTTCCAGCGTACCTGAAATACGCTCGCGCTCAATACGCCCAGGAATGGCGCTGCCAGCAGCACGGTGTAGCACAGGTAGTACAGCGCCCACATCACAAAACGCCGCCGGCCCAACTGTGCCGGGTTAGGGTCATCGGCAATGCCAAAGCCCAATAATTCCTTGAGCGGCACGCCTTCCTGCAACCCCGGCAGCACCCAGGCCGCCATTACCAGCGCAAACGGCAGGAAGACCACCAGTGCTGCCAGCAATTTTTTCCTCGAAATCAACAGCGGACCGCGCTCACCCGCCAACGGTTTGAGCCACCAGATCAGGAACAGCCCCGGCACGATGACCAGGCCGATATAGCGCGTTAGCACCAGCGCGCCACAAAGCGCGCCAAATGCTGCATTTTCGAACACCCGCCATTTTCCATCGTCTGTGGAGAAATTCCGGAATGCCAGGCACGCCGTCCACAGGAACAGCGGGTAGAACAGGTGCTCGCTGAGCATCGAGCGCGGCATCACCACCTGCGTGGGAAAAAGCAGTACCAGGGCCGCGCCCAAAAGACTCAAGCTCCGGCCGGCAAATTTGCGCAGAATAAAAAAAGCCGGAAACACTACGCTGGTAAGCAGCAGTACATTGATCCCTTTGGCCGCATCATACACGCGCTGCGGGTTAAACCACCTGAAAGCCGGCTGCAGCGCCAGTGGATACAGCGGCGGGGAATGATGGTCGCTCGCGATGCGAAATGTTCCCTTCGAGATATCCTCAGCAGTCTGCCAGTAGCGGATCTCATCGTCAAAATGTACCGGGCCGTAGACGCTGCCGGTCACCAGCCACAGGGTCAACCCCACGCCCAAGGCATAGATCGCCAGCAGCGCCAGCAGCGCGCCGCGGCGGGTATCGAGAAATGCAAGCGCACGCCGCCAGGTGGGCGACGGAGTGCTGTGCTGCGTGTTGGGGAAATACTGGCGGGCCATGATGCGCCTGCAATTATATCACGCGCCTGGGGGCGGCTGCAGTTTACGGCGCTCAGGGCACTTGCGCGTGGGCAGCCCAGGCGCGCGCCACCAGCCGGATCGAGCCATCCGGCTGTGCCGGCAGCATGGCCTGCACGCTGCGGCGCAGCGCCTCGCGCGTATCGGCGTCCAGGCCCATCAGGTACGCCGGGCACACGCCCTGCCCGCCCAAAAAAGGCCCCCAGTAATCGTCGAAGTCCGTGAAAACGGTCTCGATCTCCAGCCCGGTCACCCGCACCTCGCGGAAACCCGCGCCGGTAAAGAATTCGTGCAACGCGTCCGCATGGCAGATCGGGAAACGTGCCCCTTCGTCCAGCGCGACGGCTTGCGGGTCTACCTGCGCGGCAGCGCGCCAAAAGTACTGGATGAACTCCATTTTCCCGCTGTAATCCCACACCATCACGCCCAGCGTACCACCCGCGCCTGCAACGCGCGCCATTTCCGCCCGCGCCGCCGGTTGGTCATCAACAAAATTGAGCACCAGCGAGGACACAACCGCGTCTACCGCGCCATCCGGCAGCGGTATACTGGTGGCGCTGCCCGGCAGCAGCGTGACACGCTCACCCAGCGCGCTGCGCGCCACGCGCAAAAAGCCGTCCGCGGGCTCCACGCCGGTGACCGAGCGCGGCGCGCAGCGTTCAAGGATGGCCGCGCTCAACGCGCCGGTGCCACAGCCCACGTCCAGCCAGCGCAGGCCCGGCTGGCAGTCCATCCATTGCAGAAACAGCGGGGCCAGCTTGCGGCTCCAGCGGCCCATATAGCGCTCGTACTGCTCCGCCCGTCCCCAGGCATTGGCATCCGTCATGGCGTTCCTCCCGGCTTCTAGCATAAACCGCCAGTGACGCTATTGTACGCTTGCGCGCCGCCCGAATCTAGTCGCCGTAGCGGATGGGCTTCACCCCACGGCGCTCGCTCTCGTCTGTGGGCAAACCACGCGGGTAGTAAAACGCCTGCTTGAGCTGTTCGGTCAGCGGGCCGGCCTGGCGGTAGCCCTGGTAGGTGCCGGAGAACTGCGCCCAGCGGAAGCGCAGGATGCCGCGCCAGGCCGCGCCCAGACTTCCCTGGCGCGCCGCGGCGCGCAGGTCGCTGGAAGTGTTGGTGGTAAACAGCCGCACCAGGTCGCGCAGACCAAATTTGGCCTGCGGGTAGATGCGGTGGAACGCCATGCCTTCGCGCCGGTAGCGGTTATGCACGCCCTTCCAGGTCTCATTATGCACGTGGATCACCTCGGCTTCGGCGCTGTAACTGATGGCCCCGCCGCGGTCGAATGCCCAGCGCGCCCAGGCCAGGTCTTCCAGCGCGGGCAGGCTTTCGTCGTAGAGGTGCTGCTCCCACAGCGCGCGTCGGATGGCGGCATTGGCATTGTTGCAGAACGGGTGACCCTGGCGCGCCACGGACGCGTCCGGGAACCAGTGCTGGAAGATCATATGCTCGCTGAAATGCGTGGTTTCCATGCCGCGCTGTTTGCCGTATACCAGCGCCACCTGCGGCGAGCGGAACGGTTCCAGCAACTGCTCCAGCCAGTCCGGGTATACCGGATAAACGTGCGCGCTGGCGATTACCACCAGGTCGGCGGCTGTGTGCGCCAGCCCCAGGTTGAGCGAATGGCCAAAAGTGAAATCGTCTGGGCGCAAACGCACCACTTCCGCGCCGTGGCGCTCGGCGATGGCCACAGTCGCGTCGGTGGATCCGGAATCGACCAGGATCACCTGCGCGCCCTGCAGCGTCTGCTGGGCGATGCCTTCCAACAGGCGGCCAATGTGGCGCTCTTCGTTATACGCGCGGATGACGATCGAGCAGGGTGGTTTCATTCGGGCAGCAAAAAGTCGCCGTCATGCAGGATTCCATCCACCACGGCGCGCAGCGTGAGCGAGCTTTCCGCGCGCAGGCGCTGCGGGCGCAGGGGCCGGAATGCCACGTAGCCGCGCCACACGCCATCTTCCTGCAGAAAGTCGCCAAACGGCAGCGAGGTGCGGAACAACTGGTAATACAGGAAGCGCCGCGCGTTACGGCGGAACTCGGGCGGCGCGGTCACCGGCTGGCTCAAAAAGCGCTCCAGCGTGACGCGGTACTCGGCCGCGTTGGACGGGAAGAACACGGTGGGAAGCTGGGTAAAACGCGCCCGCCCCGCGCTGAGCACCGGCGCGCCCAGCAGCGCGGCCTCCAGCCCGATGGTGGAGTTGTAGATCATCACGAAGTGGGATTTCTGGATCAGCTCGTACGAGCTGAAATACTCGCCCGCGCCCACGAACAGCAGGTTGGGTAGCGCCGCGATCCCGCGCTCCCGCGCCCAGTCCGCCACGCTCTCGCGGCTCTCTTTTCCCGGCCGGGCTTCGTCCGGGTGGGCGCGCAGCACGAATAAGGCCTCGGGGTGCGCGCGTACCACCTCCAGGATTTCATCCAGCCATGCGAACATGTGCGGGTAGAGCGTATTGGCGTGGCCCTGGCTGGTGTCAAACACCACATTGGTGAACACCGGTACGATCTGGCGGAAATTCGCCACCCGCGCCCAAAACTCCTCACTCAACGGGCGCATTTCCGGCCAGAAGCGGATGCCGGCCATGCTGAAATTGCCCTGCATGCGCTTTTCCAGGTAGGCGTCCAGCCGCGCGGCCTGATCCTGGCTCAATTCGAAATCCACGGGAATGTCAATCGGGTAGGCGGTGGCCTCCCCGGTGGTGAAGTAGCCACTGAAGGGCATCAGCCCGACCTCGTGGCTCACCACGCGCACCCCGCGTTCCTGCGCGGCGTAGCGCGCGGTTGCTTCGGGGTAGAACTGGCCGTTGAACACCACCAGCGCCTGGGGATGGGTCTCGTCCAACAGCGCGGTAAACTGGCCATAAATGCCCCACGCTGAAAGGATGTACTGCCGGAACAGGAAGCGGTTAGCCTCATCATCCGCCACGTGATGGCGGCGCAGCACCCAGCGGTAGCCAGGAAGGATGATCGCCCCCAGCGGCACACCCGCATGCGTGTACTGCATCAACCCTTCCAGGTCCAACGTTGCGATTTCCCGCTCTACGGCCGGGTCAGGCGCGTAGCGCAGCCAGCGAACATCTTGCCCGGCGTACAGCGCGCGCGACTGCGCCACGCACGGCGCGCACGGCGGCGGCTGCGAATAATGATCGCGGTCGGTTCCCAGCACGCAGCGGCTCATGCCGCTGCCGCACGCCACGCGGATTACCGGCGCGCCGGCCATGCGCACCGCCCAACCCGCGATCTGCGAATAGGCGGCATTAAGGCTGACTCCGGTGAGCCGGGTGGACGCATTGAAGAAGACCACCGGGCGCGCACCCGCCCCACGCGGAGCAGCCTGCTCCACGGCGCGGTTGATGGTTGTGATGCGGCGGTTATTACGCCGCTGCAGCCATTCGCGCCGCAGGCGGTTTTTGGCTCGTTGGAAGAAATTGCCGGGGTTCATGCGCTCCGCTCTCTACTCATGGCGCGCTGGCGCAGCTTGGCGCCACCGGCTGGAAGTTGTAGATGTCACCCGGCTCAGAATACAGGCTCTTATCTTCAATCAGCCCATACTGCCCGCCGAAGTAGGTATCCAGGATCACGCGGAAGGTATTGACCGGGGTAATGGTGGGGTAGATCTTCCTTGCACCATCCCCCGGCAGATAGTACGCATTGAGATTTTTGGTGCGGTTATGCATCTCCCAGCCGTGATCGCCCTGGATGACGATCACCGGCGGCGTGTCTGAATTGGCCAGGATTTCGCGCACAATCTCCAGCACGCGCCCGTTGATGTAGCGCACCTCGTTGGTATAGCCGTCGAACTGGTTGAGGATTTGCACAAAATTGCCATCCGCATCGAAAACGTAAGGATCGTGCGGGGCCATGATGTGCGCCATCACAAACTTGGGCTCGCGGATGGTTTCCGGCACGCGGCCAAGCTGGTCAAGCATAAAGCGCACGGTGAGATAGCGGCGCTCAAACCCGGTGAGCACCTGCGGAGCCAGCCGCTTGCGCAGCCCCTGGGTCATCTCTTCCACCGGGCGCAGCCCGGTGGTGCGAATGAACATTTCCTCGAAATCGCTGATCTCGGCCGCGCTGCCGGCCTGCCCCATCGGGTTGTCATTGGCGACGATAAAATAATCTGTGTCGCTGATATCCGCCCACCAGTAGCCGGTCTCAAACGTGACCGTCTTATACCCCAACGTCTCAAAACGATCGCGCACCGGGTTGTGCGCCAGATAATCCTGGTAGGTGAGCCAGTCCACGGTCTTATCGCCCTGAGCCACGAAGGGGGTGTAGTTCTCGACATAATCCATGTGCAGCGTCGAGGATACCGACAACGCGGTGAAAGTGTAGTTGCTCAGCGTGCAGTCGGGGATCACAAACCCCATTTCGCGCAGATCGTTCAGGAACGGACGGTTATCAAAGCCAAAATCTTCCAGCAACGCATCGCTGCGCGCGTAGCCGTCCAGGATGATCCAGTATACGTCCGGGCGGCGTGGCTGAGTTACGCCACCACCGGCCTGCACCGCCGCCTGGCTGGCCGCGGATGTTCCGCGCTGGCGCACGCGGATGCTGCTGCGCGCCTGGGCATATGCCGCCTGCCCTACCGCCAGGATCAGCAGCACCGAAACCGCCGTAGTGAGGATGCGCTGCAGCCCGGCCGGGGTACTCTTGCGCCGCAGCAGCAGCCAGGCGCCCCCGGCTGTCAGCGCGGCCCACAGCGGAGCCAGGTAGCGGTGGCGGCCTACGGCCACGCCGCCCGCCTGTAACGGTTCCACCAACCCGTAAACATGGCCGTAGGTGAAGAACATCACCAGCACAAACGCCGCCACGGGCGCGGCGCGCTGCCAACTCTTGAGCGCCAGCCGCAGCAGCCCGTAGACCAGCGCGCCCACCAGCAGCGAGGCCAGCAGCGAGCGCGCCGCGGTCACAGGCGCCACCTGCCCCAGGTTGGAAGCCAGCAGCGCCAGTGGCGGGTACGCCGCCAGGAGGATCGGATAGGCCGGAACTGCGCGCAGCGCGCCCGGCTGCCTGGTTACAGACATAGCGCCCGGGTTACTCTTCTTTCACCTGCTGCACGCGGCGCAGCTTCTTGAGTGAGGAAAGCTCGCTCTCGTAAACCTTCTTCACGCCGTCGCCCAGAGAGGATTCTGTCACGCGGATGTAGTGCACAAGACGCTCAAAACCGCCCGGCTCCACCGAAGCCGCCTGGTCGCTGCCCCACATCGCCCGGTCGAGGGTGATATGGCGCTCTACCATGCACGCGCCCAGCGAGACCGCCACTACCGAGGGAATCAGCCCGACCTCATGGCCGGAGTAGCCCACCGGGCACGGGAACGCCTCGCGCAGCGTGGGGATCATGCGCAGGTTTAGCTCTTCCGGGTCGCACGGGTAGGTGCTGGTGGCGTGGGTGATGCACAGGCGCTCGGTCCCCAGCAGGCCCACCGAAGCGCGGATTTCGTCCATGGTGGACATGCCGGTGGAGAGGATCATCGGCCGTCCGGTGGAAACCAGCTTGCGCAGCAGCGGGTGGTCGGTCAGCGAGGCGGACGGGATCTTGTAGCAGATCGGGTTGAACTGCTCCATAAAGTCCACCGACGGCTCGTCCCACACTGAAGCAAACCAGGGCATGCCCAGTTCCTTACAGTAGCGGTTAATTTCGGCGTATTCCTGCTCGCCAAACTCCACCTTATAGCGGTATTCCAGGTAGGTAATGTAGCCCCAGGGGGTCTCACGCATCTGGCCGCGCTGCTCGGGCGGCACGCACAGCTCGGGGGTGCGCTTCTGAAACTTCACCGCATCCACACCGGCTTCGTGCGCGGCTTTGACCATGCGCTTGGCCGTTTCCAGATCGCCGTTATGGTTGATGCCAATTTCCGCCACCACGTAGGTAGGGTGCCCATCGCCAATCCCGCGGCCGCCAATATTGATTGCTCTCGTCATTTTACTGCTCCTTTATCGTTGCTTGCTCAGGATCATGTCGCACAGCTCGCGCACCGCGCCATGACCGCCGCGCCGCGACAGCACAAAATCTGCCGCGCGCAGCACTTCGGGTTCGGCGTCAGCTACCGCCACCGCCCAGCCTGCCAGTGCAAAGCACGGCAGGTCGATAATATCATTGCCCACGTAAATCACCTGACGCATATCCAGCCCACGCTCCTGCACCGCCTGCTGCAGCGCCGCGCCTTTTTCCAGCACGCCCTGCACCACCGGTGTTTTAATCTTGTTGCAGCGCGCGGTGACTACCGGATTGGCCTCGCGTGAGATCACCAGCGTGTCCATCTCCGCCTGGCGCAGCAGGCTCATGCCGTGGCTGTCCGAGCGGTTGGAGGCAACCAGCTCGTTACCGCTGGCATCTGTCCATACGCGGTTGTCGGTAAGCACGCCGTCAAAGTCAAACACCACCAGGCGCGCATCCTCCGGGTATGGCCGGCGCGAGCGCCCCGGCGTGATCATCTCCAACCCGCCATGCCACACCAGCCACTCATAGCGCGCCCAATCCCACAGGTTATCAATATCGACTGTGTAGCGCGGGTCAATCATCAGCGGCAGGATCACCCGGCCGCTCATCGAGTTTTGCTCCAGGATGGCGCGCGGGCGGATGGCGTCGATATGCCCGGTCTGCCAGTATACCGCTGGCAGCTCCTGGCGCGGCGCGTTGTACGGCTCGGGGATGCCCGGCACGTCGATCAGGTTGCGCATCTGCCCGGCGGCCGGGTCAATCTTCCACATCTTATGCGGGTTCTGGCCTGCCGGCACCACGCCGCGCACCGAATCAGCCTCGCGGTGCTCCAGCAGCAGGCGCACGGCATCGTCCACCATGCGCGGCGGGCGGATGGGAGAAGTAGGGCGCAGTTGCAACACCACATCAGGGCGGTAGCCTTCGTGCTCGTCCAGCCAGCGCAGCGCGTGCTCAAATACCGGCAGGTCCAGCGTGCTGTCCTGCGCCAGCGCATCCGGCCGCAGGAAGGGCACTTCCGCGCCCCACGCGCGCGCCACCGCCGCGATTTCTTCATCGTCGGTCGAGACGATCACGCGCGTGACGCTTTCCGCCTTCAACCCGGCTGCGATGCTGTACGCGATCAGCGGGTAGCCGGCGAACTCGCGGATGTTCTTGCGCGGGATGCCCTTCGAGCCGCCGCGCGCTGGAACGATCGCCAGGATGTCCGGCTTTACCATGCGGTCCAGCCCCCGTCGACCACCAGGTTAGCCCCGGTCATATAGGTGGAGGCATCTGACGCCAGGTACAGCAGTGCGCCGTTCATTTCGTCAATGTGCGCCATGCGCCCCATTACCGCGCGGGAGGAATAGTTCTTGACAAAGGTCTCATCGTGGTTGTTGAACACCCCGCCAGGGGTGAGCGCGTTAGCGCGAATGTTCTGCCCGGCGTAATACGTGGCCAGGTAGTGCGTCAGGCCCAGCACGCCGGCCTTGGTCACCGAATAAAAGGCGGGCTTGAACTGGCGCGGCTGCCCGGGACGCTCGTAAATGCGCTGGTCGGGGCCTACCAGCCCATAGGTGGAGCAGATATTGATGATCACGCCATGCTCCTGAGCGATCATCGGCTTTACCGCCGCCTGAGCGCACAGGAACAGCCCGGTCAGGTTAACATCCAGCGCCTGCCGCCAGGCTTCCAGCGGGTAATTCTCAAAGTTGCTGGCGTGCTGCCCGGCCTGGCTGCTGTCGAACTTTGGGTCCATGGCCGCGCTGCATACCAGCACGTCCAGCCGCCCAAAGGCTTCCAGCGCCTGATCCACCATGCCTTTTACAGATGCCGGGTCGGTGACATCGACGCCCACGCCTAGCGCGCTGTACCCGCTGTCACGCAGCTCGGCGGCCACGCTGCCCGCCACGCTGGCGTTCATATCCGCCACCACCACGGCGGCGTTGGCCTGCGCCAGGGTGCGGCAAAACTGCTTGCCCAGCAGCCCGGCCCCGCCGGTGACAACGGCCACCTGGCCCTTCATGTTGAACTTGTCAAATATATCGCTCATGCTTTCCTGCCATTGGTTATGAACTTGCCTGCATCGGGAACGCCGCGTGGCAGGCTGTATTGTAATACAACCCGGCCCGCCTGCGCGAATTTACTTTTGCACTCTGCCGTAGATGGCTCCATCCGGGTAGCGCGCCACCAGCGGCACGCCGCCGGTCAGATCGCGGAACCACTGCTGGCCTTCCAGCTCGTCGATGGCGAACACCACCAGCACGGCGCGGCCGTCCAGCAGCGCAGCGCGGATATCGCGCTGGGTCTTTTCAAAATTCGGGCGCGGTTCGCGCGTCACCGGGTCCACCGGGCTGAGGAGCGCGTAGGCCTGACGGTCGGCCAGCAGCGTGACCGCCGATATACGGTCAGAGTAGATCGTCACGTCCGGCAACCGGCGGGTATGGTCCATCGTTTGCGAATTGGTCCAGTACGAACTGGCGAACCCCTGCCCGTCCACGCGTAGCTCCAGCGCAACCTTGCGCGCATCATCCGCGAAGGTCAGCACCAACAGCAGCGCCAGGATGATGACGGCCGGCCGCAGCGCCCCACCTGCCCGGCGCGCCAGGCCAGCGAAACCCCACGCCAGCAGGATCGTCACATCCGCGAACAGCGGGGCAAGAATCCGGTCTTCGAAGGTCGTGGACGCGTCCACAAAGGTCATTGAAAACACGATCAGCGCCAGGTAGGCGGCCAGGTGCAGCCCAACCAGCCATGCGCCGGCCTGCCCGGTTTGCCCGCGCCACAGTCTGCGCAGCCCCCATATCAGCGCCGCCACCAAACCCGCCAGCAGCAGCCCGGTCAGCACGGCCCACAGCGCTTCGGGCAGCAGATCATACACCGGGATGCGACGCGGCAGCAGGAAGCCCCACAGGTTGCGCAGACCTTCGCGGATATTCTGCGCCGGGATGGCATGGTACGCCAGCGAGCGGTTGGTGGCGCTGCCGGTCAGGCTGGCGTTGCGCACCGTCCAGACCAGGATCCATACCAGCGCGCTGCCCAAAAAAATGGCCACGCGGCGCAGGCGCTCTTTCCATGTTCCAGAGAAGGCCAGCAGCGCCACTGCCGCCGCCAGCAGCGCCACGCCCACGTAGCGCGTCAGGTAAGCCAGCCCGGCCAGGTCACCGGCAGCGACCAGCGCCAGCGTGGCAGCCGGCGCGCGCGGGCTGCGTATGTGCAGGTCAAAATAACGCGCCAGCACCAGCATCCCGGCCAGGGACAGCACCAGGAACAGCGGTTCGCTGAGCACAAAGGCATGTACACCCAGCAGCGCGTCTGAAAAAGCGAACAGCGCCGCGGCCAGCAGCCCGGCCGCCCCCGAGCGCGTGACGCGTCGCGCCAGCAGCCCCGCCAGGGCGATATTGGCCGCGAACAGCGCCAGGTTGGCAATACGTGCCGCCGGGATGGCCTTCACGCCGAACATGCCAAACAGCGCCAGCACCACCGAGAACCCCGGTGGGAAGTGCGTGACCGGGCGGATGGTCCCATCCCCGGCGATTCGCCCGTAACCGCTGCCTTCCACCAGCCCGCGCGCCCCATTGATGTAGGCCACCGAATCATTGACCAGCCCCAGTCCCTTGGGCGTGCTGAAAGCCGCCAGCGCCGCTCCGGCCAGCGCCAGGACAATCAGCAGCACGGTGAACATGTAGGTGCGGGTGCGATCAGCGCTCATGCACACGCCCCTCGAACTCCACCAAAACGAAAAACAGTTTTGGGGGGAGGATATATACATTCCAATCACGGCTGAGGATAGGCATAAATCGCTCCATCATTGCCGCGGTACAGCACGTCCAGGCTCTCGGTCAGAACGCGCACGCGCTCGGCGGCGCGCTCGCCGTACAGACCTTCCATCTGCGGCACAATCGTATCAAAAAGCACCAGCACCGCCTTGCCCTCGCGGAACAGGCGCTGGGCGTCATCCGCCGCCAGGTCGCCATCTCCATAACGGGTGAATACCGGCGCAGGCGCGCTCTGGTACGGCTCCATCAGCGGGTAGGGCGTAACATGGTCCAGGTACAGCAGCGCGGTCTGCTCGTTGGTGACGACCGCCGCACCGGGTGGGATGGCCTGGGGCATGGCCGCGCGTGTCTGCGACTGCTGCCACTCCAGTGATGAATAGCCCAGACCCTTTTCGGCGTTAATCTGAACGATGCGCACCGTGCGCCAGCCAAACCAGGCAGCGCCCAGCGCCAGCCCGGCAAGCAGCAGCAGAGCGGCCCAGCGGCGCGAGGCACGCTCCGCAGTCAGCGCAGCCAGCAGCGGGAGCATCAGCAGCAGCGCCACGTGCAGCGGCGAGAGCATGCGGTTATCAATCGTGATCGGCGGGTAAGTAGTAACGTACACCAGCAGGATCACGCTCAGGTAGACAAGCACCAGCAGCCACAGAAGCAGCAGCGCGCGCAGGCGCGCATCATTCCATCCGCTTCGCCGCGCCCTTGAAAGGATCAGCCCGCTCCAACCGGCCGCGGCCAGCACCAGCGCCGGCGGCAGCAGCCGGTTGATGACCTCCGGGTAGCCCGGCGCGTCCATCCACGAATATGGCACCAGCCAGGCCAGCAGCATGTTCGCCGACTGCGGCCAGAAGGCCGCAAAACGACTGGCCATGCCCGCCGCTGATTCCACGCTGCGCGCGGAGACCGTCGCGGTTTGCGCGTACACGTAGCCCATCCACAGGGCGGTGGGCAGCGCTGCCAGCGCGCCATACAGCAGCGCATCCGCCAGCCGGCGGCGCAGCGAGCCGGGGCGCAGCAGCAGCAGCCCCAGCGCCGCCGCGCCTACAAACCCCGCCGAGCTGTAACGGGTGAGGAAGCTCAGCCCGGCCAGCAGCGCCGAGCCGTAAAAGGCCGTTTCGCGACGCGCATCCCGCGCCGCCACCAGCGCCAGCCACAGACCGGCAAAGCCCAGGAACAGCGCCAGGGGTTCCGACATGGCCCACGAATAGATGGGGGTGAGGATGGGCGAGAGCGCCAGCAGCAGCGCCGCCAGCCCGGCCAGCGCCGCCGGGCGCGCAAGGCGCAGCACTGCCAGCCCGGCTCCACCCGCCAGCCCGGCGAACAGCAGCGCGTTCATCCAGCGCGCCGCCTGCGCCAGGTCCAAACCCAGGCGCTCGAAGACACTCAACACAAGCGGGAACAGCGGCGCGAAGTAGGGCAGCAGCCGGAAGTTACCACGCGCGTCGATCAGCCCAAAGCCGTGCCCGGCCACCAGGTTGCGCGCCGAGGTAATGTAAATCGTGGCATCACCGCCCACGCCCGGCCCCAGCCGCGTACTGAACAGCGCGCAGGCCGCGGCGATGACGGCCGCCAGCGCAATCGCACCCCCCGCAATCACGCGCTTCACCGCGTCACCTCGAACACCATCTCATCCCCCACCTGCTGCACAAAGCGCAGCCCCAGCCCCTCGGCCGTGGCGCGCAGCGCGGGCAGATCGGGGTAGCGGCGGCTATCCACCAGCACCCACTCCACGCCCAGCTCGCTCAGCAGCGCGGCACTCTGCGCGTCAGGGAAATGTTCCAGCACCGGGCGGATGCGCGCATACTGCGGCGGCGGGAAAGCATTGAAGAATCCGCCGATGAAAGGCTTACCGTGCACCAGGGTGTAATAGGTCTGTTCCTGGTCTTCCGACTCGATAAACGGGAACTGCGCCACGGCCCCATCTCCCGGCTGCGCCGCCAGCCAGGCATCCACCGGGCGCGCGCGGACCGTGAAGAAACGCTCGGTTGGTCCGGGGTAGAACTCCAGGCAGGCCAGGGCAATCAGCAGCGTGGCCACGGCCACCTGCCGGCGCCCGGCGCGGCGCAGCAGCCAGCCCGCCCCCAGCCCGGCCAGCGCGCCGAGCAGCACCAGCGCGATGATACCAAAGCGCATGAATGCGCGCAGCTTGGCGTAGAACGGGAAATGCAGGAATAAATAATAACCCGGCAGGTGCAGCGGGATTTCGGCGCGGCCCAGCACGCCCTGCAGCCCGGCCGGAACCGCCAGCGGCGGCAGCATCTCGCCGTTCCAGTGCAGGTCCGTACCCATCGCCAGCACAACCCCTACCAGTGCCCCGGCCAGCAGAGCCCAGGCCAGCGGGCGCGGCGCGCCAGTGGCGCGGCGCTTCCACAGCGCCACACCGGCCAGCGCCAGGGTCACAAAGCCAATGGTCAGCGTGCCTTCCACCCACATATTGCGGTTGAACGTGTCACCCACCCACTGCCCCCACAGGAAATGGTCGGTGGATGGCAGCAGAAAATCGGTCGGGCTGGCGGAATACGGGCGCACCACGCCCAGATCGCGGTCGGGCAGACCGCCTTGCTGGTCGAGCAGGAGGTACGGGCCGACGGCCAGCGCCAGGAGCGGCAGCGCCACCAGCACCGCGGCCGCTGCGCCCTGCCAGAAGGCGCGCCGGCGAACCTGGCCCCGGTCCAGCAGCAGCCACACAAGCGCAACCGGCGCGCTGGCGAACAGCGCCATATAGACGTAATACTGCGAAGTCAGTGCGGTGAGTCCCAGGCCCAGCCCGGCCAGCAGCACAGGCTTCCAGCGGAACTGCCGCGCGCCCAGCAGGTCGAACAGGCCCCAGAAATAGAGCGGGAACCACTGCGTGCCCACCAAATTAAGGTGGCCAATGAGGTAATGCGCAAAACGGTAGGGCAGGAAAGCGAAAATCGTGCCACTCACCAGCCCGGCCAGCGCGCTGCCGGTGAGATGGCGCACCCACAGGAACATGGTCAGACCGGAGAGGATGAAAGTGAGCAGCATGGCGGCGTTATAACCGAAGGTTGGCCCGACGGCCAGGCTAAAGGGCATCGCCAGCGCAAGCTGCGCCGGGGTGATCTCGGTGTAGGCCATGTTCCAGCCTTCGGGGTAATTAAGAAACCACACGTTGAACGGGTTGGCCCCAATCTGGAACAGCGCCTTTTGCATCCAGCCGATCATCCACACAAAGTAGATGTTATCCCCCAGCGTTCCGGCGATTCGCCCGCCAATCACGCGCGCCAGCGGCCAGGTCATCCATATGCTCAGCAGGGTGAAGTACAACACCGCAAACAGCACCGGCCGGCGGCCGATCCACCCGCCCGGCTGCTGTTCTGTGTCTTGCGCTGATTGTGTTTCCACTGCGTGCTGCATCACTTTCTTTCCGAAAGGCAGGCAAGTCTGTGTGCCTATAGAGGCAATTCCTGGTAGTCGCCTGAGCGGGCGGGTTGGGGACCCGCCCCTACGAATGAAATCAGGCGCTCTTCCCGTGCCGATTGGTGCACCGCCAGGGCCAGCTCCAGCGCGCGGACGCCGTCTTGCAGGCCGCAAACCGGCCGGGCCTCGCCGCGTGCCACCTCGATAAAATGGCGCAGCTCGGCCAGAAACAGGTCGTTGCGCTCGAAGCCGGGTGGGGGCGCAAAGACTTCCCACGCGCCAGTCTGCGCGCGGTACAGCCGCGCGGCGCCATCGGCGTTGTCCCAGGTGAGCGTGCCGGCACTGCCGGCGATCTCCAGCCGGTGGACGGGCGGCTGCTGCACATAATTGAGGTGCAGCCCGCCTACCGCGCCATTCGCAAAGCGCAGACCAATCTCGGCCAGGTCGTCCACCTGCACTTCCAGGTCGCTGAACTGGCCGGCGAAGGCCCACAGCCCGGCCACCTCACCCAGCAGCCAGCGCAGGTAATCCAACGGGTGGCTGAGGGTCAGCACCACGCCGCCGCCCAGATCGCCGCGCGCGCTGTAGCTCAGGCGGTAATCTTCCCACGGGTGCCAGTTGGGCAGGTACTCGCCCCAGTGCGCGTGCACAGCCAGCGGGCGACCAATTGCGCCTTCGCGCAGCAGCGTATCCGCTGCCTGCAGACCGGGGTGGAAGCGGAACTGGAAGCCCACAAACAATTGCCCACCACCCGCCGCCAGCGCGGATTCCAGCTCACCCAGGCGCTCCAGGCTGTGCGACACCGGCTTCTCCATCAGGATCGAGCAGCCGGCGCGCGCCGCGGGGATGGCCACATCCAGGTGCAGCGCGGTGGGGTTGGCCACAATCAACGCGTCTGGCCGGTGAGCCAGGGCTGCGTCCAGGTTGGTCTCCACGGTGTAGCCTTCCAGCTCGGCATCGTCCAGCGTACTGCGCCGCGTGCGGTAGAGCACAATATCGCGCTCGCCAAGCGCCAGCAGGTTGCGGAAATGCCGCCGTCCAATCGAGCCAAAACCCGCGATCAGGAATTTCATGCGCCCGCCTCCATGATCTTTTCCAGAAAGAACTGCCCGGTGCGCTGGCCTGCCAGCCCGTCAGTGTAGGTGCATTCGCGTTGGATAAATTCGCGGCGCGCTTTGCCATCCGCCTGCGGGTTGGTCAGGTAGAAGTTGACCGCGGCTTCCAGCTCGGCGGCATCCAGCGCCACGCGCCCTGCTCCGGCATCGCGGAAGCGGCGGTGCGTGGGCCAATTGCCAATCTCCGAAAGGGCCAGCGAGAAGCGCCCCGGCTGGTTCCAGCCCCCAGGCGCGTCGATGCACACCGCCACGATCGGCCGGTCGTGGATGGCGCACTCTACCACCATAGTCGAGTAGACCGTCAGGAACACGTCGGAATGCGCCATCATCGAAGTCTTTTCGGGCATGTCCTCGCCGCTGTAATAGCCCAACTCGCCGCCCAGCGGCACCGGCTCCACCACGTGCACGTTGGGCATCTCGCGCGCCAGTTGGAACACGCGCTCACGCTCGCCGGCAAACAGCGGCTCATCCATAAAGTGGTTGGGATGCAGCCGCACCAGCAGCTGTGACGGCTGCGCCAGGCTGCCGCTGTTTACCAGCTTTGCCAGCGCTTCAATATTCTGGTAGTTGGGCGAGAAGGTGATAAAACTACACGCATACGACAGCAGCTTGCGCTGCGGGTCGAGGTTGTGCATGCGGAAGTACTCGTCGCGCGGCAGCAGCCACTGCTTGCGGAAGTAACCGTCGTAGGATGGGATGCCGCCGATGTGCACCCGCTCCGGGTTCCAGTCATCGCCTTCCACCAGCTCCTGCTTCTGCACCTCAGACCAGCAGTTGATCCAGTCCACCTTTGCGCCCGGCAGGCTGTAGCTGGACGGGTTATCCCAACCCACCACCACTGCCCCGGTGCGCACGCCGCGCTGCGCGGCCTCGCGCAGCAGGTAGCGGTCGTAGCGCCAGCCGGGCGTGCTGGCAATCACCATGTCCGGGCGGTAATGCTCGAACAGGTCTCCGTACAGGTTGGGAATGTAACGCTCCTGGCGGCGCACCACCGCCTGGCGCACGCCCTTCGAGCGGCGCATGGCGGCGATCACGCCTTTCATCAATGGCATCAGCAGCTTGCGCTTGCCCACCGCCTCAGCGTCCACCTGGCGGATATGGCTGGTGAGCGCTTCGAGGTTAATTTTGTCAGACGCGCCCACGCGGCGCAGGAAGTTGAGCCACCACTGCGTGCTGGGGTCAAGACGCTCAGCGTACTGGCGGCACTGCTTGAGGCGCAGGCCTTCCACCGTAAGCCCGGGCTGGCCAAAGCGGCGCGTGATCTGCTCTTTCAGGCCGTCATCGGTCAACAGCACCACTTCCACCCCGTTTTGCAGCAGGGTGGGCACCACGTCACTTTGCAGAAAGTACACAATCGCCAGGCCGTGATCGGCGCTGATAAAGACACGTTTGGGTTGCGTCATGAAAGGATTTGGCTCCACACAAGAAGGTCAGGAACGGTCATAATACCACCGAAAAATGGCGTCATACAAGCCCATCAGCGCCTTGCGCACCGGGGGCAGATCCAACAGGCGGCTGCGCATGCCCTTTGCGGAGCTTTTCCCCGCACCCTTCGACGGTCTCAGGGTGCGGCCGCCAGCGGGAGAGGCTGGCGTGGAAAGCGTCGGCGTGCCGCGCAGGGTATTGCTCATATTCATCGCCAGCGGCTGGGTGGGCATCAGCCGCAGCAGCCCGGCGGCGTTCATGCGCTGGTCGAGCTGCTTCACCTGCCCCATCGGGCGGTCCATCGAGAACGGCAAAAACTGCGCGATCGTATCCTTGCGGGTCATAAACTGCCAGTGGCTAGCCCCGGCGATGGCCTGTACGCCGTTGTAGGTCAGGCGAATGTCCTGGGTGCTGTCGTAATGCGCGCGAATTTCTTCGTCGCTCTGCCCCAGGCTGCGGTCGAACTCCAGGAACACTTCCCAGGGGATGAACTGCCCGCGCTCCAGCGTTACCCCGGGCGTGGATTCGGCCCAGGCTACGGTGCTGGTGACGTATTCCGTGTTGGTGCGAAACGGCCGCGCGGTGACCATGCCCACATTGGGGTAGGTCTCCAGCAGCTCGAGCGAGCGCTGCAACCAACCCGGGTAAAAGAAGGCATCACTGTCGGTGTAGGCAATGATCTCACCCGGCGCGCCGCTGAGGATGATGTTCCACGCGCCGCCCTTGCCCAGGTTCTTCTCGGAAAGGAACAGGTACTGGATGCGCCCGGCCTGGTGCTCTTCCAGAAGCCAGGCCTGCACTTCCGGGCAGGAGCCGTTGTCAAACAGCAGCAGGTCATATTCCATTCCGGTGTTCTGGCGAATGCTGCCCAGGCATACCTTGAGCACGTCCAGCGTTTCAGCGTAAAAACCGCTCTGGAACGGGATGTAATTGAGCACCGCCACCGTCACCCGCGCGGGTCTGGCTACCTCTTTCACATACTTGGCCGGGTTCTGTCCAATGCGCATGTTTGCTCCTAAAATACGGGAACCGCGAAAGCGCGCGACGTCCTCGTGCTTTTCGGGAAAAGATCGCCAAGAAAACGCGAAAAAGCACGAGGAGAAATCATTTCAAGTTTTCGCGTTCTTCGCGACTTCTTCGTGTTCTTCGCGATTTAAGGTTTTCTCGTAAAGCGGCATAGCCCTTCCTGGGGTGGAACACGGCAAAGGCCAGCCAGCCCAGCGCCATCGAGCGCAGCGTGACCAGCGGGAAGATCTCCGCCTCGCGCATGGCGCGCGCCCGGGTGAGCGGGTGGCGCGCCAGACGGCCGTCCACCAGGCGGCGGTTGGTATCGTCCAGCTTGAAGATGGTCAGCTTGCCGCCCGCCAGGCGCACGTTCTCGAACGTCTCGGGTAGGCGGTAGTGCGGCTGCCCGTCCGGCAGGTGGCTGTAATCGTGGTCCTGGTGGATGATATGAATCACCCCGGTGCAGTCCACCGTGGCCGCGCCGGCACGCCGCGCGGCGTAAATCATCCAATTATCCCACCCGGCGCGGCCCACAGCAAAGGCGGGCATATCCGCGAACATGCCGCGCGGGTAGAGGAAATAATCACTGCCGCCGCGCGGGTGCAGGCGGTTTTCACGCCGCGCCGCGTCCAGCAGCTGCGCCTGCCAGCCGGGGGTTAGGTCCAACGGGGTGGTGATCCCCATATCCCAGCGCTGGCCCACCAGCAGGAAATCACGCGCCTGCGCCATTACCTGCCGTGCCGTCTCCACAAAGTCCGGCAGCAGGATGATATCGGCATTCACATATGCCAGCAGGGGGCTATCGCCGGCCTCGCGCCCCAGCGCGAAGATAGAGCTGACCAGCGGCGTGCCTTCTCTGTTGCGCGCCACATCTGGCCGGTGACGCACGCCCATCTCGGCGGCGAACTCTGCCAGCCCGTCTTCCTGCCCCACCAGCAGCACATCCACGTCTGGCAGTGCCAGCCAGGAACGAATGGCATTGCGCTGAATAAGCGCGATATGCGCATTGGTAAAGGGCTTGGGAGCGGTAAAAATGGTGATCAGCGCCATAGAATTATTCCTTGCCCGGTTTCTGCGCGCCGCGCTCATCGACTTCGTTGAGCAGTTTGTGGTGCACGCCAGCGTTGATCTGGCTCAGCTCGGGATGCTGCTGCACCAGCGCCAGCACGTCCAGCCAGGTAAAGTCATCGCGGCCCAGCAGCGCCACCACGCGGCGCACGAATTCCAGGTCGGCGGGGGTGTCCACTGTCCAGCGCAGGCTGCCGTAATCTGGCTGTGTGTCGATCACGCGCACCGCGAAACGCCCGGGCTGGTCGTACAGGTAGGGCATCACGTGCTCGCGCTCGTAGGGCTCGGTGGCCTCGCGCCAGGCGCGCTCCAGCGCGGCAAAGCGGCACACTTCCACGTCCAGCCCAATCGGGAAGGTGCGCTTCCACGGCGGAGGCAGGCGGTTGGCGGCAAAATCTGCGCCGGTGGTGGTGTATGCGTCCAGCACCTGCTCGATGATGCCCGGGTCGATCAGCGGGCAGTCGGCGGTCAGTCGCACCACCACATCCGCGCCAAACCTGGCCGCAGCGGTGTAATAGCGGTCGAGCACATCAAACTGGCTGCCGCGATGACAGGCCAGCCCCAAACCGGCGCAGGCCTGCTCCACCGGATCATCGCTGGGGTCAGTGGTGGTGGCAATCACCACTTGGTCCATGCCGCGCGCGCGGCAGGCGCGTTCTGCCACCCAGGCCAGCATGGGCTTCTCGCCGATCAATTGCAAAACTTTGCCCGGCAGGCGGCTGGAATTCATGCGCGCCTGAATGATGGCAACGGTGTGTTGGGATGACTGCATCAATGCTTCTCCTTGCCTGCCACGGCCAGCGCCAGGGCGTAGGCATCCAGCAGCCGCGGAAAATTCTTGCGCCAGTCGGCGCGCGCTTCGGCCAGCGCGCGCGCGGCGTGGCCCATATCGTCCAGCCGCTCGCGGCCCAGCCCGGCAGCGCGCAGCATGCCTTCAGCCAGCGCGGTGGCGTCGCCATCTGGAAATATCCAGCCCTCTTGGCTCTGCGCACCGGGCATGATCCATTCACGGTTGCCAGGGATGTCCGAAACCAGCGCCGGAAGACCGCAGCCCAGCGCTTCCATCAGTGAGACCGACGAGCCGTCGGAGTGCGAGGCGCTCAGATACAGATCCGCGGCGCGGTAATAGCGCGGCAGATCGGCGTTGACCAGGTGGCCGCCAAAGTGTACCCGCTCCAGCAGCCCGGCGTCCATCAGCATCTGGCGCAGGCGGCCGGCCTGGCTGCCGCCGCCCAGCAGCAGCAGCCGCAGCCGTGGCTCCCGGTTTGCGGCCTGGATGAAGGCACGCACCACCACGTCCACGCCGTAGAGCGGCTCCCAGGCGCGGTTGGAAAGCAGGATAAAGGCATCGTCCGGCCAGCCCAGCCGCGCGCGCAGTTCTGGCTCCTCGCCCGGGCAGAAGCGCTGCAGGTCTACGCCCCATGGAAATAGCACCACGCGCTCGCGCGGAAAGCCAAAACTGGCGGCCTTATCTTCCACGGCTTTGCAATCGCCCACCAGCACGGCCGTCCGCGCCAGGGTGAAGCGCGTGGCCCAGCGCCAGCGGCCGGCGCGATCAGCATCTTTGAGCAAATCCGAGCCCCACGACATGCTCACCAGCGGGCGGAAGCCGGCAAGCGCCGCCAGCAGCGCCGCGGTCTGGATGGAGCCGGCGTGCACCACGTCTGGCCGCACCGCGCGCAGCACACGCTGCAGGTCGGGCAGCAGCGCCAGCCCATCACGCACACGCAGTGGCCGCGTCCCACCCCGCCAGGTCACCTGCGTCACCTCGGGTGGCAGCGGGCGATCTTCGCGCTGCATCCCGCGCCGCTCCAGCCGCAACGAGTAGATTTCGTGCGGCGTGACGGCCAGCGCCGAGAGAAAGCGGTGGTCGTGGGGGGTGTAATCACGGGTGAAGTACAGGACGCGCAAATCTGACTCCGTTTACGCGCTCAGATCCGTCCAGCGCAGTTCTTTGCCGGCCGGCAGATCATTACGCACTGCCAGGCCGATCGCACGCTCGATTTCGTAGGGCAGGATGGCTCCCGGCGTGGCCGGGCGCAGCACATCAACCATCTCGCGCGTCAGTACTTCGCCAGATTTCAGATCGCGCGCGGCGCGCAGGCAGCGGCGCTGCAGCACGACTGTCTGCTGTTCATTCTCGGCCACGTGCTTATCCGCGCCGCCCAGGGCGCGCTCCAGCTCGCGCGTGCGGTCCACCATCTCGCGCCAGGTTTGCGGCGTCATAGAGAAGGGATGATCCGGCCCCACGCGGGTGGTGTCGTCGGTGAAGTGCTTTTCCACCACGCGCGCGCCCAACGCTACCGCGCCCAGCACCGTGGCATGGCCGTGGGTATGGTCCGAGAGGCCCAGCACCACGCCAGGGAACATCAGCTTATAGGTCTCCAGCACGCGCAGGTGAATGTGGTCAAAGTTCTCCAGGCTGGCGGTGTAATTGGTGTTGCACTGCATCAGGCACAACTGCGGATTAATGGCCCGCACACAATGCACTGCGCGCTGCACATCACCGATATCTGACGCGCCGGTCGCCATGATCACCGGCTTGCCTTTGGCGGCGATATACGCCAGCATTTCCGGCCAGGTGATGTCACCCGAGCCGATTTTGTGCGCCGGCACGTAAGGGTCGAGCATATCCACCGCGTCAAAATCGTAGGGCGAGGAGAAGTAGTCGATGCCCACGCGGTCGCATTCTTCTTTGAGCGCCGGGGTCCAATCGAATGGGATGGAAGCGTCGGCATAGACCTGGAACACCGATTTTTTCCAGCTCGCCTGGTGCGACTGCTGCCCGCCCAGGGCTTTGAAGCCGTAATCTGAGACGATCTGCGGCGCGCGGAAGTTCTGGAACTTGGCCGCGTTGGCCCCGGCCTCTTTTGCCAGGCGGATCAGCAGCCGGGCGCGCTCCAGGTCGCCGTCATGGTTGGCGGAGATATCGGCGATGAAATATGTGGGCCGCTGCGGCCCAATCACATGCGTTCCGATGTTGAATTCCATTGCTCTCTCCTTTCGCTGCTGACGATGGGCGATCCATCGATCCTGTGTTGGTAAGGGTACCTCCAGAGAGCCGCATTTCTGGCCGGCCCCGAGCGGGTTTGGAACCCACCCCTACAAAACGCGAAGTCTTGTAGCAGGAGCACCCTTTCGCATACACGACATCACACGTTCCATTCGCTTAAGAATCCGTTGTCAGATTTTGCACCTGCCGGCGGAAGCCGCTCTGTTCCTGCGCGCGCAGCAGCGCCAGGCCTTCCGCCACCCCGGGCAGCGGCCCGCCCAGCGCGGACGTGACCTTTTCGGCGCTCAGGCACAGGCGCGGCGAGCGCTGCGCCTTCAACTCACTGTCACGCACCGAGGTGGGCAGCACCAGCACCGGGTTGAAGCCAAATTCCCGCGCCAGCGCTACGCCAAAATCGTATTTGCTGATGCACTCCGGCCCAACCACGTGATACAGCCCGCTCAGCCGCAGCGTGGCCATCTGCGCCAGCGCCGCGCCCAGGTGCTGCGCGTGAAGGGGGCAGAAAAACACATCGGTAAAGCCGGTGGCAGTCTGCCCCGCCGACAGGCGGTTGTAGAAGAACTCGCTCAGGCTGCGCCGCCCGCCCAGGCTCCAGCCGTAAAATACCACGCGCGCGATGATTGCGTCCGGGTTGGCCTCCGCTACGGCGCGCTCGCCGGCCAGCTTGGTGCGCGAATAAATGCTGAGCGGGTTAGGCGCGTCGGCTTCGGTGTAGCAGTCGCGCGTGCCATCAAACACCGAGTCGGTGGAGATGTGCACCATGCGCGCTCCGCTGGCGCGCGCGGAGCGCGCCAGCTCGGCCGGCATGTGCGCGTTCACCTGTTCGGCCAGCGCCGGGTCGGCTTCGCACGCATCGATAATTGCCATCGCCGCGCAGTTAATGATCACATCCGGTGCAAACTGGTCTACCAGGCTATCGGCCGCACCGCACACGCCAAAATTGGCGTACGCTTGCGCAAACGGCGGCCGGCGCAGCGCGTGACGCCCCACCACGCCGGTGACGGTTTCACCCTGCGCGGCCAGCGCCAGGCACAGGTTCAGGCCCAGCAGTCCGCTTGCCCCCGTCACCAGGTAACGCGTCATTCCAGCGTGCCCTGTGTGTACTCGGTCTCGATCGGTTTGGTGATCTGGCGGATCTGCTCTACCGTCAGCCAATCGCTGTTGGTGTTGCTGCTGTAGCGGTAGCCGTCTTCCAGGCGCTTGCCCTGCGTTTCCCATTCGCGCCCAAACCAGAACGCTTCCGCGGGCTGCACCACGTACATGTCGTCCAGCTCGATCGTGTTGCGCGCTTCGTCTTCCGAGATCAGCGTTTCGTGCAGCTTCTCGCCGGGGCGGATACCAATCACGTTAATCTTGGTGCCCGGGGCCACAGCTTTCGCCAGGTCGACCACCTTCATGCTGGGGATCTTGGGCACAAATACCTCGCCACCGCGCATCTGCTCAATGCAGCGCGCCACGAAGTGCACGCCCTGGTCCAACGAAATCCAGAAGCGGGTCATGCGCTCGTCGGTGATGGTGATCTGGCCGTTCTCGCGCTGCTTGAGAAACACCGGCACCACGCTGCCGCGGCTGCCCACCACGTTACCATAGCGAACGCAGCTAAAGCGCGTGGCCGTGCCCGCCGCGTAGGCGTTGGACTGCACGATCAGCTTTTCGGCGGCCAGCTTGGTGGCCCCGTACAGATTGACCGGGTTGACCGCCTTATCCGTGCTCAGCGCCAGCACCTTGAACACCCCCGCGTCCAGCGCAGCTTCGATCACGTTGCTGCTGCCCAGGATGTTGGTCTTGATGGCTTCCATCGGGTTATACTCGCACGCCGGTACCTGCTTGAGCGCCGCGGCGTGCACCACGATGTCTACGCCGTTGAATGCGCGGCGCAGGCGCTGCTGGTCGCGCACGTCTCCGATGAAGTAGCGCAGCGTGGGATGATCGTAGCCGGCCTGGCGCATCTCGTGCTGCTTGAGTTCATCGCGGCTGTAGACGATAATCTTGGCCGGGTGATACTCTTCCAGCATCACCTTGATGAACTTCTTACCGAACGAGCCGCTGCCGCCGGTGATGAGAACAACTTTATCTTTCCAATCCATAGCCTCTCCTATACGCATATCGCGCGAAGTGATTATTTCTCCCGCCGGATGATAATCAGCGGGTACTGACCGCGCTCGCCAAACCAGGCCGGGAAGCACTCTTCCAACGCATACAGCAGCCGCAGCCACAGCCGCCCGCCCAGCGGCGCGTGGATCACCGCGCGCAGGAAGCGCACGCTCACCGAGCGCCAGGTGCGGATTTCAAAGCTGCGCCCGGTCAGCATCTGGCGCAGCCAGGCTGCGTCGAGCTTTTGAATATACGTACCCACCGGCCCGGCATTCGCCGCCGGCCTGGATTCCACCGAAGGCGCAGGTGCGGGCGCGGGGTCAGCTTTGCGGCCGGCCAGGCGCTTGCCAACGCGCTCAAACAACCGCACCAGCGGCATGGCGCGCCGCATCAGCGGCGAATCGGTCCAGCCATTGACCACCACTCCGCTGCGCCCGGGGGCCAGCACGCGATACAGCTCGCCGTAGGCCTTTTGCTGGTCCGCGCCGGGCAGGTGGTGCAGCGTGTGCAGCGACACCAGCCCGTCAAATGCATCTGCGCGGAACGGCAGGTTGGCCACGTCACCCACCACAAACAGGCCGCGCTCGCCAATACGCTTGCGCGCTTCTTCCAGCGCAACAATGGATATATCCAGGCACACCCGCGCCTGGTACCCCTCGGAATAGGTCAGGTATTCGGGGTACTGGATTGGCCCGCTGCCGGCATCCAGCAGGAAGCGCCCGCGCGGAGCCAGGTGACGCTTCACGCGCAGGTGGCAGCGGTGGATGTACTCGCGCGCCACCGGGCGAAGGTCTTCGTAGCGCGCGTTCTGGTAGGTGCCATCGGAAACGGTCTGCCAGCCGATCTGGTCATAGAACTGGCGCACCTGGTCTTTAACGGTAGGCTGGCTCATTCTTCATCCTTTCGCAGCGCGGCCCAGTCCAGCGGCTCGCCGGCCAGGTAGGAGAAGGTTTCGCCATACAACGCGCGGCCCTCGGGCGAGAATACGTGCGTCAGGGGTCGCTGCTTGTAATCTTCCCACATGCGCACCAGATGCCAGGGGAACGGGCGAGGAAATTCGAAGAAGAAGCGGTAGGCATATTGCCAGGCGCGTTCCACCTGCGCGCGGGTGAGGCGGTGCGCGGCGGGGTCTTCCAGAACCTGCCCCAGCAGCTTGAAATAGCCCACCCACGAATCCGGGTCGAGGGTGAAGCCGCGGGCGCGGTAATGCGTCTGCCCGGCCACAATCACCGGCAGCCCGTTCATGGCCGCTTCCATGCCTACCGTGGTGGTGTACACCAGCCCTAAATCGGCCACTTCGATCAAATCGTAAGTGTTGACCTTCTCTTTCGGGCCGATCAGGCGGATGTGTTCGGGCAGGCGCGGCAGCACTTCCTTGACCACGCTGACCATCGATTGGCCGTGGGTGAGCACTTCGCCGGGGTGAATGCGAATGACAAGCTGCACGTCCGGCCGGCCGTCAAAATACTGCACCGTGCGGCTGACCCACTCGGCCATCGAACGTGAGAAAACGTTGCGCCCCAGGGTCAGGCTGTCGCCCAGCACGTTGGTGGCCAGCAGCACCAGCGGGCGCTCATCCAACCCCAACGCGGCGCGCGCCTGCGCGCCGCCCTGCTGCGGCGTGTCCTGCCAGGGGCGGGCAAAATTTTCCCACAGCGCGCCGCGCTGGCGCGCCGCGAACAGGTTATGCAGCCGTTCTAGCTCTTCAGGTGGCAGTGGCAGGTTTTTGCGCGCGTCCCACATCGCGTCGGTTTCCTGGCGCATCACCTCGCCGTTCTGCGCCAGCCAGATACGCTGGCGCTGGTCGCCAAATTCATACGTCACAGCCGGGATTTTCAACGCGCGCGCCACGCGGTAGGCCACGCCCAGCTCCTGGATCGTCCCGTTGGGCACGATCAGCAGGTCGGGTTTGCCGGCCTGCAGCCAGGCATAAATGCCGCGCGCCGCCTCGGTGTTGCGCTCGCGGCGCAGCCTGTACACCTCGCTGGCCGGGTCCACGTCTTCGATCTGCAGCGTGTATTGCGTGTCGTAAACGGTCACCTGCTCCACCGCCTGAAGGACGTTGCCCGGCAGCGGGGCGTCTTTGCCGTTGCGCGCCAGCAGCGACTGGCTGCTCAGCACCGGCGCGGCCAGCTCAAGCACCTTGCGTGCGTAAATATTCTGGCGGCGCAGGTCAAACAGGTTGACCGCCTTCTGCCAGTCGCTGTAGGGCAGAAAACCCAGTGTCACCTCGTGGCCCTGCGCGGCCAGCGCCAGCCCCAGCACCGCGGCGTGCTCGATCCAGAAGTGCATGGTGGCGAAGATAAAGATCTTCTTGCCAGGCGGCGCATCCTGCCGCAGCGCGGCGGCCTGGGCGGCCATCTCTGGCAGCGCTTCGTGCAGGTGCTTGAGCGAAAAGCGGGTCTTAATCGGCCCACCGCGCTGACGTACCAGCCAGTACAGCTCAGCCGTAAAGGGAAGTTGCCCCAGAAGTTGTTTGATGGCATCTTTGCCGGGGTTGGTCATGCGGTCTCCTCAATTTGCCAGGCAAAACGCGGGCGCAGCGGCCCCAGGCGCGGCTCGGGCCAGTGCATGCCCGGCGCGCCGGCGGCATCAATGGTGAAGGTCAGCGCCTGCTCGTCGTGGAAATAACGCTTCACGCGGAAAGAGCTGGCGTTGACCCCGATCACAAAACGACCCTCGTTAAGCATGTCAGCGGGGATGGTGCAGCGGCTGGTGTAATGCCCGGCCGGGCGCACGGAGTAGCGCTCGAACTGCTCGGGGTCGTCGGTATCGAACGTGGTGAAGATGTACTCACCGCGCGTGCTCATCAGGTAAATGCCCACCCGCAGCCCGGTGATGGGCGATTTCAGCTCGTATTCCACTTCCACCGTTACCGGCTCCACCGAGCGCAGCGTGTCGGCCACCTTACCCTGCGGGGTGCGCACGCGCACTGCCAGCGGGCGGAACGGATAGGCCGATTCGGGTACTTCGTCGGCGTCCCAGGCGCGCTCGCCCTGCTCGGAAAAGCCACGCGAAAGATAGAAATCAACCGCCTGCCCGGTGGGCGCGCGCAGCGCCAGCGTACCCTTCTCGATCACCAGGCACTCTTCGGTCAGGCGCAGGATGGCAGACATGTTGTGGCTGACGAACAGCACCGTGCGCCCCTGCTGCGCCACGTCGCTCATCTTGCCCAGGCACTTGCGCTGGAATTCAGCGTCGCCTACCGCCAGCACTTCGTCGACCACCAGAATCTCGGGCTCCAGGTGCGCGGCCACGGCGAACGCCAGCCGCAGGTACATGCCGCTGGAGTAGCGCTTGACTGGCGTGTCGATGAACTGGCCCACCTCGGCGAAGTCGACGATCTCGTCAAACTTGCTCTCGATCTCGCTGCGCTTCATGCCCAAAATGGCCCCGTTGAGCAGGATGTTTTCACGCCCGGTCAGCTCGGGATGAAACCCGGTGCCGACCTCGAGCAGCGAGCCTACTCGTCCGCGAATTTCGGCGCTGCCGGTGGTCGGGTAGGTGACGCGTGACAGGATCTTGAGCAGCGTACTCTTGCCCGCCCCGTTACGCCCAATCACGCCGATCACCTGGCCCTGCTGCACGTCAAAAGTGACGTCACGCAGCGCCCAGATGGTGTCTTTCTGGCC
>JBDHWQ010000009.1:0-130334 GCA_039810245.1 Longilinea sp. | reverse complement strand
ATTCCCCAGGCAGCGGCGCACGCCATGTCATTCCTGGTATTTGCCGGAAGCTCGCAGTTTATCGCCGCGCAGATGCTGGCCCAGGCAGTCCCCGGACTGCTGCTGGTGCTGACCATTTTCCTGGTCAACCTGCGCCACGCTCTGTACAGCGCTTCGATTGCCCCGTACGTGCGCCATCTCCCCGCAACATGGAAAGCCGGTCTGGCTTACCTGCTGACCGACGAAGCCTACGTGGTCGCCGCTTTACATTACGAGAAAGAAGGCAGCGCCGGCAACCAGCATTTTTACTTTCTGGGCGCGGGGTTGATCCTGTGGCTGGCCTGGCAGATCAGCACTGCCGCGGGCATCCTGCTCGGCGCGGTGATCCCCGGCAGTTGGTCGCTGGATTTTGCCCTGCCCTTGACCTTCATTGCCCTGGTGGTGCCGGCGTTGAAAGACCGCGCCGGGCTGGCGGCCGCGCTGGTGGGTGGGTTCACCGCGCTGGCCGTGTTTGCCCTGCCCTACCGGTTGGGTATCTTGGTCGCCGCCCTGGCCGGTATTGCCGCCGGGCTGCTGGCTGAGGTCAAGCAATGAACATCTGGCTGCTTTTGCTGCTGGCCGGCGCGCTGACCTACCTCACGCGGCTGTCGTTTATCTGGCTGTTTGAGCGCGTCAGTATCCCGCCCATCGTCACACGCGCGCTGCGCTTTGTGCCGCTCTCGGTGCTTTCAGTAATTATTTTCCAGGAGCTGTTCATCCGCGATGGCGGATTATCCATTGGGCTGGACAACCACCGCCTGCTGGCCGGGCTGGCGGCCACGTTTGTCGCCTGGCGCACGCGCAGCGCCCTGCTGACCATTGCCGCTGGAATGACCTTCCTCTACCTGTTGAACGTTTTGCTGCCTTAGTACGGCAGGTTCCACACCCCCGCGCTGCTAGCGCGCATCCAGTAGCCTCGCCCCGGCCGTAAAGCGGCCAGGTTGCTGGCATACCCCGGGGCGGAAGGATCATACAGCGACCATGCTTGCGCCGCGCTGGCCTGGTAGCCATACAGCATGCCGGCCGGAGCCCCAGCCAAATAGGCGGACAGCGGCCCGCCCAACGGCGAAGCGCAGCCTACCAGGTTCCAGCCGCCCGCGCCGGTTTGCAGCCCCACGCTCGACTGCTGCGGGTATGCCCCGGTGACTTCCAGGCGGTCGGCGACGGTCATGTGGATCCAAAAGCCGGCCTTTTCGTCCAACGCGGCCAGCGTATCCTCAGTCAACGGCTCGTTATCGTAACGCAGCCAGTTACCGCTGCCCGCATGTGCCCCGCTGGCATCCCAGGCGTACACCATGTCGAAACTACCTTGCACCGTTGCCAATACGTCTGTGATGGCGGTGCTCTGCGGGTGAACGGGAAAGGAAACCAGGTTCCATCCGGCCATCAGGTCAATCGGATAGGTGACCGGCCCCAGCGCAAGAAAATCGGCCATCACGCCAGCATCCGCGTTGAGCGTAATCGTCCAGCTTCCATCGCCATTTTCCACCAGGTCGGCGGCATTTGCGCCGCTCCATCCGCTGAAGCGGTAGCCGTCGCCGGCCTGCGGGCGCAGCCGCACAATGGTGCCTGGAGCGTACACGCCTCCCGCGGGTTCCAGCGTCAACGACCCCCCGGGGCCGCTGGCAGCGTTCAACGCCACGCCAGGCTCCACCTTTCCACTCACCGCCAGCTCCACAGTTTGCGCGCCGGGGCTGGTGTGGGTGATATTGCCGCTATAATTCCCGGTAATGGCGCTGTGCAAGCGCACGGATATGCTGGTTTCAGCCAGCACGCCACCACTCTCTGGCAGAACCAAGCTGGTGGCGTACGCGCCGTCGTTGGACAGCTCGTATCCATCCGGCGCGCTGATGGTGACTGGGCCGCTCAGGTCTGCCCCCGTAACGGTATAAGTCTGGACCGCTGATGGCAGCCCCTGCAGCGTGGTAAACGCGCTCAACGACCCGCTGACGGTGATCTCCGGATGCGCGACTGCGAGTTCTTCCGCCAGCAGGAAAACGTTCGGCCCGTATCCTTCGCTACCGCTGGGAGTAAAACGCACGGTGAAGTCGCCATCCGCGCCCGGTTGAACGCCGCTCCAGCGCGCCACGTAACCACTGGCAGTGTTATCGGCGGTGTTGAACGCGCTGGTATCGCCCTCGATGAGCGCTGTGCTGATCGTAACGCCCGGGGTGCTGGCGTTGGTCAGGCTGGTGTTCGCCACGTCTTCAAGCGTAAAAATAGTTATCGCGCTCGCGCCGCTGTTGGCACGGTTGGCGCTGGTGGCAAACGTGTAGGTGCGCGCCGGGTTCAGGCCGGTAAACGCCAGCACCACGGAGGCTCCAGATGTAGTCAGCCGTAGGTTGCCAACGATGTTGGCAAACCCGCTGAAGGTGTGCGCAGCGTCCGTGCCAGAGGCTGCTTGCAGGCCGGTGGTGGCCTCGGCCACACTGCCAGCAGTGATGCTCACCGTTACCGGCAGCGCTGCTCCGCTGTCGAAATTACGCAGCCCTGCGCCCGACTGGCTGAGCGCGCACGCGATCGTGGTAGTGTTGGCCGGGTTTGCACTTCCGCTCAGGAAGCAGTCATTATAGGCGCGCCAGGTATAGGCCGTCCCGGTAACAGCCAGCTCGCGCGTTTCCGCGCCGCTGCTTTCATGGCGGATGGCCCCCAGCGAAGTGCCCGCTGCGGCGCGCTGCATCCGCGCAAATACCAGTGTAGACGGCAGCGTCCCGTCTACCGGTGATAGGACCAGGCTGGCAGTATACGGCCCTTCACTGGCCAGCGCCAGCGTGAAATCCGCCGGCGCGCTGATAGTTACGTCACCGGCCAGGTATGTACCCGAGATGGTATAGTTTTGTGCCGGAGAAGCCACGCCAGCCGCGCTGTAGAACGGCCCCGGCGCGCCTGCCAGGGTGAGCGTAGGCCCTGTAGCCGTACCGCTGACGCTGCGCTCCACAAAAGGCGCGCCCTCGCTCGTGTGCTGGATCACCCCGCTGGATGAGCCCATGCTGGCACGGTCGAAGCGCGCGTAAATGCTCGTCGCAGCCACCACGCCGTCCACCGGGGTCAAGATCAGGGATGTAGTGTATGGGCCTTCGCTGGCGGTCGCAAGCCCGAAATCCGCCGGGGCGGTGATCGTCAGGTCACTGGCCAGGTTTTCCGCTGAGACCGTGTAACTCTGCGGGATGGACGGCGTGCCAGCCGGCGTCTGGAACGGCGTCAGTGTGCCGGAAACATAAATCGCCGGGTCAGCGTTGGGCTCCTCTTCGGCCAGCAGGAAGACGCTGGGGCCGTAGGCGGTGGTCTGGCCGCTGCTGGTGTCCACGCTGTACACCACGACAAAGTCGCCATCCGGCCCGGGCTGGATCCCGCTCCAGCGTGCTACATAGCCATTGGCGCTGTTATTGGCGGTGACAAAGCTGGTAGTATCATTGCTGAGCCCAACACTGCTGATGCTCGCGCCCTCGGTGCTCTCATTGACCAGCGAAGTATTATTGACATCCTGGATGCTGATGAAGGTGCGGTTGACATTCGTAGTCAAGTTGCGATTGGCCGAGGTGGCATAGGTATAGGTCTTGCCCGCGTCCAATCCGGTGAAAGTCACCGTCACCGTGGCCAGGCGCGCGTTGAGCTGCACGCCACCCAGCATATTGGCGAACCCATAAAAGGTCTGGTAGGCATCCGTACCGGCATTGGGGATGGCGCCGCGGTTGCTGCTGGTATCCAACACAATCACATTGGTTCCGGTTGTGGTAACGGAAACCGTCACCCCGGTATTGACGCCAGTATCAAACCGCCGCAGCGCACCGGTGGCGTTCTCGGAGCACTTGATCGCATTGGTATTGGCCGGGTTAGCCGGGGTTCCCGCCAGCACGCAGTCATTATAGGCCACCCAGGTTGCATTTGGGGCCAGAGCAGGGCGCGGCTCAACCGCCGCATGCGCGGGCGCGGCGGCTGGCGACGCGCCTACGACGAGGAGTACAAGCAGGCAGCAGAGCATAATTCGCAGCAGACCACGCTGTTTACGATAGATGGCTCCCCGGGGTGTAAACATGGGAATGACTCCTTAGGACCAGAACTGAGTTGAAAAAGCTGCGATGAAGGAGCATCGCGGATCCAAAATGTACACGAATAATCCAACGCCCTGCAGCGCGAATACTATGGCAGGCGGTTGCCCAAAACCAATGGGAAAAATGCCTGCGCATCCGGGTTGGAAGTGTAAAATGTCAGGTCTTGCAGCCGGGCGGTACTGCTGCCCTGCCAGATTGCAATCTGTGAGGCGATAAATTCACCAACGCGAAAATGGATCGCATCCCCCGCAACCCCGCCTTCTCGTACGTCCGGTGTCGTCAGGTCATCTCCCGGAATGGTCAGGGTATAGGTGCTGACCCCGTTGTATAGATAGATGGCCGATTCAGCGTACTGAACGCCATTAATCCAGGCGCTGATCGGCGTGCCTTCCGCCACATTCAGGCCATCCACCCGGACGCTCCCATACACTTTGCAGGGGATGGGAGGCGGTGCTGCCTGTGCTGCGGAAATACCGCAGATTGCCAGCCCGGAAACCAACAGCAGGATCAGGACCAATTGTTTCGTGTTCATGTTCTCTTCTCCAACGCGCAAATTACTTCCTGCTGCGGATACGGATGGCCACAAACAGCCCGGTAAGCAGCGCCGCGGCCGACCCGGCCAGCGCCCACCCGCCGCGGGAAGATGGCGGCACTTCTGGCGCTACCGGCATGGCCGGCGCTACCAGCGCGGCCTGAGCAGCCGTTGGCTGCGTCTGCGCAACGGTGAGTGAGACAGCCGGCGAGGCAGTAGGCGTGGCCGGGACTACCAGTACGGGTAGTGTGACCGGTGCATCGCTCGCTGATAAGACGGTCGAAACCTGTGTCGCGGCGGGTGGGTTTACATGCACCGCCAGCGGCGCGGCCGGGGTGACGATAGCAGTTGCCCTGGGCTCCACGCGGATGGCGGTCTGCGTGGGCAGCGGCGTGCGGGTGGGCTGCGGGCTGGCAATGGCAGTCGCGGCGGTAACGCTCAAGTCGAGTTGCGCATGGGTGCCGCTGCGCCATGTGCCGGTTTCCCTGGCCGCCACGCCGCCCACGCGGAATGTGATCACACCGCCCTCGCGCCCGCCCTCGACGGCCGCGGTCGAACTGTCATCTCCCGGGACGTCCAGCGAGTAAACCGAGCTGCCTTCATAGGTGCGCGATGCGGCATACGCCACCACCGCGCCATCTACCATGGCTTCCACGCGCGTGCCATCCGGCACATTTGCCCCATTGACCTTGATCACGCCGTAGATACTGGACGGCAGCGGTGGAAATGCCTGGACCGGCGCATAGGGCAGGTACAATGCGGACAATAGGATCAGAAATATGATCAGCCTTATGCGGAAACGCATACACACTCCCTTACTGGCTTTGCGTGTCCTGCGAGAGCGGCGGCTGCCGCTCTCGCAGGATAGAGCAAACCGATCAATACGGGACGGCCCAGGTATTATTGGCGTCCACATAGATCCAGTAGCCGTAACCGGGGCGCAGGGTGGTCAGGTCATTGGCATAGCCAGGGCCGGTGGTGTCGTACAGCTTCCACGGGTCGGCCGTGTCAACCGCCTGGTATGAGTAGACGAAGGTGTAATCGGTCACGCCGTGCGTGGTGAGGATCGTGGGCATGGCGCCATTGCTGGCTGAGGGATAGCCCACCAGGTTCCAACCCCCCGCTGCGGTGTGCAGGGTGATATTGCTGGCGGCAAACGTGCCACGGATTTCCAGCGTGTCGGCCGCCGTCATGTGGATCCAGAAACCGGTGGTCTCGTCAAGCGTGTTCAGCGTATCGAGCGTTTGCGGGATGGTGTCACAGCTCAACCAGTTACCATCGCCGGAGTGACCTCCGGTGGCATCCCAGGCATACACCACATCCCAATTGCCGTTGACCGACGCCAGTACGTCTGCGATGGCGGTGCTGGCCGGGTGCAGGTTGAACGATACCAGGTTCCAGCCCGCCTGCAGCGAGATGTTGTGCTGCGCCGGGTTGATGATCAGCGTGCCGGTCACAAAGGTCAGTGTGTAGTTGCTGCCGGCGGCCAGCGAGCCCTGGCGGATGGTGTAGCTGCCCACCGCCTCGCCCGCGTCACGCACCAGTGCGCCACTCAGCGTATCGCTGTAGGCCAGGCTGCCCGGACCGATGGCCCAGGTCAGCGGTGGATCACCCGCGCCAAACAGCTTCGATTTGTTTTCGGCCGTAACGGTGATAGGCCGCGCGGTGATGCTGAACGTTGCGGGCACAAAGGTGATGCTGTAGTTGGTCCCCGCGCTCAGGTTGCCCTGGTTGATGGCGTACGTTCCCACCGGGTTTCCCGTGGCGCGCCCGAGCGCGCCGGTGAAGGTCAGCCCGACTTCCGAAGATGTGTAGGCGAACACCGGATCCGGGTTGCCATACACCTTGGTCTGGCCGGGCGTGGCCGTCACGGTGATGCCTTTGGGCGTGATGCTGAACGTCGCGCCAACGTAGGTGAGGGTGTAGTTGCTGCTCAGCGCCAGCGTGCCACGCTGGATGGCGTACTCGCCCACGTTGCTGCCGGCCTCGCGGGTTAACGCGCCGGTGAAAACGTCGCTGAACGCCAGGCCGCCGGCGGTGATCTGGTAAGTCAGCGCCGGATCGGCGTCACCGTAGACTTTCGTCTTCGCGTCCGCGGTGACGGTCACCGGCCGGGCAGTAATGGTCAGGTTGGCACCTACGTAGGTGAGTATGTAATTGGGGCCGGCGGCCAGCGTGTTTTGCAGAATGGCGCGTGAACCCACCGCTTCACCGGCGGCGCGGCTCAGTTCACCGCTCAGGCTGTCTCCCGCCACCAGATTGCCGCTGGTGACCTGGTAGGTCAATTCCGGGTCCGGGTCACCGTAGACTTTGGTTTTTATCTCCGCGGTGACCGTTATCGGCCGGGCGGTGATACTGAAGCTGCCCGCGGCCAGGGTGATGGTGTAGTTTGACCCCGCGCTCAGCGTGTTCAGGGTGTAGGCATAGCTGCCGACGGACTCACCCGCGGTGCGGCCCAGCGCGCCGGTAAAGCTGGCGCCGGCTTCCGAGGAAGTATAGGTGAATGCCGGGTCAACGCCGCCGTACACCTTGGTCAGCCCGGTGGTGGGGGTCACGGTCACCGGCCGAGGATTGATGGTGAAGGTCGCGCCGATATAGGTGAGCGCGTAGTTGCTATTGAGCGCCAGCGTGCCCTGCTGAATGGCATATGCCCCGGCGTTATCGCCGGCTTCGCGAATCAATGCACCGCTGAAGTTATCGCCCGCCACCAGGTTGCCGCTCGTGATGGCATAGGTCAGCGCCGGATCGGCGTCGCCATACACCTTGCTGCGCGCGTTGGCGGTCACGGTCACCGCGCGGGTGGTGATCGTCAGGTTGGCGCCCACGAAGGTCAGATTGTAGTTCGGGCCGGCAGTCAACGTGCCGGCGTTAATGGCGTAGCTGCCCACTGCGGTGCCCGCCTGGCGTTCCAGCGCGCCAGTAAGGCTGTCACCCGCCACCAGGCTGCCGCTGGTGACCGCGTAGGTGAATGCCGGGTCGAGGTCGCCGTAGGCTTTGCTGGCGGCATTCGCGGTGACAGTGATAGGCCGCGTCGTAATGGAAAAGGTCGCAGGCGCGAGGGTGATTGTATAGTTGAGGCCGGCCGAAAGCGTGCCGATGGTGATGGCATAGGTACCCACACCATTCCCAGGAGCGCGGCCCAGTGCCCCGTTGAACGTGACACCGCCTACCGAGGCCGTGTAGGTCAGCGCCGGGTCGGTCGAACCGTATACTTTCGACTGCCCGGCATCCGGCGTAACCGTGACGGAGCGCGGGCTGATGGTGAACTGCGCAGTATTGTAGTCGATATCATAGTTCGGCAGCACGCCGGCGGGGCTGAGCGTAGCGCTGATGGTATATGCGCCCGCATCTTCGCCTGCCGCGCGGCTGTAGCTGGCGCTCACGCCGTCTGCCGGCAGAAAACCTGTCAGCACGCCGGTCAACGCCGGATCGGTATCACCAAACACTTTTCCGGCGGCGTCCGCTGTTACCGAAGCAGCGCGCTGGGCGACTACCAGGGTATCGGTGAAGCTGCCCATCAGCGATGCGCCGTTGTAGATCCGCGCCACCACGGCATAGCTACCCGCGTTGGTCGGCGGAGTAGTCGAACCGGTATAGGTTATTGTGCTGGTCAGTGGGGCTTCCAATCCGCTGATCGCCACCGGGTGCGGGTTGCCATCATACACCTGCCCGGCCAGCCCGCTGATGGTGATCACCGCCACTGTGGCCGTTGCTGTACCCTGGCCGCCCTGGCTGTCGGTAATCCTCAGTCCTACCGTCTTCAAGCCGGTGGTGGTGTACAGGTAGGCTGGGCTTTGCGCAGTCGAGTCATCGTACGCACCGTCACCATCCAGGTCCCAGGCATAGGTGTGCGTATCGCTCGTCAGCCAGTCGTTGAGCGCCGCCGAAAAGGTAGTGGACTGCCCCAGCAGCGTGACGTAGGAACCACCCGCGCTGGCTGCCGGGGGATGGAAATTGACGTTCTGGTTATCGTTAGAATGGAAAATGCCGGTCGCCAGCGTCCGGCCGTTGAACCGGAAGGTGACTATATCATTTTCCAGGCCGCCCGAGGTATCCTCGGTCTCGCAGGGAACATCCACGCGATAGACCAGCAACGAGCCGGAAATAAATGCGCTGGTCGTCGCCACCGGCGTATCCACGTGGCCGGGCACAAAAACTTCGATGATGCTGCCCACGCTCAGTCCATTATCACTGACGTGGATTTCGCCGTAAAAGCTGGACGGGAAGGGCGGCGGCTCGCCCTGCGCCTGCGCGCTGGCAACCGCGCCAAATAACAGGACGGCGATCAATAATGCTGCCCCAAGAAACCGTACTCTGCTCATAACTCCCCTCCTGAGATGATGAACGATTCAGTTGTGCCGGCGCGATATGGCCTATATGCGCCAGAAATGACCGGTCTCGCAGCCGTTAGCTGCAGCCGAAATCGACTGGATATCTGCAATGGATACAGGTGGCAAGATCAACGCTGGCTATCCCCCTTAAGCTGGTGCGCAGCTATACGCGCATTCTTTCTCGAAGAATCAAGATGCTCGTCGTTGGCGCAATGCCGTTGAAATCAGTGCTTGCTTCGATGCGGTATATTGGTTTGCGTGCAGGGTTGGGATCAAACGCTTGGAGAAAGAAGCTGTTATTAAGTGTATGCCACTCCGGCCAGACTTCAAGTGATATTTGTAATATAAATGTGGCGAATTACCATTTTCCAGTCGAAATCCTTACCATACAAACCCGAATAAGTGAACACGCTTGCTTTACAATACGTTGATTCAGCTTTATACTTGTAGCGTTACATTTCATCAGCACGTATCAGGATAGATCACCTCCAATCCAGGCCTGTGACGATGAGCGCTGAGCTAACTGAAATCATTCTTCTCTCGCTCCAGGTTTCCGGGGCCGCTCTGCTGATCAGCACGCTGATCGGCATACCAATCGGCGTCTTCCTCGGGCTCAACCGCTTCACCGGCCGCCGCCTGCTGATTGCCCTGCTCTACACCGGCATGGGCTTTCCGCCGGTGGTAATCGGCCTGTTCGTCTATCTGCTGCTGTCACGCAGCGGCCCGCTGGGCTCGCTCAACCTGCCGTTTGTGCCGGCGCTGTTTACCCCCGGCGCCATGGTAGTGGCGAAGAGCATCATCTCCTTCCCGCTGGTGTCCGGCTTTACGATGGCAGCGGTAATGGGCGTGGATAAGCGCCTGCGCCAGCAGGTAATGGCGCTCGGCGCCACCAAACGCCAGGCCGCGATGACGATATTAAGGGAAGCGCGCATCGGGGTAGTTGTGGCAATCATCGCAGGTTTCGGTGGCATTATTTCCGAGGTCGGCGCGGTGATGATGGTAGGCGGTAATATCGAGGGCCGCACGCGCGTGCTCACCACGGCCATTGTGCTCTCCACCCGCCAGGGTGACTTCAACCTGGCCATTGCGCTGGGCATGATCCTGCTGGGCATCACCTTCGTGGTCAACCTGGCCATGCTGCGCTTGCAGGGGAAATCTTTCGATGAATAATGCCACGTTGAGCGACCCGGTCTACACGCTGGAGGGCGTCACCAAAACGTACGGCACGCGTAATGTGCTGGAAGTGGACAGCTTGAGCATCTATCCCGGCGAAATCCTGGCGCTGGTAGGGCCAAGCGGCGCGGGCAAGAGCACGCTGCTGCGCCTGCTCAATTTCCTCGAGCCGCCCTCGCAGGGCAGGGTGCGCTTCCATACGTATGACTTCACCCCCGCCAACGATGCTCCACTGGACTTGCGCCGGCGGGTGACGATGGTCTTTCAGCACCCCATGCTGCTCAACCGCAGCGTGGATGCGAACGTGCGTTTTGGGCTGGAACTGCGCGGCGCGCGCAGCACACGCGATACAAAAGAACGTGTGGCCGCCGCCCTGGCCGAAGTAGGCCTGGAACACCTGCCCCACCAGAAGGCCGGCACACTCTCCGGCGGTGAGGCGCAGCGCGTGGCGCTGGCGCGCGCGCTGGTGATGCAGCCCGAAGTGCTGCTGCTGGACGAACCAACCGCCAACCTCGACCCCTACAACGTGGGCCTGATCGAAAAGATTATCCAGCATCGCAACCGCCATGCGGGTACAACGCTGGTTCTGGTGACGCATAACGTTTTCCAGGCCAAACGCCTGGCGCAGCGCGTGGCGTTTCTGCTGGATGGCAGGCTGATCGAAGTTTCGGATGTGGATGCGTTTTTCAACCAACCCACCGATCCGCGTACGGCGGTGTTCGTGCGCGGCGAAATGGTTTACTAGTTCGACGCTGTTCAAGGAGAGAGACACGATGAAGAAGCTGTTCCCCATGATTTTGCTGGCCATGCTGCTGGTGAATGCACTGGCCGGCTGCGCCCCGGCGGCAACACCGGAGCCTACCCAGGCACCTGGCTCCACAGAAGCCGCGCCCGCCGTTCCCGCGCCCGATTCCAGCGAGGCCGCGCCTACCCTGGCCCCAGCCACTGCTCCGGCTGTTGCGGCAACGCCAACGGTGGTTCCCACCATCCGCGCCGGCACGCCCGACCGCCTGATCCTGGCCACCACCACCAGCACCCAGGACTCCGGCCTGCTGGACTACCTGCTGCCCGACTTTGAGAAAGAATTTAATACCAGCGTGGATGTGATCGCTTACGGCACCGGCCAGGCGCTGCAAATTGGCAAGGACGGCAACGCCGACGTGCTGCTGGTGCACTCTCGCGCCCAGGAAGATGCCTTTATGGAAGCCGGTGACGGCGCCCGGCGCGAAGACGTGATGTATAACGACTTCGTGATTGTCGGCCCCGAAACGGACCCGGCCGGCATCAAGGGCATGACCAGCGCGGTGGACGCGTTCAAGAAGATCGCCGAAACCAAATCGCCCTTTATCTCTCGCGGTGATAAATCTGGCACCCACACCAAAGAGCTGGGCATCTGGAAGAAAGCCGAAATCACACCCGAAGGCGACTGGTACCAGTCGGCCGGACAGGGCATGGGCGAAGTGCTGACCATGGCCAACGAGCAGCAGGCTTACACCCTCAGTGACCGCGCCACCTACCTGGCGCGCACCAAGAATGGCCTGGGTTTGGGCATCCTGGTGGAAAAGGATAGTTCGCTGCTCAACCCGTATGGCGTGATCACTGTCAACCCCGAAAAAGGCCCGCAAATCAATGCGGACCTGGCAACGAAATTCCTCGAGTGGATCATTTCGGTGCCGGTGCAGGAAAAGATCGAACAGTTTGGTAAGGAAGAATTCGGCCAATCGCTGTTCGTGCCCGATTCGACCCTCTGGAAGAACAAGTAAATCACCCGAATCGACTCTCGTGCTGCCCTCAGCTTCCTGAGGGCAGCATCGCTTTCAAGCAGCCAGAACCTGCTATACTGAATGTATCGCTACATTCGAAAGGCTGCGCGTGGAAGAAACCATCCTCTACCACCAGATTGCGGACGCCATCCGCAAAGATATCCTCAACGGACGCTACAAACCCGGCGACCGGTTGCCCTCGGTGCGCAGCCTGTGCGAGCATTGGCGCTGCACCCCGGGCACCATCCAGCGCGCCTACAGCGAGCTGGCGCGCGAAGGGCTGCTGGTCAGCCGCGCCGGGCGTGGCACGCAGGTGGCGGGCGGCGTCTCGCCGCTGCGCGCCCAGGGGCAGGAAACCCTGCGCCGCGCCAACCTGGTCAACCGTATGGAATCGGTGTTGCTCGAAGCCCTCACCGCCGGCTACGCCCCGGGCGAGATCCAGCAGGCTATGGATCTGGCCATGGACCGCTGGCGCAGCATCAACGCCGCGCAGCCAGCACCGTCCACAGGCACGCTGCGATTTGTGGGCAGCCACGACCCGCTGGTGAGCGAGCTGGCGCACCGCTTCTTCGGCGGCGCGCAGGTGGACACGCGGCTGGAGCTTTCATACTGCGGCAGCCTGGGCGGTCTGATCGCTCTGGCCGAAGGTAAAGCCGACCTGGCCGGCGCGCACCTGTGGGACGCCGAGAGCGACAGCTACAACCTGCCGTTCGTGCGCCGCGTGCTGCCCAACGAAGCGGTGACCGTGGTCACCCTGGCCTACCGCCGCCAGGGGCTGATCGTGCCGCCCGGCAACCCGCGCGGCATCCACGCGCTGCGCGACCTGGCAAACCCGGGCCTGCGCTTTGTCAACCGCCAGCCCGGATCGGGCACGCGCGTCTGGCTGGACGCGATGCTGGCGCGCGAAGGCATCCGCACAGCGGACATCCCCGGCTATGACGACACGCGCCTCACGCACACCGACGTTGCACGCAGCGTGGCCGTCGGCGACGCCGGCGCCGGGCTGGGGCTGGAAGCTGCCGGCCGCGCCCTGGGGCTGGACTTCGTCTTCCTCGCCCGCGAGCGCTACGACCTGGTGATGAAAACCGAGACAGCCCAGCTCTCCGCCCTGCGCCGGCTGATCGATTGGCTGGCCAGCGCGGAAGGTAAAGCCTTTGTGGATGAACACGTTGGCTATGAGAGCGTGGAGACCGGGGTGGTTCAGCAAGGGTAGCGTGCGGCGGCGCGGATTAGCGCACCCGCAGCAGCGTCACCCGGCGCTTGCCCACCTGGAACTGCTGCACCCGCGTATAACCCTCGTGCGTGGCCTTTTGCGCCTTGTCGGCGGCGAGGACCGCCAGCGCGCCGGGGGCCAGCGCGCCGTGCAGCGCGTCCAGCAGCCGCCACAGCGGTGGCTGGTCATCTTCCGCCGCCACCTGCCAGGTGGAGTGCTGCCCGTAAGGCACATCCGCCAGCACAACGTCCACCCGCGCGCCGTCCAGCCCGCGCCGCATCTGCTCCACGTCCAGCGCGTCGGCGGGGAAAGTGTGGGTGAGGATTGGCCCACTCTCAGCCAGCAGCCGGCGGAAGACATCCACGCTGCGCAGCGCCGCGCGGTGCGACTCTTTGCCATACGCCTCGAGCAGCGCCCGGATTTCCCCTTCGCGCTGCGCCAACCCGCCGGGCGCCAGCAGGTCCAGGTTACGCCGCGCCAGCGCCACCGCGCCCTCGTCCACGTCCGAGGCGGTTATCGCCTCGATCTGCGCGCCGTGCAGCAGCCCCAACGCCGCCAGGTGGTACGCCCCGCCGCAGGTGGGATCGTAGATTGTCACACGCTCCGGGTTGCCCAACGCAGCCCGCGCGCGCAGGAACATCTCGCGCGCCAGCCGCACCGGGAAGGCCGGCATCCCCGGCAGGCTGTACAACACTCGCCCGCCGGCAAAGTCGGAATAGTCTTCGTGCTGGGTCACGTATCGATAGGCCATGCGTGAATTATGATATCATCATCGCTATGACCACCGCAACCGCCCTCGCCCACCCGAACATCGCATTCATAAAATACTGGGGCAACCGCGACGACGCTCTGCGCCTGCCTGTAAACGGTTCGATCTCGATGAACCTCGACGGGCTGCACGCCCGCACCCAGGTGACCTTCGACCCCGCACTGCCTGCCGACCGCTTCGTGCTCAATGGCGCGCAGCAGGCCGGCCCGGGACTGCAGCGCGTGCGCCGCTTTTTCGACGTAATGCGCGCGCTGGCCGGCAGCAGCCACTTTGCGTTTGTGGAGAGCGAGAACAACTTCCCCACCGGCGCGGGCATTGCCTCTTCGGCGGCGGCATTTGCCGCGTTAAGCCTGGCCGCGTCCGCGGCCGCCGGGCTGAGCCTGAGCGAGGCGCAGCTCTCCCGGCTGGCGCGATTGGGCTCCGGCTCGGCGGCACGCTCGGTGCCGGGCGGCTTCGTCGAGTGGCAGATGGGCAGCGGCGATGCCGATTCCGTCGCTTATTCGGTGGCCCCGCCCGGCTATTGGGAGCTGGTGGATTGCGTTGCCATCGTCCAGGCCGGGGAGAAGCGCGTGGGTTCCACCCAGGGGCACGCCCTGGCAGGCAGCAGCCCGCTGCAAGCCGCGCGCGTGGCCGATGCTCCGCGCCGGTTGGAGATCTGCCGCCGCGCTATCCTGGAGCGCGATTTTGGCACGCTGGCCGAGGTGGTCGAGCAGGACAGCAACATGATGCACGCGGTGATGATGACCTCCCACCCGGCGCTGTTTTACTGGGAGCCTGCCTCGCTGGACGTGATGCGCGCGGTGCGCGAATGGCGCGCCACCGGCCGCCCGGTGTGTTACACACTGGATGCCGGCCCCAACGTCCACGTGCTGGCGCCGGCCGTCGAGCGCGATTGGCTGGAAGCGGCACTGCGTGCCATCCCCGGCGTGCAGGGCGTGCTGGCGGCCACCCCCGGCGGCCCGGCGCGGCTGGTGGGCTAGAACATGTGACCCTTTTTTGCAGCCGCCCTCGAAACCAGATATAATACACAAAAGCGCGTCCCGCGACAGAAAACGCGCGGGTTTGGAGAGGTTTCGGAGAGCATGATCCTTACGATTATCGAATTTGTCATTGCACTGGGCGTGATGATCGTCCTGCACGAGATGGGCCACCTGCTGGTGGCAAAACTGATGCGCATCGACGTGGAAGAGTTCGGCATTGGCTTCCCACCGCGCATTGCCCGCCTGTTCACCTGGGGCGGCACTGAATTTACCCTCAACTGGATCCCGCTGGGCGGCTTTGTGCGCCCTAAGGGCGAAAACGACCCCAACGTACCCGGCGGTCTGGCCGCGGCCAACCCCTGGAAACGCCTGGCGGTGCTGCTGGGCGGCTCAACAGTCAATATCATCACCGGTATCCTGCTGTTTAGCCTGCTGTTTACCGCTCTGGGCGCGCCGGACACCAGCAAAGTGCAGATTATGAGCGTGGTGGAAGACACCCCCGCCGCGCAGGCTGGCCTGAAAGCCGGCGACCAGGTCACCGCGGTCAATGGCGTTCCGGTCAACAGTGTCGAAGATCTTTCTGCGGCGATCAAATCGCAGGTAGGCAACGAAGTGACCCTCACCGTGCTGCGCGGCGGGCAAACGCTCGAGCTGCGCGCCACGCCGCGCGTCAACCCGCCCGAGGGCCAGGGCGCGTTGGGCATCTCGCTGGGCAACCCCACTGTCCCCGTGCCCTGGGTCCAGACCCTGCCGGCTGCCCTGCAGGTGACCTGGGCCCAGGTGGACGCGCTGATTTCGCTGCCCGGCCAGCTCATCCGCGGCCAGGTCAGTTCGGATGAAGCGCGCCCGGTTGGCCCGGTGGGCATGTTCAATATCTACGAGCAGAACCGCGAGCTCGACCTGGAGAACGCCGCGCAGACCCCCGGCAGCCCCATCGCGCTGGTGCTCAACCGGCTGGCGCTGCTGGCCACCATCTCGGTGGCGCTGGGCATCACCAACCTGCTGCCCATCCCTGCGCTGGATGGCGGGCGCATCCTGTTTATCTTGCCCGAAATCCTGTTCCGTCGCCGTATCCCACCCCAGTATGAAAACCTGGTGCACCTGGTCGGTTTCGCCCTGTTGATCTTGCTGATGATCCTCATCACCCGCCAGGATATTATCAACCCGATCGTCCTGCCCACCCCGTGAGGTAACGTATGCCCGCCAACAAACAGAAGAACATCCCATTTCAATTGGTGGTAGCCGCGCTGCTGGACGAAAACACGCCCTTCCCGCCCACTTACCTGCACCGCTTTTCCAAGATGGCCGCTGACGAGCTGGAGCAGTTGAAGCGCGCCTGGCTGCAGGTGAACCCGGCCCGCCGCCTGGCGCTGCTGGAAGACCTGGAAGATCTGGTGGAGGGCGACACCCTGGTCATCCTGGATGACATCGCCCGCTTCGCGCTGCTAGACCCGGACCCGGCGGTGCGCACGACCGCAATCCGCATGTTGTGGGACGACCCGGACGTAAAACTGGTGGAAACCTTCACCGGCATGCTGCGCAACGATCCCGAGCCGGTGGTGCGCGCCGCGGCCGCCTCGGCGATAGGGTTGTTCGTCTACCTGGGCGAGCTGGAAGAAGTGCCCGAGAATATCCACCATCAGGTAGAAGACGAACTGCTGCGGGTGATGGGCGGGCCGGACCAGGCCATTGTGCGCCGCCGTGCGCTCGAGTCGTTGGGCTATTCCGGCCGCGAGGAAGTGATTGAATTGATCCAGAACGGCTACGAGAACGGCGACCTGGAGTGGCTGGCCTCGGCGCTGTTTGCCATGGGACGCTCGGCTGACCCGCGCTGGGAGCGCTCGGTACTGGATATGCTGCGCCACGAAGATACCACCGTGCAGACCGAAGCTGCCCGCGCCGCCGGCGCGCTGGAGTTGGCTGCCGCGCGCGAGCCGCTGCTGGAGCTGCTGGAAGAGCCGCAGGCGCTGGACGACGATCTCTACGCGGCCGCGGTGTGGTCGCTGTCGCAGATCGGCGGAGAGGATGTGCGCGAAACGCTGGAGCGCATGGCCGAAGCGGCCGATGACGACGAGGACGCTAATTTTCTCGAGCAGGCGCTGGAAAACCTGGATTTCACCGAAGGTTTCGGCGTGCTCGACATGTTCGATTTCGACGAAAACGAAGACGATGAACCTGGCTCCAACGGTCGCCTGGGGCCGGGCGGCGCGGACGAAGAAGAGGACGGGTCGAAGGACTGACCTGCTCCGGGCGGCACGCAGCTTGCATCTGTTGCGGGGAAAGCCAACTTTCCCAAATTTCCTGTAAGGACACCCCCTCATGCGATCCTGGCTGATGCTCGTCCTGCTGCTGGCCATGTGCCTGCCGCAAACCGCGCTGGCCGCCGTTCAAATGCCCCCGGCCGCCGAAATTGTGGACGCCGCGGTATTCTATATCTACGGCCAGCAGGCCACCTTCCAGGCGCGCGTGCAGAGTGACGCGACCTGGCAAGAGGTAGACCTGTTCCTGCAGCCGTTGGGCTACCCGGCGCGAGTAGAAAAACTCTCCCCGGCCAAAGACGGCGGCATCGTCTACACCTACGATCTGGCGGCCAAACCACTGCCGGCCTTTACCCCGGTTAAGTACTGGTATCGCGTGGTCACCACAGGCGGGCAGGAAACGCTCAGCGAACCGCTGGAGTTCACCTACGACGATAACCGCTTCGAGTGGGAGAAGCTGGTCGCCGGTCGCTTCGAAATTCACTGGTACGGGCGCGATATCACGTTCGGCCAGGAAATCCTCAACACCGCCGAGCAGGGCAGCAAGCGGGTGCAGACCTACCTGCCCAACGACGACAGCCAACCAGTGCGCATCTTCGTCTATTCCAATATTCAGGATTTCCAGCAGGCGCTGCAGTTGAGTACATCCACCTGGGCGGTTGGGCATGCCAGCCCCGCGCTGCGCACCATTGTCGTCTCCGCGCCGCCCGGGCCGGAAGAGCTGTTGGAACTGGAGCGTCAGGTACCGCATGAGCTGGCACACTTGGCGCAGTACGCCCGCGCCGGAGATGGCTACGCGCAGATTCCTACGTGGTTGCTGGAAGGAATTGCCTCGCAGGCTGAGCTGTACCCCAACCCCGATTATGCTTCGGTGCTGGAGAATGCCGCCCAGAACGAAACCCTGATCCCGCTGGCGCAGTTGTGCGGCCAGTTCCCGCGCGAGGCATCCGGCGCGTTCCTGGCCTACGCCGAGTCGGCATCCTTTGTGCGTTTCCTGCACCAGAAGTACGGAACGTCCGGTCTGGGCGCGCTGATCCAGGCCTACGCCGATGGCGTCGGCTGCCAGGAAGGTCCGCAGCGCGCCTGGAACATCTCGCTCAACGAGCTGGAGTATCGCTGGCAGCAGGAAAGCCTGGGAATGGACATGGCCAGCCTGATCTTCAACAACCTGCTGCCATACCTGGCGCTGTTTGCGCTGCTGGTGCTGCTGCCGCTGCTGTTGGCGCTGCCGGCCATACGCCGCGGGCAATCGCAGGGGGCCGGCGGATGAGCGCGGAGCGGCTGCATGCCGTGGTAGAAGGTCGCGTGCAGGGTGTAGGCTACCGCATTTTTGTTTATGAAGCCGCCCAGGCGCTCGACCTGACCGGCTGGGTGCGCAACCTGGGCAATGGTAGCGTGGAAGTGCTGGCCGAAGGCGAAGCCGGCGCCCTGGCGGCGTTGCTCGAGCGCCTCAAAGCCGGCCCGCGCCGCGCCGTGGTGACCGATATCCGTACCGAATGGGCCCTGGCAAGCGGCGAATTCGCCGGTTTTGAAGTTCAACCCACCGGCTGGTAAAAAAAACGCTTCCCGGGTGCTCGCGCATCCGGGAAGCGTTTTTTTTGCGAATGCCAGTATCCTTACGGAGCCGGGTTGGCCTGAGCATCACCGCCGAACATGCGCGGGTAACACTCTCCCATGCGATCCGCGCGGTTGCCCATGCGCGTCTTCATCCAATCGGCCTGTTCCTGGGTGATCTTGCCATCTTTCACCGCCTGGTCGATCAGGTCGCTGCGCACCTGCTGGTGCAGTGTAAAGAATTCTTCCGTGGTCATGCCCTTCTCTTCGGCTACCTGCCACAGCTTATCACCTTTCTCCAGGCGGGCTTCCAGGTCGGCGGGGGTCATGTCAAATTTTTCAGCGAAGGCAGCGATCATCTCTTCGTGCATCCAGCCTTCTCCGTTCATGCCCATGCCAGCGCCCATTCCCCCACCCATGCCGCCGCGCATGCCGCGCATCCCAAAACCACGCTCGCCGCGGCCAAACGGCCCATATCCCGGCTGCGGAGTGCCATTGGGCTCGGGAGCCTGCGCCTGCACCACTTCGAAGACAGCAAAACCGATCAGTCCCAGCACCGCGATCATCGCAATCGCTACCATAAGAATTTTCTTTGTCATTGGATCACTCCTCAATCAGAATCTGTGTTAGTTGGTTGTTTACACACCAGATCATATCCACAAGTTGTGAAGAACCTGTGAATTCCAACCGCAGATCCTATGAAGCTTTGCGCGCGGTCTACTCTTCACCTGCCAGCATGCGCGCGCGCTGCCAGGGCGACAGTTTGGGGTCGTCGGCCATCATCGCGCGCAGCTCGAAGATCTGGTCACGCAGCGCGGCTGCCTGCTCGAACTCCAGATCCTTGGCGGCCTGTTTCATCTGCTTTTCCAGCTCTGTGACAATGCGCTTGAGCTCCGGCCGCGGGATGGCGCCCGCGCCCTGCGCCGCCTTGTAGGCTGCCTTGCTCTCCGCGATGGTCGCCCCGGGTTGGCCGCTGGCGCTGAGCCGCTCGGTGATGTCGTGGATGGCCTTGATGATACTCACCGGTTCAATTCCGTGCTCGGTGTTGTAACGCACCTGCTTGGCGCGGCGGCGGTTCGTCTCGTCAATCGCCGCGCGCATGGAATCGGTGATGCGATCGGCATACATCAGCACGCGCCCGTTTACATTGCGCGCTGCGCGGCCGATGGTCTGGATCAGCGCGGTCTCCGAACGCAAGAAGCCCTCTTTATCCGCGTCCAGTATCGCCACCATCGAGACTTCCGGTAGGTCGAGGCCTTCGCGCAGCAGATTGATGCCCACCAGCACGTCGAAAACGCCCATGCGCAAGTCGCGCAGGATGCCCACCCGCTCCAGCGTTTCTACCTCAGAGTGCAGGTAATGCACTTTGATGCCCATTTCCATCAGGTAATCCGCAAGGTCTTCAGACATACGCTTGGTCAGCGTGGTCACCAGCACGCGCTCGCCGTTCCCCACGCGCTGCCGGATCTCACCCACCAGGTCGTCCACCTGGCCGGCTGTCGGGCGTACTTCCACTTCAGGGTCCACCAGCCCGGTGGGGCGGATGATCTGCTCCACCACCTGTTCGGCATGGTTCAGCTCGTATGGCCCGGGCGTGGCCGATGTGTACACCGTGTAGCCCATGTGCTCCTCGAACTCGTCGAAGGTCAGCGGGCGGTTGTCCAGCGCCGAGGGCAGGCGAAAACCAAAGTCGGCCAGCACCGTCTTGCGCGAGCGGTCACCATTGAACATGCCGCGCACCTGGGGAATCGTCATATGCGATTCGTCGATCACCAGCAGATAATCGCTGGGCAGGTAGTCCATCAGCGTCCACGGCGGCGTTCCCGGCGCGCGTTGGTCGAGATGGCGCGAGTAGTTCTCAATACCCGAGCAGTAGCCCACTTCGCGCAGCATCTCCAGGTCGTAGCGCGTGCGCTGCTCCAGGCGCTGTGCTTCCAGCAGATTGCCCTCGCTCTTGAACTGCGCCAGGCGCTGCTCCAGTTCCTGTTCAATATCCTGAATCGCCTTCTTCAGCCGGTCTTCCTGGGTGATATAGTGCTTGGCCGGGTAAATCGGTACCTGCTCCAGGTCGCCGTACATCTCGCCGGTCAATGGATTGATGGCGCTGATGCGCTCAATCTCATCGCCAAAGAATGCCAGCCGGTAGACCTTGCGCTCTTCATACGCCGGGTGAATCTCCAGCGTATCGCCGCGCACGCGGAATGTGCCCGGGCGCAGCTCCATATCATTGCGCTGGTACTGGATCTCGATTAACTGGCGCAGCAGCGCGTTGCGGCGGAAGATTTCGCCCACCTTCAGCTCTACCATGCCCTTGCTGTATAGCTCCGGGCTGCCCAGGCCGTAGATGCACGACACAGACGCCACGATGATTACGTCACGCCGCGACATCAGCGCCGTGGTGGCCGCCAGCCGCAGCCGGTCGATCTCCTCATTGATATCGGTTTCTTTCTCGATATACAGGTCGTGCGATGGCACATAAGCTTCCGGCTGGTAATAGTCGTAATATGAAACGAAATACTCCACCGAGTTGTTGGGGAAAAACTCCTTGAACTCGGCATATAACTGCGCGGCCAGGGTCTTGTTATGCGCCATGATCAGCGCCGGCTTCTGCATCCGCGTGATCAGGTTGGCGATCGTGTAGGTCTTACCGGTGCCGGTAGCGCCCAGCAGCACCTGGTGACGCATGCCCTGATCCACCCCTTTTACCAGTTGTTCAATCGCCTCGGGCTGGTCGCCGGTCGGCTGATATGGCGCGTGTAAGTCAAATAGCATAATTGCGTTCCTTTCATCTACCGGGTCGGGTCAGCAGGGAAACTGCCCTGCGGCGCGTACCAATCTTGCGGGTGAATACCGCCAGTCTCTTCCCCGGGACGCACTTCGAAAACGATCAGGTTGTGGTCGTTGCAGTCAACGCTCAGGCCGCAGGCCACAGCCGGTGTATATCCGCCGGCCAGGTTGGCATAGTTCGGATCGATAGGATATGCCACCAGGGTGTAATGCCCGGCGGGTACGTTTTCCCAGCGGTAACCGGCGATATTTTGTGGCGTTTCCAGGGTCAGATATGTCCCGTCTTCCGCGTTCCATAATACCAGCCGCAGCGGCGGAATACCCTCTGATGGGTACGATAACTGCCCGCTGACCACGCCGGGCAGCAGCTCCTCGGTCGGCACCTGCGGCGCGGCCGGCGTGGCGGGTAGGCCTGTGGCCGCAGCCTGGGTCATCCAGGCGTCGGCAGTGGCCTTACCATCGGCTTCCATCGCGCTGATCGTCCCCTGCAGCAGGTCTACGGTAGCCTGCATGCGCGTGCTCTCCGCGGTGGCGTCCGCGGCCGGTACCGCGCCGCCCACCAGCGAGCAGGTAATCGAAAGCAGGGCCAGCAGACTGAGCATGCAAACGACGAGAACGGGACGTTTCATCGCATCTCTCCCTTATCGAATATAAATTCTAACATGCAACCGGCAGCCAGAGAATAGCCATTTGGCCAGGATTTGGAACTAACTCAATCCTGCGCCGGCGGCACCGGCAGCCGCAGGGTAAAGATTGCTCCACCATCCGGGTGGTTAGCCGCGTCCAGCGAGCCGCCGTGCGCCAGGGCGAGCTGCAGGGCGATCGCCAGTCCCAGGCCGCTGCCCCCACCCTCGCGCGTCCGCGATGTATCGGCGCGGTAAAAACGCTCAAACACGTGCGGTAGCATATCGGGTTGAATGCCCGGGCCGCTGTCACGCACGCTGATCGCCACTTCGCGCGGGCTGCAGGATGCCCGCACCGAAACAAACCCGCCTTCGGCGGTGTAGCGCAACGCGTTGGAGAGTAGATTGTTTAAGATCTGCTCCAGCCGCAGCGGGTCACCCCACACCGGCAGACAACCCGCGCCCGGCCCGGTCACCAGCTCAGATTCGAGCCGTACTTTGCGTCCTTCGGCCACTGCGCGGAAGCGATCGATAGCGCGATCCACCAGTGCCGGCACCGAGACTTCTACCCGGTCCAGCGAGAGTTCGCCCGCATCCGCCAGGGCCAGCGTGCGCAGATCTTCCACCAGCCGCGTAAGCAGCTCGTTCTGCTGCAGCACGGTGTGCAAATGTTCGCCATCCAGCGGGTAGATGCCATCTTGCATGGCCTCAATCTGCGCGCGCTGCACCGCCAGCGGCGTACGCAGCTCGTGGGCGATATCTGCGGTCATCGCGCGCCGGCGCTCTTCGGAGTGCTGGAGCGAATCGGTCATGCCATTGAACGTGGCCGCCAGCGCCGACATTTCATCGTTGCCCTGTACCGGCACGCGCTGGCTCAGATCGCCGGCTGCCAGTCGCTGCGCGGCGCGCGTAAGCTGGTCCACCGGACGCAGCAGCCGGTTGGCTAACACCAGCGCCAGCACCAGCGCCAGCGCCAGTCCCACCAGCGCGGCGCGCCACGCAGCCCGGTTCAGCCGTTGCAGCAGCGGTTGGGCATCCAGGTTGCGCGCATTGCCGCCGCCATCCACGAACAGATACCCCACCGTCTGGCCGTTGCGGCCGCCGAGCGGGATGCCGTCTTGCAGCTTGCGCGCCGAAAAGGGCGGCAGGCCATAACCGCGCTGGTCATTGTCATATTGCAGCTTGCCCACCGCGTCCACCACCTGGATACGCTGGCGCGTGACCATCATCATGCCCGGGTACATCATCCCCGGCTGAAAAATGCGATTGACGTCTTCCCAGCTCTGATTCTCGCTGTAATAATCTTCCAACCGGTTGACCAGCGCTTCCGCGCCTACCATGCCGCCGCGCATCATGTACTGGGTCACTTCCCGGCGCGTGTCGAAGCGCACAAACAGCACCAGGCTGGCGATGGTGGCCAGGCCCACCAGCAGGTACGTCAGGGTTAAGCGCAGGCGCATGCTCATGCTTCCTTCTCCTGGAATTATTCTTTCCGAAAGCGATAGCCGATCCCAAACACGGTTTCGATGTACCGTGGCTGGCGTGGGTCGGATTCGATTTTGGCGCGCAGGTTCTTAATATGCGCGTCGATGCTGCGCTCATAGCCTTCATAGGCTTCGCCGGCGGCAGCTTCGAGCAGTTGCAGGCGGGTGAAAGCCCGTCCCGGCTGGGCGATAAGCGCCGCCAGCAGGTTGAACTCGGTCGGCGTCAGCTCCACCGGCTGCCCGGCGCGCTGCACGCTGTGTTCGTTCAGGTCAACCACCAGGTCCTGCGCCTGCCAGTGACCGCCGGCGGATGCGCCTGGGTTGGCGCGGCGCAGCACGGCTCTCACCCGCGCCACCACCTCGCGCGGTGAAAACGGCTTGGTGATGTAATCATCCGCGCCCAGTTCCAGCCCCAGCAGCCGGTCGACCTCGTCTACACGCGCAGTAACCATGATCAGCGGCGTGTCTGACTGGCGCCGGATTTCGCGCGCCACCTCCAACCCGTCCATCCCCGGCAGATTGAGATCGAGGATCACCAGGTCGGGGCGCAGCCGCTCCCATGTGCTCAGCCCACTGTCGCCGCGCTGCGCGGTGGACACACTGTAACCGGCATTTTCCAGGTAGCCGCGCAGCACCTGCGCCAGTTCGTGCTCATCTTCGATGACGAGGACCGAAGTCATAGCGTCATTATAGCAGAAAGGGCCTCCAGCAAACGCTCGCGCCAGTCCTGCCCGTCCACCTGCAAAGGCATCCAGTACGAGTTCTTCCCCGTGCGGGTATGGTAGCCGATATTGGGCATGCTGCGGCCCGGCACGCCATCCGGCAGGGGTGGGAAGCGCATCACGATCTGCTGGTTCTCCACCGAAACCGAGCTCAGCCCTGCCAGCTCGGCGCGCATTTTCACCCGCATCTGGAATAACAGATTATTCACTTCCTCGGGCGGTGGGCCGAAACGATCGCGCAGCTCATCAGCCAGTGCCTGCACTTCGTCCTCGTTCTGTAGATCGGCCAGGCGGCGGTAGAGCTGCAGGCGCATATTCTGATCGTTGATATATTCCACCGGAATGCCCACCGACATCGGCAGATCCACATTGACCGGCAGCCCACCTTCTTTGACGTCCAGCTTGCCCAGCGACGGCGCAGGCAGCCCCAGCGTACTGCGTAGTTGGCGTACCGCCTGGGCCAGCATGCGCGTGTACAGGTGGAAACCCACCGAGGCGATATAGCCATGCTGGCGCGTGCCCAGCAGCTCGCCCGCGCCGCGCATTTCAAGGTCGCGCATGGCGATTGAATAGCCCGCGCCGAGCTGCGTGTTCTCAGCGATCACTTCCATGCGCTCGCGGCCTTCGGGCGTGGGCGCTTTCTTGCGGTGGCGGAAGAAATAGGCATACGCGCGCTGCGCCCCGCGTCCCACTCGCCCGCGTAACTGGTACAACTGCGCCAGCCCAAATGTATCGGCGCGGTCAACGATCAGCGTGTTGGCATTGGGGATATCCAACCCCGACTCAATGATCGAGGTGCACAGCAGTACATCGATCTCGCCGTGCATAAACTGGTGCATCACATGCGCGAGCTGGCCTTCGTGCATCTGCCCGTGGCCGATGCCGATTCGCGCCTCGGGAATCAGGTTGTTGAGATGGTGCTTCATCGCCTCGATGGTTTGCACGCGATTATGGACGAAAAATACCTGCCCGCCACGCTCCAGCTCGCGCAAAATCGCCTGGCGCACCAGGTTGGGAGAGTACGGGCCAATATGGGTCACAATAGGCAGGCGTTCTTCGGGCGGTGTGTTAATGGTGGAAATATCGCGCACGCCGGTCAGCGCCATGTACAATGTGCGCGGGATGGGCGTGGCGGTCAGCGTCAGCACGTCCACCTCGGTGCGCAGCCGCTTGAGATATTCCTTGTGCGTCACGCCGAAACGCTGCTCTTCGTCGATGATCACCAGCCCCAGGTCTTTGAACTGCACGTCGGGCTGCAGCAGGCGGTGCGTTCCGATGATGATATCCACCACACCGACACCCAGCTTTTCAATGATCTTATCCTGCTCCTTGGGCGAGCGAAAACGCGATAGCATTTCCACGGTCACCGGGTAGGCGGCCAGCCGCTGTAGAAAGGTCTCATAATGCTGCTGCGCCAGCACGGTGGTAGGTACCAGCAGCGCCACCTGCTTGCCATCCATCACCGCCTTAAACGCCGCGCGCAGCGCCACTTCGGTCTTGCCATAGCCCACATCGCCCGTCAGCAGGCGGTCCATCGGGCGGTCACTCTGCATATCGCCCTTCACGGCGTGGATGGCCTTCACCTGGTCAGGTGTTTCCACGTAAGGGAAGCTGGCCTCCAGCTCCTGCTGCCAGGCGGTATCGATCTTGAATGCGTAACCGCGCGCCACCTGGCGCTGCGCGTACAGCTCCACCAGGTCGCGCGCCACCTCTTCTACTGCGCTCTTCACCTTCTGCTTGTCGTTGTTCCATTCCTGCGTGCCCAGCCGCGTGGCTGATGGCGTTTCACCGTCCGGGCCGATATAGCGGCTCAGGCGGTCGGCCTGGTACACGGGCACATAGAGCTGGTCGCCCTGGTCGTATTCGATCACCAGGAATTCGCGCGTCGCGCCTTCCAGCTTGCGCTGCACCAGCCCGGTATAGCGCCCGATGCCATAATCGATATGCACCACCCAATCGCCGGGCTTAAAGTCCGCGTACCCGGCTTCTGGGCTTTCGGCAGCCTGCACGTGACGCGTGCGCGGCAGCGGCCGCTGCCAGCCGAAGATTTCGCTGTCGGTAAGCAGGCTCAACCGGCGTCCGCCGGGCAGGTCCAGCACCCAGCCTTCGCCCAGCGTACCTTCGATAAACTCCGGCGATCCCGGCTCGCGGCACTCGCGCCGGCGCTCCAGCCACAGCTCTTTTAGCCGCGCTACCTGGCGCGAAACAACCACAAACCGCACCGGACCGGCGCAGGCATCCGCCACTTCGTCTACCAACGCCTTGAGCCGGCCACCATAGCGCGGACCGGGTTGGAAGCTGGCCGCCAGGGGCGTCTCATCCGGCGCGGTAGAGCGTCCCAGCTCCAGCCACGGATGCCCGCTCAGGCTGTCAAACAGTTCCGAGTAAGAAATATACGGAATAGGAAAATCGGCCGGCAGCGTGCCCTCGGTGATGCTGCTCTGGCGCAGCTTCACCGCCTGCTCTTCGATCTCGTCGCCGGCAGCTTCCAGGCTGTCCAAGTCGTCCACCAGCACCAGTGACTGCGCGGGAAGATAATCCAGCAGGCTGGCAACGGCAGGATGCGCCAGCGGCAGGTAAAACTCTTCCATATCCTCGCCGCGCATCTCCACGCCTTCCAGTTTGCCGGGCAGCACTTCGCGTGCGGGGGTCACCAGCAGCAGTTCCAGGTTCTGGATCGTGCGCTGCGTGGCCGGGTCGAAACGCCGGATGGTGTCCAGTTCATCGCCGAAAAAGTCCAGACGCGCCGGAAATGGCTCGGACGGCGGCCAGATATCCAGGATACCGCCGCGGCGCGAAAACTGGCCCGGCTCCACCACCACCTCGGCCGGCTCGTAGCCGATCTCTACCCAGGCGCGCAGCAGGTTCTCAGGCGGCAGGGTTTGCCCCAGCTTGACCAGCTTTGCAGCCTTCAGGAATTCGCGCCGTGGCAGGGTGCGCGCCATCACTGCCCGCAGCGGGGCAATGATCACCGGCGGTTTTTCCGGTTTGGGCCATCCGGGCATGTGGTACACCGCCAGGGTGGAGAGCACTTGCATGCGCTCGCGGCGCGTGGCGCTGCCCCATCCGGCCTGTTCATAAAACAGCGGGGTTGGCTCGGGGAACAACAGCCGCGGCACGCCCGGCAGCCAGAAACCCAACTCATCCAGCAGGGTCAGGGCGTGGTCTGCGCGCTGCGTCAGCAGCACCACCGGGCGCTGCAGATCAGCGGACAGCGCGGCGGCCACCGGCAGGCGCGCGGCGCGTGGCAGAGCCAGCCCGGGCAGCCGCGCGGCATTCTTCAGTTCTTCCACCAGCTCCTGGTAAAGCGGCAGCGAGCGAATTTCGTTCAGCACAGGCTCAGTCCTTGGGCAGCGCCCCGTTGTAGCGGTTCATGGATGCGTCGATGCCATCACGGATAAACAGCAGCGCGGCGTCGGCGGCGCGGTCCAGCACCAGCCGCACCAGCTCCTGTTCGTCGCGGTCAAACGGGCGCAGCACGTAGTCGGCAGCCATCTTCTGCCCTGGTGGCCGGCCAATGCCAACGCGCATGCGCGCGATATTCTCCGTGCCCAGCCGCTCGATGGTGGACGCCAGTCCTTTCTGCCCGCCCGAGCCGCCGCTGCCGCGAATGCGCAGCGTACCCAGCGGCAGGTCAATATCGTCGTGGATCAGCAGCAGATTTTCCAGCGGCACTTTGTAAAAGCGCATCAACGCGCTGACGGCCGTGCCAGAAAGGTTCATATAGGTGATGGGCTTGGCCAGGATCACCTTGCGGCCGCCATCCACGCCGCTGCCCACCAGCGCGCGCTCCTGTGCGCGGGTAATACCGATCTTGAGCACTTCGCTCAGGCGGTCAATGACCATAAAGCCTGCATTGTGGCGCGTGTCGCGATATTCGCGCCCGGGGTTGCCCAGGCCGACGATCAGATAAACCGGCGCGCCTTCCGGCGCCGCGGTTTCCGGCTGGCTGCGTTTGCGCAAGCGGAACAATCCCATCATGCCCCCACGAGGTCAGCGCTGGCGGCGGTACAGGCCGCGCAGCGCCAGGTACAGGCCTAACAACGCGAACAGCGCCACCACAAAGGCGACGCCCTGCGCACTGCTCAGCGCCAGTTGCAATGCGTTCAAAGAAGCCGGGTTGCCGGGCAGCGCGGTCGGCGTGGGCAGCAGCGGCGCGGGCGTCGCCTGCCCCGGCCAGCCAATAACAGCATCCGCCGGCCAGGCCACCCACGCGCCCGCCAACAGCATTCCCATCCATGCCCAGCGTCCCAGTCGAACCATAGCAGGTTATTTTAACATTATTCGGGATACGATGCAAATTGCGGCGCGGGTGTAAGCCGCTTGCCATCGCTCCCCTGTGGGGGGATATCTACCTTAGGCGTGGGGGGAAATCCCCTAGAAAATACAGGCGTGAACCACTATACTGATACAAATTGATGAATGCTAAAGTTGCCCGCTTGACGCACCTGTGGGCGGGAAACAGGACACATTCTGGCATACCGGTAGTTTAAAGGTAGAGGAGTTATCACCATGGCCGTTGACCGCACGTTTCGGTCCCCCGATGAGCTGAAAGAGGGCCTTAGCGAACAGCAGTACATCGCGAATGATGAAATCAGCACGATTTTGTATCTGGCGCAGCAGATCGGCAAGCCGCTGCTGGCCGAAGGCCCTGCCGGGGTCGGCAAGACCGAGTTAGCCAAGGCGCTGGCAGCCGCGACCTGCCGTGACCTGATCCGTTTACAGTGCTATGAGGGCCTCGACGAAACCAAAGCCCTGTATGAATGGGAATATGCCAAGCAGCTTCTGTACACGCAGCTCTTGCGCGACAAGCTGCAGGAAACCCTGGGCGCTTCGGAAAGCCTCAAAGAAGCCGCCGATAAGCTGGCCAGTGAAGAAGATGTGTTCTTCTCGATGCGCTTCCTGCTGCAGCGCCCGCTGCTCAAGGCCATTTTGAGCGAAACTCCCACCGTGTTGTTGATCGACGAAATTGACCGCGCCGATGCCGAGTTCGAAGCCTTTTTGCTCGAGGTCCTCAGCGATTTTCAAGTCAGCGTGCCCGAGCTGGGCACCCTCACCGCAGTGCACCGCCCATTGGTGATCCTCACCAGTAACAACACGCGCGAGTTGAGCGAAGCGCTCAAGCGCCGCTGCCTGTACCTGTTCATCGACTACCCCAGCGTGGAGCAGGAGCTCAATGTGGTACGCCTCAAGGTGCCGGACCTGGCCCCCAAGCTGGCGCGCCAGGCAGTGGAGCTGGTGCACAAGCTGCGCACGTTTGACCTGCGCAAGTCTCCCAGCATCAGCGAAACGCTGGACTGGGCCAAATCGCTGGTCACCCTCAACGCGCAGAACCTCGACCAGTCGACGCTGGAAACCACGCTGAGCGTCCTGCTCAAGCATGAATCGGACCTGCAGAAAGCCAAACGTATGCTGTTCTCGCCCACCACCAAGCGGCCCGGCGATATGGATATGCGTTCCTGGCAAAACTGACGCCCAAAGGAGCTGTCCTATGGACCAACGCATCGTCCAGTTTGTCGCGGCGCTGCGGGCCAGTGGTGTTCGCATCAGCCTGGCCGAAAGCGCTGACGCGTTTCATGCCATCGATGAGATGGGCATTTTCGACCGCGACATCTTCCGCTATACACTGCGCGCAACCCTGGTGAAAGAAAATAAAGACCAGGAAATCTTCGAAAAGCTCTTCCCGCTGTTCTTCCAGGGTGATGAACCGCCGCACATGATGAACCCATCAGAAGACTTGACCCCCGAAGAGGCGGATAAGATCGCCCAGGCGCTGCGCCAGTTCACCGAAGAAATGCGCAAGATGCTCGAAAAGCTGCTGCAGGGCCGCCCGCTCAACCAGCAGGAATTGCAGCAGCTCGAGAGTATGTTCAACATGGATGATGTCAACGACCTGCGCTACCAGAACTACCTCACGCGCCAGATGGAAAACGCGCTCAAGTTCAAGCAGGTGCAGCAGGCCATGGAAGAGCTGATGAGCATGCTGCGCCAGATGGGCATGGACAAGCAGCGCGTGGAACAGCTTCAGAAGATGATGGAAGCCAACCAGCAGTCGCTCAAAGACCAGCTTTCCAAGTTCGTGGGACAGCGCATCGCCGAAAATCTCAGCGAGCTGCCACGCGACCAGCGCATGGATGACCTGTACAACCGCCCCTTCTCATCGCTGAGCGACGACGATATGCTCCAGTTGCGCAAAGAAGTGACGCGCATTGCCAGCGTGCTGCGCACGCGGCTGGCGCTGCGCCTGAAGCGCGCCAAAACCGGCCGCCTGGATGTCAAAGCGACGCTGCGCAATAACCAGAAGTATGGCTCCGTGCCGGTTGAGCTGCACCACCGCGACCAGAAAATGAAACCCAAAATCGTGGTGATCTGCGACATCAGCACGTCGATGCGCCAGGTATCCGAGCTGATGCTCAGCCTGCTGTTCGCCATCCAGGATCAGATCAGCAAGACGCAGGCCTTCGCCTTTATCGATCACATGAAATATATCAGCCCATACTTCGAAGGCAGCCTGCCGCAGGAAGCCGTGCGCGAAGTCCTGCACCAGATGCCATCCGGCTACTACAACACCGATCTGGGCACCAGCCTGGGCGATTTTGACGCCGCTTATAAGGATATGGTAGACAGCCGCACCACGCTCATCGTGGTGGGCGACGCGCGCAACAATTACAACGACCCGGGGCTGGACGTGTTCCGCATGCTGGCGCGCCGCAGCCGCTCGGCCATCTGGCTCAACCCGGAAGCTATCCCGCTGTGGGGTACCGGCGATAGCGATATGCCTAAATACGCGCCGCTGTGCCATCGCACCTTCCAGGTAAGCAACCTCAACCAGCTCAGCGAAGCGGTAGACCACCTGCTGCTGGGGCATTAACCGTCGTCCAACAAAGGCCGGCTCTATCCGGCAAAACTCACGCGGTTCATGGCTTGACGGGAGCAGGCCTTGCGCTTGAAAATGCTATAATGTGGATATACAAAAATTAGATTGTCGTCCGCGACCTTTCCGGGCGAGGGATAGGCAGCCGGGGAGTTTGAGATGCTGCCGCGAGTGATATAATTGAGGTGTATATGGATGATCAAGCAAATACTGCCGTATCTGCCCCACCGGCCGTGGTGACGGTTCCGCCGGAGCAGGATGCCACCCGGAAAGAAGGCGGCTCCAAACTCTGGATTGTGATCGTCGCCGTGGTGTTGATTCTCGGCCTGCTCATCACCGGCCTGGTGCTGCTAATCCGCTCGGGCACGGACACCACCAGCCACTGGCGCGACATTTTCATCATCATTATGGCGCTCGAATCCTTAATTATCGGGCTGGCGCTGGTCATATTAATCGTGCAGCTCGCCACGCTGATCAATTTGATCCAGCATGAGATCAAGCCTATTTTGAACTCTACCAGCGAAACGGTGAATACCCTCAAGGGAACCACCAAGTTCCTCAGCGAAAACCTGACCGGCCCCGTAATCGAGTTGAACGCGCAGGTGGCAGCAGTCAAAGCATTCTTTGATGTTCTCCGGCCGGGCAAGAACCGCCGCCGGTAATCTCACCCGGTCATCTTTCCGGGCAGGTGCATTCTTGAAAGGAGCAATACAATGGCAGAAAACGACGAGTTCGGAGCATTTTTAATCGGTTTTATCATGGGTGGCCTGACTGGTGCCGTGGCGGCCTTGCTGATGGCGCCGCAGTCCGGTGAAGAAACCCGCACCGTAATCAAAGAGCGCGCGATTGAGCTGCGCGACCGCGCATCGGAAAGCCTGGAAGATGCTTACGCCCGCGCCGAATCGGCTGCGGCTGAAGCACGAACCCGCGCCGATGAACTGACCCAGGTTGCCAAAGAACGCGCAGATGAGCTCACCCGCCGTGGCCAGGTTCTGGTGGAGGAGCAGCGCGCGAAGCTGGGTGGCGCGATTGACCAGGCCCGCAGCCGCGCGATGAAATCCGGCCCCGAAGAGGGCACCACACCACAGATCTAATACGCACGCGAATCAAAAAGGGCTGTCGAAGCTGGATGCCAGACAGCCCTTTTTTCGTTTGTTATTCCGCTTCGAACAGACCTTGCAGCACCTCGGGCAGGCTGTCAAGCACGTCGCTGGCCAGCACGGACGCATCGCCTAACCACTCGCCGGCGGCCAGCCCGGCCTGGGCGTGCAGCCACGCGGCGGCGCAGGCCGCCGCAAACGCGTCTACGCCCTGCGCGCGCAGCCCCACTATCATCCCGGCCAGCACATCGCCCGTACCGGCGCGCGCCAGCGCGGCGCTGGCCACCGGCACCACCCGAGCGCGCCCATCCGGCGCGGCGATCACTGTCAGCGCGCCTTTGAGCACCACCACGTGACCCCATTCGCGCGCAAAGCGCCGTGCATTCTCCAGCCGGTCGGCCTGGATTTCCTCCACCCCCAGCCCGGTCATCAGCGCCATCTCGCCTGGGTGCGGCGTCAGCACCGCCGGGGCCGGGATTTTGGCATGCCAATCCGGCACCTTCACCAGCAGTTTGAGCCCATCGGCGTCCACCACCAGGGCTGGCAGCGCGCGCGGGTCATCCTCATTCCGCGCCGCCGGAGCTGACCCCAATCCAAAGCCTAACGCGCCTCGCGTTGGATGCGCAGCCTTGCCGCCAGCTATCTGGCGCAGAAACCCGGCCGTGGTATCTTCTAGCCCGAGTCCCGGCCCCACCAGCAGCGCCGTGACGCGCTCCAGGTTTTTCCCCAGCACATCAAACGCATCCTGGCTGATCACACCCATTTCATGAGGCAGCAGCACCCAGGTCGCTTCGGGCATTTGCCCCGCCAGAGCTGCGTGCACCGGGCCAGGAACCGCCATGCGTACCAGCCCTGCGCCAATCCGGTAAGCCGCCTTACCGGCCAGCAGCGCCGCGCCGGGATAATTGAGCGAACCAGCGGCTATGAGCGCCGTGCCAAACGTACCCTTGTGCGCGTCCATCTTGCGTTGGGGCAGCGCGGCCAGCACGTCTTCGGCGGTCACCACCCCATCGGTCAGCGCCGCCCATGCCGGCAGGTCGTCCGGCAGGCCAATGCTCACCACCTGGAGCTCGCCCAGATATTCATACGCCGGAAAGCGTAGCATACCCTTCTTCAGCGCAGCCATGCACACGGTCAGATCGGCGCGCAGCGTTTCCGCGGCCACCGCGCCGCTGTCGCAGTCCATCCCACTGGGGCAGTCCACCGCTACCACGGCAAAGTCGTTCTGCTGTTCCGCGCGCGCCTGCACCCGCGCCAGCACGCGCGCCACCTCAGGCTTGAGCGGAAGCTGCGCGCCGGTTCCCAGAACCCCGTCCAACACCACGCCCACCTGCTCCAGCAGGCCATCCAGCCGCTCCAGATTGGCATCGTCCTCGACTGACAGCAATGTGCCTCCTGCCGCCTGGAAGCGCGCCAACAGTGGGTCATCTGCGGCGCGCGGACGCACCAGGTAGGCGTGCGTATCCCAGCCAAGCTGGGCCAGCGCGGCCAGCGCCACCAGCGTATCACCGCCGTTGTTTCCCGAGCCCACCAGCCCGGCCACCGGCTGTGCGCCCTCTTCGCCAAGGCTGTCCATCACCGCGTCCGCCAGCCCGATGCCAGCATTTTCCATCATCTGCTCGTAGGTCAGCCCGCGGCTGTCGGCTTCCTGCTCAATGGCGCGCATCTGCTCCACGCTCACCAGTTTCATATGCGGCTCCTTTCGAGATCCTGTGGTAATTATACTGAAAGCCCCGTGCGAGGTTATAATGGCACCCATGCGCAGATACCTGTACTTTGCTGTTTTCGTCTCGGGCATGACCTCGCTGGCGCTGGAAATGGCCGCCTCACGATTGGTGGGTAATTATTTCGGCAGCAGCAACATGGTGTGGGCCAGTATTATCGGGCTGATCCTCATTTATCTGGCGGTGGGGTATTTTATCGGCGGCCGCTGGGCTGATCGCTCGCCGCACTACGCCACGCTGTACCGCGTGATGGCCTGGGCCGGGTTCAGCGGCGGTATTTTACCGCTGATCGCGCGACCTATTCTGAGCGCCACCGATGCTGCGTTCAACCACCTGGAGTTGGGCATGCTGCTGGGATCGTTTATCAGTGTGGGCATCCTGTTTTTCATCCCCAGCACGCTGCTCGGGATGGCTTCGCCCTTTGCTATCCGCCTGGCGGTACAGGAGCGCGAAAATTCGGGCAGCATGGCCGGTGAAATCTACGCGCTCTCCACGCTGGGATCGTTCTTAGGTACGTTTTTACCCGTGCTGGTACTGGTCCCCGTGGTAGGCACGTTCCGTACCTTTGTCATCGTTGGTGGGGTACTGCTGGTAGTTGCCTTGTTTGGGCTGCTGCAGGCTGCCGGTCCACGCGCAGCGCTCCAGCTGGCATGGATGCCGGTGCTGCTGGTGGCGTTGGGCATTATTGGAACCGAAGGTTTTAATCGCACCACACCCGGTTTAATTTTTGAGACCGAGTCGGGTTACAACTACATCCAGGTGGTGGAAGAAAACGGCTTTCACCTGCTGCGCCTCAACGAAGGCCAGGGCGTGCATTCTATCTACCACCCCAGCGTGGTCAATTACCAGGGCCCGTGGGAGCAGGTGCTGGTGGCGCCCTTCTTCAACCCCGCGCCGTACGCGCTGGATCAGGTGCAGCGCATGGCGATTGTGGGGCTGGCGGCCGGTACCACCGCGCGGCAGGCCGCATTGGTTTATCCGGACATCCAGATCGACGGCTACGAAATTGACCCCAAGATCGTGGAAGCCGGGCGGGAATACTTTGGCATGACCATGCCGAACCTGCACGTCTTTGTCACCGACGGGCGTGTTGGGCTTAAGCAGAGTAGCCAGCGCTACCAGGTGATCAGTGTGGACGCCTACCGGCCGCCGTATATCCCGCCGCACATGGTGACGCGTGAGTTCTTTGCCCTGGTGCATAAGCACCTGACCGATGATGGCGTGATGGTGATCAACGTGGGCCGCGGCCCAAACGACCGCCGCCTGATCGACGCGCTGGCATCCACCATCCTGACCGAGTTCCCCAGCGTGCATGTCATGGATATCCCCGGCACATACAATTCCATCCTGTTCGCCACCGTCCAGCCGACTCGCGCCGAGAACTTGCTGGAAAACTTCATGGCTCTCTCCAAACCCGGCTCAGGCGCAAACCCGCTGCTGCTGGACACGATGGGCGTAACCCTCACCAACCTGCAGCCCGCTCCGGGGCCAGGCGTGGTATTCACCGATGACAAAGCTCCCATCGAGCGCATGACCAACAACCTGATCCTCAGTTTCCTCTTTTCCCCCGGCGTGGAGGCGGTGCAATGAAAACACTGTACACCATCCTGGCAGTGCTGGTCATCCTCATTATCCCCTTCTTCCTCATCATCACCGCGGTGCGCGTGATGGTCACCCCGCTGTACGCGCGGCTGGAGTATAACTCGCCCGGTTTTCCGCCCGACGCATACGGTTTTACCAAAGCCGACCGGCTGTACTGGTCAGAGTTTGCCATCAGCTACCTGACCAACAACGCCGGCATCGAATACCTGGGCGATCTGCGCTTCCCTGACGGCCAGCCTCTGTACAACGAGCGTGAGCTGAGCCACATGGTGGATGTGAAAAACCTGGTGCAGGCTGCCTACCGCGCGTGGTGGATCATGCTGGCTGTGCTGGTGGGGCTGACTATTTGGGCCTGGAGCGCCGGGTGGAGCAACCAGTACCTGCGCGCGCTTTCACGCGGCGGCTGGTCCACACTGGGGCTAATCGCAGTAGTGCTGGTGGCCGTGCTGGTCAGTTTTTCGGCGCTCTTCACCCAGTTTCACCGCCTGTTTTTCACCGGCGACACCTGGGTATTCGAATGGTCGGATACGCTCATCCGCCTGTTCCCCATGCGCTTCTGGCGTGATGCGTTTATCCTGGTCGGCGCGCTCACCATCAGCGGCGCGCTGCTGTGTATCTTCGCGGGCAGGAACGCGAAACCATCTGCGTAGCGACAAAAAAGGCCGGGTTGACCCGGCCTTTTGTCTTGATGGTGTTATAGTTTACGCCCCAAACTTCACCAGGCGCAGGGCATGCGCCAGGGCCAGCGGCATGGCATCCAGCGCGCTGAACGTACCCAGGCCGCCCTGCGCGCAGGCGCGCTCGCCGAAGGTGGTCTGCGTGTCGGGGCGCACTGTGGCCGGGGCCCACAGCAGCAGCGGCACGGGGTGCCACGAGTGCGACTTGAGCTTTGCCGGGGTGGAATGGTCGCCGGTGATGATCAGCACGTCCGGCTTGAGCTCCAGCAGCGCGGGCAGGGCTTCATCCACCGTTTCGATCACGTGCACCTTAGCGTCAAAATTGCCGTCTTCGCCGTAACTGTCAGTCTTCTTGATGTGGATGAAGAAGAAGTCATAATCGCCCCAGATGCTTTTCACCGCGGCGAACTCGTCCGCCGGCTGGTCGCCGGGGAAATTCTTCACGTCCATGCCTACCAGCTGTGACAGCCCGCGGTACATGGGGTACACGGCCACGCAGGCAGCTTTGAGGTTGTATTTCTCCGCGTACGAGGGCAGCGCCGGGTCGGTGGCGAAGCCGCGCAGCGTCAGGCAGTTGGCCTTCGGCTCGATGGCCAGCACTTTTCGCGCTTCGGCCACCCACTGGTTGTACAGGTCGGCGGTGCGCTGCGCTTCGGGGCGCTTGGCCACCACCTCGTAAGGCGGCACGCCGGTTTTCTGCGGGTCGGTCTCTTCCAAGTCGGGCAGCAGCCCTTCGCCGCGCATCACCACCGCGAAGCGGTATTCCTTGACGTGCCGGATTTCCACTTCAACGCCGGGAATGCGGATGCCCTTCAGCCGCTCGACAATCGGTTCGGCATCCTCGGAAGAAATACGCCCCGCGCGCCGGTCAGAGATGTTGCCCTGCGCGTCGATGGTGCAGAAATTGCCGCGCGCGGCCACATCGCCCTTGCGCACGCTCATGCCCACGCCAAAGGCTTCCAGCACGCCGCGGCCCACTTCCACCGCCACAGGGTCATAGCCGAACAGGCTGAAGTGCGCCGGCCCGGAGCCGGGGGTGATGCCATAGCCGATGGGCAGGTGTTCGCCCAGCATGCCTTCCGCGGCCAGGCGGTCCATGTTGGGGGTGTGCGCGGTTTCCAGTTCGGTCTTACCACCGGGCAGCATGGGCAGCCCGCCCAGCCCATCCATCACCAGCATGACAATCTTGGATTTATTTGGTTCAATCAGCGATTTGAGATCCTGAAATGGCATTGGTCCTACCCTCTTTCTTTCCTGGGGAATACACACCTGTAGCGCAAGAGAGCTTCTTGCGCTACAGTGTTGGTCAAACGGAAACCGGCGCGCTACTTAGCGAACGGCAACCGGGTTGTCCTTGTCGGCCGACGGATCGAAGATGTGGAAGTTATCCATGTTGAACAACACCTGCACATGGTCGCCCATCTGGAAGCGGGTGCGCGGGTCAACGCGCGCGACGTAGTTGTTCTTGCCGCTCACCAGGTACAGGAAGATTTCGTTGCCCATCAGTTCCGTGACGTCCACCTTGGCGTCCACCGGCGCGGCGTGGATGTCGCTCGGCGCGAAGTTGGGGTTGTGGATGTCTTCCGGGCGGATGCCAAAGATGACGTCCTTGTCAGCCAGGGGCATGTAGATGCTGGTGCGGTTATCGGGGATCTTGACCGCGAACGCGCCCGAGTCGACGAACAGGCTGTTGCCATCTTTGCGCAGCTTGGCCGGGAAGAAGTTCATGGCCGGCGAGCCGATGAAACCGGCAACGAACATGTTATTCGGGCGGTCGTACAACTGCTGCGGCGTGTCGAGCTGCTGCAGGATACCCTTGTTCATCACCGCGATGCGAGAGGCCATGGTCATCGCTTCCATCTGGTCGTGGGTCACGTAGATGAAAGTGGTCTGCAGGCGCTGGTGCAGCTTGCTGATTTCCGCGCGGGTCTGGACGCGCAGCTTGGCATCCAGGTTAGACAGCGGTTCGTCAAACAGGAACACCTTGGGTTCGCGCACAATGGCGCGGCCCAGGGCCACGCGCTGGCGCTGGCCGCCAGACAGCTCACGCGGCTTGCGCTTGAGCAGTTGCTCGATCATCAGCACCTGCGCGGCTTCTTCCACGCGGCGCTTGATCTCGGCCTTCGGCACCTTGCGCAGCTTGAGGCCAAATGCCATGTTATCGTACACGGTCATGTGCGGGTACAGCGCGTACGACTGGAACACCATGGCGATGTCGCGGTCTTTGGGGGCCACGTCATTCACCACCTGGTCGGCAATCATCACCCGGCCGCCAGTCACTTCTTCCAGGCCGGCCAGGCAGCGCAACGCCGTGGTTTTGCCACAGCCTGAGGGGCCTACCAGCACCAGAAATTCCTTGTCCTTGACCGAAATGTTAAGGTCATTAAGGGCCAGGAAATCACCGAATCGTTTCTCTACGTGATCATACGTTACGCTAGCCATGCTATTCTCCTCTCGGGAACGGGTATAGTGATTTGATTATAAGCCTGAGATGTGAGAAACGCAATCAAAAAACGGCCACCAATCGGCCACCTGCCGGCAGTTTACCCGATCACATACCCCGAAAGCGCGTCTACCACTTCATCAATATCGGCTTCGCCCAGGGTCGGCGACATGTGCCCCACACGGATCAGCTTTTCCTTTAGCATGCCCAGCCCGGTAGAAATCTTGATGCCATGCTGCTGCTCCATGTAGGCCACAATGCGCCCGCTGGGCTCGCCGCACGGGGTATAAGCCGCAGTCAGCACCGGGGCGGCCATCTCGTCTGTTGTAAATGGCTCGTAGCCGGTGCGCCGCAGCCCGGCGCGCAGCCGCATGGCAAGCGCCCGGTAGCGCTCCAGCCGGTTGGGGATGCCTTCGGCCAGCAGGTCTTGCAGCGCGGTATGCAGCGCGGCCACGTTGTTGGTGGCCATTGTCACCGGGAAGGGATGCCAGTCGCCCCAGTTTTCGGCGTACCACTTCCATACGCGCAGGTCGCCGTACCAACCGTGCCCTTTGTGCGGGTTGCGGTTGATCGCCTCCCAGCCGCGCGGCCCCACCGCCGCTACCGCCAGCCCCGGAGGCGCCCCCAGGCATTTTTGCGAAGCGGTGACGCATAGATCCACGCCCCATTCGTCCATGTGGAAGGGAAGCCCGCCCATGGATGACACCGCATCCACCAGGAAATACTTGCTGTAGCGCCGTGTCACCGCGCCAATCTCTTCCACCGGGTTGATTACCGTGGTGGAAGTTTCCAGGTGCACCACCGCCACGGCGCTGGCCTCGGGATGCGCGCGGAATGCGGCTTCAAAATCGGCGGCGCGCAGTGGCTGGCCCCATTCCGCCGTTACCGGTATGACCCCCAGCCCGTACGATTCGGCCATGCTCTGCAGGCGCTCGCCAAAAAAGCCATTGACCCCCACCAGTACCTTCTCGCCGCTGGAAAGCGCGCTGCCCAATGCCGCGTCCAGCGCGACTGAGCCCGAGCCGACCATTAGAAACAGGTCACCGCTGGTTTCAAACACTTTGCGCAACAGGTCGAGGGTTTCATTATAGTAGGCAGTAAAGCCTGGCCCGTAGTGCGGGCGCACGGGCGATCCCATCGCTTCGAGCACATCATCGCTGGGCTGAATCGGACCGGGGATCATCAACTTAAGCTGCGCGTTTTCCATTCAGACTCCTTCCAAACCACTTTGAAAATGAGAAATGGACAGACTTCGGTTACGAACATCCTATCACGCCTGCCGGGAGGGTAGAAGTGATAAAAGTGAGCAATCTGCGCGGAACACCGCTTAACTTGGCGGACTGACTGGGTGGATAGTGCCATCCCCGCCACATGACCAGATGACAAAGCATCCTACGTCCGGTACAATCGAACGGGGACGGAGGTTTACCTTCCGTACTTACCGGGCTGCCTCGCCCCTGCTCCACCCGTCCCCGGGGCGGCTCCGGCCATGGCTCGTGACACGTAGACGCAAGCCGGTCGCATCGTTCTCTCCACCAGATCAGGAGGATTGCATTGTCTGATCGAACATTGCCTGAATATGACCTTCAAAATACCATCCATCCCAGTAAACTGGTCGGCATGTGGCGGCTGATGACCGGGTTCCGCCTCACGTACCTGGGCGCCACCGCCAGCCAGGGCATTGCCGCTCTGGCAAAAACCGGCACCTACATGCTGCTGCGCTATTTTGTCGACAATACCTTCGGGAGCAGTGGCACAATTGCCATCCCGGTTGCCCTCATCGCCCTCGGGTTTGTGGGACTGGCGCTGGTCGAAGGCGGCTTTACCTTTATGGCCGGCCGCCTGGCCGCGCGCAGCTCGGAAGGCATTGCCCGCCGCCTGCGCAACTACCTGTTCGACCACATCCAGAACCTCAGCTTCACCTACCACGCGAATATGCAGACCGGTGAGCTGATCCAGCGCTGCACGTCAGATGTGGACGCTATCCGCCGCTTCTTTGCCGACCAGGCGATTGGCCTGGGACGTATCATCCTGCTCTTCTTGGTCAACTTCACCGCGCTGATGCTGCTCAACGTCAGGCTGGCGCTGCTGTCCATCGTGCTCATCCCGCTGATCGTGCTGCTCTCGGCGGTCGTCTTCAAGAAGATCAGCAAGGCCTACGAAGCCTATCAAGATCAGGACGCGGCGCTGTCTACCACGCTGCAGGAAAACCTATCCGGTGTGCGCGTGGTCAAGGCTTTCGCGCGCCAGGACTATGAGAAGAACAAGTTCGAGCGCGACAACATGGAGAAGTTCGTGCTGGGTAAGAAGCTGCTCACCCTGCACGCGTTGTTCTGGCCGGGCTCCGACCTGATATGCGGCGCGCAGATGATGCTGGGCTACGCGGTGGGCGCGGTGATGGCCGTGCGCGGTGAGATCACCCCCGGCACCTTCCTGGCCTACATGGGCCTGATCGTGTGGATCATCTTCCCCATGCGCAACCTGGGCCGCCTGATCATCCAGCTCTCCACCGGTCGGGTTTCCTTCGGCCGCGTGCTGGAGATCATCCGCCAGCAGCGCGAGCCGCTGGACGCTGGCAAGGCCTTCGATCACCCCGTGCATGGCGATATCCGCTTCGAAGACGTGGAGTTTGCCTACGAAAAAGACTGCCCGGTGCTATCAGATATCAGCTTCGAAGTCCGCCCCGGGCAGGTGGTGGCGCTGCTCGGTTCCACCGGCTCCGGCAAGACCTCGCTGGTCAACCTGCTGCCGCGTTTCTACGATTACACCGCCGGGCGTATCTGCATTGACGGCGTAGAACTGAATACCATCTCGCGCCGCTACCTGCGCCAGCAGATCGGTATCGTGGAGCAGGAGCCATTCCTGTTCTCGCGCTCGATCCGCGAAAACATCACCTACGGCGTGGGCCGCGAGGTGTCACAGGCGGAAATTGAAGCCGCCACGCGCGCCGCCGCGGTGCACGACGTAATCTGTACCTTCCCCGAGGGTTACGGTACGATGATTGGCGAGCGCGGGGTTACGCTGTCCGGCGGGCAGAAACAGCGCGTGGCCATCGCCCGCGCCCTGCTCAAGAACCCGCGCATCCTCATCCTGGATGACTCGACTTCGTCGGTCGACACCGAGACCGAAGCCGAGATCCGTGAGGCGCTGGTGAACCTGATGCAAGACCGCACTACCTTCATCATCGCCCACCGCATCCAGTCCATCATGGACGCTGACCTGGTGCTGGTAATGGACAAGGGGCGCATCGTGCAGAAGGGCACGCATGAAAGCCTGATGCGCGAAGAAGACGGCATGTATCGCAAGATTTTTGACATCCAGACTCGCATCGAAGACGAGCTGGAGAAGGAGATTGCCGGTGTCGGACCAGACGTACTTTGAGGAAGAAGAGTTCCAGACCCGCTTTAGCGGCACAATCATGCGCCGCGTGCTGGGCCTGCTAAAACCGCACTGGAAGACGGTGACCGGGTTCCTGATCACCATCGCGCTGGTGTCGGCGATGGACTCGGTCTTCACCTATATCACCAAGCAGGTGTTTGACCTGGCCATCGTGCCCAAAGACCTCGACATGCTGCGCCGCCTGATCATCCAGTACGGGGCGCTGCTGGTGGTGCAGGCCGGATTGGTGTTCCTGTTCATCTACATGGTGGCTATGCTGGGCGAGCGCATCCGCTACGACCTGCGCCAGAAGATGTTCAACCACCTGCAAGACCTGTCACTTTCATACTACAGCCGCACTCCGGTGGGTTGGATCATGTCGCGCGTCACGTCCGATTCAGAGCGCGTGGCCGAGATGATGACCTGGGGGCTGCTGGATTCCACCTGGGCGGTGGTCAACATCTTCACCGCCATGACCTTTATGTTCATCATCAACTGGCGGCTGGCGCTGATCGTGCTGGCCATGCTGCCAGTGCTGTTGATCGTTGCCATCCAGTTCCAGAAGCGCATCCTGGTGCAGTTCCGCGACGTGCGCAAGTACAACTCTAAGGTCACCGGCGCGTACAACGAGAACATCACTGGCGTGCGCGTGGTCAAGGCGCTCGGGCGCGAGCGTGAAAATTTGCGCGAGTTCAGCGCGCTGACCGGCGAGATGTACCGCGCCGGCTACCGGGCCGCCTGGCTGAGCGCGCTGTTCCTGCCCAGCGTGCAAATGATCGCCGCCGTGGCTCTGGGCAGCGTGGTGTGGTACACCGGCGCGCAGCAGGGCCTGGCCGGCATGACCATCGGCTCGGTGCATGCCTTCGTCAGCTATATCACCTTTATGATGTGGCCTATCCAGGACCTGGCGCGTGTGTTCGCCGAGCTGCAGCACGCCATCGCCTCGGCTGAGCGCATCTTCTCGCTGGTTGACTCAGTGCCTGAGGTAGTCGACCGCCCTGACGCGGTGGACCCCGGCAGCATCCAGGGCGATATCGAGTTTGACCACGTCTCCTTCTCGTACGAAGATGAGAAACCGGTGCTGCAAGACTTCACCCTGCGCGTGCGCCGCGGCGAGACGATCGCCCTGGTGGGCCCCACCGGTGGCGGCAAGTCGACCATCGTTAACCTGATGTGCCGCTTCTATGAGCCCAAGCAGGGACACATTCGCATCGGCGGGCGCGACTACACCGCGCTGGCGCTGCATGCCATTCAGAGCCGCATCGGCATGGTACTGCAAACGCCGCACCTGTTCTCCGGCACGGTGCGTGAGAATATCCGTTACGGGCGGCTGGAAGCAACCGACGCCGAAGTGGAAGAAGCCGCGCGGTTGGCTGGCGCGGACGTGTTCATCCGCGCGTTGGAAAAAGGTTACGACGAGCCGGTGGGCGAAGGCGGAAACCTGCTGTCCGTCGGCCAGAAGCAGCTCATCAGCCTGGCGCGCGCCGTACTGGCCCGCCCCGAGATCTTCATCATGGACGAGGCCACCAGCTCGGTGGATACGCTGACCGAAGCCCTGATCCAGAAGGGTATGGAACAGCTGATGGACGGCCGCACCAGCTTCATCATCGCCCACCGCCTATCGACCATTAAGCGCGCCGACCGCATCCTGGTCATCGAAGACGGCCGCATCGCCGAGATCGGCACGCACAGTGAGCTGCTGCGACAGCGCGGCAAATACTACAAGCTGTACACCAAGCAGTTCCGCCACGAGATGTCGCAGGCGCTCAACCCCTTCGACGTTGCCGAGCACAACGGCCACAAACCGCTCGCTGATGACGTGCTGCCCGCGCTGGGCGACTGATCGCGTCCAGTTCTCCGTCCAAGCATCTGCCTGACGCCAGGCATGTCGAAAAACCATATGAATTCCCCTACGCGGCAGCCGGGAAAACCCGGCTGCCGCGGCTTATAAAGCCGTAGGCTAACAAAACGTTAACCCCCAGGGGAAGGCTCCGTATTGACTTGCCGGCTGCATTCTGCAACAATACGAACAAGATGACGACACTGCAGCATGGTAACAACCCTGCTCCTCTCAGAGCCATCCACTGGAAAGGGAAAGTTTCGGCGGATGCGCGCAACCAAAAACGCTCTCTACAACCGTCTGGCGGTGGGCCGTTTGCCCGCCGCCAGCGTCTTTTTAGATCCACAAATACAGGAGCGCCTATGTACGAACTGCACTTTGATGGTCTCTACCGCCAGATCATTAACCGCCGCCAGGCCGCGGCAGCCGCGGCCGGCGGGCACGCGGGATTTATGTGCTACGGCTGGCTGATCTACCGCGATGGCTCGCTGGTGGCGCGCGGCCACGGCGTTTTCGCGCATAGCAAGGCGGCATCTTCCAACAGCGCCGAATACCTGGCCCTCATCGAAGGCCTGGAAGCCCTGGCCGATATGGGCGTGTGCAGCGAGCCGGTGATCGTTATTGGCGATGCCAAATCAGTGCTGGACCAGATGAGCGGGGATTCCGCGGTCAACTCCGAAGCAGCCCGCAGCCACTACCGCCGCGCGCGCAAGCTGGTGCGCCAGTTCGAAAATATGCAGTGGTGCTGGACGCCGCGCGAGCACAACCGCGCCGCCGATATGCTCACGCGCAAGGCCATGAGCCGCATCCGCCAGGACGAGGAAGAGTACCGCGCCGCCCTCGAAGCCATGTTCCCTGCCCGGCGCGGCAAGCCACCCGCGCGCGGTCTGCTGCCTGTGCTCGATTTTCGCGTATATAACACCGGTGCCGGGCTGGCCTACTAGTCGCTGCACCGGCATCAATTTTCGGGTTTGCCCTGCACCTGGGGTATAATTGCGGCTTGTGAACCAACGCAAGCCGGGCCTCATGGCCCCAGAAATTCCCTGAAAGGCAAGGTTAACCCATGCATCTGACCATTCTTAATATCCACGCGCCTATCGTTCCGTTATATCTCGACCCCGGCACGGGCAGCTTTTTACTCCAGCTCCTGGCGGGCGTCGTCGTCGGCGGCCTGCTGGCGGTGAAAATTTACTGGCGCAAGCTCGTTTCCTTCTTCCGGAAAGACCAGCCCACCACCGATGAAAGCGAAGCGGTGGACGACGAAAGCTCCTCATCCACGACCAAATGAATACTGATCCGGCGTTGAGCGCCTCGTTCCGCGACCCCAGCGGGTTTCTCTTCCGCCGCCAGGGCGTGCTGTACCGCCAGGTCAACCAGGCGTACCAGCCACATTACGACCAGTTGATGCAGTCCGGGCTGTATGAGCGCCTGGTGAAGGCGCGCCAGCTCGTTGCGCACGAAGAAGCAGCCGTTGCGCCTGAAGCGCCGGGGCTGGCCTATAAAATCATCCGTCCGCAGGTGATCCCGTTCATCTCGTACCCTTACGAGTGGAGCTTCAGCCAGCTCAAAGATGCCGCCCTGCTCACCCTGACCATCCAAAAGAAGGCCATCGACGCCGGGATGACGCTGAAAGACGCCAGCGCATATAACATCCAATTCATCGGCAGCCGGCCGGTGCTGATCGACACACTCTCATTCGAGACTTACCGCGAAGGCGACCCGTGGGTGGCGTACCGCCAGTTCTGCCAGCACTTCCTGGCCCCCCTGGCGCTGATGGCACTGGTGGATGTGCGCCTCAACAGCCTGCTGCGCAATTACATCGACGGCATCCCGCTCGATCTGGCCAGCGCGCTGCTGCCGTGGAACAGCCGCCTCAATTTTGGCCTTGGTCTGCATATCCACACCCACGCCGGGGCGCAAAGACGCTACGCCGGCAAGGGCGTCAACCCCGGCCAGGTTTCCAACCGTAAAGTGACGCGGATGGCATTTCTGGGGCTGATCGACAGCCTGGAAAGCACGGTGCGCAAGCTGCAGTGGAAGCCTGAAGGCACCGAGTGGGCTGACTATTACGACATCACCAACTACAGTCAGGACGCATTTCATCAGAAGAAGGCCCTGTTACGCAGCTTCCTCGAACAGGCAGGCGCGCAGACAGTCTGGGACCTGGGCGCCAATACAGGCGAATTCAGCCAGATCGCGGTTGACCTGGGCGCGTACACCGTGGCAATGGACGTGGACCCCAGCGCGGTGGAGAAGGGCTACCAGGCCGCCAAAAGCGCCAAGAGCACGCAGCTTCTGCCGCTGCTGATGGACCTGACCAGCCCAAGCCCGGCCGTTGGCTGGAACAACCGCGAGCGCATGGCCCTGGCCGAGCGAGGCCCGGTGGACGCTGTGCTGGCGCTGGCGCTCATCCATCACCTGGCGATTTCCAATAACGTGCCCCTGCCTCGCGTAGCAGAGTTCCTGGCTGGCCTGGGCCGCCACCTGGTGATCGAATTTGTGCCCAAGTCGGATTCCCAGGTGCAGAAGCTGCTCGCCAGCCGCCAGGATATCTTTGACCAGTACACCCCGCAAGGATTTGAGGCCGCGTTCGCGCAATACTTCACCCTGCGCAACAGCCAACCTATCCCCGGCACGCAGCGCACGCTGTACCTGTACGAAATCAAATAAACGCTACACCCAAAAGCCGCCCGGTTGGGCGGCTTTTGGGTGTAGCTATGCGAAACATTTTATTCTATTACCAGTTCCTCGCCCGGTGCAAGGATACTATAACGCGTGGTCACGTTCGCCACAGCGCGCATCATCGCGCTGGCCGAACAGTACTTGGCTTCTGAAAGCTCAATTGCGCCTTCAAGCACTTTGGTGCTGATGCCATTGCCCCACACCAGGTATTCGATCTCAATATCGGTGAACACCCGCGGCAGCGTGCCTTCCGGCGCAAACTTGCCACGCACGCGCACTTCTAACTTCTCCATTGGTTGGCGCGCCTTGGTCATGATGTTGGCAATATCAATGCCGGTGCAACCGGCAACACCCATCAACAGCAGCTCCATCGGGCTGGCCCCTGGTACGCCGTCCAGTATGCCAATCTGCACCCTGCCGCCCGTGGCATTATGGGCCACAAACGATCGCTCACCTTTCCATTCCGCCGATACTTCTCTCCACAGATTGTCCATGTTTGCCTCACGAATACTTGAAATAGGTATTGAGCATCGCCGGGTCGTACCCGCGCGGGAAATAGCTCCCGCTGCTAAGCTCGACTTCATACTCGCCCTGCACATCTCCCGCCGACAGCCGTTCCAGCATGGTGATGAGCTGATCTACTTCAACGAAGCTGGTGTAACAGCCAAATGATGCGCGCACCATCCCCGGCCGCTCCGAACGGTTGTTATGCAATACCTGGTCTTTGAAGCGCTCGTAAGCCAGGTGGTCAATGCCCATCAGGTGCAGCAGGTACGGGTGGGCACAGAAACAGCCGTTGCGCACGCCAATCGCGCCTTCGAACGATAGCACCGCCGCCACCTTGCCATGCGGAATACCATCCATCAGGAACGGAATCACACCCACGCGGTCTTCCGTCCGCAGTGGGTCGCATGACCCAAACAGCCGCAGCCCGGGCACGCGCACCAGGCGCTCGAGCGCGTAGGTGGTCAACTCCTTCTCATGCGCGGCAATTGCATCCATGCCCACTGCCGTTAGGACCTTCAGGCTGGCGGCCAGCGCCACCGCGCCCAGCACATTTGGGCTGCCGGCTTCATTGCGGTCCGGCGCGCCGGCCCAGAATACCTCATCGTGGGTCACAATTTCAATCGTGCCGCCGCCCCGGTAGGCCGGCTCCTTCTGCTCAAAGTAGGCGCGCGGCCCGACCACCGCCCCGGTTCCAAATGGTGCGTACATCTTATGCGCCGAGATGGTCACAAAGTCCAGGTGGCCGGGTGTACCCGCCGGGCCCATATCCACCGCGCGGTGCGGCGCGAGCTGCGCGCAGTCGGCCAGGATCAGCGCGCCATAACGGTGCGCCAGCTCGGCCACGGCATGCACCGGTGGGGTAAAACCGGTCACGTTGGATGCCCCGGTGCAGGCCACCATCTTTACCCGCCCGGCATACTGCCGGAGCTTGTCTTCCAGGTCATTCAGGTCGAAGCAGCCGCTTTCATCCACCCCGGCGTATTCCACCTGCGCCACCGCGCGCCACGGCAGATCGTTGGAATGGTGCTCCATGAGGGTCGAGATTACCACGTCACCCGGCTGCCAATCGCGGCTGGTTGCCACGATATTGATCACCTCGGATGTGTTCTTGCCGAACACTACCACATCGCCGGCCGGGTCGCCACCCACGAAATTCAACACCGTCTCGCGCGCCTGCTCATAGGCGTGCGTGGAAATCAGCGATTTGAAGCCCGACCCACGGTGCACGCTGGAGTACCATAGCAAAGCCTCATTCACTTTTTCCTGCACGGCGCGGAAAGCCGGCGTGCTGGCGGCATTATCCAGGTATACGTACTGCCGCAGGCTGCCATCCAGCAGTGGCACCTGCTGCTCCAGCCCGACCATCTGCTGGCGCAGCGCGGCAACGCCGGCCGGCACCCCCGGTTGCGAAATCGTATGCTCGATCATAAGTGTTTCTCCCCGTAGACAATACTGTCCCATCCCGAATGATCCACCATGCTACCCTGCCCCACGCTGCGCGAAAGGGCTTCCATCACGCGCTGCACCGAGCGCGCGATCTGCGCGCTGGTAATCTCCACCGCCGCGTCGGTATCGCGCCGCAGCAGCGCTTCTACCAACTCGGTATGCTCGCCGCGCATTTCATCGGCGCTATCGCGCAGGTCCAGTCCAAAATGGAATACGCGCGTCAGGCCATCCAGCGTGCGCTCCAGGCTCTCCAACAGCCGCCGGTTGCCACTCAAGGCCGCGATGGCGCAGTGAAACTCCTGGTTGCGCGCCAGGAAGCGGCGGTAATCCTCGTGGTCGCTGTAAACGTACGAGAAATTAGCCTTCCGCGCAATCTCCTGCAGATCGGCATCCGTGGCGCGCGCCACCGCCAGCCGCACCGCGGCCGTTTCCAAAATGGCGCGCAGTTCAAACAGCTCGCGCACGTCTGAAAACGTGATCTGGCTGACGATATAGCCGGAACGCGGAACGGCCTGCACCAGCCCTTCGTGCGCCAGGCGTTGGAGCGCGTCGCGCACGGGTGTCATCCCCAGCCCGTACTTTTCGGCCAGTTGGTTCTGGACGATCTGCTGCCCGGGCATCAGCCGGGTGCTGAGGATTTCTTCGCGAATGGCCTGGTACGCCTGGTCTGCCAGATTCATAGGTCCTCTGATATATCAGTAATATATCAATAGTATACAAAAACAGGTGGAGAAAGTCAATAACTTTCTCCACTTGTTTTTGTTTCTTTACTCTTTAACCACAAACCGTGGCAGGATTTCCTTCTCCATAAAGCGGAAGAACCCTTCCTGATCTGGACCGATCTGGTGCAGATAAACGTGGTCCATGCCTGCTTCTTCCATCTGGTGGATCTTCTCCAGGTAGCGACCCACATCGTTGCCCAGCACGATCTGCGAGCCAATATCCTCTTTGCGCAGCAGTGACGCGGTCTCTTCAAAATGCGCGGTGGTAGGCAGATCTGCGTGCAGCGAGCTGGGGATCAGCGCCACCGGCCAGTACATAAACGCAGTCTCCATCGCCTCGCGTTCATCCTCGGCATAGCACACTTTAATCTGCCCGATACAGGGTTTCTCGCCCCCACCGGTCTCTTCAAAGCGCCGCACCACTTCACCATCGGCTTTGGTGGTGATCAGCCCATCGCCAATCTCACCTGCCAGCTCGGCCGCGCTCAATCCGCTCGCGGCGATGTAGATGGGAATCGCGCCCTCAGGCAGCGTATGCAGGCAGGCGTTTTCCATGGTGAAGTACTCGCCCCAGTAACTGCTCTCCTCACCGTTCCACAACTGGCGGATGATCTGCACTGCTTCTTCCAGCATTTCCAGGCGCACATCGGCCGGCGGCCAATGCTGCCCGTACACATGCTCGTTCAGTGCCTCGCCGCTGCCCAGACCCAGGAAAAACCGCCCCGGCATCATTGCCGCGGCCGTTCCGGCCATCTGCGCCACCAGCGCGGGGTGATAGCGCATGATCGGGCAGGTAACGCCTGTTCCAACGAAGATACGCTCGGTCACCTGTGCAATCCCGCCCAGCACCGACCAGACGAACGGCGAGTGTCCCTGCTGGTCCGTCCAGGGGTGGTAATGGTCAGAGATGAGCGCAAACCCAAACCCGACCTCTTCTGCCCGGCGGGCAAGCCGCACCAGTTCATTGGGCGCGTGTTCTTCGGACGAAAGTGCATAGCCTAACTCGACCATTTCGTACCCTTTCCGCTCTCCATCGTACGGCATTCCGGGCAGCATGCTGCCCGGAATGCGTGTTTATTTTGCCTTTTTCGGATTCCGCCGAACCGGGCGATGGCGCTCGCCGCGCGAGATGATAATGCTTCCCACAATGCCCACCACCGCCGCGGCGATCGCCGGCATGGCGGCTTCCAGCACGCCTTCCGGTGCATCGGTGGCCTGTTTGGGCGCAACCGGCTGCGTGCCGGTCACCGGCACGGGCGCCAGCGCGGGGCGCAGCTCACCCGAAGGTACAGCGGTGCGCGGCTGCATGCTTTCGGATGGGCGTACATTCGTGCCGGCCGAAGCTCCCTGCTTGCTGCGTTTCTCGCGCCCGGCCTTGCGCCGTTCTTCCGGGCTGAGCCACTCGGCATTCTCTTTCGGCTCAATGCCCTGCCCGTAGCGCTCTGCATAAATCTGCGTAAATTCCGCGCCAAAGAACAGGATTTGCCCGGTGTAATACAGCCAAACCAGGATGACAATCAGCGAGCCGGCCGCGCCAAACGCTGTGCCGTAATTACTGTTCCCCAGGTACAGGCCAATGGCCGTGCGGCCAATGGTGAACAGCAGCGACGTAACTGCCGCGCCCAGCAGCGTGTCTTTCCAGGCAATCTTGATATCCGGCAGATACTTAAACATCACTGCGAACAGAAGCGTGACCACTGCGAATGAGACTACGAAGCTGATCACCTGCATCAGGAATTCAAAACCGGGCATCAGCCCCAGCATCACATTTCCAAATGCGCCGAGCGCGGCGGTCACCAGCAGCGAAGCCAGCAGCAGGAAGCCGATCGCCAGCACCATGGCGAATGACAGGAAGCGCTCGCGAATCATGACCCACACGCTCATCGGCTTATTCTTGACTTCAAAAACGGTGTTCATCGAGTCCTGCAACTGGTTGAACACGCCGGTAGCGCCAAGGATCAACACGATCACGCCGATGATCGTAGCCACCAGGCCACGCCCGGGCTGGCTGGCGTTCTGGATCATGGTCTGTACCTGCTCCGCGCCCTGCTGCCCCACCAGTCCGCTGATCTGCTGGACAATCGCGCCGCGCGCGGCTTCTTCGCCCCAAACAAACCCGGCCACCGCGATCGCAATGACCAGGAGAGGCGCCAGCGAAAAGATCGTGTAGTACGACAACGCGGCAGCCAATTGCGACGCTTTATCCGCGCTCCAGTCTTTATAGGTATCTTTCACCAGGGTAATGAAGTCTTTAAATTTCATTTCGGCTCCGTTACGATTAAATAGATATACTCAGGCTACACGAACAGCCTTTCTCTTATCATACGCAACGCGCCTATCGCGGGAAAGTGGGGATTTCCCTTAGCCACGCACCGGAAAGGCCGAACGTACCTAATTTCCGGTGACTTCGGAACGCGGCGGCAGTTCCTCTTGATACAACCAGCGCTGAAAAAAGTCACCAAGCTGCTGGCCGGAATGCTCTTCAGCGAGCTGGATAAAATCCATTGTAGTGGCATTGCCATACTGGAAGCGTGTGGCATAATCGCGCAGCAGAGCGAAGAACACGTCATCCCCCAGGCGCAGCCGCAGCGCGTGCAGCGTGAGGCCGCCGCGGAAGTATACGCTCATATTGAATAGATCGCGGTTCGTAGGGTCGCCGGGCACGGGGTGGTCATTGCGCTCCAGCGTATCATACCAACCCAGCATCTGGCGTTCCATCACCGCGCGGCCCCGGTCATGCTCAAGCCACAACCACTGGCTGTAGGTGGCAAAGCCTTCATTCAGCCAGATATCCTGCCATTCTGTCAGGCTGACGCTGTTGCCAAACCACTGGTGCGCCATCTCGTGCGCGACCACCTGCTCCGCGTCCCGATCGGGCCGCCCCAGCCCACCAGAGCTAAACAGCGACAGCGTTTGCGTCTCCAGCGCGAAGCCGAACTGCGCGTCCACCACTACCACCCCGTAGGCATCAAACGGATACGGGCCATAGAGCGAGCTGAAGAAATCAATCATCTGCGGCTGGCGCGCGAAGATCGAGCGCGTTTCTCGCGAGATACCCGGGTCAAAGTAATTGCGCACCAGCACGCCATTTTGCGCCGCCATTTCCTGACGCTCAAACCGCGCGATATTGACCGTCGCCAGGTAGCTGGCCATGGGATAGTTTTCTTCCCAGGTGTACGTAGTGGTATCGCCATTATCGCGCGTATCCACCAGCGTGCCGTTGGCCGCCACCACGTACGGCTCCGGAACGGTGATCACAAAACGGTAGGTAGCCTTATCGCACGGGTGGTCATTGACCGGATACCACGACGACGCCCCGGACGGCTCGCTGGCCACGTACACGCCGTTCGCATAGCGGTTCCAGCCCAGCTTCATGCCTTGCTCCAGCGGGTTGCGCGGCTCGCCTGAATATTCCACCGCCACCTGAAAGCTCTGCCCGGCTGCCAGTGGTTGGGCGGGTGTCACCAGCAGCTCGCCGTTGTCCTGCTCGTATTGAGCCGGCTGACCGTCCACCTGCAGCGAGCCAATGCGAAATCCGTTAAAATCCAGGCTGAAGCGCGCCAGTTCATCCAGGGCACGCGCATCCAGCGTGGTGGTAGCCTGCAGCCCGGGGTCCGACATTCCGGCCGCGATCTCGATCGTGTAATGCTGAACTTCATAGCCGCCATTGCCGAGGCGCGGAAAATATTCGTCGCCCAATCCTTGCAGGTTTGGGTTGAGGGTACTGCGCGGGTCACAGGAGCGCACCTGGTCTTCAGGCGGAAGCTGCGGGGTGGGGCGCAGGTCATCCACAGGGATGGTTGGTTGCGGCGTGGTGTCAACCGTGGGCAGCGGCGCGCGCGTGGCGCTGCCAGCCTGGGTGGCCTGAGCGGGCGTGGCTGTGGCGCTGCCCGGTGTAGGCGCATTCGTAAAGAGCTGGCAGCCAGTGCCGGCCAGGAACAGGGCCAGGATAACCACCCAGAAGGCTTTTCGCGTGTTCATAGGCGTCTTCCATTCTTCAGCCGCGGCGGTCAACGAGACTGCGCGGTAAACCGGACAGGTATATTGTCTCGCATTTTGCGCAATCACGTTTTCTTATTTGGTAATTCAATTTCGTATCACGTTAGTAGACCTAACCCCCGCGGAGCATAGGCTGTTTCACGATCCTGAACGCTGTCCGCTCCCCCTTCCTGATTCGGGAAGGGGGACGGGGGTTAGGTCAGTGCTAATCTACCATTTTGTGTGGCCCACACAGCACGACGGGCTTTTCCGGCCCACGGGTCAGGATTATCGCTTTCCGTTATCAGCAAAACGCACCGAGCGCGCCGCGTTTACGCCGCACATGCCGTGCACCCCACCTCCTGGCGGTGTGGACGATGAGCACAGATAGATGTCCGGGTCGGGCGTGCGGTAGGGCCTCAGGCTGGCCACCGGACGGGTGAAGAATTGGCGCAAATCCTGCACACCGCCATTGATATCGCCGCCTATGTAATTGGGGTTATAGCGCTCCATCTGCGCCGCGTTGGTGGTGGTGCGCGCCAGAACACGCGCGCGGAAGCCCGGGGCAAAACGCTCGATCTGGTCTTCAATCGCATGCGTCATATCTTCGGTAGAGCCGTTGGGCGTGTGGCAGTAAGCCCACACGGTATGTTTGCCGGCTGGCGCGCGTGACGGGTCGAACAGGCTTTGCTGCGCCAGCAGCACGTACGGCCGCTCAGGGTTTTTGCCTTCCCAGATAGTGCGCTCTGATGCGGCGATCTCTTCCAATGTTCCACCCAGGTGTACGGTGGCTGCGCGGCAAACCTCTCGGGCGCGCCAGGGGATTGGCCCATCCAGCGCAAAATCCACCTTGAACACCCCTACTCCATAGCGGTACCCTTCCAGCTTATGGCGGTAATTGCCTTTTAAACGGTCGCCGGTAATCTCCAACAACTGGCGTGGGGTAACATCGAACAGCACCGCGCGATTGGGCGGCAGGTCGTCCATGCTTTGCACGAAACGCCCGGTGACGATCTCTCCACCCAGGGTGTGCACCCGCGCGCTCAATGCGTTGGCAATAGCCTGTGATCCGCCCTGTGCCATGGGAAAGCCCACGCTGTGCGCCAGCATGCTCATCATGACGCCAAAACCAGCCGTCACCGGTTTTTCCAGCGCCATCATCGAATGCGCCGCCATCCCGGCGAATGCCGCCCGCGCGCGTTCACCGCGAAACAGCCACCGCGCCAGCACCGTAGCCGGCAGCAGCGACGGCAGGCCAAACAGCGCCAGCCGTAGTGGTTGGCGCGGCAGCCGCAGCAGGCCCAGCATCTGGTCGATCAGCATTTGCCAGTTTCTAACGTGCGGGCGGTAAAAGCGAGCGTAGGCGGCCGCATCCACGCCCATATTGCGCGCGGTGGCATCCAGCGAGCGCTCGAAGATCACCGCGCTGCCATCATCCAGCGGATGCGCCACTTGCGCCGGTGGAAACACCCAGCGTAGCCCGTACTGCTCCAGGTCCTGGCTGCGGAAGAACGGTGATGCCACCCCCAGCGGGTGGATGGCCGAGCAGATATCGTGCGTGAAGCCTGGCAGGGTCACCTCTGCTGAGCGCGTGCCACCACCCGGCGTATCTTTACCCTCAATCACCAGCACCGAGCGCCCCTGCTCTAGCAGGGTAATTGCCGCGGCCATTCCGTTCGGCCCCGAGCCTACAATCACCGCGTCATATTGCTTCATGCTTTGCCGCTTCGGAACACGCGCCGGCCAATCCAGCGCAGTGGCGAGGTGACCTTATGGATCGTTGTGCGCAGGACGGCATTTTTCCAGATGTTCCCGGCATATGACCACTGCAATTTGGAGTCGATAATCACTTTGGTCATCTCCACCTGCCCGTTGACGCCGCACAGCCGGGCCAGTGATTCAAGTACGTGTGTCCAGATCTGCTCTTGCATCTTCGATCCGCCCATAAAGCGCAGCCCAAACTCGTACAGCGGATCAGTGGCGCGCACCATCGATTGGATCTGCGCCACGGTGACGCCATTTTCCTCAAATGTGCTGAAGGTGTTCCAGCCTGATTCCGGGTGGCCTTCGGGAGTGATGACCGTGAACATTTGCTCATCCGAATACATCACCATTACCCCGGTCGAAACCGGCAGCACGCCCGGCGTGCCCGGCATTACCGGGACGGAGCTGTCGATCAGCATTACCTCGCCCGGCTTCACGCCCTCGCGCGAGGCATAGAAGCGGTTATATTCCGGCTGCAGGTTGGCAAAGTTTTCCTTCCATAACTGCATCACTTCCACCGGGCTGAGCTGGCAGCCGTGCAGCCAGATGCGAAAAGTATTCTGCCACATGCGGCCAAAGCCCTGCATCGGGCTGGTCACTTGAGCGCCGTCCACATTTAAGTTCGTCGCACCTGCCGGCGCGTCTGAAACCTTGAGCGGGCCGGAAGTCTTGGCCCAGCTCTCCGCATCGCGCGGAGTCTTCGGTTCGTTATCCAGATTGGTCGTCATTGCGATTTCCCTTCTCGTCATCCCGGCTGAGAACAACCAGGGTAATGTCATCTTCCTGTTCCCAGGCCGCCCCGGAGAACTGCTCCAGCGCGCCGATCAGACGAGCAATCAATGCACCGGAAGTGTCATCACAGCCAGTGAGCAGATTTTCCAGGCGCGGATTGCCAAACATATCGCGCTGCGGGTTGTGCGCTTCCACCAGCCCATCGCTGTAGAGCAGCAGGCGCTCACCAGGCAGCAGATCGGTTTCATACACTTCGTAAGACATCTCCGGCAGCAGCCCCAGCGGCATGCCGGTGGCGCGCAGCTCGCTCACCTGTGCGCCAATCTGCCGGTACGGCAGATTGTGGCCCGCATTGGCATACGTCAGGTGGCCGCTGACCGGGTCGAGGATGGCGTACAGGCAGGTAACAAACATCGAGGGCGGCACATCCGGGCAGATGGCGTTATTGGTGCGACGCAGCACTTCGCCGGGCTGCTCCAGTCGCTGCGCCATGGTGCGCAGCGTGGCGCGCGTGGTGGCCATCAGCAGCGCGGCGGGCATACCCTTATCGGTAACGTCACCAATCACAAAACCCACGCGCCCATCCGGGTAAGGGATGAAGTCGTAAAAGTCGCCGCCCACGGCGCGCGCCGGGCGATAGAACGCGGCCACGGCCCAGCCCGGCAGGCTGGGCACCTCGCGCGGAAGCAGCGTGTGCTGGATCAGCCCGGCCACACGCAGCTCCTGCTGGATGCGCTCAGCGTTGAGCGCCTCGGCTTTCTGCTGCTCGGCGAGCTGCGCCACGCGGAAGGCCGGCGCGGCCTGCGACATCAGGCTGTTCAACAGCCGGAAATCATCCGGCGAATAATCCTGCGTGCTCTTGCGCTCGCCGAGCTGCAGCAGCCCCACCACTTCGCCCCGGAAGACCAGCGGCGCAACAATCTTGATCCCGGCTGCGCGCAGCGCATCCAGCCCGGGTGAATTCAGCTCAACCGTGCTCAGTTCCGCCACTTCGGGCCGTTCCTGGAAGAAACGCAGCAGCGGGTCGTCGGGGGCAATATCGATTTCAGGGAACGCCAGCTCGCTGTAATCGCCGCCGGTATTGAGCACCACGTTGGTTGCGTAAGGCTGGATCAACCGTCTGCGCAGCCAGCGCCGCAGGCCATCAATCATCTCCGCTCCTCTTCCGCTGACTGGCTGCGCAGCTCATCCCACGATATGCCCAGGTTCTTGACAAAAGGCTTGGGCGAGAGGACTTCTTCGTCGCGCGCGCGCGTTGCGGGCGGCGTGTTGAGCCACAGCGAGATGGCGCTGGGTTGGATGGTTTCTTTAATCACCCCGAACAGGCTGTCGCGCATGCGGTTCAAGTCCACCTCATTGCGCACTGTTGCGCTGAAAGCATCGAGGGCACGCGCGGCATCATACTTGCGCCGGTAGAAACGCCGGTCAATGACATGCTGCACGCGCTGGCGCAGTGGCGAGAACAGGCTGGCGATCACCAGCGTGGATGATACCAGCACCACTTCCGACTGGCGGTCGCCGGTGAAACTCTGGAAGAAGCGCTGCAGCAGCGCCACGATACTGAAATATACCGCTGCCAGCAGCCCGCTGAGGATTACGTACACCAGCGAGCGGTTAATCAGGAAGTCGATTTCCCACAGCCGGTAACGCAAGATTGCGATGGCGATGGTTACCGGAACCATCAGCACCAGCAGGTGGAATACCGGCACGCCAATGATGATATGGAGCAGCCGCAGCACTCCCGGCTGGTACACCGAGCGGAACAAAACCGGGATCAGGTAATAGAAAAAGAACCCGAAGAATGCTGCCGTTGTTCCAAACACCACCCACTTGGTCTGCTGGCGCTGCAAGGCGTTGGAAACGCGCAGGTAACGGTATATCTGCGCGGCCACACCGCTGCCGAACCACAGCAAGTACACCACAAACGACGGCGCGAGGTTGTTATACCAGGTGTACAGGTATACCAGGTTGAAGGGCGCATCCGGGAAGGCGAACCACATGACTACCATCGCCACCCAAAAGTATAGAAAGACCTTCAGCCAGCCCGGCACCAGCCGGCCATCGGGGAACAGGTAGTAGAACACGATCAGGCTCGAGCCCAGGCCAAACGCGCGCACAAACGCCACCGGCAGTGTAAATGCCGGGTTTGCATCCATCAGCCGCACCAGCGTGGGCAGGAACAATACCACGAATCCGCTGCACGTCAGTGAGACCAGCATAACCATCCAGTCATCATTCTTGCGCCAGAAGATAAAGATTCCTGTTGCCAGAAATAAAACCGCCAGCAGCAGGTTCATCAACGTGCGATAAGTCGCCAGAAAGACCGGCGTCAGGCCTATCTGCGCCAGTGCTGAGGAAAATTCGGTACTGGCGCTGCGATACTGCTGAGCGTAATCGGCAGGCACGCCCAGCACGAACAGTACCAGGATTAACCCGGTTACCAGCACCCAGCCGGCGCGGGCTGCCGCCAACCGCCACCCATACAGCGTGGTAGGGCTGGTGAACAGCGCCGCGTTGCGCGGCATTTGCATGGTTTTTGATCCCAAACGACACCTCTTGGCGGGCTATCCCGCGCGCAGCGGCCGAGCCGAGATCAGCGCGGAAGCCTCATCATCGTACAGCGAGATGGCTTCGTTGAGCCGCGTCATTTCAAATATTTGACGGTAGTGATTGCTCAGCCCGTAGGCCAACATTCGCTGCCGCGCGCGCGTGGCACGGATCAGCAGCGTGACCAGCACACCGATGCCAGTGCTGTTCATGTATTCCAGCCCGCCAAAATTGAGCACGATCACTTTGGCGCCCTGGTCAGTAACCTGGGTATAGGCGTCCATCAACGGTTGTTCAGCCGCCGCGTTGACTTCGCCCTGGATATCCAGTACGTAAATGCCATCCTGCAGAAGGCGATGCGTTACTTGCATTTTAGGTTCTGTCATTACTCTCTCTCGTTTCTACCCTTAAACCGCGGCCATAGCCGCGTTTTCATCACTAAAGATGCGCATAAAATCCGACAGGCGCGTGATGCGGAAAATCTCGCGGTAATGATCGTTCAACCCATAGGAATATAATTTGCGGTGTGAGCGCCCGGCTTTGACCAGCAGGTTCAAGATCAACGCGATCCCGGTACTGTTGATGTACTCCACGCCGTTGAAGTTGAGCAGGATGGTACCCGGGTTGGTGCTCATCGCCTGCTCGTAGGCCTGGTTGAGCACATCCTCAGCCTGAGCCGAGATTTCCCCGGTCAGGTCGATGCAGGCCATCCCGGGCAGTGCGCGAACATTAGCTTCCAGTACTTTTCCGTTCATGGATTGCTCTCCCTGTAAGAGACCAGTTCCAGGGTGTGGCGCTGGCCGTCGCCAGTTATCCGCACCTCGTCTACCATATTGCGGATGAGGAACATGCCCCACCCGCGCGTTGACTCCAACCCGGCCAGCTTGGCATCGATGTCCGGCACGCTGCTTTCCGGTATCATCTGGCTGCCGCCCTGGTCGATGATATTCACCCGCACCGCGCTGGGTGAATACCAGATGTTCACTTCAACCGGCAGATCTTCCTGGAAGTGATTGCCATGCTCGATAGCATTGAGCGTGCCTTCTGCCACCGCGGTCTTCAAACGCTCCAGAGCAATATCGCTCAACAGACCGTGCAGCGCGCCGGCAGCGCGTTCCATCGCCACGCGTTCCATCCCCGGCTGGCTGGGTAAAGAAAAATGCAGCAGTTCAGTCCATTTCTCCTGCACCTTCGATGCTCCTTTCTGGCAACTGCACCTGCACTGGCTGCTCCAATGCGCGCCGCACGACCACCAGAGTCACATCATCTTCCTGGCCGTTCTTCGCCCCAATAAATCGCTCCATCTCCTGTAAAATCGTGCCGATAATTTCGTCTACGCTCATCTCGTCCTTCAAGGTATCCCGCAGCACGCCTTCCAGCCGCTGGCTACCGTACATCTCGCGCTGCGCGCTGTGCGCTTCGATCATGCCGTCGCTGTAGAAGATCACTGTTTCTCCCGGCGCAATCTGCGTCTGGAAGGCATCGTACCGCGCGCCAGGCATCAGCCCCAGTGGCAGACCGGTAGCATCCAACTTTTCCACCTGGCCCTTGCATACCCGGTAGGGCAGATTCTGGCCGGCATTGCTGTAGTACAACATGCCGGTTTCCGGGTTGAGCTCCGAGTACAGGCAGGTGACGAACATGTTGTGCGGGATATCTTTGGCCAGCAAATTATTGACCCGCTCAAGCACCTGCCCGGGCGCGCGCAGCCGGTCAGAAACGCCGCGTAGGATGCTGCGCGCGCTGGCCATCACTAACCCGGCCGGCACACCCTTATCCGTGGCATCCGCGATGATGATGCCCAGCCCGCCATCCGGAAACTCGATGAAATCATAAAAATCGCCGCTGACGGCGCGCGCCGGTTGCCAGTGCGCGGCAATCTCCCACCCGGGCGGCCGCGGCACATCACTCGGCAGCAGGGTTTTCTGGATGTGCTGCGCCACCGCCAGCTCCTGCTCGATGCGCTCGCGCTGCATGGTTTCACGGTGGCGCTGGCGAACTACCTGCCCCACCCCCACTGCCGGCAGCAGCATGCCCAACACCAGCAGCACCAGCAGAATGCGCGCGTAGCGCTGCGAGGTGGCCGTTAACGCCTGCCAGTCTTCCTGCGTCACCAGCCCCCAGCTCGTGCCCGGCACAGGCGCGTACGCGGCCACAATATCATCCCCCTGCTCATCCATGGTACGCTGCGCGCCGATGCGCCCGGCCAGCACTTCGCGCACTTCGTACTGTGCCGCGAGATTCTGCCCGGTACGGGTGATATCCGAGTGGTAAATCACATTACCTTTGCTGTCCACCAGGAAGGAATGTCCGGTCTGCCCGATGCGCAAGCGCACGATGCTGGCATAGAAAGGACTGAATGTGGTGGAACCCAGCCGGAACATGCCCACCAGCGCCCCGCGCAGCTCCCCGGTGGGGCCGTTAATTGGCACGGCGAATGATATTACACTGCTGCCGTCCGGCCCGTCCGGCAGGATATCCGAGTACACCGAAGCGTGGTTGGCCAGCAATTGGGCGAAGTACGCGCGCGTAGACCAATCCTGCCCGTGCAGTTCCTGGCGCAGCGGCTCGGTGGCCGTCACGCGGCCCAGGTTATCCAGCACTACCGTGCCGCCGTCGAACACCGCCAGCCGCAGCCGTGACTCCACCAACCCCTCCTGCTGCTCGGACGGTTCGCCACTGGTCAGCGCGTCGAGCCGCGCCACCGAGATCAGGCTGCCGGAAAACTTATCCAGCTCTTCGCGCAGCCGCGCGGCAGCTACATACGTGTATTCGCGGTCGTGATCAATGGTCATATTATCCGTGGCGCGCTGGTAGGCAACAAACGTGAAGACCGCCACTGCTGCCAGCAGGGCAATCGCCAAGATGAAGAACCAGGTGAGCACCAGGCTGCGAAACCGGATCACGTAATTCGAAATGCGCACGGCTGCTGTTATCCTCCCACCTTGCGCTGCCCCGCTTCGATTTGCCGCGAGACTTCCACCATCGTATCCACCGGCTGCTGGCCCAGGGTAAAGATTTTTTCCCACGCCGAGCGCGCTGTTTCCGAAGCCGCCCCCATGTTGGAAAAAATTTCGGTCGTCACCGAGTAACCCTGGATGTGTCCCTCAGCGAACACATCAATATCCATGTCACGCGCCTTATCTTGAAACTCGTCGCGAATAATCTGCACCCATTCGCCCACCAGCGACGAGCGCGCCGGCTGCAGGAAGTTGGCGCGCGCCATTGCCAGGCCGTAATCCTTGCTGATCAGGAACTTCATCAGCTCCCAGGCGGCTTCGGGGTGGCGCGTGTTGGCATAGATGCCAAACGCGTCTGTGGTAGCCAGCGTCACCCGGCGCTGCGGGCCTTTGGGGAACGGCGCCACCCCGATGCGGAAGCTGGCTCCGGCCAGGATGTCCTTCAGCGCCCACGAGCCGTCTTCCACCATTGCAAGCTTGCCATTGATGAACGCGGTACGCGTCTCCTGGTTTTCCACGTCTGGGAAAGTTGCCATCACGCGGTCGTCCCACATGCGCGCGCGGATCCATTCCAGTGCCGCCAGCGATTCCGGGGCTGCCATCAGGCTGCGAGTGTTATCCGCCGGGTCCACAAAATGCCCGCCCCACCCATTAACGTGCATCTGCAGCCGCTCCCAGGCAATATCCACCATGCTGCCCCACAGGTCGGTCTTCCCGTCACCGTCGCGGTCTTTGGTCAGCTTGCGCATTGTCTCCAGGTAGGCATCATGGTCCCAGTCGCCGCCGGGGTACGCCACGCCATAATCATCAAACAGGTCTTTGTTATAGTACAGCGCCAGCGCGCCGTGGTACTTGGGCAGCCCAAAGCGCTTGCCATCCGGAAGCTGCAGCGCTTCATACTGCGCCCGGTCCCACTCGGCTACCGTGGCTGTATCCAGGTCCGCGTCGATATAGGGCTGTAAATCCAGCAGGAAATTTTTCTGCCCCCAGATCGGAAAGAAATCGCAGCAGCCGGCCAGCACGTCCGGCGCGGTGCCCGCGCCCATATCCTGCAGCATCTTTTCTTCCAGGTTGTCAGGGTCGGGCGTGTAGAACACGCGAATGTTGGGATGCGTGGCGTGGAATTCTTCCAGCATGGCCTGCGACATAGCCGGGAACCAGTCGGTGCGCCAGTCCTGGTAGACGAGCTGCGCCTTCTCGGTGCCATTCACCGCGGCTTTGCGCACAATGGGTGAGCAAGCAGCCAGCGCCGCGCCTGCCGCGAACGTTCCCATCGCCTTGAGGAACTCTCGGCGCGTCAACCGCGGGCGGGTGTTTTGTCCGAAGGGCGCGCGCGCCTCATCCGCCATCGCTGCGCTCCCATTCGGCGGTGTGTTCCAGCCCGAGCGTGCGCCACTGCTCGGAGAGCGGCATTACGCCCAACTGGCGCACGATGCGCCGCGCCACCAGGCCCACGATGGCGGTGTAGGTGGGATACGCCAGCTCCAGCTCGGCGAGCTGCTCCACCCACATATCCGCGGCCATCCCCGCGGCGATCATCTGCGCCACTTCGACGGCCTGCTCGCCCACCACCGCCGCGCCAAGGATGCGGTGCGTTTCCTGCGAAACGATCAGCTTGCAAAAGCCGGTGGTCAGGTTATCGATCACCGCGCGATCCATGTCGGCGTACGGCACGCTGGCCACCACGCACTCAGGTTCCTGTTTCCGCGCCTGTTCTTCGGTCAGGCCCACGCAGGCGTACTCGGGGTCGGTAAACCCGCCGTGCGGCACGATCAAATGCTGGTACGGCAGCCCGTCGCCCAGCACGGCGTTTTCAGCCGCCACGCGGCCTTCGTGGCTGCCGCTCTGCACCAGCATCATCCGCCCGGTGATATCCCCGGCGGCGTAGATGTGCGGGTTCGAACTGCGCAGGTAATCATCCACCACGATGTAGCCGCGCTCGCTTTTGACCCCGGCAGCATCCAGGTTCAACAGCTCAAGGTTGCCAATCCAGCCCACCGCCAGGAATACAGCTTCGGCTGCGTGCGCGTGGCTTTCTCCATCTTTGGTATAGCGGAAGATCATGCCCCTATCATCCTGCTCGATGGCCTCAATGCCGCCAATACCGGTGATTACGTTGATGCCGCCGGCAATAAAAGCATCCTGCACGGCTTTGGACACCGAGCGATCTTCGCGCGAAAGGATCGTGGGCGAGACCTCAAATAACGTTACCTGCGTGCCAAACGCCGAGAAAATCGAAGCAAGCTGGCAGCCAGTGGCCGCGCCGCCCACAATCGCCAGCGATTTGGGCAGTTTTTTCAAGCGCCACACATCCTCATGCGTCAGGGCCAATTCACTGCCCTGAAATGGAATTCGCCGCCCGTGCCCGCCCGCCGCGATGATAAACCGGTCGGCAGTCAGGTGCGAGCCATCCCCTAATTCGATGGTGTGATCGTCTACAAAGCGCGCCGTGCCGGCATTGAGGAACACCGTCACGCCCGCGGCTTCCAGGTGACTGCGCAGCTGCTTCTTCTCATGCAGGGTGTAGATCACGCGCTGCGTGCGCGCGATCAGCTCGCCAAAATCGACCTGCGGCCGCTCCGGCGCGTGGATGCCGTACAGCTCGTACTGGTCAGCGTCCCGTACCAGCCGCGCGGCCTTGGCCAGCACGCGCGTGGGCGCGCAGCCATCGTTGGTGCAGGTTCCGCCCAGCGTACCCCTTTCCACCAGGGCCACTTTCGCCCCCAGCTCGCTGGCGCGCAGCGCCGCCGTAACCCCTGCCGGCCCGCCGCCGATCACAATCACGCCAAAATGCGTCGCCTCAACCATATAATCACCTCTCAAGCGGTAAGAAAGTTTGCTAGGTATATGCGCAATTCTGTGCGGCGTTACGGCAACGTTTGCAGCATCGAATTACGATAATTATATACATCTTTGGTAGATAATAACGGAGAAATTATAACGTTAAATACTACAAGAGGCTGGTATCGAAGTGCCAACCTCTTGCAGAGTATCTCACTGGTTTTATGGCTGCGGCGTCGCAGTCTCTTCGGGCGTGGGCTCTTGCTGGGGCGGAGCGGGGGTCTCTTCCGTGGCGCGCACATTGACCCGCTCTTCCCAGGGGTACGCCTTTAACGCGCGTCCGTAGAAGTAGATCTCCATTACCCGGCGCGTGATCGGCGCGGCAATTTCCGAGCCTTCGCCGGCCTGCTCGCAGATCACCGCCACAGCGATGTCTGGCCGGTCGGGATTACCATTATTTGTGTACGCCGCAAACCAGGCGTGTGGGTTGCAGCCTTCGCACGACTGTGCCGTACCGGTTTTCCCGAACACCGGGATGTTAAACCCGCGGAACTCGTCCACCGCCGTGCCGCGCTTGTTGGCTACCACCGCGCGCATCGCGCTCTGGATCACTTCCAGGGTCTCGGGCTTGACCGGCAGCGTGCCCATCGCCTTGGGCTGGAACACCTGCTCCTCTGTCCCGTCCGCGGCCACGTATTTTTCGATCACCTGCGGGCGGTAGAGCGTTCCGCCGTTGCCCAGCGCGGCGATAAAGCGCGCCACCTGCAGCGGGGTCACCTGCAGCTCGCCCTGCCCGATGGCCTGTTCCACCGCGTCCACTTCGCTGGACGGCTCGGGCACATTGCCGGCCGCCTCGGGCAGCGTTTCCAGCCCGGTGGAGCTGCCCAGCCCAAACCCGCGCGCCATATTGGCGATATCTGTGCCGTGACCTTCATTGAACATGCGCAGGCCGATATGGTAAAACCACGGGTTGCACGAGCGCATCAACCCCTGCGGCAGGGTCAGCACACCGCTCTCAGGGAATTCCTTGGCCAGCGTCCAGTCGTAATAGGTGCGGCCAATAATTTCGTTGAAGGTGTATTTGCAATCGTAGGTGTCTTCCACCTTGAACAGGCCGCTTTCCAGCGCCGCGGCCATATCGATGATCTTGAACACTGAGCCCAGCGGGTAGCCACTGCCCTGGTCACCCGTGGCGCGGTTGACCAGCGGCGTGGCCGGCGAAGCGAAGATGCGCTCCAACCCGCCGCCGGTGATGGCGTTGTAGTTCTCGCCGTCAAACATGTTGGGGTCAAAGCCCGGCGAAGAAACCATTGCCAGCACGCGCCCGGTATCGCGCTCCAGCACCACAATCGCCCCGCGGTAATCGCGGATGGCCTGCTGCGCCTGGAGCTGCAGGCTGTAATCGATGGTGGTGACGATATCGCGCCCGTCGCGCTGCTCCACCTGCGCCAGCTTGCTGATGCGGTCGCCGCCGGCATTCGCCAGGTACAACTGCGCCCCGCGCGTGCCGGTCAGCACATCCTGCCCGCGCAGCTCCAGCCCGCTCATGCCCACCTTTTCATCGCGCCGGAAGCCGCGCGCCAGGTACTGGCTGAGCGACTCTTTGGGAATAAACTGCACGTAGCCGGTAACGTGCGGCGCAACCCCGCCCCACGGGTAAAAGCGCGTGGGGCCGTAGGGATAAAGCACCACGCCGCTGTTCGACAGCCATTCGCCGTCGTTGCCCAGGTAATCGCGCGCCACCTCGCCCACCGGGATATACCAGCTTGGCGCGGCATTCTCATACGAGTCGGCGATGGACTGCGGCACTTTTCCGCTCAGGTCAAACAGCTTATCCAGCACAGCGTTCTCATTATCGCCCAGGTTGCCGGGGATCACGCCCAGCGACACGGCCTCGGTATTGCCGGCCAGCATCTCATTGTTGCGGTCGAGGATCTGCGCGCGCGCGGGAACGGTCAGCTCCAGCGCCAGGCGGTTGCCACCCTGCATCTCGGGCATCACCAGCCCGTCGTGCCAGTCCACCTTCCAGGCCCCGTTTTCCATCACCAGTGGGATCTCGCCGCTGCGCTGCAGCGTATCGAACAACGCGGTCTGGTAGGTGAGCGTGTATGGCAGTTTGGCGTTGCGCGCATCGTACGAGCCTTCCTGCACCTGCGCTTCCACCCCTTGCAGGGTCAGGTTTTCCGCGAAGCTGGTATACAGCGCCGCGAATGCTTCAGACGTCACCACGCCCTGGCTTGCGCTGCTCAGCAGCGCGTACATAGTCCCAAAATCCCCCTGCTGCCAGGCCGCGAAAAAGCCCTGCGCCGCGCCCAGCGGGTCGTCCACGCGCGTCACGCGCGCCACCGGTGTGGGCAGCGCCGCGGTTGGCGTGGCCGGAGTTACCGCTGCAGCAGGGTCCGCGGAAGGCGTAGCCGCCGGCCCCGCGGCCGGCTGGCTGCACGCCGCGAGCAGGAAAACCAGTAAGATCAACAGGGAGCGCCACTTCATGGAATGTCCTTTGCTGGGAAGCTCGAATTCATCAGAATAGGCTGATGATAACAAAGAAAAGCTCGTTCTGGTAGATCAAGTTATCTTTTCCGTCTTGACCAAGTCATCCTGATACTATGAGAGTAGACATCAATCTTGTACAATATAGAAGGTGCCAGATATCGTTTTCCGCATCGTATTTACACAGCAGGAGTAATTAATGGTGAAGTAGGAAAGAGCGAAGGCTGAACGCTTCTCATGTAGATGAGGTTCGTTCGCAATCCAAATATTACGGTAATTTCAAACAGTGGCTAATTGGCACAACGGGTGAACGAAAGGGGTTGTTCTTTCCAAATGCTGCACATTAGTGACCAATTACGCTTTTTCCTTTGGGTACTGATTGGTATTTCCGGTTTTATCACATCCGGTTTGCTCATCCTGCTTAGTGGCAATATTGCTTTCCACTTCCGGCGCTTCATTCCAGGCGAAAAACAGGAAGGCGAGCCGCCAAAGCCGCGTCCTTTAGCCACCTGGATTATTTTTGGTATAGCCTCATTATTCACAATTCTCGGAACCGCAATTGTAAGCACCGCAGAAAATAATACGCCCATCGAAACGATGAATGGTGATTATAGAGTCGTGGTTTCTAACTTTGTGCTGCAAGCAAAAACTACCCAACCAACGATTGAAAAAGACCTCGCTCTCAGCAGCTTTGAACGGATTCGAAAAAGTCTTCTGGAAACCCAAAGTGATTTATTTATCAAAGTTTGGGGGCCAGATGATCTCGAAACGCGGAAGATTGATCCGGTGACCGGCGCAAGTGCTGAAGAGCGAGCCGCATCTGCACAAGCACTTGCAAATTTGATTGACGCAGATTTGGTTATTTATGGGTCTATTCAATCCAACGGGACCTCATTAGCCATCACGCCAGAATTCTATATCCGCATGCGTAACGCATACGAGGCCCAAGAGTTAATTGGGCCGTACATGATGGGCGATCCGATCGTGGTGCGTAGCTACGAAGATCTCGCCAGTCGGTTGGATGTTAGCACTGAGCTAAGCGACAGAGTACTTGCCCTTTCCCAAATGATCAAAGGGCTGGCGTTTTACGCAGTCCGGCAGTATCCGGAAGCCCAGAAACAATTCGCACAGGCAGAATCGATCAAAAGCTGGGAACCGGCCGAAGGCAAAGAAATCCTTTATCTCTTCCTGGGGAATTCCGTGATCCGAGAAGAGAAAGCGGATCTCGATACGGCACAAATGTATTTTCAACAGGCGCTCGAGATCCGGCCGGATTACTCCCGGGCTATGATTGGCCTGGCCAACGTGAAATACCGTAAAGCGCTAGTGCCGGTCACCCAATCGAACAACCCCGCGGATGCGGATGAAACATTGTTGCAAGAATCGATTGAATTGCTGACAACCGCCGCAAAATCAACCAACCAGCCGCCGTTGGCGGATGTGCCCACAAAAATTCATTTTGAGTTAGGGCAGTGCTATTTCATGCTCGCTTACAGCGGCCACCTGGATACGTATGCGCCGGCGACTGCTGAATTTGAGCAAGTGATCGCCGATTATGGGGATGGTGCAAACCCGCGCGTGAAAGAGCGCGCCGCAGAAGCGTACGCGCGCCTGGGCCTGATCCTTGCCCTGAGCGGAAACACGGATGAAGCCGTCCAGAACTATCAGACAGCCGCCGAAATGACCGCGGACAACCCGGAACGCCAGGCAATCTTTTTGGAGCGCATACACAAACTGCAGAGCAATCAAAGCATTGAGGGGGAGAATTAGCATGAACGCTACCTGTTCCTGGTTTCATGCACGGCCTGGCCACATTCTTCGATTTGCACTGATCATCTTATTCCTGGCTGGATGCTCGCCGTCGAGCCAGCCCACGATGAATACGGTTGAGTCGCCGGCTCCCACTGGCACGCTGCCGGCCCAACCCACCAGCACCCCGGAAATACCCTCGCCCGCGCAAGAAACAAATACACCCGAGCCATCGGGAAAAGGGATGGATATACCGGCTTCCTTTGTGCTTGCTCAACTGGAAAGCCAACCCTTAGAGGTTTCGATCGAGGATAAGAATAAAACAACCCCACAAGATGTATTACGGGAAATCGATTTTTCTGGTGGTGCTGGCGGCGGCATTGGTGGTTGTGAGAGATCAACAAATCCTTTTGACCGGCCAACCATCATGCGCGTGAGTGAATCGGATAATATAGAATGGCATACGCCTTTTAATATACTCACATGTGGTTGGCAGCCTGGCGAAACCGTTTCCGTGAAACTCGTTTCAGCAGATGGATCTATTTTTTATGAAGAACAACAAGATGTTTTCGACGGCGGGCAAGTGGAAATTTATTACTATCCTGAAATTAACACCCCCCCAGGCGAGTATCTTTTCACCTTCACAGGGCGGGATGCCGTTTTGCAACAACCGGTAACGGTGTTTGTTCCGAACACTCCACGGTTCTACAGGATTGAAGACGGATTTTTTCTTTACGAGTTCCAACCTAATGAGAAAGGCCGCATTTTCATCTACCAAGAAGACTGGGAAAATTATGATTCATCTATATTAGGTAGATTGATCGGTTGGAAAGAATTTCAAGTAAACGCTATAGGGCAATTGAAAATCAAAATCGATGCAGGCTATTTTGATAATACTCTTCGGACGATTCCCATTGTGATCGGTGAAAAATCAGGACAACTATTCATCACACAGGATTTCGACGTACTGCCAAAAATGGCTATCACGCTTCCGTTCGATATGTCGGTAACGCAGCCGACAAAGAGCGAAGCAAGCCAGTCCAGGAGTATCTGGGAAGGTCTCAATTTCCGTGATCTGTACCAGCTTGGCACGAATGAATACGCGTTAACGGTGAAACCATCAGAAAAGATCCGGTGGCGATATAACTGGTGCGCAATCGACAAAGATACGCTGATAAATATCATGCGCCCATTTTCGATCAAATTCAGAATCGACGGCATGGAACTGAACTACATACAAATCGCCAGGACCAGAGCAAAATCGGCGTCGGGTTGGGAATGCAACTACTGGACGACATTACTGAGTAATTGGAAAGAAAACACGTCGCACGTGCTGGAAATCGAATATGTTTTGGATGAGCCCATATTCGATGGCAAATTGACCTATCCTGCCGGAACATACCGGCAGGTGATCAATGTAACGGTAGAGTAAGTACCGTTCCGGGGTGCAAGGCAGCGACAGCACTTGCGTTGATCGAGATGCTTTAATAAACTGATGCCGGCTTCTCTCACATGCGTGTGAGCGAAAACCGGCACTGATTTTTTGTGGCGAGGGTGGGATTTGAACCCACAACCAATGGCTTATGAGTCCACTGCTCCACCGTTGAGCTACCTCGCCATAAGCGCCGTAAGTTTACTACGCCCAGGAAGCTTTGTCAATATTTGCCGAAAAGCGAAAAAGCTTGATCGCTTATTCCTCATCCCTTCTCTTACCCAAACCCCAGGCCTTTCTCCTTCAGCGAAACGTAGCGATTGCGGCCGATGATAATGTGATCCAGCACCTCGATGTCGAGCAGCTTGCCGGCCTGCACCGCGCTGCGCGTCAGGTTCACGTCTTCCGGGCTGGGCGATGGGTCACCGCTGGGGTGGTTGTGCGCCAGGATGATTGAGGCCGCGGTGCGCTGGATGGCGGCGCGGAACAGCTCGCCCACCCGCACCGTCGACGCGTTGAGCGAGCCCATGTACTGCTTCTCCACGCTCAGCACGCGGTTTCGCGTGTCCAACACAATGATGCGCAGGTGCTCTTGCACCAGCGCTGACATCTCGTACTCCACCAGCGCGGCCGCGTCGGCCGGAGAATGCACCATCGGGCGGTCGTCGGGGTCTTCATTCCGAAGGCGTTTGCCCAGCTCAATGGCGGCCTTGATCTGCGCCGCCTTGGCCTGCCCCAGCCCGCGCATGGCGCATAACTCGGCGAAGCTGGCGCGGTGCAGGCCGTGCAGCCCGCCGCAATCCTGCAGCAGGCGCTGACCCACTTCCACCGCGTTTTCACCCTGAATGCCTACGCGCAACAGAATCGCCAGCAGCTCGGCGTTGGTCAGCGCCTGCGCGCCGTGCTCCGCCAGCCGCTCGCGTGGGCGGTCGTTTTCGTCCAGGTCCAGAATGCGGTACGATGCCGGTCGTTCCTTTACCATAAGGGACTCCCTGTGTGTGATGGATTCGGTTGTGCGGATGTGCGGAAATAGCGCCTGCCCCCTACTATATACCCGTTCCCGGGTGCGCGCAAGGATCATGCTATAATCTCTCTATCGGAGACCGAACATGACGATTGACCCCACCACGCTCAGCAATTTCGTCCTGGTTGCTGTTGGCTTCGCGGCGGCTTTCCTGGCCGCGTTGTGGCTCAGCCTGGTCATCTGGACCTATCGCGACATCTGCCGGCGCACGCGCGACCCGCTGGTGCGCATCCTGGCGGTGCTGGTGGTGGCGGTGCTGTTCCTGCCCGGCGTGATCATTTATGCCATCCTGCGCCCCGGCCGTACACTGGAGCAGGAATACCAGCAGACATTAGAGGAAGAGGCCCTGCTACAGTCCATCGAAGATCTGCCCGCCTGCCCCGGCTGCGGCCGCCGCGTGCGCGAGGATTGGGTGGCCTGCCCCAACTGCTACACGCGGCTCAAAAAGGCCTGCGCCGAGTGCGGCCGGCTGATGGAGCTGCCCTGGAACCTGTGCCCCTACTGCGCCACTCCGGTTCCCGGCGCGCGCATCGAAACCACCACGCCCACCGCCGAAGGCTTTACCCCCATCGACACCAGCGCCCCGCCCGAAACCTTAACGGATGCGGGCGGCGAGAAAGCCGACAGTTCAGGTATAATGTAGAGCATGTTAAATCTGGTCCCCATCGAACTCATTGATTACCTGGTAATTGGGCATATCACGCAAGACGTCACGCCCAATGGTCTCACCCTGGGCGGAACTGCTTCGTACGCGGCGCTCACCGCCCGGGCCCTGGGGCTGCGCGTGGGCATTGTCACCGCCTATAGCACCGAAAAGCTGGGCATCCCGCCCGAGCTGCAGGGCATCGCCCTGTCGGTGATCCCATCGGAAGAAACCACCACATTCGAGAATATCTACACACCCATCGGGCGCATCCAGTACCTGCACCACCGCGCTTCGGAGATCAACGCCAGCCACATTCCCGAGACGTGGCGTCGCACGCCCATCGTGCACATGGGCCCGCTGGATAACGAGATCGACCCCGGCCTGGTGCGCTCCTTCCCCGATTCCTTCGTTGGCCTCACCCCGCAGGGCTGGCTGCGCGAGTGGGATGACCAGGGCCGTGTGCGCCTGGGCGAGTGGCCCGAAGCGCGTTACGTGCTGGAAAAAGCCAGCGCCGCGGTGATCAGCATTGAAGACGTGCAGGGCGACGAGAGCCGCGTGGAAGAAATGGCCTCGTCGGTGCGCGTGCTGGTGGTCACCGAAGGCGCGGCCGGCTGCCGCGTGTACTGGAACGGCGATCTGCGCCGCTTCCGCGCGCCGGCCATGCAGGAAGTTGACCCGGTTGGCGCGGGCGATATCTTCGCCACCGCCTTCTTCCACCGCATGAGCTCCACGCGCGACCCGTGGGAAGCCGCGCGCTTTGCCAACCAGATTGCAGCCCATTCCGTCACCCGCCGCGGCCTGAACGGGGTTCCCATGCCCGATGAAGTGGCCGCGGCACAGGTAGAAGTCATCCGCGGGAGCTGACCCGATGGCGCGTATCTACACCCTGGTCAATCAGAAAGGCGGCGTGGGCAAAACCACATCCGCCATCAACCTCGGCGCATACCTGGGCTATTACGGGCAGCGCGTCCTGCTGATCGACCTCGACCCGCAGGCCAACGCTACTTCGTGCCTGGGCATCGACAAGCGCACCGTGCGGCATGGCACATACGAAGTGCTGATTGGCCAGGCGCCGGTCGCGCCACAGATTTTGCACAACCCGCGCCTGAAGATCTCGCTGCTGCCATCGTCTCCGGCGCTGGCCGGCGCTGAGGTTGAGCTGATCGAGGTGGAGCGGCGCGAGTTCCGCCTGCGCGACGTGCTGTCCACCATCACCGACCGCTACGATTACATCCTGGTCGACTGCCCGCCCTCGCTCAGCATCCTCACCGTCAACGGGCTGCTGGCCGCCAAACACGGCGTGATCATCCCGGTGCAGTGCGAATACCTGGCGCTGGAAGGCCTGGGCCAGCTCACGCAAACCATCGGCCGCGTGCGCAGCTCGCTCTTCCCCGAGCTGAAGGTGCGCGGTGTGGTGCTGACCATGTACGACGGCCGCACGCGCCTGTCTGGCGACGTGGTCAACGAGGTGCGCAACCATTTTGGCGAGCAGGTATTCGAAAGCATCATCCCGCGTAGCATTCGCCTGGCCGAAGCGCCCTCGTACGGCATCCCGGTGTCACTCTATGCGCCCGATTCCTCAGCCGCCAAAGCTTATGCCGCGCTGGCGCGCGAAATTTTAGAACAAGACGGCATTCACATCCCTGTGCTGCAATCCTGAACTGGAGGTCACGATGGCCCGAAAAGGTGGCTTGGGAAAAGGGCTGAACGCATTAATCCCCGGCGATGACCTGCCCGCGCAGGATGGAGCCGCGCTGCAGGTGGAAGTCGAAAAGATTGTGCCCAACCCGCACCAGCCGCGTGCGCAGATGGACGAGGGTGAGCTGCAGGACCTGGCCGCATCGATCCGGCAACACGGCATTTTGCAGCCCCTGATCGTCACACAGGATCCCGGCGAGGAGCATTATATCCTCATCGCCGGCGAGCGCCGGCTGCGCGCCGCGCGCATCGCCGGGCTGGAGACTGTGCCGGTGATCCTGCGCGAGGCGACCGACATGCAGCGCCTGGAGCTGGCGCTGATCGAAAACGTGCAGCGCGCCGACCTGGACGCACTGGAAAAGGCCGAGGCCTACCGCCAGCTCGCGGACGAGTTCGGGCTGTCGCACGAGGAGATTGGCGCGCAGGTGGGCAAGAGCCGCGAGGCGGTGACCAACACCCTGCGCTTGCTCAAGCTGCCCGAAACGGTGCGCGCCGCGCTCACCGCCGGGCAAATCAGCGAAGGCCACGCGCGCTCGCTGCTGCGCCTCAACACCGCCCAGGCCCAAATCGCCGCGCTGCAAACCGTGCTGCGCTACGCGCTCAACGTGCGCCAGACGGAAGACCTGGTGAAGAAAATGCTGGGGGAAAAGCTGCCCCCCCTGGCGCGCAAGGCCCCGGTGGCTGAGATCACCGAGCTGGAAGCGCGGCTGCGCGCCCAGTTGGGCACCAAAGTGGCGCTGCGCCACGGCAAAAAAGGCGGCTCGCTGGTCATCTATTATTATTCCGACGAAGAGCTGAACGCCCTGGTCCACAACATCCTCAAGGAGTAACGCCATGCGCTTCCTCTACAACGCCCGCATCCACACCCAGGACCCGGCGCAGACCAAAGCCACCGCCCTGGCCATCCACAATGACATCGTCGAAGCGGTGGGCTCCGATGCCGACGTGCTGGCGCTGGCGCGCCCCGGTGACCCGCGCGAAGACATGCGCGGCCGCGTCATCTGGCCTGGGCTCACCGACGCGCACCTGCACATGCAGTATTACGCCGGCTTCCTGCAGATGATCGACTGCGAGACCGGCACCAAAGAAGAATGCCTGCGCCGCGTGGCCGAGCGCGCCCGCACCGCCCCGGATGGCGCCTGGGTGCTGGGTCACGGATGGAACCAGAACGATTGGGCCGGCGGGTTTGGCTCCGCCGCCGACCTCGATGCCGTCTCTTTTGGCCACCCGGTGTACCTCACGTCCAAGTCGCTGCATTCAGCCTGGGCCAACACCGCCGCGCTGCAGAAAGCCGGCATCACCGCCAGCACCCCTGACCCCGCCGGCGGCGAGATCGGCCGCGACGCTAGTGGCCAGCCGGACGGCATCCTGTACGAGAGCGCCGCCGGGCTGGTTGAATCGCTGCTGCCCGAGCCGGGGCTGGGCGAGCTGGCTGGAATGATCGAGCATGCCCAGAGCGCGCTGTGGAAGATGGGCGTCACCGGCGTGCATGACTTCGACCGCCGCGCCTGCTTCCAGGCCATGCAGTACCTGGCCGAGCAGGACCGGCTGCGGCTGCGCGTGGTTAAGAGCATCCCGGTCGAGCTGCTGCCGCATGCCGCCGCGCTGGGGCTGCGCACCGGTTTTGGCGGGCCATTCCTGCGCATCGGCTCGGTGAAGCTGTTTGCGGATGGCGCCCTGGGCCCGCGCACCGCCGCCATGATCCAGCCCTACGAGGGCGAGAGCGATTACACCGGCTTCCTCATGCTGGATGCCGAGCAGATTGTGGAGTACGGCCAGGAAGCCGTGCGCACCGGGCTGAGCATGGCCATCCACGCCATCGGCGACCGCGCCAACCATGAAGTCCTCAACGCCTACGAGCAGTTGCGCGGGCTGGAAGCCGAGATCGGCGCGCCGGCGCTGCGTCACCGCATTGAGCACGTGCAGGTGCTGCACCCGGACGACTACGGCCGGCTGGCCGCCCTGAACGTGATCGCCTCGATGCAGCCGATCCACGCCACGTCCGACATGTTCACCGCCGACAGGCACTGGGGCAGCCGTTCCGCCGGCGCATACGCCTGGCGCACCCAGCTCCAGCGCGGCGCGCACCTGGCCTTTGGCTCCGACGCCCCGGTTGAATCGCCCAACCCGTTCTGGGGGCTGCACGCCGCCGTCACCCGCGCCCGCGCCGGCGGCCAGGCGGGGTCCGAAGGCTGGTACCCCGAGCAGCGCCTGAGCCTGCAGGAAGCCCTGGACGGCTACACCACCGGCCCGGCCTACGCCGCCGGCCTCGAAAACCGCCTGGGCCGGCTGCGCCCTGGCTTCTACGCCGACCTGATCGTCCTGGAGAGCGCCCCGTTTGACCTGCCGCCCGCCGAACTGCACCGGGTCCTGCCGGTCGCCACGATGGTGGCCGGAGAGTGGGTCTGGCAGGCGTGAACGCCGGTCCATTCACCACCCCGCCGGTCCCCACCCTCACCCCCGAGGTGCTGGTGCCGCGCCTGGGCGATTACCTGGTGGAGCGCGGGCTGCTCAGCGCCGAAGACCTGCAGCGCGCGCTGGAATACCAGGCCGCGCACCGCGCCGACGGTCCCAACCTGCTCGGCCAGGTGCTCATCGACCTGGGTATGGTCACCCGCCCGGAGCTTGACCAGGCCATCACCGAGCAGATCTTGCAGTTGCGCAACGCGCTGCAGAATGCCAACCGCCAGCTCGAGCGCCGCGTGGAGGAGCGCACCGCCGAGCTGCAGCAGGCGCTGCAAAAGCTCGAATCGGTCAACAAGCTCAAGTCCAACATCGTGGCCAACATCTCGCACGAGCTGCGCACCCCGCTCACCCACATTGCGGGCTACCTGGAGCTGATGGCCGGCGGCGACCTGGGCCCCCTGACCGAAGAGCAGACTCACACCGTGCGCGTGCTCATCCGCTCCGCCGAACGCCTCGAGCGCCTGATCGAAGACCTGATCCTGTTCTCGGTCACCGAGCGCGGCGACGTGAGCCTGCGCCTGCAGCCCGCGCGCCTGCAGGACATCTTCGTCACGCTTGTGGAGCGCATCCGCCAGGTGGCCGCCGAGCGCAAGGTAAATTTCGAGTTCATTTGCCCTGCAAGCATTCCTCATGTAGAATTAGATACAGAGAAGATTTCCTGGACCGTGTATCAACTGCTGGATAACGCTGTCAAGTTCACCCCCGCCAGGGGCGTGGTGTGGCTGCGGGTGGAGTGGAACGACCCGTTCGTGCGCATCAGCGTGGAAGATACCGGCATTGGCATTCCCACCGAGCGCATCGAGGAAGTCTTTGAGCCGTTTTACCAGCTCGACGGCTCCTCTACCCGCAAATACGGCGGCACCGGTCTTGGGTTAGCCCTCGTCAAAAAAATCATCGAAGCCCATGGTTCCAAAATTGAAGTCCAATCCACCCCCGGGCAAGGCAGCGCCTTCCGCTTCCAGCTCAAGGCCATGCCCCGGCCGGGATAAACCAGGTTTCGTGAGACAGACGACCCCACATTCCATGCCCAGAAAAGCGCCCTTTTCTCCCATCGAGCCGCAGCACCTCTACCAGATCAGCAAGATCGCCGCGCGCGCCGCGGACGGCCACACCGCGCTGGACGAGATCACCACCTATATCCACGACGTCTTCATTTTCGATAACATGGTGGTCTACCACGCCGGCGACGACCGGCACCTGGACGTGTACTACGCGCGCGCCATGGGCCGCGGCCGGTCCGCCGAGGCCGATATCGCCTGGGGCGAAACCATCGCCAATCAGGTCATCAGCCAGGGCAGCACCGTGCTGCAAGAGCCGGTCAATGACGCCAACGTCGACCGCCTCAACCGCCCCTACCTGCTGGGCATCCCGGTGCAGCACGCGGGGCGCGTGGCCGGCGTGCTGGTCTTCATCCGCTTTGGCAGCCCGCCTTTCGCCCCAACAGAAATCCAGCTCGGCGAGTTTATCGGCCAGCAGGTGGCCCTGCTGCTCGAGCGCGAAGACGTGCAGCAGCGCATGCAGGTGGTGGAAGCCCTCAACCAGCAGGCCAAGCTGCAGGAGAGCTTCGTCTCCACCATCACCCACGAGCTGCGCAGCCCGCTGGGCTTTATCAAGGGCTACACCACCACCCTGCTGCGCTCCGACCTGGCCTGGGACCAGAAGACCCAGCAGGAATTCCTCAGCATCATCGACCAGGAAACCGACCACCTGGAAGAGCTGATCGAAAACCTGCTCGATTCCGCCCGCCTGCAAAGCGGACAGCTTCCCATGAACTTCCAGCCGGTGCGGCTGGACGGCCTGATGAACGACGTCATCGCCCGCGCCCACCTGCACCACCCCAAACTGCAGATCTTCTACGAATCCGAAAAGGTCAACGGCACGGTAATGGGCGACCCGCGCCGCCTGGCGCAGGTGCTGGAGAACATCATCGGCAACGCGGTCAAGTACGCGCCCGGTTCGCCGCTGTTCATCCGCATCCGTCCCGAAGGCCGACACGTCCACCTCAGCATCGAAGACCACGGCGCGGGCATCCCGCCGCAGTACGTGCCGCACCTCTTCGAGCGCTTCTTCCGCAGCCCCGACCAGACCCCCAACGTGCACGGCTCGGGCCTGGGGCTGTTCATTTGCCAGCAGATTATTGACGCCCACTACGGGCAGATCAGCGTCACGTCGGAAGTCGGCAAGGGTTCCACCTTTCATATTCAATTGCCGCTGCAAGCGGCGGCGCCCAGTAAAGACACCAGCACAACCATTCCGGAGGGTAAACAATGAGCACGCGCATCCTGGTTGTAGACGACGAACCGTTATACGTGCACCTGCTACAGGTGAACCTGAAAGCCGAAGGCTACGAAGTGATCACCGGCAATAATGGCGAAGAGGCGCTCGAAAAAGTCTCCAGCCAAAGCCCGGACCTGGTGATCCTCGACGTGATGATGCCCAAGCTGGATGGCATCACCACCTGCGAGCGCATCCGCCAGTTCTCCAACGTGCCCATCATCATGCTCACCGCGCGCGGCGAAGAGCAGGACCGCGTGCGCGGCCTGAACGCCGGCGCGGACGACTACGTGGTCAAGCCCTTCTCGGCCACCGAGCTGGTGGCGCGCGTGCGCGCCGTGCTGCGCCGCGCCCAAAACCAGGACCAGGAAACGCAGAACCGCTACTTCACCCACGACAACCTGCGCATCGACTTTGCCCGCGCCGAAGTGTGGAAAGACACCAAGCCGGTGTTCCTCTCCGCCACCGAATACCGCCTGCTGATCCAGTTCGCGCACAACGTGGGCCAGGTGCTCACCGCCGAAGACCTGCTGGTGGCCATCTGGGGCCCGCAGTACCGCGAAGACAAAGAAATCCTGTGGGTATCCATCGCCCGCCTGCGCCAGAAGCTGGAAGACAACCCGCACCAGCCCAAACACATCGTCACCCGCTCCGGCCTGGGGTATCTGATGCCCCCGGTGGAGAAAGAAGCCGGGTAAGCGACGGCGCCTCGGAGATCGGTTAAAACAGACAGATGGGGTCATATCGCTGCGCGCAGCGATATGACCCCATCAATTCCTTAGCAGTTTCACCCGGCGGTGCGTGGGAGCTTCCCGCCACGTAGTCAGTGAAACGAACCCAGCCTACTGGCTATTTATATAAAGTCAAATCAATATAAGCGCCTGTGAGCTTTCCGGTAGGCGTACCGTCCTGATATATTTCTCCTGTGGCTACCACGCGCAGAGTTACTTTTTTGATACTTGGATCAAAACGAGGTTTTATCCAAATGGGTAACGCTGGTTTTTCTGGCTGAAAAGTTTGAATGAATTGGGTATCGTTTCCGGAAATATCTATATGCTCCACCTGATTTTCAATCTCTTTCCAGGTGAAGCTGTCAAAATCATAGTACATGATCACTGTATCCGAATCGATTGTAAAGAGAATTTTTTCGGTTGAATTATTCACCAGTTGCAAGTGAACTCCATCGCGAATTTTGTATGTATTCCTTTCGTGAGCAGGAGCAAGAAATTTTAACCTTTTGTTCATTTCCACATTATCGAAATTATCCTGAAATTGCTTTTCGGTATAGATTCGAAACATTAAAAAAATTCCTATCGTAAAGGCGATTGATATGACTATAAGTATTGTCCATTTTTTCATTGAAGTCACCTCATGCCTTCGATGCTCGAATAGTTGGTAGGGTGAGTTCGCTTCATCGTCCGCGCAGGGGATTGAACGCACTTCAATCTACGGTGTTTTTTTCATACCAATGACGGAATACCTTCAATATGCTAGTCAGGTTTTCTGGCCCTCCCCATCCATGAAATACTCCATCTTTTACCCAACATTGATACCAGTTTAGCTTATCAACCCGAATAAAGACCTCTTCAAATGAAGCGTTTTCTAAATCAGTATCACGTAAATCGAACTCGAAATCCCATCCAGGGTCCAAAGTGTCGATTTTGATTCCATGCGTGTGCTCCCAAGAATCATTACAGAGATCATTCTTGTAGATGTCTTGCAACCAGTTTAGTAGATTGTCCATATGCAATTAATCCATTAGTTCGTAGACCCTTCCACCAACCGCCCGGAATGCAATCCATTTCCCTGGTATCCCTTCCCTCCCCACACTTGGGCTCATACCATCCCAGGCGCGCATAGTTCGTAGGATAGGTTCGCTTTTGAACCCACCGCTCCCATGCAGTTTCATGCTCACTCCATTTCGAATTTCATCGCTGTATCACTTTGCAGATTTTCCGTGGTAAAAATCGTGTATGGTCGAGTTCTGGTGAGATCAAAATCGATCCCACCCTACTGGCTTCTCGCTCGCTTCCCGCCAGGTAGGAGAACGTCCATGCCATGCCTGCAAGGGCGACGTTGGGCGTGTGCGTGCTGGCAACGAGGTGCGCGTCATTTCAAACAATAGTTAGTTGAAAAACAAAAATACATCGTATTACCGAATTACCTCCTCAAAAGCCACAAAAGACATGTAATTATTCACGAGCTCTTTCCTACAACGAACGATTTTGCCCGGTGGGAACTCCCATTCTTCGTCATATGGATCATAATCCTCCGTTGGTAGAATTCGAAAAGTAAAATCATCAAGTTTGATCGCTTCCACAGGGCGGCATACATACGTATTTTCGTTCAGTAGGCGAACGTAAATAACTTCTATGCCAGTACACATAACCGTCGCCTCCTATATGAAGAAGTTCTCCACTAGGTAGGTGGGTTCGCTTGAACCCACCGCTCTATGCAGTCTCATGCTCACTCCATATCGAATTTCATCTTTGTGTCACTTTGCCAATTTCCGTAAGAAAAGTCGTATATGGCCAAGTTCTGGTGGGATCAAAATCGATCCCACCCTATTGGCTGGTCAGTACATTAATTCTTCTATTCATCAGTATTGGCCTTTTTGCGCATGTGACTTCGATGTATCCATCTATATAACCAAAATAACAGGAACATTCCTGATAGAGACAAAAAAGGCATCCATGACGGATTGTCATAAGAATAAGCACGGTCTCCGGGTTGCAACAATAAATAGAGATTATGCAAATATCCAATAATGGTTATACAATTCGCTAATATGAGCATAAGCAACACATAAAATATTAAGCGATCCATAATCGAGAATATGAACAGCCAGATTTTCCGGTTCATTTCATGTACTCCCGCCCATCTCCTCTATCCTGTCTTGTCCAACAGATCACTCCGTAGGAGGGGTTCGCTTTTGAACCCATCATTTACCATGCAGACCAATATCTCGTCTATGACAGTTTACATCGTTGAATGATTTTATCATTATACTATCACCCACCCTTCCATAGCGTTCATCCCCCACCCGGCACCTTACGGGAATGCAATCTGCGAGTGGGTGAAAATCGCCTCAAAACATTGTAGAATAGTCCATAGACCCACGTTCGACATTACCGCAAACAAGGCAGGTCTACATGTACACCCAGTTCGATGAAAAAGGCAAGATCTTTACCAACGTCGTCACCAAAAAGCCGGTGCAGGTCATCATCCAGACCACCGCGCAGCGCATCCGCGGCGAGGTGCACGTGCGCCCCAACATGCGCCTGCTGGACGCGCTCAAAGAAGAAGGTGAGTTTCTGGCGGTGACCGGCGCCACCGTGTTCGGCCCCGACGGCCGCCCGCTGTACACCGGCCGGTTTTTATCGGTAAACCAGAGCCATATCGTCTGGGTGCTGCCCGTGGAAGAAATGGGCGAAGCCGGGGGCAAAGAATGAACGTATCCGCGCAGTCGCATACCGCCGCCCAGGAGCTGCTCAAGCTCAAGAATTATCTCATCGCCGGCGTCTCGCGCGAGCTGGAGAACAATTCCATGCCCGGCGCCGACCGCCGCCAGGCGGTGCAGCACCTTTTGCAGCAGTTGTACCAGTCCACGCGCCTGCAGCTCCCCAACACCGTGCGCGACCAGCTTTTCCACGAGATTGTGGACGACCTGCTGGGCTACGGCCCCCTGCAGCCGCTGCTGGACGACCCCGATATCAGCGAAGTGATGGTCAACGGCCCCAAAAAGATCTACATCGAGCGCAAGGGCCGGCTGACGAAAACCAACGTCACCTTCGACAACAACGAGCAGGTGCTGCGCGTGATCGAAAAGATCATCCTGCCCCTCGGCCGGCGCATCGACAGCGAAAGCCCCACGGTGGATGCGCGCCTGCCGGATGGCTCGCGCGTCAACGCGGTGATCGAGCCGGTGGCCATCGACGGCCCCACCATCACCATCCGCAAGTTCCAGCGCGGCAAGCTCTCGGTGGACCAGCTCATTTCCTACGGTTCGCTGACGCGCAACATGGCCGAGTTCCTGCGCGCCTGCGTCACCGCGCGCTTCAACGTGCTCATTTCGGGCGGCACCGGCTCGGGCAAGACCACCCTGCTCAACGTGCTTTCCGGCTACATCCCCGAGGACGAGCGCATCGTCACCATCGAGGACGCGGCGGAATTGAAGCTGCAGCAGGATCACGTGGTGCGCATGGAGACCAAGCCGCCCAACATCGAAGGCCGCAACCAGGTCACCATCCGCGACCTGGTGCGCAACGCGCTGCGCATGCGCCCCGACCGCATCGTGGTGGGCGAATGCCGCGGCGGCGAAGCGCTGGACATGCTCCAGGCGATGAACACCGGCCATGACGGCTCGCTGACCACCCTGCACGCCAACTCCCCGCGCGACGCGCTCAGCCGCCTGGAGACCATGTGCCTCATGTCGGGCATGGATCTGCCGGTGCGCGTCATCCGCGAGCAGGTGGCCTCGGCCATTGACCTGATCGTGCAGCAGACGCGCATGAAGGACGGCACGCGCAAGATCACCTCCATCACCGAAGTCTCGGGCATGGAAGGCGATACCATCGTGATGACCGACATTTTCCGCTTCGAGCAGACCGGCATCTCCGCGGACGGCAACGTAATCGGCGAGCTGCGCCCCACCGGCATCCGCCCGCTGTTCACGCCGCGCCTCGAAGCCGCCGGCTTCCGTCTCGGCCCCGAAGTCTTCGGCGCCAACCTGGGCGATATGCTGGGGAACCGACGGCGTTAGGCGTCTGGTAGAAATGGTCATGCAAAATAAAGGCTCACCCCCCTCTAACTCCCCCCAAATGCTGAAAAACGCATTTGGAGGGAGTATGAAGCTTCCCTCCAAATCGCGCTCTTTGCGATTTGGGGGGATTGAGGGGGGTCTGCCCTCCCCCCAAAACCGTTCGTATTTATGGGGGGAGCCGGAGGGGGGTCTGCTATAATACATACACACCCGAATGTCCGGGCAGCGGTTTCCGAGTGTATGGGAAGAGAAGGCTGCGTATGAGCACACAACAACAACTGGTACGGATCCGTTCGCGCAAGCTGGGCGCGCTCATCTACGATGCGCGCACCGCCAACCGGCGCACCCCGCAGGAATGCGCGGATGCCATGTGCGTCGCCCTCGAGCGCTATGAGCAGTACGAAAAAGGCCTGCTGGCCCCTTCGCTGCCCGAGCTCGAATCACTGGCCTTCTTCCTCGACGTGCCCCTCGAGCACTTCTGGTCCAGCACCTCGCTCACCGGGCAGGCGGCCGCCGCCCCGCGCCAGTCCGAGCGGCTGATGAAGCTGCGCAACCGCATCATCGCCGCGCACCTGCGCATGGGGCGCACTAAGGCCAACCTCACTCACCGTGAGCTGGCCGCCAAAACCGGCATCGATGAAGAAACGCTGAAAACCTACGAAGGCGGCGACGCCGCCATCAACCTGGCCGACCTGGAGCTGATCGCCGCCGCGCTGTCACTGCGCATCGAAGACTTCTTCGACCAGTCCGGCCCGATCGGCAAATGGCGCTCCGACCAGCAGGTGGTGCGGCAGTTCCTCGAGCTTTCCCCCGAGCTGCGCGAGTTCGCCAGCAAGCCGGTCAACCGGCCGTACATCGAGCTGGCCATTCGCCTGAGTGAGCTGAACGTCGAGCGGCTGCGCGGCATCGCCGAAGGCCTGCTGGAGATCACCTACTAACGATGACGCTCAACGCCGATCCGCTCAAGCTGGTGCAGGAAGCCGAAGCCGCTTACCAGACCGAAGAATACGCGCTGGCAGCCAAGAAATACCAGTCGGCGCAGGAAGCCTATGCCGCCGCCGGCGACGCGCTGATGGCGGCCGAGATGGCCAACAATGCCAGCGTGGCGCTGCTTAAGGGCGGCAATGCCGGCGCTGCCTACGAAGCCGCCGCGCAGACCGACCAGGCCTTTGCCCAGGCCGGCGACCTGCGCCGCCAGGCGATTGCCCTCTCCAACCAGGCCTCGGCCCTGGAGAGCCTGAAGAAAACCGACCAGGCGCTGGCGCTCTACCAGCAGTCGTCCGAGCTGCTCAAGCAGATCAACGAGACCGAGATGCGCGCCTTCGTGCTCAAGAGCATCTCGTTCCTGCAGTTCCGCACCGGCAAGCGCATCGAGGCCATGGCAACCATGCGCATCGCGCTGGATGCGCAGCGCAAGCTGACCCTGCGCGAGCGCGTGCTCAAAAGCCTGCTGGGCATCGTCTTCCGGCTCATCGGGTCGTAACCTCGCCGGCGGGAGAAAGGCGCCATGCCCGAGCCAGCCATACGTCCCGCGGAAATCAGCGACGAGCCCATCCTCTCGGCGCTGCTCAACCGCGAGTTTTATATTAACCGCCACCTCGACTGGCGCGCCTCGCTCGACTGGCTGGGCCACCGCCCATTCTGGCTGGCCGAGCAGGATGGGCAGGCGCTGGCCGCCCTCGCCTTCCCCGCCGACCCGCCCGACGTAGCCTGGGTGCGGCTGTTTGCCGCTTCGGGGCAGTTCCCGCCCACCGCCGCCTGGCGCGCGCTGTTCCCGCGCGCGCTGGAGCAGATCCAATCGCGCGCTACAACCCGAATCGCCGCGGTGGGCCTCAGCCGCTGGTTTAACGACCTGCTGGCGCAAAACCAGTTTGAGCATACCCAGGATATCGTCGTGCTGCAGTGGAACAACCAGCTCCCCAACCCGCGCTCCATGCCGCGCGGGCTGGCCGTGCGCCCCATGCAGCGCGCCGACCTGCCCGAGGTGGCCGAGGTGGACAACCTGGCCTTCGAGCCGGTGTGGCGCAACTCGATCCGCGATATCGAGCTGGCCTTCCACATGGCAGCCTTTTCCAGCGTGGTCGAAGAAAACGGGCGCATCCTCGGCTTTCAGATCACCACATCTACGCCGCTGGCCACGCACCTGGCGCGGCTGGCCGTGCGCCCGGATGCGCAGCGCCGTAACATCGGTTACGTGCTGGTCTACAACCTGTTCTCGCAGTTCCGGCGCAGCGGGTCGTGGCAGCTCACGGTCAATACCCAGAGCAGCAACCATGCCTCGCTGGCGCTCTACCGCGCCATGGGCTTCGACCTGACCGGCGACAGCTTCCCGGTCTACCTCTACCGCGGCACGTAACCTTCCCCGCGCTCCGGTGTTGTAACGCACAGCGCGCCCAGAGGCGAGCCGTCGCCCCGCGTGTTTCTACAGTGCGCACACCCACCCCATCCCGCTCTCCAAAGCGCGAAGGATGCGCCTGCTCGAAGAGCACCCTGCGGGTGGCGCTCTCCCTCCGCATGTCTTCTCAGAGAAGCCGGAAGATGCACTACCGGTACGATAAATCGTCAAATTTCGGCAATCGTGGGAACAGATGAGAACCCCCACCAAAGCCGCGAGACAATTAAGGACCCCTCCTATGACCACACCCCACCCCCTCATCCGGCCCGCGGATGCCTCCCCCGCAGCCGCGCCCGCATCCCAGCCCTGGCACGGCCCCCATTCCGCCATCGCCTTTGACGAGGCCGGCATGCGCGCCGCCCTCATGGACATCAGCCGCCCCGTCGCTGTAGTGCGCGCCGCTGACGGCCGCACCGGGCTGACCAACCACCCCGGCGACGATGCTCACAGCAATGGCGCCGGCGCGGTGACCTTGCTGGCGTCCGCGGCGGCCTTGCCCGCCACGCGCCTGGGCGATCCTGACTTCAAGCAGGCCTACGGCCTGCGCTATGCGCTCTATGCCGGCGCAATGGCCAATGCCATTACCTCGGTTGATATGGTGGTGGCGCTGGGCCAGGGTGGCATGCTGGGCTCATTTGGCGCGGCCGGTCTGCCCCCCGCGCGGCTCGAAGACGCCATCTCACGCATCCAGGCTGCCCTGCCCAACGGCCCCTACGCCTTTAACCTGATCCACAGCCCGTTTGACCCGACTATGGAGCACCGCGCGGTAGACCTGTACCTCCAGTACGGTATCCGCGTCGTCGAAGCCTCAGCCTTTCTCGACCTGACCCCGGCGCTGGTGCGCTACCGGTTGGCCGGCCTGCGCCCCACCCCGCAGGGCGGCGTTGAGGTTGGCAACCGCGTCATCGCCAAGCTCTCGCGCAAAGAAGTCGCCGCGCGCTTCCTGCAGCCCGCCCCCGAAGATATCGTGCAGCAGCTCCTTGCCGGTGGGCAGATCACCCCACTCCAGGCGCAGCTCGCGCGCCTTGTGCCCATGGCAGATGACATCACCGCCGAAGCCGATTCCGGCGGCCACACCGACAACCGCCCGCTGGTCGGCCTGCTGCCGACCATGATCGCCCTGCGCGACGAGTTGCAGGCCAGGCACAATTTCCCCACCCCGGTGCGCGTGGGCGCGGCAGGCGGCATCAGCACCCCCGCCGCTGCGCTGGCCGCGCTGATGATGGGCGCGGCATACCTGGTGACCGGCTCAATCAACCAGGCCTGTGTCGAGGCCGGCGCATCCGAGCACACCCGCGCGCTGCTGGCCAAAGCCAGCATGGCCGACGTGGTCATGGCCCCCTCGGCTGATATGTTCGAAATGGGCGTGCGCGTGCAGGTGCTCAAGCTGGGAACCATGTTCCCCATGCGCGCCGCCAAACTGTACGAGCTGTACACGCGTTACCCCACGCTGGACGATATTCCGCCCGCCGAGCGCCAGAAGCTGGAGAAGCAGATTTTTCAGCGTGACATCGACACCATCTGGCAGGATACGCGCGCCTTCTTCACCGGGCGCGACCCGTCGCAGGTGGAACGCGCCGAGCGCGACCCGCATCACAAAATGGCGCTGGTCTTCCGCTGGTACCTGGGCCTGTCGTCGCGCTGGTCTAACAGCGGCGAAAAAGGCCGCGAAATGGATTATCAGATCTGGTGCGGCCCTTCGCTGGGGAGCTTCAACGACTGGACGCGCGGGACCTACCTGGCCGAGCCTGCCAACCGCCATGTGCTGGACGCCAACCTGCACATCCTCAACGGCAGCGCCTACCAGTTCCGCACCGCCGCGCTCAAGCTGGCCGGCATCGCCCTCTCCCCCGCCCTCGAGTTCTACCGCCCGCATCGTCCGGCGTTCTAGCTGCCAATTCCTTATGGGTATCGTTATTTTAGGGGATCACCCATCTCCCCGCCCTGGCAAGCCAGGGCGGGCTTTTCTTGCATCTCCCTACGCCCGGTTGACATCCCTTCTTATTTCTGTCAAAATCCAGGGTACAACCATGAGGAGAGAAGATAGATGACAACCAGTAACCGTTCGGGAAAACGCACCGAAAAACGCGCGCGACAGGAGCGCGCTCGCAAACGCCAGCGCCTGCTTACCATTCTCACCATCAGCGCGGCCGCCGTGATCGTCGCGGCGCTGCTCATCTGGCCGTCCATTCGCCCCGCCTACCAGGGCCGCGAACGCCCGCAGGTGAATCAAAATTCGATGGGCGACCCCAACGCCCCGGTCAAGGTGGAAGAATTCTCCGACTTCCAGTGCCCGTTCTGCCGCCAGTTCACCACCACCAAAGAAGACGACTTTGTGAAGAAATACGTGGAGACCGGACAGGTGTACTTCACCTATGTGCCGTTTAGTTTCCTCGGCCCCGAGTCGATCCGCGCCGCTGAAGCTTCGTACTGCGCCATGGATCAGGGCAAGTTCTGGGATTACCATGATATCCTCTTTGATAACCAGGGCGCGGAAAACAAGGGCGGGTTCAACGACGATACGCTGAAGGAATTTGCCCGCCGGCTCAAGCTGGACACCACCGCCTTCAACCAGTGCCTCGACAGTAAGAAATACGAACAGAAAGTGAATGACAACGTGGAATACGGGCGCGGCAAGGGCGTCAACGCCACGCCGTACTTCATCGTCAACGATGGCACTCCAGTAGACATGAACGCTCTGGAAGGCGCGGTCGAAGCCGCGCTGGCCGGGAAGTAAGCCGTTTAGGTAGAACAGCAGGGCGGGCGCCAGTGCCCGTCCTGTTCCTTTTTAATAAATGCCCATCGCCTGGAACAGCAGCGTCAGCAGCGGCGCGAGGAGCAGCGCCGGCAGGAAATTACCGCTGCGGATCGGGCGGATGCTCAACAGGCTGCCGATCGCGATCGCCAGCAGGATAATCCCGCCCGCGGCGGTCATTTCGAGCTGCATGTCAGCGGTCAGCAGCGCCTGGGCCTGCCCGGCCAGCAGCGTCAGCCCGCCCTGGTACAGCAGGATCATAGCCGCCGAGAACAGCACGCCCACGCCCAGCGTTGAGGCAAATGCCAGCGCGCCAAACCCGTCCAGCACCGATTTGACCGCCAGGGTGCGGTAGTTGCCGGTCAGGCCGTCTTCAATCGAGCCCAAAATCGCCATCGGGCCCACGCAGAATACCAGCGACGCGGTGAAAAAGCCGCGCACGAAGCGGTTATCAACATCCGCTGCATCCGCGCGCGAGACGCGCGCTTCCAGCCAGTGGCCAAGCCGTTCCAGCCCGGCTTCAATCTGCCACCACTCGCCCAGCACCGCCCCCACCAGTACCGCGCCCAACACTACCAGCGAGTTATGGCTCTGGAGAAACATGGAAATGCCGTAGGCCAGCGTAAACAGCCCCAGTCCGGCCATCACCGTGGCTTTCACCCGCTCGGGCAGGCGGTTGCCCAAAAACAGACCCAGCGCTCCACCCACCAGGATGGTCGCCACGTTCAGCAGCGTGCCGGTCATCGATTAATCCGTGCCCTTGGCCAGCGTCGGGCGCTCGATGCCCGCCAGTTGGTTCTCGTAAATCTCCAGCACGAAGATGAGCGAAGACAGCCGGTTGAGATATGGCACGAGCTGGTCGTTTTGTGCCCAGCCTTTGTGTACCAGCTCCACCACGCGCCGCTCGGCGCGCCGCACCACAGTGCGCGCCAGGTCCAGCGCCGCGCCGGCCGGGGTATCGCCCGGCAGGATGAAGTCTTTGGGAGTGGGCGCATTCTGGTGGATGGCTTCGGTCTGTTCTTCCAGCCAGGTGACGTGCGTGGCTTCGATAAAGTGGAAGCGCTCCGCGTTCTGTGGGGTGGCAGCCACCTCGGCCATCAGCGCATACAGGTGGCGCTGCACGATCATCACCACCTCGCGCGTCTTCGTAGACTGGCACAGGGTACGCGCCACGCCCAGGCACGCGCTGGATTCGTCCAGCGCGCCCAGCGCTTCCATTACCGCGTCATATTTCGGCACGCGGCCTTCTCCCAGTACCCCGGTATAACCTTCATCTCCGCCGCGGGTAAAGAATGATGTCATCGGTATCCTCTGCTTTGCGGGTTGGTTGCTCGGGCGTGCCTGCTCGCTTACTCGGGGAACGTCACGTACAGGTACCAGAAACGCTCCGGCGGGAAACCACGCTCCACTTCAGGTTCCCATACAAACGGTCCGCTGCGCGTAGCGCCCCGCAGACGGCTGTCTAGGCCGGAAAGCGTCGCGCGTTCCACGTCCGGTGGGTTCGCGCCAGAATCGCGCTCCAGCAGGTCGAGCATCGTGCGCCAGCGCACGTTAAAGTCATAACCGCTGCGCAGGCTGTGGCGCTCGGCCAGACCGTCCAGCAGCGCGTCCTGCCACAGCCGCAGCCGCGCGCTGTATTCGCGCTCGGCTTTGCGCGCCCAGTTCGCCTGCCATTGGCTGCGCACCGCCTCGATTTTTTGAAGCAGCGCGTCCAGCTCGGCCTGCGCCTGCGGCGACCACTCCACCGCGGTCAGGCGTACGCTGCTCAGGGCCATCGAGCCCAGCGAAAGCTGCGCCATGCCATGCGGCCCGTGCGAGCTGCGGTCGAGTGGCCAGTACAGGTCTTTGGCCAGCACAAAACGCTCTAGCTCTTCGCTGCCCTCGCGCAGGATATTCCAGTCTTGCTGTAAAAATTCCGCCATCCCACTCCCCTACTGTCCGGTTGATGGTGTGTTCGGGCTGGACGCGGCCGGCACGGCATTCAAATGCCACTCAGTCACCGTGCTGAAGCGGTCGCTGGAATCAACCAGCGGACCCATGCGCACGCCCTGCACTGATTTACTCACACCATAATTATAGACCGGATAGTAGAGAGGCAGCGCCGGAAGCTCCTCGGCAAAAATTACCTGGAAATTGCGGTACAACCGCGTGCGCTCGGCCAGGTCGGTGCTCACGCGCGCCTGCTCCAGGTACTCGCTGGCGACCTTCTGGTTCCACTGGGTATAATTCTGCCCGTTGGTCGCCTGCATCGAATCCCAGAACGGGTATGGGTCGGGGTCGGGGGAGCGGGTAAAGTTCAAATCTACCAGCGCGGCCTCATAGTTGCGCTCCTGCAGCCGCTCGGAAATCAACTGCTCGTAGCCTACCGGCTCCAGTTCCACCTGCACGCCCAGGTCAGCCCAATTCTTCTGGATCGCCTCGGCCACACCTTTGTGGGTATCGTCGTCCGGGTAGGCCAGCGTAAAGGCCAGCTCGCCGCCTTCCTTGGTGCGCACCGTCGCGCCTTCTTCCAGCGCCCAGCCGGCTTCCACCAGCATGCGCACCGCCCCATCGGGGTCATACTCCTGCCGTTTCAGTCCGTCATGGTAAGCCCATGTACCAGGAAACACCGGCCCATCGGCCACGATCGCCTGGCTGTTGAGCACCGCATCCACAATGCGCTGGCGGTTGAGGCCCATAAACAGCGCCTTGCGGATCTCGGCATCTTCCAGGAAGGAAGCTGTCTGGCTCTTGAGGTTGAACATCACCATTGCCAGTTCAGGCCGCCTGCCGGTGTACACCGCCAGCTCGGGCTCGGCCAGTGCGCGCGGCAGCACATCCGCGCTAATCTGGCTGATGCCCTGCACCTGCCCGTCCTGATAAGCAGCCAGCGCCGCGGCCGAATCGGAGTAATAGCGGAAGATCACCTGGTCGAGAAAAGGCTTTTGCCCATAATAGTCGTCGAAGCGGCGCAGCACGATGCCGGTCACCTGGTCGCCTTCCACCATCACGCGTTCAAAGCGGAACGGTCCACTGCCCACCGGCTGCAGGTTGAATGGGCTGTTGACCACCTGGTCAATCGGCAGCGCGCCCAGCAGGTGCTCGGGGAGAATGCCGATCGCCAAATAGTCCATAAACGGCGCAAATGGCTCGGGCAGCTTAAACTGGATCTGCCGGCCTTCGCCGATCACATCCACGTTGTTCCAGAACTCCTGCAAGTCGGCAGGGACAAAATCGCCGCCCTGGCGCAGCAAGTCGACGGTGAAAATCACGTCCGCCGCGGTCAGCTCCTGCCCATCGTGCCACTTGAGGCCTTCGCGCAGGGTAATGTTGTACAGCAGCCCATCTTCCGACATACCCCAGGTTTCCGCCAGGTCGGGCTGTGGCAGGCCGCGCGCATCGAAGCGCACCAACCCGCTGAACACCAACCGGTCAATGTCGCGGTCAGATGGGTTGTACAGGTCAAACAGCGGGTTCAGCCGCTGCACCGACCCAATCAACGCCTCGGTATAGATGCCCCCCTGTTCCGGCACTGCCGTCGAAAACGGCGTCACGCCGCCAGCCGGCTGCTCGGCGATCAGCAATACGCCCACCACCAGGCCGGTCAGCAACAGGATGATCAATTGCCAGCGTAATTTTTTCATAGCCTCAACAAGAAAAGGGCGATCTCCCCCTTTGGTGGACGAGTCGCCCGGTGAAAGTCATGTTTGGAGATTGGGTAGGTGCGCGCAGCCGTACGGCAGATTATCTGCCACCCACCAGCACAACCACGAAGATCAGAATAAAGAACAGCACGGCCAGCCCAATGGTAATGTAGAACAGCGTGCGCTCGATACCGCGCCGGGTGGAAACCACGCCGCTGGTATCCTGACCGGTCAGCCCGCCCAGGCCAACGCCTTTATTCTGCAGCACAATGCTGGTGATCAGCGCGATTGACGTTATAATCAGTGCAAGGTCCAGGTAAGTAGTCAAGGGAATCCTCCAGGGAATTAGACAGCACGCCCGATTATACCGTTCTTTCCCGCGTTTCGTCAATCGCCAGCCAAAAATGGAAGAAATCACCGCCAACATCCACATGCACACCACGTACTCCGATGGCGAAGGCAGCCACGCGGAGATCGGCGCAGCCGCGCTAGAAACCGGTATTGATGTCGTCATCGTCACCGACCATAATGTTTTGGTCAGTGGATTGGACGGCTACTACGAGCGCGACGGCCGCCGCGCCCTGATGCTCGTGGGCGAAGAAGTGCACGACCGCGCGCGCGACCCGCAAAAGAATCACCTGCTTGTCATCGGTGCTGGCCGCGAGCTGACCACCTACGCGCGCGATCCGCAGCAGCTCATCCACCAGGCGCGTAATGCCGGCGGGCTGACCTTTATCGCCCACCCCACCGACCCGGCTATGCGCGCCCTGGGCGAGCCGGATATCACCTGGGAAGATTGGTCGGTAGAAGGCTTCACCGGCATCGAGTTGTGGAACGGCTTTAGCGAGCTGAAGTGCGTGGCGCAATCTTACCTGCAGGCGTTGTATTACGTGCTTTTCCCGCAGCGCATCGCCCGCGGGCCAATGCCGCTGGCCCTGCAACGCTGGGACGAGCTCATCCGCTCGGGCAAGCGCATCACCGCCATTGGCGGCGCCGACGCCCATGCCTACCATAAGCGGCTGGGCCCACTGCGCCGGCGTGTGTTCACCTATGCCTTCCATTTCCGAGGCATCAATAACCACCTGCTCGTCCCGCGCCCGCTGAGCGGCAACCTGCTGGAAGATCGCAAGATGGTGCTGAATGCCCTGGCAGCGGGCAGCCTGTTTATCGGCTATGATTTGCCCGCATCGACGCGCGGTTTCCGCTTTACCGCCCAGGGCCGCGACCGTTCCGCCGGTATTGGCGAGGAAATGCCGCTGCAAGATGGCGTCACCTTCCAGGTGCGAGTGCCGGGCGCGGCTGAATGCTGCCTTCTGCGCGACGGTGAAGTGATCCAGACCTGGAACGAGCGTGAGTTCTGCACGCAGATCGTCAACCAGCCCGGCGCTTACCGCGTGGAATGTTACGTGCAGTACCTGGGCCGGCGGCGCGGCTGGATTTTCAGCAATCCGATTTACGTTCGCAAGGGGTGAGTCATGGCAGCAGCCAATAACGTCACGCGCCTGCTGGACGCCCGCAAAGTGCCCTACCAGGCATTCGAGATGAGCACAGATAAGCGCGGCGCGCTGGACACGGCGCACATCCTGGGCGTGCCGCCCGAGATAGTCTTCAAAACGATTGTCATCCAGCGCGAGAAGGGCAAGCCCATCCTGGCCGTTATCCCCGGGCCGAACGAAGTTGACCTCAAGGCTTTGGCGGCCGTGCTGGGCGAAAAGAAGGTGCACGTGCCCACCCAGCACGAAGCTGAACAGCTTACCGGGCTGCAGGCGGGCGGCATTTCGCCGCTGGCGCTGATCAACAAAGGCTTCTCGGTATGGATCGACGAAGCCGCGCGTGCCCACGAGCAGATCCATGTCTCCGGCGGCCAGCGCGGGCTTAATGTGCGTCTGGCCCCGGCCGACCTGGCCAGGCTGGTCAATGCGCGGTTCGCGGTCATCAGCCGCCCGGCGCCAGACTCGGATGAGAGCTAACCTTTGATGACTGCCACCGGCCGCAGCCGCGCCACCTTGCGCGCGATGCCTGCCCCGATCACCGTTTCCACCACGTCATCCACATCTTTGTAGGCCTGCGGAGCTTCTTCCGCCAGCCCCGAGAGCGACCCGGCGCGCACGTGGATGCCGCGCTCCTGCAGCTCGCGCCGCAGCGCGTCGCCCTGGATTTCGCGCTTGGCCTGGCTGCGGCTGAGCACGCGCCCCGCGCCGTGGCAGGTGGAACCAAACGAGCGCTGCATGCTGCCCTCGGTGCCCACCAGAACCCAGCTCGCCGTGCCCATGCTGCCCGGCACCAAGACCGGCTGCCCGGTGGACTGGTACTCCGCCGGCAGCCCTGGCGCGCCTGGGCCAAAGGCGCGCGTGGCGCCTTTGCGGTGCACGCATACCTGCATTTCTTGCCCATCCACCATGTGGCGCTCCAGCTTGCCCATATTATGGGCGATGTCGTAGATCTGGTGCAGGTGCCAGTTCTTCACTTTGCCGGCCAGCACGCGCTCGAAGGCCTGCCGCGCGCCATGCGCCAGAATCTGCCGGTTGAGGAAAGCATAATTGGCGGCGGCGCGCATGGCCGCCAGGTAGGCCTTGCCTTCCGGGCTGTCCAGCGGCGCGCACATCAGCTCCCGGTCCGGCAGGCGAATGCCATACCGCTGCGGCGCGTTCTGGAACGCGGCCACATAGTCGCTGCAGATCTGGTGCCCAAACCCGCGCGACCCGCAGTGGATTTGCAGCGTCAGCAGGCCTTCCTGTAAGCCCATCGCGCTTGCCGCGGGTTCATCGTGTATCTGCTCCACCACATCCACCTCGATGAAGTGGTTGCCCGCGCCCAGCGTGCCGAGCTGCGGACGGCCGCGATCTTTGGCGCGTTGACTCACCTTGGCCGGGTCTGCGCCATCCAGCATCCCGTTTTCTTCTGTGCGGCGTAAATCCTGCTCAGTGGCCAACCCGCGCTTAAGCCCCCAGCTCGCACCCTGGCGGCATACCTGATCCAACTCGGCTTCAGTCACCGGGTAGCCGCCGTGCGAACCCACCCCCAACGGGCAGAAATGGTCCAGCGCCGTGGCAAGCTCGGATAGCAGCGCCTGTGCGGCATCCAACGGCACGCTGGAGCCCATCAGCCGCACCCCGCAGTTGATGTCGTAGCCAATCGCTCCGGGTGAAATCACGCCGTCCGGCGTGCGCGTGGCCGCCACTCCACCGATGGGAAAGCCGTAACCCTGGTGCATATCCGGCATCACTACCACGTGTCCCACCAGCCCGGGCAGCGTGGCCGCGTTCACCGCCTGCTCGATCGAAAGGTCATCCAGCGAGGCTTCCAGCAGCCGGCGCGAAGCAAACAACCGCACCGGTACGCGCATATCCCAGCGAAAGCTGGTGGGGATTTCCCATTCATAATCCGATATTTTGCGCAAATCATGGATAGCTACCATGGTTTACTCCTCTACACATCAAACACGATCAGCACTTCCAGTCCGGTGCTGGTTTCCTGTATCTGTAGCTTGTGATATGTCACCGCTTTGATCTCTTTCGCGATGCGCACGCAGGGTACGCCGCTGAGCCGCGCGGAAACGTGCGTGGGGCTGCATTCCAGGTCAAAATCGTCGAAGACGAGCTGCTCCTGTTCCAATAAAAACAACAGCTCCGATAAGAACGCAACCAGCAGGCTTTCCGCGTCGGCGGCGGAAATCTCCAGCTCGCGCGCCGCGCGCGGCTCTTCGGCCGGTTCCACGCCCATCAGGCGATACATGCCCCGCGCCGCTTGCTCAAAAATACCGTTCAAATCCGCTGCCCAAACGCGCAGCGCCCAATCCGCCGTGTGGCGTTGTTCTTCAAACCCACTCTGTTCCAATTGTGTACCTCTTGAGTATAATTATACGGTATGAAATTCAACCTGGACCAGATCGAGACGCGCCTGCAAGAACTGATCGAGCAGCGCATGTTTTTTCCACGGCGCAACACCAGCCTGCCCCACCAGCTGGTGCAGGCCATGCAAGAGCACCTCTACAGCGGGCCGAACGGTGTCGCAACAGCGCCAGGCAGCTACGTGCTCGCGATGCACCCGCGCAGCCTGCCCTGGTGGCAGGCCAACCCGGATGCTCTCGACCGGCTGTCGCAGGCGTTGGAAGGCGCCGCGCGCGAAAGCGGCATCCGTTTTGATGCCCCGCCGAGCATTCGCCTGAGCATTGACCCGGCCCTACCCCTGGATGCCGTGCGCGTAACCGTGGCTGCTGCCCAGGCGGGCGGTTCCACCGCAGCCATGGCCGCCGCGCCCGTGGAAGCCGAGCTATCCGATACGCTCCCCGAAGGCGCGTACCTGATCGTCAATGGTCTGGAGACCTTCCCGCTGCGCCAGCCAGTGGTCAATATCGGCCGCCGGGCGGATAACCACATCATCATCAACGACGCGCGCGTCTCGCGCGCCCATGCCCAGTTGCGCGCCGTGCGCGGCCGCTATCTGCTCTTTGACCTCAACGCCAGCGGCGGAACATTCGTCAATGGTATCCGCATCAGCCAGCAGGCGCTCAAGCCTGGCGACGTGATCTCACTGGCCGGTGTGCCCATCATCTATAGCGAAGAAACCCGGCCGGCGCAGTCGGATACCACTACCCTGCCGGCGGCACGGTGAACAAGCCATGACGGGAACCGTAATTCTCGTCCTGCGCATCCTGCTGGTGATTGCGCTTTATACCTTCCTGCTGCGCGCGCTGTATACCATCTGGCGCGATCTGGCGGTGCAGGCCAGCCAGATCAGTGGCCGCCAGGTACCGCTGCTGCGGCTGACATCCACGGCCCCTGAGGGGCGCCATGATTTTGAAGTGGCCGAGGTGATCATCGGCCGCGACCCGGCCTGCGAGCAGCCCCTGACCAACGACACGGTTTCTGCGCGCCATGCCCGCCTGAGCTACCACCATAACCAGTGGTGGCTGGAAGACCTGAACTCGACCAATGGCACATTCTTGAATGACGAGCGTGTTTACACCCCGGTGGTGATTATCTCCGGAGACGAAGTGCGCTGTGGCAGCGAGAGCCTGGTGGTCGAAATCCTGCCTGAAGCCTGAGCCGCGCTAATCCACGCGCCGCGCCACAGCAATCAGCGACGTGCCGATAGGCAGGCGCTTGCGCCGGTACACCAGCCGCGCTTCCTGACGCAGCACCCACGCCAGCACCTCGTTGACTACGGGGATGATGCGCAGCTCATCTTCGGCCATGCTCTGCGTCTGCTGCGCCGTGGCGCTGCTCTGCCCGCGCGCCAGCCGCCGTGTGAGCCACACCAGCGGATAAATACTCATCATATACGGGCTGAGGTATTCCACCTGAAAACCGTTTTCTTCCAGCCGCGCGCGCAGCCCGGCGCTTTCGTAGCGGCGCACATGATGGCTGGCCTCGTCGAAATAGCTCCACAACGATTTGCGCGCCGGTACGGTCAGCACCAGTGCCCCATTTGGCGCGAGCATGGCGCGCAGATCGCGCAGCACGCCGGCATCATCCGGCAGGTGCTCCAGCACGTCAAACAGACCGATCACCGGAAAGCGCAGCGCGAACGGTGGGTGATGAATATCCCCCTGCACCAGTGGGCAATCGGAGCGCATGCGCGCAAAGCGCAGCCCCTCATCGAACAGGTCCATTCCAAACACTGTGCCGCCGGTGCAAACTTTTTCCAGCGCGGCCAGCACACTGCCCGTGCCGCACCCGGCTTCCAGCACGCGGTAGCCCGGCCCAAACTGCGCCGCCAGGTCGCATACGATCGCCGCGATCAGCGGGTTGCGCCCGCGGAACCAGAAATGCCGGTCTTCCACCGCGAACAGCGGCGCAAAATATTCAGGATCGTAGGTAGCAGGTTTCTCCAAGGTGTCTCCCCTCAGCCAGCAAGTATAACAAATATGCTCATGTGTGTATGCATCATTCGTGTGATACGTTCTATTCGTGGAACAGGGACCTCGGTGTTCTGGCGGTATCGTCCCGATATCCTTACGGGAAGGATTCGTGATGCTTTATTCATCCGTACTGTGCTAAGATATCCCTGATACCATATGGAGAGGGAAAAATTATGGCACTTGCTCCTGTTCTTGGCGTAATTGGCGGCTCCGGGCTGTACAACATCCCCGCGCTGCGCGATACCGAACACCACGAGATCGAAACTCCTTTTGGGCGGCCCAGCGCCCCGATCATCGTGGGCACGCTGGCCGGCAAGCGCGTGGCATTCCTCGCCCGCCACGGCATTGGCCACTGGATTTCACCCACCGAAGTCAACTACCGCGCCAACATCCACGCTCTCAAGCAGATCGGCGTCACGCGGGTGCTAAGCATCAGCGCCTGCGGCTCGCTGCGCGCCGACTTTGCTCCTGGCGATGTAGTCATTCCCGACCAGATCTACGACAACACCAAAGACCGCGAGCGCACCTTCTTCGGTAATGGGCTGGTGGTGCACGCCGGTGTTGCCGACCCCTTCTGCCCCGATCTTTCGACGCAACTGCTGTCCGCCGTCACCCGCACTGGCGTGCGCGTGCATTCGGGCGGCACGCTGGTTACCATCGAAGGCCCGCGCTTCTCCACCCGCGCCGAGTCCAACGTCTACCGTGCCTGGGGCATGGCCATCATCGGCATGACCGCCTGCCCCGAGGCCTTCCTGGCACGCGAGGCTGAGATGTGCTACGTCACAATGGCCCACGTCACCGATTATGACGTCTGGCACGTCAATGAAGAGCCGGTCAGTGTGGATATGGTAATTAACACGCTGCACAAAAATACCGAGGCCGCCCAGCAGGCGGTACAGTACCTGCTCGAATCCCTGCCCGACGAGCACAACTGCGCCTGTGATTCGGCCCTGGAGCACGCCATCATTACCCAGGTTGACCGTATTCCGGCTGAGACGCGTCAAAAGCTGCGCCTGCTGGTGGAGAAATACCTGCCGCAGTGAACCTTCTCGTGCCAAGGCCGGCTTCTCCGCGAGATGAGGTACAGGGTCGCCTGATGCTCCTGGCGGTGGCCTGCGTGTTCCTGCTGGCTGTGCTGGTCACGCTGGCCCCCGCCGCGCGCATTCATTCCTGGGCGGCGCAGTACAACGCGCTGCACTGGGCCGGCTTCGCCATCTGGCTGGCCGGCATGGCCGTCCTGCAGTACGTCACCGCGCGCCGCCTGCCCGACCGTGATCCCTACCTGCTGCCGCTGGCCGCGCTGCTCACCGGCTGGGGATTGATCACCGTCTGGCGGCTCGATACCGTGCTCGGGCTGCGGCAGAGCCTCTGGCTGGCATTGTGCGTAGCCCTGGTCACCGCCGGCCTGCGCCTGCCCGACCTGCCGGGGCTGCTGCGGCGCTACAAATACGTGGCCATGACCGCCGGGCTGCTGCTCACCGCCGCCACGTTCCAGTTTGGCACCTACCCCGGCGGCGAAGGCCCGCGTTTGTGGCTGGGCTGCTGCGGCGTGTACCTGCAGCCATCCGAGCCGCTCAAGCTGCTGCTCATCATTTATCTGGCCGGCTACCTGGCCGACCGCCTGCCGCTGGCATTCAGCCTGTGGGAATGGGTGGCCCCCACCCTGGTGATGACCGGCGCGGCGCTGGTGATGCTGGTTGCACAGCGCGACCTGGGCACGGCCTCGCTGCTGCTCTTTCTCTACAGCCTGATCCTCTATATCGCTTCCGGCAAGCGCCGCATCCTGGCTGTAGCCGCGGTCGCCATCCTGGCTGCCGGCGTGGTGGGCTACCAGTTGTTCGGTGTCATCCGCATCCGCGTGGATGCGTGGCTCAACCCCTGGCTGGACCCCAGTGGACGCTCGTACCAGATCGTGCAGTCGCTCATCTCGGTCGCATCTGGCGGTGTGTTCGGCGCCGGGCCGGGCATGGGCAGCCCAGGCGTGGTGCCCGTAGCGCACTCCGATTTTATCTTTACTGCCATCGCCGAGGAGACCGGTCTGCTGGGAACCACCGGGCTGCTGCTTGCCATGGCGCTGCTGGCCGTGCGCGGGCTGCGCATTGCGTTGTGCGCCCCCAATTCCTATCAGCGCTATCTGGCAGCCGGAATCAGCAGCTACCTGGCTGCGCAGGCCATCCTCATCATCGGCGGTAACCTGCGCCTGCTGCCCCTCACCGGCGTGACGCTGCCATTCCTGTCGTACGGTGGCTCGTCGCTGGTCACCGCGTTTGCCTCGCTGCTCCTACTGCTGCTGATCAGTAACACCGCCGAGAGCGAGCCGGCCGCGCTGCCTAACCGGCGGCCGTACCTGCTGGCGGGTGGGCTGCTGCTGGCCGGCATCCTGGCGGTGGCGCTGGTCAACGCATGGTGGGGCATCGCGCGCGCGGATGATCTGACCACGCGCGTCGATAACCCGCGCCCGTTTATCACCGATCGTTACGTGATGCGCGGCACGTTGCTGGATCGCGCCAACACCCCGCTGCACGTCACCGAGGGTATGCCTGGCACATACACCCGCCGGTCGCTCTACCCGCCACTGGCCGCCACGCTGGGTTACACCAGCCCGGTCTACGGCCAGGGCGGACTGGAAAGCAGCCTGGATGGTTACCTGCGCGGTGTTGAAGGCGCGCCCAGTTCGATGGTGCTGCTCAACTATCTGCTCTATGCGCAGCCCCCGCCCGGCCTTAACGTGCGCCTCACGCTCGATCTGGCGCGCCAGAAGCTGGCCGACGAGCGAATGCATGGCCAAAAAGGCGCCCTTGTGCTGCTCAACGCGCAAAACGGTGAGGTGCTGGTGATGGCCTCGCACCCGTCCTTCGATCCCAACCAGCTTGAAGCCAACTGGGACGCGTGGCGCGCCAGCCCGGACGCGCCGCTGCTCAACCGCGCCACGCAGGGTCTGTACCCGGCCGGCGCAGCAGCCGCGCCATTCCTGCTGGCCGCCGCCGGCGCCGGTGGAGCGCTGCCGGAGCGAACCGGGCCGCTTTCCACCACGCTGGACGATAGCCGCTGGGACTGCGCCTTACCCACTGCGGCTGGCGTCGGCTGGCCTGAGGCGGTTGCCAACGGCTGCCCGGCCGCCACCGATCAACTGGCCGCACTGCTTGGGACGAGCACCACCACATCGCTGTTCCGCCAGATTGGCTTCGATACCGCGCCGCAAATACCACTGCCGGCCGCCGCCCCGCTGGAAGCCACGCCCGGCGCGCCGCTGCTCACCGGCGGCCCGCAGGTAACCCCATTGCAAATGGCGCTGGCCGCGGCCAGCATATCCATGGGCGGCGCGGTCCCTTCCCCACAAATGATACTGGCCGTGCAAACCCCCGTTGAAGGCTGGGTGGTGCGCCCACCACAGCCATCCACCCCCGCCCTCGATACCCTGGGCGCGGGGCAGGCGGCGCAGATGCTGGTGCATCCCGGCTCGCCCTACTGGCAGGTTGTCGCAGCCGCGCCGGCGCAGAACGGGCGCGTTACCTGGTTCCTGGGCGGCACGCTGCCCGGCGCGCAGGGCACACCCCTGGCGCTGGCCCTGGTGCTCGAAAACGGCGACCCCAACCTTGCCGCCAAGATCGGCCAGTCCGTTCTGGAAGGGCAGTAAGTTCTTTCTTTGGGTTTCCTTCGCGTTTTCTACGCGGTCATTCCTGTAAGCACATCGGGGCAATGCGCGTCTTCGCGCCGGGTATCTGCTTCTATCGCAACAAATCTTCCAGCGCGCCTTGCAGCGTGGGGAAGCGAAATGGGTAGCCCGCTTCCAGCAGCCGCGCCGGCTCGGCGCGTTGGCCTTCGAGTACCAGCCCGCTCATCTCACCCAGCGCCAGCTTCATCGCAAAGGCCGGCACGGGGAAGTAATACGGCCTGCGCATCACCCGCGCGATAGTCTTGCCAACCTGGGCGTTGGTCACCACGTCTGGCGCGACGAAATTATACGCGCCACCGGCGCTGTCGCGCTCCATCAGGAACAGCATTGCCGCTACCGCGTCATCCACGTGCATCCACGGAAACCACTGCCGGCCGCTGCCCAGCGGCCCGCCCACAAACAGCCGGAACTGCAGCAGCACCAGCGGAAAAATGCCCTGTTTGCCATGCAGCATCAGCCCGTTGCGTGCCACCACGCGCCGCACTCCCAGCGCTTCCACCGGCTGCGTCGAGGCTTCCCAATCTACGGTCACCTGTGCCAGGAAATCCTCCCCCGCCGGCGAACGTTCGGTTACCGGGGTGTTGCCGCTGAAACCATAATGCCCGATGCCTGATGCCTGCACCAGCACGGTCGGGCGGCGGCCGGCGGCTGCGATCGCCTGCGCCAGCGCCTGCCCGGCATTCACCCGGCTCTCGCGGATGCGCCGCTTGCGCTCCGCGGTCCAGCGCCCGCCGCCCAGGTTTTCGCCCACCAGGTTAATTACCGCGTCGGTGGTCGACATCGCAGTCACCCATTCTCCACGGGCGCTGCGCCCATCCCACCCCAGGGCCCGCGCGCCGGAAGGCAGCCGCGCCTGTTCCGGCCGCCGGCTGAGCACCGTCACTACGTGATCGCCGGCCAGCAGCCGCGCCACCAGCCTTGACCCGATAAAGCCCGATCCGCCTGCCACCATTACGCGCATAAGTTCTCCTCTACAAAACCCCGGTTGCTACACGTTTTTCCTGATGCTATAATCGCTTAATTGGAGCATGTATGCAAGATGCTGTGCTGGTCTTAAATGCAAACTATGAGCCAATCCACATCTGCAACCTGCAGCGCGCGATGGGCTTGATCATCAGCCAGAAGGCCACGCTGGTGCTGGATGGCCGTGGCATCGTGCGCACCATCACGGCTACCTTCCCACGCCCGTCGGTGATCCGCCTGGAGAAAATGATCAGCCGCCCGCGCCCGCGCATCAAGCTGACCCGGCGCGAGGTGCTGCGCCGTGATAATTATACCTGCCAGTACTGCGGCAAGCACACGCTCGACCTGACCGTGGATCACGTCATCCCGCGCCACCTGGGCGGCCCGCACGCGTGGACCAACCTCGTGGCTGCCTGCCCGGCATGCAACCACCGCAAAGGCGGGCAGCGGCTGGAAAAAGTGGGTATGCACCTGCTGCGCCCGCCGAAAGAGCCGCCCGCCACCGCGCGCTATATCTTCGGCCGCAATCCGCAGGAATACAGCGAGTGGGAGCCGTTCCTGGCCGGCTGGTAGACACCCATCTATCCACGCCCGTAGGGTGCGCCTGCTCGAAGAGCACCCTGCGGGTGGCGCACCAGACACGAGGTCCGGCCGTATATGATCTATGCAGGCACAAGTACGGGCAGGAATAATTACTGCTCTATCGAGATGCGCATCCCATCCACGGCCAGCGTCACCGGGCCGGGGAAGGATTTCGCGGCCTGCGCGGGGAGCGCATCCGGCGTGCCGCCCACCGGCGCCGGATGGTAATGCACAAGGTACAGGGCTTTCGCCCCGGATTCGGCGGCAATCCCCCCTGCCTGTTCCGCCGAAGAATGTCCGCGCGTCTCCCCCGCCGCCTCATGGATCAGCACGTCCGCGCTACGCGCCAGCGCCACCACTGCGGCAGCCGGCTCGGTATCGCATGAATATGCCGCCACTTTGCCCTCGGTCAGGAATTCAAAACGCAGCCCTACCGTCGGCAGCAGGTGCTGCACCGGCGCGCTCACCACGCGCAGCCCGGAGTTTTCCAGCACCGTAGCGCCGGCCTGCTCGGGCAGCGCGTGATACTGTACTTCAAAGAACTCCGGCCAGCGCCACGGCTCGTACAGCGCCATCATCGCCTGTAACCGCGTGATGGCGTGCTCCAGCCCGTGCACGCGCACCGGTGCGCGCCGCCCCAGCAGCCAAAGCTCCATCAACAGGATCGGCACGCCCGAAACGTGATCGGGATGGAAATGCGTGATGATAATATCGTTCACCCGCAGCGGATCAATCCCAACCTGCCGCAGCCGCGCGGCAGGGTTGCCGCTCGAATCGACCAGTAATACCTTCGCTCCGTACAGCACCGCCAGGTGCGTGTTGCCGTGCTCTGCGTCCGCCATTGCTCCCGCGGTGCCCAAAAAGACGATTTCTGCCATGAACTTTCCTCTATGCCGTCTGCAACGTCAACCACCGAAAATCAGTAGCGCTACGCGCGGTGTGACCCACGCTTCGATGGCCGCTGAGATCAACAGCAGCGGGATCACCAGCCCCAGCATCAGGCGCGCATAATCAGCCAGCGATATCACAAACTGCTCGCCAAGCCCGCGCCCCGAACCCGGCGCGGCCAGCGCCGCCCCGGCTTTGAGGATCATCGCTGTAGCCAGGATCACCGCAGGGATTTCGATGACCCCGTGCGGCAGAATAAACCCGGCCAGGTAGCTGCCCAGCGGGATGCCACTGCTGGCTACGCTGGCCGAAATATAACCGGTGAACAGCAGGGTCAGCACCACCGGCATGGTTCCCAGCACGCCAAATGTCAGCCCGCCCAGTAGCATGGCGATCAGCATGGCGCGCACATTCTGCCACCAGATGGTGGCAACCGGGTGGAAATCAAACAACGGCCAGGCGTCCGCCAGCGCTTCCAGCCGGCCGCTTTCGCTGCTGGCCAGTGCGCGCTGCGCCGCCTGCGCCCCTGTGGATTGGATCAACCCAGCCCCGGCCAGCGCTGCACCAAGCGCCAGCAGGCACACCAGCAGGAACGGCAGCCCCAGTCCGCGCAGCGTTGAGGGAACTTCGCGCAAATACCATTCCCGCGGCGAGCGGGCTTCGCCACGGAAGTGGCGCGCGAACAACCGCAGCAGCGCGCGCGGGTGCAGCGTATCCAGCTCGCGCCCCAGCAGCTCTTCGCGCCGGAAATGCGATAGCCCCACCCGCCCCACCAGCACCGTCAGCACCAGCACGCCGAAAATCGCCAGCCACAGCGTGCGCGCGTCGCCCCACACCAGCAGCATGCTCTCGCCCTGCACCAGCAGTGCCATGGGGATGACGATAAAACTGGTCAACAGGTTGGCCGAACGCACGGTGGTAGCCTGCACCGAAATCACCACCGCGGCAGTCACCATCAACACCGCCTGCACCAGGGTAAGCAGGAACACCTGCGCCACCACTTCGGCCGGCGGCAGTGCCAGCCCGCGCCCCACGCACGCCGCCAGGTACACGCCCATCCCCAGAAACGCCCCAAGCAGCGGCGCGGTGACCGACGAAAGCAGCTTGCCCAGGTAGAGCTGGCCGTCACTCAGCGGGCTGTTGAGCAGCGCTTCAATCGTCCCACGCTCCTTCTCTCCCACGAACGACTCGAGCGCAATCACCAGCGAGATCGAGATCGGGAAAAAGCCCACCACCATCAGCAGGAATGGAACCATGCGATCGGAGATAATGCCCACCCCGTATGAACGCAGCAGCTCCAGCAGCTTTTCGGCGGCTACGTTCATCAGGAACGGGAACACCAGTGCCATAAACGCGATCGGGGTCAGGATGCGCCAGTCGCGCGCCTGGTCGCCCAGCTCTCGCCGCGCGATCACAAAAACGAGGGAGAGTTTAGCCAGCATGTCGCGCCTCGTCCTCTTGATTCAGGCGGGTCACAGCCTGAACGTAAGCTTCTTCCAGGTTACGCGTCATTTCCTCAAACGCCACCAGTTCCAGCGATTGCTGTAGCATCTGGTGCATCAGCAGCGGGTTGCTGTTGAGCGGTTCGTCTACCTGGAAGCGCAGGAAGGCCGAGCCGCGCTCCACCAGCCGCACGCCCTGCGGCAGATCGGGCGTCCAGTCGCCCACCGGCCGGGCAAACCGCGCCCGGAACTGGCTGGGCCCCAGGAGTTGCCGTTTGAACGCCGCCTTGGTATCCTCGAACAGCAGCCGGCCCTTGCGCACCACGGCCACCCGGTCGGCAATCTGCTCGGCTTCGAACAGGTTGTGCGTGCACAGCAGCAGCGTGCGCCCGGCGCGTGCCTGCCCGCAGATCACGTCGCGCACTACCACCGCGCTTTCCGGGTCCATCGCTGAGGTCGGCTCGTCCAGCAGAAGCACCGGTGGGTCATGCACCAGCGTGCGCACCAGCGCCAGCTTCTGGCGCATGCCCTTGGAATAGGTGCCTATGCGCTGCTTGCGCGCCGCGGCCAGTCCGAACTGATCTAACAACGGCAGGCTGCGCGTACGCGCCGCCGTGCGTTCTAGCCCGTACAGCCGTGCGAAGAAGTCCAGGTAATCATCGGCGGTCATGCGGCCATACAGCCCCTGCTGCTCGGTCAGCACGCCCACCCGCGCGCGCACCTGCTCCGGCTCGCGCTCCACATCAAACCCGGCCACGCGTGCGCTGCCCGCAGACGGGCGCAGCACCGAGGATAGCATGCGCACGGTGGTGGTCTTGCCCGCGCCGTTTGGCCCCAAAAATGCCAAAATCTGGCCGGGCTGGACGCTGAAGCTCATGTCCGCCACGGCCAGATATTCATCATAACGTTTGGTCAAATGCTCCGCAGCAATCATCGCCGTCATCTCTCCCCTGATTTCGCGGCAGTTATATCAAGTTTGCTGGCGAGCGCCGGGTGATATAGAAACCCTGTCTACATAATTTCGCCGGTTTGATCCTCGCTCGCGTTCAGCCTTTCATCAGCCGGTTCCTCTTCCGCAGACTGCGGTGTGCCGGTCCGGTGGCGGATGATCAGCGCCAGCGCCGCCAGCACCGCGATCACCGCCATCAATGTCTGGTTGAAGTTGATCCCACCCACCTGCGATGCGTCCAGCCGCAGGAATTCGAGCAGAAAACGCCCCACCGGGTAAATGACCAGGTAGGATAGGAAAATATCGCCCGGTTTCAGGCGGCTGGCAAAGCGCCGCCCCAGCCATAACAGAACGGCCATGTTGGCCAGGTTCCACAAGAACTCATACAAGAATAACGGATGATAGTAGGCTACGTTTCGGTATTGCGGCAGGCGATGAGCTTCGTCAATGTATATCGCCCACGGCAGGTTGGTCGGCGCGCCATAGATTTCCTGATTGACGAAGTTACCCCAGCGTCCGATGGCCTGCGCCAGCGCCAATCCGGGGGCAATAAGGTCGATCCAGCGCAGGAACTTGATGTGACGCTTGCGCGCGTAAATCCACAGCGCCAGCGCCCCGCCAATCACCGCACCGGGAATGCCCACCCCGCCGTTCCAGATGGCGATGGCATCCAGCGGGTGCGTGAGGTAATACCAGGCGGTAATGCCACGTTCCACCATGGAAGGCGGCGGGGTGAGGATGTGCCACACCCGCGCGCCGATGATGCCGCCGATCAGCAACCAGGGCAGCATATCCCACACCAGGTCGCCATTAATGCCCTTACGCCGCGCCTGCCAGTCAGTCAAAAAGGCCGCGGCCAGCGCACCTAACATGATAATGACACCATAAAAATGAACGTACAACGGGCCGATCGAAAATCCGGTTGGCATGAACGATTCCTACCCTTCTATCAATGAAGCCGCGTTACCGGTTTGCATCATCGGAACAGGCCACGCGGCGCACGTACAGGATGCGCTGCAGCGCGGTCACATTAGCCAGGATCGCCAGGATCCACAGCGCAATTACCGGCTGGTTCAATACCAGCAGCGGCGCCAGAACCAGGTAGCGCTCCACGCGCGTCAGCAGGCCAATTTTCACCTGGAAGTTCAGCCCCTCGGCGCGTGCCTTCACGTATGACACCATCACCGAGCCGGCCGCCGCCAGGTAGACCAGCGCGCAGGCGATCATATTGCCCTGGCCAATAAAGTACAGCAGCAGCCCGCCCAAAATCACCAGCTCGGAGTAGCGATCGGTGACCGAATCAACAAACGCACCAAAGCGTGAGGATTCACCGCGCAGCCGCGCCATCGTGCCATCCAGCGCATCCACCGGGCCCATCACCAGCACCAGCACGCCGCCCAGGGTTATGTGGCCGGTAGCCAGCAGGTAAGCGCCAATGGTATTGCCTAGCAGCCCGAGCATCGTCATGGTGTTGGGATAAATTCCCAATCGATTAAAAAAAGCCGCGAGCGGATCCAGGATGCCCTTAAACCGCACGCGTAGGATGTCGGTGAGTGTCATTGCGCTCTTTTCAGCAGCATGTTCCACGGTGATAATGCCTTTCTTTACAAAAATGATCGCATTTCCTTTATGCTATCCTACCGGCGAAGAACTGTCAAGCAGCCAGCTTAATCCTCGTCATCTTCTGCATCAGCGTCTTCTTCCTCGTCAGCGTCTTCGGGTGGCAGCAGCACCTCTCGCTCTCGCCCGCCGGCCTGCACCGGGCCAACCACGCCCAGATCTTCCAATTCGTCCATCAGCCGCGCCGCGCGCGGGTAGCCAATACGCAGCCGGCGCTGCAGCATCGATGCGCTGGCGCGCTGCGTCTGGCGCACGATACGCGTGGCCTGTTCCACCAGCGCGTCGCTGTTTTCATCGCCACTGGCTTCCACCAGGTCTTCCCAGGGGGATTCTTCGCTCGGGGTCGGGCCCTTCCCGGCGGCAAGACTCTTCTTCCAGAAGGTGATGATGCGCTCGACTTCCTCATCCGCCACGAAAGCACCTTGCGCGCGCAGCGGCGTGCCTTCTTCCGGATTGAGGAACAGCATATCACCGCGCCCCAGCAGCGTTTCCGCGCCGTTGGTATCCAGGATCACGCGGCTATCAATCGAAGACGCCACAGTGAAGGAAATGCGCGCCGGGAAGTTGGCCTTAATCAGCCCGGTGACCACGTCGGTGCTCGGTCGCTGGGTGGCCACCACCAGGTGGATGCCCGTGGCGCGCGCCATCTGCGCCAGCCGCACCAGGTTGTGCTCGGTCTGTTCCGGCGCCGACATCATCAGGTCGGCCAGTTCGTCCACCAGCAGCACGATGCGCGGCAGCCGGGGCTGGCCGCGGCGTTCCATCTTGCGGTTATACGTCTGCAAATCGCGCGTGTGCGCGTCTTCCAGCAGCCTGTAGCGGCGGTCCATCTCCATCAGCACCCACTTGAGCGCCGCCAGCATTCGCTCCAACTGCGTTTCCACCTTGCCCAAAATGTGTGGCAGACCGTTGAAGCGCACCAGCTCCACCATCTTGGGGTCGAGCATGATCAGCCGCAGGTCTTCGGGCGTATTGTTGACCACCAGGCAGGTCGTCAACGCGGCGATGCACACCGATTTGCCCGAGCCGGTGGTTCCGGCGATGAGCATGTGCGGCATGCGCCCCAGATCGGCTACTACCGGCTGGCCGGAGACGTCTTGCCCCAGGCCGATGGCCAGCGGGGAATTGAGACGCTGAAAATTGGCCGATTCGAGGATTGGCCGCAGCCGCACGATGCTGCTGCTGGAATTCGGTACCTCGATACCCACAAAAGACTGCCCGGGCACCGGTGCTTCAATACGCAGCCGCTCCGCCGAGAGCGAAAGGGCAAGGTCGCGCGCCAGCGCTGAAATCTGCGAGACGCGCACCTTCTGGCGTTGCACTTCGCCATCCGGGTTGACCTTTTCCAGGTAACCCGGCTCTACCGCGTATTGTGTCACCGTTGGGCCAATGCGGTATCCTGTAACGCGCGCCGGCACGCCGAATTCGGCCAGCGTGTCTTCCAGGCGTTTGGCTGTGCGGTGGATCATGCCCTGGTCCGGGCGCTGGATTACTTCGCGCAACAGCAGGTTAAGCGGCGGCAGCCGGCGGTTGCGCTCCTGCGGCCCAACCGCTTCCAGCAGCGGTTCAACATCCACCTCGGGCAGTGGTGGCTGCACCGCCGCGCCGGTGGTCGGGAGTGGCTCGGGAGCATCCTGCGGTTCTTCGGGGGCAACGCGCTCGGCCCATTTTGCCAATCGTTCAAAGATGCCAAGGGCTGCCGCCACGAACAACACCAGTAGCACGCCCAGCAGCAGCAATACCAGCGCGCGCGGCAGCACAATCTCCAATAGCGTGGCCAACCCCCAACCGACGCGCCCGCCATCCAATCCTTCGCGCGCGCGCTCCAGAGACGTGCCACCAACCGCCGCGAACAGCGCCAGCAGGGTGAAATACACGCCTTCCCAGGCCAGCACTGGCCCCAATGGAAAGTGTCCAGGCTGCTCTTCGCGCCGCCACAGCAGGCGCAGCCCGGCCAGCCCCATCACCGGTGGCACCGCCCAGCGCCCCCAACCCAGCCAGCGGCTTAAAAAACCGATCCAGGGCGAAAGAAACGCGCCCTGGGTCAGCTCCAGCAGTCCAAATAATGTTAGCAACGCGCCGGCCAGCAGCGCAACACCCAGCGCATCCCGCCCGAAACGCCCAAACCGCAGCACGCCGCTCGCCAGGCCTTCCAGCGCCTCGCTTTCGGATTCTGGCGCGGGTTCTTCTCCGGCATCCCGGGCCGTTAGGCCCGACTTCGGCGTTCTGGACGATGGGCGGCTCATTTATTCGATCGCCACCAGCCCCAACCCGAGGCGGCGCCGTTCGGCTTCGATATGCAGGATGCGCACACGGATTGGCTGGCCGGGGCTCAGGTATTCATCCAAGGTTTGGCCGTCCGGCAGGTTCATCGACGAAATGTGGATCAACCCTTCCACGCCTTCGTTAAGGCGCGCAAAGGCCCCAAAGCGCATGATCGATGTGACCACACCCGGCACCACGTCTCCCGGTTTATAGCAATCGCACAGGGTTTCCCACGGGTTGGGGTACAGCCGCTTGTGGCTCAGCGCCACGCGCGCGTTTTCCTCAGATACGTTGAGCACCACAGCGCGAACTTCTTCACCCACCTGCAGGATTTCTGCGGGCGATTGCACCCGCCCCCACGACAACTCGGAGACGTGGATCAGACCTTCCACCCCGCCCAGGTCGACAAACACACCGAAGTCGGTGACGTTGGTTACCGTGCCGGACACGATTTCGTTGGGCTTGAGCGTGCGGAAGAGCTGCTTGCGGCGGCCCTCACCGGCCAGCGCGGCGCGCTCCGAGAGCACCACGCGCTCCTGCCCTGGCTCGCACTCGATCACTTTGAGCTGCAGGCTGCGTCCCAGGTAGGCCGCCATAATACGCCGGCGGTCTTCCTCGCACGCCCCGGTGGGCATATCCACGAGATGTGAAATGGGCACGAAGCCCTGAATGCCATCGCCCTGCACCAGCAAACCCCCGCGATTGTATCCGTGCACCTGTAACACGGTAATCTCGTCTTGCTCGTACAGCGTTTGCACGTAATCCCAATCCACCAGATGCAGGACGGCCTGCGTGCTGGTGCGGGCCGCCGACTCTTTGTGCGGCGCGGCGTGCGCTTCTTCATCCGCCAGTACCGACGACCACCACCCCTCGTCCAGCTCCGGCGTTTCTGCCTCATCCAGGTGTGACGAATAACGTTTCGCCAGCATCCTCCCCTCCTTCATTTTTAAGACAACGGATAATTTGATAATGGCATGGGTATATCTTAATCAACAATTGAAAATCCGAACAGGGTTGTAAGGTTATTGTTTTTGTTTGGTTAGGTCGGGCTCCATTTCTCCATGTCCCGCAGTGGCGGCGGTCAAAGCCTTAATCCGTGGTCTCCACCGCGGCCTCGCTTTCCATCTCCTGGATGGCTTTGGCCACGGCTTCGACAGCGATGCGCTGTTTGCGGTATAGATCGGCTTCTGACATCGCCAGGCGCAGGGCGATTTCCCGAACTTTTTTGCCTTCGAGGAATTTCATTTCCAGAATATTATACAATATCCACTCGCCTGTGAAGCGTTTTTCGCCTTCGGGTCTCACGCGGTAGATCGCTTCTTTGAGCACCGAGCGCAGCGCGTTGGCCTGGTTGCCGTCATGCGCTTCCATAGCTTCCTGCACAACAGTCAGTTTCATCAGCGGGCTTTGCGTCAGCTTGGGGCCGCCCCAGTAATGCGTCAGCGCGTCTTTCACCAGTTGCACCAGCTCCTGGTGTGGCGTATCCACCGGCTGCTCCAGTGCCGCCGGGGTGTTGGCATAGCGCCCCGCCGCGCGAATTTTCTGGATCATCTCCACTTCGGGCGTCAGCGCCTCCAGCGATTGGAAGATGTTGTGCTGCACGCGCCGGTCGCGCAGCGCCATGGCCGCGCGCTCCGCCAGAATCTCCAGCGAGCGCATCTGGCCTTCGCTTAATTCCTCAGGCCGAATGCCCGAAATACCCAGCAGGCCCAGCAACTGCCCGCCCTCATCAACGCCGGAATCCAGCAGCGGCACCAGGTAATCATCGCCCCAACGGAACAGCGCCGGCAGCGACTCTCCCGCCGAAACCATCTGCATCAGCTCGCCGGTCTCGCTGCCATCTTCCAGCATCAGAGCGGTGCGCCCATTTTCAATCACCAGCTCCAGCCCGTTGCCGTTCAGCGCCGCCACGTACGCCCCGCTGGCCTGGGTGCGATCGCGTACCGCCGCCACCACCATTTCCAGAAACTGTTTGAGGTCGTTGCGCGTCAACAGACGCTCTTCTACCAGCCGCAGCAGGTCCAGGTCGGCCTTGTCGTTACCGTAGAACAGCCAACGCTCCCAGAAGCGCGACTGCATGGTGATCAGATATTCCATCAGCAGGATAGTGCCCACCATCACAATCGGCACCAATGCCGAATATTCCACACCAAAAGCTTCTCCGGTGCGGCGGGTGATGGTAACCAGGCCCAGCGTCACCGAGGCCGTCACCGGGCCGCGCATCAGCCACTTAAATAGCCGGCTTTTCACCACCCGGTCGGGCCACGGCACGCCAAAGAACGCCACTGAATAGGCCATTACCACCACCAGCCCGCCCACCAGGAAATTGCTGATCACCGAGAGCAGCCAGAACAGCAGCGGGTGCTGCGCGGCAACATTCGAGGCAAATAAGAGGTACGGGAATGAGCCCAGCGCCGGGGCCACCGCACCGGTCAGCAGGTACACCATGCGCCGGCGGCTGGTGGGCGTGGTGGTGCGGTTGAGCGCCTGCACGAACACGTACCACGACATGCCCATCACCGTGATGTAAAACAGCAAGAAGACGCTGGTCAGCAACGTGGGTTGCAGGTGCGGCGCCACGCCATCCTGCCAGCTCAACGGCCCCACCAGGTACATCGACGGCAGCACCACCAGGAACCCGGCCGAGATCAGGTACGCCAGGCGGATCGACCAGCGCCGGCGTCCCTGGCTGCGCTTGCCGGTTGTCTCCAGCAGCGCGTCAGCGAACTGCAGGTACATGGTCGGCAGAAAAACGATGCCCACCCACTGCAAACGTAGCCAGAAGCTGATATTGGCTTCCGCCGAAGAAGCGCTGCCGATGGCTTCAGCGGTGTAGATCACTACCACGCAGCCCAGGATAAGCGCGAAAGAGCGCGCCACGCGGTCGCGCAGGTTAAACGTCAGGGCGTGCAGCAGCAGCGCGAACGCCGTGATCGCCACACCGGCTGCCAGAATCTGGCTCGTGGTTCGCAAAAAAATGAACAGGCCGTTTTCCCAACCGCCAACCATTACAACCTCAAAAACCTCTACCCGCCTTAGTGCAGGTAACGCGTAAACAGCAGCGCGATATCCTGATTTGCATAATAATGATCGTTGTACCCGGCGAACTCATAGCCCAACCGGTTGGCCATACGGATGGCCGGATGATTCTTCGACTGCATTTCCAGCAGCATGCGCCGGTAATTGCGCTGCGTGGCCCATTCGTGCCCGGCCAGCAGCAGCGCTGAGCCAATTCCCTTGCGCCGCATCTTATCGCTCACCAGCAGGTCGCGCACCCAGGCCGTGCCCGGTCCAAAGCCTTCGCCCAGGCGAATATAGCCTACCGCCTGGTCCTCAAACGCCGCCACCAGAAGCCCCGGCTCGCTCTTCCAGCCTTCCGCCAGCCAATCGGCCGGCATGGGCAGATCCACCTTCATCTTGCGCGGCAGCCGCACCTCGCGGAAGCTGGCGCTCACCTGGCCGCCTTCTACCTGGCGGTCCATCTGCCATACGTGGCTGGTCTCATAAAAGTGATCCAGCCCCAGCAGGGCGGGGATATCGCTTCCAATCGCGGGCCGGATGACAATTTGCGGCATGGCTTTCTCCTGGTTACTCCACTGGCTCGAAGATGCGCACCTGCACCACGCAGGCCGGCAGCGGCTGGTTCTGGTTATTCACCACTACCAGCCGCAGCAAATAGTCGCCGGGGGTCATCTGGCTGGTATTCCAGTCGCCCAGCTTGCCATTCGTCACCGGCTGGTTGCCGGCCGCGATGGTTGACCAGGTGCTGCTCCCCGGCGTGCTCCATTCATACTTGTAAAAGCCAAAGTCCTGCACGCTCACCGTGCCAATCAGCTCCACCGTGCCGCTGATCTGCGCGCCCGGCGTCGGCTCGATCCACTCCACGCTCCCCGGCCGGCATTCCCCAATTTCCACCGTCGCCAGCGCCAGCACCACGCTGGTCGGCTCGATCGTACCTTCCGCTGCGACTGCCAACGTGGCGGTAGGCGTAGAAAGCAGGTCGAGCGTGGGGGTGGGCAGCCCACCGGCCAGCGGCAGCGTGGGAGTCACCAGCGATACCAGGATGAACTCGGCCATCAGCAACAACGTGACCAGGATCACCACACTCATGTTCGCACTGAAACGGCGCTGTGCCGCCTCGCGCTCCAGGCCAAACTGCGTGCTGCGCCAGTCGCGCCACGAGATCAGCAGGCGCAACAGGTAAAACATCCCCGCCGCCCCAAACAACAGGTAGATGGGGATTTCATTCTTTTCTAGAAAACGCAGCACCTCTTCCATGGATCACCGGCCGCAGGCCCTTCTTACAGGTTGGCAAGCACGCCCAGTACCACTGCCTTCAGCCGTGGCACAATCACCTGCCCGGCTTCCAGCACTTCCTGATGCGTAGTCACCGTGCTGCCATCCAGGTTGGCCTTATTGCTGATGCCCGACAGGCCCAGAACGCGCATCCCACCGTGGCGCGCCACGATCACTTCCGGCACGGTCGACATGCCCACTGCGTCGGCGCCGGCCATGCGCAGGAAGCGCAGGTCTGCCGGCGACTCGAACGATGGGCCGGCCAGCCCGGCGTACACGCCTTCGCGCAGGGTCACATTTTGCGCCACGGCCTGCTGGCGCGCCAGGTCCATCAACCGACGGTCGTAGGCCTGGCTCATATCCGGAAAGCGCGGCCCCAGCGTGTCCAGGTTGGCCCCGCGCAGCGGGTTAGCCCCGCCCATGCTCACCAGGTTGAGGTTATCTGTGATCAGCATCACATCGCCGGGCACAAAATCGGGTTGGATCGCCCCCGCGGCATTCGTCACGATCAGGATTTCCACGCCCAGGCGCTGCATCACGCGCACCGGGAAGGTTACCTGCGCCATGCTATAGCCTTCATAATAATGCACGCGCCCCTGAAGCACCAGCACCGGCTGGTTTTCCAGCAGGCCGATCACCAGGCGGTTCTTGTGGCCTTCCACGGTCGAAGTCGGCCAGCCGGGGATGGTATCGAAGGGAATCACATCCGCCTGCTCAACCGAATCAGCCAGCCCCCCCAGCCCCGAGCCCAAAATTAAACCAACACGGGGTTGGTGCCGCGTGCGACTGCGAACTACCTCAGCAGCTTCGTCGATCTCCTGAAGCGTAAAAAAGTCTTTCATGTACCCTCCGGGGAAGTAAGAACGCCAGTATCTGCGAAAATATCCAAAATCTCCAACGGCGCGCGTGGCGCGCCTGATTGAATTATATCAGAAAGCCCTGCGCCCCGCCCGCGCCGCCCGGCGCAGGAGAGCCCAGGCCTGCCGCCCGGCCAGGTGGTAGGCGATGCCAAACACCAGTAGCAGGATCAAGAGGGCATAGTATACCTGTGGGCTGGCCTGGTCGAGCAGCGGCAGGCTGTAATGCAACCCGTCATAATTAACCAGCAAGTGCGCGGCCCCCACCAGGCTGTAGAGCACGAAAAATGCATTGAGATTGACACTGAGAAATGGTACAACAATCGCGAGGTACTGGTTAGTGATGGCCGGAGATGCTGCCACCAGTACGGCGCTGTACAGCAGCAGCGAATCAAAGCTGCCGCGCGACCGCGCCGCCACGGCAAAGAGGATCAACAGCAGCAGCCACACAATCGCAGGGGTGGCGTACTGACCTATCACCCCCGGAACAAACAGGCGGTGGAAGAAGGCGTTATTCCACGACCCGTACAGCAGCACGTTGCGCACGATTCCCTCGCCGCCTCCGCCACCGAAGAACGGCACAAAGCTAAACAGGAAGATGGCATACGGGATTAGTAGGATTTCAGCCTGGCGCAGCAGCCCCTTCTGTTTGATCGCCAGCCACAGCGGGAAGGCAAACAGGATGTGTTTGACCACCAGCGAGAGGCCCAGCAGCACCAATCCAGCCAGCTTACGACCTTTCACCGGCGCAGCGTGGTCGTCACCATAGACCAGCACCGCGAGCATTCCCGCAAGCAGGGCAAAATTATCAAACTGGCTGTGGTAGCCGGTGATAATAATCGAAATCGGGTTGAGGAAGAACAGTCCGCCGGCCAGCGCGCCGGCCTTGCGGCGCAGCACCCAGAAAACGCCCACGTCTATCGCGGTCAGAAAGATAGTGATGATAGTTCGGAACGCTGTCTCTGGCGCCGGGAACAGCGCAGCGATACGGTTGAAGATGAACAAGAGGCTGAACCAGGCCGGCCCGTAGTTATAGCGGCTGGTTTCGGCGTACACGTTGCCCCCGCTTGATACAACCTCAGCCACAATGCGGTAGGACTGCAGGTCATAGTTCTCGCCGCGCGTCGCGGCCAGCAAGCGCAGCGCCACGCCGGCCAGCAGCACCCCCAGCAGTGCCCAGCGCGCCACGCGTTGAGGCGCGGCCGCGGCTGGCTGCTCAGTGTGGGTGATGCTGGCCATAGTGCTCCTTCGCCGGTGTGCGCCGGTGTTACAGCGCGGCCGCGAAGGCGCGCACGGTTTGCTGCACGCCCTCGTCGCTCACCCAGTAATGCGTCACCAGGCGGATGGCCTTCTCGCTGACGTCATGCGCCAGCACGCCATGCGGCTGCAGGCGCTCGCACAGCTCCCAGGCCGTGCCCGGCACGCCATCGGCGAGCTGTACAAAGACCATGTTGGTCGCCGGCATGCCAAAGCTAAGCTCCAGCCCGGGGATGTTCGCCAGCCCGCGCGCCAGGTCACAGGCGCGACGGTGGTCATCCGCCAGCCGGTCCACCATCTGCTCCAGCGCCACGATGCCCGCCGCCGCCAGGATGCCCGCCTGGCGCATGCCGCCGCCAAGCTGCTTGCGCAGCCGCACGGTGCGCTCGATCATCGCCCGCGAGCCGCACAGCACCGACCCGACCGGGGCGCACAGTCCCTTGCTCAGGCAGAAGGTGATCGAGTCGGCGCCTTCGGTCAGCGCGCTGGCCGGAACGCCCAACGCCACCGCCGCGTTGAATATACGCGCGCCGTCGATGTGCATGCGCAGCCCGTTCTCGCGCGCGAACGCCGCCACCTGGCGCGTGTATTCGGGAGTCAGCACCACGCCGCCGCAGCGGTTCTGTGTATTCTCAATAATCACCAGCTTGGAAATCGGGCTGTGCGGGTCATGGATGTCGCGCAGCGCGCCGTGCAGGTCGTCCAGCGCCAGCGTGCCGTCCGGCTGGTTGGGGATGGTGTTGGCCATCACCCCACCCAACGCCGACATGCCGCCGGCTTCGAACAGGAAGGTATGCCCGCGCTTGCCCATGATGGCTTCATCGCCGCGGTCGCAGTGTGCCAGGATCGCCAGCAGGTTGCCCATCGTCCCGGATGGGACGAAAATGGCGGCTTCTTTTCCCAGCCGTTCGGCCGCCATTTCCTGCAGGCGGTTGATGGTGGGGTCTTCGCCCATCACATCATCGCCCACTTCGGCTTTGGCCATCGCTTCACGCATGGCAGGGGTGGGATGAGTGACGGTATCGGAACGCAAATCAACGATGTTCATGCTGCAAACTCCTGTGGGTGGGGTTTAATGCCCGCGTAAATGCGCCAGCGCGGCTTCCAGCTCGGGCGGCAGGGGGGCTTCAAAGGTGCGCGGCTCGCTTTCACCCGGCAGGGTGATCTTCAGCCGGGCAGCGTGTAGAAAATGGCGCTTGATGGGTACGCTGATGCGCTTGTGGCCGTACAGCGTATCACCCACAATCGGGCAGCCCAGGAAGGCCATGTGCAGGCGGATTTGGTGCGTGCGCCCGGTGCGTGGGTGCGCCTCGATCAGCGTGTGCTGCGCGAATTTTTCCAGCGTGTGATATTCGGTCACTGCCTCGCGCCCGCGCTGGATCGGTACCACCGCCATCTTCTTGCGATGGCTGGGGTCGCGTCCTACCGGCGCATCGACAATGCCGCTCGGAGTGGGTGGCGCGCCGTCCACCAGCGCCAGGTAGATCTTTTCCACCTTGCGCAGCCGGAACTGGTCTTGCAGCCAGCGGTGCGCCACATCGTTTTTGGCCATCAGGATCAGCCCCGATGTTTCCTTATCCAGCCGGTGCACAACGCCCGGGCGCTGCTCACCGCCAATGCCTTCGATATCTGGCGCGTGCGCCAGCGCAGCGTTCACCAGCGTGCCGCTATCGTGGCCTACTGCCGGGTGCACTACCATCCCGGCCGGCTTGTTGATCACCATCAGGTCACGCGTTTCAAAGACAATTTGCAGCGGGATTTCTTCCGCCACAATTCCTGATGGCTGGGGCGGCGGGATACGGATTTCCACCATCTGCCCATCTTCCAAACCAAGACCCGTTTTAGTCACAACTTCATTGGCTACGCGCACAAAACCGTCGCGGATCAATCCCTGTACGCGCGAGCGCGAGAGGTCAGGAAGCTGTTCCACCAGAAAACGGTCCAGCCGGTAGCCTTTTTCGCCGCGATATGGAAACAACTGCACCTGGTCGCTCACACGCTTTTCTCGTCTTCCGCCGTTTCCACGGCATCCGCCGGCGTTGCCGGCTCAATTGATTCTGCCTGCCCGCGCTGCGCGGCCTGGCGCTGGTGGCGCTCTTCCAGCCACATTCCCAGCAGCAGCACACCCACCCCCATGGTGATGCTGGCATCCGCCACGTTCCATACCGCGAAGGTTCCTACCGAAACAAAGTCGGTCACGTAGCCCTGGAGAAAGCGGTCAATCAGGTTACCCACCGCCCCACCGAGCTGCATCCCCAGCGCGACGCGCAGCGTGGTCTCGCTGCGTGGCACCTGCGGGAAATAATAGATGATCGCCGCAGCCACCACAATGGCCAGGTACTTGAACACATCACCTGCGCCCTGGAAAATACCAAACGCCGCCCCGGTGTTGTTGATATGGATAATGCGCGCATAGGGCAGCAGCCAGTCCCACGGCGCCCACATTTCCCCCAGCGCAAGGTTATTGCGGACGATCGCCTTGGTGATCTGATCCACGAGGATTATTGCGCCTGCCAGGAGTCCCAGGAAGGCGTAGTCGCGCGCGATACGTTTCAATGAATTCCTCCGATTGCAATCTGTCCTCAATTTTACCGCACTGGCACGGAATTCAGAAACGGATTACACGGCAGACAACGGATTCGGTTATGGATTCCACGGCGTTCGGCAGATTTTGCACCTGTGAAAATTATGCCTTCTCATCTATGAAATCCGTGTCAAAAATTTGTTGACGGAAATATAGCAAATGTGACCCACAACTCTCGCGGCAGTCACTCGAACCGAATCCCGGCGCGATAATCACCCCGCCCTGCCGCGCCAGGGCCTGCGCCCAGGCGCACTCCACCTGCTGTCCTTCCGCCCAGCGCCAATCCACCAGATGTGCTACCCGGCGCAGGTGACCGATGTGCCAGTGCAGCGCACCGCTGCCCGCCGCGTGCCGGCCCAGCCGCGCTGCCAGCCCGCCCGCGCCAAATGCGCTGCCACAGTACACGTACCACCCGGCCGGGAATTTCACCACACCCAACCGGCCAACATTGATCTGCGCGGGCGCGTCCAGCCGCAGCAGCAGCGTGTAGCTGCCCGGAGCGCGCGGCGGCGGGTTCACACCGCGCTCCGCCGCGCCAGCGTGTCGATCTGGTGGGCGATGTACACCAGCTCGCCGCGCCGGATCTGCTCGCGGCGCGCCGCCAGCCAGCCATCCAGCACCCCGGCGGGCAAATCCGGGCGGCCGCGTAGCGAATCATCAAAGAAGTGCAGGATGCAGCCCAGAAAATAAGCTTCATCCGCCGGGTACGCGCCGCCGCGCGCGTACACCACCCAGTCCGAGCCGCCGGCCTCCAGCAGCTCCAGGTTCGCATCCCGCAACTGCTGGAACAGGTGGCGCCCCGAGCGGCTGTCGCCGGAAAGCGCCCCGGCCACGCGACGCTCATCCATCGTACGGTGGTACAGCGCGATAATTTGCTCGTCCAGCGCTGGGTCTACTGCTGGCTCCAGCGCAGTCAAACCGTCAAAGTTAATCGAGAAATACAGCAGTCCGCCCGGACGCACCAGCGCGCGCAGCCGCGGCAGCGTGGCCGGCACATCCACCAGGTCGAGAAAGGCGTTGGCCACCAGCACATCACACACCGCGCCGGCCTGCGCGGACAAAAAATCGAACAGGTCTTTTGCCAGCAAATGAATCTCCAACGCGCGCCCTTGTGCGTCGTGGAGCCGCAGCCCATCCGGCGCATCCCCGACCTGCCAGCCGTGGGCCGGTGCCCAGGCGCGCAGGGTTTCCCGCGCTGCGCGCACGTTTTCCGCCTCGGCGTCCAATGCGGTATAGATGGCGCAGTCCAGAAGCCCGGCTTCGGCCATGCGCTGGATCATCGTGCCCGTGCCCGCGCCGATCTCCAGCACGCGCATTGGTTCATCCGCTGCCTGGGCTTTTATCCAGTTCGACAGCGCGCCCCACACCCGCGCGTTGAGCGCTTGGTCGTCCACGCTGCGCTTGGCAGCCAGGTAGCGCGGAAAAGAAAAGGCGTCCATCAGCGTTTCTCCACGCAGGCGAGCATATAGCGGCGCGCGTTGGCGGCGGTCTGTTCCCATGTGGGGAATTCATCAAAGCGCCGGCGCGCCGCCAGGCTCATGCGCTCCAGCAGCGCCGGGTCGCGCGCCAGATGGTCTAACGCCGCGGCCAGTGCAGCCGGGTCGCCGGGCGGCAGCACGTAGCCGCTTTCGCCATCGCGGATAATCTCACCCGCCGCGCCGGCCGTGGTGCCAATCGCCGGCAGTCCGCAAGCCATGCCTTCCAGGTAGACGATGCCAAAGCCCTCATAGCTGGATGGAACCACCAGCACGTCGCTGCGCTCCAGCAGGGCGCGCAGTGCGCCATCGACCAGCCGGCCACGGAAACGCACGCGTTCACCCAACGGCGCGGCCAGCCGTCGTACCCGCCGGGTATAGGCGGCGTCCATGTCGCTGCCAACCACCTCCAGCGTCCAGCCATCACCCTTGATCTGGCGCAGCGCGCGCAGCAGCGTGTCCAGCCCCTTGCGTGGGATCAGGTTGCCGATGAACAGCAGCCGCAGCCCGCCGCGGCCGCGCAGCCGCGCCGTAATCTCGGCCACGGAAAGCCCGCTCCCGGCCTGGTCGCCGCCCGGGGTCGCCACCAAACCATCCACTCCGCGCCCCAGCACGCCCTCCACCACGCCGCGCGTGGTGTGGCTGTTGAAGATAAAGCGCTCCACGCCGCGCAGGTAAGCACGTTCCACGGCGCGGTACAGTGGCAGCAGCGCGGCCGGGTGCTGCTCGCTGCTGCGCAAGTGATGCACAATCGACACGACCGGCGCGCGCCCGGCGGCTTTCCAGGCGCGGTTGGCGCGCAGAAGCGAGGGGTGGTTAAGCTCGTCTTCCACCAGCAGGTCTACCTTCATCCGTGCCAGTCGGTACGCCAGATCAGGCGAGAAATTGTCCAACAGGTGGCGTGGATAGCTGCGCCACGGCAGGCTGACCACTTCCACCGTGTCGCCCGCGCGGCGCAGGTGCTCCACCAGCCGCCGATCGTACAGGTATCCACCCGAGACGGTGTCAAGGTTGCCATAAATCACCAGCCCCAGCCGCACCTAGCGCTCCAGGGTGTACGCGGCCCAGGCGATGTCGTTCTCCCACAGCCGTGCCGTCAGTTGGTTGATGTTCGGCGCGCCGATCGCCGCGCTCAGCCGTTCGGCCATGATGCGCGAAAACAGCTCCACCGACGGGTTGCTGCCGCCAAACTCGGGCAGGTCGTTGAGCGTGCGATCGCGAAAATAGGCAACGGCCGCGTCAAGCTGGCGCTCGATCTCGACAATATCCACCAGGAAGTTATGCTCGTCAAGCTGCGCCCCCGCCAGCTCCAGCTCCACCACATAGACATGTGAATGCGGACGGTTCTCCGCGCCCCAATCACCCCCAATTAAATAATGTTGGGCAACAAATTGCCTGCGTACAGCCACGCGATACATAGCCTTCCCTCCTCTATAATCAATATATGGATTCTACAGCCATTCGCGAATTGGCGAGCATCAATGTGGACGACCTGTTGGAGTCCTTTGGACTGCGTGGGCTGCGCCGCGGCCGCCGGCTGGTGCGGGCGCTGCTCAGGCCTGCCGGCCGGCGCTTTGCCCGCACGGTGCTGGATTACGATGACGGCGTAGACTGTCTTGGCCTGCAGGGTGGCGCCGCGCGCATCCTCAAAGGTTTCATCAACTCGCTGACCGTCACCGGCCAGGAACACCTGCCCGTCGACGGGCCGCTGCTGCTGCTGGCCAATCACCCCGGCATGACCGACACCGTATGCCTGTTTGCCAGCCTGCCGCGCGCCGACCTGCGCGTGGTGGCCGCCGACCGGCCGTTCCTGCGGGCGCTGCCCGCCACCTCGCGTTATCTCATTTATGTGCCCGAAGATGGCCAAGGGCGCATTGACGTGCTTCGCCGCGTGGCCGCGCACCTGCGCGCCGGCGGCGCGGTGCTCACCTTCCCGGCCGGCGATATCGAGCCCGACCCGGCGAGCATGCCCGGCGCGCTGGAATCGCTGGCGCGCTGGTCCGACAGCGCCGGCTTTTTTGCCCGCCTGGTGCCGGATGCCTGCATCGTGCCGGTCATCGTCAGCGGGGTGATTGCCGCGCCGTCGCTGCGACACCCGCTCACCCACCTGCGCCGCCGCCAGAAAGACCGTGAAAAACTGGCCGCCTCGCTGCAGATCGTGGCGCGCACCTTTGCGCCCGACCTGTGGCCGGTGCATGTGCGCGTGCAGTTTGGCCCGGCGCTGCCCGCTGCCGCGCTCAGCGGACTGCGCGAGCCAGGCGCTGCCGCCGGCGTGGTGCTGGAACACGTGCGCAGGTTTATGGCTGCGCTGACACCCAACCCGGATGGAAAATAGATGCGTTTTGCGTTTCCGCGCGTGCGCGGAAACGCAAAACGCATCTATTCATATTCCAACATCACCTGAATCGACTCATCCGGCGCTTCATCCAGCATCCTGTACGCTGACGGCGCATCTTCAAAGCGCACGCGCTGCGTAATCCAGCGCCGTGGGCCAATGGCGCGCAGCGCGTCCCACGCGGTGGCCATGCGCCGCGCCTTGTCCCAGCGCCCGGAAAGCTCGGGCGTCACCGTGCTCACCTGGCTGCCAATCAGGCGGATGCGGCTGCGGTGGAAGCGCCCGCCCAGATCGAGCGTCACCGGCTTGGTGCCGTACCACGAGCCGACCACTACGCGCGCGTCGAAACCGGCCAGCCCCAGCGCCTGCTCCAGCGCTTGTGGGCTGCCGGAAACCTCGTACACCAGGTCGGCCCCGTCCATGACATCACGCGCGCCCAGCAGCAAACGCGCCTGCTCCAGTACGCCCGGGGCCAGCGGGTCCAGGCTGGCGCTCACGCCCAGCGCTTGCGCCGCCGCACGACGGCGCTCGTAACGGTCGAACGTCACCAGGCCCGCCAGCGGAAACCGCGCCAGTAGCGCAGTGGTCAGCAGCCCGACAATGCCCAGCCCAAACACGCCCACCATTTCACCGATGATCGGGCGGCCGTCCAGCAGAAAATTGACCGCCGTTTCGGTATTGGCAAGGAACAGCGCGTCTTCCAGCGCCACATCCTGTGGGATGGGGATCAGCGCGTCCGGCGCGGCGTTGAAGGCGCTCTCGTGCGTGTGAAAGGCGAACACATTGCGCCCCAGCCAGGCCGGGTCAACGCCCGCGCCCAGCCCGGTGACCTCGCCGGCGCAGGCATAACCATATTTGAACGGGAAGGCAAAATTGCCCTGCAGCGCGGCGATGCTGCTGTCCAGCGCCATATCCGCCGGCACCTGGCCGCGGTAGGCCAGCATTTCCGTTCCCGGGCTGATGGCGCTCATGCGCGTCTGCACATGCACCTGGCCCGCACCGGGTTCAGACAGGTGCTCTTCACGCACCGCCACGCGCCGCGGCGCTTCAAATACCAGGCTGCGGCAAGTCATACGCCCTGCTCCAGCACCTGCCCCCACACGATCAGGTCGCGCTCCAACGGCATGTAGCCCGGCTCGGCCAGTACCGGAACGCAGGATAGTCCATACGGGTTGCACGCATCTGCGGCCGCCGCCAGCGAAGCCGCTGAGGCGTGCAGCCCACCCAGGAACACCGGCGCCACGGTGATGATGGCGCGGTCCACCAGCCGGCTGGCCAGAAAAGCGGTGATCACCCGCGCCCCGCCTTCCACCATTACGCTGCGCATGCCGCGCTCGCACAGCGCCGCCAGCAGTGCGTCCAGGTCCACGCGGCCTTCGGCTTCCGGCAGCCGCATCACCGTTGCTCCGCGCGCTTCCAGCGCATGCTGGCGCGTTTCATCCGCGTGCAGTCCGGCAGCGATGATGGGCAGGTTGCGCTCGCGCTCCAACAGGTGGCAGTCCGGCGGCGTGCGCAGTTGCGTGTCCAACACCACCGGGCGCGGGTCAGGTCCATCCACCAGGCGCACATTCAGCTTGGGATTATCCGCCAGCACCGTGCCGATACCCACCAGGATCGCGTCATGCGAGGCGCGCAGCCGGTGGGTCAGTGTGCGACTGGCCGCGCCGCTTAGCGCTGTGGGCTGACCGGTGCGTACCGTCAGACAGCCATCCAGGCTCTGCGCGTACGAAAGCGTCACCAGCGGGTGGCCCAGCCGCGCCGGGGCCGGGTTCGCCAGCCAGCCTTCAAAGGCCGCATCCATGCTTACGATCCGCCGAATAGCGAATCCAGGTTAATCAGGTGGTGCATGCGCTGGGCCTTGGTCAGCAGGTAGCTGTAATTGTCGGCGTACACAGTGGGAACCAGCGGAATGCGCTCGTCCACCTTTACCCCGCGCTGCTCCAGGTCGGTGATCTTGAGCGGGTTGTTGGTCATTAGCCGCACCGATTTCACGCCCAGGTCGTTGAGGATAGCCACTGCCATAGCGTAGTCACGATCGTCAATCGCGTGCCCCAGCGCAAGGTTGGCATCCACCGTATCCAGGCCCTGGTCCTGCAGGTTATAAGCGCGCAGCTTTTCCAGCAGGCCAATCCCGCGCCCTTCCTGGCGCAGGTAGACGATCACGCCGCAGTCTTCCAGCGCGATCATCTGCAGCGCGTTGTTGAGCTGCTCGCCGCAGTCGCAGCGCCGAGAGCCTAGCACGTCACCGGTAAAACACTCCGAGTGGATGCGCGCCAGCACCGCGCTCTTGCCTTCCACACTGCCTTTCACCAGCGCCAGGTGCTCTTTTTCATCCAGGTTATTGGTGTACAGGCACAGGTCGAATTCGCCCGCTCCGGTGGGGATGCGCGCGCAAACGGTTCGTTGAATTTGCAGATCATTGGTCATGATCGTAACTCCTTTTCAGATCGTTCATGCTTGGCTACGTGCGCTAAGGCCGCTCCCGCAGCAGCAGGATGACCAGCAGCACTTCAATTGTTTTGTCGATATAGCCGATATATGGCACGGGGTTGGCCATGCCCAGCACCACCCACAGCAGGATGGTCACAACGGTAAACGCGATAAATGCATAACGCACCAGCTTGCGGTGCGTGCGCGCCCACGGCAGCGGCAGGTACAGCGCTGCCAACAGGGTGACATACCCCAGGAAGTTCAATGTAAACGGGATGAGGGTCATCATATCCGGCGCAGCGCGCAGCGCCAGAAAGAGGTGGATCAGCGCGGTAGCCAGCGCTAACAGGATAATACCCGTGCGCAGCCCGGTGGTAGTTTGAGACCGGTTTGTTTCCATACGACCCATTCCTTTCATCGAAACGTACACCAAGTTTATCCACGCGCCAGCCAGCCACCCAGCGCCAGCCCCACGCCGCCGAATATCACATCACGCGCGCGCATCAGCAAGCTGAGTGACAATCCCAGCGCAGGGTCCAAACCAAACAACTGCATTGCCAGCACCTGGCTGGCTTCCAGCGCGCCCAATCCGCCTGGCAGCGGGATGAGGAACGCCAGCATCGCCAGTGTTAGTGCGATCACGCCGCGCTCCAGCCCAAAGGGGATGCGCAAAAAATGCGCCATTAGCAGGTATTCGCCCAACAGGCTCAACCAGACCAAACCGGAGAGCAGGATTCCCTGCACCAGCACGCGCGGCTGGTCTGCGCACAGCGCGCGAATCTGCCCTTCGGCCTGTTCCACCACCAAACGCACCCGCCCGCTGCGCACACGCAGCCGTTCCAGCAGTGCGGTGACCGGCTGCTTCCCGCGCCACAACGCGGCAAGGTGCAGCAGCGGCAGCGCCAGCACCATCCCGGCCAGCGGCCAGGTCCACGCGCGCAGATAGCCGTTGAGCAAATTGCTCAGCCCGATAACCACCAACCCCACCGTCAGGAAGGTGAAGTTGGCCAGCAGTTCCAACAGCCGGTCGAGGAACACCGCCGAGACTGCCCCCGGCGCAGGAACGCCATGCCGGCGCGCCAGGAACAGCACCTGCAGCGGTTCGCCGCCAAACTGCGGCCCGGGCGTGAAGTAACTGATCCCAAAGCCGGCCAGCCGGTAAGCCAGCGTAGAAAAAATATTTAACCGCTGCCCCATCCCGCGCAGCACCAACTGCCAGCGCAGCGCCATCAGGAAAAAGATGCCCAGGTTCACCGCCGCCAGCGCGCCGAGCTGCCAGGCATGCAGCCCGCGCAAGGTTTGCACAATGCTGTCAAAGGGAACCTGCCGCAGCGACCAGCCCAGCAAGGCCAGCGCCAGCGCCCAGATGAGCACGATCGACCAGCGCAGGCGCGCATTTTTCCGGTGCGTGCCCGGTTCTCGCTGTTCTACCGCTCTGCTGGTGATCGTCTCCCCGGTTCCCATACCATTAACTCCTGTCTACCCTTATTCTAGCAAATCCATCAAGAATAGCAAGATTGCATAAGGTTTGTACATAATACAGGTATGAAAACGCAATCGGGAGCAGCGTGCTGCTCCCGATTGCGTGTATTTCGATCGGTATTGTTTACCGGAACACCTTCTCCAGCCCGACAGTGACGGTTTCGCCGTCAAAGCTGTCGTGCAGGTTAGGCAGGTCTTCGGCCACCTCACCCGAAACCAGCTCCAGCGCCAGCGTCTCGGTGCTGATATAGTTGGGGTAGGCCTGCACCGCCTGTTCCAGCGCCGGCGTGGCGCTGAACACCACACGGATGCGGTCGCTGATATCCAGATCTGCCTGCTTGCGCAGATCCTGCACGCGGCGCACGAATTCGCGCGCCAGGCCTTCCTGCACCAACTCAGGCGTCAGCTCGGTGACCAACGCGGCCAGGTACGCCCCTTCGGTGGCCACAGCATAGCCGCTGCGTGCCTGAGAGCGCACTTCCACTTCGTCCGGCTGGATGCTGAGCGTTTCTTCGCCCACGCGCACGTCCAGCGCCTGCCCCGCGAGCAGAGCCCGCGCCGCGCTTTCGGCATCCGCCGCCAGCAGCGCCTGGCGCACCGCTGGGAAGCGGCTGCCGTACTTTTGCCCCAACTGCTTGGGCAGCGGGTTCAAGCTGTACGAGACCGCTTCACCGGCCGTGTTGAGCGAGCGCACCTGCTTGACGTTCAGCTCATCCGCCAGTAGATCGGCATAGGCATCCACCACGTGCTGCTCGTCGGCGCTGCCCACCGCGAAGGCAACTTCGGCCAGCGGCTGGCGCACTTTACGGTTGGCCTTGTTGCGCGCGGCGTGCCCCAGCGAGGCCAGCTTCATCACCAGCGCCATCTCGCGGTTGAGCGTTTCGTCCACCCGCGATTCGTCGGCTTCAGGCCACCGCTCCAGGTGCACGGATGCCGGCGCGGCTTCATCCACCGCGCGCGCCAGGTTCTGGTACAGCTCCTCGGCCAGGAAGGGCATAGTCGGCGCCAGCAGCTTGGCAACCGTCAGCAGCGCTTCGTACAGCGTAGCATAGGCCGCCTGCTTGTCCTGATCCGACTCACTCTTCCAGAAGCGGCGGCGCGAGCGGCGCAGATACCAGGTGGAGAGCTGGTCCACAAAGGCCTGCACCGGGCGCGTTGCGCCCAGCACATCATACGTTTCCAGAGCGTGGGTCACGTCGCGCACCAGGGTATGCAGCGCCGAAAGCAGCCAGCGATCCAGCGCGCTGTACTGCACATCCGCGCCGGGGGCGGGCTTCCATTTGTCCAGGTTGGCATAGGTGACGAAGAAGGAGTACGTGTTCCACAGCGTCAGCGTGAAGTTGCGCACCACCTCGTTGACCAGGTCGCTGGAGAAGCGCCGCTCCTGCCCCGGCGGGCTGGCGGTGTACAGATACCAGCGCATAGCATCCGCGCCGTTGGCGTTGATCACTGACCACGGGTCGACGATATTGCCGCGCGATTTGGACATCTTCTGCCCCTGGCTGTCGAGGATTAGCCCCAGGCAGATCACGTTCTTGTAGCTTTCCTGATCAAACAGCAGCGAGCTGATGGCGTGCAGCGAGTAAAACCATCCGCGCGTCTGGTCCACCGCCTCGCAGATGTAATCCGCGGGGAAGTGCCGCTGGAATTCTTCCTGGTGCTCAAACGGGTAGTGCCACTGCGCCACCGGCATCGAGCCCGAGTCAAACCACACGTCGATCAGCTCAGGCACGCGGCGCATTTTCTCGCCGCACTCCGGGCACGGCAGGGTGATCGTGTCAACGTGCGGGCGATGCAGGTCGAGCTGCGACAGGTCACGCCCCGCGCGCTGCGAAAGCTCGGCCACCGAGCCCACGCATTCCTGGGTATGGCAGGCATCGCACTCCCATACCGGCAGCGGCGTGCCCCAGTAGCGTTCGCGCCCCAGCGCCCAATCCACATTATTTTCCAGCCAGTTTCCAAAGCGCCCGTTCTTGATATGCCCCGGGTACCAGTTGATGCGCTCGTTCAGCGCCACCATGCGCTCTTTAAACTGGCTGGTGCGGATGTACCACGTCGGCCGCGCGTAGTACAGCAGCGGCGTACCGCAGCGCCAGCAGAACGGGTAGGTGTGCGTGTACTTCTCGGCGCGGAATAACAGCCCGCGCGCCGCCAGGTCTTCGATGATGAACGGATCGGCGTCTTTGACGAACTTACCCGCCCACGGGCGCACATCCGAAATGAATGTGCCATCCGGGGCCACGGTCATGATGATCGGCAGGTCCTCTTCCAGCGATACGGCCATGTCGTCCGCGCCGTAGGCCGGGGCGATGTGCACCAGCCCCGAGCCGTCTTCGGTGGTGACGAAATCGGCCAGCACCACGCGGTACGCGGGCTTGTCGGGCGGCACAAAGGTGAACAGCGGCTGGTAGCGCTTGCCCTTCAGCGCGCGCCCCTTGAAGCGATCCACCACCCGCGGCGGGTTCTCGCCAAACAGCTTGCCTAGCAGCGCCTCGGCCAGAATCAGCCGCTCCGTACCGCCTTCCTGCAGCTCGCGCTCCACAGTCACGTAATCTACGTCTGGATGGGCGGCCACGGCGACGTTGCCGGGCAGCGTCCACGGCGTGGTGGTCCATACCAGCAGCGACGTGCCCGGGGCATCCACCAGCGGCATGCGCACGAACACCGACGGGTCGGATGTTTCCTCGTAGCCCAGCGCCACTTCGTGATCCGAAAGCGGCGTGCCGCAGCGCGGGCAATACGGGACGACTTTAAAGCCCTGGTAGAGCAGGTCTTTGTCCCAGAAGTTCTTGAGGATCCACCACACCGACTCGATGTACGAGTTTTTGTAGGTGATGTAGGCATCGTCCAGGTCGACCCAGAAGGCAATGCGGTCGGTCAGCCGTTCCCATTCCTGGATGTAGGTGAAGGCTGATTCGCGGCACAGCTCGTTGAATTTTTCGATGCCGTAGGCCTCGATTTGCTGCTTGTTGGTGAATCCCAGTTTCTTCTCCACCTCAATTTCCACCGGCAGGCCGTGCGTGTCCCACCCACCGCGCCGGCTGACGTGGAAACCGCGCATGGTCTTGTAACGCGGGAAGATATCTTTGAACGCGCGCGCCAGCACGTGGTGCACGCCCGGCCGCCCGTTGGCGGTCGGCGGGCCTTCATAAAATACGTACTCCGGGCCGCCCTCGCGCTCCTGCATCGTGCGATGGAAGATATCGTGCGACTTCCAGTAGCGCAGCACGCCCTCTTCCATCAGCGTTACATTGAGTTTCGGGGAAACTGGTTTGAACATTCCGCCTCCAAAAACAAAAAACCCGCCCTGACTGCCAGGGACGGGATTAAGCCCGCGGTACCACCCTGCTACTCACCCACCGGGTGAGCGCTCTGTCGGATACGCCTGCCTGGACAAACTGCCCGGGCATTGATATCCGCGCCATGCTAACGGCTGGCGTGCCGGCGCACCTACTGGCGTTTCCGCGTTCAGGTTGCAGCTCCGGAAGGATTTTCCGCTCTCCTCGCCGCCCCGGCTCGCACCATTTCCGGGTTCGCTGACGGCGCGCGGAGCGCGTACTCGTTTCCATCATCGCTTTTCTGTTCGATTGCCATCTATTATGCCACAACCGGGGAGAAAAATCAAACGAAAGCTTAATCACGAATAAAAATCGAATGAACACGAATTACACGAATAATGCTTAAAAGATGATGATATGCTGCGCAAAGCGCAGCATATCATCATCGAAGCCGGTCGCGGTATGCGGGCCAGGCAAAATGATATGTCATTGCGAGGAGCGCAGCGAAGAAGCAATCTCCACGTAAGACATAGATGGAGATTGCTTCGCTTCGCTCGCAATGACATGAACTATCAAATAAGGACTGATTATTCGTGTGATTCGTGTTTATACAGCCCCGATATTTTGACCGGGATTCGGCCCTTATTCGTGATTAAGCTTTTATCCCACCACCGCATAAAACAGCGGCAGCGGCTGCACCGGGGTATCGCTCCACTGGTGCGCGGCCAGCAGGCGCGCGCGGGCGGCTTCCAGCTTGCCCCA
>JBDHWQ010000008.1:0-148331 GCA_039810245.1 Longilinea sp. | reverse complement strand
TTTCTCGCACAGGGTCACGTGGGCCGCGCCCATTTCCAGCAGCGCGCAGCCCACCGCGAACGCCCCGCCATAGCCAAACACCAGGGCGCGCTTGCCCGCCAGATCAATGCCCTCGACCGCCAGCGCGTCGCGGTACCTACGGGCGGCGCCCAGCGGGTCGTGTGTTTCCAGCCCGGGGCGGATCAGCCAGCCGCGCTTGAGCAGGAAGCGCGTGGCGCTTTGCGGCAGGAAGTGGCGCGCCAGGCGCGGCAGCAGGTAGCGGGGATTGTACATGGGCTTACTCCAGCGCTTCAAAGTCGATGATGCGGAACAGGCGCGGCGACACCGGCAGCGGCAGGCTACGCTCACGGCAGACGCGGAACCCGCTGGCGGTGATGCGCCCCACCAGGTGGTTGATGTTGGTGACGTGGTAATCGCCCTTGCCGGCAAACCCGGCGGCGATGCGCCCGATCTTATAGATGATATTCTCAGTTGGCCCGGAGACGACCAGGTGGGCGCGCGGGCGCAGCTTGCGCCAGAACAGGCGCATGTAGCCTTCCACGTCTTCAATGTGCTCCAGCACGTCGGCGGCTACGATCACGTCCAGCCCGCCATCCGGCACGCCTTCCACCGTCTCCACAAAGGTCACCGGCAGGCGCAGCTCCGCGGCAAGCTGGCGCGCAAACTGCGGGAACAGGTCGGTGGCGTAGACCATGCCGGCCATGCGGCACAGCGTGGGCAGGAACAGCCCCACCCCACAGCCAAATTCCAGCGCGCGCTCATGCGGCACACTGGAGATCAGGTCCGCCGCCACGCGGTAGCGCCGCCACATCAGCCAGCGAATCAGCGGGTTCGCGTGCAGGTAGGATGGGATCGCCATCTCGTCGCGCGTGTCCGCGCCGATTGCCTGCCCGTCCTGCGCCAGCAGCGCGCGCCGGATCTGCGCGCGCGAAAGCTGCACAAACTCAGCCATCCTGCCCCTCCCCCTCTTCCGTTTCGCGGCGCGCCGGGTAGCGCGGGATCACCGCGCGCGGCACGTTCTGCACGTCAAACACCAGGGCCTGCAGCAGCAGCTCAAAGCCCAGAATTAGCGGCAGCGCGGCCAGCATCACCGTGCCAGTGGTGGCGGTGCGCCCGGTGACGATCGAGTTGCGCCACCAGATGCCGCCCCAAATGGCGCCAAACAGTGTCATCAGCGCCCCCAGCGTCATCAGCAGCGAGCCGACCGAGAAATCCAGCACGAAGTACTGGAACCAGATGCGCCGCAGGAAACCGCGCACCAGCAGCGCGGGGAACTCCAGCAGCACCCGCCCCAGCGAGAGCGAGCTGGTTTCGCCGTTGTAGCGCGCCGGCATGGTCACCTCGGTCACCACCGCGCGCGCCAGGTTAAGCTCCACCAGCATGCTGCTTTCAAAAAAGTAGCGCCGGTGGATGCGCTCCTGGTCCAGCTCCTGAAAGGTCTGGCTGTCGATGGCGATGTAGCCGTTGGTGGGATCGAACACATTCCAGTAGCCGCTGGCCATCTTGGTCAGAAACGACAGCGCCATGTTGCCGGCGCGGCGCAGCGGCGGCATGTGGCGGATGTTGCGCGTGTGATAAAAGCGGTTGCCCTTGACGTAATTGGCGCGCCCGGCCAGGATCGGGCTGACCATGCGCTCCAGGTATTCGGGCGGCATCTGCCCGTCGCCGTCCATTTTCACCATCACCGCCGCGCCCAGCGCCAGCGCGGCGTTGAACCCGCTGAGCATGGCTCCCCCCACGCCCTGGTTGCGCTCATGGCGCACCAGTATCACGCGTGGGTCACCGCAGGCAAGGGCCAGCGTGGCGCTGTCATCCGGGCTGGCGTCGTCCACCACCACCACGCGCCACACCCAGCCCGGCAGCCCGCTCAGCACGCCCTGAATATGCGCGGCCACGCGGTACATGGGGATCACCACGCACACGCGGTCGGCCAGGGTGGGGGAGAGATCGGGCGGAATCAGCATTGTGGCATCAGGGCAGCGGGCAGGAATATGGGCCTTGCATTCCATGCCAGTATACACGCTCTTTGCTTCCAGGCAGCACCGCCAGCAGCACCTGAACGTAGCCTTCGGGGCTGGCGCAGCCGGCTACCAGTGTCTCAGCGGCGTTGGGGAAGGCTTTGGGAGCTTTGTCCAGCCACAGGATTGCCTGGCGCGGCCCGGCCGGCTGCAGCAGCAGGAACGACAGCCGCGAGCCCTCGCGCATGGCGTAGCCCGGCCAGCCGTTGCCCAGCTCGCCCTGCCCGGAGTGGTAAAAGCGCGGGTAGAGCGCCTGCCCGCGCAGCAGCACGGTTCCATCCGATTGCAGGAAACCGCGCAGCGCTTCCAGGTCTACGCCGCTGTTTCGCACGCCAGGGCTGGCGAGCAGCATTTCGGCCAGCGCGGCCTTTTCCATCACGGGATAGCGCCGCGGGAAGAGATACTCGGCCAGCGGCACCATGCTGCCGGCCAACAGGAAGGCCAGCCCCACCAGGAGCGCACGTCGCCAGGGGAAACGCCCGGCCGCGCTCGATTCGACAGGTTGGCGCCCTGGTTCGACCCCGGTGCGGCCCAGCAGCGCCAGCACCCAGGCCAGCAGCGCCAGCATGCCGGTCACGGCATAAAAGTAGCCCACCCAATCCACTGGCAAAATGTAACGCCAGCCGCTGTTGCGCGCGATGGCGTTGCTCAGGCTGTAGCCCACCAGCACGGCCAGCGGCAGCAGCCCGGCCGCGCCCCAGCGCGCCCGGCACGCGCCAATGCCCAGCGCGATCAGCGTGACGTTAAGAAACAGCAGCCGCACGCTCTCCTCGGGCAGCGCGGGCAGCATGCCCTTCCAGAACAGGCTGTCCAGCGTCCAGTTATCGCGCGCGTCGTCAAAGCTGATCTGCACCGGCAGCACCGCGGCAGCGTCGGCCAGGTTGTTGAGGAAATGCGCGCCGATAAACCCGGCCACGTAGCCCGGATGCTGGATGGCAAACTCCCGCGCCAGGGCCATCAGGCGGCGGCTGTAGGCGGCTTCGCTCTCACCTTCCGCGCGCGGCGGCCAGCGCTGCACCTGGTCGCTGTAACGCTGGGCGAAGATCACCACCTGGTTACCGGCCTGGTCAATCGAAAACCCGTTGCCATTCATGGCGTTGCGCGCCACCCACGGCCCCAGCGCCAGCGCCAGCCCCAGCAGCGCCAGCAGCCCGGCTTCCACCAGCCTGCGGAATTGGCCGCGGTATACGAACAGCGCCAGCAAGAACACAAACGGCATCACCAGCAGCGACTGCGCGCGCAGCAGCGCCATCAGACCGGCGGCGCCGCCCACTACCAGCGGCATCCAGCGCCGGCGCGGCTCCTGCAGCCAGCGCGCGCAGGCCAGCACCAGCAGCACCATCGCCAGCGTAGCCGGCAGGTCTGCCAGCAGCAGCTTGGCGTGCGATACCTCGGTCAGCGGCGTGGCGGCGTAGCTGTTCAACTCGCGCAGAATGGCCAGCCCGCCCAGCATCAACCCGGCAGCGCGGCTGTGAAAGGCTTTGCCCAGCAGGTACAGCGCCGCCGGCAGCAGCGCCAGCGCCAGGGTTTGCAGCCGCACCAATGCGGCGTAATCGTCTCCACCCAGCAGGTGCAGCAAACCCAGGAATAAAATATATAACGGCCGGGTGACGCCGCGCCCGTTGAGGTAGCCGTTACCGCTCACCAATCCCTGGGCGATGTAATCGTAATATCCGGCGTCGGAATACGGGTAATATTCAAAATTCGGCGCGCGCAGCGGCGGATTGAAGAAGCTGGGACTCAGCGGCTGGCTCAGCCACAGCCCGGCGGCCAGGGCCCACAGCGCGACGCACAGCGCCAGGTCCAGCCCGCGCGGTGCGGCTGATCCGGGGCGCGCCCAGCCGCCCAACAGGTAGACACCGCAGCCGAGCAGCGCCACCAGCGCCACCTGCCAGGCCAGCAGCGGCACGCCCGGCGGGCCCCAGGCATACAGGTCGGGCGTCACGCCAAAACCCGTGAGCGCCATTAGGGCGAACAGCAGCCCCAGCGCGGCAAACGCCGCCAGCCCGGCGCGCCCCGCCCGCCCGGTGGATGCGCGCCGCAGCCCGAATTTCCACAGCGGCAGCAGCGCCAACCCCTGCGCCCCGGCCAGGAAGCCCAACAGCAGCACCGGCTGCAGCCGCGTGTAGGCCGAAAGGTTGCGCTCCAGGTCGGCGCGCAGCAGTGCCAGCCCCAGCCAGCAGCCGACCGCCAGCGCGGCCAGCATGCCGGCCAGCAGCCCCGCCCTGCGATCCACCAGGCGCTCGACCTGCACCGCCAGCCGCGCGCTGCGCGCCAGCGCTACGACCAGCCCCAGTGCGGCCAGCGCCACGCCCAGCGCGGCGGCCAGCATCAGCAGCCGGCTGAGCGAAAGGCCCAGCAGCAGGCTGTTTTTAGGGTCGCCGGGGATGGCAAGCAGTCGTCCCGCTGTTGCCAGCCCTTCAACCGCCAGCAGCGCGAGCGCGGCAATCAGCAATCCGCGGGAGTGGCGCAGGATCATCGCAGGATATTATTCTTTCGGCACCAGCAATTGGATGCCGATCTCATCGTATGTGGTCAGCGGCTGATAATACTCCAGCAGCGGAGCCGAGACATACGTGACCCAGGCATTGTTTTCCTGGGCGAAATTGCGCGTGTCTTCGTTTACCAGCCCCAGCCGGATCGGCTCGCTGACGATCATGCTGAAGCGGTGCGCCGCCAGGTCGCGCTGGAAGCTCTCAAAGTAGGCCGCGTTGGATGACATGGCCTGCTCCATCAGATATTTCTTTTCATAATCGGTCACCAGCGGCACGCCCTTCACCGTGCCAAAGGTCAGCAACTGGCGCTGGTCGATGAACAGCACCGTGCCGCGCTGCGCTGCCTCACCAATATAGCGCTGCAGCGACTCTTCCGAGGTGGTGACGATCTGCTCAGGCGGCAGCCGCAGCGGCGCGCCGTAGCGCGCCATGTAGGTGGCCGGGCCGATCAACGCCAGGGCCAATGCCAGCCGCGGAACCCAGCCGTGCAGCGCTGCGCGCAGGTTGCCGCGCAGCAGGTCCTTGACCATCCAGCAAACCAGCAGCGCCAGCGTGATCCAGAACATATCCAGGTTGTGCAGGTTGCTGCCACCACCGATCTTGGTGCTGGCAATGATGCCCACCACCAGAAACGCCAGCGCGATGACCCCGCTGGCGGCAATTTGCAGCCAGTTCAGACGCCACGCCCGCCGCGCCAGGAACACGCCCAGCAGCACCAGCACCGGCAGCGCCGCCCACAGGGTGCCCAGCAGGATTCCAGGCGCGTAGGTGGGGTTAGGCAGCAGGCGTTCCCACAACAGCGGCTGGCGCGACACCTTCGATACCGGGTCGAGCACCAGGCTCAAGCTGCCGGCCGCCTGCGGCGCGCTGACCATCTTGACCAGCACCGGCAAGAGCTGCCCGCCCACGTATCCGGCGAGGCCCAGCGTCACCGGGCGCACCAGCGCCTTCCATTGTCGCGGGCGCAGGCTGGGGTTGCGCACTTCCAGCAGCGCCAGCATCCCGGCCCACAACCCGGGCGCGTACGTCCAGGTGGAGCGGCTGATATTGGCATAATAACCGGCAAGGATTACCAGCAGCACGGCCAGCGGCAGGCTGCGCAGCCGCAGGGCCAGCACCACCAGCAGCGCGCTCACCAGCAGCGTGGCGTAGATCGGCCCCTGGGCCAGGAAGAAAAACGTCCACGCGCCCAGGCCCAGCTTCCACAGACCGGTGCCGGGCTGCGCTGGCTGGCGCGCCACCGCCGCCCAGCCAATGCACGCGCCGGGCAGGATCCACAACAGCGCATCCCACAGCCGCGCGCCGAAAATGGTAGTTCCAGAAAACAGGAAGGGCAGGCCCCACAGAAACTGCCGCCCGGCGTCAATAAAGCTGAACGTGGCTCCCTGGCCGGCAAACTGGTAGCGCCCCTGCCCGAACAGCATCGAGTAATCCCACAGGCGATTGCCTTCCGACCAGGTAAGCGAGAACGGATAGCCCGTCACGCGATTGAGCCAGCCAAAAGCCGCAAAAACCGCTCCGGTGGCCAGCACCATTCCCGCCACGGTCCCCAGGCCGGGCATCCGCCGCCCACCCCGCAGCGCGGACGGCAGCAGCGCCGCCGCGAGCCAGGCACAAATCAGCAACGTGCCCAGCCGCGCCCAATAGCCCAGGCCGTAATCGCCTACCGGGCTATACAGCAGCAGCCAGGTGGGGAACAGCACCAGCAGCGCCGCGAGTATCCAGCGCGCCACGGCCGGCGGTCGTGGGACCCGGCGCAGTGCCTCAGCCACCATGCCCGGCGTGCGCCCCAACCAGGCGGCGCGCAGCACCACCAGCCAAACCAGCAGGGCAAGCGCCAGCCAGACCCAGAATACGAGCTGGCGCTTAGAAGCCAGCGATACCGGGTTGTGCATCAGCACCGCGCCAAAATAATAATCGCGGATCACCAGGTACAGGAAGCCAGTCAGCGCGGCCCAGGTAAGCAGCCGCATTGCGCGTCGTTGTGTCATGCTGGTTTGTGCTCCCCGCGCGCGGCCAGCACGCGCTCAAAAAATGCCAGCCGCTCGCGTTCTTTACCACGCACCCCCACCCGCTCTTCCACAACCGCGCGGTCAGCGCGGCGGCCGCGGATGCGCCAGGCAAAATCATATATGGCCTGCGCATGGGTGCGGATGTTGTCTTCACGGTTGGGGATCTTGAGCAGCCAATCGCATTCCAGGTCGTCAAAGTCCACGTCATGGTACGGCAGAATCAGTGGGATCCCGTAAGCCAGCGCCTCGCGGCTCTTGAGCGGCGAGCCTTCCAGCATGCCAATACGGTGCAGTGCCAGCGAGCCAAACGCCGCGTCGGCCCGGGCCAGCACGCGCAGGTAACCCGCCGCCGTCTGGTAGCCGTGCAGGATGATGTTGGGCGGCGGCTGCGGCACGCCTTCCAGCGCGTCATAGCCCACCACGTCGATCGTCAGGTCGGGGTAGCGCTCGGCCAGCGTGGCCAGCTTTTCCACCCCGTGCCACACGTTGCCCGACGAGCCAACGAAGGCCAGCCGCGGGGCGGCGTTATTGGGCGCGGGCAGCGGCTGCGCTTCTTCTACATCGTAGCTGTTGCCAATCGTCACCGACGGGCAGCCGGTGCGCGCCAGCTCCGGGCTGGCAGCGATTTCATCCGAAATGCTCACAAACCCACTGGCGCGGCCGATCAGCAGCCCGCGCGTGAGCTGGCTGTAGGCGCGGTAAAAGCGCCCCAGGTAACCATGCTGGCTGAGCTCATTGGTGTTGAATTCCATCACCACCGGGGCGATAGATGCTAACTGGTGGGCCGGATAAGTGTAAATCGCCGAGCGCAGGTAGATGATATCCGGGCGGTAATGGCGCACGGCGGCCACCAGCCGGCGCATAGCGCGGCTGCGCTCCAACTCGGTGCGCAGCATGCCGGCCAGCAGGTAGACGAAGCGCTCGCCTTCCACCAGCGGCTCGGAATCGCGCGGCGGGTGCATGTGCATGAACAGCAGCGCCTCGTGTCCGGCGTTCTGCCACGCGCGCATCTGCTGGTCGATCTTTTTTCCAACCCCGCTGCTTTTGGCGCGCGGCCAGTGCAGCGATACATAGGCAATTCTCACAGCTATCCGGCTCCAGCTTTAGATGATATACGCATCCGAGCGGCGCTTGACGGTGTGCTCGCGCGCCCAGGTAATCGTGCGCTCCAGCCCCTGTTCCAGGCTGACCTCGGGCTCCCAGTCCAAAAGCTTTTTGGCCAGCGAATTGTCAGCGATCAGCCGCTCCACCTCGCTCTTTTCGGGGCGCACGCGCTGCGCGTCTTTGTGCAGCCGCAGCTCCACGCCGATCATCGCCGCGATCTTCTCGGCCAGCTCGCCAATGCTGATCTCACGCCCCGAACCCAGGTTGATCACCTGCCCCAGCGCCGCGTCGGTCTGCGCGGCGCGCAGGAAGCCTTCCACCGTGTTCGACACGTAATTCAGGTCGCGGGTGGGGTACAGGTTGCCCATGCGCAGCTCATTGCCTACCAGCAGTTGGGTGATGATGGTGGGGATGACCGCGCGCACCGACTGGCGCGGCCCAAAGGTGTTAAACGGGCGCACGATGGTCAGCGGCACGTTGAACGAGCAGAAGAACGCCTCGGCCATCTTATCCGCGCCAATCTTGCTGGCCGCGTAGGGCGACTGCCCGTGCAGCGGATGATCCTCGTCAATGGGCGCGTAGCGCGCCGTGCCGTAGGTCTCGCTGGTGGAAGTGTGCACCAACCGCGCCACGCCCGCGTGCCGCGCCGCCTGCAGGATGTTCAGCGTGCCGTTGATGTTCGTCTCCACGTACGAGGCCGGCGCCACATAGGAATATGGTATGGCGATCAGCGCCGCCAAATGGAAGACCACCTCGCTGCCCTGGATAGCCACGCGCACGCTCTCACGGTCGCGCACGTCGCCGGCCAGGATTTCCATATCCCGCGCCAGCGGCGAGCCGTCCAGCCAGCCCCACGAGCCCAGCGCGTTGTAATGCACCAGGGCGCGCACACTGGCGCCCAGCTCCACCAGCCGCTCGGCCAGGTGGCTGCCAATAAACCCGCCTGCCCCGGTGACCAGCACCTTTTTTCCGTTCCAGCTCATGCCTGTACCCTGCCGTCCTGAACGTCGCGTTGCACTTTTTCGTAATCCGCGTGCTGGCCAATATCCTGCCAGTACTCGATAATCGGGAATTTCACCACGTGCTGCCCATGCTCCACCAGCATATTGACCAGGTCGGGCATATCCAGGCGCTGGCCCTGGGGGATGAGCTGCTGCGCGACCGGATCGAGCAGGTACACGCCGGCATTGACCGTCAGACCAATGACCGGCTTTTCGCGCACCCCGCTGATCTCTACCCCGCTGCAATCCACCACGCCGTAGGGGATCTGGAACGCGCAGGTACGCACGCCCAGGCTCAGCGCCGCGCCATGGCGACAGTGAAAGGCAAACATGGCGCGGAAATCCAGCCGGGTGAGGATATCGCCGTTGATCACCAGCAGCGGCTCGCTGGCCGCGCCAATCAGGCTCAGCCCGCCGGCTGTGCCCAGCGGCATATCTTCGTGCAGGTATTCAATCTGCACGCCAAACTGGCTGCCATCGCCGATGGCCTGGATAATCCTGTCGCCCAAATAATGCGTGGAGATATAGATGTGGCGGATACCGGCGTCGCGCAGCCGGCCTATGGTGATTTCCAGCAGCGGGCGCCCGCCCACTGGCAGCATCACCTTGGGCAGGGAATCGGTCAGCGGGCGCAGCCGCACCCCCGAGCCGCCAGCCATGATCACCGCCGAAAGCGGCGCGCGGTCATTATGCGCCAGGTCGGCGCGCAGGTACACGTCCACCACGCGACCATCTCCATCCACCACCGGGATCAGGTCGGCGGAATCGCGCGTAACATATTCCGCCAGCCGGCGCTCGTCTTCCGCGCTCACCGGGTGCATCGCAGTCAATGGCGCGGATGCCGCCACCTGACTGCACGGCTGGTTTAGCGGCTCGCCGCGCAGCATTGCTTCGCGCACATCCCCGGCCGCCAGCACGGTTTGCAGGCGGCGCTCCGCGTCGCATACCAGCAGGCTGGCGCTGCCGCAGCGGTCCATCACTTCGACTGCCTCCAGCACCGATAATGTCGCCGGGATAATCAGTTGTTGTAAACGGGCTTCAACATCCACCTGAGAGCGCATCCTTTAAATTCTCCACCGCCGGATGGCTTATTATAACACCCCTTCTCAGGCCATCGTTTTGCCATTTCCCGGGCGTCAGCTCTGGCAGGTTGGGTTGCCATCTCATTCCCATGTCCGAAGGGACGCGCGAACGAGATAAACACTCGCTTTATGTTTGGCGATTCCACAAACCCGCCAGCGCCGGGTGGGCGACGAAATCCCACCAGATGTGCCCGCCGGGCAGCGCGTTGAGCGCGGTCAGGTACTCCGCCTGGTGCGCGCCGTCCGCAAACCAGGCCGCGAACCCCCGCGAGCGTGCATCCGCTGCCTGCAACCGCTCCCGCGCCGCGGCGGGCAGCATCGGCCAGGCCAGCATGCGCGCGTAATGCTCCAGCACCAGCTCGATCCCGCGCTGCACGTGCGCCTTGTTGAACGGCGGCAGCACCCGCGCCGTATTCTGCTCGTACTGGCGGTAAGCCATCAACTCACGCGGCTGAAAGCCCAACCGCGCGCCCAGCGCCCAGGCGCGCGCCGCCAGCAGCCAGTCCACCAGCACGATGCCATCCGGAATAGGCAGCAGCCGGCGCAGCAGGTCGCTGCGGTAAGCGGTATTGGACAGGCCAAATACGTTGCGCTCCAGCAGCCCCTCTTCCAGCACCGCCCCGGCCGGCAGGGTGAACGTCCGCCCCAAATCGCGCCCATCGGTGCGCACAATGCGCATGGCGCACGCCACCGCGTCCCAGCGCTCCAGGTCGGCGCGCGCCTGCGCCACCCGCTCGGGCAGCATCCAGTCGTCCGGGTCAGTGAAGATCACGCCCTCGTACTGCTCCGCCATCTGCGCAAAGACTTTCTGGCGCAGCCCGGCCACGCTCATCTCCGGGCCGGCCGCCACCGGTGTAAAGTCAAAGCGCTCACCGGCCAGCTCCCAGGCGTTTTCCGGCGCGGCGCGGTCCAGCCCGATCCACACATCCACGTCCCTGTCGGTCTGCGCGCGCAGCGAGCGGAACCAGTCCGCAAAGTAGGGAAAAGCCTGCGGGTACAGCGTGACGTACAACGCCAACCGGGCGCTCACGGCTGCATATCCGCGCCCGGCCTGCGGCGCAGCGCCGGGTAGAGCAGCAGCCCGCCCGCCGCGGCCGCGTAAACCAGCAGCGCCAGGGTTTTGGCCACCAGCCCACCCAGCGTCAGCGGGGTGAACAGCGCGGCAAAGAAGATCGCCCCGGTCAGCAGGCCCAGCACCAGCAGGTAACGCCCAAAGGGGTAATCCACGCGTTGGTAGCGCTGCCCCACCGCCAGCGCGGTGAGCATCAGCAGCGCGTAGGTGACCAGGGTGGCCCATGCCGAGCCGATGCCACCCCAGCGCGGGATGGCGTACAGGTTGAGCGCCACGTTGACCGCCGCGGCAAAGCCGGTGGGCAGCGGTACCAGCCGCGTCTTTTTGTAGAAATACGCCGGGGAAATGGCGAAATAATACAGGCCCGAAAAGAAGTAGCCCAACAGCACCGGCCCCACGTAGGGCACGGCCGGGTAATACTTCTCCGGTACCAGCAGGTGCACGATATCGCCCGCGTACAGGATTCCCAGCAGGCAGATGCCCCCCAGCAGCGCGATGTAAATGCTGACGATGCGCCGCATCGAGCGGTTAGGGTTAAGGTCTTTTTCCATCATGCGGAAGTAGAACGGCATCCATGCCTGGTAGATGGCCATCACCAGCACGTTCATCACCAGGCCCAGGTTGTAGCCCAGCGTGTACACACCCAGCTCGCTCAGGCTGACGTTCCACTGCAAAATCACCCGCCCGGCCTGGTTAATGGTCCAGCCGGTGACGGCCTGCACCACCAGCGGCAGCCCGTAAGCCAGCGCCGAACGCACGTACTTCCAGACGAAAGCGGCCACGAACCACTCGCGCAGCATCAGCACGGTGAAGGTCAACCCCACCGCCAGCGCCGCCAGGAAGTTGGCCCACATCTGCCCGGCTGCGCCCTGCCGCAGCCCCACCACCAGCAGCAGCGCCAGCCCCACGTTGGCCAGGAAGGTGCTGTACTGCACCCACATATACCTTCCCGCGCGCTGCTGGGTCTGGTACAGCGACATGGGGATCTGGATCAGCGTGCGCAGGTAAGACCACCAGATCATCAACCGCACGTACGGATCGAAGGGGATGTTCTCCAGCCGCATGGCCGCCCAGATGATCGGGCCTAGCCTGTCGAGCAGGAAGGTGAACGCGAAAGCCGCCACGATCTGGAACACTGCCACCGTGCTGATATAGCGCCGGCGCTCCTCAGGATCGTCCAGGTACTCGTAATACTTGCGCGTGATTGCTCCCGACAGGCCCAGCAGCAGCACGTTGAAAATAATCGAGCTGTACGAGGTCATCGCCCCGACGATGCCATAGTCGGCGGTGCTCAGGTAGCTGGTCCACAGCGGGATGAGCAGGAACTCAAAGGCGCGCTGCACAAAGCTGCCCGAAATATACACGCTGGCATTGGCGATCAGCTTGTTATCACGCAGCCGCGCCCATTCGCTCCGCACCCAGGCGATCGCGCCGGTTCCCATGCGCGCGCTTTACCCGGCCTGCGCCTTGTGCTCGAAATACTTCTGGCGGTTGTCGTTGCGCGCAATCTTGCCGCTGGACGTCTTGATCAGCCAGCGCCCGCCCACCAGGAGCACGTCGCCCAGCGCGATCTCGGTCTGCTTTACCACGCGCTGGCGCAGCTCGCGCTCGATCTCGGCGCGCGCGTCTGCGCCGGTGTTTTCGTCTTCCAGCTCGCACACCATCACCACCGCTTCCGACCCCAGGCGCTCGTCGTTGATGCCAAAAGCCACGCTGCGCCCCGGGTACAGCCCCGGCACGCCGTTAGCAAGCGCTTCCAGGTCCTGCGGGAAGATGTTTTTGCCACCCACAATGATCATATCTTTCTTACGGCCGGAAATATATAGCTCGCCATCCGCCAGGTAGCCGATGTCGCCGGTGAAGTACCAGCCGTCCTGCAGGGCCGCGGCGGTGGCGTCCTCGCGGTGGTAGTAGCTGCTCAACATGCAGTTGCTGCGCAGCGCCACCTCGCCCACCTGGCGCTCGGGCAGCGGCTGGCGGGCTTCATTCACGATGCGCACATCCGTACCCGGAATCGGCGCGCCGCAGCTCACCATCGGCGTCAGTACGTTGACGTCCGCGCCGGTCCTTTCTTCCAGCAGGCCGGGCACGGCGCGGCGCTCGCTTTGCAGTGCGCCGGTCACCACCCAGTCGACGCGCGGCGGCTCACCCGGGCGGGTTTGTGTCACCGCGAAGGTGTTTTCGGCCATCGCGTAGCACGCCGCCAGCGCGCTCTCGCGCAGCCCGTAAGGCGCAAAGCGCTCGAGGAACATCTGCTGGCTGTCGTTGCGCACCGGCTCGGAGCAGTTGATCACCATGCGCAGGCTGCTAAGGTCCAAATCCTGCATGTCGCGCTCGCGGATGCCGCGCACCGAATGATTGTAGGCAAAATTTGGCAGCCAGGCCAGCGTGCCGCGGTGCGCACTGACCGCCTGCATCAGCAGCTTCGGGCTGCGCACCCAGGTGAACGGCGACATGAGCACCAGCGGCACGCCCGCCACCAGCGGCATCACAAACCCGGCGATCAGCCCCATGTCGTGGTACAGCGGCAGCCAGCTCACCACCACGTCGCCTTGGCGCAGGTCAATCGCCTGCCCGTAGGCGCGCACCTGGTTGAGCACCGCGCCATGCGCCAGCGCCACGCCCTTTTGCAAACCGGTGGTGCCGCTGGAGTGCTGCAGGAAAGCGATGCTTTCCGCGCCTGCGGCCGCGGGTCCAATCTCCGCTCCGGCCGCCGGCGCGGCGTTCACCGCGTCGCTGTTTAACACGCGGCAGCCGGTGTCAGACAGCAGCACGCTCAACTCGGCGTGGAACTCGGGGAAGGTAATCACCGCGCGCGCCTCTTCCTGGGTCACCAGCGCCTTCACCCGCTGCTGGTAGAGCTGCGGGTCCAGCTTTTCGGTCAGGAAGGGAAAGATTGAAGCAATCGCGCCCAGGTACATTGCGCCCCAGAAGGCAGAAAGCAGCGTCTCACTGTGCTTCAGCACCAAAATCACCAGGTCGCCCGGCCCCACGCCGGCCGCGCGCAATGCCGCGGCATAGGCCTGGTTGCGCGCGTGAAATTCGCCCGCGGTGATCGTGTTTTCGCTGCCGTCGTCATTCTGGAAGATAACGCTGACCGCGTCCGGCGTGCGCGCGGCGCGGGTGATCACGGCTTCAGTCAGTGTGACGTAGGGGATTTCGATCACGGCATGCTCTCGTTCTTCGCGGCGCGCGCCAGCACATCTTCGTATGCCGCCACGATGCTTTCCAGGTCAAAGTTGCGCGCCAGCGCGCGGCCAGACCGGCGCGCCGCCAGCAGCGCCGCCGGGTCGCTGAGCAGGTGGCGCAGCGCGGCGGCAAAACCGGCGCTGTCGCCGGAGGTCACCATCTCGCCGTTCTCTCCCGGCTGCACCAGGTCGCTCCAGCCGCCCACCCGGCTGACCACCAGCGCCAGGCCCAGCGCCATGGCCTGCACCCCCACCACCGGCAGCCCTTCCGACAGCGACGGCATGAACAGGATGTCGCTATCGCGGAAACAGCGCAGCACGTCTTCCGGCGGCACCCAGCCGGGCAGCTCGACCCGCTCGCGCAGCCCCAGGCGCTCGACCTCGGCCTGGACAGCAGGGCGCAGGGGGCCGTCGCCCAACATGGCGCACTGCCAGGGCAGGTCGCGCACCGCATCCAGCGCGCGGATCACCTGCAGCGGATCTTTCTGCGCCATAAACCGCCCGGCAAAAACGATGCGCGGCGGCTGGTGAACGTGAATCTCGCCCGGGTCGAGCGCGTCCAGGTCCACGCCGTTGAAAATCACCTGCACCGGCACGGGGTAATGGCGCAGCGCCAGCTCGCAGGTGAACCCGCTGACGGCCACGGCGCGCGCCGCCCCGCGCCAGATGGGCGGGGTGAATGGGTAGATCAGCCGGAACCAGCGCCCGGTTTTTTCGGGCGTGCCCCCGGGCACGTCACCCAGGTGCGCGGTGAGCACGTAGGGCACGCCGGTCAGCCGGCTCAGCAGCCAGGCCGGCGCGCCGGCCGGCACGGCGAAGTGCACGTGCATTACGTCCGGTTTCCACGCGCGTATGTGCTTCCAGCCGGCCCAAAACGCGGCCCAGGCATAACCCGCCATGGCTGCCAGCCCGGCGCGGAACGGCTCGCGGCGCAGCGAAGGCAGCCGCAGCACCTCTACCCCGGTGTCATCCTGGCGGCGCGGCAGGTCGCCCCAGGCGGCGGTCAGCACGCGCACCTGGTGGCCGCGCCGCGCCAGCCCCTGGCACAGGTCCTGGGCCACGCGCCCGCCCCCGCCGCCTACCGGCGGGTACTCATGGCAGAATACCAGAACGCGCATGGGCAATATCTTCTTCCAGTATTTCCGGCTGCATATTCAGCGCTTTGCGCACGGTGTAGGTGGGTTTGCCCTGCGATTCGTGGTAGGTGCGCACCAGCAGCTCGGCGATCAACCCCATCAGGATGGATTGGAAGCCCATGATCAGCACCATCGTCGCCACGATAAACAGCGGCGAGTTGCTGACCGCGACCTGGTAGAAAATTCTGCGAATAAACAGGAATACCAGCACCGCCAGGCTGGCCATAATCAGCCCCATCCCCGCCCCGCCGAACAGGTAGATCGGCTTGTTGGCGTAACTGTTGAGGAACTTGACCGTAAACAGGTCGAGGATCACCTTGAAGGTGCGCTCCAGCCCGTACTTGGCCTTGCCGAACTTGCGAGGGTGGTGGCGCACTTTCACTTCCAGCAGGCGCGCCCCCACCGAATTGGCGTACACCGGAATGAAGCGGTGCATCTCACCGTACAGCCGGAACCCGGTGATTACTTCGCGGCGGTAGGCCTTGAGCGTGCAGCCGTAATCGTGCAGCCGCACCCCGGTGACGCGCGAGATCATCCAGTTGGCCATGTGCGATGGCAACGTGCGCGTGATGAAGGTGTCCTGGCGCTTGATGCGCCAGCCGCTGACCACGTCGTAGCCTTCCTCGATTTTTTGCAGCATCATGGGGATATCGGCCGGGTCGTTCTGCATGTCGGCGTCCATCAGCACCACGATCTCTCCGCACGAATGGTCGATCCCGGCGGCAATAGCGGCGGTCTGCCCAAAGTTGCGGCGCAGCTCCAGCACGCGCACGTGCGCGGGGTCAGCGGCGGCCAGCTCTTCCAGCACCTGCGGGCTGCGGTCTTTGCTGCCATCATCCACCAGGATCACTTCCCAGGCGATCTCGAGCGGGTCGAGCGCCTGGTGAATAGCCGCGTGCAGGATGGGCAGGTTTTCCTGCTCGTTATAAACGGGGACAACCACGGAAAGCTTCACGGGAATCTCCACGCACTGGGAATGGCGGGTGCAGGCGGCACGGGTTAACGTTCCGCCGGCGGGGAGCCAGTACGCCCAGATTATATCACAGCCGTTTTGCGCCGCTGCGGCGCAGCAAAACAGGGCGCGGCCGTTACAGCCGCGCCCTGTGGGTTGAACGCTGCCGTTACGCTTACGGCACGACGGCCGGCGCTGTCTCTGAAATGCGCAGCGCGTCTTCCTCGGTGAGGCACAGCGGGCTTTTGGTCACCATCAGCGCGTCCACCGACTGGCCGCTGCTGGCGCCAGTGCCAATGATGCCACCGCCGCCAAAGGTGATGCTGGCCCAGTTGTTCTGCGATTTCAACGTCGTGAACTTGCCATCTCCGTTGATATCCGCCTTAACCGTGCCGCCGTTATAGACGCCATTGCAGTTCCAGTCGACGGGAGCGCTGCTGCTGCTGTCGGCATCATACCCGCCAGACGAGCACCACCAGCGCAGGCCATAGCCCGCGGCCAGCGGGCCTAGCCCGGCCGTTTCCTTGAGCGATTTCTCGTTGAGCGCCGGAGTCAGGAAGCGCGAGTAATCATAGTGGCCCCAGGTGCCATCGCGATACACGCCCCAGGTCTGGTAGTAGTAGTTCATCACGCTCAGGTAACCGGGCTTGTAATTACTGTGATCATTGCCGCCGTGCCGGAGGCCCAGGTTATGCCCCAGCTCGTGGATGAACGTGCCTTCGCGCTGGTCCTGCGTGCCGCCGCTCGTCCAGCCGCCCATCGAAACGATGAAGTCCGTTGCGCCCTTGACAAACTGAGAATCGCTGTTGGCGTTGCGCGAGATGCCGGATACCGTACCGAAAGATGGCGCCAGGTTATGCGCGAAGATCATGTAATGGAAGATACCGATGCGATTACTGCTGAAATTGACGTTCTTCAGCGCCTGGAACTCGTCCCAGTTGTAATCGCCGTTAGAGAAGGATGTGCCAAGGTTGGTATCTTCCGCCAGGGCGTTACCACCGCCCAGGTTGAACTGTGCCAGTGTGCCGGCGGGCGAGCCGGTGGCCGCGCCGCCGGTGTCAATATGGATGTTGATACCGGTGGTGCCATCAGGATTGCTGACCGGTGCATCGGCGAACACATTGACGATGTCGCGCAGGTGGGCCGCGTCCAACAGGTGGTCGTGCCCGTTCATGTAGTCGGCTTCGATAAACAGGTCCTTGTGCAGCGGGTCGGCGCCAAAGCCGGGCAGGTCCACGCCGTCCACGCCATGCAGCTCCCAGCCGTCCTTCAGTTTATCCTTGTCGCTGTCCTGGTTGCCGGTAGCGTACGCCACCACCTGGGCTACCCACACGATAATGTCGCTATCGCCCTGGGTGCTGAACCAGAAATCCGGCTCGGGCGGGTCGATCAGGTAGGTCAGGTCCACCGTAGCGGTATCCCACAGGTTGCCCTGCGAATAATTGCTCCCGGTGGCATTGGGCACGCTGAGCCCATCCCACCCCACGCCTTCCAGCAGGCTGGTGAAGAAATGGCTGCCAGTTTCCACCGAGCTTTGTCCATCCGCACCGATGAACGTGGCTTTGGAAAGCCCGGTCAGGCCGGTGGCGTTCAGCCCCGGCACATTGAGGTGCAGTTGCGCCGCGTCATCATAACTGGTGGAAGCCGCTCCGTTCATGATCTTGACCGTGGTTTTCGGCGAGTTGCTGTTCGAGTAAACAATCACCAGGGTCGCGCCTTCCAGGAAGGGTGGCACCTGCGTGCCAGTCCACGGGTCGCCGCCGCTGGTGCTGCCGGATGCAAAAGCGGTCAGGGCATAGGTGCCGTTGCCGCCCTTTTTCATCTTGCCGGTCACATCCGAGCGGTAAGCCCAGGTGGGCGGGTAGCCGTAGCCCGGCGCGAACCAGTTGGGATTAGACGCCACGCCCACCAGCGAGCCGGTAATCAACGAGCCGTTGATGCGGCCTTTGTTGTAGGTAAACCCGGGCAGTTTTGCCGGGCCGATGACCGCCCAGAACAGGTAAGCTTTGGTCACCTTCGAGCCGGCCGGGATATCATCAACTACGATGGTGCCGTAGCCGGTGTTGCGCATGCCCACGCCGTGCGCCACATAGCCGCCGTTGAGCGTCTTAGAATACACGGACTTAAACCCGGCCGTGGCTTCGGCGCTCACGCTGCCCGCGCCACCCGAGGGGGTGTCGCAGCCTTCGACAATGGCGCCGGCCACGCACCCCGGCGCGCCATCTTGCGCAAATACGGCTACCTGCGGAACGAGCAGGCCGGCCGCTACCAGAGCCACCAACAGAACACGCAATAGCTTGTTCATCTGAACCCCTTTATGCAATGGTCAATGACTGGTAATGCGATAAGGTCTCGCCACACAGGCGAAAAGTACAAACCCGATCGGCCGGAACGCCGGCGGGTAGCAATCAACCAGGATGGTGGAAATCAGGTTCCGCGAATGATCGATCACCCCCCTTCGCGAAGCGCGCGATGGCGCGCTATATTTCTATGTTGTAGGCATTTTTTATCCGATTAGTAGAAATATCATACGCCGCGAATTGACGAATTGCAATAGGTTTTGTATAAGTTGCGAGAAACGGAGACGCCCCCGCAAGAACCTTATCGAGCCTATTGAAATTCGCATACGCATTGAATACAATCTCAACCAGCGCACGATGAAAGAGGTGGACCGGCAGAAATCCTTATGATCGGAGGAGTTGTGGCAAACCAAATGCGGGTGATGCTAGAAACCGGCCCCAGGGGCAAGAGGGTAGTGGCGGTAGCGCCAGACTGGCCTGGTCTCGAACGCGGGGCGACCAGCGCCGACGCGGCGATCGAACGCCTGCGCTCCTACCTTCCCAGGTATGAACCGGTAGCCAGGCTGGCAGGGTTGGGGGATACGTTTGCGGCCGACCCATCCGTTGACGTGGTTGAGCACTATGCGGGCACGGGCTCAACCGACTTCTGGGGGATTTCGTTCGCGTTTTCGAGCTTCGACCAACAAGCCGCGCCGGCCGAAGCCCTGGAGCGTGAATTGGTGCTGATGCAGGCATGCTGGGCGTTTTTCGACGGTGTTCGTTCACGCGTGTCGGCTGAATTACAGAAGGGCCCGCGCGGCGGCGGGCGAGATCGGGAGCGCATCGTCCGCCATATCTTTGCCAACGAGCGGGACTGGGCAAAGGGCCTCGGCGTGCTCACCCCCGAAGATGCGCTGCTGACGGACGAGGGGCTGCAAGCGCATCGCGATGCGTATTGCAACGCCATACGGGATTATCATTCGCTGGGCAAGCGTGCCGGCAAATGGCCGCTCCGCTACCTGATTCGCCACACCGCTTATCACACGCTCGATCACGCCTGGGAAATGGAAGACAAAGACCTGACCGGCAAACAAGCGAACGGCTGAAGGCTATCGCAACGCCTGGTCCCGGTTAAGCCGATGCCAGCATCTCTGCGGCCAGCATCAGCGCGCGGTGCGCCAGGAGCTGCCCGGCGTCGCCGGCATCGCTGTTGACCAGCGCCGCCGCGGTGACGCGGTGGCCGCCGGCGTGCGGCAGGCAAAACGCCCCGGCCGAATACCCCGGCCCCCCGCCGCCATGCCCTGCCAGCAGCCCAAAGCGCGACTGCCGGTCGACCATCAGCCCCAGGCCGTAGCCCGGCTGGCGGAACAGCGGGTGCTGCACCGGCACGTCCAGCGCATCGAGCATGGCCGCGCGTGAACCCGAGCTGAGCAGCGCCCCGCCCAGGATGCCATCCAGCAGCCGCGCCAGCTCCGGCGCGGTTGCAGCCACCACGCCATGCGACACCCACCCGGGGTGGTAGACCTGGCGCACGTCTTCCAGCGCGCCGCGGGTGAAAAAGGCGCTGGAGGCGGGGGTCAGCAGGGCGGCGTCTTCCAGGCCGCGCGCCACAAAGCAACCATCCAGCCCCAGCGGCGCGAACAGTGCTTCGCGCAGCGCATCCGCCAGCGGCTGCGTGCTGATGCGCTCGGCCAGCCGGCGTAATAACAGGTAACCGATGTTGGAATAGCCCCAGCCCGCGCCGGGCGGGTAGGCCAGCCCCTGCCCCAGCGTGGCCGCCAGGAACTCGGCGTCGCTCCACGGCCGGCCGGGGTGCGCTCGCACTGCCGCGTAGTAAGCCGGCAGCCCGCCGTAATCGGGGATGCCGCCGCTGTGATTGAGCAGCCGCCGCACGCTCACCGGCGTCTCCAGCGCGATTTCCGGCAGGTACTTCTGGAAAGGCGCTTCCAGCGCCAGGCGGCCGGCTTCGGCCAGCCGCAGCACCAGCGCGGCGATCAGCGTCTTGGTATTGCTGTAGATATAAAAGCGCGCGTCTTGTGCCAGCGGCACGCGGCGTTCCAGGTCGCGAAAACCGGCGGCCACTTGCGCCGCCATCCGCCCATCCACCATCAAGGCCACCGCCGCTCCCGGCGCGCCGGCGTCCGCCAGCACTTCGTCCGCCAGCGAGCGCAGCCGTTCGTCCCAATCCAAGTTGTTGGATATGTTCATGCGTTAAAGACCGTCGTTGTGATTTAGCGCGTCGCGGAAACCTCATCCGCGCGGCTGGATTCCAGGTTCCGCTCGTTCAGCGCGGTGACGGTGTAAAAATATTCCACCCCCGGCTCGGCGCTGGCATCCAGGTAGCGCGTTTCATCCGTCTCGGCCAGCAGCGCGCGGTCGCTGAGCACCGAGCCCTGCGCGCGGCGGTAGACGCGGTAGCCCAGGATATTGTCGCTGTAGCTGTGCGGCACGCTCACCGCTGGCGGCGCATCCCAGGTGAGCAGGATGCCATCTGCCTGAACCGCGGCGGTCAGGTTCTGCACCGCCGGCGGGTTAATACGCAGGTTCTCCTCGTAGCTGATCCCCGGCCCGCTGCCACCCGGGCGCGCGGTACCCACTGCCGGGTGCGATGACGGTTCCTGCGCGGCGGGCGGACCGGCGGTTGGCTCCGTGGGAGACCCGGGCGCGGCGGAAGGCCCGGCGCAGCCTGCCAGCAGTACTGCCAGGAATAGAAAAATCCATGTGATTCTCATCGGTTGATCCTTTCTACCATTAAGGCTGATAGCCTTACCATTATGACGCAAAAAGCTAGGATGTGTTCCCGCAGGGTTTCGCGGGTTTGGCCGGGGGTCAGGGTTACGGAAAATACAGGTTCAAGACGCGAAAAAGAAACCCAGGCGAGCGCGGGGGCGCTCGCCTGGGTAGTTACGGTGTGGGACGGATGCCTTACGGCGTCACCCCGTAGAACCCTTCTTTGTCGAACTTCTGCGCATCCTCAGAGGTCAGGCAGCCGGTAGGCCTGGTGACCATCAGGCTCTCAACCGCCTGTGAGCTGACCAGGCTGGGGTAGCCGATGATGCCGCCGCCCGCGAAGGTGATGTTGGCCCAGTTGTTCTGCGTCTTGAGGGTGGTGGAACGCCCATCGTAGTTGACATCCAGGCGCTTATACCCCTTATCCAGGTAGCCATTGCAGTTCCAGTCAATTGGCCCACCGGTCAAGGTTGCGCCTGTTGCCATGTACCCGGGATTATCCGGATCTTCAAACGGGCAGACCCAGCGGACAATATACTCGCCAATGCCTGGGATACCCTTGGCCTCGCTCATTTTCGTTTCGGTGATCGTCGGGGCGATGCGCGAATAATCGTAGTGCCAGCCGCCATCCCGGCCAACGCCCCAGGTCTGGTAGAAGTAGTTCATCACGCTGAAGTAGTTGGGCTTGTAGTTCACGTGGTCATTGCCGCCGTGACGCAGCCCCAGGTTGTGGCCCAGCTCGTGCACGAAGGTGCCTTCGCGCTCATCCTGATCGCCCATGCTCGCCCAGCCGCCCATCGAGATGATGAAGTCCGTGGCGCCTTTGACGAAGTACTTGTCCGGCCAGCCATTGCGCGAGATGCCAGAGGTAGAGCCCATTTCGAAAGCAAGGTTGTGGGCAAAGATCGCGTAGTGGAAGATACCAACCCGGTTCCAGGCGAAGTTATCGTCGTCTTTGATTGCCTGGAATTCGCTCCAGTCATAATCGTACGTGGCTGTTAACGTTCCTAAATATTCATCTTCCGCAACCCCGTTACCGCCGCCCAGGTCAAAGCGTTCTACTTCAGTTTCCGACCCATACACTGCGCCACCGGTGTCGATGTGGATATTGATGCCTTTTGTCCCGTCCGGGTTGCTCACCGGAGCTTCGCTGAACGTTTGGACAATATCATCCAGGTGGGCTTCGTCCAGCAGGTGATCGTGGCCGGCGCCGGTCATGTAGTCGGCTTCGACGAACAGGTCTTTGTGCAGCGGGTTTGCGCCCATTTCCGGCAGGTTCAGCCCGTTGATGCCAAACAACTCCCAGCTGTCTTTCAGCTTGTCGCCGTCGCTGTCCTGGTCGCCACTGGCGTAGGAAACCACCAGGCCTTCCCAAACGAAAGGCGTGCTTCCTGCGGTGACGGTGAACCAGAATTCGTTGTCATACGGCTCCACGAAGCCGGTCAGATCCGTCGTAACGCTGTCCCAGGTGTTGCCCATCGGCCAGATAACGCCCAGTCCGTCCGGTACGCTCTTGCCTTCCCAGGTTACCGCGTCCAGCGGCTCCTCGAAGAAACGCGTCTCCGGCTTGGTTTTGGATAAGCTGTAGCCATCGGCGCCGAAGAACGTGGCCTGCGCGAGGCCGGGCAGGTTCCTGACGTTCATCCCGGTGACTGCCTGGCGCACGTTGGGCGTTTCATTCTCGTTCACGGTGATCGCGCCGTTGTACAGCTTGATCGTGGTGTTGGGATAATTTGACTTGGAGAAGATAATGATCAGTGTGGCGCCGTCCAGCGCAGGCGCAACCGGGGTAATCGTGTAAGGATCACTGCCGTCCTTCAGCCCGGAAGCGAAACCGGTGAGGGCATACGTGCCGTTGCCACCCTTCTTCATCTTGCCGGTCACATCCGCGCGGTAGCTCCACACCGGCACGGAGCCATAGGTAGCAACCGGCCAGGCTGGATTTTTGGCAGTAGCGACCAGCGAGCCGGTGATACTCGAGCCGTTGATCTTGCCCTTGTTGTAGTAGAACCCGGTCATCTTGGCCGGAGCCATCAGCGACCATACCAGGTAGGCCTTCACCACCTTAGCCCCGGCGGGCACATCATTCACGGTGATGGTGCCGTAGCCCAGGTTGCGCATGGCCACGCCGTGGGCCACGTAGCCGCCCTTGAGCGTCTTGGAATAGGCCAGCTTGAAATTGGCGCTCGCCTGGGCGTCAATTTCGTCGCCCGAAGCGCCGTCCGGCGCGCAGATGGTGCGCCCGTTGGTGGTAACGCAGCCCGGGCCGGCATCCTGCGCAAAGGCCGCCGCCGATGGAGCCAGCAGCCCGGCAGCAATGATCAACGTGATCAAAACACGGAACAGGGTTTTCATCAAATTTGCCTTTCGGATGTAAGAAAGCCTCAATGAAGGAACAATGGTCGGCAAAACAGGCGCAGGAATAGATATCCCCGATATGCACCTCCAGGAAATATGAAATTATTTGTCGATAATGGAAAACCGGCTGGCAGGCAGCAGTAACGACAGTAATAGAGCCTATGTACAGGTTAACGCAGGCAGGCGTAACTTGTTTCAGGCGGAAGAGAAACAAAATGGGGAATTTTGTTGGCAAGCGAATCAGCATCGAATGGCTTGCCAGAAAAATTTCGCGTTATTCGCCTTTTTTCGGGCTATTCGTGATGCTTTTCATCCCCCGAACATGCCGCGACTTCTGCCACCGCTCCCAGGCCCACCCGCCGCCGAGCACCACCGCGCTGAGACCCAAAATCCAGGCCGGGTAACGCCAGAAAGGCATCTTGCTCCAGCCCAGGGCCGGGTAGTAGCGCGTGAGGTACCACTGCGTGAAGAAACCCAGGAAGATGGCTTCGACCACCAGCCAGCGCGCCAGCCAGGCGTCGCGCAGTTCCAGCGCGCGGCGCAGCGCCCAGGCCGCCAGCAGCGCCATCCACGGCAGGAAGATGGCGCGGTAGCGCGGGTTATCCCACTGGTCGCCTCCGGCGCGCGCCGAGGAGATCACCAGCCAGGCCAGCGCGGCGGCCGCGAACCACAGCAGCGCGCGCCGCCGCTCGCGCGGGCGCTCTTTCCATACCGTCCAGAAGCTGTACAGCAGCAGCGGGGCCAGCGCGTACCAGCCCGCCGCGCGCGAAACATCGATCACCTTCCATATCCACGGCGGGCGCGTGGCGGCCAGCGCAGCCGGCAGCAGCGGTCGCGCGATGCCATAGATGGTGTAAAACACCGGCCGGAAAACCTCGCCGATCTCGGCCACCGCTTTTTCGCCCAGCCCGGACGTGGCCTGGATCTGGCGCAAATCCCAGAACAGCGCGGCGGCAAACCACTCCCAGAACAGGTACGCCACCAGCAGCCCGGCCGCACCCAACCCTGCCCATACGGCTATGCGCGCGCGGCGCGGCAGCCGGTCATACAGGTGATCGAGGAACAGCCAGCCGGCCAGCACGCCCGCCACCGGCAGCACGATCTTGGATGAAAACAGCGCCATCAGCCCCAGGCTGGTCAGCAGCATCGCCGCGGCCCAGCGCGGCCCGCGCGGCCAGGCCACCACGCCCCAGAAGGCCACGCCCGTCAGACCGATCAGGAACGGCTCGCGCATTTGCGACGCGCCCAGCAGCAGCGCATCCGGGTACAGCGCCAGCATCCATCCGGCCGCGGTCGCCACACCCGCGTTCCAGCGCTCGCGCAGCGCGCGGTAATAAAACGGCAGGCCGGCCGCGGCCGCCAGCGCCCCCAGGATGACGATCAAATATGGACGCTGCGCATCCGGGCTGAGCGCGCGGTACACCAGCGCGCTCAGCGCCAGCAGCCCGCCGTACTGGTCAGTGGCAAAGTCTTCACGGAAGGCGGAAAGCAGCGGCGCGCCGCTCTGCGCCAGCTCCCAGGCCTCGCCGTCGCGGCGGTAGGCGTCGTAGAACACGTACCCGGCACGCTGCTCGGGCTCGTCGTAGCCGAACAGCGGCAGCCCCAGGCTGATAGCCGCGCCCAGCCCCAGACGCAGCAGAAAGGCCAGCGCCATTATCCAGCCCAGGGCGCGCCCGCCCCCGGCCCACTTCCAGGCGGCCCACAGGCCAACCAGTCCAGGCGCCAGCAGCGCGCTGCCGGCCAGCCAGCCGCTCCAGAAACTGCCGCGTGGGAATAGCAGCGCCAGAATCGCGGAGAGCAGCAGCCCCGTGGCCGCTGCGGCCAGGATGGGAAAGGTTTTATTCTTCACCCGGCAGCATCCCTTCCAGGGCGCGCTCGGCGCGCGCGCGCCAGGTGTAACGTAAGATGTCTCTCCGCGCCTGCCCCGCGAGCTGGGCGAGGCGATTGGGGTTGTCCAGCAGGGCCTGCAGCGCTGCCGTCCACGCATCCACGTCTTCCGGCGGGCAGAAGACGGCATTGCGCTCATCCAGCACCTCGTGCAGCACTGGCAGGTCGCTGGCCAGGATGGCGCGCCCCACCGCCATGTATTCGAACATCTTCATCGGCGAGCAGATTTCGACCGAGTTGCCCCCGCTGCTTCCGGCAATCGAGCGCTCGTAGGGCATCAGCAGCACGTCTCCGGCGGCCTGGTACAGCGGCAGGCGGCGGTTCTCCACAAACCCGGTTAGCAGCACATTGCCGGCCCCGGCAGCGGCCAGCTTTTCGCGCCAGCGCGCCACATCTTCCGGGCGCCCGCCCACCCACAGGAAATTGACCTGCGGCAGGCGCTGCGCCAGCGCGTAGAGCAGATCCAGCCCGCGCCCGGCGTAAAAATGGCCGCTGTATACCGCCGTAGGCCCCTGCGGCAGCCCTAGCTGGTGGCGCGCCATGGCCGGGTCGCCCAGGTCAGCGTAACGCTCCAGGTCGGCGCCATTGGGCGCAATACGGATCTCATCTTCGGGGTAGGTATAGCCGTAGGCCTGTTCCAGCGCGCGGCGCAGCGCGCCGGTGATCACCAGGGTGCGCTTGCGCGCTTTCTGGCGTAAAAAGGCGCGGTACAGTCGCGGCCCCAGTTTGCCGGTGGGACGGTCATGCAACTCCAGCACCACCGGCAGGCCGCGCATGGCCGCCAGCAGCGCCACCTGGATCAGCCAGGTGTAGACCACGTCCGCACCCCATGCCTGCGCGCGGCCGAGCGCCGCCAGGGCAAAATCATAGCGCCGGAACAGCCGCAGGCCGGGTACCCATTGCGCCTCAAACGGCGTGACCAGCCCATAGTGTGCCGCCAGGGTATCCCAATCCGCGGCGGCGCGGCCAGGCGCAAACACGCTGACCGCCCCGCCCACCTGCGCCAGCGCCTGGGCCACCTTCATCACCTGGATGCTGTTGGCGGTGCTGGACGGGATCTGCGAGGTGGTGATACAGGCGATCTTCATGCCGGCTCCGCTCCCGCCGCGCGTTCCCGGGCGCGCACCAGCGCCAGCCCGCGACCGGTGGTGATGCCCACCGAAGCGATAAAGTACAGCGACAGCAGCGCGGCTTCCATCAGGTAGCCGTAGGCCGGCACCAGCAGCACCGTCAGCGCCACTTTGGCCAGCGTGGCCGCCAGCCCCACCCGAAACGGGTACGCGGCCTGCCCCAGCGCCAGCAGCAGGGTGCGGTTCCAGAACAGGATGTTGGCCACCCCGTAGCCCAGCAGCAGGATCATCAGCGCCGGAAAAGCCGGCAAAAATTCGGCCCGGTAAATATGGAACGTGCGCCCGAACAGGCTCCATTCCGAAAACAGCAGCGGCCGCCCCACCGCCAGCAGCCCCACCCCCACCGCCGCGGTCCAGGCAGCGGCCAGCAGCGTCACCCGGCGTAATAAACCGCGCAGCCGCGCCCACTGGCGCAGCGCCGCCGCGCGGGTGATCTCGGGGAAGGTGGTGCTGATGAAAGGCGTCACCGGCATGACGATCAGGTTAATCAGCGAGAGGGCCACTTTGAAGTACCCGACCTCGACCGGGGAAAAGAAATAGCTGATCCATAACTGCCCGCTGTCGCGGGCCAGCACGTTAATCGTACCACTGAAGTTGGTGTGGAGCGCAAACCCGGCCAGCGCGCGCCGGTCGGGGATCAGGCTGAGCGGGGCGCGCCACCAACCCGGTCCCACCATCTCGGGCAGCCAGCGCAAGGCCAGTGCAATTGGCCCCAGCCCCAGGATCACTTTGCCCAGCAGGTAGATCAGCAACACAGCCCACAGCCCCGCCCCGGTCAGCGCGGCAGCCACCACCAGCGCCGCCAGCAGCAGGCTCTGCCCCAGGTTGATGGCCGCCTGCCCGCGGAAGTGGTTGCCCACCTGCAGCACGCCGGTCGCGGTTTCTGTGCCGAAGTTAGCGAGGATCGACAGTCCGTACACCAGGAACAGCGGCAGCGTGGCCGGGTCTTTGGCGATAAAGCGCGCCGCCAGGGGAGCGAGCGCGGCCAGCACCCCGTAAGCCGCCAGCGAGGTCAGCCCCTCGGCCAGCAGCGCCAGCTTGACGATCGCCGCCGCGCGCGGGCGGTCGTCGCGCGCCAGATACTCGCCCATATGCTTGACCACCACCTCGCCCATGCGGAACGAGAACAGCCGGTTAAGGTTGGCCACCAGAGAAGTGACAACGCCCAACACGCCCACGCCCGCCACACCCAGCAGGTTGGCGGTGAGGATGCTCAACACCGCGCCGATGACGTTGCTGCCAAACAGGTACCCCGAGTTGCGCAGCACCCGCTTGAGGAGTGCATCCTGGCCCCAGGAGCGCAAGGCGGACGGCAGCCTGCTCATTCGGTTATGATCTGGCTGGCAAACGCCCGGTTCTCCCTGTACCAGTCCACCAGGCGCGGAATGCCCTCTTCCAGCGTTACGCGCGGTTCCCAGCCCAGGTCACGCCGCGCCTTGGTCACGTCGGCGCAGTTGGCCAGCATATCGGCGCTGTGGAACTCGCGGTGCTCCACGCTGGCTTTACGCCCGATGAGCGCTTCCATGCGCTCGATCAGCGCGTTCATGCTCATCACCTGGTGGCCGCCCAGGTTGTAGATCTCGTAGCCCACTGGCTTGAGGCCTAGAATCGTGCCACGGGCGATGTCATCCAGGTAGGTGAAGCCGCGCGTCTGGCTGCCGTCGCCGTTGAGGTGTACCGTACGCCCTTCGCTGATCCACTGCGCCAGCCGGAACATGATCATGTCCGGCCGCCCGGCCGGGCCGTAAACCGTGAAGTAGCGGAAGATCGTCACGTCCAACCCGTGCAAAAAGTGATAACTGTGCGCCATTACCTCGGCGGCCTTTTTGCTGGCCGCGTACGGCTGCAAGGGGTGGCTGCTGTCGGCGCTTTCGGGCGTGGGCAGCGGCGCGTTGGCCCCGTAGATCGACGAGGTTGAGGCCAGCACCAGCTTGGGAATACCGCTGGCGCGCGCCAGCTCCAGCAGGTTGAGCGTGCCGGTCAGGTTCGTGTCTACGTAAGCCCACGGATTGACCACCGACTGGCGCACTCCGGCGCGTGCCGCCAGGTTAAGAATCGCATCGAATGGGCCATGCTGCGCCAGCCCAGCCACCGCTTCGCGCTCCGCGATGTCCATGCGCGTGAAGGCAAAGCCTTCGTGCGGCTGCAAGCGTTCCAGGCGGTAGTGCTTCATGCGCACGTCGTAGGCGTCGTTGAGGTTATCCACCCCCACCACGCTGTGCCCGGCGTCCAGCAGCAGCTCCGCCACGCGCGAGCCAATAAACCCGGCCGCACCACTGACCAGGTAGCGCGCCATTACAGCTTCACCACCTTGTCATTGCCCTTCGAGAGCGCCCCCAGCGCATTACGCGTGTCAACGATCAGACGCGCGGCATGCAGGATATCCGGGTAGTCATAGCTGCTGTGGTTGGTGACGATCACCACGCAGTCGGCGGCGCGCACCGCGTCCATCAGCTCGCCCACCGAGTGCATCGCCCAGCCGTCGTGCTGGATGGTGGGCACATACGGGTCGTGGTAGCACACCTGCGCGCCCTTGTTCATCAGCAGGCCGATCACATCCAGCGCCGGCGATTCGCGCATATCGTCGATATCGGGCTTGTAGGCCGCGCCCAGCACCAGCACCTGGCTGCCTTTCAGCGGCTTGCCGGCCTCATTCAGCGCGTCCTGCACCTTGCTGACCACAAAGCGTGGCATGTTGGTGTTGATTTCCGAGGCCAGCTCGATAAAGCGCGCGGTGTAATTGAGCGACTTGAGTTTCCACGACAGGTACAGCGGATCGATGGGGATGCAGTGGCCGCCCAGCCCCGGTCCGGGGGTGAATTTCATAAAGCCAAATGGCTTGGTGGCCGCGGCGTCGATCACTTCCCACACGTCCACGCCCAGCCGGTCGCACATGATCGCCAGCTCGTTCACCAGGCCAATGTTGATCATGCGGAAGGTGTTTTCCAGCAGCTTAGCCATCTCGGCCACCTCACACGAGGTAACGCGGATCACTTTCTGCAGCGCCTGGGCGTACCAGGTGGAGCACACGTCCGAGCATTCCTCGGTAATGCCGCCTACCACTTTGGGCGTGTTATAGGTGGTCCAATCCTTGCGGCCGGGGTCCACCCGTTCCGGCGAGAAAGCCAGGAAGAAGTCCTGTCCTACCGTCAGGTGGCTGGCTTCCAGCAAGCGTGGCAGCACCATCTCGCGCGTGGTGCCGGGGTAGGTGCTCGATTCGAGCACCACCACCATGCCGGGATGCACGTACTGCGCCACAGCCTCGGTGGCCGAGACGATGAAAGATAGATCGGGATCGCCGGTTTTGCGCAGCGGAGTGGGTACGCAAATGCTCACCGCGTCGGCTTCGCGCAGCGCGGCAAAGTCGGTGGTGGCCGTCAGGCAGCCGTCGCGCACCAGCCGCGCCACCTGCTCATCCGGCACGTCCTGGATATAGCTTTCGCCGCGATTGATGCTGTCCACCTTGGACTGGATCGGGTCAATGCCGGTGACGTGGAAACCGGCCTCGGCGAACACCGTGGCCAGTGGCAGGCCCACATAGCCCAGTCCGAGGATAGCGATACGCGCGGAACGGTCTTGAAAGCTGGCGATCAGCTGGTCATGGTGAGTCATAGGAATACCTTCTTCGGTGAGTTTCGTAGCAGAACATCGCCCATTATACCGTTATTTCCGCGCGTGTTGATCTCCACATTGCCCACTCCTACTGCTCCCCGAAGCAAGAGCCTTGTTCCCGTGGTCCGCGCCGGCTCACTTCGGCGAGTGCGCCGACAGACAAAAGGACTCTCCCACCGTCCAGCCAGCACGATTCGCGGAATTGTGATAGCGTATAGAGGAAGGCCAACATCTGCAAAATCATCCAATCAGGAGCTATCCTATGCAAGACCAACCCGATCCACAGATCGAATTTTACCCCGCGGTCAGCACCCGGCGGGTGCCGTTTTCGGTGGCTGTGCGCGTGGGCAACATGCTGTACCTGTCCGGGCAGATCGGCACCGATGCTTCCGGCAATGTGGTGCCCGGCGGGATCGCCGCCGAGACGCGCCAGACGCTGGATAACATCCGCGCCACATTGGAGCAGCACGGCTCTACGCTGGAGCGCGTGGTAAAGGTGACGGTGATGCTGGCGGACATGGCCGAATGGGGCGAGATGAACCAGGCCTACGTGCCCTACTTTGGCCAGCACCTGCCGGCGCGCAGCGCCTTTGGCACCACCGGGCTGGCCCTGGGCGCGCGCGTGGAAATTGAGTGCATTGCCGTCACCGGCCAGCCATAAGCCGGCCGCGAGCGGCAGGCAAGCCTATTCAAGCGCCAGCTTTTCCAGTACCGCAGTATCCAGCCGGTCGAGGTTGAGCAGCAGCGCGTCTTCCATATTATCTTTATAGTAGCGCGGGCGCACGCCGGCCACTTCGAAGCCGAAGCGGTGATACAGCTCCTGCGCGGCAAGGTTGGAGCGCCGCACTTCCAGAAAAGCCTTCTCTGCGCCCTCGCGCTGCGCTTCCAGCAGCGCCACGGCCAGCAGCCTGCGCCCAACCCCGCCGCGCCGGTGGTCGGGGTGCACGGCGATGGTGGCGATATGCACTTCATCGATAATGCGCCACATCACTAACATCGCCACCACCTGCGGCGGCTGGCCTTCCCCGGCCAGGTCGGCCACCCACAGCCGCGCCACGGGGTTATTGGTCAGCTCAAAGCGGAACGAGCGTTCCGTCCACGGCAGCGAGAAAGACAGCACATCGATGCGATGCACCCGGTCCAGGTCGTCAACGGTCATGCGGCGGATGCGCGCGGTCATGGCGTGTCCTTCCGGCTTACCCGGGGATCGGTTCCGCCACATGCAGGTAAATGGGCGATAGCCCCACCACTTCGTCGGTTTGCCCTGCCTGCCAGCGCTTCCATGCCAGCTCGGCCAGCACCGCCGGCCGCCGCAGTGACTGCGCGGGCGAGGCCAGCAGAACGTTCTTGCGCTTACGGGCCAAAATCTGACGCTCTTCAGCGTTCAGTTCACCGCACACCAGCGTAGGCTTACGGATCTGCTGCGCCAGCTCTTCCACGCGCGCGATCTGCGCTTCGCTATCCGCCTGCCAGCCGTTGCTGGTGCTGTGATACCAGCCCACTGCCAGCCGCCCGCGCCCGGCCTGCAAAATCGCCGCCAGGGGCATCTGCTGTCGCAGCGGCTGCGCCGCGGCCAGCACGTCCAGGGTCGGCACGCCAATCACCGGCAGGTGCAGCGCCAGCGCCAGCCCCTTGACCACTGCCAGGCCGATGCGCAGGCTGGTGAACGAGCCCGGGCCCAATGCCACGCCTAATGCCTGCAGGCCCTCGGGGCGAATGCCGGTGCTCTTGAACAGCGTTTCCAGCGCGGGCGCCACCTCGACGGTATGGTGGTTGTGCGTGCGCCAGGTAGTCTCATTGAGCACCTGAGCGCCATCGAACAGGGCCAGCCCCACCCACTGGGTTGAAGTATCGACTGCCAGCAGCATCCCATCAGCTCCCAAACATCTTACGGCGCAACTGCGCCAGTACCTTCTCGGCGCGCGCACCGCGCGCCGAAAACACCATACCGCGCTGCTCATCAGCAATATAACGCATCTTCACCCACAGCGCGGCGCGCGGCAGCGCCATCTCGATGCGTTCGGCCCATTCCACCACGGTTACGCCGTCTTCCAACAGCGCGTCAATGTCCAGGTCTACCGCTTCGGCCGCGTTCGCCATGCGGTAGGCATCCATATGGTACAGGCATTGACCATCTGAACGGCGATACAGATTGACCAGCACGAACGTCGGGCTCGAAACCTGGTCGAGCGTGCCCCAACCCTGCGCCAGTCCCTGCATCAGTGTGGTTTTGCCGGCTCCCAGGTCACCCGAAAGGCACAGCAGGTCGCCTTTTTGGAGCAGCGCGCCCAGCTTCATGCCCACCCGGCGCGTCTGCTCCGGGCTGCGGCTGAAGAACTCCAGCGTCTGGGCGTCAAGGATTGGCATGCTGGAAATTATACACCATGCCCGCCAGCAGCCGGGCGATTTCGCGGCTGGCGGCCGGCCGCGCCAGCCGGCGGCTGGCATCTGCGATGCGCTCGCGCTCGTCCGGGTGGCGCACCCAATAGCTGAGCGTATCCGCCACCTCGCGCGGTTCTGGCGCCCACACCCCGGCACGCTCGCCCACCACATAGGTTACATTGCCATCTTCCTGCCCTGGCATCTTGCTGTATAGGATAATTGGCAGCCCGGCCAGGAAGGCCTCGCTGATGGTTCCCGGGCCGGCCTTGGTCACCAGAACATCAGCGGCGGCCATCAGCTCGGGCATATTGCGCACAAAACCGTAGATCAGCGGAGACTGGTTCCAGCGCCGTTTTTGCAGCTTCTCGCGCAGCTTGCGGTTGCGCCCGGTCACCACCGCCAGCGATAGCGGCAGATTGCGCTCGTCAACTGCCGCGCAGATAGCATCCAACGGTCCCATGCCCTCACCACCGCCCACCAGCAGCGCCACCGGGCGGTCTGGCGGCCAGCCCAGGCGCTCGCGCAGCCGGGCGCGATCTTCCGTGCGGCGAGTGAAACGCTCGGCGACCGGCATGCCTACCACGCGCACGCGCTGTGGTACGAGACCCATGCGCAGCCCGCGATCGCGCGCCGCCTCGGTCGGCACGATCACCAGATCGGCGCGGCGGTCGTACCAGAAGGCATGCGTGGTCACCATATCCGTCACCACGCTGGCGAACGGAATCCTGGGATTGCCCAGCGCCACGCGTTCTTCCAGCGCCTGCAGGAAAGGCGCATTGGCCAGTTGGTGTACGGAAACCAGCAGGTCACAGGGGTGCTCCACCACCAGGCGGTTAATCGAGCGGCGCACATATGGCCACACCATGCTGGTCATCATCTGCGTGCGCCGCGGCCCGTTAGAAGCGCGGTAACCCAGGCCCCACATTTCGGGCATGCGCGAGAGTGTGGGATAAATATCGGGCGCAAAGACGAACGGCGGGGGCGCGTACTGGCGGAAAATATCCACCATCTCGGTGTGGAACCGGCCGGGGTATTCAAGGTTAAGCGCCTCGATGATGGCCTCGCACGCGCTGCGATGCCCGCCGCCGGTATCGGAAAACAGGAACACGATGCGGGGGCCGTCAGCCATCGCGCTCGCTTCCCTCATCGCCGCGCCGCACTACCAGCTTGATGCGCCGGTTCAGCTCGCGGCGCGTCAGCAGCACGCGGCGGCTGCAGGTCAGGCATTCCAGGCCGATATCTGCTCCCAGGCGCACCACTTTCCACTCGTACCCCCCACAGGGATGCGGTTTGCGCAGGCGCAGCACGTCATTGAGGCCAAAATCGGAGTCCACGGTGCGGATTATACCACCCATGATATAATCACCGGACAGGCGGGGACCAGGAACGGCGCTTCCCCGTGCGCATCCCATAAGGCGGACCCCATGCTCTTTGGCGATCTCGATCTCCCCACCCTCTTCACCCGCATTGTTACCCTCATCATTGCCTTCACCGTGCACGAGTTTGCGCACGCCAAGGTGGCAGACCTGTTTGGGGATAATACGCCGCGCGCCAACGGCCGGCTGACGCTCAACCCGCTGCGCCACCTCGACCCGATGGGCTCGCTGCTGCTGCTCTTCGCGGGGTTTGGCTGGGCGCGCCCCGTACCGGTGAATCCATACGCGCTCAACCGCTCTTCGCCTTCAGCCATGATGTGGGTTTCGCTGGCCGGGCCGCTGTCCAATTTCTTTATGGCGCTATTTGCCGCCATCCCGCTGCGGCTGGGCGTCCTGCCAGATAGCTTCGGCGGATCGGCATTCCTGCCCACGCCATACGAGTTTTTCGGCGAGTTTATCTGGATAAACCTGGCGCTGATGCTCTTCAACTTGCTTCCACTGGCCCCGCTGGACGGCCAGAAGGTGGCCAGCTACTTCGCGCCGCCTTCCATCGCCAATGCGTTGGACCGCATCGCCCCTTATGGCCCGGTCATCCTGCTGCTGATGTTCTTCGTCGGCCCGCGCCTGGGGGTGGATGTGATCGGCATGATTCTCACCCAACCGCTTGTCAACCTGTATCTGTTAATCACCGGAGCGTTCTGATGACCACGCAAATTACCGTCCTGGGCCTTGGCCCACTGGGAACCTCAATTGGGCTGGCGTTGGCTGCACATAAAGAAACCCTGCTGCGCGTGGGCAATGATCGCGACGTTTCGCTGATGCGCCAGGCCGAAAAACTGGGCGCGTTTGACAAGACCATGATCAACCTGCCATCCGCGGTGGAAGAAGCCGCGGTGGTTGTGCTGGCCCTGCCGGTAGATGAGATTGAAGAAACGCTCAAGGTGATCGTTCCCGACCTGCGCTCCGGCGCGGTGGTGGTGGACACTTCACCGGTCAAAGTGGCCGTCGCGGAAATAGCCGCGCGGCTGCTTGGCCCGGAGCGATACTTCGTCTCCCTTGGCTCGTCGATTAACCCGGCATACCTGGAAGAACTGGCCGAAGGTCTCGATGCAGCCCACGCCGACCTGTTCAAGAACAGCACCATGACCATCACCAGCCTGCCGGGTACGCACCCGGGAGCGATCGAGCTGGCAGCCGACCTGGTAGGCCTGTTGGACGGCACACCGCTCTTCGCCGACCCGCTGGAAGCCGACGGTCTGATGGCCACCAGCCATACCCTGCCAGCGCTGCTGGCAGCCGCGCTGGTACACACCGCCGCCGACCAGCCAGGCTGGGTGGAAGGGCGCAAACTGGCCGGGCCGGGCTTTTTCCTCAGCACCCGCCCGGTGGAGCTGCTGGACGAGCGCAAAATGCTGGGGCAGAGCGCGCTGCTCAACCGCGAAAATATTTTACGCGCGCTGGATACGCTGATCGGCTCGCTGGAAGAGCTGCGCGAATTTATCGACCGGCAGGAAGCCGACGCTCTCAGCGAGTACCTGCTCCAGGCGCGCGACAGCCGTGATCAGTGGCTGCGTCAGCGCCGCTCGGCCAGGTGGGACACCCAGCAGCAGGACATGCCCAGGGCAGGGGAAATCTTCGGCCGGCTGATCGGCATGCGCCCGAAAAAAGATGGTGGCAGTCGCCGGTAATTGCCGGCACTTTATTGGTAAGAACGAGCGCCATGCCATACTTTTGCTATATCGTCGAATGCTCGGATGGCACGCTGTACACCGGCCTGACCACCGACCCGGCACGCCGTGAAAAGCAGCATAACGCCGGGCGCGGTGCGCGGTATACGCGCCAGCACGGTCCGGTGCGCCTGGTGTACGTGGAACCGCAGGCCGATCGGGTGGCGGCGATGAAACGCGAGCGCGCGATTAAGCGCCTGACCCGCGCCCAAAAGCAGGCCCTGATTGCCCGCGGACAGGATGAAAATCCTACGATGGATACGGGAAGGACGGAAACATGACGCAGTATCGCGCCATTGGCCCGGGAAGAGTCAACCTGCTGGGCGAGCACGTAGATTATAACGACGGTCTGGTGCTGCCCGCCGCGATTGACTGCCAGGTAACGCTGGATGCCGAGCCGCTGGATGGCGACGAAGTGCACCTGAACGCCCTGGACCTGGGCCAGGAAGTGCATTTTTCGCTGCGGAATCTGGAGCGCAAGATTGATCGCGACGGCCGCCCGCTGCCCGCCTGGGCGCTCTATCCCGCGGGCGTGGCCTGGATGGCGCAGCAGCAGGGCTTTCCGGTGCGCGGCATCCGCGCCAGCTTCCGCTCGGATATCCCGATGGGCTCGGGCCTCAGCTCTTCCGCCGGGGTCGAGGTGGCCTTTGCCGCCCTGTGGCGGCTGCTGGGCGAGTGGGACGCAGATGGAATGCGCCTGGCACAGATTGGCCAGCAGGCCGAAGTACACTATGTGGGTGTTAACTGCGGGTTGATGGACCAGTTCGCCAGCGCGAATGGCGTCGCCGGGCATGCGCTGTTCCTGGATACGCGCAGCCTGGAATGGCGTCCGCTGCCGCTGCCAAAGCACACCGCCATTATCATCGCCGATTCCAGCATGCGCCGCAGCCTGGCCAACTCGGCTTACAACCAGCGCCACGCTGAATGCGAAGAGGCCGTGCGCCTGCTTCAGCCGCTGCTGCCGGGCATGCGCTCGCTGCGCGATGTTTCCCCCGAGCAGCTTCGGCGCTATGGGGCCATTCTACCGCCCAAAATCTACAAGCGCGCCCAGCACGTGGTGGAAGAAATTGCCCGGGTGCAGGTGGCCGCGCGGCTGCTGGAAGCGGGCAATGCAGAAGACTTCGGCCACCTGATGTTCGCCGGCCACGCCTCGCTGCGCTACCTGTATGAGGTCAGCATCCCTGAGCTGGACCGGCTGGTAGAAATTGCTGCCGGGCTGCCCGGCTGCCTGGGCGCGCGCCTGAGCGGGGCGGGCTTTGGCGGCTGTACCGTCAACCTGGTGCGCGAGGAAGACGCCAGGAGTTTTATTCCCGCCCTGCAAGACGGCTACCGCAGCGCCACCGGCAAGACTGCGAGGGTGTATCTGTGCCACGCCAGCCAGGGCGCGCGCGCGTTTGCGTTGTAAGAAAAGCATCACGAATCCCCGGCCCACCGTGGATTCGTGATGCTTTTTGGTTGGAAATCTCAATCAGTGAAAACCGGCAGGTGGCCCAGGGAGACAATGTTGCCCCACTTGGCGCGCTCGCCCTCGGTGAAGATCGCCGCCTCGCAGGTCACGCTGGCCCCGGCCTTCTGCATCAGCAGGCGCATCCCTTGCAGCGTGGAACCGGTGCTGATTACGTCATCCACAATGATCACATTACGCCCGCGGATCAGGTCGTGGTCTTTTTCGTCCAGGTAGAGCGTTTGCGGCTCGCCGGTGGTGATGGAAAGCGTTTCAGCGTTGAGCGTGTGGCCCATGTACGGCTTGTAGCTCTTGCGCAGGACGATATACGGCTTGTTGGTTTCCAGCGAAAGCGCGAAGGCCAGCGGGATACTCTTTGTCTCCGCGGTGACGATCACATCATAGCTGCAGGCATCCAGTTTTTGGGCCAGCGCGCGAGCGCAGGCCATCACCAGCTCATTATCGCCCAGGATATTGAGGATTGCGATGGTCAGCCCGGGCTTGATGGTGAACAGTGGCAGCTCGCGGTGAACGCCGGCAATGTCAATCGGGTAGGTCTTTCGCGGTTCGGCCATAGGGTATTTCTCCAGGGTGAGGAATGGGATGGACCGGCGGTAAGTGTATCATAAAACGAAACTTCCGGCGCAATGCCGGAAGTTAAGTTTTGAGTGCCGGGGACGCCGACCCCGGCACTCACTTAAGGAGGAGAAGAAGAGAAGTCGCCCTTTGATCACTATATTAATAGAAAATATGCTCCCCTGCTTGACGCTAAACCTACGATTACCCTACGCTTGGCTTGCATTCTGTTAAGGATTCCCGCCCGCCCGAACTATGCTACACTAGGTTGAACAGAAGAATAGTATCCGTAAGGGCGGGTCTGGGATGCGCAGCACCCACCGTCCGCCCCTACGAAGAGAATGGTTCTTTCGGCCGCGCAATTTGACGCTCGATTCCAAAAACAAATAAGGCCAGCCCGCTGGCCCTGAACAAATGAGGGGAAAGATGGAACCCAATACCGCACCAGAACACAAATCCGGCTTCGTCACCGTGGTAGGGCGGCCTAATGTGGGCAAATCCACGCTGGTGAACGCCTTCTTGCAGCAAAAAGTGGCCGCGGTTTCGCCCCGACCGCAAACCACGCGCCGCCGGCAGCTCGGCATCCTCACCCTGGAACAGATGCAGATTATCTTCGTCGACACCCCCGGGCTGCACAAGCCCGTCCACCGCCTGGGCGAGTACATGAACCAGGTGGCGGCGCAGACGGTGGCCGATGCGGATGTGATTGTGTGGATGGTGGATGCCAGCCAGTCGCCCAGCGAGGAAGACCGCCTGGTGGCCGCGCGCATTGCCGCTGATGCGCCCAACAGCCCGGTTATCCTGGCCCTCAACAAGGTGGACCAGCTCAACGACGAAACCATTGAAGCGCGCCGCGGCGAATACGGCGCGCTGCTGCCCGCCGCCGAGCCATTCGCGCTGTCGGCTGCGTCCGGTTTCCACCGCCAGGAACTGCTCGAGCGTATTGTGGCTCTGCTGCCGTCCGGACCGGCATTTTATGACGAAGACCAGGTCACCGACCTGTACGAGCGCGAAATTTCCGCCGACCTGATCCGCCAGGCCGCGTTGATCCACCTGCGCGACGAAGTGCCGCACAGCATCGCTGTGCGCGTGGACGAGTTCAAAGAGCGAGGCGAAACCGGCGCGTTTATCCGCGCCACGATCTTTGTCGAGCGCGAATCGCACAAGGGCATCGTCATCGGCAAGGGCGGAGAAATGCTCAAGAAGATTGGCGCGGCGGCGCGCAAAGATATCGAGGAGATGAGCGGGCGCAAAGTTTTCCTCGAGCTGAATGTCAAGGTCAACAAAAACTGGCGCGATAACCCCGATGCGCTGCGCCTGTTCGGCTATATCGAAGAAAAAGACGATGAACGCTAGCATCCTGTGGCTGGCGCTGTTCCTGGCAGCCGCCGCCCTCGACTGGGTGGCAGTCTACCGCGGCTGGCAGCGTGTAGAGTGGCTGGCCAAACCGGCAGTGCTCATCGTTCTCATCGCCTGGTTCACGCAGGCCACCGGCTGGCAGGGCAGCCTGTTCTGGTTTGGCATGGCGCTGGTCTTTTCACTGGCCGGCGATGTACTGCTGCTGCGCTCGGCGTTTTTTCTGGCCGGGCTGGTAGCTTTCCTGCTGGCGCACGTTTTTTACATCATCGGCCTGAACCCCACCCCCATCCCGGTGGCCCCATTCAGCATTGCCGTCGCGATCGCAGCCTGGGGGCTGGCGGTTTTCCAGAACCGGCGGCTGAGCGCGGTGGTAAAACAAAAAGAAGAGACCGCCCTGCTCCAATACCCGCTCTTCTTCTACATCCTGGCGATCTGCGTCATGCTGCTTTCCACGCTGGTAACCTTCGTGCGCCCGGAATGGCCGTTCACCGCCGCGGTACTGGTTGCCAGCGGCGGCGTGTTGTTTGCCCTGTCGGATGGGCTGCTGGCGGAGAACCGCTTTGTGCGCCCGCTGCCACATGCCACATTCTTCGTGCATCTCACCTACCACCTGGCGCAGCTCGCCATTGTGGCCGGGGTGCTGCTGCGTTACGGCAGGCTGTGAGTTACACTTAGCCCTTCCCGCGCGCCAGAGGGCGGAAGCCTTCGCCCAGCGCCTCGTGCGCCGCGCCAATCACCATAAAGGCCTTGGGATCCTGGTCGCGCACCAGTGCTTTGAGCTGGTTGACCTCAGGCCGCGTCACCACGCAGTATAGCACCGGACGGTCGGCGCCGGTATATGCGCCCTTGCCGGAGAGAATGGTTACCCCGCGCTCCAGCACGGTCAGCACCGCGGACGCAACTTCATCCGGCTTGTTGGTCACGATCAGCACGGTGCGGAACACGCCCGAGCCTTCCGAGGCCATCTCTGCTGCCACGCCTGAGACGTAAATCACCAGCAACCCATACAGGGCTTCTTTCCAGCCAAAAGCGAAGCCGCCGGCCAGCACCACCGCCGTGTCGGTGATCAGGTACGCCACCGAAATGGAAATCCCCAGGCGGTCGTTCATCACCCGCGCCAGGATATCGCTGCCACCGCTGGTACCCTTGCCGCGGTAGACAATGCCCAGGCCCACGCCCAGCATCAACCCGCCATACAGGCAGTTGAGCACCAGGTCGTCGGTGATGCCCGCCGGGCGGATAAACAGGCCCAGGAAATCGGTGAAGAACGAAAAGGCAAACACGCCCATGGCGGTGCGCAGCGCGAAGCGCGAGCCACCCAGGTAACGCCAACCGATAATAAACAGCGGCGCGTTACCCAAAAAGGTCATCAGGCCGATGGGCCAGGCGGTGTAATGGTTGATGATCTGCGCCGCGCCGCTGACCCCGCCGCTCACCAGGTGACCCGGAATCAGAAACAGGCGCATGGAAAGCGCCTGCAAAAACGCGCCCAGCAGCACGTACAGGTAATCGATGAGCGTCTTGCGGTTGAATTCAACCGGGCCAAGTGCTCCCTGGATGCGTTGGAACCAACCGGGTTTGTCAGATTGCGCGTTCATGGAATCAGCCTGCCTTTGGTAGAGGATACAGCCGCCCCATTATACTCTACAAGCATTCTTCAAAACCCGCGAAAAATGACCGCATCGTGGGCGCGCAAAGTATGTTATAAAAGAAAGAATTAAATTCCGGCGGGCCCCATTCGCCGGCAGATTTTTTGCAAAGCGGGGTTCCCACACATCCAGTGAACGCAATCGAAGAGCTATTTCCGGTCACCACGCAACGCGGCCCTGAGGGCCATCTGCGCATCGCCGGGCTGGACCTTGCCAGCCTGGCGCAACAATACGGCACGCCGCTGTACGTGTACGACGCGGCTACCGTGCAGCTACAGGTGGATACCCTTAAGCAGCTCTTCCGAAAGTGCTACCCCGCTGAAACCGAGGTCACGTACGCCGCCAAGGCTTACTTTTCGCTGGGCATGGCGCGCCGTGCGGTCGCCATGGACCTGGGAGTAGACGTGGTCAGCATGGGCGAGCTGAGCGTGGCGCGCCAGGGCGGGTTTGACCCGCGCCGCGTGCACCTGCACGGTAACAATAAGTCGCCGCAAGAGCTGGAAGCCGCGCTGCGTTGGGGCGTACAGTCGATTGTGGTCGACAGCCTGGAAGAGCTGGATTTCCTTGAAGCGCTGGCTGCGCGGCTGCAAATCCGCGGGCGAATCTGGCTGCGCATCACCCCCGGCGTGTACGTCGATACCCACCCCTACCGCCAGACGGCACACCCCACCAGCAAGTTTGGCCTGCTAATGTCCGACGGGCAGGCGGCCGAAGGCATCCGGCGCGCGAGCGCCAGTCGCTGGCTGGATCTGACCGGGCTGCACGCGCACCTTGGGTCACAGGTGTTTGAAGATGGCCCCTACCTCGAAGCGGTAGACCTGCTGGTGGCACTCTCCGAGCAGGCCGGGTTTGTGCCGCGCGAGTTCAGTCCGGGCGGCGGGTGGGGCGTGCGTTACACCGCGCAGGACCCGCACACCGGCCCTGAGGTATGGGCGAGCACGGTATGCGGCGCGGTGCAGGAAGCCTTCACGCGCCGCGGCTGGCCGCTGCCGCGCCTGGTCATCGAGCCGGGACGCTTTATCGTGGCGCGCGCCGGCGTGGCGCTCTACAGCGTGGGCACCAGCAAAACCGTCAGCGATGGCACGCGCGTGGTGGCCGTGGACGGCGGAATGGCCGATAACCCGCGCGTGGCGCTCTACCGCGCACGTTACAACGCTCTGCTGGCAAACCGCCCCGGCAGCGAAGAACTCTACAAAACCAGCATCGTGGGCAAATTCTGCGAGAGCGGCGACGTGCTGATTAACAACGCCGAGATGCCCGAAATGGTGCGCGGCGACCTGCTGGCTATGCCTGCCGCGGGAGCGTACCAGATCAGCATGGCATCCAATTACAACCTGGCGCCGCGCCCGGCAGTTCTGTGGCTGCAAGACCGCCGCGCTGAAGTGCTGCAACCGCGCGAGCTGCCCGAAGAAACCGCGTGGTGGATGGGCGACGGCTGCAAGCCCTGATCTGCGCGATTGCACTTTTGCAATCTAACCCGTGAGATCGTGCGCCATCTTGACCATGCCTAATCTCACGGGTACAATTTGTTTATATAATATTGTTCTGCTGCGGGAGTCGCCAAGTGGTAAGGCATCAGCCTTCCAAGCTGACATTCGCGGGTTCGAATCCCGTCTCCCGCTCTTCTTTCGCTCCGTTCCAACCACACATCGCTCCACCGACCTCAGTTGGTCGGGTCTCCGGCAGGGTCATTCGCTGTTCTGGCAGTTCCGGCTGCCGCGCGCATCCAGTTCTGCTCGTCCGGTTTGAAACACTGTGCCACGGTACATTCACCATTTCCTCATGCTGTGCTCTGCTGCCGCGTAAAAGCGCGCCGTGGTACACAGCCCTGGCCACCCCGATGGAGGATACGAACGATCACTATGGAAAAATACGCCGAACTTCGCAAAGCACGCGCCTGGCTGGTGCACATGTATACTGCCAGCGGTCTGCTGGTGGCAATGCTGGCGCTGAATGCCATCGTGCAAGGCGATGCGAAAGCCGCATTCATATATCTGGGGATTGCCCTGTTTATCGATGCTTCTGATGGCGCTATGGCGCGCCGCTGGCAAGTGAAAGTATGGGCGCCGCATTTCGACGGCCGCAAACTGGACGATATCACCGATTACATTAACTACACCTTCCTGCCCGCATTTTTCGCCTATTCCTTCGGCATGGTGAGCGGTGTGGGTGGCACGGTGGCGCTGGCGTTTATGCTGCTGGCCGGGGTGTACGGCTTCTGCCAGACGGGGGCCAAGACCAGCGATGGCTTCTTCACCGGCTGGCCGAATTTCTGGAACCTGCTGATCTTCTACCTGTACGTTTTCAACCGCTCGCCGGAATTCAACGGTATCATTATCGCCGTGTGCGCGGCGCTGATCTTCGTGCCCATTAAATACGTCAGCTTTAGCACCCGGCCGCTGCACCGCCTCACTCGCGTGATGTCGCTGTTCTACGGTATTGTGTTGGGGATCATGCTGGTTACCCTGGATCATATCGAACCGGGCATCCTGCTGCTGTCGCTGGTCTTCCCGCTGTATTACGTGGTATTATCGGTAATCTTGAATGTCAAGACGGACTGGCAGTACGATGCAACCGAAACGATGGAACCAGAATCCCATTAAGTTATTAATGGATACTCTGGGAAGGGTACAAATCAGCCAAAATATGGCCTGGCTTTTATTGTTTCTGGCAATCACGTTTGAAATATCCGGTACGGTTTCGATGAAGCTCTCTCACGGCTTCACGCGCCTGGGACCTACCATCGCCATGTTTGTTTTCTACGCGATGGGCTTTGTGCCACTCAACCTGTCGCTGCGCCACATTGATATCAGCGTGGCGTATGCGATCTGGTCGGGGATCGGCACCGCGGTTATCGCTGTGATTGGCATCCTGTATTTCCGCGAGCCGATCACACTGCTGCGAGCCATTTCCATCGTGCTGATCATCTTTGGCGTAATTGGGTTGAACATCTCGCACGCGCGTTAACGCCTTCTACCACGCGGCCGCTGCCGGCGAAGTAGGGTACAATCATCGCAAACAACCCTACCCACCCGTGAGGCAGCCATGACTCAGCGTACCGTCCGTATTCTCATACCCGTGCTCATCCTGTTTCTGGTGAGCAGCGCGTGCGCGGTATTCAACCGCCCCGCTCCCGCTCCCACCAGCGCCCCGGCGCAGTCGACACCGCTGCCGGCCCCACGCGTCACCGCCGAGCCCGGCTCGCAGCCGGTGCAGATCAGCGGCAGTTTCACCTACAGCAATGACTTCGTGGTGGAAAACTACTTCCGCGAGCACATGGTGGCGCTGGTAGATATGCACGGCTTTGTCACCCGCGACCAGGAATGGCTTATCCCGGTCGAGTCGCAGACGCTGGGCTACATTAAGCTGGATGAGGACAACAATTCCGCCACCTACTGGCAGCAGCTCCCGCAGCAGCCGGCCGGGCAGTACAACGACGTGGATAATAACGGCAACACGGATACCGGCGTGCAGATCTTCGCCGTCACCTACTGGCCTAACCTGGCCGGCGGCCCCTTCTCTGAAGGCGATGACCCCTCGCGCGGCTGGCCCAGCTACCTGGCCTCGGTGACCACCGACTCGGAGAATCAGGACGAAGTCACCGGTGGCAAGCTGGTGGTCTGGTCGCCGGACGATGGGCAGGCCTTTCCCACCGGCTTTGGCGCCGACGAGCTGCTGTTTACCGGGGACGACCCCACTGCCCCAATACAGGCCGGGTATTCCATTGTTGACCTGGACCAGGACCCGTTTGCGGTGAGCCGCGAGCGCGAACCCCAGCTCGCGCTCTACGAACCTACCGACGTGGGCATCAAAGATTATTCCGCCCTGTCGTACACCGAGGCCTTCGACCGCCTGGTGGAAGTGCTGCGCAAGGAATATGCCTTCAACGGTATCGCGAACAAAGCCCCGGATTGGGACACGCTGGTCCCACGCATCCGTGAGGCAGTGCAGCAGGCCGAAAGCCGCCGCGACCCCTACGCCTATTATCGGGCGCTGTCCGATTTCACCGCCGCGTTCCGTGACGGCCACGTTGGCCTGAGCGGCGGCAGTTACGCCAGCCAGATGATCCAGGAGCGCGCCGGTGGCGGCTATGGCCTGGCCGTACGCGAGCTGGATGATGGCACGGTGATCGTGACCCACGTGGTCAGCGGCAGCCCGGCCGCCGCGGCCGGCATCCAGGTGGGCGACCAGATCACCCAGGTGGATGACAAGCCGGTGGGTGAGGCCATCAGCCAGGTGACACCACTCTTTGGCCCGCACTCCAGCGACTTTGCGCTGCGCTATGACCAGGCGCGCTTCCTGTTCCGCTCGCCCATGGGCCAGCAGAAGAGTGTCACTTTCACCAACCAGGCCGGGCAGTCCAATACCGTCACGCTGCAATCAGCAATCGAGATCGAAAGCCTGCTGGTAACCCTGCCGGATAGCCCCGGCGACTACGCCCTGCCGGTGGAATACCGCCTGCTCGATTCCGGGCTGGGGTATATCCGCATCAATTCGAACAGCGACGACCTGGCGCTGATCCTGCGCCTGTTTGAGCGCGCGCTGCAAACCTTTAAGGATAACGATATCCCCGGCATCATCATCGATATGCGCAGCAATTCGGGCGGCTCACCATTGGGGCTGGCGGGCTTCTTCACCGATCAGAAAATCCCGATGGGCCAGCTCGAATATTACAGCGAAAAGACCGGCAAGTTCGAGCCTGAAGGCGAGCGCGAGGAGTTTTACCCTAACGAAACCCAATTCCGTTTCGATAAGATGGCCCTGCTGGTGGACCAGACCTGCTACAGCGCCTGCGAGCTGGAAGCTTATGGCTTCAGCCAGTTGGACGGCATGCTGGTGGTAGGCATGTTCCCCAGCGCGGGCGTTGAAGCCGAAGTGGCGCGCGGACAGTTCAAGCTGCCCGCCGGGCTGGAGCTGCAGGCACCCACCGGGCGTTTCACCCTGCCGGATGGCAGCCTGTTTCTCGAAGGCCAGGGCGTGCAGCCTACCCTGCGCGTTCCGGTGACGCGCGAAAACGTGCTCTCCACAGACGACGTGGTGCTGCGCGCCGCCGAGCAGGCTTTGCAGTAAGGTTTCTGATGTTATAATCTGCCCGACATCCCAGGAGGCTGGCATGCTTTTGAATATCCGCATCACCTACTGCGCAGTTTGACACTACACCAAACGGGCTGCCGGTCTGGCAGCCGAGCTTCTGGAAGAATTTGAGCCTGAGATCGAAACGCTTACGCTGGTCCCATCCGAAGGCGGGCGATTCGAAGTCGAGGTCAACGAAACGCTGCTGTTTTCCAAGCTGGCGCTCAACCGCCACGCCGAAGGCGGTGAAGTGCTCAAATTGGTGCGCAAACATCTGCAAGAAGGAACAAAATGACAAAAGTTGGACGCGTTTTCTCCGGCGCTCGCCCCACCGGCCGCCAGCACCTGGGCAATTACCTGGGCGCTATTCGTAACTACGTGGCCCTGCAAGATACCTACGACTGCGTGTACTGCATCGTGGATATCCACGCGCTGACCACTATGGAAACCACGCTGGAGCTGCGCCAGAACACGTACGATATGGCGCTGGACTGGCTCGCGGCCGGCATCCGCCCGGATGAGAGCATCGTATTCGTCCAATCGCACGTGCCGCAGGTGACCGAGCTGCACACCTACCTGTCGATGGTCACCTCGCTGGGCAAGCTCACCGATCTGCCCACCTTCAAAGAAAAGGTGCGCCAGAACGAGCAGAATGTCAATTATGGGCTGGTGGGCTACCCGGTGCTGATGAGCGCGGATATCGTGCTCTACAAGACCGACCTGGTGCCGGTAGGCATCGACCAGGCCCCGCATATCGAATTCGCGCGTGAAACGGTGCGCTCGTTCAATTATCAGTACAAGACCAATGTGCTCAAAGAGCCGCAGATGAAGGTCACTGAAGTGCCCAAGGTGATCGGCATTGACGGCGTCAATAAGATGAGCAAGAGCCTCAACAACCACATCGAAATCGCCGCGACGCCCGAAGAAACACAGCAGCGCGTGATGTCGATGGTGACCGATCCGCAGCGCCAGCGTCGAACCGACCCGGGCAACCCGGATATCTGCAATGTGTACGCCATGCACAAGATCTTCTCCACCCAGGAAGAGGTGGAAATGGTCAACCGCGAATGCCGCACCGCCGGGATCGGATGCGTGCAGTGCAAGAAGCTACTGGCGCAGAACATGAACGCCTACTTTGCGCCGTTTCGCGCGCGCCGCAGTGAGCTGGACCAGCGCCCGAATGAGATCTGGGACGTACTGCATGACGGCGCCAAACGCGCGCGCGTGATTGCCGAAGATACGATGGTGCAGGTGCGCGACGCCATCGGCCTGCCAAAATAGGAGATTTTTGTCCATATTGTAGAACCTGGGCACGCTCCGCTTGTACAATGGGGGAAATCCCCCTTTGGGCTGCGGTATGTCCTGAATTGCGGTGCTGCAGGGAAGATCGTATTATATGGACAGAATTCAACACATTCTGGTTTATCCAGGGGGATTTCGAACCAGAAGAATTTGTAAGACAGAAACGCCCGGCCCTAGAGGCCGGCGTTTTCATTAAAAAGAAAGTACATAAAGAGAAGAGCGGGCGCGCCGCTAGCGCGCCCGCTCTTCTCTTTATGTCCATCTGCTTCCTCTAAAAATCACTTACAATAATGCTCAAATCCACTTTAGGAGAGCTTCTTATGCGCGCGGTGATCCAACGGGTGACACACGGCAGCGTGACCGTGGATGGTAATGTGCTTTCTGAAATCGGCCTCGGGCTGGTGATTTTGCTCGGCATTGGCCCGGACGATAACGAAGAAAAGGCCGCCGCGATGGCGCGAAAGATCGCCCTGCTGCGCATCTTTGAAGATGAGCAGGGCAAGATCAACCGCTCGGTTCTGGATGTGGGCGGTTCGGCCATCGTCGTCTCGCAGTTCACTCTGTTCGCCGACACGCGCAAGGGCAACCGCCCATCCTTCATTGGCGCAGCCGCGCCCGAAATGGCCCGCGCGCTGGTCGACCGCTTTACCGCGCTGCTGGCCGAACAGGGCGTGCCCACCGGCAGCGGCGAGTTCGGCGCGCACATGGTGGTGGACATCCGCAATGACGGTCCGGTGACGATCTGGCTGGAGATGTAATCAGCGCGGCCGCCACAGGGCGGCATCCACCTGCACTGCAAAAGCCCCGGCGCGCAGCAGCGCCTGGCCGTCTTCCAGGCGGTACACCCCGCATCCGGCGATGATTGGGATTTCCAGCTCGCGCAGCCGCGCCAGCGCGTCGAAAACCAGCGGCAGCAGCCCCGGGCCGTACATGCGCCCGCTCGCCAGCCGCCCGCCCGCCTTGGGCATCGCCCCGCGCGGAGCGCTCAGGCAAATGGCGCTGGCGCCCAACCCGGGCAGCTTTTCCACCCAGGCCTCGCCCGCCGCATTAACCGGCACGCACACCACCAGCGGCAGCTCGCCCACCCCGGCCAGCGCCAGGTCCAGCCACGCGCTATCCCCCGCGCCCGGCGGCAGCCCCAGCTCGACCGCCATCACCCCTTCTAATCCTTCGCAGCGCTCGACCATGTCTGCCACGGCGGCCGGGTTTTCGGCCAGTAGATGCACCCAGACGGGCAGCGGCTGCGCCGCCCAGCGCCGCGCAACGCCCTTGAGCAGCGCGGGCAGGCCTGGGTTTGGAAAGCCGGTGTGCAGCAGGAAACCGCCCGGGTAAGCCGCCAGCGCCCGTTCACCCGCCGGGGTGCGCGACCGCAGGCTGATGGGGCTGGTGACGAATGCGCCCATCGGCGCTTCCCAGTTCCAAGCCGCCGGCGGCTGGAAGCCCAGGCTGCCGGCGCTGTTCATCCAGGGCGAGGACAGGTACAGGTCCTGGCGCGCCATGCGGTCAGCCTTCCAACACGCAGCCGCTGGCGCGCAGCAGTGCCGCCAGGGCATCAGCGGCGCGGCCGCCCGCGGCCACAGGCGGCAGGTGGCGGCGCAGGCTTTCCAGCCGCACGATCACCTCTTCTACCGTCACCGCGCGCCCGGCGTCTTTTGACGCGTTGCGCACAAACAGCGCATGCTGCGTGCGGTGGCACAGCGCCGCGGCCGTCTTTTGCGCCAGCACCGGGGTCACATCCAGCACCAGGTGGGCTTCATCATCTTTGTTGGCCAGCCGCGGCTTGGGGTGACCCGCAAAGCAGGCGTTGCTACTGTACAACAGCGGCGCGCGCTCGCCCAGCGTCTGTACTGCCAGCCTCGCCGCGCGGTGCGTGAGCAAGTGCGCCGGGTGACCATACTCGCCATTGGAGCCGTGCGTGATCATCGCATCCACGCCCAGCCGCTCGACCGCGGCTCGCACCGCCTGCGCCAACTCGTCCACGTCGTCCGCGTAGGCATACAGGCTATTATCCGCGCCCACACGCGGGTCAATATAATCCAAAAATTCCACACCGGTCGCGCCAAGCTGCTGCACTGCGCAGCGCATTTCGGCTTCGCGCACCGCGCCCAGCTCTTCCAGCGCGCACAGTGGCGGGTCGCCGTTCTCCCCGCCCTCGCCGCGTGTAGCGCACAGGTAATGCACCCGCGCGCCCTGGCGCGCCAGCAGCGCCAGTGTACCCCCGGCCAGCATGGTTTCATCATCCGGGTGGGCAAAAAATGCCAGGACAGTTAATGGTTTGCTTTCCAATACGCTTCTCCCATCACGCCAGCGATTCCCAATCGAACACCGGGCCGTCTTTGCAGGCCAGCTTCCAGCCGCGGCGCGTGGACACCGCGCACACGCCGCACGCGGCCACCCCGGCGCACGGCATGGCTGCCCGCGCCAGCACCTGCACCGCGCACGCCATCGCGCCAAAACCGCGCGCTCCCAACAATCCGGGCAGGCTTTCCAGCGCGGCCAGCGGGGCATCCAGCGCAAGGTAATGCGCCCAGGCGGGGGCCTCGGCCAGCAGGTCCAGCGGCAGCACTTCTACCGCGGGGGGCAGGCCGGGCGGCGGCACGCGCGCGTACAACACTACCTCACCCCCGCGCTGCAGCGCCTGCCACGCCAGCGGCAGCAGCGCCCCGGCCGAGCTGTCCAGCGCGGCCAGCGCCACGCGCCGCGCGGCATCCGGCAGCGTAAAGCCGCGGCCCAGCGGCCCGCGCGCCACCAGGCGCATTCCCGCATTCCACGCGGGTGGAATGGGCGCGGCAAAACGCATTTCTGCGCCGGGCAGGCTGGCGGGGAACAGCGCCGACGGCAGCAGATCGCCCGCGTCATCGCAGAAGGCGTAGAGGTACTGCCCCGCTGCAGGCCGCATGCCAGGTGGCAGCCGTAACACACAGCTCACGCTGCCGCCATCCAGGCGTGTTTCCAGGATTTCCACCCAAGCATTCGCCATTGCAAGATAGTATAGCCCCAATCGAGGCAGCAGAAAGCTGAACTTCTGCTGCGAATGCGCGTCTCCCACTATGCATTCTCTTTACAAAACCTTCGAGCCCGAGTGCCAAACCCGTATAATGGTTTGGCTGACCTTTCCGCGATCTTATGAGGAGAAAAACATGAATATCGCAACCCTGATCGGTTTCATCGCTACCGCCGCCTGGATCATTGCCTTTGCCGTGCTGGGGCTGGTGATCGTACGGCTGGGCCGCAACCGCCCGCTGCCACGTAGTGGTTTTTACCTGCTGGTGCTGTTCCTCACTGCTGCGGTGCTCACCACCGTCAGCTCCGGCCTGGTGTTCATCGCCCCGCAGGAGCGCGGCGTGGTCATTTCAGCCGTAGCGCCCAAGGGCTACCGCGAGCAGGCGCTGGACGCCGGCCTGCACTGGATCATCCCCTTTGCCGAGTCGGTGGTGCGCTATCCTATCTCGCGCCAGACATACACGATGAGTATCGCCGCATCTGAAGGCCAGATGCAGGGCGATGACTCCATCACTGCGCGCACCGCCGACGGGCAGGAGATCTTTGTGGACGCCTCGGTGATCTATGCCATCGACCCGACCAAAGTGGTGCAGGTGCATATTGAGTGGCAAAACCGCTACGGCGACGACCTGGTGCGCGCCCAGGCGCGCGGCATCGTGCGCGACGTGGTTTCGCAATACGGCGTGGAAGAAGTGGTGACCACCAAACGCCAGGAAATGGTGGACGAGCTGCAAGTGCGCATGCGCGCCAAGCTGGAAGAGAACGGCCTGCTGCTGGTGGATTACATCCTGCGTAATATCACCTTCTCGCAGGAGTATGCCGCCTCTGTCGAGCAGAAGCAGATTTCGGAGCAGCAGGCGCAGCAGGCGCGCTTTATCGTCGAGCAGCGCAAGCAGGAAGCCGAGCAGGCGCGCCAGACCGCCCAGGGCCAGGCAGATGCGGTGGTGATCCGCGCCAAAGCCGACGCCGAATCGCGGCTGATCGCGGCACAGGCGGAGGCCAAGTCGCTGCAGCTCATCGCCGACGCGCTCAAGAACAACCCCAACCTGCTGAGCTACCAGTACATCACCAAGCTCTCGCCCAACATCCAGACCATGCTGCTTCCTTCCGACAGCCCGTTCCTCATCCCGCTGCCGGACACCGCCCAGCCCGGGTTGAGCACCGAAACCAACCCATAAAGAAGCCAACGCCCACCACAAAAATGGTGGGCGTTTTTATAACCGGCAGTTTGTGGGATCACAGCGGGAGGGGGGTGAGCGCCAATCTTTACATCGCACAATATACCCTAACGGTCGCTCTCAAAACGGTTACCGGTCGGACAGCAGCAGGTATAATCATACGCATGACCACCGAAGCCCCCTCGCCTTCTGGAAAACAAATCCGCCTCACATCGCTCTCCAACTGCGCCGGTTGAGCATCCAAGCTAAGCGCGGAAGCGCTGGCGCACGTGCTGCGCCCGGTCAGTGACGTTTTCCACTCCGCCGACTACCCGGACCTGCTGGTCGGCCTGGACAGCCCGGACGATGCCGCCGTCTGGCGGCTGGACGATGAACGCGCCCTGGTGCTGACTACCGACTTCTTCACCCCGGTGGTGGACGACCCTTACGATTACGGCGCAATCGCCACCGCCAACAGCCTGTCGGACGTGTACGCGATGGGCGGGGTGCCTTTCCTGGCGCTCAATATTGCCGCACTGCCGCCCGACCTGCCGGCGGAAATCTCCGCGCAAATCCTGCGCGGCGGGGCCGAAAAGGCGCGCGAGGCGGGCGTGGTGATCGCCGGCGGGCACACCGTTCAGGATAAAGAGCCCAAGTACGGGCTGGCCGTGGTGGGCATGCTGGACCCGCGCCGGGTGATGACCAAGGCCGGCGCGCGCCCCGGCGACCGGCTATTCCTCACCAAGCCGCTGGGCTTTGGCGTCACCGCCACCGCGCTTAAGCGCGAAGTAGCCGACCCGGCCGACGTAGCCGAAGCAGTGGGCTGGATGGCGCGCCTGAACCGCGACGCCGGCGCGCTGGCGCGCGAGTTCAACCTGCGCGGCGCCACTGACATCACCGGCTACTCGCTGCTGGGCCATGCGCTGGAAATGGCCACCGCCAGCGGCTGCGCCCTGCGCATCCGCGCCGCAGACGTGCCGCTGCTTTCCTGCGCGCGCAAGTACGCGCGTATGGGCACCTTTCCCGGCGGCGCGGCCGATAACCGTATGTACTTCCGCGAGCGCGTGCAGTTCGACGCCGCGCTGGACGAGCCGGACGAGATGCTGTTGTTCGACCCGCAGACCAGCGGCGGGCTGCTGCTGTGCGTGCCGGCCGCGCAGGCCGAGGAGTTCCGCGCGCGCGCCGCGGCGCAGGACGTCCCCGCGTGGGAGATCGGCGAGGCAGTGGATGGAACGGGCATCCATGTGGTCTGAGCTGGCGCTGCCCTGGCAGGCCGCGCTGGAAGAAGCCTGGGAGAGTTACCGCGCTGGCTCCATCCCCATCGGCTGCGTTATCCTTAGCCCGGGTGGGGTGATCATCGCGCGCGGGCGCAACCGCATCACCGAAACCTTCCCGCCGCCGCGCCAGGTGGCGAACACCGAGCTGGCGCACGCCGAGCTGAACGCGCTGCTCGCCATGCCTCATTTGCTGCCGCAACGGCATGAGTGCACGCTGTATACCACCATGGAACCCTGCCCGCTGTGCATGGGCGCGCTGTACATGTCTGGCGTGCGCGGGCTGGCTTACGCCTGTCGCGATCGCTACGCCGGCAGCGCCAACCTGCTGGGCGCGACTCCCTACTACGCGCGCAAGCCCATCCGCGTTTGCGCTGTGCTCAACCCGGCGTTGGAAGCGCTGCTGATGGGCATGATGTTATGCTGGTACATCGAAAACTACCCCGAGCGCGGCGTCCGCACCGTGGAAACCGAATGGGTGCTCGACTCGCCGGCCGGGGTTGCGCTGGGCCGCCGTTTGCAGCGCGAAGGCATCCTGCAAGGCCGGCGCGCGGACGGCGCCCGTGCGCCGGCCGTGATCGACGCCCTGGCCGGACTGATGGTATAAACCATGAAGGAGCACCCTATGAGCGTATCCATGACCTTTGACTCGCGCCGCTCGCCGGTGTACAGCCGCGGCGGCATCGTCGCCGCCTCGCAACCGCTGGCGGTGGCCGCCGGCCTGCGCGCCCTGGAAGCCGGCGGCAACGCCGCCGACGCCGCGGTAGCAACCGCCGCCGCGCTCAACGTCACCGAACCTACCTCTACCGGCCTAGGCGGCGACTGCTTTGCGCTATTCTTCGACGCCAAGACCAAAACGGTCAGCGCGCTCAACGGCTCGGGGCGCGCCCCGGCCGCGCTCTCGCTGGCGCGGCTGGAAAAAGAGGGCATGCGCCAGATTCCCCCGTACCACCCCTACACCATCACCGTGCCCGGGGCGTGCGCCGGCTGGTGCGACCTGATCGAGCGCTTTGGCCGCATGCCGCTCAGCACCACGCTGGCCCCCGCCATCCGCCTGGCCGAAGAGGGTTTCCCGGTGGCCCCGGTGGCATCCTACTTCTGGCAGAACGCCGCCGCGCGCGGGCAGCTGCGCCGCGCCGCCAACGGCCGCGAGTTGACGATTGACGGTCGCGGCCCCAACCCGGGTGAGATCTTCCGCAATCCCGGGCTGGCGCGCACCCTGCGGTTGATCGCCGAAGGCGGCAAGGCAGCTTACTATCAAGGCCCCATCGCCGAGGCGATCTGTGCCATCGTGGGCGAGGCCGGCGGTTGCCTGAGCCTGAATGACCTGGCCACGCATGTTAGCACCTGGGAAGAGCCCATCTCCACCACCTACCACGGCGTGCGCGTGTGGGAATGCCCGCCCAACGGCCAGGGGCTGGCCGCGCTGCTGGCGCTCAACCTGCTGGAAGGCTTCGACCTGGCCGCGCTGCCGCCGCTTTCGCCGCAGCGCCTGCACCTGATGATCGAGGCCATGCGCCTGGCCTTCGCCGACGCGCGGCGCTGGGTAGCCGACCCGGCCTTCCACCCCGCCCCGCTGGACGCGCTGCTCAGCAAAGACTACGCCCGGCGGCGCGCGGAGCTGATCCTGGCTGACCGGCTCAACACGGACATCACCCACGGCTGCCCGGAGTATTCCAGCGACACGGTGTATTTCAGCGTGGTGGATGGCGAAGGCAACGCCTGCTCGTTCATCAACAGCAACTACATGGGTTTTGGCACCGGCATCGTGCCGCGCGGCTTTGGCTTCTCGCTGCAAAACCGCGGGCATAACTTCTCGCTCGACCCCCAGCACCCCAACCGGCTGGAGCCTGGCAAGCGCCCCTACCATACCATCATCCCCGCCATGGCCACCGACGCGAACGGCGACCTGTACGCCTGCTATGGCGTGATGGGCGGTTTTATGCAGCCCCAGGGCCACATGCAGGTGACCGTGGCGATGGTGACCGATGGCGAAGACCCGCAGGGAGCGCTCGACCGGCCGCGCTTCTGCCTGGAAGGCAAGCTCACCGGGCCGGAAGTCTCGCTGGAAGTGGGCATCCCGCGCGTGGCAGTGCGCGCGCTGCAAGCCATGGGCCACAAGGCAGAAGTGGTCAGCGGCATGAGCCGCGCCCTGTTCGGCCGCGGCCAGATCATCCGCCGTGACCCGTCCAGCGGCGTGCTGTGCGCCGGCAGCGACCCCCGCGCGGATGGATATGCGGGCACGTTGGGATAAAGAATTGCAGCAGAGGGGCAGCCGTGGCTGCCCCTCTGCTGCAATAATTGCGTTTTCCCTGCGGTATAAATGTTCTAGTCGTGGTAAAATCCGGCATATATGGTAGCCAACGACCACCTGCAAGGCATTCTCGATACCCTGCCGAACAAGCCGGGCTGTTACATTTACCGTAACGCCAACGGCCAGATTATTTACGTCGGCAAGGCGATCAACCTGCGCAACCGCGTGCGCTCCTATTTCCAGGACAGCCGCGGGCTGGATTTCAAAACGCGCCAGTTGGTCAAGCATATCGCGAATATCGAGTGGATCGTGGTCGGGTCGGAGCTGGAAGCCTTGATCCTGGAAATGAACCTGATCAAGAAGCACCGCCCGCATTACAACATCCGCCTCAAGGATGACAAGCGCTACCCCTACATCAAAGTCCACTGGGCTGATCCCTTCCCCAAGGTGACGATCACGCGCCAGATGGTCAGCGACGGCTCGCGCTACTTTGGCCCCTACACCAGCGCGTGGGCCGTGCACCAGACGCTGGACGTGATCCGCCGCATCTTCCCCTACCTCACCTGCGACCGCGAGATCACCGGCCAGGACGAGCGCGCCTGCCTGTATTACGACATCAAGCTGTGCACCGCGCCCTGCATCGGCAAGATTTTGCAGCCCGGTTACCGCCAGATGATCGATGACCTGTGCAGCTTTCTGGATGGCGACACCACCGCCGTGGTCGGCCGGCTGCGCGGTGAGATGGAAAAAGCCGCCGAAGAGCTGCGCTTTGAGCGCGCGCGCGATATCCGCGACCAGTTGCAGGCCATTGAGCGCGTGGTGGAAAAGCAGAAGGTGGTCTCGGCCGACACCTTCGACTCGGACGTGGTGGCGTTTGCCCGCGCCGACGGCGAAGCCTGCGTGCAGATTTTCTTTGTGCGCGGCGGCAAGCTGATCGGGCGCGAATACTTCATCCTCGAAGGCACGGAAGACGAGCCGGATGCCGAGATCGTGGAAGAATTCCTCAAGCAGTTCTACTCCGAGGCGGCCAACGTGCCGCCCCAGGTGCTGCTGCCGCAGGAGATCGAAGAAGCGCGCATCATCCAGCAGTGGCTGCACGACAAGCGCGGCGGCAAAAAGGTGGAGCTGGTGGTGCCGCGCTCGGGCACGCCGCAGGAGCTGGTGCAGATGGCCACCGAGAACGCGGTGGAAACCCTCACGGCGCTGCGCACCCAGTGGCAGGCCGACACCAACCGCCAGTCCGAGGCGCTGGGCGAGCTGCAATCCGCGCTGGACCTGCCCGAGCCGCCCAACCGCATCGAGTGCTACGACATTTCCAACACCCAGGGCGTGGCCTCGGTGGGCAGCATGGTGGTTTTTGAGCAGGGCGTGCCCGCCAAGCGCCTGTACCGCCATTTCAATATCAAGACCGTCGAAGGCCCCAACGACTTCGACAGCATGGAAGAAGTGCTCACCCGGCGCTTCAGCCGCTGGCAGTCGGCGCAGGAGAACAAGGCCGTGGGCCAGAAGGTGGACGAATCCTTCGCCATCCTGCCCGACCTGTTGATGGTGGATGGCGGCAAGGGCCAGCTCGGCCGCGCGGTGGCGGTGCTGGAGCGCTTCAACCTGATGGGCCGCGTGCCGGTGGTGGGGCTGGCCAAGCAGAACGAAGAGCTGTTCCGCCCCGGCCACAGCCAGTCGCTGCTGCTGCCACGCCATTCCCAGGGCTTATATCTGATCCAGCGCATCCGCGATGAGGCCCACCGTTTTGCCATCACCGCGCACCGCAAGCGCCGCGGTAAGATCGGCCTGGCCTCGCGGCTGGAGCAGGTGGCCGGCATCGGCCCGGTGAAGCGCAAAGCCTTACTGCTCAAGTTCGGCACGGTGGAGCGCATCCGCGATGCTAGCATCGCGGATCTGACCACCGTCCCCGGCATCACCGAAGAGCTGGCGCAGGCGCTAAAGACGCAACTGGACTAAAGGGCAAAGATTGAACGTTGCGCCGCTGCTAGGCGGAAAAATTCAGCCTTTACGACCCTGTGACTCTGTGCTATAATCTCCGCTCGCCGCAGAGATACCGCGGATGTTTTTTTGAAAGCGCAATCATTACCGCAAATGAAGGACCGGTTTAAGATGAGTGACATCCTGAAAGAGATCGAACCCGCCGCCAACCCCAATATTCCCCCCCTCACCCCCGGCGATGCTGTAAGCGTGCACGTAAAGATTAAAGAAGGCAATCGCGAGCGCATCCAGGAATTCAAGGGCACGGTGCTGTACACCCACGATAATGGCGCCAGCTCCACCTTCACCGTTCGCCGCATCGCCAGCAATGGCATCGGCGTTGAGCGCGTATTCCTCACCCGCTCCCCGCGCATTGACCGCGTGGTGATTGACCGCCACACCGTCATTCGCCGCGGCCGCCTGTATTTCCTGCGCGGACGCACCGGCAAGAGCGCCCGGCTCAAGCAGAAGTTCTCGTAGTTTCGCGCATCGATGAAATCGCCAGGGTGCAGCCTTTTGGCTGCGCCCTTTTTGGCTAAAATACCCCACCCTTCCACCCAGGAGTAAATATGGCAGCCCCTCTGATCGGCATCACCACCGGCATCCGCGCAGATGAAGACGGTTTCGAGCGCCTGGTGCTCGGCCATACCTATGTTGACTCGATCATCCGCGCCGGCGGCATCCCGGTGATGGTGCCGGCGAACCTGCCCCCCGCCCTGTTCCCCGAGCTGATGGAGCGCGTTGACGCACTGCTGTTCACCGGCGGCCCGGATATTGACCCGGTGCTGTTCGGCGGTGAGCAGCACCCGCGCGTATATGGCATCGACGCGCGGCGCGACACGCTGGAGCTGGAGCTGGTGCGTATGGCGGTCGATGCGCAGAAGCCCTTCCTGGGCATATGCCGCGGCATCCAGGTGATCAATGTGGCCCTGGGCGGCACGCTGTATACCGATATCGAAGCCTTTGCTCCCGGCGGCCAGAAGCACGATTATCACCCCGGCCACCCCTATAATTACAAAGCCCACCCGGTGACCGTGACCGAAAACAGCCTGCTGCACGAGATCGTCAATGCCGGGGCGGTGCGGGTCAACAGTCTGCACCACCAGGCCATCAAAGACGTGTCCCCGCGGCTGCTCCCCATCGGCTATTCGCACGATAAGCTGGTGGAAGCCGTGGAGCTGCCCGGCCATCCATTTGCCCTGGGCGTTCAGTGGCACCCCGAATGGCTGCCGGATGAGCCGCAGATGCAGGCCATCTTCCGCGCCCTGGTGCGCGCCGCCGGCAAATAATCCCACCGCGCCCGCATGGATACCTCCCCCGTTTCCGTTGGCATTTTTGACTCCGGCGTGGGCGGCCTGTCAGTACTGCGCGAACTGCGCGAGCACATCCCGGCCCAACCGCTGATCTACCTGGCTGACCAGGCGAACGTGCCTTACGGGCCGCGCGGGCTGGAACAGGTGCGCGCCTTCTCGCACGCCATCACGCGCTTCCTGCTGGCGCAGGGCGCGCGGCTGATTGTGGTGGCCTGCAACACCGCCTCGGCGGCGGCGCTGCAAAGCCTGCGCGCTGCCTTCCCCGAGACGCCCTTTGTGGGCATGGAACCGGCGGTCAAACCGGCCAGCGAGACCACGCGCAGCGGCGTGGTGGGCGTGCTGGCGACCCCGGCCACCTTCCAGGGCGCGCTGTACGCCTCGGTTATCGAGCGCTTCGCGCAGCACACGCGCGTGCTGGAATACACCTGCCCCGGCCTGGTGGAAGAGATTGAGTCCGGGCGGCTGGATGGCGAGCGCGCGCGCCAGATCTTGCGCGACGGGCTGGAACCGATGCTCGCTTCGGGTATTGATACCGTCGTGCTGGGCTGCACGCATTACCCGTTTGCCATCCCCATCATCCAGCAGCTCGTGGGCCCCGCGGTGCGCGTGATCGACCCGGCCCCGGCCGTAGCGCGCCAGGTGGCGCGCGTGCTTACCGCGCGTGGCTGGCTGGCCGAAGGCGGCGGCCCCGCGCCAGTGCGCTATATCACCACCGCCGACCCTGCCGCTCTGGCCCATCCGCTGCAGGCACTGCTCGGCGCAACCGCCCCGGTGGAAGCCGCAGCGTGGCAGGCGGACGGAACGTTGGCGTGAAACTCTACAGGGATGATTGGACGGGTGGCATGTCACCCGCCCAATCATCCCTGTAGAATCTTCCCCGAAATTCACAGACAAACAAAATCTCTTCTGCTATACTCAACTCAGGAGACCAAGAAAAAACCTATGCCGCGCATAGAAGTAGACTTAGACCCTGTAACACATATCACTACCGATGCGATCGGCCAACCCGGGCAGCGTGTCTTTTACATCCAGGGCTGGCAGTACGAGCGTGTAGTTACCGTCATCGTCGAAAAAGTCCAGATCCAATCTCTGGCCACCGGCGTGGAACAGTTTATCGAAGAAGTGCGCAAGCAGTACCCGGAGCTGGAGGAGTCCTCGGATAATTTCGATGAGACCAAAATGCATATTCAGCCGCCGGTAGACCCGCTGTTTCGCGCGGGCGAAATGGGGCTGGCGTACGAGGCCGACCGCGATTTGCTGGTGCTGGTGGTCAAAGAGATCATGCTCGAAGGACAGGACCCGGAAGAGGCCGGCGTGGTGCGCTACTGGTGCACGCGCTCGCAGCTGCGCGCCCTGTGTCGCTGGGGCCTGCAGGTTGCTGAACGCGGGCGCGCCATCTGCCCACAGTGTGGTGAGCCGATGGATCCGGCCGGACACTTCTGCCCCAAGAAAAACGGACACAAGCACTAGATCACTACCATGCCCGCAACACCCGATAAAGACGCTATCCTGGCAGTGCTGCGCGAAGGGGAGATCACCGTGCAGGGCCAGTTTTTGAGCGGCTCCAACTACACCTTTATGGCCGAGGTTGTACACGCAGAGCTCGAGCTGACCGCGGTCTATAAACCCGTGCGCGGCGAGCAGCCGCTGTGGGATTTCCCATCCGGCACGCTCTCCAAGCGCGAGGTGGCCGCCTACGTGCTCTCGGAAGCCCTGGGCTGGGATCTGGTGCCGCCCACCGTGTTCCGGCGCAAGCTGCCGCTGGGGGCAGGGTCACTGCAGGTATATGTCGATCACAACGCCGATTATCATTACTTCAATTTTGAAGAAGCGGACCGCCTGCGGCTCAAACCGGTGGTGGTCTTTGACCTGTTGATCAATAACGCTGACCGCAAGGGCAGCCACATCATCAAGGATGAAAGCGGCCACCTGTGGCTGATCGATCACGGTGTGTGCTTCCATGAGGAAGATAAGTTGCGCACCGTAATCTGGGACTTTGCCGGGGAAAACGTGCCTGTCGAACTGCTGGATGACGTGCGCGTCCTGGCCGACCATCTGGACGCGCGTGAGGGGCTGTACGAGCAGCTTCTCGACTGGCTGGCACCGCGTGAGGTGAATGCCATCACTGCCCGCGCGCGCCGCCTGCTGGCCACCTGCCGCTTCCCCCACCCCGGCGGCGCGCACCGCCCATATCCCTGGCCGCCCGTATAGGTCACGCCGATTCAGCATATAATCTCCTGTAGCATTCATACCCACGGAGAATATCGCATGACCCATGTTGACCTGGCACTGCTTGGTTTTGGCAACGTCGGCCGCGCGCTGGCAGAGCTGCTGGCGCAAAAGCGCGACGAGCTGCAAGACCGTTACGCCATCACGTTCCGCGTAACCGGCATCGCCACCGGCCGTCACGGCGCCGCCATCGACCCGGCCGGGCTGGACCTGGCGCGCGCATTGGAACTGGTGCGTGACGGCCAGCAGCTTGACGGGCTGTCTGCCCTGCCTGTCCCCGCCGATGGCCTGGCGTTTGTGCGCGCCGTCCCGGCAGACGTGCTGTTTGAGAACTCGCCTGTTAACCGCGACAGCGGCCAGCCTGCGGTAGACCACATCCGCGCGGCGCTCGAGCGCGGTATGCATGCCATCACCGCCAACAAAGGCCCGGTGGCGCACGCCTTCCACCAGCTGACCGCGCTGGCCGAAACCAACGACCGTCGCTTCCTGTATGAATCCACGGTGATGGACGGCGCGCCCATCTTCTCGACCTTCCGCGGCCCGCTGCCCGCCGCCAACATCATCCGCCTGCGCGGCATCCTCAACTCCACCACCAACCTGATCCTGGAGATGATGGAAAGCGGCCGCAGCTTTGATGACGCCGTGCGCTACTGCCAGTCGGTGGGGCTGGCGGAAACCGACCCCAGCGCCGACGTCGACGGCTGGGATTCATCTATCAAAGTGGCGATCCTGGCCACGGTGTTGATGGGCGTGCGCATCACCCCGCAGGACGTTGACCGCACCGGCATCCGCTCCGTAACACAGGAGATGGTGCAGGACGCGCTCCGGAACGGCGAGCGCTGGAAGCTGGTGTGCTCTGCCGAGCGCGAGGGCAGCGGCGTGCGTGCCTGGGTTGCCCCGCAACGCGTGCCTGCCAGCGACCACCTGTACAGCATCCGCGGCAGCGGCTCCGGCGTGGAATTCGACCTGGATGTGCAGCCCGGCCTGGGCATCTACAAAGACGATTCCGGCCCAGAAACCACCGCCTACGGCCTGCTCGCCGACCTGATCAACGCGGTGCGAGGTATGTAGCCATGCAGCCGGTGCTGTGGTGCGCAGGTGGGAAGTTCGCTCTGCCGGCTGAACGGGCGGCCACACCGGCCGCTTGCCTGGCATGGGCTACCGAAAACGGCATCCAGCCGGGCTGGATTAACGAAATCCACTGGCTGACTGGTGGCAGCCGCTCCGGGCCGGCTCCGCGCTGGCCTTCCGGCGTGCTGGCCTTCACCTGGGCCGACCTGCCACTGCTCGACCACGCGCTGCTGCATACCGCCAGCTTCGCCATCCATTCCGGCGAGCGCGGGCTGGTGCTGCTGGGCGAAGAAGAAGAGGACGAAGCGCACCTGCTGGTGCTGTGCTCGCAAAAGACCGCCACCAACCACGGCCTGCGCCCGTCCGCGGCGCTGCCGGCGCGGTTTTCACTGCCTGCCGCCGGCTCGCAAAGCCTGCCTGCCAGCCTGATCGAAGGCCTGCAGGCCGCCATGCTGCCCACCGGCGCCAACAGGCTGCCGATGGCCTATCTGATGGCCGCATGTGATGAAGCCGGGCGCATGCCCGCCGAGCTGCCCGCCGGTTGGCGCGCGCTGGAGAGCGGCGCATCCGGCTGCGCGGTAGGGTTATGCAACCACCTGGTAGGCGCACTGGCTGCCGGCGCGGGCGAGCTGGGCCTGCTGGTCAGCCTGCCGGTGAATGGGCCGGGCATGGTGACCGTAGTAGAAAGTTGGGGAAGCTGATATGCCTGTGACCATTTACCTCGCTTTGGGATCCAACATGGGCGATCGCCAGCAAAACCTGGCGCTGGCCCTGGCCGCCCTGCCTCCCGCGGTGATGGTGCTGCGCGCCTCGCCCATCTACGAAACGCCGCCCTGGGGCTTTGCCGACCAGCCCAAATTCCTCAACCAGGTGGCGCAGGCCGAGACCGACCTGCCCCCACTGGAACTGCTGGCCTACCTGAAAGATCTGGAAAGAACCCTGGGGCGCAAAGATAGTTTCAAAAACGGCCCGCGGCAGATCGACCTGGATATCCTGCTGTACGGCGACCAGGTGATCAACCTGCCGCAGCTCAGCGTGCCGCACCCGCGCATGCATGAGCGCGGTTTTGTGCTCGTGCCGCTGGCCGACCTGGCCCCCGATTTGCGCCACCCTGTTCTGGGCCGCACGGTACGCGACCTGCTGGGCGGCGTCGATCAGGCCGGCATCACCCCGCTGGCCGGCCGCCCACGCCCTGCGCGCGCCTTCCCGCTGGCGTGGGACAGCCGAACTTACGTGATGGGCATCCTCAACCTGACACCCGACAGCTTTTCGGGGGATGGGTTGCTGACCGAAAATGACCTGCTGCCTGCCGCGCTGGCGCAGGCGCGCCGCTTTGTTTCCGCCGGAGCCGATATCCTCGACATCGGCGGCGAAAGCACCCGCCCCGGCTCCGCGCCAGTCAGCGCGGCGGATGAGATGCGCCGCGTATTGCCAGTGGTGCGCGCCCTGGTGGAAGAAGGAGTAGATGCCATCCTTTCGGTGGACACCTACAAGGCATCCGTGGCCGAAGCCGCGCTGGCGGCCGGCGCGGACTGGATCAACGACGTATGGGCGCTGCGCGCCGACACGCACATGGCCGCGCTGGCAGCTCGCAGCGGCGCTCCAGTGATCCTGATGCACAACCGGCTCAAGCCCAACAGCGCCGAGCTGCAGGAACGATTAGGCGGGCGCTACGTGGGCGTGCATTACGATAGCCTGCTGGAAGATATTAAACGCGAGCTGATGGAAAGCGTGGACCTGGCGCGCGCCGCCGGAGTGCCCGACGAGCGCATCATCCTCGACCCTGGGCTGGGCTTTGGCAAGACGGTGGAGCAGAGCCTGGAACTACTCGACCGCTTGGGCGAAATCCGCGCTTTGGGCTATCCGCTGCTGGTCGGCCCGTCGCGCAAGTCGTTCATTGGCTATACGCTCAACCTGCCACCCGAAGAACGCGTGGAAGGCACGGCCGCGGCGGTGGCGATCAGCATCGCGCGCGGCGCGGATATCATCCGCGTGCACGACGTAGAAGCCATGGTCCGGGTGGCGCGTATGACCGACGCCATCATCCGGCGCGGCGCGAGCGGCGAAAGATCAGCCAGCGCTGCATCGCAAAGTTAAACAGGTAGACCAGCGCTTCCGCGCTAAGCTTGGCGATCACCATGCGACCGCCTACCAGCGGCGCAATGGCCCCGACCAGTTGCCACACCAGGAAGCCCGATAGCAGCACCAGCGCGGCATACTTGGGGAAGGTAGCGATCACCGGCCCGCCCGCCTGGAAGACAATGCGCGACACCAGGGCGTAATTCACAACCATCGAAATACTCCGCGCGGTATACGTGGCGGCAAAGATACTTTCCGTTGCGCGGTAGATCAGCAGGAAAATACTCAGGTCCAGCGCGTTAGAAATCAGCCCCACAAACATGAAGCGCCCGACCACAAAATGCAGCCGGCGGGAAGCCAGCACGCGCGAACGCTGCACCAGCTGCCACAGTCGCCGGGTATGCACCAGCTCCTGGCAGGCAAATAACATCCCCACCGGCCGGCTATCACGCCCGGACGTTATACGCTCACGCATGGCTGACTGCACCTGGCGTATTGCACCACAATCCATCCCACCACTGAAGTGTATTATAATTCCTCGCGGCTCTCCGGGGTAGCAAACCCTGCAGCCCGCCCACAAAATGAAACAACGTCCCCTTTGGCCCGCCCTGTATGCCGCGCTGGGTTTTTGCGGCCTGCTGGCAACGTTTTTCCTGCTCAAGACGCCCTCAGAACCCGGAGCGGCGTTCCTGTTTGGCTACTCGCGCCTGCGGTTAGCGCTGGCCGCGGGCGGGCTAAGCGCGGCGTTGATCTGCCTGTTGATTTCGGCGCTGATCCTGCGCCGGCCGGGGGCCTGGGCGCGTTTCTCCACCCGCCTTTCGACCGCCCTGCGCGCGCCCGCCGCGGCGTTTGCCGCGCTGGCCGTTCTGTTTGCCATATTCCTGGGCATCTCGGCGCTGCTCGTGCTGGCCCTCTCACCGGCCGCGGCCGAGCTGGTGATCCTCAAGACGGTGCTAAAAAACCTGGGCGGGCTGCTGGTCTGGGCACTGGCGGCAATCGCCGTGCTGGCTGCCACGCTTCTGGCCAACCTCGAGCCGGGATTGCGCGGCAAGGCGTTTTTTACCCCTCTGCGGCTGGCGGTGCTGCTGCTCATCCTTAGCCTGGCGTATGCCATTACGCTGCGACAGTACATGACCCTCACCTGGGACCTGCGCATGCGCCGCCTGGAAGAATTCATCTACCTGCCGGTGCTGGTGACGCTGGCCTGGGGGCTGCTGCAGCGGTACGCCGGCAGCCGCGGCTGGTACCCGCGTGCCTCGCGGCTGTTTCTGCTGCTGCTGATTGGCGTCTCGGTCTACACCTTTTACCGCCATTCGGCGCAGTGGATGGGCTGGATTTTCACCCCATCCAAGGCTTACTGGCACGACCTGGCGGACGCCTTCCTGCACGGGCGGTTGTACCTGATCGACCCGGAATCCACCCACGACCTGACCCTGTTCGACGGCCACTGGTACGTACCCAACCCGCCGCTGCCTGGGTTGATCCTGGTGCCCTTCGTAGCGCTTCTGGGGCACGACGGCGTCAACATGGTACTGTTTTCCATCACCCTGGGGGCGGTCAATGCGGTGCTGCTGTTCCTGGCGCTGGAGGATGCCGCGCGGCTGGGCATGATCCCCACCGGCAGGTGCGCCAACCTGGTGCTCACCGCGCTGTTCGCCGCCGGGACCAGCCACTGGTGGCTGTCAATCATGGGGCGCATGTGGTTCCTGAGCCAGTTGTTCACCCTGTTCTTTGTCCTGTTAGCCGGGCTGCTGGTGCTGCGCCGCGGATCGCCCTGGCTGGTGGGGCTGTGCCTGGGACTGGCGATGGCCTCGCGGCCGAACGCATTCACCCTGTGGCCATTCCTGGCCGGCACAGCGCTTTACCTGCAGCAGCGCGACACCGGCTGGCCGGGCTGGAGGGCTGCCATGCTGTGGACCGCGCAGACCGCTATGCCGGTGGCGGCGGTGACGGTTGGTCTCCTGGCCTACAACTACGTCCGCTTCGCTGACTGGTTCGACTTCGGCTACGTGACCATCAATAGTGCCAGCTTTATCATGGAAGCGGCGCGTACCTACGGCATCTTCAATGCGCACTTTATCCCCGCTAACTTCCACATGATGTTCCTCAAACTGCCCATTCTGCAAATGCGCGGCGCGTGCTTTTACTTCTCGCCCACCCATGAAGGCGTCAGCATCCTGGCGCTTACCCCGGCAATGATCTTTGTGCTACGCCGGCCCAAAATGAGTGGATGGGCAACCGGAGCGTGGTTGTCTATCCTGCTTTCGATGGGGCTGCTGCTTTTCTACCACAATACCGGCGCGGAACAGATGGGCTACCGCTACCTGATGGACTTCATCCTGCCAATGATGCTGCTGCTGGCAGTAGGCGTTGGGAAAAAGCCATCCTGGCTGTTCCTGCTGCTGTGCGTCGCGAGCTTCGTGCTCAACGCGGCCGGCATCCTGTGGTGGTTTGGACGCTGGCCCTGCGCCGGTTAACCAAAAGCGCCCCTCCCCCTCGGCAACAGCGGCCAGAGAGAGGGGCGAAAGAGGCAAACAGTCCCGCGCTGGGGCTTAGCGGGTAGCCAGCCGCAGGCTGCGCGCCAGCAGGATCAAGATCAGCAGGCCAATGGCGGCTGCAAACAGGCCCGGCAGCCCGACTTCATCCGCGAAGCCGGTAGAAGGCAGCGCGGTAGAGGTGGGACCACCGCCGCCGGCCGCCGCCTGGTTGGCATTCTGGTTGCCAGCCACCTGGGTCAGCAGAACCGCCAGGGTGGCGGTACGCGCTGCGCCGGGAGCAAGGGTTGGGCCCTGCGCAGCCGCGGTGGCGGCCATCTGTGTTTGCACCGCCGGGTCGGGCAGCTCAGCCTTATCCGCGCCCGGTTGGGTAGGCGCGACGGTCGGCTCTATCGTAGCCACCACCGGGGTGTTTGTGGGCGGGGGCAGCGTGGGGGTGGGTGGGATGGTGGGGCTGGGCATCTGCGCCAGGGCGTAGGCTTCCGCATCCTGGGTAGCCTGCACGGCGATAGCGTCGTTGGTGGCCTGCACAAGCGCCTGCTCGGCATTGCGCGCAGCCTGGCGCTGCGGCAGGATAGTAGCGGCCATGATGCCCATAACAATCAGCCCTACCAGAAAGATCGCCCCAATCACGCCAATGGCAATCAGGAACGTGCGGTTGTTGCCTGCTGCTGCGGGGGCCGGCGTTTCGCTCGCCTCGACGGGCGTAAACGTATCATCCGGCTGAAAGTCATCGAAGTTCAGGTTGTCTTGGTCGGTCATGCTTGCCTCTTTTCATGGTTGGCGGGTTCAAAATTGCTGCTTTCTAATACGTCCAGGTTTGCCAGTGGGATCAGGGCACGGTCGCCGTTTTCCAGCCGCAGCTCGGCGGCCGGAGCGCGCAGGCCATTGGGCAAAGCCACGCTGCCGGGGCGCACGGCCTGAATGGTTGCCGTCTGCCCCCAATAGGATGAGCCTTGAATGCGCACCACCTGTCCGGGGCGGTACTCGATGGTATCGGGCGCCATATCGCCGCCCGCCGCGGGCAGGGGAATAATAATCTCAGGGCGCTCGCCGGTATACGCATCCCAGGCGGTGGCATTGAGCGCCGCGTCGCGCTTCTCGTTGGTGGTCAGCACGCGGTATGCGGTAGGGTTGAAGGGAATGCGCCCAAAGCCTTCCACCACAATCAGCGGGAATTTGAGCGCGCGCGCCGCACGCAGTAGCCCGGGGTTGATCGAAGCCAGGATCAGCCCGCGCAGTTTTAGATCGGCAGCGGTCTTCAACACGTCTGCCTTGTCGCAGATGCCGCCCAGCACTACGCCGCCGCGCATCGATACGTCCAGCCGGTCGCGGGTCAGCTCGTCATCCGGCGTGCGCGCCAGCGAGATCATCAGCCCCAGGTCGATCAGCCCATTGCCCCACGCGCCCTGCACCAGCGCCCCGCTGGCCTCGATTATGGCGCCACGGTCGGTGATCACGTCGGTGATGGTGCCGGGCATACCCGCGCGCAGCTTGAACGGCTCGCCCAGGGCCTCAATCCACACCTGGCCGCCGCCGACTGCCACCACTACCCCATCCACCGGAGCGCGGATGACACGCGAGAGCAGCCCGCCGGTCTCAGCGATCACGTCGCCCTTCTGCACCTTCTCGCCTTCGCGGCGTTGGATGAGGCTCTGCGCCTTGCTGACCGAGCTGATCCCCAGCGCGCGGCGCACGTCCAGCAGGGTGTGCTGCTCGGGCAGATAGGTCTCCGCGATCACGTCGGTGGCTGTGACCATTTGCCCGGTGCGCACGAGCACGCGCCCTGGGTTGGTCAGCAGCCGCGCCCGGCGTATGGTTGTGAGGGGAAGCATATGGCTTACAATAGCGGGCATAGGATCAATTCCTGATGGTTACCAATCTCGGCTAGCATAACGCCAGCGACCACTTTTTGAGCATTTCGCGGCGTCGTGGGGCGTCGGGTGGCAGGGCCAGCGGCCGGCCGCGCGCGTCAATCACCACGCCACATGCGCCGCCCTTCACCGTCAGCCGCATCCCGCCATCTTTGCGCCGCGGGTCGATCTCCACCTTGCGCAGTGCTTCGCAGGTAACCTCGAGGGTCTGCCCGGAGCGCGCCGGCAGGACGGTGAGCGTGCCCTGCTTGATCTCCACACGCGACACGTTGCCATCGCCATAATCCAGGCTGAGCTTGAGGATTGGCGTGCCATACTTGGCCGTGCTGATGGGTGCAAGGACTGTGCCCAGGTGCAACAGCGCGCCACTGTCGAGCACCTGCACCGGCAGCACCGGGTTAAACTCGGCCGCCGCGCCCAGCCCGGGCAGTAGGTAGTTCTGGTCCAGGTAAAAATCGGTCAGGCCGCTGGGCTGCAGGCCGTCCAGCAGCATCAACAGCGCCTGGCCGGGCGTGGCCGCGCCGGCAAAAACGGCCCCGCTGGCCACCACCGCGTCGAACTGCGCCGGCAGGCCGCTCCAGCGCGCCGCGAGCTGCTGCATGCCATAACGCAGCGCCTGGCGCGCTGCGCCCTGCTCGATGGCCAGGCTTTCACCGGTCAGCGGCAGGCTGGCGGGGAACAGGCTCTTTTGCCAGAGGCTTTCCTGCACCACGTTCTCGGCTACGTGCAGCGGCAGCCACTGAATGATGTCTTCCAGCTTGCCGGCCTGCAGCACCGGTAGGATACCGGCGCCCATACCGAAGGGCCGCAGCACGTTGAGAAACACACGGCCGCCTGCGGCAGCGGCAAACGTCGCTGCTGAACTGCCCAGGTCAACTCCCAGCACGTTGCGCGGACTGCCGGCCAGGCTCAGGTAACGGATCATGCGGCCAAAGGCCTGCGCGGTGGGCATCGGCCCGGCCGCGCTCATGTTCGAGAGCGAATGCAGCCCGCCGATCTGGTTACGGCGCACCTGGGTGATCACCTGCGCCAGCGCGTCCTGCGCGGGGCGCAAATCTTCGCTGTCGACGCTGGGGCGGACGTTGCCGGCGATGGTGACGCCGGTCAGTTTCTCCAGGCTTTCCTTTACCTTGGCTTCAATGGCGCTGTTGCCGGCGTACAGCACCAGCGGGCGCTGTTCCTGCGGCAGCAGCCGGCACACCATGGCCGCCAGGTCCACCATCTTCATCACCGAGCGCGTCGCGCCGCGTTCGCTGCCGCCTACCACCACCATTACGTCCGGTTTGGCGCGCAGGATCGCATCGAGCTGCACTTCCGCCGGGCGGCGGTCATTGAGGCCAATACTTTCCACCACCTGTCCATAAGTGGTGGCGGCCAGCCGCTGCGCCGAATCCAGCGAAACGTCGGGCAGCAGCCCGGCGGTCACCAGGCGTAGCTCTGGCCCGGCCGAATAGGTGACCACCAGGCGGTCCACGCCTGAGCCATCGGCCTGTGAGGGAATGATCAGCAGCGTGCCACTGTCGTGGAATACACGCCCGGTGATCTCTTCCAGCTTCTCCACGGCCAGTAGCACGCCTTCGCGCGCGTCGTTATAGGGAGCGTTCACCGTTGTGGCCGCCGAGCCGGACGCGATGAAGTGGTACGTTCCGTCCACCACGTCGAACAGCACGGCGCGGGTATGCGCGGATCCGATATCTACTGCCAGAACTGATTGGGCGTCAATTAAGGATGTGGCCATGGCGGTACCCGCTAAAACAACATCGTGCGCACGACGTCGAGCAGAAAGCCCAGCCGCTCGATCAGCGCGGTCAGCGCCGCGGTAAACACCCCGGCAAACAAGGAACCCAGGGTTATGGCGATGAAGACCTGCCCCACCCCGGCCGCGGCGCGCACAGCAACCGGCCGCTGCGGCGGCGCACTGCGCTGCGCTTTGGCGCTAAAGCTGAAATACAGCAGCGTGCTGATGGTTCCTACCAGCACGAACAGCCCATCCAGAAGCCGCCCCAGCCCGCCACCCGCGCTCATGTCAAACAGGTTGATCGAAGCGCGCGCCTGGGTGATCAGCGTGCCCAGCACCGCGCCGCCAATCGCCACCGCTGCGCCTGCGCCCACCAGGTAGGCCATTGGAAGGCTGCCAAAGCGCGACAGGTTGGGGAACACTTTGAACACCAGCAGCAGGCTGAGTACCAAGGGCGCAATCGCCAGCACCATCTGCTCGAACTGGCCGCTCAGCATCGGGCGGATCAGCCGTGGGGTAATCACCTGGTAAAAGACCATCACGAACACAAACCCGGCCGCCACGCCTACGAAGATGTACGTCGCCAGGCGGAACAGGGCATTGTTTTCACCCAGCAAATAGCCCAGGATCACCAGAACGGTAAGCACCGCGCCAACCAGGAGAGGGATGTTCTGCGCCATGGTTACGCCTTCTTCCTGCCGGCGGGCCGGCGCAGCAGCGTCGAGAAGATCTGCACCACGCCGCCCAACAAAATAGCGCCAATGGCGACGAAGATACCAAACTGGTAGGCATCCCAGTAATTCAGCCACGCGCCGCTTTGGCCAGAAATCTGCGCGTACATGGTCCCTCCGGCCATGCCGGCAAGCATACCCTGCACCTGCCCCGAGTCGACATAGGGCTGTACCATCGGTGCAGCCTGGGCTGAGACCACCATCAGCAGCGGCGTGCTGCCCAGCACCGGCTGCACCTGCTCAATCCAGGCGCGCGCAGTCTCGGCATTTTCAGTGATCACAATCAGCGCGCCAAAGTTCGACAGGCTCGACACGCCGGCCAGCGCCGGGGTATCCCATGCGGTGGCGCCGTTCAACCCGTACTGCATCGCCACGCGCGGCCGGCTGGCAAATTCCTGCAGGCCGGCAGTTCCGCCCGGCAGGAAGCCCAGGTTGGTATAGGGCACGCCGGCATTCGTGCCGGTAGCGCGCAGCAAATTCTCGGCCAGCACCGGCCCCGAGGGGTTGGTCGAAACCATGCCCAGCCGCGCCGCGCGCGCCTGAAGCTGGTTGACCACCGGCGCGGCCGCGAGCTGCATTTCGCCCGAAAGGCCCGGCTCGTAATCGACAGCTACCAGAACCGGCGTGTTCGCCGGCAGGCTTTCAACGATGCGGTGGAAGGCCACCGTATCGGGCTGAAAAAGGCTGGGCAGCGGCATCACGCGCAGGTTGCTCACCAGGGGCAGCAGCAGCACGATAAGCAGAACCAGTGCGATCACAAGCCGCGCGATTCGCTCGGGAACGTGGCTGCGCTCGGGGCGCGCCGGCTGCGGACGGGCCTCTTCGCCCAGTAAGCTTTCGATCAAGGTTGCCTGCTGCTGCTGGCGGTCGTTTACCTGCAGCCGCGCGCTGTAGGCGGCGGGTTTGGTCACGTGCGTCACCAGGCGCTCGCCCGGCAGCGCGCCCACCAGGCCTGCCAGTGGGCCGGATGTCTCTACGCGGTCATCACTCTCGGCCGGCGGCTGGTTTTGCGGCACGGCGGTCTCCACCGGTCGCATGGCCGCCAGCCAGCCCGGAAGCTGCGCCATGGCGAGGTCTTCGACGCCTTCCAGCGCCGGGGGCGTGGGCTGGCTCTCGGCCGGCATATCCTGGTTCAGCCAGTCGGGCAGGTCTACGTGCTCAAACGGTAGCGGCGACGACTGTTCCGCGGCGGGCAGCACGCCCTCGGGCGTGGCGCCGGTTTCCGCGGGGATTTCCTCAGCGCCAGGCAGGTCAGCGGTAAAGTTCTTCAGCCATTCGGGCGTCTCGTCACCCGGCAGCGCCGGGGGTTGGGTTTCCGCGGCGAATGGCGGCACGGTGAAGGGGTTAAAGCCGGCACCGCTCTCCGCCTGCTCCGGCATTTCATCGCCCTCATTCCATTCTCCGTCGCCGGTGAACGGCGATGCGCCCTGCGGCGGCTGCTCTGCCGGCAGTTGTTCTGGCGGCGGCTCCGATGCAAGCCAGTCGGGCAATTGGCCGGTCAGCGCCGTGCCGGGGTGGTATTCGGCTTCGGGTGGGGTTTCCCAGGAGAAAGGCGTGTCTTCCGCGGGCTGCGTTTCCTCACCGGTCAAATTGGCATTCCACGGGCCGGCCGGAGTGGTTTCTTCCGGCGCGGGCTGTTCCGGCTGGCCCGCAAAGCCGGCCAGCCAATCCTGCTCATCCGCGCTCTGCGCGCTGGAAGTTTGCTCGCCGCTGCTCCAATCGGTCAGCCCGGCCATCCAGCTTTCACTTCCCGGCGCGCTGCTCTCGGCCGGCGTTTGCGGTGTCGATTCCTCCGGCGACCCGGCTGTGGCTTCGGCGCCCTGCCAGCTCGAAAGGTTCTCCAGCCAGTCATTGTCGTCGGATGACGGCGCAGCCTGGGGTGCATCCGGTCCGCGCAGGCTATTCAGCCAATCACCCTGCAGCGCGTCTTCTCCTGACCCGGCTTCCGCGCCTGGCGCGCTTGTCTCGCCCGTGGTAGATACATCTTTCATCCACTCCGGCAGATCGCCGTCAGATGTGGGCTGGGCTTCAGGCTCGCTACCTTCCTGGCGCAGATCTTTCATCCATTCGGGAAGGTCATCACCCGCCGGTTCTGCGGCCTGTTCATCTTCCCGGCCGCGAATACGCGCCAGCCAGTCGGGCACATCAGCGGGGGGCTCGCCTTCGCCCGGAGTTTCCGGCTCGGGCGTTTCCGCGCCGCGCAGACCGGACAGCCAATCGGGCACGTTTTCTTCCGGCGGCTGCGGAGCGATCAGCGGTTTGAGACGCGCCTGGCAACTCCAGCAGGTTTCCGCTTCCGCCGGGTTTTGTTTTCCACACATCGGGCACAGGATATCTGCCATAGGCTCACCCGGAGAAGGGGCGGTCAACGCCCATCAGCACGCGCAGGCCGGTCGTCAGGCTGCCCAGCGCAATACCCAATAAAATGCCACGCGCGCCGGCCACCGGCAGGCGCTGCACAACGCCCAGCGCGGTCTTCACGATATCCGCGCCGGTATCCACCGCCAGCGCGCCGCTGTTCAACAGCAGGTACAGCACCACACTCACCACAAACACAATTCCCATCAGCCCCATGCGGCGGCCGAGCAGGCGCATGGCGGCAAACGCCAGGCTGATCGCCAGCACTGCCATCAGGGATGTTTCTACCGGGATCTGCACCGCATTGACCACCTGCTGGAACTGCGTGTTGGCAGGCCCACCCAGGGCAAACCCGGCTCCCACTGTGGCGAAGAACGCCAGCAGCAGCACCGGACTATAGGGGTCGCGCTCGCCACGCACCGTAGCCTTGCGCCAGTGGGTCTTCACCAGGTTGATGATGCCTACCAGCGCCGCCGCACCTGCCAGCACGATGGCCCAGCCCAGCAGCACGTCGCGCAATGCCAGCACAATGCCCACCGGGACGAAATAACCCAGCAGGATGATGATCCCAACCACAATCGCAATCGCGGTCGAAAATGGCGCTCTCATAGCACGTTGATCCCCAGCAGAGCCAGTACAGCCCCCACCACGATCAGCCCCACCAGCACCCAGCGCAGCACATCTTGCGCGCGCAGGCTGGCGCGGTGGAACGTGCCGGCCTGCAGGTACGCCGGCACCGCGTACAGTTCTTCGCCAATCAGCGGCTCTTCGGCGGCGGCAAACAGTACCGCCTGGCCGGGAAGGGAATCGCTGGCGGCGAGGGTAAAGGCGCGCTCGCGCTGCGAGGCCTCGGCCAGCAGTGCCGCTTCGGGTCCCAGCGTGCCCACCAGCACGTTGGCCGAGACCTGCTCGTCGTGCTCGATGGGCAGCGTGCCGGCCACATAGGAGAAGGGTGTGACGCCGGTCAGCCGGCCGCGCGTGGGGTCATACAGCTCGGGCGCGTTGACCGCCCGGTAGGCTCCCTTGAGCGTGTCCTGGCTGAGGATGCTCAGCGCACCGTCTCCGCTGGACGCTACTGGCGGCCTGTCACTCACCGAGCTGATCTGCGCAATGCGTTCCAGCGTGCTTAGGCCCACCAGCGACGCGGCGCTGACCGGCCCTACCCCGTTCGACTTACCCAGCGAAACATGCAGCCGCGTGCCATTTTCTACTGCCAGCCCCAGGGCGCGCCGCAGGCGCGCCAGGCCGGCAATCGGCCGCAGCGCGTAATTTGAGCGCTTGCCCGGGCGCGGCGGCAGCGAAAACAGGAACATCAGCACCGCGGCGGCCAGCACCAGCGCCAACCCAATCATGGTTTGCAGGCTGTTCACGGCCTTTCCTCCTCTCGCAGGTAGGCGGCAAACTGCGCCGCCTGTTGCGGGTCATCCAGCAGGCGCGCCACGGCGGCAGCGCTCGCGCCGGGAACCAGCGGCTGGCCCAGATACAGGATCTGCGCCAGCAGCACGTTCAGCGGACCGGCCGATTCCACCAACACGGCGGCAGCCCCATCCACGCCCCAGCGGCGCAGCACAGCGGCCCAGGCAGGCCACAGCGAGCGCGTATCATGCGCGTTCGCAGCTTCCATATCGGGGTTGTAAGGCTGGCTGGTTTGCATGGACACCTGAAAACGGTAATATCAAACGTTGGGGATTATTGCCAGGGGAAAGCATCCGCCAGCAGCGGCGGGACTCTCTTTTGAATAGTACCGACTTCATTAACAAGTGTCAAGCCAAAACGCCGCCGGCCGCGCTTACAGATTTGCTAGGAACTTACAGGTAGCCTTGGTCCCCACAGCCGCCCCAGGCCATGGTTTGCGCGCCAGTAACGCTGCATATCGGCGCGCAGCTCCTCTTCACCGGCCCAGAACGTGCTGATCTGCGAGCGATACGCCGCCACGGCGCGCTGCCAGGCGTCCAGCCCGTCCGCGGAAACCGGCTGCTCCCATGCCTGCCAGCCGGGTGCAATCCATTGCGCCAGGTCTACCGGCTCGCGCGCCACGTAGGGAAAGTCGGCGTAATACAACAGCGGCCGGCCCAGCCGTTCGGCGGCAGCGCGTGCCAGGCGGTGGTCCACGTGCCCGCCCAGGGTCAGCGGTGCCACCATTTGCGCGCCGGCGGGCAGCAGATCGGCCAGCCGGCCGGCCAGCCAGCCCTGCAAAGCGCTTTCATGCTCCAGCGGCGCCCGGAAAAGGTCTTCATTATTAACAATCACTGCCGAGCCGTCAGGTAAAAAGCGGTAAATGCAATCGGGGATTGGAAAAAGTTGCTGCGCGGCACCCAGAATATGGCACGCTTCTTGATCCTCATCTCTGCGTTCGCGCACCGCCTGAGCGCCGCTCCCCCAGCGCGCATGCAGTTCTGCCGCAAAGGGGGTCAGCTCGCCCGGCGGCATCCCGGCGCACACCGTCCAGATCTCCACCTGGGCGTCTGACTGCGTCTGTTCCCAGATCAGCCCACCGCACGAGTACGCCGCGTCATCAAAATGCGGAGAAAGGTAAACCCATATCATCCTTCATTTATACTACGGAAGCTCGACCCATCGCTCTGTTTTCGCCGCGCGCATGCTGTGATAGAATGTCTGGGTACCAGTGTATTACCAGATTGTAAGGAGTCGCGCAATGGATTTCTTTCGCAACCTGTTCCGCAAACCGCCCTTTACGCGGCAGCAAAGGCCGGAAGTTGAAAAACTGATGGAAGAGCTGCTGCGCATTGGCCGCGTGGACGACTACCTTTCCGAGCGCCCCGGCGGGTCCTTCAATCCTCAGTGCCATCACATCCGCGCCCGGCAAATTGGCCAACGTCTCTTCGAGATCGGCGGGCTGGAGCTAATGCATTGGGCCGCGCAGCAGGTGCGCAGGAAACTTGGCGCGCAGCTCAGCACGCATCTGGAATATGCCTGGAACGAGATTGGCGGCTGGATTCCCTGATTCATCACGCACCCCCAGCCTGTTGTGACCGACCGGTTTTGCATTCATTCGCATCCGAACGTCTGAACCAGGGAAATTGAAACGCACACGAGGGTAACTGCTCCGCTGCCCTGTGCCATCTTTGGCTGCCCTATGCAACTAGCTTTTCCCGTAACGCGCACCAAAATTCTCGTACCCCGCCGCCGGACGGAGATCATCACGCGCCAGCGCCTGCTCGACACGCTCAATGAGGTGCTGGACAATAAGCTGATGATCATCGCTGCCCCGGCCGGGTATGGTAAAACCTCGCTGCTGGTAGATTACTTCACGCGCAACGAGATCCCGGTGTGCTGGTACGCGCTGGATGCGCTGGATAGTGATGCAGAGCGCTTTATCGCGCACTTTATCGCCTCGATCAACCTGCGCTTCCCAAAATTTGGTCGCAGCAGCTCCAGCGCGCTCAATAACGCCTCGCACGACGCACTCAACATCGACTCGCTGGTCACCACCATCATCAATGACGCGTACGAGAACATCCGCGAGCATTTCGCCATCGTGCTGGACGACTATCACCTGGTGCGCGAAAGCAAGCTGGTAGACCAGTTCATCAGCCGCTTTATCCAGGATGCCGATGAGAACTGCCACATCGTCATCGCCTCGCGCACCCTGCTCACCCTGCCCGACCTGCCGCTGATGGTGGCGCGCTCGCAGGTGAGTGGTATGAGCTTTGAAGAGCTGGCATTCCGCCCCAACGAAATTCAGGATATCCTCTCGCAAAACTTCGGCCGCGCAATCACTCTGGAAGATGCCGAGCAGATGGCCTACCAGACCGAAGGCTGGATCACCGGGCTGCTGCTCACCACCCAGGCTACTGGCAAAGAAGTGGACAGCCGCCTGCGCGTGGCGCGCGTCTCCGGCGTGGGGCTGTATGATTACCTCGCCCAGCAGGTGTTCGCGCAGCAGCCACCAGAAATGCAGGCGTTTCTCATGCGCTCCGCACTGCTGGACGAGTTCGACGCCGAATCATGCCAGGATGTTATCGGCGCATCGCTGGGGCTGACCGCCGAAAACTGGGACGCATATATTGACGAGCTGCTACGGGGCAACCTGTTTGTCCTGCAGGTGGGTGAAGAACGCATCTGGCTGCGCTACCATCACCTGTTCCGCGACTTCTTGCGCGAGCGCATGATCCGCCAGCGCCCGGACGAAGCCGCGCGTATTCAGGACCGGCTGGCGGGCATGTACGCCGCGCGCGGCGACTGGGACCAGGCCTACACGCTCTTCCAGCGTCTGGGGAACAACCTAGCGCTGGCCGCCATGACCGAAAATGCCGGCCCGACGATGATTCTGCGCGGGCGACTGGATACGCTGCAAACCTGGCTCAACGCGCTGCCGGTGGAAATGCGCGCGGCGCGTCCCGGGCTGGTGTCGCTGTTGGGCGCGCTGGCGGTGATGCGCGGCGACCCGCGCCAGGCGCTGACGCTGTTTGACCAGGCCATCGCCGCCCTGGACCCGCACGCCAGCCGCGACCAGCTTGCCTGGGCGCTGGTGCGGCGCGCTTCCACCTGCCGCCTGCTGGGCGACTACCAGCGCGCCCAGCAGGACATTGAAACCGCGCTGGCCCTCACCGCCGGCCACCCCGATCTGACCGGCGTGGAAGCCGAGGCGCTGCGCTCGAAAGGCTCACTATTCTATAACCAGGGCAAACTGGTTGAGGCGCTCACCTGGCTCAACCGCGCCCAGGATACCTACCAGGTGCTGCACGACCAGGAAAATGTGGCCAAAGTGCTGCTGGAAATTGGCATGATGAACGAAGCCCTGGGCAATTACAATGCCGCGCGCAACGCCTACCGCCAGGCACGCGAGGTGTGGAAAGCCACCGGCAACACCATCTGGCAGGCCAACCTGCTCAACAACCTGGGCGTGCTGCTGCACCTGCTGGGAGAGTATGAAAACGCCGCCGCCACGCTGGAAGAAGCGGTGCAGAATGCGCGCGAAGGCGGTCACCCGCGCATGGAAGCGTTTGCACTCACCAGCATTGGCGACCTGTACCGCGACCTGCAGGCCACGCACGAAGCTACCGACGCCTACCGCTGGGCGCGCCTGATTGCGCGCCAGATCAGCGACCGCTTCCTGCTGCTATATCTCGACCTGTCGGAATCGGCGCTGGCGCGCACGCAGGGGCAGTTTTACCAGGCGGTGGACCTGCTGGCATCCGCGCAGAGCATTGCCGCTGAGAGCCAGTCGCCGTACGAAGATTTCCTCACCCGGCTGGAGAGCGGCTGCATGAAGCTGGCGCGTAAAGAGGCGGCCGCCGCGGTGCGCGAGCTGGAAGAAGCCGCCGTCTATTTCAGCAGTGAGGGCCACCGTGTTGAGGCTATCCGCGCCTGCCTGTACCTGATGTGCGCGCATTACCTTGCCGGGACGCACCAGCGCGCGCTGGAATATGGCGCGCGGCTGTTCTCCCTGGCCCCCGACCCCGAAAACCAGCACCCGCTGGTGGCCGCCAGCCTGGAGCTTGCCTGGGTACTGGAAAGCATGGCCGCCCGGCCTGAATATTGCAGCCTGGTAAGCAGCCTGCTTGAACAGATCCACGCGTTCAATCAGCAGGCCCCCGAGGTGCGCCGCGTGCTGCGGCGGCGCAGCCAGGCCGTGCCCCTGCCTCAGGCGCGCATGGTCATCCGCACCCTGGGCCGCATGCAGGTCAGGGTGAACGACAGGGCTGTCACCAGCGCCGAATGGCAGACGCAAAGCTGCCGCGATCTGTTCTTCCTGATTTTGGCGCACCCCGAAGGCCTGACCAAAGAAGATATTGGAGCCATCTTCTGGCCGGATGCATCATCCGCCGAGCTGAAATTGCGCTTCAAGAACAACGTCTACCGCGTGCGCCATGCCGTTGGCAAAGAAACCATTACGCTGCAAGACGATTACTACAGTTTTAACCGCCGGCTGGATTACGAATATGATGCGGAAGCCTTCCAGCAAGAGATCGACGCGGCCGAACAGGAAGACAACGAAGCCTACAAGCTGGAACACTACCGCACCGCGCTCAAGTATTACAAAGGCCCCTACCTGCCGGATATCGATGAAACCTGGGTGCTGGTGGAGCGCGAGCGGCTGCAGCGCCTGTACATGGATACACTGCTGAAAGTGGCCGGGCTGTACCAGCATGCGCGCCAGCTCGACCAGGCGCTGAGCTACTGCCAGCGCGCGCTGCAGGAAGACCCGTGTCATGAGGCTGCTCACCGCCTGGCCATGCGCATCCACGCCGATACCGGCAGCCGCGCCGCCATCGCGCGCCAGTATGAAGAATGCCGCCGCGCACTGCAAATTGAAGTAGAAGCTGAACCTTCCCTACTTACTCGCGAGCTGTATGAAACGTTGATGAAAACCACATAACCTGCGCGCGGCCTGTCTGGAAGCGCAGTTCGTGCACACACTGGGGGCGGGCAAAATGCCCTTCCGCCAGGCGTGTTCACCTTGCAAATACTGGCCCGCATGGCCGGAAAGGAGAAACCGGGTTAAACCTTACAGGAATGAAAGCTTGTTTTGAAGCCTTTTGAAGCCTGTTTTGAAGCCTGCGGCTTGTCATAATCGAGAAGCAAAACCCCACTGGCACTCATTTTTTCTGATAGGAGAAAACAAATGAAAAACGCTTTCGCTTTGTTCGTCGCCAAAATTGATGTCCGCATCGTTCTGTTCGTCCTGGTCATAGCTCTCTTCGCCCTCGCCGCAGGCGCTCCGTCGGCGACGATCACCATTGGCGGATAAGCTGCCATGATTCTGCTCTGGGCCGTCATCGCTGGTTTCATCGCCGGGCTGGCCAGGGCAATGATCGGGAGAAGGGCGTACCGGGCCCCAAACGTACGTCACTTCTGGCTGGTCTTCCTTGCCTTTCTTCCGCAGTTCTTCGCCTTCAACCTGGGCGCAACCCGCAGCAGTTTTCCAGATCGAGCAATACCGCTGGTGCTGGTAAGCTCCCAAACCGTTCTTCTGCTCTTTACCGCACTCAACATCGCTGTACCCGGTTTCTGGGTATTAGGTAGTGGGCTGGCCCTCAACTTTCTCGTGATTCTGGCCAATCGCGGGATGATGCCGATCAGCCCCGAAGTGGTAGGACGGCTCCTGCCCGCCAATACGCCGCCTGGCCTGTGGGCCGTGGGTGAACGATTTGGCCTTGGCAAGGATGTCGTCCTCAATCAGGGGGATACAGTTCTATGGTTTCTTTCGGATATTTTTGTTTTGCCATTGCCGCAAGCGCACCGGTGGGCATTCAGTATCGGAGACGTTCTGATTGCCGCCGGTGCCTTTTGGCTGCTCTGGCGCATGGGCGCTCCACAACCCGCCCGGCAAAGTGATCGAGAAATCTCCGGGACAATCTCTGAAATGCAATAAATCTTACAGGAGGAAAAACATCATGAAGACCACGCAGACTACCGGATTTTCGCAGGAATACAGCCGCATCCTCTCCGCCGCCGTCATCAATGCGCGCTTCCGCCAGGCGCTGCTCAATAACCCGGTGCAGGCCGTTACCACCGGCTACTGGGGCGAGAAATTCCAGCTTGGCAGCGAAGAGCGCAAGCACCTGGCTTCCATTCGCGCCACCTCGCTGGCCGAGTTCGCCACCCAGCTTGCCACGCCCATGTCGCGCGCCAGCCTGTCTGCCGCGGGCGATTAAGACCGCTCAACAATCGCATATCATTACCGACCTTTACTGTTGTCAGGGCAACTGAAGCATGCCAAATTCCGTCATAGGGGGAAACTACCCAGGTGATCACAACCCCACCCCTGCCAAAGCCACCTGGATTGTTGTAAGACGGTCATGAAATCACGAACGACGCAACCTGATTCTGCCGATAGCTCATACCTGAGCCTGGCTTCCGCCAGCCAGCCCAACGTCCCATTGTCGATGGAAGAGACGATCGATTCCATCGGCCGGCGGGTGCTGGCCCTGGCGCAAACGGGGCGCAGCGCTATTTTTCTACGCCAGCGCGATGGATCATACACCTGCCCGTGGTCTACCGGCCTGTCCTCTGCCTACGTGCAAAAGATTCTGGCCGAAACTATGCATAGTTATGGAAAAGATTATTTCTTTGTCTCGCGCCCCGGCCCATTGATCCTGGCAGACACGCTCAAAAACCTGACCACCACAGCGCTTGCATCTCTGGCGCGCGAGGAAGGCTACCGTGCCGTGCACATCTGGCCGGTGGAAGCCAAAGGCGCAGTGGTGGCCGCGGTGGCGTGTTATTACAACAAGCCGCACGCGCCCACCAAAGGCGAGACGCGCGCCATGCTGAGTTTCCTGGCGCAAGTGGCTACGGTGCTGGAAAATGCCGTGCCACACATCGAGCCACGACCGGCGGCGGTGCTGAATGGCCTGTATGACCTAAGCCGCCAGCTCGTCGCCGGTGATACGCTCGAAATCCAGCTCGAGCGCTTCGCCCAATCTACCGTTGAGATCGCGCAGGTCAGCTTTTGCCGCATCCTGGTGCAGCAGAGTAAGGGCAGCTTTGTGTGCCAGGCGGCGTACCCGCCGCGCGCCACCGGCATGCACGGCCAGCCCGAGCCGCAGGCGGCCGCGCTGCTGCTGCGTCGCATCGCCAGCAGCGATGAGCCGTTCCTGCTTCGCCGCGCCGATATCACCCTCGGGCTGGAAGCGCGCATTTCGCTCGAGCTCGACCATGCCCACACGCTGTGCTTCCTGCCGCTGCACCTGGAAAACGATGTCGTCGGCCTGTTAGTGCTGGGCGAAGAACGTATCCATGAGAGCATTCCTGTCGAAAAGGTACGCACCGCATCCACCATTGCCGACCTGGTGGCCAGCGTGATCCACCGCGAGCGGCTGTACCACCGCCTGGAAGAAAGCTATCTGGAGACCATCCTGGCTCTCACCCGCACGCTGGAAGCGCGTGACCCGTACACCGCCGGGCATTCGCGCCGCCTGGTGGATCTGGTAGAAAAGACCGGCCGCCGGTTAGGGTGCAGCGCGGCGCGCATGCAGTCGCTGCGCTGGGCCGCACTGCTGCACGATATTGGCAAGATTGGTATTCCAGACCACATCCTCACCCGCCCCGGCCCGCTGAGTGATGACGAATGGGAGATGATGAAGAAGCACCCGCAAATCGGGGCCAACATCATCACCCCGGTTACGTCGTTGGCGCACGTGGCCCCGTTCATCCTGGCCCACCACGAGCATTTTGACGGCAGCGGCTATCCATACGGGCTGAAAGGCGAAGAAATCCCGCTTGAAGCGCGCATCCTCTCGGTGGTAGATGCGTTCTGCGCCATGACCGACGGCCGCATCTACCGCTCGGCCATGAACCAGGCGCAGGCAGTGGAAGAAATGCGGCGCTGCGCGGGCACGCACTTTGACCCGCGCGTGGTTGAGGTTTTCCTGGCCGTGCTCGGGCGCGAGTAGCCTTATGCATGGGCCGGTTTCGGCCCGATATATACAATCTCAAACAACAGGTTGTCCGGCGATTCGAACATCACCTGGTAGTAGGTGCTGTTCTCATTGCTGGAAAAATCCGGGCGGTGGCGTGGAGTTTCGAACAACGAAGGCGTGTCTTTGCCAACCATGAACGAGGCGGCCGCGTTGACATCTTCCACCGACCCCGCGCCGATGGCGATATGGTTCAGCCCCGGGCCATCATAATCATTTTTCACCGCTTTTACGTTGGTGGTAAACCACAGGCTGACGCCAAATCCGGCGTCGCGTTTCTCTTCCACGGCCAGCATATCCGGTTGGTCTACGATAATTTCCCAGTTCAAAAACGTAAATAGCTCGCGGTAGAAGCTCAAATTCTCCGCGGCTACGTTGAACTGAAAGTGATTCAACCAGGTCTTTTCCATCCCAGCGCTCCTCAGAACATATTCCCAGGCTTATCGTGTTTATTTTACAGGAAAATATACAGAATACTCTCTCAGATTATTTGCGTCTGCTTAAAACTCGTGGTACAGTATTATTTACAAAACCTACTAACAATAGCGTTTAATGGAAGGAGACGTATGGGAACACAAGTAAGAACTGACAATCGTGACTTCATTATGACAGACCCTCCCGTGGTGGACCGCATGTTTGGCTCCACGCGCTGGGGCTGGGTCTGGCTGATCCCGCGACTGTACATCGGTTACACATGGCTGACATCCGGCCTGGGGAAATTGGGCAACCCGGCCTGGATGGAGACGGGCGCGGCGCTCAAAGGCTTTTGGACCAACGCCGTGGCCGTCCCTGAAGCTCCTGCCCGCCCGGCCATCGCTTTCGACTGGTACCGCACTTTTATCCAATCCATGCTCGACGCGCAGGCGTACACCTGGTTCGCCAAGTTGATCCCTGTGGCTGAAACCGTGATCGGCATTGCCCTGCTGCTGGGCGCGTTCACCGGCATCGCGGCCTTCTTCGGCGCCTTTATGAACTGGAACTTTATGATGGCTGGCACGGCCAGCATCAACCCGTTGATGTTTGTCATCACCGTACTGCTCATCCTGGCCTGGAAAAACGCCGGCTGGATCGGCCTCGACCGCTGGTTGCTACCGCTATTGGGTACTCCCTGGCGACCCGGACGAGTGTTTAACGAAACACCGCGGCGCACATAGCCGTAAAAAGAATTGATCGCGCCGGGCGCAACTTTTGTTCGCCCGGCGCGTATATGTATTGAAGGAGAAAACGACCATGCAAAACAAACGCTTGACCCGCAGTGAATCGAACAAAATGATTGGCGGCGTGTGCGCCGGCCTGGCCAATTATTTTGGCATTGATCCTACCATTGTGCGCCTGATCTTCGTCGCCCTGGTAGTGCTCTACGGCCAGGGCCTGCTGCTGTATCTGATTCTGTGGATCGTGATGCCCGTAGAAGAGAGTGCCAATCCACCCGCTCCGCGCTACACGCCTCCCACCACGCCTGGAACCACCACTACCACCAGCACCTCGACCACGCCCTCACAGGAGCCCATTCCACCGGCGGATGACTTCACCCAGCCCGGGCTATAAAACCGAAAAAACAGGTCAGGGACTGCACGACGCAGTCCCTGATTTTTTACCGGGTCTATATCCCGATACTGATGAAGTAGATATCGATCAGCACGATCAGCACGCCCCAGACTGTGCCGAGCATCGCGCCGGCCAGCACATCGCGTGGGTAGTGCGCGCCTACGTACATGCGCGTCAGACCCACCAGAGCGGCCACCGCGTACAGCGCAAACGCGCCAAACGGCGTGAATTCCAACACGCGCATCAAAAATGACGCCAGGAAGAACACCTGCGATGTATGCCCGCTGGGAAACGACAGCCCGGCTTCGCGCCAACCCACCACGCGCGCATCTTCCAGCAGCACGTACGGGCGCGCCCGGTCGGTTAGCGCCTTGATCAGCTCCACCACCAGCCACAGCGACAGTGTGCCCAGCACCAGCTCCACCGCCAGCCGGCGCTGCCCCACCAGGTACAGCACCGCCGACCCGCCCAACACTACGCCTCCATTGCCAAGCTGGGTAAGCCACCACATCACCCGGTCCAGCCAGCGCGGACGATAGCCGCGCAGGTTGAACCACAGGAATGTCCACGCATCCAGCCGCTCGCCCACGGCCCATAACAGCGAGAGCACCACCAGCACAAATGACAGCAGCAGCACGATCAGCGTGCGCTGCTCCAATACTGAGCGCAGCAGCGAGCCGCGCGCGCCAGGCGGTAGTATGCTGAGGAAAAGCGCCAGCGCCGCGGCATTGACCAGCACCAGCACGCGCCGCCGCCATTTAATCCACAGCCGGCGCTGCTCGGGCGTCAACACGCGCGGCGCAGAGCGCGCGCGGCGCAGCCGGCCCAGGTATCGCCGCCTCATGCGAGCGCCTCTCCCGGCAGATCATGGCCGGCCATCACACGCAGCCTCTGCGGGTGCACTTCGGCCACCAGCGCGCCCTCACCCATCTGTGTGCCATCCGCGGTGACCGGCATGGGCGTATCGGTTTCAATGTCTACGCGCTTGACGCGGTAGTGCAGGATACGCGAATCATCCGCTGTGCCGGCCGTTATCTGCGCCGCCGCATAGCCGATCAGTTCCAGCTTGGTCAGGTTGGAAAAGACAAACACATCCAGCCAGGCATCGAGAAACGACACCAGCGGTGAAAACTGGATGTTGACTCCAAAATACGGCGCGTTTGCCACCAGCGCCAGGTAAGCCTGCGTTTCCACCTGCTGGCTGCCGTCAAGGGTCAGGCGCATGGTAGCCGGCTGGTAGGTGACCAGGGTGGACAGCAGCTCGGTAATGCGCGACAGGTTCCCGTGCTGGATATCATCGGCGGCCGGGTACAGCGCCGGAAGTAGCCCGATACTGCTGGTTTCCACGAACCACAATTCCTGGCTGGCGCACGCCGCACGGCCCACGTCGATGAGCGCGCGGCGGCCGTGACGTAGAGCTTCCACCGCGCCGGCAAAGTTCAGCGGGATGCCCAGGCTGAGCGCCAGGTTGTTACGCGTACCCTTGGGAATAATCCCCAGCGTGGCCGGGCTGCCCACCAGCGACTGCGCAACGCTCTCGATCGTGCCGTCGCCTCCGGCTACCAGCACCCGGCGCACCCCACGCCGCACCGCCGCGGTCACCACCTGCGGCAGCCGGCTGCCGGCTTCCACCATGTACACTTCCGGCAAGATGCTGGCGCGCTGCAACAGGCTCAAGATTTCACTGAGCTGGTAAGGCGCGGCGCTGGCATCACCCGCCTCGGGATTAAATACCAGCAGCGCGCGCTTCAGCGGGTCAGGGCGCACGCTGTCGACCTGGTTGGGTAGCACTGGCTGGCTCACTCCTTATGCGGCTTCAAGCACCCGAATGTGCTCCACCACCTGCTGCAACACTTCCTGATACGGCTGCAGCTTGCCATTAAGCTCGGTTTGCAGCTTTTCCACCTGTTCAGCCCGGCGGCGCTCGCTACCGGCCTGCCGGTTCGACATCATTACCTGGCTGCTGCCACCGCGGTTGGCTACTTCAATCTGCTTTTGATACTGAACCTCAATCACGCGTATTTCGCGCTGGATATCCTGCTCAAGCTCGTGCAATTGCTCCAGGGCCGCTGCGCGTTCCTCACTGCTCTTCAGACCATCCAGGCTCATCTCGCTTACTTTGTGCTGGAACTGTGCCGGTGTTGTCATGTGCTTCCTCCATTGTTATTTCCCCAATCGTAGGCCCGGGAAAGTGTTTTCCCGCGGCAGTTCTCCGCTACTATCTTACAACAAGTCGTATAATTTCACCAAACCCATCACAGGAGTTCCCCCAATGTCTATCTTTGACCAGGTGCGTAAGCCCACGCTGCTGCTGGATGAAGCCGCCACCCGGCGCAACATTGCCCGCATGGCCGCCAGAGCGCGTGATGCCGGGGTACGTTTTCGCCCGCATTTCAAGACCCACCAGTCCGCCGCCATTGGCGAATGGTTTCGCCCGCACGGGGTGACCGCTATCACCGCGTCTTCGCTGGAAATGGCCGAGTACTTTGCCGGCGCCGGTTGGGATGACATCACCGTGGCGTTCCCTTTCAACCCGCGTGAAATGGAAACAGCCAACCGGTTGGCGCAGCACATCCGGCTGAACCTGCTGGTAGAGTCGTCTGAGACGCTGGACTTCCTTACTCGCCACCTCACTGCCCCAGTGAACGTGTGGATCAAGGTCAACGCCGGCGCCAACCGCACCGGCCTGGGTTGGGATACGCCCGAGACAATCGTATTGCTGGCGCAGCAGGCGGGCAGCGCCAGCCCGCATGTGCGCTTCCAGGGCCTGCTGACCCATGCCGGGCATACCTATCAGGCTAGCGGGGCGCAGGCCGTAAGCGCCGTGTACCGCGAATCGATCCAGCGGCTCGACGCAGCGCGGCGCGCGGTGCAGGCTGCCGGGTTGGACTGCGCCCTGTCTGTAGGCGATACTCCCGCCGCCACACTGGCGGATGACCTGGGCCCGGTAGACGAGATCCGCCCGGGCAACTTTGTATTCTACGATACGCACCAGTACCTGCGCGGCGTGTGCGCCGCCGAAGATGTGGCCGTGGCGCTGGCCTGCCCGGTGGTGGCCCACCATCCGGAGCGCGAAGAGATCGTGGTATACGGCGGAGCAATTCACCTGTCCAAAGACTTCGTGCAGGACGGCGAGCGGCGCGTGTACGGGCTGGTGGCCGCGCCGGACGGCGAGCGCTGGGGCGCACCACTGCCGGGCGCGTACGTGCGCTCGCTGTCACAGGAGCATGGCATCCTCTACGTGCCGCGCGAGCAGTTTGCGCGCTTCCCCATTGGCGGTCTGGCGGTGGTGCTGCCGGCACACTCCTGCCTGACGGTGCAGGTGATGCGCCGCTTCGTCACGCTGGACGGACGGGGGATCGAAACGCTCAACCAATAGGGAGAATCCTCGCGGCTGCTTCCGTCCCTTCCCCATTGCCCGAAGCCACTGGCGCGCATATGCTGATACTCACAGGCGCGTTCTTACCCTGCGCCAGAGGTGAAAGGAGAAATTGTATGCGTAGCTGGTCAATGGCGCTGCTGGCGCTGATTATCATCCTCGCCGTCCTCGGTTTTGGTGGCCTGGTAGCCTCGGCCGTGGCTTCGGTGTTGAAAATCTTATTCGTCGTCTTCCTGATCGTCTTCGTCGGTTCCCTGGTATTGGGGCGGCGCGCGACGCTCTGAGCGGCACAACAAACAAAAACAGGCGGCGGGCTGGAACAACTGGCCCGCCGCCTGTTGGATTGGCACAGCAATGTGCTTACACGCACTCCAACTGCGCGATCATGTTGTGCACCAGGGGTGCAATGCGCGCGCGGATGGCATCCCAGTCGTGCTCGATGTTGACGAAGATCGAATCGGTCTGCATGTTGATTGACTGGATGCCAAACACCGCGCCCAGCGGGTTATCCTCATCCAGCGGGATCACGCGCATGCCCACCGAGCCAAACATATTCGCCAGCGGCTCCAGCAGCGCGCGGCGGTAGTAGGGCAGCGCTTCTTCGGTCTGCCCACCGTGCGCGATCAGGCCCACCGGCTTGCAGTACAGCGGTGAGCGGTATTCAGGGTTGGCGCAGCCGTTCAGGTAGCTGATCTCTTCCAGTTTCTCCAGCAGCATGGTCAGCTTGGCAGGGATCGTCGCATAGTGCGGACAAACAATAAACACCGCGTCCGATTGCTGCAGGCGCTGGTACACTTCATTAAATTCTGGGTCGCGGGTACATTCACCGCCCACAAAACAGGATCCGCACATGCGGCAGGGGGTAAATTCATAATCCAGCAGGCGCACAATATCCACCTGCGCGCCGGGATATTCGTTTTGAAGAATCAAATCGCGCACCAGCTCACAGGTGCGCGTTGATGCGCTGTGCTGCCGCGCATTCTCCACATTCGAAGCCGAAATACAGGTAATCTTCATACCCAAATGGTTCTCCTTTCGGGCGCAGATGGTTGAAGGTATTTTATTGTACCCCCCTCTCCGCTCGCAAAGCATGTGCGTTAACGCGCCCGTTTCACAAACGTTCATCCTGTGTTGGGTATGACGGTCCACAGCGCCGGTTCTTATCATGCCATTTCTGTTCGCGGCCTGCGCCCATTACTGGCAGCGGTTACCCGGCTTGACAAATCTCCTATAACGCGGCAAAATCCGGGGTGATAACCGATTCCAACGCGCCAGGGGGCATGGCCTCTCCGGCGCGATTTTTATCAGGAGCAACCCGTGAAGCGTAATATGATTCTTCTCTGGCTCGCCGTCGCCATCCTTTTATCGTTATCCGCCTGCGGCGCGCGTGAAACAGAAACCCCTACCCCCGAACCCACCGCGACCGAAGCGCCGACGAACACCCCCGAGCCAACCCAAACCCCCACGCTTGAGCGGACCGCTACTGTAGAAGGCACGCAGCCGGCCAGCAGTGGTGCCGAAGGCACTCCCGCGGCCGCAGCCCCCGGAGCCGTACCGGCCGCGCCTGCCGGGGGCGGGGTCTCGGTCAACGATAAATACCTGTACGTCTCGCAGACCATCCCGGATGGCTATCAGGTGCGCCCTAATACGACCGTCACCATCAAGTGGACGGTGAAAAATGTCGGCACCACCGCCTGGGACACCACCTATTTCCTCGACCAGTTCGCCGGCCCGCCGATCAAAAACCCGCAGGCATTTTTCCCGCGTACAGTCTCGGCTAACGAGAGCGTTGAGCTGACCCTCACCTTCACCACTCCGGCCGTCAACGGCGATTACAACCTGTGGATGAAGCTCAAGAACGACCGTGGCGAGCGCTTTGGCGACGTGAACCTGCTGTTTACGGTCACTGACCAGCCAAATAACAACGCGAAGCCTGCCGCTACTGCTACGCCGTAATCATCCTACGCGCAGTCACCGGGAAAAGGCACCCCGGTGACTGCGAATGAAACGTGATAATCAGGTAGTTGTTATACACACGCATTCGATGGCATAATTGGATAGTGGTTGTCATAAGCTATTGGTTGAGGAAGCAGGAGATATGAACAAAGTAGCGGGGGATGCAACGGGAGAACCGGAGAGCGTTTGGGTCTCACGCGTGCGCCTGGCGGAATTAGAAGACCTTGAGCGGCGGTTCCGAAGGATGCAATCTGGCCCGGTGACCGGTAGTATTCATGAAGCAGTGTTCAACAGCGCAGTACAGGCAGTAATCGTTATTGAACCATCTGGTATCCTATTAGCCATGAACCAGGCTGCCAGATTTATGTTCCCGGCACCGCATGATCAACCCTTTAAAACGATGGCGCAGATATTCGAACGCTTTGAATGCACGCGTACAGATGGGACTCCCTGCCCACCTGAACAATGGCCCATTGTTTGCGCGGTATCTGGCAGTCAGGTAATCATGGATGAACTGGTAGTCCGCGATATGCTCAGTGGGCGCAAATGGATTGGCATGTTTAATGCTGCGCCTGTGCACGGCGTGGATGGTGAAATAAATATAGCCTTTTGCACCGTTATCGATATCACCGAGCAGCGCGAGCTGGCGGATGAGGTGCGAATCTCGAGCGTGCAAATTGAGCTGCAACGCCTGCTGCTGCAAGACCGGGAAAACGAACGCGTAAAAATCGCACAGGAACTGCATGACGGCCCGCTGCAGGACATTCTTGGCCTGGAATACGATTTGACCGATGCCCTGCGCATCGATAACCGCCATGAGCGCCTGCTGATGCTGGACCGGCTGCGCCAGAACCTGCGCCAATCGGCGCGCACGCTGCGCGCCTTCTGCGCCGACCTGCGTCCACCGTCGCTGGCTGCTTTGGGCTTAGAGCAGGCCATCCGATCGCACGTTGAACAGGTGCAGCATGCAAACCCGAAATTGCAAATTCGCCTGGATTTGATGGCTGATGCACACAGCCTACCCGTGGAAACTCGCATGACGATCTTTCGCATTTACCAGGAGTTGATGGCGAATGTACTGCGCCATTCACAGGCCAGTGAAGTTCGTATTTCGCTTACCCTGGATGAAGCACAGACAGAGCTGGAAATGCAAGATAACGGGCGCGGCTTCCAGCCACCATCACACTGGATCGAGCTGGCCCGCAATGATCATTTTGGCCTGGTGGGCGTGCAAGAACGAGCCAGATCATTGGACGGGCGCGTTGTGCTGCGCACACAGCCCGGTGAAGGTACGTTAGTACGTGTGATCGTACCACGCCAACCGGAAGCAGTAGAAACCACGGGAATCCATGAATGATCGAGGTACAGCTTTGACAGACCAGACCAAAACCATCCGCGTCTTATTAGCTGATGATCACCCGGTGGTGCGCAGTGGAATTCGCCGCATGCTCGAACGCGAGGCAGATATTAAAGTCCTGGGTGAAGCCTCGGATGGCGAAGAAGCGCTGCAGATGATCGAACAGAACACACCTGATGTGCTGCTGCTGGACATGGAAATGCCGCTGCTCAATGGGGTGGAAGTGACCAAGCAGATCCGCAAGCGCTACCCGAACATGGCGGTTCTGGCGCTCAGCGGTTATGACGACCGTTCCTACATTCTCGAGCTGCTGCAACTGGGTGTCAATGGCTACCTGATCAAAGATGAAGCCATGGAGACCATCGTTGACGCGGTGCGCGGCGCTTCTCGCGGGGAAACCGGCTGGCTCAGCCGGCGCATCGCGGCCCTGGTGACCACCTGGATGCGCAAGGATGAAGACCAGCCATCCAGCCTGACACAGCGCGAGCTGGAAGTGCTGCGCCTGGTAGTAGCCGGAAACACCAATAAGGCCATTGCGCTGGAGCTGCACATCAGTGAAAAAACGATCGAAAAATACCTGGAATCCATCCTGCGCAAGCTGGGGGTCAGCTCGCGCGTGGAGGCCGCGGTGTACGCGGTGCGCAACAACCTGCTCGACAATCTGGCCGGTTAAATAACACCGCCCGCGAAATCGCGGGCGATGCATTAAAGGGGTCATCAGAACAAACACTACAAGCCTCGTCACAGGTCTATCTTCACCTATTGCCTGCGCACGACCGGCGATGGAACAGTTACCCGCTGAGGAGGGTATCACGCCAGTGAGGAATGGACAACCCCTTCTTTAATGATCTTGTATGATGATCATACCCGCTGCGGACAAGCGGCGATATCAGGAAGGTCACACACGACGTACCGGGAAAACCCTATCATTTCGCCCGACTCCCGGGGGAAATGTCATGCGCGTACACGTCCGGCAGCGTGATGCCGGGCGGGGAGCATGAGTGTAGCGTATACGACCAGCCCACCGGCAAGCAGGGCAAAAATCAGCGCCATCACGATGCGCGGACCCAGTGGCTTAAATAGCTGCCCGGCCAGCCAGGGAAAGAACGTGCTGCCCGCGCTTCCGCCCAGGAAAAATAACCCGGTGATCTTGCCATTCACCGGCATGCGCGCCTCGGCCCAGGTGAGTGTAGTGGGAAACACCGATGCCATTGACAGCCCGGTACCAAACGCGCCAACCAGCAAGGCGGTGTACGACGCCGGCCACACCAGGATTATTCCCAGGCTGATAACCCCCGCCAGCATATCGCCCAGTAAAATCCAGCGCGCCGAGACGCGCGCGGCTAGCGGGATGGTAAGCAGGCGGCCGACGGTAAGCGCGCCCCAGAATACTGAGGTGAGGTACGCTCCACCCACTGTATCGCCCAGCCCCATCGCCACCGTGTAGCTGGTGACCCAGCCGGAAAAACTTGTCTCGGCGCCGATATTGAGAAAGAAGAACAGCACAATCACGCCCACCAGCGCGCGGTTTTCGCGCACCCCGCCACCCGGCCCGGCGGCAGCGCGGATGGTTGGGCTGGGGCGGCGCGCCAGCCAGGCGGCCACCGGCAGCAGCGCCAGGGCAATCGCCCAGTAGGCGGCGTGGATATCACCGGTCAGCAGCAGCGCCTGGGCCACCACCACCGGCGCCAGGAACGCGCCCACGCCAAAGAAGAAATGCAACCCATTCATAAATGGGCCATTGTTCTCGCGGTGCAGCCACAGCAGCAGGGTGTTGCCGCCAACGTCCAGCGTGCCCTCGAACATGCCCAGCACCAGCAGTACCCCGGCCAGCAGCCACAGCAGCGGCAATGTGGGCGCCAGGGCCATCAACCCGGCCATCAGCAGCAGCGCCAGCGCCTGGATGCGGTGCCCCGGAAAGCGGTCGTACATCCGCCCGCCGAATAGTGTGCCCAGCATATAACCGACCGAGTGCGCGGCCAGCAGGTAGCTGGCCTGGCCCAGCGTGGAGCGCGTGTGCGCCGAAAGTCCGGGGAGCGTGGGCCCCAGGGTGGATGTGGTCAGCCCCAGGCCGATGAAGGCCGCGTAATACCCGGCGGTGGTAACGAGTTTCCCCCGCTGTTCTGCGTTGTGCTCTGGCATGGATTCCTCTTTGCTGCGCGAATTGCCCCCATTGTACGCCCGCCCGGCCGCGCCGTCAAAGATAGGCGCAGGATGCGCCTGGCTCGCAAGCACCCTCCATGGCTACCTGTGGGACCCGGTGCCCGCGCCCTACAGATCTTTGACGTGATACAGCACGCCCGCGCTGAAGCCGCGGCTTTCATAATAGCGGCGCGTGCCCACCGCGGCGATCACCGCCAGGCGGGTGTACCCGCGCTCGCGGGCGATACGCTCGGCCTCGCGCAGCAGGCGCGTACCCAGCCCGGCGTGTTGCGCCGCGCCGCTCTGCTCGGCACCCACCGCCAGCGACTGCCCGTATACGTGCACCTCGCGGATCAGCGCCGCGCCCTGCAAATCAGGCATGCCTTCCCGTAACTGCTCCCACGCGCGACGCTCGCGCGCGGATGCGTCCGCGCAGGGCTCGCCCGGCAGCGACAGGCGTAAATAGCCGGCGATGCGGTCATCAGGGGTGACGAACGAAAGGAAATGCTCTTCGGCGCAGGCCGGGTGGTACAGCAGGTCATCCAGGCGCAGCGCGGTGGGGTCGACCGCCTGATCGCGGACCTCGCGACAGCGGATACAGTCGCAGCGCTGCCCGCGCCGCGCTAGCTCGGCCAGCACATCCTGGCGCAGGCTGGTGCGCCGGTTGCCCTCCACCACGTTGGTAGAAGGGATATCGCGGATCACGCGGTTGACGCGGCAGTAGCGCGGGATGGACGGCTTGACGTCCGCGATCAGCTCCACCAGCTCTTGCGTGCTGTAGGGACGGTACATCCCCTGCTGCCACACGGAATGTAGTTCGGTATCGGCCAGCAGTTGGGTGGGATAAATCTTGATCTCGTCCGGGCAGAAGCCGCCGTCCCACAGGCGGGCAAAATCGACGCGGTCGCTCTCGGGCGTCGCGCCCAGCAGGTTGGGCATCCAGTGCAGCACCACCTTGAAACTGGCCGCGCGCAGCAGCGCCACCGCGTGGCGCAGCTGCGCCACAGTGTGCCCACGCTTGTTGGCGGCCAGGATATCATCATCCAGGCTCTGCGCGCCTACCTGCACCTTGGTCACGCCCAGGCGCCGCAGCCAGGCAAGCTCATCCGCGGTGATTTCATCCGGGCGCGTTTCGATCACCAGTCCCACGTTGCGGTGCGCGGCGGTCTCGTTGCGGCGCTGCGCTTCTTCCAGCGTGCCGGAATCCGCCCCGTTCAGAGCATCAAACAGGCGGTGGATGAACCATTCCTGGTAATCGCGGCGGTAGGCGCTCCACGTGCCGCCCAACACCAGCAGCTCGATCTTATCGGTTGGGTGGCCCACGGCTTCCAGCGCGCGCAGCCGCGAGCGCACCTGCTCGTAGGGATCAAAGCCGTTTTGCAGGCCGCGCATCGCCCCCGGTTCATCCGGCAGGTAGCTTTTAGGCATGCGCACATCGGTGGGGCAGAAAATGCACTGCCCCGGGCAGGGATAGGGCTTGGTCAGCACGGTCACCGTGGTCACACCGGAGAGCGTGCGCACCGGCTTCATGCGCACCCGCGCCAGCAGCGCAGGGTCGGCTTCGATCTCGCCCGCGGCCACCATCTGATGGTAGGCGCGCACCAGCAGCGATTTGGCCGGGTAGCCACCTTCGGGCAGCGGGTGACGGCGTATGGCGGCGTATACGTCGCTGCCCGCGCGCACTTCGAGGAGCGCGGCGCGTGCCGCGTCCAACTGCTGCGGCGTGCCGCTTTTTGACGCCAACCAATTCTCCGACATACCCTATAATACTCCCATGCAACCAGAAACGGCCGCGACCTTACTCGACCTCAATCGTGGATTTTACCAGACTTTCGCGCAGTCGTTCGCCGCCACCCGCCGGCGCGTGCAGCCGGGGGTGCTGCGCGCGCTGGCGGGTGTACCCGCCGCCGGCCGCTGGCTGGACCTGGGCTGCGGCAGCGGCGCGCTAGCCGCGGTTTGGGCCGCCGGCGGGCGCAGCGGGCTGTATCATGGGTTGGACTTCTCCCCCGGTCTGCTGGACGCGGCGCGCGCGGAAGTGGCCGAGATCGATCACCCCGGTCTTGACCTGCGCTTCGACCTAGCCGACCTGGGTGCGCCGGGCTGGAACGCTGTGCTCGACCCGCAGAGCTACGACGGCGCTCTGGCCTTTGCGGTGCTGCACCATTTACCATCCCACGCGCTGCGGCTGGGCGTGCTGCGCCGCATGGCGGCCGCGCTGGCCCCAGGCGGGCGTTTCCTGCATTCCGAGTGGCAGTACCAGCATAGCCCGCGCCTGCTGGCGCGCCAGCTCCCCTGGCAAATGGTAGGCCTGGAGCCGGAGCAGCTCGAGCCGGGCGACACGCTGCTCGACTGGCGTGCGCCGCAAAGCGGCCAGAAAGATACCGGCCTGCGCTACGTGCACCTGTTCACCCGCGATGAGCTGGACACGCTGGCCGCTGAAAGCGGCTTCCGCGTGCTGGAGACGTACGTATCGGATGGCGAAGGCGGGCGGTTGGGGTTGTATCAGGTGTGGGAAAGAATCTAGGGCAGATCCACGCAGCGTAACCACGCCGGCAGGGCTTCGACCAGGCGCGTGGTGACGTCCCACGCGCCGCTGCGGAAGATTTCGATATCGGCATAAGCCTCGCCGCCGTCCGCGCTCACCAGGTCGCTGACTCCGCGCAGGATCAGGCACGGCAGGCCGTTGCGCTGCGCCACCCAGGCAATCGCCGCCGATTCCCAATCCGCGGCCACAGCCCCGTAGCGCGCGGCCAGCGCGGGGATATCTTCCGGCTGCAGGTCGCGGTCAGCCGAAACCATCCACGCGCGGCGCACTGCGTGCGGGTACGGCTCGCGCAGCCAGGAAAGATCGAGCGCGGTCGTGTAGAAATCCAAGGCCTTCTGCTGGTTGCCCATCATTTCCCGGATGTCATAAGCCAGCGCGCCCTCAGCCAGGATGACCTCGCCGCGCTTGATGTGCCCGGCAAACCCGCCACACGTTCCCAGGTTGACCAGCAGCGTGGGCCGCCAGGTGTCAATCACCCACTGCGCCGAAGCTGCCGCGCTGATCTTTCCCCAACCGCCCCGAAAATACCCGGCGCAGGGCAGCCCGTCCAGCGGCGTTTCCAGCCACTCGCCAAACGGAGACTGGCGCAGCTCCACGCCCGGGAAGCGCGCCCGCACGGCGCGCCACTCTGACCCGCTAGAAATGAGAATCGCCGGTCGCATGCAGCTCGTCCGGGTCGGCGCTCAGCGAGCGCGCGCGCATCGCTTCTTCCCAATCCACATGGTTGCGGTTGAGCAAATCAACCAGGGTGGTGCGGCCTTCAATCTTGCGCCGCCGCCGGCTGACCGGGCCGCGCACGGCAGCCGCCATCAGCAGGTTGGCAATGCTGTAGGCCGCATCGGGGCGGCCCAGGCGCGCGGCATTGGCAGCGCGTTCCTTCAGCAGCGCATTATCGTTTTGCGTCCAGTGCGAAAGCACTTCCAGCGCATCCAGCGGCGTCAGGGCCAGGTCGGCCGCACCGCCCTGCACCACATACTCGGCGTTGCCCGTCTCCTGCCCGGGAATGACATCAATCAGCATCATCGGGCGACCGCACGCCAGCGACTCGGTGACGATCAGCCCGCCGGCCTTGCACACCACCGCGTCCGCGGCATGCATCAGCACCGGCATATCGCTGGAAAATTCGTACAGGTGAACCGCGGGCAGGTGCCAGTCTATGCCAACCAGCTCCTGGTACAGTTCTTCATCCTTACCCGCCACCACCGCCAATTGCAGCGGAGTGCCAAAATGGTTGAACACGCGCAGCGCAGGCAGCAGGTTTTCCACGCGTTTGCTGCCAACCGCCAGGAGGGTGGTCAGGTTGGTGCGCCATCCCAGGTCGGCGCGGATCTGTTCGGGGGTACGCTTTTCGCGGTAGATATCCGGGTGCACCGGCAGCCCGGTGACGATCACTTTCTCCGCGGCCAGCCCGCTGGCGCGCGCCAGTTCGGCCACCTGCTCGGTGGGAGCCAGGCACGCATCCACGTTCTTGTGGAACCAGATGCGGTGCACCGTCACCAGGTCGGTGACGGCAGTCATAAACGGGATATACTGCCGCCCGATGGTGAATACCGCCGTCATCGGAGCCTGGAACAGTGGGTAGGTGGTCAGGATGGCGTCCGGCCGGTATTGGCGCACCACGTCGCGCATGATTTCGAACAACAGCACCACCATGGCGCTTTCCAGCAGCGTGGCCGGAACCACCGCATCGCTGGCGTCATAGCCGATGCGGTACAGCTCGGGCATGTTGCGCACGATCTTATCGTAATCCTCGCCCACATCGCGCAGAAAAAACGGGGCGCGCTTATCTTCCAGCGGGCTGACTACGTCTACCGTATAACGCCCCTGCCCCATCTCTTCCAGCGCGGATGCTACCGCGGTAGCCGCGCTGCGGTGGCCAAAGCCGGCGTCCGCCGTGAGGATCAGGATCCGTTTTGGTTCGCTCATCGCTTGCTCCTATCCAGGCGCCGCCATATTCAGTTCGCCGCGCAGATACTGCAACAGCAAGTTCAGCGCGGCATCCGCCGAGAATTCTTTGTTTTGCAACCGGTCGCCGTCAAACTGGAATTTCCAGGCGCGGTCGCCTTCGGGCGTGCTCAGGCCAATCCATACCAGCCCTACCGGCTTGCCCGGCATGCCGCCGCCCGGCCCGGCAATCCCGCTCACCGCCGCACCAATAATTGTCTCCAGCGGAAAGTGCGCCGCCAGCGCGTAGCGAATACCGCGCGCCATTTCGCGCACCGTCTCAGCGCTCACCGCACCATAGCGCGCCAGCGTCTCATGCTGCACACCCAGCAGGCGTTCTTTGGCTTCATAGGCGTATGCCGTGACACTGCCCAGGTAATACTCAGAGGACCCGGGGATATTGGTCACGCGGTGGCCGATCAACCCGCCGGTACACGATTCAGCGACGACGAGCTTGAGGCTTTTTTGCAGGAGCAGGGGGCCAAGCTGGTATTCCAATGTTTGATCCAAGTTGTGATACTCCCATTCGTATTATACAAAAAACTCGAGCGTGCGCACCGCGGTAGTTTTTTCCGGTCACGCCGCAATCATACTACGATGTGCTTTTTTCTGCTGTAGCTTTCTTGACGGCAGAACACATGTTCGATACAATGCAATCATGCCCTTCTGGAGTCGCCTGCTGGACGGCCTGCGCGCGCTGCTTGCACTGCGCGACCGCTCGCTCCCACAACCGCAAACCATCGAGCTGGACGAGCACGCGCTGCGAACGCTGCGCGACCTGGCCGCGCGCGAGCAGCGCGAGCCCGGCGAGCTGGCACGCGCCCTTCTGCGCTGCGCCATCCGCGACTACCAGGAGCAAGAAGCCGTGCGCCAATTGTGGAAAACGCTTACCCCGCGCGAGCAGCAGGTGGTGGCGCTGATCTGCATGCGTTATTCCAATGCGCAGATCAGCGACCGGCTGGGCATTTCACCGCAGACGGTAAAGACGCATACCCACAACGTGCTGCACAAATTTGAAGTGGAAAACCGATCTGAACTGCGCATGCTCATGCTGCGCTGGGATTTTTCCTGTTGGGAAGACATTTTTTGACCGCGCGGCGGTATCCCCCGATGGGTTAATCGCCATCCCCCGGCGGGTTAACCCGTTTTCTAACCCATTTCAACAATACCACCACCCGGCTACCTCCTCTTTTCCTACCCCATCTCCATCTTCGGGTGATTGCGCCACCCCGCCGCGGATGCTATGGTGGGTGCACATGTGCACGTCTATCTCTGCGAATAAGGAGTTTTCCCGTGTGGCAACATCACTGCCTTCAATCCCCCCGGCCCAGGCGCGCCCGCTGCGCAGCGTGGCCGGCCATCCGGCGCACCCCGACGCGACACCTGGCGCGCAAATTCCGGCGCAGGAAATGAGCTAGAATTGTTCTACTCGTTTCCGCTTTCGAAAGGATGGTCTGGATGACCAAAACAATCGTCTCGCTGGCACTGCTGGTGCGCGACTACGACGAAGCCATCGCCTTCTTTACCGGCGCGCTGCGCTTCACCCTGCTGGAAGACAGCGACCAGGGCGGTGGCAAACGCTGGGTACGGGTGGCGCCACAGCACAACAGCGGCGCCGTACTGCTGCTGGCCAAAGCCGCCACGCCCGAACAGGCCGCCCAAATCGGCAGCCAGGCAGGCGGGCGCGTATTTCTTTTCTTGCACACCAGCGACTTCTGGGACGATTACGCGCACATGCAGGCGCATGGCGTGGAGTTCATGGAGCAGCCGCGCCAGGAACCCTATGGCACGGTGGTGGTATTCAAAGATCTGTACGGCAACAAGTGGGATCTGATCCAGCCCGCCGGCTAGCAGTTCTCGTGCTCGTACAGGTGGCTCAGGCTGGCAGCGTAGGTAGCCTCGCGCATGAAGTTGGGGTTGCGTATCACCTGGTTATCGCGCTGCCAGCATGAGTCTTTGGGCGTGACTACCGAGATACAGTCGATCAAGTGGCGCGAGTTCCAGTTGATCAGCTCCTGGCTGATGCACTGCAGGCCGGCCTTCGCCGCCAGGTCCGCGTACAGCTCCGCGCTCATGCTGCGCGCGCGCCACTGCTCTTCCAGCGTTTCGATCAATTGGTAGCGCGAGAGCAGGCGCTTGAGCCGATAGGGCAGCGGCGCGATGCGCGCCAGATACGACTGCTGCTCGGCAAAGTTGGAATGATGCACGAAGGCCACGCCATCGGGCCGCAAGACCCGCGCCATTTCCTCCAGGTAGCCGCCAATTGCATCCGCCTCGGCGTGCACAAGCGAATCAAATGTGAACACAAAATCCACCGACTGGTCGAGGATAAACTCCAGTGATTTCCCATCATTCACATAATATGAAATGCGCCTGTCGCCGCCAAAGCGCCTCTGGCAGGCGTGGATACATTCATGCGATAAATCCACCAGGATCAGTTCACTGCACTGCTGCACCAGGAACTGGGTCCAGCGCCCAAACCCCGGCCCGATCTCGAGGATCGTTTTCGCGGGAAGCCAGGCGTGGATGCGTGGATACAGGGTATGAAACCACAGGGTGTTGGTTCCACCCCAGGTGGCGGACCATTCATTACCAGCAGCGCTCCAATCGTACTGCTGCTCCCACATTTGCTTATTTTCCAGGATGGTTGGCATACGTCTCTCTCATAACGATAAGTGGTAACGGCTCGCAATTGATATTAACGTTAGCCTAACATGCAAACACAGGCATGACCATTAGGGAACACCCTCATGAGCCATCCGTATTTTCAGAAAGCAGCCAGGCAAACCGGTGGCAGTTGCCGCCCCGGATCCCGTTATAATAAGGGCATACTTTTCCCCTGAAAGGATGGCCGTCGATGGTGCTTCCCAACGGACAATTCCGCTTTATGTTTACCGCGCGTGATTACTCCGCCGCGGTGGCGTTTTACCGCGATGACCTAGGCCTGCGGCTCGATCACGACTGGGATTACGGCCCCGGCGATGCCGGCAGCGTGTTCCACGCCGGCCCGGCACTAGTGGAGATCTTCTCGCCCGCCCCGGGCGCGGATGTGCCCAAACCGGCGGGGGTAAGCATGCTGCTCCAGGTGGATGACGTGGATGCGTTCTACCGCCGCGCGCAGGAACGCGGTTTGAAGGTGCTGCTGGAGCCCACCAGCTTCCCCTGGGGCCAGCGCGTGCTGCGCCTGGAAGACCCCGACGGGATCACCGTGGCGCTGTTCACGCCGCTGGCGGCATAAGTGTTCATAAACGCCGGTGGAATGGGGCAAGCCCCACTCCACCGGCGTTTTTTCCTTCTCTATCCCGGAAATAGCTTCGGCAGCAGCTCGGGGGCATATTTCGCCACCAGCTCGTAAGATAGCGCGTTGCTGTGGCAGATATCGGCGTACAGATCCACGCTGGCGCGGCGGATGCGCCGCTGCGTCTCCAGTTCCAGCCTCCACAGGCCAAAGCGCTGCGTCCAGCCGCGCTCCCACTCGAAGTTATCCACCAGCGACCAGTGGAAGTAGCCTTTCACAGGCCAGTTAAAGTTCACCGCGCGCCACACCTGGTGCAGATGCTCGATGATGTAGCGCGGGCGCATGCTGTCATCGGCATCTTCCACCCCGTTCTCGGTGATCATCAGCGGCAGGCGGAAGCGCGTGGCCCACTCCAGCGTGCGATACAGACCCACCGGCACGTTCGCGATAAACCCGGTCATGCTCTGCTCCGCGTCCTGAGGGTAGGCGCGGTCGTGGAACAACCCGCCGGCGTTGAGCGGCTTGAAAGTCACCAGGTCGGTGGTGTAATAATTGACGCCCACGAAGTCCTGCGTGCCGCGCGCGGCGGGCAGCGCCTCACCGCGCATGGCGAAGCGGAAGCGCCCGGTCTGCATCGGCGTCAGGAAGGAAGCGTTGAAGTTACCGGACAGGAAATTGGCGATCCAACGGTCGGGCGCAAAGCCCGGGCGCGCTGGTTCAAAGCCACGGAAGTTGATTGCCGTGCCTACACGCGCCGACGGCTGCACCTGGTGGATCACGCGGTACGCCTCGGCATGGCCGCGCAGCAGGTTGCGCATCACGTGGTACGCCGCGCCCAGGTCCTTCTTTCCTGGCGGGAACACGCCTTCTACGTAGCCGGAGTAGGTGTACACGTTAGGCTCGTTAATGGTTACCCACAAGTTGGTATACTCTTTCAGCGCGGTCACCACCTTGCGCACATAGGCGGCAAAGCGCTCTACCGTGGCGTCGTTTTCCCAACCGCCTTGTTCGGCCAGCCACAGCGGGTCGGTGAAGTGGTGCAGGGTCACCAGCGAGGTCATATTGCGCTGCGCCAGCCCGCGCAGCATCTCGCGGTAATAATCCAGCGCGTTTTCATCCCAGCGGTCGATGGCGGGCTGCACGCGGCTCCATTCAATCGACAGGCGGTGCGCGTTCTGCCCCGTTTCGGCGGCGCGGTCAAAGTCCTCGCGCCAGCGCCCACCCCACCAGTCGCAGGCCAGGCCGGCGTGCTGCCCGTGAATGATGCGCCCCGGCTGTGCTTCCCATGCAGACCAGTTGTTATTGGTATTATTGCCTTCCACCTGGTGCGCAGCGGTGGCGGAACCCCATAGAAAGCCGGTGGGAAAATGGAAGGTGGCTTGTGGCATGTCGCGCTCCGTGAAAAATAGTTTGCATCATTATACGTCCGAAGATGCCGGCAGGCACCACGGCAGCCAAAATCTGATATAATCCGCATCCGCGAGCAAAAAGGGATTGTTTGTGAGAAATATCATAAATTAATGCAATTCTCATCTCGCCAACATCTTCTCTCACCTCGCTTTAATCTGGTTATGCCAAAATGGGAGTTATGGGGCCATGACTGGCACAACCCCATTGCCATCCGTTACCAATGCAACCGGGAGGTTATCGTTATGGAGAATGCTGTACCCGTTCGAGCGGCCAAACCCAATCGAGCCAAGTTCATCATCGGCGGTGTGCTCATCCTCGCCGCGATCGTCTACCTGATTGTTTCCAGCACAGCAGCCAGCGCGCAGTACTTCCTGACGATCGCTGAGCTGCAGGAAAAAGGCGCGGCCATGAAGGGCCGCGAAGCGCGCGTTTCGGGTGCAGTACTGGGCGATACGATCCAGTACGACGCGGAAAACCTGACCCTGACCTTTACCGTGGCGGACGTGCCGGCGGATAATAAAGAAATTGAAGCCCAAGGCGGCCTGGCAGCCGTGCTGCACGCCGCCGTAACCGACCCGACCCGGGCGCGGATGCAGGTGGTATATCACGGCGTGCGTCCAGATCTGCTCAAGCACGAAGCCCAGGCCATTATGACCGGTAAAATGGGCGATGACGGCGTGTTTGTCGCGAATGAACTGCTGCTCAAGTGCCCCACCAAGTACGAAGAAGCAGTCCCTGACCAATCGGGTGGCTAACAATCTATGATCGCGAACTTCGGCTTTGGCGCCCTGCTGATAACTTTCATTGTGGCGCTCTACGGTATCTTCGCGGCGGTTTATGGTGTTCGCAAAAATTCCCTGGCGTGGGTGGAAAGCGCCAGGGCTTCCATGTTACTCACCTGGCCGCTGCTCACCCTTGTTGCGCTGGCTATCATCACCCTGTTGGTGAGCGGAGCCTACAGCGTGCAGTTCGTCTATAACGTCACCAGCGAAAGCATGCCGCTCTATCTGCGCGTCACCGCGCTGTGGGGCGGGCAGTCCGGCTCGCTGGTGTTCTGGTCGTGGCTGATGTCGGCCTTCGCGTCGGCGGTGATGCTGCGCAAGTGGGACCGCGACCGCGAGTTCCAGCCGTGGGTCATCGTGGTGGCCCTGGTAACACTGGCCTTCTTCCTGGCGCTGATCATCTTCTTTGAAAACCCATTTGCGCGTTTCTGGATGGGTCCGCGCGGCGAGCAGTTGGTGGCCATGTTCCAGCCGGCCGGCTCCACGGCGGTGAACCCGGCGGATGGGCGCGGGCTCAACCCGCTGCTGCGCCACCCTGGCATGATTATCCACCCGCCCATGCTGTACCTGGGTTTCGTCTCCTTCGTCATCCCTTACGCCTTCGCCATTGCCGCGCTGGTCACCGGCCGCTCGGATGACCGCTGGATCCGCGTCACCCGGCGCTGGACGCTGGTGGCCTGGCTGTTCCTCTCGCTCGGCCTGGTGCTGGGTAGCCGCTGGGCGTATGATGTGCTCGGCTGGGGCGGCTATTGGGGCTGGGACCCGGTGGAGATCGCGGCATTTATGCCCTGGCTCTCCGGAACGGCTTTCCTGCACTCGGTCATGATCCAGGAAAAGCGCGGGCTGTTCAAGCGCTGGAATATGATCCTGATCATCATGACCTACTCGCTGGTGATCTTCGGCACGTTCCTCACCCGCTCGGGGGTGCTGTCTTCGGTGCACTCCTTCGCGCAAAGCGCCATCGGTCCCATGTTCTTCATCTTTATCGGCGTCACGTTCATTATTTCGCTGTGGCTGCTGCTGCACCGCTGGAATGACCTGAAAGCCGAAGGCCAGCTCAGCTCGATGCTCTCGCGCGAGTCGCTGTTCCTGTTCAACAACCTGCTGTTCATGGGCATCCTGATTGTGTGCTTCTGGGGCGTGATCTTCCCGATCATTTCCGAGTTGTTCACCGGCCAGCGCGTGACGGTTGGCCCGCCGTTCTACGAGCGCGCCACCGGCCCGCTGTTTGCCGGCCTGCTGTTTCTGATGGGCATCGCGCCGCTTTCGGCCTGGGGCCATTCCACGTACAAGAGCCTGGGCCGCGCGCTGTGGAAGCCGTTCGTCTTTTCGCTGGTAGTGCTGGGCGTGGTGATTGCCCTGGGCGTGCGCTCGGCCGCCGCGCTGCTGGCTTTCTGGCTGGTAGCGTTTACCGCCTCGATCACCATCTACGAATACGCGCGTGGTGTGGCCGCGCGCACTCGCCGCGCCGGGGAAAACCCACTGGTAGCGCTGTGGCGGCTTTCGGGCCGCTATCGCCGGCGTTATGGTGGCTATATCATCCACCTGGGCGTTGTGTTGATGGCGCTGGGCATCATCGGCATTGAGATGTTCCAGACCGAAACGCAGGGCATGATCCGCAAGGGTGACCAGCTCACAGTGGGCGATTACACCGTCACCTATAAGTCGCTGGCCGAGTGGGATACGCCGGACGGCCGCAACGTAGCCCGCGCGGTGCTGGATGTGAGCAAGAACGGCCAGTACCTGGGCGAGCTGTACCCGCGCCGCGATTATTACTACGAAGCCCAGCAGCCCATGACCATCCCGGGCGTGCGCAGCACGATGGAAGACGATCTGTACATCATCCTGGTGGACTGGCAGTCGTTCTCCGATCAGGCCGCCACGTTCAAGATCTATCACAACCCGCTGGTCAACTGGCTGTGGATTGGTGGACTGATCTTCATCATTGGCACCATGGTGGCCGCCTGGCCGGATAAAGATCCGGAAACCGAGCGCGAGACCGCGCCCGCCCGCGCCCGCCAGCGCGCATCCGCAAAAGCTTAGCCGCGCCTTCCACGGGCGCGATAGACTGACTGCACCTTAATAAGACTTCAACATACTGCTGCCTGTTTCGCACGGGATCGTCGCGCCGGCCATTGAGGCTGCCGCGGCGATCCCGGCGCGGGCGATGTCGAAACCATACGAGACGCTCAGCGTATCCCACGTGTCAGTGGTGGAGTGATAATCCGGGTTGGCGTCCTGGCGGCCGCAGCCGTTTGGAATATCCTGCCGGAAGAAGTTCTCCATCACCAGCACCGCGCCGGTGTCCACCTGCCAAAAGCTGCTGTGATCGGAAAAACCGCGCGCAGCCTGCTGCACGATCTCCGCTTTCAGGTTCAGGCCATACTGGTCGATCCCGCGCGCCAGGCAGTCCGCGGCGCGCAGGGAGGCCGGCAGTTTCCCGGCATGGATCTCAAAGCAGCGGTCGCCATCGCCATCGTAGCCGAACATGTCCATGTTGTACACGGCCACAATCCGGCGCGTGTCGTGGTCTTTGACGTAACCCTGGCTGCCGAGCATGCCCAGCTCTTCGCCGGTGAAAAAGATCACCTGCACGGTGCGCTGGAAGTGGGCATCACGGAACAGGCGCACGGCTTCGAGCAGCGTGGCTGCCCCGGTGGCGTTATCATCCGCGCCGGGTGCGCCGGTCAATGGCTTCGTCTCAGACTTGCTGTCCAGATGGCCGGCCAGCACCACGACCTCATCCGGATAGACTGTGCCGGGGAAAGTGACGATCAGGTTATACCAGGGCAGCCCGTTGAGCCGGTTGTACTCGTCCAGCTCGATCTGGTCGGCGCGTACCCAGGCGCGCACGGTCTGCAGCACGTAGTCAAAAGCGCGTGCCGGTTCGCGGCCGGAAAACATCGACTGCGTATCGCGCGAGAGGATAAAGTACGGATCGCCGGCTACCGTCACCGGCAGCGCGCCGGAAAGCTGTTTGATCCATGCCAGCCAGCGCTCCGGGCCGGTCTGCGTCAGCAGCGCCTCAACCGAGGGATTGTAAGCGCAGTTAGGCGGCGGAGCGGCTTCGGCCCGCGCCGGCAGCGGTGAAAGCAGCGCGGCCAGGCAAGCCAGCAGGCACAGTGTTTTCGGCAGTGTTTTCATGGTATGTATTAAATCATAAAAAGAACAGGTTTTGCACACTCACGCTCCAACCGGTGAAAAAGGCATGAAATCTCGCACAATTTTCTGGATCGTTCTCATCAGCCTGGCTGCCAGCCTGGCCTATACAGGCAGCGTCCTGGCGCAGGACGTGCCCACCTTCGTCCCCGACGATGACGTGAACCGCGTAGCGCACGGGCTGTACTGCCCGGTATGCGAAAACATCCCGCTGGACGTCTGCCCCACCCAGGCCTGCGCCCAGTGGCGCGAGCTGATCCGCCAGAAACTGGCGGAAGGCTGGAGCGACGAGCAGGTGAAAGATTACTTTGTGGCCCAGTATGGCGACCGCGTGCTGGCCACCCCGCCCGCGCAGGGCTTCAACTGGGTGTTTTACGTGATCATCCCGGTAGCGCTGCTGGGCGCCGTTGCAATACTCTACAGCGTGATGCGACGCATGGTGCGCCCCAAAGCCGCCTCCGCGCAGCCGCCCTCTACCCCCGGCGGCGAAGAAGATGCCTACCTGCGCCGCATGGAAGAAGAATTGAAAAAGCGTGAATAGCCGCACGCTAAAGTAGAAAACGGAGAGAAGCCTTCATGGAGAACCTTGAACCACAAGCCACCACCACCCGCCGCGCCTTACCACTGTGGGTGTACGTGGTTTCCTTTACCCTGCTGGTAGCCTTCCTGGTGCTCATCGGCAAGCAGCTCGTCAACACATCATCCGGTACCATCACCGTGGGCCAGGAGGTGCCGCCCATCACCCTCACCACCTTCGACGGCCAGACAATCAACACCGCCGACCTGCGTGGCAAGGTGGTGGTGCTCAACTTCTGGGCCTCGTGGTGCAAGCCGTGCGAGCAGGAAGCCGCCGAGCTGGAACAGGCCTGGCGCTCGTACCAGGGCAACGATAAGGTGCTGTTCCTGGGCGTCAATTGGACCGACACCGAGCCGCAGGCCAAAGCCTACCTGCAGCGCTTCGACATTACCTACCCCAATGGGCCGGACCTGCGCACCAAGATCGGCGATATGTTCCGCATTACCGGCGTGCCGGAGACCTACGTCATCGGCCCGGATGGCAAACTGGCGGATGTCAACGTTGGCGTTTTCCTGGATGTAGAATCCATCCAGGCCATGATCGATCCCCACATCAAGTAACGCACGGAAGGCCTGGTTATGTTCCCTGTTGATCTTGGCTCGATTTTCCTGGTCGTCGCGCTGGCGCTGCTGGTCAGCCTGTTTATCAGCCGTCCTTTTTTCTCGCGCGCGGCTAGCGCGCGGCTGGTTGAGGCAAAACGTCAGGCCAACACGCAGGCCGACCACGAACGCTCGGCGCTGCTGGCCGAACGTGACCGCCTGCTGACTGCCCTGCAGGAGCTGGATTTTGATAATGCATTGGGCAAGATCCCGGCGGAAGACTACCCCGCGCAGCGCGCCGAGCTGCTGCACGCCGGCGCCGAGGTGCTGCGCAAGCTGGACCAGTTCGAACAGTCCTCGTCCGGCGGCAGCGCCGAAGATCGCATGGAACAGGCTGCTGCCGCGCAGCGCGCTGACGCGCGCTTGCGCCCGCGCCTGCCCGCCGCCGATCAGGACGAGCTGGAAAGCCTGATCGCCGCGCGCCGCCGCGCCCGCCAGGAAAAATCGGCTGGCTTTTGCCCCAAATGCGGCCGCCCCTTGCAGCAGTCCGATAAGTTCTGTTCTGGCTGCGGCACGACTGTTAAGCCTGCTTCCCATTAATCCCACCGGACCCTTGATGAAAACCTTTCGCCCTTTGATGACTGCTGCTTCGCTGGCCACCTTGCTCTTCCTGGCGGCTTGCTCGATCTCGCTGGCCCAGGATGTCACCCCACCGCCCGACTACGTGCCCCCGGTTGCCCCCGAAACCCAGCCCACGGCCCCGATTACGCTGCCGATGGTGCCGCCCGACCCGAACGCCGGCGCGCCGATCTACACCGAAAAATGCCTGCCCTGTCACGGCGGACGCGGCCAGGGCGATGGGCCTATGTCCAGCAACCTGTCCAGCCCGCCACCTTCGATTGGCGCGGTGGAGAACATCCGCGCCGCGCGCCCGGTGGACTGGTTCCGCATGGTGACGCAGGGCAACCTGCAAAACATGATGCCCGGCTTTTCCGGCTCGCTGGACGAGCGCCAGCGCTGGGACGTGGTGGCGTATGCCCTCAGCTTTGGCTTTGATGCCCAATCGCTGGCCCAGGGCGAAGAATTGTACGCTGCCAACTGCCAGCAGTGCCACGGTGCGGACGGTGAAGGCAACGGCAAAGCCCCGGACTGGACCGACCCGGCGCGGCTGGCACAGCTCAGCGAAGAAGATATGCGCCAGGTATTTGCCGGCGGTCAGGGCGATCACCCCTCCTTTACCGATACCCTGAACGAAGGTCAGCAGTGGGCCGTCACCAGTTATATTCGCAGCCGCTCATTTGCCAGCGCGGCAGCCCAGGCTGCCACGCCGCAGGCCACAGACAGCGGCATACCCGCCGCCGGCAGCACCACGCAGGCGGCCGAACAGCAGGGCACACCCGCCGCGACAGATGGCACGCCTACGGCTGCCAACACCGCGCGCATCACCGGGCGCGTGGTCAATGCCTCGGGCGGCGCGCTGCCAGCCGGCATGAGCGTGACCCTGCTGGGGTACGACCAGATGCAGCAGGCGCTCGAAACCCAGGCCAGCGTGGACGCGGATGGCAACTTTGAGTTCCCGGGCGTAGAGCTAAATGCCGACCGCATTTTTCTGGCCACGGTGGAGATGAACGGCTTTACCTTCAATTCGGATATGCTGCGCGCCGCAGATGTAATGGCCGGGCAGGAAGCGCGCGTCAACGTGCATGTCTACGACACCACCACCGACGCCAGCAGCCTGAGCGCCGAACGCATGCACATTTTCTTTGATTTTCCCGAGCCCGGGAAGGTGCAGATCGGTGAGCTGGTAATCATCTCCAACAGCTCGAACCTGTTGGTCACCCCGCCGGCCGAAGGCCAGGCGTTGATCAACTTCACCCTGCCGCAGGGAGCCACCGACCTGACCTTCCAGGACGGGGCGCTGGGTGAGCGCTTCCTGCAAACGGAAAACGGTTTTGCCGATACTGCCGCCGTCTCGCCCGGATCGGGCACCAGCCAGGTGTTGTTTGCTTACAACCTGCCCTACGACGGCAAACTGGACGTAGAACTGACCCCGCCCCTGCCCGTCACCGCGGCAGTCATTATCGCCCCGGCGGATGGGGTGCGCGTGGACAGCGAGCAGTTGACCGACTCGGGCGTCAAAGACATGCAGGGCATCAGCGTGCACCTGTACACCGCCGGCGGCCTGCCGGCCAACAGCCCGGTGCGCATCCGCCTGAGCGGCACGCCGGGCAGCGGCGCCAGCCTGGATACCGGCACAACCACCGGGCTAATTGTGGGCGGCATCTCGCTGGCCATTTCGGTAGGCCTGATGGTCTACTACCTGGCCAGCCGCCGCAAACGTATGCTGGAAGAAGAGATTGAAGAGGAAGAGACCACCGGACCCCAGTCAGTGGAAGACCTGGTGGAAGCCATCGTGGCGCTCGACGACCTGCACCAATCCGGGCAGATCCCCGAGGAAGCCTATAACGAGCGCCGCGCCGCGCTGAAAGAACAGTTGCGCATCGCCCGTGAGGAAGAAAACGCCAGGTAACAGGCCGCCATGATGATCGAAGTGCACCGTCTGATCAAGCGTTTTGGCCCCAAGGTGGTGCTGCGCAACCTGGAGTTCAGCGTGGCATCCGGCGAGTTTGTGGCCCTGCTGGGGCCGAATGGCGCCGGTAAGACCACCTTCCTGCGCATCCTTGCTTCGCTTTCGCGGCCAACATACGGCGAAGTGCGCATCGCCGGGTACAGCCTGCCGGCTCAGGCCGCCGAAGTGCGCCGGCGTCTGGGCGTGGTTTCACACCTCCCGCTGCTGTACGGCGACCTGAGCGCGGAAGAAAACTTGCATTTTTACGGCAAAATGTATTCCGTACCTGAACTCGACCGGCGCATCCAGCAGGTGCTGGACCTGGTGGGGCTGGCCGCGCGGCGGCGTGACCTGGTGCGCACCTACTCGCGCGGCATGCAGCAGCGCCTTACCATTGGCCGCGCTGTGCTGCACGACCCCGGTGTATTGCTGATGGACGAGCCGCACACCGGGCTGGACCAGGATGCCTGCGAAATGCTGGACGGCGTGCTGCGCGAAGTGGCGGCACAAGGGCATACCATCGTGATGACCTCGCACGACCTGGCGCGCGCCGCCGGGCTGGCTTCGCGCTTTGATGTGCTCACCCGCGGCAGTATTCAGGGCAGCGTGCAGCGCGATGATCTGCCGGCCGACGGTCTGCTGGCCTTTTACCGACAGGCGCTGGAAGACGCGCAGCCTGCGCCCGTTGAACGGAGCGGCTCATGAACGCCGGCGCCGCTCCGCGTTACTTCAGCGCGTTATGGGCCGTGATCTGGAAAGACCTGGCGGCCGAATGGCGCAGCCGCGAGCTGCTTTCGTCCATGCTGGTCTTCGCGCTGCTGGTGATCCTGATCTTCAACTTCGCGCTCGAGCTGGACGCGCTGGCGCGCCAGAACGTCACATCGGGCGTGCTGTGGGTCACGTTCGCCTTCGCCGGCACGTTGGGCCTCAACCGCTCAATGGCGGTGGAGAAAGACCGCGGCTGCCTGGATGGCCTGTTGCTGGCCCCTGTAGACCGCTCGGTGATCTTCTTTGGCAAGTCTCTGGCCAACCTGGTGTTTATGCTGGCCGTGGCGGCCATCGTGCTGCCGGTGTACAGCCTGCTCTACAACGTTAACCTGTTCCAACCGGGGCTGCTGCTGGTGGTCTTTCTCGGCTCGCTGGGCTATGTGACCGTGGGCACACTGCTGGCCAGCATGGCGGTGCAGGCGCGCACGCGCGATATCCTGCTGCCAATCCTGCTCTTCCCGGTGGTGATCCCGCTGCTGGTGGCGGCAGTAAAAGCCAGTGCTGGTTTTCTGCAGGCTCTGCCGCTGGAAGATATCCGCCCGTGGCTCAACCTGCTGGTGGTGTACGACGTGATCTTCATTGCCGTCGCATTTATGGTGTTCGATTTCGTGGTAGAAGAATAGTTTGGGAAAAACTTGAAGAGGAGAGCTGTATGGATGCAAAACCACGTCTGCTGAAAGTACTGGATGTCGCCTCAATTGCTCTGGTGGTGGCCACCACGCTGCTGGTGCTGTTTTACGCGCCAATGGAACGCGTGATGGGCGCGGTACAGAAAGTCTTTTACTTTCACGTAGCCCACGCATGGGTCGGAATGCTGTCATTCATCGTTGCTGCCGTGGCAGGTATTGCCTACCTGCGCACCAAAAACATGCGCTGGGATATCGTCGGCCTGGCGACGGTAGAGCTGGGCATGGTGTTTATGCTGATCGCCCTGGTGACCGGTTCGATCTGGGCGCGTCCCATCTGGAACACCTGGTGGACGTGGGACCCACGCCTGACTACCGTGACGATCATGGAGCTGATCTACGCCGCATATCTGATGCTGCGCCAGGGCATCGAAGACCCCGAGCGGCGCGCGCGTTTTGGCGCGGTGTACGCCATCCTGGGCGCGGTCAGCGTGCCGCTGACCTTCTTCTCCATTCGCATCTTCCGCACCATCCACCCGGTGGTGATTGGCAACAGTGTGCCCGGCGCCGAAGGCGGGTTTGATATGACACCTAAAATGCTGCAGGTCTTCTTCTTCGGCCTGATCGCCTACACGGTGGTATATTTTGACCTGCTGTGGCATCGCATCCGCATGGGCCGGCTGGCCGAGCGGGTAGAACAGCTCAAGCTGCGGCTGAGCCAGTAACCGGAAAGGAGCGACAAAAATGGAAGGTCCCGCGAACACAATTACGTACCTGATCGGCGGCCTGGCAGTCGTCTTTGGCGTAATGGCAGTCTACCTGGTCAGTCTGGTATCTCGCTGGCGCAACCTGCGCCAGGATGAAGAGGTCTTGCAAAAACTGGACACAAAGCAGTAAAATTACCGGGTTCGGATACTCAATATTTCCGCACGGGGCAATCCCTCAGGTTGCTCCGTGCGCTGGTGTATGCGAACAGCCCTGAATCTATCCCTGTCTGTGAGAGCACAATTTGAAGCGTTTCTGGTTCCGGCTATTGCAGCTTGAGTTGATCGTGTTTGGCGCCGCCCTGATCGCGCTGGTTTTCCTGCGCGTATCAATCATTGAACGCGGCCTGGCAATGGCTCCGGCCGCGCGGATTATCGTTCCGGCCGCGGGTGTTTTGAGCATGGTCCTGGCGCTAGCGCTCAGCCTGCCCGTGTTCACTGTGCGCGTCGGCGCGCAGCGCCTGGAGCATCGCGCGCGCAGTATTCAGCGCGCGGCTGCCTGGTGCTTGCTGCCGCTTTTGCTCATGGATATCTTTCTGCGCGTGTATATTTACATTCCAGTTGTTTGGATCGTCAATACAAGCTGGTTTGGACCGGTGCCTATCGAAAATTCATTCACGCTGGTGGGCAACGAAGGCTTTGCCCTTTCGTATTACGGAAAATTGGGAGAGGTGCGCACTCCGTTCAGTGGCGGAGAGAATATTCTCTTTGTGGGTGATTCGCGCACCGAAGCCATGCAGGTGATGGATGAGGAAAAATTTGCCTCCATAGCCGAAAGCCTGCTGCGTGAGCGCGGCCTGGATGTGGATGTGCGCAACATGGGCGAAAGCGGCCGCGCCATGGCCGATTACGTCACCTACATCCCGTTATACAAAGAGCTGTTTCACCCCAGCCTGATTGTTGTCCAGATCGGCGAAAAAGATTTTATTGAATCCTTCTCGCACGGCAAGGAAAACTATTTCACGCTGGATAGCGAGCAGAGAATCCGCGTCGTTCACAAATACAAACCTGACGGCCCGCTGGAAATTGCCAGCCAAAGAACGCTGAACTTGTATCCCATGGTGGCGCGCTGGGGCCTGCGGCGGTTAGAGCTAATGTCCCCTGCCATGCTGGCCGCGAATGAGGACACCGGCGAAGCCGGAGGCGATGGTGGAGGAGACGGTGGCGAGAGTGCCGGATCCGCAGCGGTGCCGGCAGAAGAAATGATCCGCGAGCAGATGCGGCTGTTGAGAGAAGCTGCCGGCGACACACCGCTGATGATCGTTCTATCACCCAGCGTGCCACGCATCCAAAAAGGCAGCGTGGTCACTACCGATGCGGGCTACGAGAACTTCAAGCAATTGATTATCCAATACAGCGGCAGTACGGTAATTGACCCGCTGCCGCGCTTTGCCGAGCTGGCAAAACAGGGCTACTTACCGGCGGGTTTCTTCAACAGCACGCGGCCTGATATTGGACATCTCAACCGCCACGGCAACCGCGTGCTGGGCGAACTGCTGGCTGACGCCATCGAAGAGGAGCTGCGATGAGCTTTGTCTCGATCGAATTTGCCGTGCTGCTGGCGACGGTGCTGACCCTGCTGGCGCTGGTTCGCGCCCCGCTGCCGCGCAAGCTGATTTTGCTGGCCGCGAGCTGCACCTTCTATGCCTGGTGGGATTGGCGCTTCCTGGGGCTGCTGGCGTTTGTCACCGTGCTGGATTATTACATCTCGCAGATGCTGGTGCACAACCCCGACCCGCGACGCCGCAAGCTGCTGCTGCTGGTGAGTGTGGTAGCCAACCTGGGGCTGCTGGGATTTTTCAAGTATTTCAATTTCTTCATCGATTCGCTCAATGCGCTGGCCGCCCCACTGGGCTGGCGGCTGGGCACGCTAAATATCATTCTGCCGATTGGCATCTCGTTCTATACGTTTGAGACGCTCAGCTATGTCATCGACGTATACCGCGGGGTGGCGCACCCGGCGCGCTCCCTGCTGGATTATGCCATCTTCATCAGCTTCTTCCCGCGCCTGGTGGCCGGGCCGATCATGCGCGCGGCGCAATTCCTGCCGCAGCTTGAGCGCGGCCTGCAGCTCAGCCTGCCTAACCTGGTGGAAGGCACGCAGTGGTTTCTGCGTGGGCTGCTCAAGAAACTGGTGATCGCCGACAACGTAGCGATTATGGTGGATCAGATCTACAATGCGCCCAGCCTGTTTGCTCCCACGTCGGTGTGGCTCGCGGTGGCCGGTTACTCGGTGCAAATCCTGTTCGACTTTTCCGGCTATACCGATATGGCGCGCGGCATTGGCAAAATGCTGGGCATCGAACTGCCGCCCAATTTCAACCTGCCTTACACCGCGCAATCACTGACCGAGTTCTGGACGCGCTGGCATATTTCACTCTCCACCTGGCTGCGCGATTACCTGTACATCCCTCTGGGCGGTAACCGCAAAGGCAATGCGCGCACCTACCTCAACCTGATGCTGACCATGCTGCTGGGTGGGTTGTGGCACGGCGCGAGCTGGAACTTCGTGGTGTGGGGCGGGCTTCACGGCCTGGGTCTGGCGCTGGAACGGTTGATCTACCCGAAGCGTGCGCCCGAATACGGCTGGCGCTCGCCGCTGGCCTGGCTGCGCGCCGCGTTCACCGCGTTCGTGGTTACCCTGTTGTGGGTTCCGTTCCGCTCGCCCAACTGGCAGACCACACTGATCATCTTCCAAAAGCTTGCGTTTGTGCGCATGGAATACAACCTGCACTGGTACTTCCAGTGGGCCATCATCGGCGTCCCGCTGGTGCTGCTGGGGGGCATGCTGGTGCGGCGCTTCCGCTGGGAATGGCCAATCCTACCCATCGATAAGCCGTACACCCCGGCCTTCCTGTTGTTCGAAGCCCTGCTGGTCTTCTTCCTCGCCCCGGTTAACAGCTCTCCGTTTATATACTTCCAGTTCTAAATAAAGCGTTATCACGAATGGTACGAATGGCACGTATGGCACAAATAAGGCTTTTCAGAGAAATCCTTCCTTAAGCTTTATTCGTGGCATCTGTGCCATTCGTTTTATTTTTGATAACGCTTTTTCGCTTTTCGGGGAACTAATTTGCGGCAATTTTCGTCTATATTGCAGGAGATCCCTGCAATGAAAAAGCCCTTCGTACTCATCATCCTTAGCACGATATTCCTGATTACCATCGCCTGCAGCCTGCCCGGTCTGCGCCCCGCCAGCCAGACCGAAAATCCGGAGCAGATCGCCACGCAGATCCAGCAAACCGCGCAGGTGCTGCAAACTCAGTTTGCATACCAGACGCTGGAAGCCCAGGCCACCGGGCTGGCGTTGGGCACGCCGTTTGTCACGCAGAGCAGCGCCCAGCCCACCGTCACGCCCTGGCCGAGCATCACCCCGGTTGGTTCCGCCTCGGTCACCCCTGTGCCTTCACTGACCCCACTGGGGCAGTCCACGCCCTGGCCCACCTCAACCCCGATACGCCCCTTCCCCACGGCGCCGGCCACCGTCACGTCGATTGCCGTGGCCTGCAACCAGGCTGCCTTTGTGGCTGACGTCAGTGCGCAGGATGGCAGTATCTTCTGGCCGGGCGAGGTCTTTACCAAGGCCTGGCGGCTCAAGAACACGGGTTCATGCACCTGGACGCCCGATTACCTTGTGGTCTTTTCCGGCGGTGATAAGATGAGCGGCCCCGACGCCGCGCGCCTGAACGTCACGGTGCGCCCGGGCGAAACGGTGGATATCGTCATCCCGCAAAAAGCTCCCGGCAAGGGCGCATACATCGGCTACTGGAAGATGGCCAACGCCAGCGGCGCTCAGTTCGGCATCAACGGCAACCAGGCATTCACCTCGCAGATCACTATCGCCGATAAGCCGGTTTTCTCTGACCGCGTGGCCCTGGCTTTTACGTCCAACTTCTGTAACGCCACCTGGAGCACGCCCAACAGCAACAACCTGTTCTGCCCGGGCATCCCCACCTTTGCCAGCAGCATCGTCTACCGCAGCACAACACCCACCCTGGAAAATGGCAGTGTCGACGACGAACCCGGCCTGATCATGGTCCCGAGTGATGGCAGCAACGGCTATATCCAGGGGCGTTATCCCAGCTTCACCGTGCAGAGCGGTGACCGCTTCCAGACTATCATCGGCTGCGCATACAACAATAAGACCAACCCCAAGTGCGACGTGACTTTTGAGCTGAATTACGTGGAAGGCAGCAAGGAAGTCAAGTTCCGCTCGTGGCACGAAGTGTACGAAGGCCAGTGGCGCCAGATCGATGAGGATCTGAGCAGCCTTGCGGGCAAGACGGTGCAGTTCATCCTGCGCATCTCCAACAACGGCTCCAACCTGGACGACCGCGCGCTGTGGCTGGCCCCTGCGGTCTGGCGCCAGGCCCCCACCGCCACCGTCACGCAGACGCCCACCATCACTTTGACGCCCACGGCCACCTTCACATCGACGCCAACAGCAACCGTCACGGCCACTTCGACCAGCACCGAGACGCCCACCATTACTCCGACCGCGACGAATACGCTGACGCCCACGCCCACCGATACCGCCACTGCCACCCAGACCCCCTCGCCTACGCCGTAACCCACCGTAGTTCGGATCTCCCACAGGCTGCCCGGAAATATCCGGGCAGCCTTTTTATTGGCTTTTCTCTTTTGTTAGGTGCCGGGCAAGTCGGTTTTTCTGGCATCGAAACACGTATAATAACAAAAAACGCGGCGAACATCGTGGAGGAAGTATGAACCGACGGCACCCATCGCTCCTGGCAACGCTCTTCCTGTGGGCCATCCTGGCCCTGGTGGCCGGAGCCTGCGCGCTCCCAGGGCTTAGCGCGCCCCAACCTGTGGCCAGGGTAGCCGGCGACCCGGTGCAGGAGACCGCCAACGCTATGATGACCCAGGCGGTGATCAAGACCGTGGTGGCCTTTATGAGCGCTACACCGCCCACTGGCGGGGACGCCACGCGCGAGCCGACCAGCACCCTGGCTCCCTCGTCCACCCCGCTAACGCCCACGGCTACCGGCACCCCACTGCCGGCTACCAGCACGCCCATGCCACCCACCGCCACCGCGCAGCCCTGTAACCGCGCCTTATACATCGCCGATGTTACTGTGCCGGATGGCGAAATCGTCAACTCGGGCACAGAAGTGACCAAGACCTGGCTGCTGCGCAACGAAGGCTCGTGCATCTGGACGGAAGACTTTACCGTGGTGCAGACCGGCGGCTCGCAGATGAACGCTCCCGTGGCAACCAACCTGGATAAGATCACGCTCCCCGGCGAGCTGGCTTATATTTCTGTCAAGCTGACCATCCCGGAAGAGCCCGGCGGACACCTGTCTGAGTTTATGATCAAGAGCGATACCGGCCAGCTTTTTGGCGTTGGCAAAAATGGCGATAAGCCTTTCTTCATCCGCGTCAACGTGGTGCGCCCGGGCGCGGAGAAAAACGAAATTTATAACCTGGCCAAGAGTTACTGTGACGCGACCTGGCAGGCGGTGAGCAGCGACGGGGCCACCCGTGACATTGCCTGCCCCAGCGCAGCCAACCCGGATGGCGCGGTATTTGTGCTCAACAACCCGGTATTCGAAGGCCATCGCAGCGAAGACGAGCCCACCATCATCACGCTGCCGGGCAACGGCAAAAACGGCTATATCCAGGGCACTTTCCCTGCGGTGGGCATCAAGGCGCGCAACCGCTTCCTGACCACCATCGGCTGCCTGGATAACAGCGATGATTGCAGCGTAACCTTCAAGCTGCTCTATAGTGTGGATGGCGGCCCGCTGCAGGAGCTGGGGAGCTGGCCGCAGGTGCAGGACAAAAAGATCAAGCGCGTGGATATCGACCTGACCGCTCTGGCGGAAAAACAGGTCGTGTTCGTGCTGAAGGTGCTCAACAACGGTGACTCCTACGAAGACCGCGCCTTCTGGTTCATGCCCCGCATCATGCGCTAAGCGCCTTCCGGAAAGATAAAACCGTAGACTCAACCCCCTTCCCACGCTGCGCTTCCGGGAAGGGGGATCATTTTTTTCGTCTTTTTATGACGCGCAAAATACGCGGCACAAAAAGACGCAAGGAGACATATTCGCGCCGGCAGTCGCCTTGAATCTGCCCGGCTTGCAGAATTTTTTTCCTTATGTTATGATCAAAATCTAAGGAAAAACTTTATGCTAACCGATCCGACATCGCAAGTTCCACCCGGTCTCGATGCCGATCCAGTTGATGAAAAAGAACCGGCCGCCACGCGCGGCTGGGGTCAGATGTGGGAACGACTGGTACGGTTGGGTTTGGGGGAAATTGCCCTGCGCGTTGGGACAGGACTGGTGTCCATCGTCCTGATCTTTATTGTTTTGTGGGTAATGGGCAGCTTCTATCTAAAAGGCCCGGTCGATGATCAGCGTTCCGCAGGCGCGGCAATGGCTGCCGCACCGCCCACGCCAACGCCCACCGTGGCCCCGCCCGCGCTCAGCGCGCCGCCGGTGGAAATGGCTTTCACCCAGGGCATCACGCGCCTGGCGCAGATGCACACCACGCTGCCCTCGCGGCCGCGCTTCGAGATCAGCACCTACACTGTAGAGACCGGCGACACCATCATGGGCATCGCCGAAAAGTTCAACCTGCGCCCGCAAACCATCCTGTGGGGCAACTATTACACCCTGGCGGATGACCCTCACAAGCTGCGCCCCGGGCAGGTGCTTAACATCCTGCCGGTCGATGGCGTGTACTACCAGTGGAGTGATGGCGACGGGCTGAACGGCGTGGCAACCTTCTTTGGTGTCAAGCCGGAAGATATCATCAACTTTCAGGGCAACCACCTCGATGCCAAAGCCCTGGGCGACTGGTCAAAGCCCAATATTGCCAAGGGTACCTGGCTGATCGTACCGGGCGGCGAGCGCGAGTTCGTATCGTGGAGTGCCCCGCGCATCAGCCGCACCGACCCTGCAGTGGCGAAGATCATGGGGCCTGGCTACTGCGGGCAGGTGATGGATGGCCTGGTGGGCGGCGGCACGTACGTGTGGCCCACCATCGAGCACTACCTCTCCGGGTTCGATTACTCGCCCGAAACGAATCACTACGGCCTGGATATCGCCGGCAACCTGGGCAATGCTATCTACGCGGCCGACAGCGGCGTGGTGGTATACGCCGGTTGGAACGATTGGGGCTATGGCAACGTGGTGGTGATCGACCACGGTAACGGCTGGCAGACGCTGTACGCGCACCTCAGCTCGTACACCGTGGGCTGCGGTACCAGCGTCACGCAGGGCCAGCTCATCGCCGGCATGGGCAGCACTGGTAACTCCAGCGGCCCGCACCTGCACTTTGAGATGCGCAATGACGCCTACAAAGCCAACCCCTGGGACTTCCTACCCCATTAGTATTCACAGCCCGAACAACAAGGCGGCGAGACAGCTTTCGCCGCCTTGTTTTTTCCACCGCAGGAGTAGCAATGAACGTGGATGATCAAGTGATCCTGGAGACACCCCGGCTGGTTTTGCGCCGGCCGGTAATGGAAGATGTCGCATACTATGCCGAGTTTTATCGTGACCCCCAGGTCACGCGCTATATCCCCGATGCACCGCGTAGCCTGGAAGAGACGCGCGAGGAAGTGGCCTGGCACGTGAACGGTCCGCCCGGTCACCCGGAATTGGGACTGTGGGCTACCATCCACAAAGAAACCGGTCGCTTTATCGGCCGCTGTGGGCTGCTGCCCTGGACGATTGAAGGGCGTGAAGAGGTGGAGATTGCCTACGCGCTGGCGCCGGAGTATTGGGGGCAGGGATTGGCCAGCGAAGCTGCTGGGGCGATCCTGCGCTACGCGTGGGAGCAGCTTTCCCTCACCCGCCTGATTTGCCTGGTGATCCCCGAGAACCTCGCCTCAGCGCGCGTTGCCGAGAAGATTGGCATGACCCTCGAGCGCCGCGTAGACGGCCTGGATGGAGATGATATCCCGGCTTTGATCTACGCTATCGAGAAAGATTAACAGCAGTCCTCCCTCGCGTAACCCAAATTTCATAACACCTGCGATCATGCTACAATTGGTGCAGCACTCCTGCCGTCCAGGCGCGGGGGCGCGCCTGACCAATTCGCCTGGAAGCCTGGTACACATATGAACAGCAATCTGGATGTCCGCCCATCCCCAATCGCCGGCACGTGGTACGCCAGTGACCCGCGCCGGCTGCGCGCGGAGATCGAAACTTACCTGGCCGCGGCGCAGCTTCCGGCGCTGGATGGCAGCGTGATGGGGGTAATTACCCCTCACGCCGGTTACCGCTATTCGGGAAAAACCGCCGCGCATGCCTTTCGCGCCGTACAAGGCCGCAGCATTGACCTGGTGGCAGTGGTCGCGCCTATGCACCAGTTCCACCCGGAAACGCTGCTGACCACGGCGCACGCAGCGTATGCCACGCCGCTGGGCACATTGGAAGTCGACCGCGCTGGGGTGGACGCGGTGGACGCCGCACTGCGCGAGAGCGGGCTACGCGAGCTGACTGCGGTGCGACACGACCAGGAGCATGCCCTGGAAATTGAGCTGCCCTTCCTGCAGGTAGCGCTGGATGGCGCCTTTCGCCTGCTGCCACTGATGGTGCGCAGCCAGGACCCCCGCGCCGCTGAAGCCCTGGGAAACGCGCTGGCGCGTGCCCTGGCCGGGCGCAATGCCCTGCTGGTGGCCAGCACTGATTTGTCGCATTTTTACCCCCAGCCGGTGGCCGAACGGTTGGACCAGGCCATGTTGGCGCGTATTGGCGCGTTTTCGCCCGAAGGGGTGCTGGCTGCCGAGCATTCGGGTGAAGGCTATGCCTGTGGCGCTGCCGCGGTCAGCACGGTGTTATGGGCCGCGCGAGCGCTGGGCGGCGACCAGGTGGTTCTGCTCGATCATAGCACGTCCGCGGACGTTACCGGCGATACAACTTCGGTGGTTGGATATGGCGCCGCCGCCATTCTGAAACGCGCATGAGCCTGGGCAGCATCCTTCTCATCACGGTATTAATCGGCCTCAACGCATTCTTTGTCAGCGTTGAGTTCGCCGTAGTGTCAGCGCGCCGCGCCCGGCTGGACATCCAAACGGATTCCGGCAGCCGCGCCGCCGGGTTGGTACGCGGCTGGCTGGAAAACCCGGCCGCGCGCGACCGATTAATCGCTGCATCGCAGCTCGGCATTACCATTGTCAGCCTGGCACTGGGCGCGGCCGGCGAAAATGCCTTCGAGGCTGCGCTCGAGCCCTATTTTCATGAAGTCACCCTGCCGGCGCAGCTCGCTTTCCTGCAGGGGGTCATCCCGGCCCTGCCGCTGGTCATCTCGCTGATTATCGTCACGTCGTTTCACGTGGTGCTGGGCGAACAGGTGCCCAAAGTGGCCGTGCTGCGCTCGCCGGAACGCTTCGCAGTATGGTCGGCGCCAATTATGGATGTGTTCAGCAAAGTGTTCCGCGGCTTTATCAGCATCTTGGATTGGGCCACGCGCGGTATCCTCAACCTGTCGGGCATTCCCCCGGCCAACCCGCACGGCTCGATGTTCTCGCTGGAAGAATTCCGCCAGATGGTCAGCGGTCCGGAAGTCACCGGCATGATCGAAAAAGAAGAGCAGCAGATGCTCACCGCCATCATTGACTTTGGCGAGATGGTGGTGCGTCAGGTGACCATACCGCGCACCGAGATTATCGCCGTTCCGGCCGAGGCCGGTTTGGCCGCGGTGATCCAGGTAGCGGCCGAGCACAGCGTGACCAAGCTGCCCGTGTATGAAGAAGACCTGGATCACATCGTTGGTGTAGTTCACCTGCGCGATATTCTGTTTGCCGTGCAAAAGGCCATGACCCCCGGGGCGGGCGAGTCAACCGCTCAGACGGCGCGCGAGCTGGCGCGTGAGGCGCTGTTCGTGCCTGAGACAATTTCGGTCAACGACCTGCTGCTGCAGTTCCGCGCGCGGCGCACGCATATTGCCATCGTGCTGGATGAATTTGGCGGCACGGCCGGGCTGGCGACGCTGGAAGACCTGCTGGAAGAGATCGTGGGCGATGTGCAGGGGCCATTTGACGCCGCTCCCGCTATTCAGGCCCGCCCCGACGGCACAGCCTTGATCGATGGGCTGGCGTTGATCGAAGAGATCAACCAGTATTTCGGCCTCAGCCTCTCCGATCCCAATTACGATACCATCGCCGGGTATATCCTCGGCAAATTGGGGCGTATCCCACAGGTGGGCGACATGGTAGAAGACGCCGAAAACCGCGTGGTGCTGCGCGTGGAGAGCATGGACCGCCTGCGCATTGATCGTATCGCGCTCAGCCACCTGCCGGAGTCATAGACCGCGGCAGTAGAAAGCTCACATGCAGCCAACCTCGCTCCAACATTTGCCCTACGCTCAGGTGGCCGTTAACGTGCCGCGGGTTTCCGGTGTGTTCGATTATTATTTGCCGCCTGAGCTGCTCGACGCCACGCCGGGCTGCCTGGTAGTTGTGCCGTTCAGCCGCAGCGATGTGCAGGGCATCGTTGTCCGGCGCATGGCCGAGGCATCGGTGGTGCAGGTGCGCGCAGTGAAAGCCCTGCTCGACCCTTCCCCCGTGCTGACGCCGCAGCAGATGGCGCTGGCGGAATGGATGGCGCGCGAGACGCTGGCCCCGCTCTCAGCCTGCCTGGAACTGATGCTGCCGCCCGGCCTATCACAGCAGGCCGATACGCTATACGAGCTGCACCCCACCCCACCTCTCGGTGCGGATGCTTCGCTCACCCCGTTCCAGCAAAAACTGGTGGCTGAACTGAGCGAGCGCGGCCCGCTGCGTGGCCGGCAGATCGATGTGGCCTTCCCGCACATTGAGTGGAAAGGCTCGGCGCAGGCGCTGGTGAAACGAGGCCTGCTGCGCAGCACCGCGGTACTACCCTCGCCCAGCATCCGGCCCAAGATGGTGCGTACCGCGCGGCTGGCTTGCGCCCCAGACCAGTTCACCGAAAGGCTTAGCAGCATCAGTCGCGCGAACACACCTGCCTACCAGCGGCGCATGGCAGTGCTCGAATTCCTGCGTCGCGAACCGCTGCCGGTCAACCTGCCGTGGATTTACGCCGCCAGCGGAGCCAACTCCGCGGACCTCAATCGCATGGCCCAAGCCGGCTTGGTGACGCTGGGCGAGAGCGAGATCTGGCGTGACCCGGTGGGCGAGATCGAGCCGGCCAGCGAGACCCCGCCGGCGCTCACCAGCGGGCAAAGCGCCGCGTGGGAAAAGCTGCTCGCCGGCATCCAGGCCGCAGCGCAGGGGCAGCCGCCCGCGCCCTACCTGCTGCACGGGGTCACTGGCTCGGGTAAGACCGAAATCTATCTGCGCGCCGTGGCCGAAACGCTGCGCGCCGGCAAACAGGCCATCGTGCTGGTGCCGGAGATCGCGCTCACCCCGCAGACGGTGCGGCGTTTCCTTTCGCGTTTCCCCGGTCAGGTGGGATTGGTGCACTCGCGCCTCTCGCCCGGCGAGCGCTATGATACCTGGCGGCGCGCCCGCGCCGGCCAGCTCCCGGTGATCGTCGGCCCGCGCAGCGCGCTGCTTTCACCGCTGGCCAACCTGGGCCTGATCGTTCTGGACGAGTGCCATGACGAATCCTATTATCAGACCGAAGGCCAGCCATATTACTCCACCATCGAGGCCGCGCTGGCCTACGGGCGCCAGACCGGCAGCGTGGTGCTGCTGGGCTCGGCAACACCGGGCGTCAGCCAGGTACACCGCGCGCGGCGCGACGGCTGGACGATCCTTGATCTGCCGCTGCGTATCCTGGCGCACCGCGCCGCGGTGCAGTCGTACACCAGCCGCACCGGGCTGGCCCCCGCGCCCGCCGATGCCGAAGCGGACGCGGCCACCTTTGGGCTGCCATCGGTGGAAGTGGTAGACATGCGCACCGAGTTGAAGTCGGGCAACCGCTCGATCTTCAGCCGTTCGCTGCGCGCGGCGTTGGATGAAGTGCTGCGCGCCGGGCAGCAGGCGATCCTGTTTCTCAACCGTCGCGGCACGTCCACCTATGTTTTCTGCCGTGAATGCGGCAACAGCCTGCGCTGCCCGCGCTGCGACCGCCCGTTGACCCAGCACCTGAATAACAGCGCGAACGCGCTCACCTGCCATACCTGCGGCTATAAACGCCAGATGCCCAAGAAATGCCCCACCTGCGGCGGCACGCAAATCCGCCAGTATGGCACGGGCACGGAAAAGGTGGAGAGCGAGGTGCAGGCTGCCTTTCCCGGCGCGCGCACCTTGCGCTGGGATGCCGAAACCGTGCGCGAAAAAGGCTCGCACGATATCCTGCTGGCGCACTTTATGAACCACCAGGCCGATATCCTGGTGGGCACGCAGATGCTGGCCAAGGGCCTCGACCTGCCGCTGGTGACGCTGGTGGGCGTGATCCTGGCGGATGTGGGTCTTAACCTGGACGATTACCGCGCCGGCGAGCGCACCTTCCAACTGCTCACACAGGTGGCGGGGCGCGCCGGGCGCAGCCTGTTGGGCGGGCGCGTGGTGCTGCAAACGTTCCAGCCCGAGCATTACGCCATCCAGGCCGCCGCCGGGCATGACTATGCCGGCTTTTATGAGCAGGAGCTGCGCTACCGGCGCGACATGAACTATCCGCCCTTCACCCGCCTGGCGCGGTTGGAGTTCCGCGGCGCGGATGCGGTACTGGTGGAAGAAGCGGCCAAAAAAGTGGCCGGGCTGCTGGAGCAGCGCATTCAGGAAGAAAACTACACCGCCACCAGCCTGATCGGCCCGGTGCCGTGCTTCTTTAGCAAGGTGAACGGCCAGTTCCGCTGGCAGGTGGTGGTGCGCGGCCCCGATCCCGCCGCACTGTTGCGCGCGCATCTATCTGAGCTGCCCGGCGAGGGCATGCTTATCCAGGTTGACCCGCCCAGTTTGCTGTAATGTCCGGTGTGCTATATCATTCAGACCCGGTTTCGTGCTCAATCGACAAAATAAGACGTTTCTTTCTTCCCAGCATCAGGCTGCGCTTTCCCCACCCATGCGGCTGATGTTAAGCTCGTTGTGGACATCGCGCGCGCCGGCCACCGATTCAATTGCATCTTCCACCATGCGCTTGGTGCGGCGGCTGTCGACGCTGCCGCGCAGCGACACCTCGCCGCGGGCTACTTCTACGGTGACATCCCGGGCGTCGATCTGGCCGTGGCGGGTCAGGCGCTCGCACACTTCTTCATAAATGCGGCTGTCGGGGCGCACATAACCTTTGGGGCCCGCGCGGTGGCCGGCCTGAGCCACGCACTTCTTTGCCCCAATCGTTTGCCATAAACTTCCTCGCTGTTCACGATCTTCCTGGCGGACAATACGCAAAATGAAGGGGCATCCATCTCCGTTCAGCACTCGGTGAACAAACGAAAATGGATGCCCCGGTTGGGGTTCTCCGGCATACCCTGTATTCATGCCGGAGAACCGCGCACTTTTCTACCAGTAACTTTCTTACGCACCAGTAAACGCAGATGCTTCTCACCGAGTGACAGGTTCACCCTGTACAAGCAGCAGCCTGTACATACATTCTAACGCTATGGCGACAGTAGCCCAATGGGGATTTTCAGATATACGTCATAGGGATTTCCCTTAACAAAAAGGCCGCGCCTGGAAATCAGGCGCGGCCTCAGATTTACGTGCTATGTTTACGGCAGCACCGACCAGGGATTGACGAAACCACCCATGTAGCGAACCTCGAAGTGCAGGTGCGCGCCGGTGGAATTGCCACTGCTACCTGCCAGGCCGATTACCTGGCCCTGGGTAACGCTGGCGCCGCAGCGCGTATTGATCCCGCTGAGATGCGCGTACAGCGTCTGATAGCCGTTGCCGTGGTCGATCATCACCATGTTACCATAGCCGCCCGAGATCGAAGCGGCATAGACTACCACGCCGCTGTCTGCGGCATAGATGTACTGGCCCATGCCCGCGCCAATATCGATGGCGAGATGGCCGCTCCAGTAATCGTTGCCGGAGACCATCTTATTGGGGGCCGGCCAGATGAACGTGCCTGTGCCAAAGCCCACGCTGTTACTGGTATCGCAGGTCGCGATGCCAGTAGAGACGCCGGCCTTGCCGCGCGGGATGGTGGGAACGACCCACACGCGGATTTCCCCGCGTCCGCCAGGGATCATAATGTAATCGCCGGGGGTAATTTTGGGGTCGGTCATATCCAGGCGATTGCCAGGATAGGCGAGGATCGCATCCGGGTCCACTTTATACCGGTCAGCCACGCCTTGAATGGTATCACCCTCGCGCCACCTATAAAACACGCCATCCACCGGCGGGATGTTTAAATCCAGCCCCACTTCCAGCATCTGCGGATCGTCATTGAGCGTATCATAATTGGCCCACAGAACCGATTCCGGCTGCAGGTTGTAGGCTGTAGCAATGCTGAACACGGAGTCACCCTGCTCGACCTTATAGCGCAGCGCGTTGGTGCGCGGTCGATCCGGGATGATGGTGTGCGGCAGCGCCTGCCGCGAAACCGACCAGACTGCGGCCGATTTCAACTCCGGCAGCGAAACGGTCAGCGGTTCCAGCGTTGGAAAGGGCGTCGCGGAGCGCGGCGCAACGGCGCTGGCAGTCTGCACCGGCGCGCGGGGCACAGCCACCGACACCAGTAACGCTACCAGTAAGATTACCACCCCCCACGACACTTTGTGAAGCCAGCGGTCGGCCCAGGATTGCTGCGGTTTTGCGGCTGGCTTGTCCCGAAGAGCGGGATCAGACCTCACATATCCTCCATCAGATTTTCGAGCAGCTCGTTGTTGGTTTTTGTGCGCGTCATGCGTTGCAAAATTGCCTCGGTGGCCACCGACGGGTCGAGGCCCGCGCCTGCCGGCTGCTGGGCGATCATTTGCAGGTACATTCTACGCATTAACCACACTCTTTGCAAGATGTCGGGTCCCAAAAGCAGCTCTTCACGGCGAGTGGAGGACCGCTCGATGTCGATGGCGGGGAAAATGCGCCGTTCCTGCAGGCGGCGGGAAAGGTGCAGCTCCATGTTCCCCGTGCCCTTGAACTCTTCATAGACCACGTCATCCAGCCGCGAGCCGGTATCCACCAGCGCGGTGGCGATGATGGTCAGCGAGCCACCTTCTTCCAGGTTGCGCGCCGCGCCAAAGAAGCGCTTGGGCGGGTACAGCGCCGAGGGGTCCATACCGCCTGAGAGCGTGCGACCGCTGGGGTTGACCACCAGGTTGTAGGCGCGCGCCAGGCGGGTGAGTGAATCCATCAGGATCACCACATCGCGGCCAATCTCCACCAGGCGCTTGGCGCGCTCCAGGGCAATCTCGGCTGTGCGCACGTGCGAGGTCACCGGCTCATCAAAGGTGCTGGCCACCACTTCGGCGTCTACCGAGCGATCCATGTCAGTCACTTCTTCGGGACGCTCGCCAATGAGCGCCATGATGAGGTGTACTTCCGGGTTCTTGGTCGAAATGGCGTTGGCCACCTGCTTGAGGATAGTAGTTTTGCCGGCTTTGGGCGGCGAGACGATCATGCCGCGCTGGCCGCGCCCGATGGGCGCGATCAGGTTGATCAGGCGTGTGGAGAGAATCCCCCGGTCGGTTTCCAGGTCAAAACGCTTCTCGGGGAAGATCGGCGTCAGGCTTTCAAAATTCGGCCGCCCGCGTACTTCGTCTGGCGGCAGCCCGTTGATCGTTTCTACCTTCAACAGGCCGTAATGGCGCTCCGATTCGCGCGGCGGGCGCACGTGTCCCAGCACCAGGTCACCGCCGCGCAGTTCGTAACGGCGCAGTTGAGCCTGCGAGACGTATACATCTTCGGTGCCCACCTGGTAATTGGTACGCAGAAAGCCCACGCCCTCGTTCATAATCTCCAGAATGCCACCGCGCACTTCCAAACCTTCCCGCTCGGCTTCCACCTGGCGGATCTTCATGATCAGGTTTTCTTTTTTCAGGCGGTTGGCGTTCGGGACGCTCATGTCGCTGGCCATCTGGCGCAGCGAAGCTAACGGAGCATTTTCAAGTTCGATGATTTTCATGGGTATAGAATTCTCTTCAGGCTAGATGGATTGAACGTGCGCAGTACACCGTCGCCCCCTGACAGGTGTTCCGCGCGCAGTGTTTTCGGTTCAGTTCATTCAAAGGGATGACTGTGGCCCCCTGCCAGTCGGTGTTGATGCTATGCAGGGCGTGCCAAACGGACGAGAGCGTTTGCCTTCCACGACAGTAATACGAGAATTATAGCATGACCTCATGGGGGATGCAAGCGCCTGCAAGAGTTCTTTGTGCAGAAATGGATAGGAACGCTCCACTTCCGGTTTGACAAGCCAATTATCTTGTGATAACATGCTGTTTAACAATTCAATTTCGCCCCTAAAGGCACTCTTATCCAGAGAGGTGGAGGGACCGGCCCGACGAAACCTCGGCAACCCAGTCTTGCGCAACCGCGCGAGCGACTAAGGTGCCAACTCCGGCAGAAGATGTTTCTGGAAGATGAGAGGGCAGCCGCTTTACTGCTCGATTGCCCCTCGCTGTACCGGATGGGGCAATTTTTTATGCAGCGGAGGACATTGCATGAACAACACCTTTATGAGCTCGCCCAAGTACCTGTTCACGTCTGAATCGGTCACTGAGGGCCACCCCGACAAGCTGTGCGATCAGGTTAGCGACGCAGTACTGGATGCCTGCCTTGAGCAGGACCCCACGTCGCGCGTGGCCTGCGAGACGGCCACCAAAACCGGCTTTGTGATGGTGCTGGGCGAGATCACCACCCACGCGTTCGTCAACTTCGATGAACTGGTGCGCCGCGTGGTCAAGGGCATTGGCTACGACAGCAGCGAAAAGGGCTTCGATGGCAATACCTGCGGCGTGCAGGTGGCCATCGCCAGCCAGTCCGGCGACATTGCCATGGGCGTAGACAAGGCCCTGGAAGCCAAGAAGGGCGAGATGACCGAAGCGCAGATCGAAGCGGTGGGCGCCGGCGACCAGGGTATGATGTTTGGCTATGCCTGCAACGAAACCGACGTGCTGATGCCCATGCCCATCTACCTGGCGCACAAGCTCACCAGACGGCTGACCGAGGTGCGCAAAGACGGCACCCTGCCCTGGCTGCGCCCGGATGGCAAGAGCCAGGTGACGGTGGAATATCGTTTCGGCAAACCCGTGCGCGTTGATACCGTACTGATTTCCACCCAGCATTCACCCGACGTGAGCCAGGAAGAAATTCGCGCGGCCGTCATCGACCATGTGATCCTGCCCACCCTGCCCGCCGATATGGTGGACGAAAACATCAAGATCTTCGTTAACCCCACCGGGCGCTTCGTTATCGGCGGCCCCATGGGCGATGCCGGCGTCACCGGTCGCAAGATCATCGTCGACACCTACGGTGGCATGGGCCGCCATGGCGGCGGCGCTTTCTCGGGCAAGGACCCGACGAAGGTCGACCGCTCGGCCGCCTACGCCGCGCGCTACGTAGCCAAGAACATTGTTGCCGCCGGCCTGGCCGAGCGCTGCGAGATCCAGATCTCCTACGCCATCGGCGTGGCGCGCCCGCTGAGCGTTAATGTCGAGACCTTTGGCACCGGCGCTGTGGCCGACGAGGAGATCGCGCGCCTGGTGAACGAGCAATTCGACCTGCGCCCCGGCGCCATTATTCGTGACCTGCAGCTGCGCCGCCCGATCTACCAGCAGGTGGCCGCCTACGGTCATTTCGGCCGCGACGACCTGGACCTGACCTGGGAGCGCACCGACAAGGCCGCCGCCCTGCGCGCCGCCGCCAGCCTCAACCAGGCGGCTCCGGCCGATTAACCAGCACCATGAAAACGGGGCGGCCAATGGCCGCCCCGTTTTGTCCTCTATCCCTACCAGCGACCCACAGGACCACATGCTCTATCTTGTTTCCACCCCCATCGGTAACCTGGGCGACATCAGCGTGCGCGCGCTGGAAACCCTGCGCGCGGTAGACGCCGTAGCCAGCGAAGACACGCGCCACACCGGCATCCTGCTCAAGCATTTCGAGATCAAGAAACCGCAGATCTCCTTCCACGAATATAACGAGGATAAGGCCCTGCCGCGCATCCTTAACTTGCTGCGCGAGGGCAAATCCGTGGCGCTGGTGACCGATGCCGGCACGCCGGGCATCTCCGACCCCGGCTTTCTGATTGTGCGCGCCGCGGTGGCCGAGGGTCTGCCGGTGACGGCCATCCCCGGAGCGGTGGCGCTGATCATGGCGCTGGTGCTCTCCGGGCTGCCGGTGCACAGCTTCACCTTCCGCGGATTCCCACCGCGCAAGCCCGGCGCGCGCCGGCGCTTCTTTGGCGTGGACGCCGAGTCGCCGCATACGCTGATTTTCTACGAAAGCCCCTACCGGCTGCGCGCCTTCCTGGAAGACGCGCTGGCCGTTTACGGCGATCGCCAGGCGGCGCTGGCCAATGACCTGACCAAGATGTTCGAAGCCGTGGAGCGCGGCCCGCTGTCGGCGCTGCTGGCCGGGCTGCCGCAGGGCGAGCTCAAGGGCGAGTACACCGTGGTGATCGCCGGGAAAGACGCGCACCTGCCGGCCGACACGGACGAAGACTAGGATACCATGCAACGTTTTTTTCTGCCCGCCGCCCTGCTCCAGCAGCCCGAAGTGACCTTCCCCGAGGACACCGCGCGGCAGGTGCGCAGCGTGCTGAGGCTGCGCCCCGGCCAGCAAGTGATCGCGCTGGATAATGCCGGCTGGCAGTACGCGCTGGAGCTGAGCGAGGTGGGGCAGCAGGTGCGCGCGCGGGTGGTCGAGCGCCGGCCGGCGCCGGGCGAGCCCGCGGCGCAGGTGATGCTCTACCTGGGGCTGACAGGCCGCGAGAAGTTCGAGTGGGTGCTGCAGAAAGCCGCCGAGCTGGGCGCGGCGGGCATCGTGCCGGTCATCACCAGCCGCGCGCTGGTGCAGGATGCGCGCAACGTAGAGAAGAAGGCCGAACGCTGGCAGCGCATTTTGAAAGAAGCCGCCGAGCAGAGCGGCCGCGGGCGCATCCCCTCGTTGAGCGCGGCGTTAAAGTTACCCGAGGCGCTGCAAGCTGCGCGGGAGGCCGGCGGGCTGGCGTTGATCCCGTGGGAAGGCGAGAGCAGCCTGTCGCTGCGCGCCGCGCTGCGCCAGGCCGGGTCACCGCGCGATGTGGCGCTGTTCATCGGCCCGGAAGGCGGCTTCGCCGAAGCGGAGATCGCTCAGGCACGCGCGGCCGGCGCGCAGCCGGTGACGCTCGGCCCCCGCATCCTGCGCATGGAGACCGCCGCGCTGGCCGCTGTGGCCCTGGTGCTCTACGAGCTGGGCGAGATGGAATAGGGCTCTACCCCGCCCTTTGCGCCACCGGCCGCAGCTCGGGCAGCAGCACGTGGATGATGATATCCGCGCAGAAGTGAGCGATCATCGCCAGCTCCAGGCCATAGCGCCAGAACAGGACGCCAAACAGCACCCCGGCCAGCCCGTTCAGCACCAGCGCGCGTGCCACGATAAACGGGGTCAGCGGCGCCAGGCGCGCCGTGGCCGGCAGGTGACCGGCGCCAAACAGCAGCGCGGCAAAAATGTTCGCCGTCCAGAAGATGGCAGGCGGGATCTGCCCGGTCGCAAACGGCCAGACGCGCCCCAGCAGCCAGATCCCGCCAGCCATCACGAACAGCCGCAGCAGCAGCTCTTCGTAAATTCCGCCATAAAAGCAAGCCAGGATGCGCTTCCACAACGCCTGTTTTGCGTCCGCCTGGCGGAAAGCATCGGGCAGCCGCGGCTGGAACACGAACTGCTCCAGCACCGCGATCAGTGCACCGGCGAAAAAGCCCACCAGGGCGGCCACCGGGAGCCCTGCGGTGAGGATGGGCAGCGCCGGATGGCCGGCCAGCGCCGCTTCCAGCACGGGCAAACGCAGGCCCACCGCGCGCGCCGCCAGCAGCCCCAGCCACGTGGCAATCGCAATCAGCATGCCGGCCTGCACCGTGCTGGCCAGGACGATGACCAACATCGGCGGCGTGCGCTTGCCTTTCGCGTCCAGCCCGGAGCGGAGCTGGTCGAGAGCCGTGGGGTTCAATGCCAGCGAATAGGGGATGATGGCGATTGCGGATAGGATACCCGCGGAGACAAGGATAGCGAAGATGGTCCAAAAATGAGTTTGCATCAATTTCCTTGTGTAGAAAAATGATTGTAGAGGCGGGTAAGGGTAGGCACAAATAGCTCATTTCTCCATAGAAAGCCTGCCAGTCTTGATAACACAACTCTCCCCATGCCTATGAGTCCTTGCGACGCTTTTTCGCCTCGCGCAGCCGCGCCAGCGTGTCGGCCGGCGGCTCAGCGGGGGGTGGCGCATCCTCGCCTGCGGGCGGGTTCTCCCCCGGCACGGGATCAGACGGGGCCGGCGGCTTGCGGCCGGCGCGGGCATCGGTTCGGCGGCGGGCGCGCTCGCGAGCGCGGAACAGGTCGCCCAATACCACCGGGCCGGAAACACCTCCCTCGGCCTTACGCCCCGGCAGCCGGTTGATCACCCATACGCGCGCGCGGCGCAGATCACTGCGCGTGATCACCAGGCGGCGCACGGCCACGTCCAGCGGGAAGAGCAGCGCCGCGGCCAGCAGCAGCGGCCACCAGATTTCGCGCGCCCCGGCCACCGACTGCAAGTCATGGACGAAGGCACGCAGCGGGTCGCTGATCTCGCCGCCGCCAGCGGCGCGCGCCAGCGCGTCCAACAGGCCGCGGTCGGTGCCCGTGGCGCGGTACTCAGGCGAATAGGAGACCACCAGCCCGGCGGTCACCTGGCCCAGCGGCGCGCCATCCGCGCCATCGGTGGCGCTGATCTGCACCAGGTACGCCCCGGGTTCGGAAAGGCGCTCGACGCTCTGATACTGCCCCGCGCCCACCGGCTTGAGCGGCACTTCGCGCGCGCCCAGCCCCGGCTCAACCACGCGCGCGGTCACCGCCAGGCGGTCCAGCGGGCGGCCGGCGGGGTCCTGCGCGTCCAGGCGGATGGCAGCGCCATTGTCCTGCAGCGCCACCGAGGCGCTCAGGCCTTCGACCTGCGGCGTGGGCAGCACCCAACCTACAAGCTGCGAGACAAAGCGCGGGAAGGTCTCCCAGCCCAGCCAGTCTTTAGCCCACTGGCCTTTGAGGTCCGAAGTCCACACCGCGGCGCGGCCCAGGCCGTACTGCCAGCTCGCCAGCAGCGGGTCGCCGCGCGGGGTGAGCAGGTCAATGCGCGCAGTGTTCTTGGCCGATGTACCGTTGTAGCCCAGGAGCGCCGGCAGGCTGGCCTCATCCAGGCCTTTGAGGATCGGGCTGCTCATGCCGGGCAGCGGGTAGAACGGCTCTTCGATTACATACTGGCCCACCGACGTGACGGTCTCTTTGAGGAAGATATCCGGCACGTGCAGGATGTCGGTAGCGGGGTAGTAGCGCCCGCCGCCGGCCTCGGCCAGCGCCTTGAGGTATTCAGCCGAGCCTTCGCCAGCCGCCACCACGCTGAGAGTGACGCCCTGCTCGCGCATCTGCTTCACCAGCGGAGTCAGGTCGCCGGTGCGCACCCAGCCATCGGTCAGCAGGATGATATGCTTGCGCCCGGCATCCACATTTTTGAGCGCCTGGTACGCTTCCAGCACGCCGCCTTCCATGGCGGTGGGGCCATCGGCCACGATAGCGCCGATCGAGCCTTCGAGCTGCAGCTCATCCACCAGCGGACCGAGCTGCAGCGCCCAATGCGAAGCCGAGTCGAAGGCCACCACGCCCAGGTAATCCTGCGCGCTCAGCGCGCTGGCCGAGCGCATGATGGCTTCCTTGGCAATGTCCACCTTCGGCTGGCCGACTTCCTGGCGCGTGTAGGTTTGGAACAGGTCGGGGTTATCGCAGTGACAGCGGCCCATGCTGCCGCTTTTATCCACGGTGAGCACCAGCGCCAGGTTGGCGGTGCGCTCGGTGCTTTTGACGTCCATATCTACCGGCAGCGCCTTTTCCAGCGGGGTGCGCAGGTAGCCGCCCGCGCCAAATGTATCCGGCCCGCCGACCATCAACAGGCCTTTGCCCAGATCGCGCACATACACCGGCAGGGTGTCCATCGCGCCGCTGGGCAGCGCCGGCGCAGGTACGTCCACCAGCACCACGGCTTCGTAGCGTGCCAGCTCGGGCAGCGTCACCGGGAGCTGGTCAGGGGCCACGCGGGTAACGCGCACCTCGGCCGCCTGCAGCGCGTCGACCAGATTGCCAGCTTCGCCCGGGGCGCCTTCCACCACCAGCACGCCCGGCGCGCCATAGACCATGGTGAACGCGCTGGCCTCATTGTTCTGCAACTGCGTGTCGCTATCCGGCACCACCTGCACGCGGTAGCGATGAAAGCCGGCCGGAGCATCGCGCACAGGCACGCTGTAACTGTTAATGCCCGGCTGGAGCTGCACTTCCTGGGTCTGGATCAGGCTGCCATCGGCAAACACGCGCAGCGCCGCAGAGGTGCGCAGCGAGCTTTGCACGCGGATCTCCAGGTCAAACTGCTGGCCTTCGCGCGCCTCGGGCGGCGTCTCCAGCGCGTCCACCAGCACTTCGGGCTGCTCGCTCTCCCGGCCCAACGGCACAAACTGGAGTTGGATGCCCTGCATAGCGGCCAGATCGGCCTGGCGCAGGGCGTTATCCAGGTTTTCGCGCCCATCCGAGAGCAGCACAATACGCCCCGCGCCCTCGTTGGGGAACAGCGCCAGCGCAAGCTGGATGGCACTGGCAATATCGGTGCGCGTGGTCACCGGTACAGAGGCCAGGTCGGGCAGGATGCGCTCTTCCCCGGCCAACCGCTCCACCAGCGCGTCCTCGCCAAACAGCACCACCGCGGCGCGGTCGCCGACCGGCATGGCCTCGATCGCTTCGCGGACCCAGTTTTCAGCGCGCGCCTGCTCGTCCGGGTTGACACTGTCGGACACATCCAGCACGAACACGGCGGTGAGCAGGTTGGACGGCAAATGCACCTGGATACCGGCCAGCGCCAGCACAATCAGCAGCAGGAGCAGCGAGCGCAGCCCCAGCCCGCCCCAGAAGCGCAGCCGGTTCTGCCCGCGCCGCCCAACCAGCGCCAACCCAATCGTTAACGGGATGAGCAGGAGCAGGAGTAAAAACCAGGGGTAGATAAAGGATATCGTCATTGTGTATACCTGAATACCGTTATGCGAGGCAAAACCTTGAAACGCGTTGATCTGGTTCCCACGTCCCTTCGGTCGTGGGAATCTCCCTCGGCCGCCTGGCCCCGATTGACCACACCCGGCACTGAGCGCCACGCCCCTGCGTTCCCACGCTCCCCGTGGGAACGAGGAGAAGAGTCGTAAACTCTTCCTTCGCGCTGTTCGCCTCTTCGCGATTCAGGGTTTTGCATTTCTCTCTCCCGTTCGCATAGCGCGGCGCAACTGGTCGCGCAGGCGGATGAGCGCGGCGCGCTGGTAGACCAGCCACTCGCCCACCAGCAAGCCCAGCGCCAGAAAGGCCAGCGGCCGCCACCACTCGCGCATGCCCTGCAGCGCGCCGGCGTCCTGCGCACCGGCCTGTTCGGCCATGCCGGGCAGGTTGGCCGCCGGCTCCAGCCGCGATTCCTGCTCGGAGAACAGGTTGGCTGCAAACCCTGCGCGGCGCTCCTCGCCCAGATCCACCTGGTAATAGCCCAGCGCCGTGGTATCGGCGAAGACGGCACGGCCGTCCTCAGCCTGCACGGTCACGCGCGTGCCATCCGGGCGAGTAATGGTGGCGGCGGTCACGCCTTCGGGCAGCGGGAAGGCCAGGCTCTCGCCCGCCTGCACCTGGGCCGGCACGTCACTGCGCAGACCGGGGGCCAGCCAGTTGGTCAGGTTGATCCACAGCAGCGGGAAGGCCGGCTGCAGCGGCAGGTCGGAGTGGCGAAGGTCAAAGGCCAGCACGGCCACGCGCCGCCCACCGGTCTCGCCATACAGCAGCGCGGGGGCGCTCTGCGCGCCGGCGTCCGCGGCCACCACCGGCACGGCCCAATCCGGCGCGCTGATCTGCAGCGCGTCCAGTACGCTCACCTGGCTCAAGTCTACATTTTCAAGCAGGAAGCTGCCGGCATCCAGCGCGCGCAGCGCCGGAGTTTGCAGCACCCCGGTCACACCGAACAGCGCCGTGCCACGCGCAGGGGCAATGAACAGCAGGTTGCCCGCCGCGGGCAGCGGGTCGGGCGGGGCCACGGCGTCGAAAATCACCAGATCGAAACTGCCCAGGCTGGCGGCATCTTCGGGCGTCACCTCGGTCACCTCCATACCAGGCAGCAGCGCCAGCACGGTGCGTAAAAATACGTTGCCCTGCGACACCAGCGCGGCGCGCACCGCGCGCGCGGCCGGGCGCACCGCCACGGCGCGATCATCCAGCGCCAGCAGGTCGGCGCCATCCAACCGCGCTTCCACCACCTGCGCCCCATCGGGCAGGTCTTCGGCCGTCAGCGTTTGCTGGCCGCCGGCCGGGATGCTCAGATCATAGGCGCGGACGGTGACGCCATCCGCGGAGAGCACCAGCCGACGGGTGACATCTGCCGCGGCAAAGTTATTGACCACCGCGAAGGCGGTCAGGCGGCCGTCGGGGCGCGCATCCAGCGTCAGCAGCCCGATGGCCTGGTTATCGCCGCCCGTCCCGATGGGCAGGAAACGCAGGCTGCCGCGAACACCCATGCGCTCAGGCAGGCTGACGTTGCCGTCCGAGAGCACCACAATCTGCGTGCCCGGCTGGCGCGCGGCGATGGCCGAGGCCAGTTCCAGCGCCACGCGCATATCGCTGCCGCCCGTGCCCTGGCGGATCGCGTCAATGGCCAGGTTGGCCTGGCGCTGGTCGCGGGTGGACGCGGCGCGCACCGCGGCTTCCTGCCCGGCCTCGATCACCGTCACCCGAGCGGTGTCGGGCAGTTCGCCGACAAGCTGGCGCGCGCGCTCCTTAGCGGCTTCCAGCCGGCTTGGGGCGGTGTCGGTGGCGGCCATGCTGGCCGAGGAGTCGATGATGAAGATGGCAGCCTCGCCGGTCAACCCGCTGCTCCACTGAAATGGGCGCGTGAGGGCGAAGATCAACAGGGCCAAAAACAGCAGTTGCAGCAGCAACAGCAAATTGGGGCGCAGCTTCTGCCAGGGCGCGTTGGCTTCCACGTCGCGCACCATGCGCCGCCACAGGTAGGTGCTGGATACCTCGCGCTCGGTGCGGCGCAGCTTAAGCAGGTACAGCGCCACGATCACCGGCAGCAGCAGGCCCAAGAAGAACGCGCCCGGGGCCAGGAAGCTCATCGCAGCACCCCCGTGCGCCGCAGCCAGTTGAACAGCAGCTCTTCCAGCGGCACGCTGGTCAACATCGGCACGTAGCCCATGCCGCGCGCGGCGCAAAAATGGCGCAAATCGGCCTGCCAGGTGGCCAGCTCGGCGCGGTAGCGCGCCAGCAGTTCGTAATCTCCGGTGATCTCCACCCCCGCGCCGGTTTCAGCATCCAGCAGCTTGAAGTCGCCTTCCAGCGCCGGCTCGGCTTCTTCAGGGGCCAGCAGATGCACCACGGTCACCTCAAAGCCGCGCCCGGCCAGCGCGCGCAGCCCGTCCTGCCAGCCATCATCCATCAAGTCCGAAAAAATCACCAGCGGGCCGGGGGCCGGGGCGGTGGCAGCGTAATTTTGCAGGCTGCGCGCCACGCCAGTAAGCGCCCTGAGCTCCGTCGAAGGCTGCTCCACGATGGCGCTGCGCGCCATGTTCCCCGCCGGCGGTTTTTGCAGCTCGAGCAGGAAGGCGAACAGCTTCATGGCCTGCTGCTTGCCGCGGTGCGGCGGAAAATACGCCAGTCCACCATTATCCCCCAGCAGCCCGGTGACGGTGACGCGGTCCAGCCCGGCCAGGGCGATGTAGCCCAGCGCGCCCACCGCGCGCGTGGCATAGCCGATCTTGGACGGCTCGCCCCAGTGCATCGAGCGGCTGGTGTCCACCAGGAAATGCACGGTCAGATCTTCCTCTTCCACGAACAGCTTGATGAAGAAACGCTCCAGGCGCGCATAGGCGTTCCAGTCGATGCGCCGGAAGTCGTCGCCGGCCACGTAGGGGCGAAAATCGGCAAACTCCACCGATTGCCCGCGGCGCGGCGAGCGGCGCTCGCCCTGGGTCTGCCCGGCCATGGCGCGACGGGCCACCAGGGCCAGCCGCTCCAGGCGCTGCAGGAAGGCTTCATCAAACAGACGCTCGCTCATCGCGCTTCTTCGAGAGCCACGCTCTCCAGAATGTCGACGATCACTGCGTCGGTGGTGACGCCTTCGACCTGGGCTTCAAAGTTGAGGATCAGGCGGTGGCGCAGCGCCGGGGTAGCCGCCGCGCGGATGTCGTCATAGGCCACGTTGTAGCGCCCATCCAGCAGTGCGAAGATCTTACCCGCCAGGATCATGGCCTGCAGGCCGCGCGGGCTGGAGCCGTAGCGCACGAACTCGCGCACGCGTTTGGGCGCGCCGGCATCCTGCGGGTGGCTGGCCTTGAGCACCCGCGCAGCAAAGGTGGTGACATGCTCGGCGATGGGCACGCCGCGCGCGAGGGCCTGCATGGCACGGATGGCAGCCGCATCGGCGGCCGGACTGGCCTGCGGCGTGGTTGACGCGGTGGTGCGGTTGGCAATTTCCACCAGCTCGTCCACGCTGGGGAAGGGTACGTCAACCTTGAAGAAGAAGCGGTCGAGCTGGGCTTCAGGCAGCGGGTAAGTGCCTTCCATTTCCAGCGGGTTCTGCGTGGCCAGCACAAAAAACGGCTCGGGCAGTTTGCGCGTAACCTTGGCCACCGTGACGCTGTGCTCCTGCATTGCTTCCAGCATGGCGGACTGGGTCTTGGGCGTGGCGCGGTTGATTTCATCCGCCAGCACCAGGTTAGCGAACACCGGCCCGGGCTCAAACTGGAACTGCCGCCGCCCCTGCTCGTCCTCGACGATCAGGTTCGTGCCGACGATGTCGGCCGGCATCAGGTCCGGGGTGAATTGGATGCGCGCGAAGGCGCAGTCTACCGCCTGGGCCAGCGTGCGCACCAGCATGGTCTTGCCCAGCCCAGGCACGCCTTCCAGTAGCGCGTTGCCGCCCGCCAGCAGAGTCACCAGCGTGTGGCGCACGAGCTGGTTCTGGCCTACGATCACCTGCCCCACCTGGGCTTCAATCGCCGCGGCGGTCTCGCGGAAGGCATCCGGGGTCATGGTCTGCAAATCGGTCATGGTTATTCTCCCAAACCTAAGAAATAGGCTTTAACATACTCTCGCAGCGTTGAAGGGATGTAGCTCTGTTCGAGCGCCTGGTTGGCGGCATCCTGGTACTGCTGCAAGACCTGGCGGTAGGACACCAGCGCCGGGTTAGGCGCGCCGGGCAGCGGGTTTTCAGTTTGCTGCTCTTGCACCGTGCCCTGGCCCGTCTCTTGCCCGGGGATGAAGACTTCGTTCTGCCCGCTGGCATTGCGCTCCTGAGGCACATATACCTGCTGCGCCAGGTCACTGCCGGCCTGAACCGGCTTGCTGCCGGTGGGCGGCTTGATGGTCACCGCGCCGCCCTGGTTGGGCGGGAGCTGGTTGGCGTTGCTGCCTGCGCCGGTGCCACCCTGCGTCCCCTGCCCCTGACCCTGCCCGGGCTGGCCCTGCCCCTGCCCCGGGTTCTGGCCGGGCTGCTGGCCGGGGCCCTGCGCCATCTGCTGCCCGGCCTGAGCCAGCGCCGCGCGGCTGCCCTGCAGCTGCGCCAGGGCGCGCTGCAGGGCGCGCTGGTCGGCCTGCTGGTGCTCGGCGCGGCGCACGGCCTGCGCGGCACGGTTGGCAGCTTCCTGCGCGCTCTGTTGATCGCCGGCTTCGGCGGCCTGGGCCATCTCGGCCAGCGCCTGCGCCAGCGCCGATTCCCCGGCCTGCCCGGCGCGCGCCGCCATCTGCGACAGCTCGCGCGCCAGCGCCTGCTGCTGCTCGGGGGTCATCTGCGCCAGGGCGTCGGCCAGTTGCTCCAGGTCTTCCGATGCGCCGGTCAGGTCCTGCGGATCGCGCTGGCTGTTGGTCATCTGCTGCAGGCGCGCGGCCAGGCTGGCCAGCGCTGCGGCGCGTGCGGCGGCATCCGGCTGCACGCGCTGACGCAGCGCCTCTTCGGCTTTGGCCAGGTCGGCCAGGGCCTGCTCGCGGTCGCCACCATTTTCGCGCAGCTGGCGCGCCAGTTCTTCCAACTGGCGCATCAGCGCCTCGCGTTCCTCGGGGGTTAGCTCGGTGGACTGCTCGGCTTCGGCGCGCAGCTCTTCCACGCGCTCAGCCTGCTCGCGCGCGGCCTGTTCCACCGCGCGGCGCTCGGCAATCACGGCGTCCATCGGGTTGGGCGCCCACAGCAGCAGCCCGGCCATCAGGCTGACTGCCAGCGCCACTTGCAGCGGGCGGCGCAGCCAAGCCAGCGGAAAATCCTGGCGCGGGCGGATGCCGCGCGCCGCGGCCAGCGCGTCGCCGTGCAGCCGTTCCACCAGGGCCGGCGCAAATACAGCATGGCGCAGGTGTTGGAAACTATCAGAAGCATTTTCGCCCTGCGCCAGCGCCAGGCTGGTGGACAGGCGTTCTTTCAGCCCCAGTTCGGCGTCCACGCGGCGCGCCACGCGCATGGCGGGCAGCGGGCGGAAAACGCTCCAAGCCAGCACTACCAGCAGCCATAGCCCAAAGGGGGCCAGCAGCCACGCGCGGGGGTAGTCCAGCGGCCAGACGCGCCCGCCGAAAACCCATAGCAGCGCTGCCAGCGCCGGCAGCCACAGCGTGCGCTGTGCCAGCAGCCAGCCATCGCGCAGCCGCAGCCGCGCGCGCAGCCGGTTGAGTGTGGTCAGAAATTCTGTCTGCATGGCTCAATTGGTCCATTCCGCGCCGGTGGTGCCGGTCACCTGCCACAGACCGTCCTGGTCCCTGGCCAGCACGTACTGCCGCCCCGAAGCACGGCCACCGCTCTGTTCCACGCTGCCGGCCAGCACCATGGTATCCGGCGTGCTTTCGTAAATGATGCCGGCGCGCACCAGCAGCCCGCCGGGGCTCAATTCGTCAGTCTCCGGGTCGCGCGATGCGCCTTCGGGTGTATCCACCCACATCAACGGGGCGGGCAGGTTGCCGGTGAGGCGGTCGGTGATCGCGCCCTGTAGTTCAGGGCCAAACGGCTCCGGCGCAACCTGGCCGGCCAGCGCCGGGTCGCCGGCGCTGTCGTCCGCCTGGCTGAGCACGTACACGCCGCTCAGCGTTTCATCCGCCGGTATGCCGCTGTCGATCTTCACCAGCCAGTCGATCACCGCGGCGTAAATCGCGGCGCGGTCTTCGGCGCTCAGATTCTGCGCCGGCCCATTGATGGCGACATTGTTTGCCGCCTGATTGGCGGGTATAGCCGGCTCGGACATGGGGAACCCGGGTTTGATGATCGGTTCGGTGCCTGCATCCACCGCCGGGCGGTTCCACTCATAGCGCGGCGCGCTGTAGAGGTATGCCGCGGTCATTAGCCCGGCGAAAATCACGATCACGGCGGCAGTGCGCACCGCCTCAGCGCGTGTGAACTTCCAGCGGCGCGAAGGCCGCACAAGCCGCGCCGCCAGCAGGTACAGCACCACGGTCAGCGCGGCGTAAAACGCCAGCCCGTAATGGTACGTCGGACGTGGGATGGATATCATCGAAACCGGCGTAACCGCGCTGCGGAAGGCGTAGCCGCTGATAATCGGCAGGATGTCCAGCGGGCCGCCATAACTGGTGTTGAACGGCGCCAGCACCCCCGCCAGGATCGAGATGGGGCTGAACACCAGCACGTTGCGCGGCATGTTGCCCTGCTGGGTGATCGCCAGCACCGCTGCCACCACCAATGGCACGAAGTTAAGCGCCAGAACCACCAGGAAGCTGGCCACCGTAGCGCGCCCGGTGCGCGCGAACAGCGCCGACATGAACAGCCCCAGCACGCCAAACGCTACCGCCAGCGCCAGCAGCACCAGCAGGGCCTTAAACATATCACTGGGGCTGACCCCGCCAAAGATGAAGATGATGCTGGCCAGCGGGATGCCGGCAAACAGCAGCAGGAACACATAGCTGAGCGCCGAGAACAGCTTACCCCACAGCAGGCTGCTGGGACTGAGCGGCGTGGCCTGCAGCATTTCGTAGGTCTGCTTCTCGCGCTCGCCGCTGATCGCCCCGGCCGTCACCGCGGGGGTGATGGCGCAGATGATCATCAGCTCCAGGTAGGCCAGCACGGTAAACAGCGCCTGCCCGATGCGCGGGCTGACCACATCATACGAGTATTGCGATACGGAAAGCATCACCTGCAGCAGGGCGTACATCAAACCGGCGGTAAGCAGCAGGGTGACGGTGAGGGTGATAAACGCGCGCCCGCCGCGCATGCGCGAGCGCAGCTCCTTTACAATGATCGGGTTGACCTGCAGGTACGTTTTGAGGTTAGTCATGCCACTTCTCCCTTCGTAAGCTGCAGGAACAGCTCTTCCAACCCGGTGTGGTCTTCGGAGAAACCGGCTACGCGCACTTTATTCAAAACCAGGCTTTCCAGCAGCCCGGCCACCGCTTCCTCGTCACCTTCGAAGTCCACTTCCAGTTCCTGCGCGGGCTGGCTCTCGGGCATCTCGGCGCGCAGGATTTCGCCCACGCCTGGGTAATTGCGCAGGGCATTCTCGGCTTCTTCCACGCCGGAAAGCACGCGCACGTTCAGCCGCCGGCCGCGCTGCGCATGCGCGCGGATGTCGTCCAGCCGCCCGCTGGTCACTAACCGGCCTTTATCGATGATACCGATTGAATCGCACAACTCGGCCAGCTCGCTGAGAATGTGCGATGAGAGGATCACGGTCTTGCCCATCGCGCCTAGCTCGCGCAGCAGCTCACGCATTTCTACCCGCGCGCGCGGGTCGAGCCCAGAGGCGGGCTCATCCAGCAGCAGCACGGAGGGGTCGTGCACCAGGGCATGCGCCAGGCACAGCCGCTGGCGCATGCCGCGGCTGAGAGTCTGCACGTAGGAATCGCGCTTGTCTTGCAGGTCCACCAGCTCGAGCAGTTCGTCTACCACCTGTTTGCGGCGCGCGGCCGGCAGGTTGTAGCAGCGGGCAAAGAAATCCAGGTATTCCCACACCACCAGGTCATCGTACACGCCGAAGAAGTCGGGCATATAGCCGATCTGCCAGCGAAGCTGCTGCCAGTCGCCGTTGGTCGGCTCGTCGTTGATCAGGATTTCGCCGCTGGAAGGCTCCAGCAGGCCGGCCAGCATGCGCAGCGTGGTGGTCTTGCCCGCGCCGTTGGGGCCGATCAGCCCGAACAGCGCGCCTTTAGGCACCGCCAGGTTGAGGTCTTGCACGGCGGGAACTTTGCCGTAGTAGCGGGTGAGGTTTCGCGTCTGGATGGCATTCATGTCAGTTTCCCTTTCCCAGCCCGCGCTCGGCCATCAAGCCCAGGTCGAGGAAATAGCAGCCCGCGCCGCCCGCGCCGGATGCAACGCGCACGCGCACATCGCGGTTTTGATTGATATAGGTCTGGGGGCTGCGCACCAGGATATTGGTGAAATCCTGTGCCGTCACCGCCTGCCATGCTTCTTTGCTCCAGTCGTACAGCTCCAGCTCGCGGTTGACGTTCATGTTATCCACCACCAGCGCCAGGTTGAGCGCGCTGACGGTATAGGTTGCCAGGTCGGTGGGCAGGTGGAAGCGGAAGATCATCTCCGTATTGTTGTCCAGGTAGACCGAGGTCGAAGTCGCCGGGCCACATTTGCCGTACGTGGTTATTTCACTGTCGAACGCGCCGGCGATCAGCCCGGGCGGAATGGTAGCCGCTCCGGTTTCCGGCAGCGACATGGGCAAGAGCTGGTAGACCAGCGCGGTGGTGAACTGGCTGGCCTGTTCGCCGCGGATTGAGACGTCCGGCGGGGCCTGGTCACTCCAGCCCAGCACGATCAGGCTGGGGATGCCGCCTGGCTGCTCCAGCGCTGATTGGCTGATGCTGGCCCACGGCGGGCCATCGAGGGCGTTATCCAGCACATTGGTCTTAAGCTGCAGGTCGCGCGGGATCTGTCCGCCGCTCTGCCCCATCGTTGGCTCCACGTACATTTTGTAGCTGAGCGAAGGGCCGTACATATCCTGCGTCATGCGCGCAATCCCCAGGTCGACGCTCTTTTCTTCTCCGGGAGCCATCGCGCCCAACAGCTGGTAGCGACGGTTGACCACCACCACCACGTCGGTGAGGCGCACGCCGGTTTCATTTTTGATCGTGCCTTTCACCACATCGCCCTGGATTTCCACGCGCCCGGTCATGCGGCCTAAATCGGGCCAGGTAGATTCTACGTTGAAGGGCTGCATGGCCCACTGGTTCACGGTGATGCCCTGCACCAGCGACGGCCGGCCCTTCACAAACTTCATCTCCTGGGTGGTGACGCCGCCATACGGCCCGTAGTAGCCACCGCTGTCGCTGGGGCTTACCAGGCCGTCACCCTGCACTTCCACGCTGTACGACTGCTGACTGGGCGAAAACAACCCCACGTAGCTGTTGACCAGCGCCGTGCCCGAAGATGGGATCTGCACCACGGCCACTTTGTTGAGAATCAGGTCGTTGCCGCGCATCAGGTAGCCCAGGCCAAACGCCCCGCCCGTGAAAGCCAGGGTGATGACCGGAATGGTGACCCATGCCAGGTGCAGCCGGCGCGCGCGGCGCAATATGAGATAATTGACCGGCCCTACCAGCAGAATGTAGATGGCCAGCAGCACACTGAGGCCCTGAATGGATGGCAGCGCCAGCGAGGGGATGTTCGCCACCGCGCCGTAAAACGAGCCAGAGCGCATCTGGCGCACAGAGGAATCTTGCGGCAGGTTGGGGTTATAGGTGGCATATTGGCCGGCCAGCGTGTACCACAACTGACCGGTTCCTGGCCAGCCTTCAAACGGCGGCGCAGCCAGGTCCAGCGCGGAGAACAGCACGCGCCCGGCGTCCACGCCGCGCTCAACAATCAGCGGCAGCGGGCCGTCGCTGGCCAGCACAACCCAGTCCTGCGGAGCGGTTTTGGCGACCACAAACGGGCCAGGAACTTTCACCGCGTCCGCCCCGGCGAACTGCGCCAGGCCTTGCAATGCATCCGTGTCGATGTCCTGGCTGCCATTCAGGCTCACCGGGCGCAGGCTTTCGGGAATGCCGGAAAGTACCGCACCCGCCCCGGCCCCGCCGCCCAGCACCAGCCGCCCACCTTTCTCTACCCAGGTATGCAGCGCGGCAGCCTGCTCGGGGGTCATTTTCGAGGTATCGGTGTCGTTGATAATCAACAGGTCGAACGAGGCCAGCCCTTCCCAACGATCGGGAAGCTGCTCCAGCGGTACGTCCACCACGACCTTGGGGCGCTCCACCCCGGGCGTGCCCAGGCCGCTCAACATGCTCAACGCGCCGCGCTGTGGGGCGACGATGCCCACGAAGTAGCTCAGGTTAATCTGCGGCCGCACGCTGACCTTCTGCGAGGCCAGCAGTTTGCCCGCGCTGATGAGCTGCACATCCAGCACGCGGGTGAAGTTGTTGGGCAGCACATACAGCGGCACCAGCTTGCGCGCCCCGCTGGGCAGCGCCACCGGTGCGGCAAACACGTTGGTGCTGGAACTGGTCACGCGCACCTGCAGCTCGGCGTCCACGTCCGCGCCGGGGTTCTCGACGGCAATATACACCGGCAGCCACTCGCCGTACTTGAAATAGCCGTTGTAGGCGGGCGTGGCCTGCAGCACAGGCGCAGCCTGGGCGGCCACACCGGATGTGCTCCAGCCAAACAGACCGGCCATCAGGGCAGCCAGCAGCAGGAAGTACAGGGGTTTTCGCGTCAAAGTCCATCCTCCTCGGCAGCCGGCCGAAATACGAGCCTGCCTGCCCGGATCCCAGGGCGCGATGCCCCCATGTTCCATTCCTGCGCGCCAGGGTCAAAGAGATTCGCGTGCCGCCGGGAGCGGCCACATAATGTAGACGCATCCCGTGCCAATTCGGTTCCCGCGCTTCAGCGGCGTCTGGCCAGCCGCCGCGGCAGCAGGTTCTTGATCCGCCCCGGCTGCGTCTTGCCACGCCCCAACAATCGTCCCTCGGGGTCCAATACTACCACAGTGCGGCCAGCCGCTTCCGCGCCGGGCACATCTTCACCGCGCAGCCAGGCGGCTACCTGCTCCGCGGGCAGGCGCAGTGTGCCGGCAGTAAATTGCGCGCCAAAGCGCGCCGCCCACTCGTGCGAGAGTTGCCAGCCGCCGGCGCTTTCCTCGGCCACCAGCAGCCCCAGCCCTTCCACCGGCAGCCCGGAGAAATGCGCAAAGAAGCGCTCGGGAAAGGCATGCAGCCCGGTTCCGCGCCGCCATAACGCCAGATCCTGGCGCCACAGCAGCGCCGGCAGGTCGAAGCCGTATTCCTGCGCAAAGAAAGTTTCGACTGCGCGCGCCGCACGCGCGGGAAGGCGCTCCCAACCCAGCGGCTCGATCGGTCGCGCGGGTGGTTCCTGCCGCGCGCCGGGAATGGGCGCGGTTTTGGTCAACCGCGCGGCAAAAAAGCCGGACGTACCGTAGGTGTGCGGCCACAGGCGCATGGCATTCGCCACGGCAGGGTCAAACGCCTGCCCCTCGGCCGTCTCCAGCGCTCGCGCGCCAGGGAAACGCGCCGAAAGATCGTCTACCCGCACTGCGCCGCCCCACTGGCGCAGGATCACATCCAGTACGCCCTCATCCTCTTCCGGGGCGAGGGTGCAGGTGGAGTAGACCACCTGCCCGCCCACCCGCGCGGCCTGCAGGGCGCTGGCCAGCAGACGCGCCTGGCGCGCGGACAGCCCTTCGCGCTCGCGCGCGCTGGCCGGGCGGCGCTCCTTGCCCGGCGTGGGGCGCAGATGATCCATGCTGCACGGCGCGTCCAGCAGCACGCGGTCAAAGGTCTCGGGATACCAGGCCCCAAAGCGTTCGCCCGGGTAGGCAGTGACGGCGGCGTTGATCGCGCCCCAATCGCGCAGCACCCCGCGCAGCGCGGCAATGCGCCCGGCGGCGCTGTCGTTGGCCAGCACCAGGCCGCGGTCGGCGGTGCGCGCCGACAGGTGGGTGGTCTTGCCGCCCGGCGCGGCGGCCAGGTCCAGCACCAGCGGCGCTTCCAGCCCGTCGAAGTCAAACAGCTCGCCGGGCAGCATCGATGCCGCGTCCTGGATGTAATACTGGCCCATCGCGTATTCGGGCGTGGCGCTGAGCGGCGTACGCGCCGCGCTCACCTGCCAGCCTGCCGGGCAAAAGGGCACGGGCTGCAAATCCCAGCCGTAGCGCGCGCTCCATTCCACGGCGGCCGCGGCCGGCTGCACCTTGAGCGGGTTGGCGCGGATCGCTCCCGGCAGCGACTGTTCCAGCGCAGCCAGCAGCGCGGCGAAGTCCGCGGCGGGTAGCAGCACGCGGTAGCGCTCCAGCGAAGCGGAAACGTCGCCGGCGGGAGCTTCGGCGCGGCGCGCGGCGCGGCGTTTGCTCATGCCGCGCCTTCCCGCCGGATGCAAAACACGATTTCGGTCTCGAACAACACTTCCTGCACCGTCCACGGCTCGCCGGCGATGATCTCGGCCACCAGCGCCCGCTGGCGCTCCAACAGATCGTAGCGCCCGTTGAGGCTGGCGGTGGGCAGCGAGACCAGCATCCAGCGTGCGCGCAGCGCGGCCAGCATTTTATGGCTGCTGCCGCGCTGGCGCTGCTCGAAGCGGTGGGCTTCCTTGAAGAACAGCGCCACGTCGGCTTCCACCTGCGGCGGCTGCACCAGGATATCCTGCTGGATCGCCAGCGGCTCCAGCCCCAGCAGGCCAAAGAAGTGGTTGATCAGCCCCAGGCGTGGGCCGTGGATGTCGTAAGCGTAGTAGCGCGTGGACGCGGGCAGGCCCATCCAGGGGAAGGAGAAAGGATGCAGCGCGCAGGCCAGGTCCAGCACCACCCGCGGCGCTCCGGTGACGGCGAAGATGCGTGCGTAGAATTCGTCCAGAATAGGGATGCGCTCGCGCGTCGAGGCGTGGCTGGCGAGAATGCGCAGGCAGGCCTCGCGCAGCGTTCCGTCCGCGGCGGCCGCGTCCAGCTCGCCCGCGGCGGTGGCGTAATCCGGGTCGCCCAGGTAGGGGGCGACGATGTTGTGCAGCTTTTTGCGCACCGCTTCCAGCGCCTCGCGGCGCGTGCGGTGGCGCGGCAGCTCCTGCGCCAGCAGATCGCGCACGGTGGCCGGGGCGAGGTGCATGTCGCGGTATTTTTTGGAGTCCAGCAGCTCCGCCGCCAGCCGGTCGAGTTCGTCGGTCATGAGGTAATGATAGCACGGGATGACGGCTGCCCGATCTCCGTAGGGGCGGGCGGAAAGAAGCCTGGGCTCAGGTAGAGATGGCTTTCCGCAACACAAACGCAATCTCGGTCTCATACGCAAAGCGCTGCAGCGGCCAGGCGCGGCCTTCCAGCAGCTCGGCCAGGTGCGCTTCGTAGAACTGCGGCATGCCTTTGCCGCGACCGCCCAGGCTGCGCGCCGGGAAGCTGACCAGCAGCGTGCCGGCGTTCAGCCCGTCCAGCAACCGCGCGCCAACGCTCTTATCCACCTGCTCGAGGCAGGGGATGGTCTTGAGCGCCAGCGCCACCTGCGCCGACGCAGAAGGCACGGCGGTGGTCAAGTCGCAGACGTGGGCTGCGCCGCGCACGCCAAAGTGCGCGAAGAAACGGTTGAGGAAGTCGACCATATCTTCATAGATATCACAGGCGGTATAGGTCACGTCCGCGGCGGCGGGCATCCACGCCAGCGCCAGCGGGTTGAGCCCACAGGCCACGTCCAGCAGGGATTGTACCGGCGCTTCGCCGGCCAGCGTCTCGGCGAAAAAGGTTTCCAGCAGCGGCAGGCGCTCGCGCGTTGAGGCGTGCTGAGCCATCACCCGGCGGCAGAAATCACGCGCGTCCGGGTGCTGCAGGTCGCCCGGCAGGCGCTCCAATTCATCCAGCCAGGCAGCGTAGCGCATGCCGCCTTCCTGGTAGGCGGCAGCCACCTGGTGCAGCTTGCCGCGCGCTGCTTTCACCGCCTCTTTCCACCCTCGACCTTTCGCCAACTCGTGCGCGCCCACGCGCCGCACCAGCCCGGCGTCGATGGCGCGGTACTTGGCATTCTCGCGGATGGCTTCCACCAGACGCTCCAGGTCGTCCACCGGCTACTCCGTCGCCCGCGCGCGAATGCGCTCCGTCAGGCGGGTCATAAAGCGCAGGTTGTGGATGGTGGCCAGGCGGAAGAA
>JBDHWQ010000007.1:0-164934 GCA_039810245.1 Longilinea sp. | reverse complement strand
TGCCATGGTCAATGTGACCCATCGTCCCAATGTTCAGGTGCGGCTTGCTCCGGTCAAACTTTTGCTTCGCCATGATTCCTCTCCTGCTCTCAAAAAAGTTACCCTGTGTTCCCGGCAATTGAAGAGCCCTCAATGGGATTTGAACCCATGACCCCGTTCTTACCAAGAACGTGCTCTACCAGCTGAGCTATGAGGGCTTGCCGTTCGCTACAACCATCCCACCCCTGGCGGGGTAGAAAAACGATGGTCAAACAACGACCAGTGGGCAGTGAAGGATTCGAACCTCCGAAGGCGTCTGCCAGCTGATTTACAGTCAGCCCCCTTTGGCCACTTGGGTAACTGCCCAGGTCCGAGCTGTTGCCAGCTCGCAAGTAAGGTGGTTTTGCACCATCTTACTCGCCAGCCTGCAACTGAGCCGACGACGGGAATCGAACCCGTAACCTACCACTTACAAGGCGGTTGCTCTGCCGGATTGAGCTACGTCGGCGCTTGACCATCGTGTATCGGTTTATTAAGCTGCTGAATTGCGTCCGGAATTATACCAGAGCCTTGCCCACCGGGCAAGGAGATTCAGGGGCAATTTTCCATCTCGCTTACGGGCAGCGGGTGAGGAGTCTATCAGATGATGGCCGGAGAGTCAAGGTGAGAAAAGCGCGCCGGGCGTTTGTGTGCTGTTATAATGGCTGCGGCCGCGGTCTGATGATCAACGTATCCCCCACCGAGAAAGGAATTTCCAGGTTTGATGAGAAATCTGCGCATGGTAGCATGGTTGCAATCCGCGCTACTGGTGATCATCCCGCTGGGCGTTTTCGCAGTCATTTTGCTGGCGCCGGCCGGCTCCATATTCCGTCCTGTTGGCGTAGCCGCGCGCTACAGCTTCCTGACCACCCTACTGGCTCTGGGCCTCACCACCTTCGCGGTGTTCAACCTGCGCGGCTGGGCCGGCGCGCTGGCCAGCGCCAGCCTGTCGCTGGCCGCTTTTGCTCTGTGCCTGCTGGGCCTGTGGGTTTCCGGCCAGAGCACGTCTACCGTGCTGGGTGGGCTGCTGCCCCTGTACGATGCATCCAACTACTACCTGGACGCGCAGCGGCTACTACTGGGGGATGGCTTCTGGCAGTTTTCCGCGTGGCGACCGCTGTTCCCCGCGACGCTGGCCCTGGTGTTACAGCTCACCGGCAACCACCTGATGCTCACCCTGGCAGTGTTCAGCCAGTTGGCAGGCATTGCCTGTTATCTATTTGCGCGTGAAGTCCAGGGCACGCATGGCCCGATCGCGGCCGCGCTGACCCTGGTGATCCTGTTCTTCTATTACCGCCAGCGCGTAAGCGGTATGGCGCTTTCGGAGCACCTGGGCCTGGCCTTTGGCGCGTTGGGGTTGGCAGCGATCTGGCACGGGGCAGGTCAGAAAACAGCTGGACGGTTTGTGTTTGGTATCTTCTTGCTCAGCCTGGGTCTAAATACACGCCCAGGCCCCTTTCTGATATTGCCCGCCTTGCTGATTTGGGATACTTTCGAACAGCGCGACGGCCGGCGGGTGGCGTGGAAGCGCCTGGCTGCGGGCGGGCTGGCCGTAATGGCCGCCTTCCTGATCAATTTCTGGGTGGTACGCCTGGTAGCTGCCCAGCACAGCATCCCCTTTTCCAACTTTGCCAATACGATCTATGGGCTGGTGCATGGCGGCGCTCATTTCTATTCAGCCGTAGCAGATAACCCTGAGCTCAATGCACTGCAAGGCAGCGAAAAGTACCAGACCATCTACCGGCTGGCATGGGAAGAGTTTTTGCGCAACCCGGCCGGGCTGGTACAGGGCATCGCGAGCGAGCTGGGGCTGTTTTTCTCCAACTCCGCCTACAGCGTTTTTTCCTACATCGGCGGGGAGAATGCGCGCCACACCCTGGCCGGCCGTTTGGCGTTGTACGCCCTCTCGGCGGTTGGATTGGTGGGCTGCCTGGCGTGCCGTGCACCGCACCACCGCCTGCTGCTGGCGGCCGTGGCCGGGGTGCTGCTCTCCGTTCCGTTTGTACCTCCGGGTGATGCCTATGGACTGCGGCTGTATGCTGCTGGCATGCCTGTCATCGCCGCCCTCCCGGCGCTGGGGCTGGCGTTCTTATTGCAGCGGGCCGGGCGCAGGCTGCCCTGGCTGTGGCAGCGACCCACACCTACGCCATACGAAGGCATGGGCGCGTGGGGTGTGACCTTCGCCGCTATGCTGGCTCTGCTGGTATGCGCCGCGCCGCTGCTGGTGATACTCAACGCTCGCGAACCGGCCATGCACCCGGCATTCACCTGCACGAGCGGGCAAGAACGTCTGGTGGTAGAGCTACACCCTGGCTCCGTGGTCAACATCCATCGCGAGAGCGAAATGTTCCTCGACCGCCTGCCGGATTTCCACCGCAGCCGCTTTGTCGAGCAGGTACACGGCATGCCAGATGCTGCCCTTGCGGAAGCGTTTGCCTCGCTCGCTGCTCCGGCCAGCATTTACCAGGTTGTCGATATTCCCACCGGCGAACCGGCCTGGCTGCTGTTCGACACCCAACAGCTACCCCAAAATCAGGGACTGGTAGGCGTTTGCGGGCGCTGGGAGCAAGCCGGGCCAGTGGCAAGCTACCACCTGTTTTGGCCGGAACAGGTGACCCTCCTGCGCTGAAGCGGCCTGGATGAGATTTTTCGCCATCCAGACTGGCAGCCTTACTTTCTTTTTCTATTTCCTTCACTACGGGTATAATCAAGGTGATACAAACGCGGAGGATGCATGGAGATTACCTGGTATGGACATTCGTGTTTCCGGCTGACCGAGCGCGGCATGGCGACGGTGGTCACTGACCCCTATGATGCGCGCGAGGTAGGCTACGAGACACTACGATTGAAGGCGGATATTGTCACCGTCAGTAACGATACCCCGGGGCACAATTACCTGAACGCCGTCAAAGGCGATACGCACCCGATTACCGGCCCGGGCGAATATGAGATCGGTGGGGTATTTATCACCGGTATCCAAACCAACGGCCACACGCGTGGGGACGAACCGCGCAATACGCTGTACGTAATGGATTACAACGGCCTCACGGTGGCGCATCTCGGGCTGATCAACCGTGTGCCCACCCAGGCCGAGATCGAGGCGATGGGCCCGGTGAATGTGGCCCTGGTGCCGGTGGGCGGCGCGGACGCGCTCAACGCGGCCAAGGCCGCCGAAGTGATCAGCCTGTTGGAGCCAAATATCGTCATCCCGATGATGTACAACATTGACGGTGCAACGCTCAAGCTGGACACCCTCAGCAAATTCCTCAAAGAAATGGGCCTGGCCGAGACCGATACGATGGCTTCCTTTAAAGCGACCAGCGCCAGCAGCCTGCCCCAAGAGACGCGCGTGATCGTGCTGGAACCACAGCACGCCTAGGCGAAAGGAGAGCAAGCGTGGCCGTCAAACTGATCCTGACCTGGGATATCTCCCCCGAACGCGACCAGGAGTACTTCGAGTTTGTGGTACGCGAGTTCATCCCCGGCGTGCAGCGCCTGGGTTTTGAGCTGAGCGACGCGTGGGCCACGGTGTACGGCAGTCAGCCGCAAATTATGGTTGGTGCGGTACTGCCCTCGATGACAAAGGCGCGCCAGATCATGCGCTCCAACGAGTGGAAGAGCCTCAACAACCAGCTCAAAGAGTACGTGCAAAATTACAACCAGAAGATCATCACCAAGCGCGGCGGTTTCCAGTTCTGACGCTGGGCAGGCTATGACTCCTTCCCTCGCCGACGTGCTGCTGCGCTGGTATGAGCGCCACGCGCGCGATCTCCCCTGGCGTGGCCACCCCGACCCGTACGCGGTGTGGGTTTCGGAGATCATGCTGCAGCAGACGCGCGTCGAGACGGTAATCCCCTACTTTCTGCGCTGGATGGAGCGCTTCCCCAGCCTGCGCGCGCTGGCCGCGGCCTCGCAGCAGGATGTGCTGTCCGCGTGGGAAGGGCTGGGCTATTACAGCCGCGCGCGCAACCTGCACCGCGCGGCGCAGCAGCTGCTGTCGCAGGGATTGGATCAGCTCCCGGCCGGCCGCGCCGAGCTTGAACGCCTGCCCGGCATCGGCCGCTACACCGCCGGGGCAATCGCCTCGATTGCGTTCGGGCAGGATGAAGCTGCGCTGGATGCCAACATCCGCCGCGTACTGGCGCGCGTATTCGACGTATCGCTGCCGGCGCGCTCGCCGCAGGGCGAAGCGCGCCTGTGGGCCCTGGCGCGCGAGGTGCTGCCCCCCGGCCGCGCCGGTGATTTCAACCAGGCGCTGATGGACCTGGGCTCGGCCATCTGCACGCCGCACAACCCGGCCTGCCTGTTATGCCCCATTAACAGCTTTTGCCGCGCCTACGCGCTGGGCATTCAGGAACAACGCCCGGTGCTGGAAGAGAAAGCTCCTGTGCCGCACATTACGGTAACAGCCGCCGTCCTTCGCCGCGACGGGCTGGTGCTGCTGGCACGCCGCCCCGCCAGCGGCCTGCTGGGCGGCATGTGGGAGTTTCCCGGCGGTAAGCAGGAACCGGGCGAGAGCCTGCCCCAGACCCTGGAACGCGAGATTCGCGAAGAACTGGGCGTTCATATCGAAGTGGGTCAGCCGTTTGGCGTGTACCATCACGGGTACACGCATTTCAAGGTGACGCTGCACGCGTTTTTGTGTCATCTGTCTGCAGGGGAGCCACAAGCGCTGCATGCCAGCGAGCTGGCCTGGGCCGCGCCGGCGACCCTGGGCGACTATCCCATGGGCAAAATTGACCGGCAGATCGCGCGGCGTCTGGCCGCGGATGGGAGCAGCGCATGAGCAATCACCCGATGAACCTGGCGGTACGTTTCCTTCTGGAGCTGCTGGCGATGGCGGCCCTGGCGATGTGGGGCTGGACGCAGCACGCCGGCGTGCTGCGCTTCGTGTGGGCGGTGGGGCTGCCGCTGCTGGCGGCGGTGTTATGGGGCGTGTTCCGCGTGGATGGCGACCCCAATAAGGCCCCGGTGCGCGTCCCCGGCCTGCTGCGGCTGCTGATCGAAGCGCTCATCTTCGGCGGCGCGGTGTGGTGCATCTATGCCGCCGGTTACAACACGTTGGCCTCAGTATTCGGGCTGGTGGTGCTGGCGCACTACGTGGTTTCATACGACCGCATCCAGTGGCTGCTGCAGCGGTGACATGATGGACGACTTCGACACGTTGCGGGAAGCGATGGTGCGCCGCCAGATTGAGCAGCGCGGCGTGCGCGACCCGCGCGTGCTGGCCGCCATGCGCCGCGTGGAGCGCCACCGCTTTGTGCCCCCCGAAGAACAGCATCACGCCTACCAGGATGGCCCCCTGCCCATCGGCGGCGGGCAAACCATCTCGCAGCCGTATATCGTGGCGTTGATGACCAGCCTGCTGCGGTTAGACGGCCGCCAGCGTGTGCTGGAGGTCGGCACCGGCTCGGGCTACCAGGCCGCGGTGCTGGGCGAGCTGGCCGCGGATGTGCACACGGTGGAGCGGCTGCCGGAGTTGGCGCAGCGTGCCGCCACGCTGTTGGCAGAATTGGGGTATACCAATATTCACGTACACCCGGGCGATGGCTCGTTGGGCTGGCCACAGGCTGCCCCGTATGATGCGATCATCGTAACCGCGGCTGCGCCGCGCGTCTCTGAAGCGCTGCTGGAGCAGCTTGCCCCCGGTGGCCGGCTGGTGATCCCGGTGGGTGGGCGCGGCGGGCAGGATTTGCAGCTCTGGCTGCGCACCCCCGCCGGCCTGGAAATGCATAGCGAGATCCCGGTTGCCTTCGTCCCATTGCGCGGCCAGGAAGGCTGGCCGGAAGGTGAGTGGTAAAGAACAAAAAACGCGGCCATCCGGCCGCGTTTTTTGGATGATTCTCTTTACTTGCTTACCGAAACAAACACGATCGGGCGGCGGCGGGTCTCATTGAACAGTACGTTCTTGACTGCCTGTTCTACGTCCTGCTGCAGGTTTCCGTTGGCTTTGTTGACCGTTTCCATGATGCAGCGGCGCGCCTGAGACAGCAGCTCTTCCGAGTCACGGTTCAGGATAAACCCGCGCGTCATGATATCCGGTTCCTGGCGCAGGCGGTGCGTCACCGGGTCGAGGCTCAGGTTGACCAGCACGATGCCCTCGCGCGACAGTTCTTCGCGCTCACGCATGATGTCGGGGCCAACGTCGCCCACGCCCGAGCCGTCCACAAAGACCATTGAGGCCGGCACGCGCTCGCCCAGGGTCATACTGTCTTGAGTCAGCTTGATCACCTGGCCGTTATCCACCACGGCGATGTTTTCCGCCGGGATGCCCACCTGCTTGGCCAGCAGCGCGTGCTGCTTGAGCTGGCGCAGCTCGCCGTGGATGGGGATGAAGAACTTCGGCCGCACCAGGTGGATCAGCAGCTTCATTTCTTCCTGGCTGGCGTGACCCGAAACGTGCACCGGGGCGATCGCTTCATAGATCACGTTAGCGCCGCGCTCGAACAGCCGGTTGATGGTGCGATAGACGTTTTCCTCGTTGCCGGGGATGGGGTGCGAGGACAGCACAATCGTGTCCCCGGGCTGCAGGTCGAACAGGCGATTGCGCCCGGTCGAAAGCCGGCCCAGGATCGAGGTAGGCTCGCCCTGCGAGCCGGTGCACATAATCACCACCTCGCGGCCGGGCATGGTGCGCGCCTGCTCGATACTGACCACCAGGTTTTCCGGCAGCTCCAGGTAGCCCAGCTTGACTGCCATCTTGTAGTTGTCCTGCATGCTGGTGCCCACAAAGGCCACCTTGCGCCCGTAGCGCTGGGCGGCGTTGGCCACCTGCTGCATGCGCGAGATCAGCGAAGCGAAGCTGGCGATGATGATGCGATCTTGCGCATCGCGGAACACCTGGTCAAAGGCCGCGTCCACCACGCGCTCGGAAGGCGTCCAACCCGGGCGCTCGGAATTGGTTGAATCCGAGAGCAGGGCCAGCACGCCGCGGCGCGAGAACTCGGCCAGCTTGGCGTAATCGCTGGGCCAGTTATCCACCGGGGTGTGGTCAAACTTATAGTCGCCGGTGTGGACCACCAGCCCGGCCGGGGTATCGATGCCCAGCCCCACGCCATCCGGTATCGAATGGCACACGTGGAAAAAGTCGACCTTGAACGGACCAATCTCCACGGTTTCGCCAGCCTGCACAGTGCGCAGATCGGCCTTTTGCAGCATACCATTGCGCGCCAGCTTCACTTCCAGCAGCCCGCGCGTAAGCGGGGTGGCGTAAATCGGCGCCTGGATCTGTTCCAGCACGTGGTGAATGGCCCCGGTGTGGTCTTCGTGGCCGTGGGTGATGATAATCCCGCGCACGCGGTCGCGCCGCTGCCGCAGGTACTCAAAGTCGGGGATGATGTAATCGATCCCCAGCATGTCGTTTTCGGGAAACATCAGCCCGGTGTCGACCACCAGAATGTCGTTCCCATATTCGTAGGCCATCATATTCTTGCCTACTTCCCCCAGACCCCCCAGGGGAACAATGCGCAAAGTGCTTTCTTCCATGTTGTTTCTACAAACCTTTATCAACGTACAGTATCAAACCCGCGAAGCGGGAAAAAAAGTCGGTTTCCTGTGGCCGCGGCGCAGGCATCAAAAAAGCCGGCCCGGGGAGAAAACATCCGGAACGGCTGTTTGAGCGTAACCTGCTGCTCCACGGTACAAATACAAATCTGTCATATTCTTGATAAATTTTAACACACAAAAGGCGGTTTGTCAAAAAAATGCGCAGGCCATAGCCTACGCATTTTTTCTAGACGAGCGTTCGGTGGCAATTTACGCCACTGGCCGCGACTGGGCCACGAGCTGCTCGCGGATCTGGATGATCTGGCGGCGCAGGCGGTCGTCGCGCTCGATCATATCCGCCACCTTCTCGCAGGCGTACATCACCGTGGTGTGATCGCGCCCGCCCAGGCTTTCGCCAATCTGCGGCAGCGACACGTTGGCCAGCTCGCGCATCAGGTACATGGCCACCTGGCGAGGCAGCGCCACATCCCGCGAGCGATCGCGGCCCAACAACTGCTCGACGCTGACGCCGAACACGTTCGCCACCGCGTTGACCACGTGGCGTGGCTCCAGCGTGCTGCGCTGCGGCAGCAGGTCGGCCAACGCCGAAGTCACCAGTTGCGGGCTGAGCGGCGCGCCGCTCAGGTCTGAAAACGCCAGCACGCGCGTCAGCGCGCCTTCCAGCTCGCGGATGTTCGATTGGATATTGCGCGCGATGGTCTCAAGGATATCGGCCGGCACATCGCGGCGCGCGCGCTCAGCCTTCGAGCGCAGAATGGCGATGCGCGTTTCCAGGTCGGGTGGCTGGATATCGGCAGTCAGACCCCACTCAAAGCGCGAGCGCAGCCGCTCTTCCAGCGTCACCATCGCCTTGGGCGGCCGGTCAGAAGACATCACGATCTGCTTATCCTGTCCGTGCAGGGTGTTGAAGGTGTGGAAGAACTCTTCCTGCGTGGATTCCTTACCGGCAATAAACTGGATATCGTCGATCAGCAGCACATCGATGCTGCGGTAGCGCTCGCGGAATTTATCGGTGGTGTGCGAGCGGATCGAGTTGATCATGTCATTGGTGAACTCTTCGGATGAGACGTATAAGACCTCGAGACCGGCTTGCTGGGCGCTGTTACCAATGGCGTGCAGCAGGTGCGTTTTTCCTAGCCCCACCCCACCATAAAGGAAGAGCGGGTTATATGCTCGCGCCGGGTTCTCGGCCACGGCCATGCAGGCCGCATGCGCCAACCGGTTGCTGGCGCCCACCACGAAGGTGTCGAAGGTGTAGCGGCTCTGGAAGCACTGGCTGCCGTGGCGCGGGGTGTTTTCCACGGGTCGTTCCTCTTCCTCGGGGGCGGTTTCGGCAGGCTCAAAATCCTTCTGGTACACCACGAATTCGACCGATTGGGGTGAGGCCATCATGCCCGAAAGCAGCCGCGTCACTGTAGACGACAGGCGGCTTTCCAGCCAGTCGCGCGCGTAGGCGTTCTGAACACCCACGGTGAAAGTGCCCGACCCGTGATTGATCAATTCCGTGTTGCGCACCCAGGTATCGTACGACGCTTTGGACAATTCCATCTGGAGCTGGCCAAGCGTTGCCTGCCATGCTTGCTGAGGGTTCATTACCGACCTCCAGTAAGAGCATATTTTTGGAGCCGCCGCCGGCAACAGGGACACAAACGCCCCTGAAGCTCAGTGGGCGCAGAATATCTGACCTGTGTGATTGCGTGCTACCGTATGACAATCAATAAAAACGCTGGGATAAAAATGCCCCTCCCATGTACTGAACAAAACCATTTTAACCGAAAGCCCCATCCCAATCAAGCATAGTCACCCTACGCTTGGCTAAAAAAACCAGGTTCTTTAAATCGTCGAAATGTTAACGTTTTGCCGCAAGGTAGCAGGTAGAATGTTTCACACCGCTTTCCAATTTTGCCCCAATTTGCAGCGAATCTTACAGCAGAAAACCGTATATGTGGCGGTTGCGCTGCCAAAATGATGATTCAAGGCTAGCGCTGGAAGGTTATATGAAAAAATGCTCGTCAGTACAAACCACTTGCTAACCGCGCTGAAAGGTTGATTCTCGAATCAGATTCGAGCAGAATCGCCATGTGGTTGGCCAACCTACGTTAATCGGTTGGAACACTCCAGCGCATGATGATTTGCGTGTCGGAAGCGCGCGCTACTTCCTGAAAACCCAGTTCGCGGAAAATGGGCGAGAGGCCCATGTAGCCGCTAAAATTGCCCATCTGCTTGCCATCCAGCCGCGGGGTTTGCAGGTCCAGCGGATAGGCTTCGACAATTTGCGCGCCGTGCGAGACTGCGTACGCCAGCGCGCCGCGCAGCAGGTGCAGCGCCACGCCCTTGCGGCGCTGGCGGCGGTGCACAAAGAAGCACACGATTGACCACACTGGCCGGTCGTCGACGCGCTTAAGAATGCGCGAGCTTTCCAGCGCGGCGTAGTGCTGGCGCGGACCAATCGAGCACCAGCCGATAGCCTGCCCGTTATAATAGGCCAGCACGCCCGGCTCCGCGCCGGCTTCTACCAGGCCGCGCAGCGTCTCGCGGTTACCATCGCCGCGCCGGGCTTTAAACTCGGCGCGCGGCAGCCGCCACCACATGCACCAGCATCCGGCGCTGGCCCCGGTTTTCCCGAAGAGCTGTTCCAGGTCCGCCCAGCGCTCGGCGGTGGCGGGAAACACCTGGATCTCGTCCATTTACCCCATCCCCGCCAGTATCTCGCGCGCAGCCTGGCGGCCGATCTGCACCGCGAAGTTGGTGCCGCGGTCCCACGGGTACACCTGGCTCATGCTGGCGAAGTACAACCCGGGCATGGGCGTCTGAATGGCGGGGATATTGCGCGAGTGGTTGACCAGCGGGATGGGCTGGGCGTACGGTGTGCGGAACAGCCAGCAATTCTTCACCCACTCCGGCCGAAATTCCGGGTTGATGCGCTGGATGCTGGGCAGGAAACGCTCCAGCAGCTCTTCTTTGCTCAGCCGGAAATATTCGTGGTCGGTGTCGAGGTAATCGCCACAGTAGATGATGTGGTCGCCGCCAAAGTGCTCGGGCTCCACAAAATTGGTGTGCTCCACCAGCGCCAGGAACGGGAACCCGGCCGACTTGGGGATATTGAACCAGTAGTATCCCTGGGTGGAAAGCTTCTGGTTGAGCGATACTACCAGCACCACCGCGCCCATGCTTTGCAGGCTCAGCAGCCCCTGCAGGTAGTCTTTGGGCAGGTCGGGAGCCAGCCGCGCCATCAGCCCCGGTGATACGGTGACCAGCGCGCGGTCAAAATGTTCGGTCGCCTCGCCCACCTGCACGTCGACACCGCCGGCGGTGCCCGGGCTGATCTTGCCCACCGCGGTATTCAGGCGGATTTCGACGCCGCGCGCGCGCAGTTTTTCGGCCAGCCGATCACAGAAGGCCTGGAAGCCGCCCTGGTAGGTGGCCAGCCTGGTGGTGCGCGCCTTGATGCGCGCCCAGAACCAGGCCATGTTGACTTCGCGCATATGACGGCCAAATTTACCCTGCAACAGCGGCTCGTAGAGCATGTTATATACGCGCGGGCCATACCAGCGCCGCAGCCACGAGTCGGCAGTAGTTTTTTCCAGCGCGCGCCAGCCGGCCAGGTAGCGCAGGTAGACGGTCACCAGGCCAAAGCGCACCATATCGAAGAACCCGAAGCCGGGGAAGGTTAGCGCGGCGAGGGGCGAATCCAGGGGATAAAACTTGCCGTTGTGATACGACACCGTCTTGGGGCGGCGCACCACCACGCCATCTTCCAGCCCCACCTCGCGCATCAGCCCGAACATCTCGTCATCGGATGTGAACCAGTGGTGGTAATACTGTTCCACTGTCCAGTCCCAGTACGGCTCTTTGAAACCGGCCGCCAGCCCACCCACGTGGCCGGCGCCTTCAAAAATAGTGACCTGATGGCCGGCCTTTTCCAGATCATGGGCGGCAGCCATTCCCCCCACACCCGCTCCAATGATGGCGATACGCATGCTATCTCCTATCCCCCCTCGGGTTTCTCCCGCAGTTGTTCCAGATCTTTCCCCCAGCGCAGGGGCTGGCGGGCATAATAGTACGCGCCCAGCAGCGTGATGGGGAACCACAGCGCGCCATGCAGCACCAGCGTATAACCGGCCGCAACTTCGCCGGGTATGCCGTAGGCCTGCAAGAGCGCAATCCCAGGGGCATCGAACGTGCCCACGTAACCCGGCGCGGAAGGCAGCGTGGTGGTCAGGTTCACAATGCCATTCATCAGCATCAGCGCAAAGAAGCTGACTTCAAACGGGAAGGCGTGCATCACAAACCAGTACTTGCCGGTCTCCAGTAGCCAGATCAGCACTGTGGTGAAGAAAATCATCAGCGCTTCCTGCGGCGAGCGCAGTGATTCAAGCCCGGAGAGGAATTTCATCGTCAGGGTGTGCACGCGCTCGCGCCAGCGGGCCGGCACCAGCCGCGCTAACACCACGTCCATTAGCTTTTCGGTGAAACGCGGAAACATGGCCAGTGCCAGGAACACCAGTAGCGCGCCAAGGAAGATAATTGCGCCCCACAACGCCAGATCGCGTATGTTGAGCGCGCCCACAAAACCGGAGTTGTGGGTCAGCCGCGCAAGCTCCGGCAGATTGAAGAACACAAAGCCCAACATCACCACCGCGTCAAACAGGCGCTCGACCACCACCGTGGCCAGCGAGACCGAGATGGGCACGTCCTCGCGTTGGCGCAGAACCGTGGCGCGCAGCACCTCGCCGGCGCGCGCCGGGTAAATGTTGTTACCCATATAGCCGATCGCGACAATCGAGAACAGGCTGGCAGTGGGGATTTTCTTGATCGGGCGCAGAAGATAATGCCAGCGCCAGGTGCGCACCCACACCCCCACAAAATACACCGCCACGCCCGGGATGAGCCACCAGTAGCGCGCCGTGCGCACCGTTTCCCACAGATCCGATAACTTCATCCCCCGCAAAGTGAAGTACAGAAATACCCCGCTGATGAGCAAACCAACCCAGAATTGCCATCGTTTCATAGGGGCAATTCTATCATGGAATAAGCGCCTCCTGGGGGCGGCGCGTCCCCGGCATCAATGCAAACCCCCTTCCCATATATCTGGGAAGGGGGATGTGAACATGCGCCGTTAATGCAATTTAGAACTTGGCGACGGCCGCGATTACCATTGAGAGAATAATCAATACTGCCATCACCGCGAAAAGGACCTGATTGCGCCGCAAAGCGCGCTGTTCGCGGCTGGTCGCGGGGTTTCGTTTGGGAGAACTGCTTTTTGTCATACTACCTCCAAATTACTGGGCAGGATTCTACCACGAATTATGCCTTACAACACCGGCAGCATGTTGGATGGCTGTTTGGGGAACAGGATGTTGAGCAGCACGCGCGCGTTCGGCCTGCTCCAGGTATCTTTCGCGGCGTACTCCAGCTCGGCCAGCGTGCGGTAACCGGTGAGAAGCTGCAAAAAGCTCAGCCCGGTAAATGCCGCCTGTGGCCAGTGCGAAGTGTCCTGTTTCCAGTCCTGGATTTCTTCCAGCCGGCCCTGCTGGAAGCGCAGCAGCAGCGCGCTGGTATAGAAACCCAGGGTCAGTTCTCCGCTGTAGCCCACGCAGATCGACTCGGCCAGGCGGCGCTCGAGTACCGGGCGGATGAGCCCCAGGAAACCCTTGAGGTCCGGCACGCGGATGTACCAGGCGTAGGAAGCGCGTCGGCGCGGCAGGTTGGCTTCGGCGGCAGTGAACAGCGGGTGATCTTCGCGCAGCATCAGGCAGAACATGCGGCATGGCTCGCTCGTCTCGCGCGCCACGTCCTGCCCGCCCTGCCACAGCGCGCGCAGAATGGTCGGGGCGGCATCCAGCCAGCCCACGCCCGGCTTAAGCTCGCACAGATGGCACACCACCATATTATTATCCAGGTACGGCAGGTGGCTGAAGAAGCCCACCGGTTCGCCATCCGGCCGCTCCAGGATGCGCATCACGCGGAAATTGACGTGTCCGGCGTCCTTGCCCAGCATCTCATAGCGCCACTCTTCCGCGCTGCGGTGGTTGGCGATGAGCTGGCCGCGCTGGCCGTACTCAAAACACTCATCAATGAAGGCCAGGTCAGCTTCTGTCGCCGGGCGCGCGCGGTATGGTTCTTCCTTGCCCGCTTCCAGCGCCGGGACGTTCGCCTCGTAGCCGCCGCGCCAGCCGTCCAGGTCCACCGCCATCTCGTAGCCGAACAACCGGTAGTAGTACGGGATACCCGTGATGCCCAGCATCTGCATCCCGCGCTCGGCTGCCCACTGGTGGATCACGTCAAACTGCGCGCGCACCAGGCCGCGGTTGCGGTACGCCGGGTCGGTGCCCACAAATTCCGGCTGCCCGGCCAGGAAACGGATGCCGGCGTACGACCATGTCTGCGACAGCAGCACCAGGCTGGAGATGATCTTGCCGCTGCGCGTGTCTTCCACCACGGTGAAATCGGCGGGCGAGCAGGTGGGCAGCCGGCCCTGCAACAGGTTGCGTACCGCCATGCCCACGCGCAGGTCGGGGCCGTCGTCGCCGTGGATGCGCGCATTAAATTCCGCCAGCGGCTCGATATCGCGCCCGGTGGCGACGCGCAGAACCAGGCCATCACCCAAATCGCGCGGCAAAACAGATTGTGAAGACTGCATGGGGTTCCCTCCAAGAAAATGCTGGTGCCTATGCTGGTTGCTGAGAGAATACTTCCTTATGAGCGAACCTCACCCCCTCCCGCTCGCGCTTCGCGCAAAACAAATAACGGTTTTTGGGGAGAGGAAAAGGGAAGGTCCTCCCCCAAAAGTGTACTTCCTTTTGGGGGGAGTTAGCGGGGGGTGAGCGTCGGCACGGACATTCATTCGTCACAAGATTACTATGAGGCTATCGAAGAAAAAAGCCCGGGGTGTGAACCCTCGGGCTGATGAGGACGCCCCCGCCCCAGGGCCGCCCTATCCGAATGACGATGAATTATTTGGAATCGCCGGATGAAGACGAGGTGCTGCTATCCGTGGCGGGCTTGCTGGCCGCCGGCTTGCTATCCGCAGGTTTGTCGTCACCGTGGCTGCTGGCGCGCGAAGCGCCCGACGGCGAGCGATGGTCGGTGGCGTAAAACCCGGAGCCTTTGAACACGATGCCAACCGGGGTATAGACTTTGCGCAGCGTCTTCTTGCCGCATTCCGGGCAGCGGGTTAAGGGCTGATCACTAAATTTTTGGGTTTTTTCGAACTGCACGCCGCAGTTCTCGCACCGGTAGGTATACACTGGCATAAACATCACCTCTTGTTGCCATACAGGCAATAACACGTTTTACAACGGTTTTATTATATACCCGAATTTCGCTGCTATCAAGCACGCGCGGACAAGACATATAAACCTCTTACACTTCTGTAACAACTTTGACCCTTGACACGCGTCCGCGCGTGCCATATACTTCGTCTTGGAATTGTTCTACGTGTTACTACTTTTGAGGTGATGGATTGGGTAAACAACCTGAAGAGCGAGACCACATCCACAGCCGCGTCATGGGCCAGATCCGGCAAATTTTCCAGGTCGACGACCTGAGCGGCGTGGAAGTATTTACCGGGCTGAACCGCATTGTCCAGCTCATGGAAATTCTGGAAGCGCGGCAGACCGAGGAAAACCAGGCACTCTCCGGCGCGCGCTGGCGGCTGCTGCTGCACCTGTTCCTCTCCGAGCAGATCGGCCACCGCGCCGGGTTGACCCCCACCGAGCTGAGCCACTTCCAGCAGGTGAGCAAGAACACGGTCAGCGCGCTGCTGCGCGGGTTGGAAGAGCAGGGCTACATCCTGCGCCAGACCGACGCGCGCGACCTGCGCGTGTTCCGCATCCACCTCAGCGATACTGGCCGCCAGGTCCTGCTCGAAACCGCACCCGGCCGCATGCAGGCTCTCAACCGCCTGCTGCACGGTATGTCGCCCGAAGAAGTGGGGCAGCTCATTGGGCTGCTCACCCGGCTGCGCCACAACCTGGAAGCCCAGGTTTGCCCTGTCCACCGCGACGAACCGGCTGCTTCCGCCAAAACAGCGTAACCACCCCGGCGCGCGCTGAGAAAGCGCCGCCCAAGAGGAGCTTTCGCAACAATGTTTCGTATTCTGCGTTATCTCAAACCCTATCTCCCCATGATCCTGCTTGCCATTGTCCTGCTGTTTGTGCAGGCCAACATGGACCTGGCGCTGCCCGATTATCTGTCGCGCATCGTCAACGTGGGCATCCAGCAGGGCGGGGTTGAAAGCGCCGCGCCGCAGGCCATCCGCGCCACGCAAATGGAGCGCGCTCTGCTCTTCATCCCCGAAGCCGATCACGAGCGCCTGCTGGGCAGTTACACCCTGGTGCAGCCTGGTGCATCGCAAAGCAGCGCGTACATCGCCCAGTACCCGGCTCTGGCCAACGAAGCGGTGTATGTGCGTAACGCGGTCAGCGCCGAAGAGCTGGCCTGGATCGAGCCGCTGATGGCGCGCAGCCTGCTGGCGGTGAGCGCCATCGAGCAGGCGCTGGTCGACCCGGCCAAGGCCGCCGCGATGGGACAATCGGCGAGCTTTGACCTGTCAAAAGTTCCGCCGGGCACCGATCTGTTCGCCGTCCTGGGGCGGCTTCCTGCCGCGCAGCGCGCGCAAATGCAGCAGGGCGTGGAAAAACAATTTTCGGCGCTGGGCGAAAACATGGTCAGCCAGGCCGGCGTGCGCGTGGTAAAAAGCGAGTACGAAGCCCTGGGCATGGACATCAGCAAGCTGGAAAACAGCTACATCTTGCGTATCGGTGGCATCATGCTGCTGGTGACGTTAGTTTCGGTGGCCTGTACCATCGCGGTCAGCTATCTTTCGGCGCGCACCGCGGCCGGCGCAGCGCGCGACCTGCGCCAGTCGGTGTTCCAGAAGGTCGAAAGCTTCTCCAGCACCGAATTTGACCGCTTCTCCACCGCGTCGCTAATCACGCGCACCACCAACGACATCACCCAGATCCAGATGGTGGTGATCATGATGATCCGCATGGTATTCTACGCGCCGATCATGGGCGTAGGCGGCATCATCCGCGCCATCGGCAAAGACTCATCCATGTGGTGGCTGATCGCCGTGGCTGTGGCCATGCTGCTCAGCCTGGTGGTGATCGTCTTTTCCGTCTCACTGCCCAAATTCAAACGCATGCAGAGCCTGGTCGACCGGCTCAACATGGTGACGCGCGACAGCCTGGCCGGCATGATGGTGATCCGCGCCTTCAACATGCAGCCCTTCGAAGCCAGGCGCTTTGATGAGGCCAACCAGGACCTGACCGGCACCACGCTGTTCGTCAGCCGGGTGATGGCCACCATGTTCCCTACCATGATGCTGATCATGAACGGGCTGACACTGGCGATCATCTGGGTGGGCGCGCACCAGGTGGCCCAGGCGCGCATGCAGGTGGGCGATATGATGGCCTTCCTGCAGTATGCCATGCAGATCGTGTTCTCCTTCTTGATGATGTCGTTCATGTTCATCATCCTGCCACGCGCATCGGTTTCCGCCGGCCGCGTCAGCGAAGTGCTGGACACCGAGCCCACCATCCACGACCCACAGCAGCCCAAAACCTTCCCCGAGCCGTTCCGCGGCACGGTGGAATTCCGCGACGTAAGCTTCCGCTACCCCGGCGCGGATGAAGACGTGCTGCATGATATCAGCTTCACCGCGCGGCCCGGCCAGACCACGGCCTTCATCGGCTCTACCGGATCGGGCAAATCCACGGTGGTCAATCTGATCCCGCGCTTCTACGACATCACCAGTGGCGCTATCCTGATCGACGGCGTGGACATCCGCGATGTCAGCCAGAACGCCCTGCGCGAGCGCATCGGTTACATCCCGCAGAAGAGCACGCTGTTCTCGGGCACCATCGAGAGCAACCTGCGCTACGCTGATGAGAACGCCGGCGAGCGCATGCTGGAAGAAGCCATCGAAATCGCCCAGGCGGCCGAGTTTGTCAGCACCCAGCCGGGCGGCATGCAGGCGGAAATCGCGCAGGGCGGGGCGAACGTCTCCGGCGGGCAGAAACAGCGCCTGTCGATTGCCCGCGCGCTGGTCAAGCGCGCCCCCATCTACATCTTCGATGACAGTTTCTCGGCGCTGGACTTCAAGACCGACGCCGCCCTACGCCGCGCGCTCAAAGAGCGCATGCGCCAGGGCAGCACGCTCATCTTCGTCACCCAGCGCGTCTCGACCATCAAGAACGCCGAGCAGATCATCGTATTGGAAGAAGGCAGCGTGGTGGGCAAAGGCACCCACCAGCAGCTCATGGACACCTGCGAAACATACCGCGAAATTGCGCTGTCGCAGTTGAGCGTGGAGGAACTGGCATGATGCAAGGAAGCGCAAACAACAACCGGCGCCCGGCCGGCGGTCAGGGCGGCATGGGCCACGGGCCGGGCTTTGGCCCGCGTGGCATGATGCGCGGCGAAAAGGCGCGCGATTTTCGCGGTACAATGCGCCAACTGCTGGATTACCTGGGATCATACAAGCTGGCCATCCTGGTGGTGATGATCTTCGCCGCGGCGTCCACCGTGTTCAATATCCTCGGCCCCAAGATCCTGGGCCAGGCCACCACCAAGCTGTTCGAAGGTGTCATGGGCCAGATCAACGGCAGCGGCGAGGGCGTAGATTTTGCCTACATCGGCAACATCCTGCTGATGATGATCGGCCTGTACCTGCTGGCCACCCTGTTCGCCTACATTCAGGGCTGGATCATGGCGAGCGTGACTGCCAAAGTCACCTACCGCTTCCGCAAGGACATCGCCGACAAAATCAACCGCATGCCCCTGCGCTATTTCGACGGCACCAACCACGGGGAAGTGCTCTCGCGCATCACCAACGACGTGGACACCGTCAGCCAGACGATGAACCAGAGCCTGTCGCAGATCATCACCTCGGTGGTGTCGGTGGTGGGCACGCTGGTGATGATGTTCTCGATTAGCTGGCAGATGACCCTGGTGGCGCTGCTGGTCATCCCGCTGTCGCTGGCCTTCACCGGGCTGGTGATCGGCAAATCGCAGAAGTACTTCAAAGAACAGCAGGATTATCTGGGGCATGTCAATGGGCATGTTGAGGAAATGTTTGGCGGCCACGTAGTGATGAAAGCATTCAACGGCGAGGCGCGCAGCGTGGCCATCTTCGACCAGTCGAACAGCCGCCTGTATTCCTCGGCGTGGAAGTCGCAGTTCCTCTCCGGGCTGCTGATGCCGGTGATGAACTTCATCGGCAATCTGGGCTACGTGGCGGTGACCATTCTGGGTGGCTACCTGGCCTTCCGCGGCACCATCACCGTAGGCGATATCCAGGCATTCATCCAATATGTGCGCGGGTTCACCCAGCCCATCTCGCAGCTTGCCAACACCTCGAACGTGCTGCAGCAGACCGCCGCGGCCGCCGAGCGCGTGTTCCAGTTCCTTGGCGAGGGCGAGGATGTGCCAGAGACCGAAAACCCGGTGCAGCTTCCGTGCAAAGAAGGCACGGCCTGCGTGGACGGCGAAGTGGAGTTCCAGCACGTGCATTTTGGCTACAGTCCCGATAAGGTCATCATCAACGATTTCTCGGTGTGCGTCCAGCCCGGGCAGCGGATTGCGATCGTTGGGCCCACCGGCGCGGGCAAGACCACTATGGTCAAGCTGCTGATGCGCTTCTACGACGTCAACTCGGGCGCAATCCTGATCGATGGCATCAACATCAAAGACTTCACCCGCCGCGACCTGCGCAGCCAGTTTGGCATGGTGCTGCAGGACACCTGGCTGTACAACGACACGATCATGGAAAATATCCGCTACGGCCGCCCTAGCGCCAGCGATGAGGAAGTCATCGCCGCCGCGCGCGCCGCGCACGTCGATCACTTCGTCCATACCCTGCCGGATGGCTACAAGATGGTGCTCAACGAAGAAGCGTCCAACATCTCGCAGGGGCAGAAGCAGCTTCTCACCATCGCCCGCGCCGTGCTGGCCGACCCGCGCATTCTCATCCTGGATGAGGCCACCAGCTCGGTGGACACGCGTACTGAAGTGCTGATCCAGCGCGCGATGCAGAGCCTGATGAAAGGCCGCACCAGCTTCATCATCGCCCACCGCCTGTCCACCATCCGCGACGCCGACCGCATCCTGGTGATGCGTGACGGCGATATCGTGGAGCAGGGCACGCATGAAGACCTGCTGGCGCAGAACGGCTTCTACGCTGAGCTGTATAACAGCCAGTTCGAGCACGCGCTGACCGTATAAGAAAAGACGATAGGAACGCAGCGGCCGGCGGGAGACACGCCGGCCGCTGCGTATTCTCAACCCAATTTGCCCTGCCCCGCGCGCGGGGTTACAATGGGGGTTGGAGACGCCCCATGCCCAGCCTGGTTTGCCTCGGAGACCCCTGCATCGACCTGTACTTGCCGCCCGTGCGGCGCGCCTTTGCCGGCGGCAGCGCGCTGAACGTGGCCGTGGCCGCGCGTGCCTGTGGTCTGGACGCCGCCTGCGCCGGGTCGCCGGGCGATGATCCCGCCGGCCGCGCGCTGCTGGCGCGGGTCGCCGCGCGCGGGGTAGACGTATCACGCGTAGAGCCGTTCGATGGGCGCACGCGGCGCGTGCCGGTGCGCGTGACCCCCGCCGGCCACCAGTTCGCCCACGAGCTGATGCCCGCGCGCCGGCCGTTTCAGCCCACGCCGGCCATACTGGAGTATGCGCGTGACGCGCAGATGGCGCACCTCAACTGGATTGACGACCCGCTGGCCGCTCTGCCCGTGCTGGCGCAGCCCGGTGGGCCGCGCATCAGCCTGGATTACGGCCCGTGCAGCGACGACGCGCTGGCGAATGCCAGCCTGCCGCTGGTGGAGGTGGCGTTTTTCGCCCGCCCATCAGGTGACCAGGCCGCGGCAGAGCGCCTGGCGCGAGACGCGGCCGCGCGCGGCGCGCGCGTGGTGGTGGTGACGCTGGGTGATGCAGGCAGCCTGGCGTGCGAGGCCGGAAAAATCCTGCTCCAGCCGGCGCTGCCGCCCGGAGCGACGCCGGCGTGCAGCGACGACGCGCTGGGCGCGGGCGACAGCTATAGCGGCGCGTTCCTGGCCGCGTACTTGCAACGCAAACCCATGAAGGAATGCCTGTCGGTCGCGGCGGGCGCTGCCGCGGCCACCTGCTCCCACCCTGGGGCGTGGCCCGGGGCGGAAATTGACGCCGAACTGTTCGCGGATGAGGATTATTGGAAGCGGTCATGAAAATTCGTATCCTGCTGCCCCTGCTGCTGGCCTTTACCCTGGCGGCGTGCAATCCCTATGGCTACCCGGACTTTATGCGCCCGGCCACCAGCACGCCCCGCCCCGCCCCCACCGAGGAGCCCACCGTGGCCCCCACCGCCACTCCGGCTGTCACCGTCACGCCGGCGCAGGCTCAGCCCACCGCCCCGGCCGATGCGCTCAATGAAAGCGGCCCCTGGCTGACCTTTCTGTCGGAGTCCAAGGTTGGCTATGAGGTGGTGGCGCTTAACCCGGATGGCAGCGGGCGCACCGTGATGGGCGTATTCCCCGAGCTGAGCGGACCGCTGTTCGCGCGCCCCAGCGGGCCTGGCGCGTACTTCAGCCTGTACAACAGCCGCAACGCCACACTGACCATTTTCGGGCTGCCGCGCGGCGGCACGATCACCTCGTTCCCGCTGCTCTCACACCCCGACCTCACCGGCGCGCAAAAGCTGCTCTACGCCGGCATCCTGGCGCAGCAGAACACCCCCGCTATGGCCTGGTCGCCGGATGGCAGCCGGCTGGCTTTTACCGGCGCAATGGACGGCGCGTTCACCGACGTGTACGTCTATTCCCCGGCTGATTCGAGCCAGGCGCGGCTGACCGGTAACCTGGGTGAGAGCAGCTTCCCGGTATGGTCGCCGGATGGAAGTGCGCTGCTGGTTCAGGAACTGCTGATGTACCCGGCGCTGGGCAGCTACACCACCCAGACCGTTTATTACCTCTCGGTGGACGGCGTCACCCTGCGCACGCTGTACGCCCCGGCCAGCTTTTCCGAGCAGATCTACGGCTGGACGGACAACAATACCTTTGTGGTGGCCTCGCAGCGCCCGGCCGGTTGGATGGAAGCGCGGCGCTTCCTGCTGGATAAGAAACAGCACGCGCAGCTCAAGTTCGCCGGGGCAATGAGCCAGGCTGCTTTCAGCCCCGAAAAGGCGGTGCTGGCCTTTATCGCTCAGCCCAAAGATAAAAACGCCGAAGGCCTGCCCGCCGGCCTGTACTGGACCTCGCCCAACAGCGGCCCGGTGGCGGTGGAGCGCGGCAGCATGCTGCGGTTGGACTACCTGCCGCGCGCGGGGCGCTTCTTTGCCGCGCGTGCCGGCGCGGTAGTATCTTTCTACCCCGGCATCGACAAAGTTACCTTCGCCGATGAAGAAAACCTGCCGGCTGCCTCTCCCGATGGGACGCAGGTTGCGTTTTGGACCGCGGCGGGCAGCGCCAGCCCCGGCCTGCGCCTGTACAGCCAGGATGGGCTGCCCGGGCGTGCCATCACCACCCTGCCGGTTACCGAGGCCACCTGGGCTCCGGATGGCAGCGCTGTATTCTTCGTCAGCAAAGGCGACCTGTACCGCGCCGCGCTGCCAGATGGCGAGCCGCAGCGCGTGGCCCAGGCGGTCAGCGCGTTGGGCTGGGTGGGCGCGCCGTAAGTATCTATCTTAAATGTTCTACACAGCGCCAATCTTTTAGATTCGGCCCCCCGCCCGCATGCTATAATGGCTTCAGCGTGCCCGCTGTAAGCATCCTGTGAGGATGCACCTTCGCTGTTGGCTCGCTTTCCGCGCCGTGACGTACCCTTCGATATCAGGGTACTTTTCTGGTGTTTCATCGTCCCTATAATGGGTCTTTGCCGGGGAGCCTTATGTCGTTTGCCCATTTGCACGTCCATTCGCAATATTCGCTGCTCGACGGCTTTTCCGACATTAAAAAGCTGGTCAAGCGCGCCAAAGAGATGGACATGCCCGCCATCGCCCTCACCGACCACGGCACCATGTTCGGCACGATCGAGTTCTACAACGCTGCCACCGCCGCGGGCATTAAGCCCATCATTGGGCTGGAAGCCTACCTGGCCCCGCGCCGCATGCAGGACCGCGACCCCAAGCTGGATAAGCGCGCCTATCACCTGCTGCTGCTGGCCGAAAATGAAGCCGGTTACAAAAACCTGCTCAAGATTGCCTCGGCAGCGCAGCTTGAAGGCTTTTACAGCTACCCGCGCGTCGATAAAGATTACCTGGAGAGCCATTCCGAAGGGTTGATCTGCACCAGCGGCTGCCTGGCGGCCGACATTCCGCGCACGGTGATCAACGAAGGCGTCGAAGCGGCGCGGCTCAAGATGGACTGGTATTTCGAAGTCTTTGGCCCCGACCGCTTCTACCTCGAGCTGCAGGAACACGACATCGATGAGCTGGGCACGGTCAACCGCGCGCTGATGGAACTGGGTCCGCGCTATAACGCGCGCTACGTGGCCACCAACGACGCGCACTACATCAACCGCGAAGACGCGCGCCTGCAGGATATCTTACTTGCGGTGCAGACCGGGGCGCTGCTCTCCGACCCAAACCGCATGCGCATGAACAACGATAGCTATTACTTGCGCTCGCCCCAGGAGATGAGCAGCCTGTTCCGTGAAGTGCCGGAAGCGATCAGCAACACGCTGCTGATCGCCGAGCGCTGCAACGTGGACCTTTCGATGAAGGGCTACCACCTGCCGCTGTTCCCCGTTCCCGACGGCCATACCGAAGAGACGTATCTGCGCCAGTTGTGCGAAGAAGGCCTGCGCCGGCGCTACGCTGCGCGCGCTAACGACCCCGAGGTGCGCGAGCGCCTGGAGTACGAGCTGCGGGTCATCCACCAGATGGGCTTCGACGCCTACTTCCTGATCGTGTGGGACCTGTGCCGCTACGCGCGCGCCAGCGACATCTGGTACAACGCGCGCGGCTCAGCCGCCGGCTCGCTCACCGCGTATACGCTGGATATCACCCTGGTGGAGCCGATCGAGCACAAGCTGATCTTCGAACGCTTTCTCAACCCCGGCCGCATTTCCATGCCCGATATCGACCTGGATTTCCAGGACGATAAGCGCGCGAACGTGATGGAATACTGCGCGCACAAGTACGGTGACGACAAAGTGGCGCAGATCATCACCTTTGGCACGATGGGCGCGCGCGGCGCCATCCGCGACGTGGGCCGCGTGATGGATATCCCCATTTCCGAAGTCGACCGCATCGCTAAGATGATCCCCAACCAGCCCGGCAAGCCCACCACGATTACCGAAGCGCTGGAGCAAGCCCCCGATCTAAAACAGGCCTATAACGAAGCCGAATACCTGCGCGCGCTGATCGACACTGCCGCGCAGATGGAAGGCTCGGTGCGCAACGCCGGCACGCACGCCGCCGGGGTGATCATTACCGACCGGCCGATTATTGAGTACACCGCGCTGCACCGCCCCACCAGCGGCTCGGAAGAGTCGCCCATCAAGAGCGTGTCGCAGTTTGAGATGTCGATCGTCGAAAGCCAGGGCCTGCTCAAGGTGGACTTCCTGGGTCTGGCCTCGCTGACGGTGATGCAGCGCGCCTGCCAGATGATCGCCGAGCGCCACGGGGTGAGCTACACCCTGGATAACATCCCCACCGACGATGCCGACACCTTCAAATTCCTGGGCCAGGGCCACACCGCGGGCGTCTTCCAACTGGAAGGCACGGGCATGACGCGTTACGTGGTGCAGATGCAGCCGCGCAACCTGGATAACATTATCGCCATGGTGGCGCTCTACCGCCCCGGCCCGCTGGAATTCATCCCGCAGTACATCCGCCGCATGCACGGCGAAGAGCGCCCCAGCTACCGCCACCCCGCGCTGGAAGAAATCTTTGGCGATACGTTCGGCATTCCCATTTACCAGGAACAGATCATGTTCGCCGCCATCAAGCTGGCGGGCTACACCGCTTCCGAGGCGGACGATCTGCGCAAGGCCATCTCCAAGAAGAAAGCCGACGTGCTGCTCAAGCACCGTCTCAAGTTCATCGCCGGGGCGCAGGAACGCGGTATTGACGAAGGCATAGCAACCCAGATCTTTGAAGATTGGGAAAACTTCGCGCGCTACGGCTTTAACAAGAGCCACGCCGCCGATTATGGCGTGATCGCGGTGCAGACCGCATACCTCAAGGCGCATTACACCGTGGAGTACATGACCGCGCTGCTCTCGGCCTCAAAGAACGATACCGCCAAGATCGCGCTGTACGTGGCCGACTGCCGCGCAATGGGCATCGAAGTGCTGCCGCCCGACGTCAACTCTTCGCACTGGGATTTCAGCATCGAAGATCGCGCCGAAGGCCCTGCCGCCATCCGCTTTGGGCTGGGCGCGGTTAAAAACGTGGGCATGTCCCCGGTGGAGCTGATGCTCGAGGCGCGCAAAGAGCGCGCCTTCCGCGACCTGAATGACTTTGCCCGCCGCGTGGACCTGCGCACCGTGGGCAAACGCTCGCTGGAATGCATGATCCGCGTGGGCGCGATGGACTGCTTTGGCCCGCGCAAGAGCCTGCTCACCGCTCTGGACCAGGTGCTCTCGGTCAGCAGCAGCCATTTCCGCGCCGCGCTCTCCGGCCAGCTCAGCTTTTTTGGCACGATCGAAGGCGTGGAAGAAGATATCATCCTGCCGCCATCCAGCAGCCTGGACCGCCGCGAGCAGTTGGAATGGGAGCGCGAGCTGATCGGCCTGTATGTGTCGGATCACCCGCTCTCTCCCTACCTGGGCGCGCTGCAGGGCAGGGTCACGCATTACTCCGCGCAACTTTCCGAGGCAGGCCACAACGATAAGGTGTGCGTGGCAGGTATGGTGACGCGCTTCCGCCTGCACCAGACCAAAAAGGGTGATGCGATGGGCTTTGTCACCCTGGAAGACGTGCAGGGCAATATCGAGTTGGTGCTGTTCCCCAAGACCTGGGCGCGCTTCAGCCGGCTGATCGAGCCGGATGTGGTGCTGCTGGCCGAAGGCAAGGTGGACAGCGCCCAGGGCGACCCGAAGGTACTGGTGGATAAGCTCACCCCGCTGTCACTGGCCGACCTGCCGGCCGAAGATTCCCCATCACAGCCGCTAGCGGTTGCCGCCACAACGCCGCCATCCAGTTCCCCGGCCATGCCCGCAGCGATGCCTGTTTCCGTGCCGGCGTTGGCCATCGCCGAGACGGCTGCCGGGTGGGACGTGGATGTGCCACCGGAGCCGGATTTTCCCGACGATTGGCCGTTGGAAGCTCCCGGCGGCGAGGAATGGCATTTTGCCCCCACGCCATCCAGCCCGCGCGCGCAGCCGGCCGCGCCCAAAGCCGAGAGCCAGCGCCCCGCCCCGGCCCCGCAGCCCGATGCGGTCGATCCGCAGCCGGGCAGCGCCCAGGCCTACCCGTTGCCGCAAAAGCCGGCCAGCTTTGTGCCCATTTCATCCTATATCGTGCCACCCACGCCAGAGGCGGCGGAAAACAGCGCGCGCCAGCCGCGCATGGTCACCGTGGTGCTGCGCGCCACCGGTGATAAGCCTCGCGATGGCCGGCGCATCCGGCGCGTGTACGGGCTGCTGCACTCGCACTTCGGCAACGACCGGTTTGCCTTCCTGATCTACGAAAAGGGGCATAGCTACCTGATGGAATTCCCCAACGATACCACCGGCCTTTCCCCCGACCTGCTGCGCAACCTGGGTGAGCTGGTGGGCGATGAAAACGTGCGCGTCGAAACGATTAAAGTGCTGTAAATCCCAAAGGGAAATCACATGAAAATCTACCAGGTGGATGCTTTCACCGCTGTCCCGTTCGCCGGAAACCCGGCGGGCGTGTGCGTGCTGCCCGCGGCCGCGCCCGAAGCGTGGATGCGCGCCGTGGCGCGCGAGATGAACCATTCGGAAACCGCGTTCCTCTACCCCGTAGAGGATGGCTACCACCTGCGCTGGTTTACACCGGCCGCCGAAGTGCGCCTGTGCGGGCACGCCACGCTGTCCAGCGCGCATATCCTGTGGGAACAGGGCTACCTGCCAGCCGGCGCCGAAGCGCGCTTCCATACGCTCAGCGGACTGCTGACTGCGTGCCAGGCAGGGAGCTGGATCACGCTTAACTTCCCCGCGCAGCCGGCCGTTGAGCATCCGCCGGCCCCGGGGCTGCTGGCCGCGCTGGGTATCGTCGTTGCGCCGCGCTTTTGCGGCAAAAACAACACCCGTTTCCTGCTGGAACTGGAGGATGAAGCCGCCGTGCGCGCTGTGACTCCGGATTTCACCGCGCTGGGCGCGCTGGAAGGTGTGCGCGGGGTGATCATCACCAGCCATGGCAGCGAGCCGGGATGCGATTTCGTCTCGCGCTTTTTCGCGCCGGCAATAGGCCTGAATGAAGACCCGGTGACCGGGTCAGCACACACCGCGCTGACGCCCTATTGGAGCGCCAGGCTGGGCAAGACCGAGCTGGCCGCCCGGCAAGTCTCATCGCGCGGCGGCGAGCTGCGCCTGCGCGATCTGGGCGAGCGCGTGGAGATCGCCGGCCAGGCCGTCACTGTGATGCTGGCCGAACTGCTCGCCGCGCCAGGAAATTAACGTCTATCCCTCGCTGCGGTCGCCCAGGGCGACAAGGATAATCCCACCGCCGAAACCGGCGGTGCCAATAGCGATCAACGCGGCAATGGGCGCGTGCAGCGCGCTGGCCAGCACGATGGCCACCACGGTCGCTGCCATCAAAAACCAGCCCCCCCGACGGTAATTCAGCTTCTGGCCATCCATTGTCCCCACCTCACTGAACCGCACTCTCAACCGGCGCTGGCGCGCCCAAAATCACAGATGTCGCGCAGCGGGCAGATTTCACAACGCGGCCGCCGCGCGTCGCAAATTTCGCGGCCCAGGCGGATAATGTTCAGATGCGCCGGGCCGTACTCTTGCGGGGGAAACATGCCGGCCAGGTACGTATGCGCCTGGTCAGCGGTCATGCGCTCGGGGCGCAGGCCAATACGCCCGGTGACGCGATGCACGTGGGTGTCCACCGGGAAGGCGGGCATGCCCAGTGAGAACACCAGCACGATGGCGGCCGTCTTGGGCCCCACGCCGTTAAACGACAGCAGCCAGGCATGCGCCTCTGCGGGTGGCAGCGCACGCAAGAATTCCAGGTCCAGCGATCCGCGCTCGGCAGTGATGGCACGCAGCACGGCCTGGATGCGCGGGCCTTTCTGGTTGGCCAGCCCGGCCGGGCGGATGGCTTCCATCACCTGCTCGGCCGGCGCGTCGCGCACGGCTTCCCAGGTGGGCAGCACAGCGCGCAGGCGGCCGTAGGCCAGGTCGCGGTTGCGGTCGTTGGTATTCTGCGACAGGATGGTGTTGATCAGTTCATCCAGCGGCGGCGAGGGGTGGTCCCAATCTGGCACGCCGTAGAATTCCTTCAGCCGCGCGTGCACCGCGGCGGCCTGTTCCAGGCGGCCGGGCGGGTATTCGATGGCAGGGCTGGCGGGCTGCATGCGGCGGCCTCTATGCCTGGCGCTGGAGTTGGAAGGCCGGGCGGATCTCGCCCACTTCCAGGTGGCGCCAGTTGTATACCGGGCGGGCCTCGAACTCATTCAAGCTGACAGCCTGGGCTTCGCTGAGCGCGCCGAGCTGGCGCAGGGTTTCCATCACCGCGGTCACCTTGGCACGGCTGGCAGCGTCGCCATCCGAAATCTTGAGCGCGATGCCCAATGCCGGGCTGCCCGGCCCCAGCGCGCCGGCGCGCAGCGCCACGGCCTGGTAGCCTTCCGCGCCGGCTTTGGTCAGCAGGCTGCCGCCGAACTGCTGCATCAGCAGCGTGTCAAAGCGCCCCGGGCCACCGACCATATCCGGGTTGGTAGTCATGGCGCGCCACACGCGCTGGAGCGCCTCAGCGCGGCGGTCGGGCAGTCCCGAGGGATCGGCCAGGCGAGCGAAAGCCAGCGCGGCATTGTACAGCGGCGTGGCGAAATTCGGCGCGGAGCAGCCGTCAATCCCCAGCACCACCTGCTGTTCTTCCAGCGCGCACATCTGCGCGAAAGCGCCCAGGATCGAGCGCTGGATCGGGTGCGACAGATTGATGTAATCGGCCTTGGGCAGGTGCTGCATCAGCGCGCTGGCCACCATGCCGGTGTGCTTGCCCGAGCAGTTATGGCGGTTAGGCGTCGGATCTTCCCCCGCGCGGATCAGGCGGTGCAACGTGGGCTGGTGGTACGGCGGGTGCGTGCCGCACATCAGGTCGCTTTCCTGCACGCCGGTCTTGGCCTGGATGCCGCGGACCGTCTCGACGTGGTCATCCGTGCCGGAATGTGATGCGCACAGCAGCGCCACCTCGCGGTCGGTGAGGCCATAATATTCGGCCCCACCGGCTTCCAGGAAGGGCAGCGCCTGGTAAGGCTTGGCCGCCGAGCGCAGGAAGGTGACCGTGTGTGGGTCGCCGTAACTGGCCAGCAGCCTGCCGCCGGCATCCACCACCGCCAGCGCGCCAAAATGCAATGATTCGACCACCGGCCCGCGCCGGACTTCTACGATCGGCTGATACTGGGAAGAATTCATGGCTCCTCGAAATCCTCAGGCATCAATCTCGATATTCATCCTGCGGTAGTTGCGCGCGTAATAGTGCTGCAACCCCCAGCGCATACGCTGGGCAAAATGAGCTTCTAGCTGTTTGGAAAAATACTGGCCGTTCAGCAGCTCGGGGACGAGCGCGTGCGTGTCTTCGGGCGCAGCCTGGCGCTCAGACAGCGCTTCCAGAGCGGCCTGAATGCGCTTGAGCCCGGTGATCTGCCGGCGCACTTCCGCCGGCTCCACCACACCCCCGCGTCCGCTGACGATCTGGTATTCCTGCCATTCGGGCTGGAGCAGCAGCTCCAGCGATTCGAGCCATGCGGGAATGTCGGCGGCGGCCAGGAATGGCGGCTGCCCGGCCATGACTGTATCGCCCACAAAAACCACGCGCTGTTCGGGCAGCACCACCCACGATGCTCCGCTGGCCGGCCCCGGGTGGTGTTCCACCCGCAGGGGCTGGCTATCCCAGTACAGGTTGAGGGTATCGGTAAAAGTCAGGTCGGGAGCGGCCCAGCGGATGGTGCCCAGTCCATTATACAACTCCCATTCCGAACCGGTCTCATCGCCCTGGGTCTTAAACAGCAGCGGGCGGTTGCGGAAAATCTCGGCGGCATGCTCGTGAGCCAGCACCGTGCATTCCATGGCGCGCACGCCCAGGGTGCGGTCGTAATGCGCGTCCAGGTTGATCAACAGGCGGTCCACGCCGCCGCTCAGGTTGAGCAGCGCGCTGCGCCAGGCACGGATATCATCCTGGCGCAGGGGCGAATCGATCATCACCATGCCGTGCGCCCAACTGATGGCCCCCACGGTAACCCCGGCATACGAGGTATCGATGTAAACATGCGGGGAAATCTCTTGCATCACTTCTCCTGAAGAAAGGGATCGCCGCGGCAGGCGAGGGTTATTCGACAGGCTCGGTGAAGGCCTGCGCGACGGGCAGGGTAAAGTAAAAGGTGCTGCCCACCTCGGGTGTGCTCTCGACCCAGATCATACCACCATGCGCCTGCACCGCCAGCCGACAAAAAGCCAGCCCCAGGCCCAAACCCTTGGGCATAGATGGCAGCTGCCCGGTGTTTCCGGTCTGCACGCTGACGAATTTATCAAAGATCTTATCTTGCATTTCCGGGGAAATACCTGCCCCGGTATCGCGTACCCAGAAGAGAATATCGTGCTCGCGCTGGCGCGCACCAGTGTAGAGGTTGCCGCCTTCGGCAGTGAACTTGCCCGCATTTTCCAGCAGGTTGACCAGCACGCGCCGTATCATATCACCATCTACCCAAACCGGGGGATAACTGCCTTCCAGCTCCAACACCAGGTTCTGACGCTTGCTCTCTACCCCGGGCTGCACAAAACTGATCACATCATCAAACAGCTTGCGAACTTCAATCCAGCGCTTCGCGGTGATGGGCTGCCCGGCTTCCAGGCGACGGATATCCAGCAGCGAGTTAATCAGCCGCTGTACGCGCTCGGTGGAGCGCATGGCAATCGTCACCACCTGTTTGAGCGCCGGGTTACCCTCGGCCGGCAGCAGGCTTTCCATCATCTCCAGGCTGGAGAACACGTTGGAAAGCGGCGAGCGCAGGTCGTGGTAGATCATGGAAGACAGGTCTTCCTGCAGCGCTTCAAAATGCTTGCGCTCGCTGATATCGCGCGCGATCCACTGCAGGTTCTGGCTGGCGGCAAAATGCACCTGGCGCACGTGCACCTGCACCGGCAGCACGCGCCCGCTGCGCGCCAGCAGATAACCCTCATACGAAACCAACTGTCCGGACTGCACCCTGGTCAGCATGCGGCTGTGCTCTTCGGGCGACTTTCTGGCCTGTGGCGCCTGCAGGTCGAACACGCGCATCCCGCGCAGCGCTTCACGCGAGTAGCCGGTGGTGGCCTCGGCCTGGCGGTTGGCCTCAACGATGCCGCCGTCCCAATCGGTGATAAAGATCGGGTCGATGCTGTCTTCAAACAGCTCGTAATAGCGCCGGCGGGCCTCGTTGAGCGAATCGTACAGCTGCGCGTTGCGCACCGCAATTGCTGCCAGGTCGGCCACGGCGGTCACCAGCGCCAGGTGTTCCTCAGTGAAGAAACGCGGCTTTGGGTGGACGATGGTCAGCACGCCCAGCAGCACGTCTTTTTCCATCAATGGCACGCAGATGGCCGACTTGGCCCCACTCTGCTCGTCGGCGTCGTCGGGACGCAGCAGCCAGCGCGGGTCGCGGCGCGTATCGGCCAGCAGCGCGGCCTCGCGCGTGCGGTACACCCAGCCCGCAAGCCCTCTGGCGAGAATATCGTGGAGCTGCTCAAAGGTGTGCGGCAGCACCTGGCCGCGATACACCAGCGCGGCATCCACCGGCTGCGCTTCGGCATCCAGCACCACCAGGCTGCCGCGCTCCGCGCCCACCGTCTGCACTGCCAGCAGCAGCACACGCGCCAGGGTAGAGCGCAGATCGGTGATGCTGGCCAGCTCGCGGCTGATATTGTACAGCAGGGTGAGAGAAGCACGCGCGCTGTCTTGCAGGCTGCCGTTGGTGTTATCCATAGCGGTCAAATGGCTCCGGCGAGGGCATGAGAACGGATCAGTTATCGACCGAGCGCACGGCTTTGCGCACTGCGCCGCAGCGCTCGCAGTCCGGGCGGTCGCACAGCAGCGCCAGCGGGTCAGCGCGGATCACGCCCTGCACAGTCGCCAGCAAATCACGCAGCGGCATGGCAGTTATCTGCGCCCCACCAATGCGCACCGCGCGCGTGCATCCCGCCGCGGCCGGGGTGATCTTCTCAAACCCGTTGGAACAACCGGGAAAACCCTGGCAGGCGCGCGTGCCCTGCGGGGTCAGCGCCCAGCGCAGGAACTGCTTGCGCCCGGCCAGGCGCTCGCCGTAATGGATGCTGGTGTTCACGGTCTGGTCAACGCCCATCAGCAGCGCCCAGCCGCCGCGCCGCGCCAGCTCACCGATGGGGGCCAGCGGCTCTTCCAGGCTTTGCGCCGCCAAGGCATCGTCTACCCCAAGCCCGGTGAACGACAGGATAGGGTGCGCCGAGCGCCGAGCAGTGGGCATCTTGCGCAGCTTCTCCGGCACCGTGCCCATCAGCACGTCGGCGGGCATATCGGGGGTAAAGAACTCGGCCATGCGGTTGGCATCTTTCCCACTGCCGTAGAGCAGGCCGTTCTCTTCGGGGCCGTCTTCGGGAATCAGCATGGTTTTGTACGTAAAGGCCGGCATCATCACCCCGGCAAACGCGGTCAGCAGCGCGCCGAGGATGGTTTCCGCCCCGCCGCGCACCTCGCCAAACGACGAAAGCGAGGCGTGCGCAATCACCGGCCGCCCCGCTTCGATATTCAATGCTTTCAGACCATTAATCACGTCACGATAGGAAATCATGCTGTGCGTCCCTGCTTCGTTTTTTCCATTATACGACGAAACGCAGGCCGATTTCCTGCCCCGGCGCCTACCGGATTCGATAGGTGGACTTATCCCAATGCCACGTCTAAAATCATCATCACCGCGAAGCCTGCCATGGCCCCGGCAGTGGAGAGGTGCGTCTCCTGGCCGATCTGCGCTTCGGGGATCAATTCTTCCACGACCACGTAGATCATGGCGCCGGCAGCAAACGCCAGCGCGTAAGGCAGGATGGGCTGCATCCACACCACCAGCAGCGCGCCCAGCAGCCCGGCCAACGGCTCCACCATCCCCGAAAGCTGCCCGTACCAGAAGCTCTTGAACGGGCTCAGCCCCTCGCGCCGCAGCGGCACGGATACCGCCGCTCCTTCAGGGAAGTTCTGTATGCCGATGCCCAGCGCCAACGCGATGGCCCCGGCCAGCGACGCCGAAGGCAGGTCGGCGGCCAGCGCGCCAAACGCCACGCCCACCGCCAGCCCCTCGGGAATGTTGTGCAGGGTGATGGCCAGCACTAGCAGCACCGAACGCTGCCAGTTGGTCTTAATGCCCTCGGCATCTTCACGCGGGAAGCCCAGGTGCAGGTGCGGGATCAGGTGATCGACGACCCACAGGAATACGCCGCCCAGCAGAAAGCCCACCGCGGCGGGCAGCCAGGGCGGCAGCCCCATGCCCTCGGCCATTTCGATGGCCGGGGCCAGCAGCGACCAGTACGATGCTGCCACCATCACGCCGGCGGCGAAGCCCAGCATCAGGTTGAGCAGCCGGCGGTTCATGGTGCGGAAGAAAAAGACCATCGAAGCGCCCAGCGCGGTCAGCCCCCAGGTGAACAGGGTGGCCAGCAGCGCCTGGATGGCGGGGGTAAGGTTCGCAAACCAATCGTTCATGCTTGTCCTCAGGATCGTAAAATGATCTTGCGGACTAATTATAGACTGGAGTGAGCAGGGGAGCGATGCTCAGAGGGAAATTTGGGTGGGAATGAGGGGGAAAAATCATCTGCCCCAGCGATTGTAAGCCCCCATCAACCGCGTGCGAGGCCTAATCCTCTTCACACACCACCACGCCGCGACCGGCGGTGTTGGCGTTTAATGCCAGCCTGAAATACGGCGAAGGGTCGAGGGTGTTCTCAATGCGCAGCTCGTTCAGATATCCGCCCTGCCCGTCATCCTGCACGATCGAAACGTGCAGGTGCGTGCCAGTGGGGTTGTTCGGATCGCCGGAATAATTGCCCATATACCCGATCAGATCCCCGGCTTTAACCGGGATCTCCGCGCTGCCGGCGGGGAAGGCCGGCTCGATGAATGCGCTGCCTTGCGGGTCGGCCATGTGGGTGTAGTACACCCAGATCTGCCGGCCGGGCTGCAGCGGGTCGCTGGGCACGCGGATGATCACGCTGGACTTCCAGTCCGCGGCGCGGCTCAGGTAGCCGTCCACAGCGGCATACACCGGGGTGACGCCCGGTTCCAGCGCCGGGCCAAAGATGTCGATGCCCTGGTGGCGGTGTCCCGGCCGCCAGGAGTCATCCCACAGGAAGCCAATGTAGCCGTCGGTGGGGAACTGCAGCGGCGCGCCATTGCACACGGTACCGGCACGCACCATCCAGTTCGCGTGAGCAGCCGGGTCGCGAAACCAGTCGCCGAGGCGCACCGAGCGCGGCGCGGTGATGGCCATGCGCCGGAACAGAAAGAACCCGGCTGCCAGCGCCACCAGCGCCGCCGTCGCGAATAATAGAAGCAGGGTGCGCCGCTTAGGCAGCACGCGCTTCGGCCAGCCGGCCCTGCATCGACCAGGGGCCAGTCCAGGTGATGGTCACCGGCATCAGCGCGCCGCGCAGGTCACGTTCCGCCTCAACGAACACCAGCTTATTGGTGTGCGTGCGGCCCTTCCAGCGCCCCTTCACCGGCTCTTCGAACAGCACCGGCACGGTCTCGCCCAGGTAACGGGCGTGGATTTCGGCGACGATGCCTTCCTGCAACGTTTCCAGCGCGCGGAAGCGGCGCTTCTTTTCCTCGGCCGGCACATCATCTACCATGCGACGTGCCGAAACCGTGCCCGCGCGCGGCGAGTAGCGCGCCAGGTGGGCTACATCCAGCTTGAGATCCGCCAGCAGATCGTAGGTGTGCTGGAACTGTGCTTCGGTTTCGCCCGGGAAGCCGACGATGATGTCGGTGGCGATGGAGACGCCGGGGATACGCGCGCGGATGCGCTCGATCAGGCGCCGGTACTGCTCGGCGGTGTAACCGCGGCGCATGTTGGCCAGCACCTCGTCGTCACCGGCCTGGTTGGGCACCTCGATGTGCGGCATCACTTTGGGCAGCTCCGCCACCGCGTCCAGCAGCTCGTCAGTTATGTAATTGGGGTGCGAGGTGAGGAAGCGGATACGCTCCAAGCCTTCAATATCGTGCAGGCGGCGCAGCAGGCCGGCCAGGGTGGGAAATTCAGGGTTGTCTTTGCCGTAGCGATCCACGATCTGCCCCAGCAGGGTGACTTCTTTGACGCCCTGGCGCGCCAGCGCCTGCGCCTCGGCCAGGATCTCGCCCGGGCGGCGGCTGCGCTCAATGCCGCGGCGGTAGGGGATGATGCAGTAGGTGCAGGCAAATGAACAGCCCAGCACCACCGGCACGTGCGCGGTCACCGCGCGGCCGCGGTCGCCGGCGGGCAGCACCAGGTCGCCATCCTGCCAGGCAAAGCGCTGTGCCGTTTCCGCGGCTTCCATGTCGCGCACTTCGCTCTGGGTGAGGAACGAAACCAGCGGACCCGGGTCCGAAGGCGGCGAGAACACGTCCACGTAGGGGAAGCGCTTGCGCAGCACATCGTTGCCCTTCACGCCCACCAGGCAGCCCATCAGGTTAATGACCACATCCGGGCGGCGGTCTTTGAGCGGTTTCAACTGCTGCAGGCGGCTGTAAGCCTTGTTTTCGGCGCTCTGCCGCACCACACAGGTATTCAATACGATCACGTCGGCTTCATCCGCGTTGGATGTGCTCTGGTAGCCCAAGTGCTCCAGCGCCGAAGACACCCGCTGCGAATCGGCCACGTTCATCTGGCAGCCTTCGGTCCAAACATGGTATTTCATGGCCGCAATTATAACAGCATCAGCCCGGATTAATCAGGCCGGATGTGTCCAATTCATTTGGCTGTTTTCCATAGCATAGGAATTTTGCTACCCCACTTCCCCGGGGATTCCCCCGGATGGCAAGGGATTAACCGGATTGAGGCGCTTGATCGTCTGGAGCATAATAGTTCAGGCTGCGGAACCAGGGGATGATTTCTCCGGCAGCCGATTTTATTGGTACGACAATAATGGAGGAAGAAGTATGAAGAAACTCAGAATTTTGCTCCCGGTCCTTGTGATCGGGATAATGATCCTTTCCGCCTGCGCGGGAGCCGGATCGGATGCTAATGCTACCGATACGGTAGAAACTTTTATCCCGGAAACCGGCGGAACGGAAGTGGTGGCAACCGAAGCTGTGCCGACCACGGTCGCCACGCTGGAAAGCACTGCCACGGAAGCCGCGACAACCGCCACCCCAGCCGCTACCAGCACTCAGGCCGTGACGACCGAGCCGACCGGCGCGGTGGGGACCGGTGTGCCCGCTACCGGCGGTGAGGTGGAAGCGCTGACCGAAATGCTGCGCTACCGCGTGGTGGATAATAACGGCAACGAGCTGGGCCGCGTGCGCGATTACATCATTAACACCTGCGAAGCGCACATCCTGTATATCGTGATGGGCAGCAACGGCGCCAACGGCTCGGTGCTGATCCCCTACGAAGCGGTTTCGCTCAACAAAGACCGCCCGCAGAATGCGCCCGCCGACGCGCTGGTAGTCAATTTTGACGCCGGCCTGCTGGCCAGCGTTCCCAACGTGGACCTGAAAACTGCTGACCTGACCGCCCCGGATTGGGACGCCGCGGTGATGGCTTTCTGGAAGCAGAATATTCCCATCAGCCTGACCTCGGCCTGCAATGTTCCTTCGGGCAGCAATCCCACGGTTGTGCCTACCCAGGCCGCCACGCTGGTAAGCCCTACCGTCACCGCCCCGGCTGCAACCGCCGAGCCTTCGAACACCGAAGTAGCGCCGACGGATGTTGTCCCCAGCGAGACTCCGGTTTCGGGCGCGCTGTTTAGCGGCGTAGCCTACCAGGCTACCTCGACCCCGCCCAGCACGGTTACCCCGGGCGGCATGGTCACCGGCACGCCCATCGCCACGCAGACTTCGAACCGGGTGAACGTGTACAAAATCGCCCTGGCCTCAGACCTGATTGGTGCCAACCTGGTGGACGGCGCCAACAATATGCTGGGCAAGGTGCGCGATGCCCTGGTGTTGAAGAGCAGCGGCGCCACGCAGTTCTTCATCATCCAGCTCGTGGCCGGCAACCAGCAGGACGCCAACGGGAAGATGGTGGCTGTCCCGCCGGGCGCTGTGAACCTGTTCTACGATACTGCGTTTCTCCGCACCAGCAATAACGGTGTCACCGGCAACCAGGTCACCGGCACGCCCACCCCTGGCACCCAGGCGCTGGCTACCGGCGTAGCCCAAACCACGCTGGTTCCCACGGTGCAGACCCACGCAGCGCCTATCACGGGTGGCCCGGTGGGCCAGAATGCCTCGCGCCTTGAGCGCCCGGTTCTGGTGCTGCTGGTGGATTTGAGCGTGCTGCAGAACGCCCCGGCCTATTCGATCGTGAATGGCATGGTGGACCAGGGCACGTTTGACTACTGGAGCCAGTTCGTCCCCATGGCGCGCCCCTCGGCGCAGCCTACCGGACAGGCGACCCAGCAGTCTACCGCCCAACCGACGCAGCAGCCGTAATCGCTTTTGCGTGATGATCGTTGTGCCCGGCCAGGGCCGGGCACAACGCTTTTAACCGGGCAAAAACACTCCGCTATTGATACGCCCCTTGCGCGATTGCGTTTTTTGCGTGGTACAATACCGCCTATGTCCCAGAGAACGTCAACCATCCGCAGCATGCTGCTCGGGGCGCTGTTCGCCGCCACCGGGTTGTGCATCATCGGCGCGGTGCTGTACCAGATTCCGCAAGTCAACGCGAAAGTCGGCTGGCGCGTGGAATACGCGCTGATCAATGTCAGGAGCTGGATTAACCCGGTGAAGGAGATGCCCACCGCTGCGCCCACCCAGGCCGGCCTGGCCGCGGCCAGCACGCCCACGCCAGCGGGCAGCGAAGTGCCCACCGCCACCCCAACCCAGCCCGCTACCGCTACGCCCACGCCCGAGCTTTCGCCCACCCCCACACTGACACCCACGCCCATCCCCGGTGCGGTCAAGCTGGAGCCGCCGCAGTGGGAAAAGGAAGACCTGAACGCCTGCGGCCCGGCCACGCTGTCAATGTACCTGCGCTTTTACGGTTGGAAGGGCGATCAGAAAACGATTTCGGATGAGATCAAGCCCATCCGCGCTGACCGTAATGTGAACGTGGAAGAGCTGATGTTCTACGCGCGCAATCGCAGCGGCTGGCTGCTATCGGATTATCGCGTAGGCGGAACGATGGACGTGCTCAAGAAGTTCATCGCCGCGGGCATGCCCATTATGGTTGAATCGGGCTTCAAGGTGGAAAAGACATTCTGGGTCAACGACGATCGCTGGGTGGGCCATTACCTGCTACTCACCGGCTACGACGACGCCACCCAGACCTTTATCACCCAGGACTCGGAAAAAGGCGCCAATATCCGCCAGACCTATGACCAGCTTGACCGCGACTGGCAGATCTTCAATCGTGTGTATATTTACGCTTACCCGCCCGAGAAAGAAGCCGACGTGCGCCAGATTCTGGGTGAAAATTGGGATCCGGATGTCAACCGCCAGAACGCGCTGGACGCGGCCAAGGCCGAGACCGAGAGCGACCCGACAAACGGCTTCGCCTGGTTTAACCTGGGCAGCAACCTGACGTACTTTGAGCGCTATTCCGAAGCCGCCGCGGCTTACGATGAAGCACGCAAGCTCAAGCTGCCGCAGCGCATGCTGCGCTACCAGTTCGGGCCGTTCATCGCCTACTTCCACACCAACCGCATCGACGACCTGAACACGCTGGCCGATTACGCGCTCCAGATCACGGCCAATGCCGAAGAGGCGCTGCTGTGGAAGGGCTGGGCGTTGTACCGCCAGGGCAAGCGCGAGGAAGCGATTAAGTCGTTCCAGAAGGCGCTGGAAGCGCGCCCCGGCTACGCCGACGCGCAATACGCCTTGAACTTTGTTGTAAATAATTAGGCAAACCAAAAAGAGGCCGCGAACGCGGCCTCTTTTTGGTTTGCCTAATTGTATTTCTTTAGAATTGGAAACGGAACCAGGGGCGGCCGGTGGGCAGGAACGGCCAGGGGATGCCGACCAGCAGCAGCACCAGCGCCACCGTGTACCAGATGGCCGCGCGGCGGAACTTGCCGCGCGCATCCGGCGCCTTCTTCGACTGCGCGCGCCCGACGTGCGCTACAATCACGGCCAGCAGCATCATGGCGGCGTGCTCTGCGCCAAAGTAGCGCGTCAGCGGGGCGGCCATGCTGCCTGTACCGTTGAGCAGCGATGTGGTGGCGGGGCTGAGGAAGAAGTACAGGATGATGCCGATTAGAAGCTGGATGTCCAGCAGGGTCACGAACAGCAGGCTGGCGCGGTCGTCGGCCTTACTGTAGGCTTTGCGGCCCATCCAGCCGCCGAAGTACATGCGAATGAGGGCCAGCACGGCCAGGATCAGCACCACCCAACGGATGATGCTATGCAGCGACAAAAAAGCGTTATACATGGAAACCAGCGCTCCTCTTAGGATGATGTGGCTGCCGGGTGTCATGTATCTTTCGACAGCCACGCTTAATTATAGGACTTTCCCGCAACGCGTCAAACGCGTGTACCGCCGTCCGCGGCGGGCAGTATGCGAAATGAAACCGAACCGGGCAGTGAGCGCCGGATCATAAAGCGCGCCGCAAATGACGCGCGGTAGCGCCGGGCATCTTCCACCCGCTCCCAGTGATACCAGCCGGAGAAGTCTCCGCTGCGCGGATCGTACAGCCACAGCTTGGAGCGAAATCCCGGCAGGCCGATGAAAAATAAGATAGGCAGCCACGAAAACAGCATGTTCGCTCGCGCACCCATGCCGCGCAGGTGAAACACCGGCTGGAAGGCTGCCCCCGGCTGCGCCGCTGCGCCAGGCTGCGCATCTACGCGGATCTCGCGAAAGATAATCCAGCGCCGGCCGTCAATCTCCAGCCAGTGGCCCAGCCGCTGGCGCGGAAAATGCACGCGCCCGCGCAGCAGCAGCCCGGTGGCGCGTACCAGCGAGCGCAGCGGGGAATATTGGGGAACGTCCATCGTAAAGCTCCATCTGAGATATGCAAAACCGGCGCGGGCGCCGGTTTTGCCTGATTCTATAGGGAGCGCGCCGCTAGGGCGTGACGGTGACCGCCGGGGTTTCCGCCGTAGTGGGGGCGACTGTGGCGGCTGCCGTTGTGGCAGCCTGGGTGGGAGCAACCAGCGTACTGGCCGCGGTGCCGGGGGCGACGACCACGATCTTGAGGAAGATCGGCTCGTTGAAGTTGCCGCGTACTTCGGTGGACATGATCCAGTTGGTGCTGTATTCGCCCGGGGTAGCAGGTGCCTTCATCGGGATGGTGATATCCACCAGCTCGCCAGGGGCCACTTCCTGGCCCAGCAGCACTTCGGCCGGCGCGCCAAAGCGGTCGCCGCTAAAGAAGCGCAGCCGGTAGTTGGGCGTCCAGCTTACTGTTCCGGCGTTCTGCACGCGCCAGGTCATGTTAAAAGTCGAGCCGGGCGCCATGCGCGTACCGTCCGCCACGGTCTGCGAGATCCATTTGAGACGGTTGCCAGCCACGCCGGTGCCGACCGGGGCGGTTTCGGTGCCGCCGGTTGGCGTGGGCGAAAGCGTAGCGGTGGCGGTGGCGGTGTTGGTGGGGATAGGCGTGATGGTGGGCGTCAGCGCGCACTGGGCGGCGCATTGTGCCAGCACAGTGGCGGCGACCTCGGTGCGCAGCGCGCCCAGATCGGTGGTGGGCAGCACAGTGATGGTGGGCGCCGCGGTGTTGCAGGCGGCCAGCACCAGCATCAGGCTGATGGCCATCCAGAATTTCGCGGCAGTTTTCCAGGTTGGGTTCATGATCTTCTCTCCATTTACGGTTGCACAAACTGCGTGCGGGGAATGGAATGGGATGGTTTGCCCCTGCGCCCCAAAGTACAAGGGGCGGACAAACTGATTGTCAAGCGGAACGCGGGGATTGTCAAGGGGGTCACACTTCCGTGGAAGCATCCTCCGGCGCCGGGTAGGTGACGCGCTCGCCTTCCACGCGCGCAAAGCGCGTGACTTTGTGCGGCGAGCGCTGTTTCTCGCTCATAATATGTTCCACCAGCCAGCCGCGCGCGGTGAGCGCATCGGCCACCAGCGAGCGGTGGCAGCGCCAGGGCACGGCCTCGGCGCACATGATGGCCACGCGGCGCTCACGCGCCAGGTCCATGAGCCGCTCCAACCCGAACGCAAACTCGGGGGTCTGCATGTAATCGGCGTAGCCGCGAAAGCTCTCATTCTTCCACGCCGCATTCATCGAATCGGGGCGCGGCTTGCGCAGGCCACCCAGCTCGGGCAGGTGAATGTACTCGATGCCGGCGGCGGCCAGTGACGCCGGCAGCTCATCACGGTTGAACTGCGGATTACGCCGCGAGCGCGGCACGGTGCGAATATCGACCAGCAACGCCACACCGTGCGCGTGGAGCATGCGCAGGAATTCATCCAGCGCGTGGGTTGAGTGGCCGATCGTGAGGAGGGTAAGGGGTTCCATAGGCAAAGCATAGCACATGCTTGTGGATTAAAGACGCCGCACGCGGCATGGAAGTTCCCGGGCGCCATACGCGTTCCTGCGCAGGGGCGAGGCGCAATAGGAGCCTATCCGCATCTTACCCAAAAGCCTCGCCCCTACCGGTTGCTGGTGAAACGCTCTTTCCCACCTCGCCCCGCGGTTTTGACAAACATTCACCCCTTGACAACCCTTGCCAAGCGTCGTAAGATATGCATACTGGTTTGCAATACAAACTTGTATGCGGAGCATCTTATGCAAAACGACATTGATACCGTGATCCGGCGCACGCAGGGCTACTGGTACGTCGACGGGCTGGGTGAAATTGCCATCGGCGTGATGCTGGGGCTCTTCGGCCTCTCCTTCCTGGTCTTCGACCTGGTCCCCAACGGGGCCACCGAACTGGTGGTCGTCTTCGCGCAAATGCTGGGATTCCTGGGGCTGTGGTGGCTGGGCGGCAAAGCGGTGCGCGCGCTCAAAGAACGCCTCACCTACCCGCGCACCGGCTACGTGGCGCTGCCGCGCAAGCCGCGCCGCACCAACCGCATGGTGCTGGCCGCCATCATCGCCATGCTCGTCAGCGCGCTGGTGGCATTTGTCCAAACGGCTGCCAGCAGCCGCGCGGTGACGCCCATCCTGATCGGCGCTCTGCTGGCCATCAGCGTGGCCTTCCTGGGCCGGCGCTTTCTCCTGCCGCGCTTCTACCTGCTGGCCGCTTACGCCCTGCTGGTGGGCGCGACCGCCGGCTGGCTGGGGCTGGATGACGTGCGCCAGAGCGCATTTTTCTTCGCCCTGTTTGGGCTGGGTTGGCTGGTGGGCGGCGCGGTCACCCTGGCGCGCTACCTGGCGGCCACGCGGCCGGCCGGCGAGGACGATCCGGCATGACCGCGCCCAATCCCGCCCCCGACCGCCACGGCATCAGCAGCGTCGACCGGTTGATCCACGAGCCGGCGCGCATGTTAATCGTCACCATCCTGTACGCCGTCGAAAGCGCTGACTTCGTTTACCTGCTGCGCGAGACCGGGCTGACCAAGGGCAATCTCTCGGCGCATCTGAGTAAACTGGAAGAGGCGGGCTACGTCGATATCGATAAGAGCTTTCGCGGTAAAGTGCCGCAGACACTGCTGCGTCTCACCCCGCAAGGGCGGGCCGCGTTCCAGGCTTACCGCGAAAAGCTCCGCCAGATCATTCAAAGTTTCCCTAAGGAGTAATACATGAACCCTGTCATCCGCACCCAGGACCTGGCACGCCACTTTGGCAGCGTGCGCGCCGTGGACGGGATCAGTTTCGACGTACCGGCCGGGATTGCCTTCGGCTTCCTCGGCCCGAACGGCGCGGGTAAGACCACCACCATCCGCCTGCTGTTGGGCCTGCTCGAACCATCGGCCGGGCGCGCCGAAGTGTTTGGTGAAGACACGCGCACGGGCGGCGCGCGCATCCGCGAGCAGTGCGGCGCGCTGCTGGAGCACACCGGGCTGTATGAGCGCCTGACCGCCGAGGATAACCTGGAATTTTACGGCCGCGCGTGGCGCATGAGCGCCGCTGAGCGCCAGGCACGCGCCAGGGAACTGCTGGATGGGTTTGGCCTGTGGGAACGGCGCAAGGAAATTGTCAACGGCTGGAGCCGCGGTATGAAGCAAAAGCTGGCCGTGGCGCGTGCCCTGTTCCATCATCCTAAGCTGGTATTTCTGGATGAGCCTACCGCCGGGCTGGACCCGGTGGCCGCGGCGGCGCTGCGCGACGACCTGCAAACGCTGGTCAGCCGCCAGGGGGTGACGGTGTTCCTTACCACGCATAACCTCCCCGAAGCGGAAAAATTGTGCAGCCAGGTGGCGGTCATCCGCCAGGGGCGGCTGCTGGCGGTCGGCTCACCGCAGAGCCTGCGCGGCGAGCACGCCAACCGCGTCGAAGTGGTGGGGCGCAACATCAGCGAGGCCACGCTGGACGCGCTGCGCGCCTACCCGGACGTGACCGGCGTGGAGCGCGCTAACGGCGGCCTGACGATCAACCTGCGCCCCGAAGCCGACAGCGCCCCAATCGTGGCCACGCTGATCCAGCACGGCGCGCTGCTGGATGAGGTGCGCAAGGGCCGCGCCAGCCTGGAAGAAGCATTCTTAGACCTGGTAGAGGAAGAGAAATGATCACCGACATCCTGACCGTGATGGGCAAAGAGTTCAAAGAGATTTTCCTGCTGCGCGGCAGCGTGCGCAGCACCCTCATCAACCTGGCGATCCTGCTGGGGCTGGCCGGCGTTGTCTTCCCACTGCAAATGGGCGCGCTGTGGCTCACCAACCCTACCGGCATCCTCACCTGGTCGTGGCTGCCGCTGTTCCTGGTGATGGGAATTGTGGCCGATTCGTTCGCCGGCGAGCGCGAGCGCCACACACTGGAAACGCTGCTTGCCAGCCGCCTGCCTGACCGGGCGATCCTGTTTGGCAAGATCAGTGCGGCGGTGCTGTATGGCTGGGGCATGGCGGTGCTGGCCATCCTGATTGGCGCTGTCACGGTCAATATCGCTTACCCTGGCGGGGGTCTCAAGTTCTACCCGCTCAACATCTTCGCCGGAGCGGTGGCGCTCAGCCTGCTGGCCGCGCTGCTGATCAGCAGTATCGGTGTGCTGGTATCGCTGCGCTCGGCCACCACACGCCAGGCCTACCAGAAAATGAGCCTGGCCTTCCTGGCGGTGTGGATGCTGCCGCTGGTGCTGCAGTTACTGCCAGACAGCATCTCCCGGCCGCTGTTCCAGGCGCTGTCACAACTCAACCTGCGCCAGCTTGCCGCCGGCGGCCTCGGCCTGCTGGTCATCGCGGATATCGCCCTGCTGGCAGCCGCCACGCGCCGCTTCCGTAGAGATAAGCTGATTTTGGATTAGCACAAAACAATCTTTGAAACACACTAGCCCGCGCTTCGCGCGGGCTAGTGTGTTTCAAAGACGATCTCTTCGCTCTGCACCCGGTTCCCGGCCTCGTCTTCGACCGTGACCTGCAGCGTGTGGCGGCCGCGCGTGGCCGCCCAGGGCAGGGTGAAGGGCGGGGTGAATCGCTCACCCACCAGGCGGCCGTCCATGCGCCATTCCACGCGCGCCACGCCCATGTTATCGTCCGCCTGCACCTGCAGCGTCACCGTGCCCTGCCTTGAGGACAGCGCTGTGCCACCCTGAATCGGGTACACCACGCGCACCGATGGCGGGGCATTGTCCACCGTCACCTGGATTACGGCTGTGTTCAGCCGGTTGCCGGAGCGCTCCACCTGCAGGCGCAGCGCCCACAGCCCGTCCAGCCCAACGGTGTCCCACGCGGCCAGCACGCCATTCTCAACCGGCGCCGCCTGCTCTTCGCCTACCGGCAGCCAGGCGCGCGGGTTTAGCCCCTGCCCGGCCTGCACGCGGTAGGAGACAAAATCATCCCCGGCTGCCGTGCCGCGAATTTCCACCCGGCCGCGCAGGCTGGCGAACAGCCGCGGCTGCTGGATGTTGGCATCCGCCAGCGGGGCTTCTGGCTGGATGGCGTCGTAATCTTCGGGCGGCTGTGGCAGCCCGGCGCTCTCGACCCAGGCGCGCGCTTCGGGCGGCGCTACAAGGAACACCTGCTCATCCACCAGCCCGGGCGGGGTAAAGACTGTCGCCAGCCGGCCAGTCTCGCGGTTGATCTGCACGCGGCGGTAGAGCGTGTCAGCGGTTTGCGGCTCGCTGCCACTGGCAAACACTTCGCTGACCACGTTGGGGCAGTCGGCGGTGGGCAGCAGCCCCGAGGGGTCGCACACATCGCGCGTGACCACGTCGCTCGGGACGCTCCAATCCTGGGGCGGCAGGTCGCGCGCAGCAGTTAACAGCACCGCGCGCCACAGCCCGGCGGCAAGCGCCGGGTCGAGCGCGGCGCCGCCGTCACCGGCGCGCAGCCAGGCCAGCGCCAGCCGCTGCGGAGTATAGCCCACCGTCCAGGCCTGCGCGCCGCCGTCCGCCTGTCCGGTTTTGGCCGCGGCCGGGCGGTCGATCGCCAGCGCAAGCGTAGGCGCCAGCGCGGGGTCGGCCGCGTCGCGCAGCACGTCATGCACCAGGTACGCCAGCTCGGGGGCCAGCACGTTTACGCTTTGCGCATTCGGCGCGGCCTGGAGCAGCGTGCCATCCAGCGCCTGTACCGCGCGCACCAGCACCGGTTTCAGGCTGCCATCCGGCGCCGGCTCGCCGGTCTGCCGGCCCAGTGCGGCAAAGGTAGCATACGCCTGCGCCAGTGAAAGCGGCGCAACATCGCCGCCGGCATACAGCAGCGGCAGGTCGCCCGCCGGTCGCTCCAGCCCGCGCAGACCCAACAGTCCGGCCTGCCCCCAGGTAGTCTGCGGGCCAAGTTGTTCCAGCAGGCGCGCAAACGGCGCCAGGTCGTCGTGCAGAAGCGCGGTGCGCAGCCGTTCAGGGCCGTGAAAGGTGGCGGGCGCGGTCAGCGCGGCGGGCTGCTCGCCGGCCGGCAGGTCCCACACCAATGAAGCCGGTCCCAGGCCGCGCGCAAAGGCGCTCAGCGCCACAAACGGGGTGAGCAGCGAGCCGGGCTGGCTGGCTGACAGCTCCGCGCCGCCGGCATAAGCCAGCACCTCGCCGCTGGATATATCCAGCACCAGCGCGCCGGCCGTAGTTTCGCCGCCCAGTTCACCGCGCGCGGGCGGCAGCGGGGGCAGCAGCCGGGCCGCCTCGCAGGCGCGACCGTCGGCGCGGGGTACGGCCGCAGCCCCGGCCATGCGCGCCAATTGCGCGCGCGCGGCGCAGTCCACTTCCTGCTGCAGGTTGGCGTCCAGCGTGGTGATCACCCGCAGCCCGCCGCGCTCCACGCGCTCCTGCCCAAAGCGCTGCGACACTTCGGCCAGCGCCAGCCGCAGAAAAGCGCTCTGCGGCTCAACCGGAGCGTCGCCGGCGCGCAATTGCAGCGGCTCGGCGCGCGCGGCCAGGTAATCATTCTGGCTGATAAAGCCGAGTTCCAGCAGGCCATCCAGCACGGCGCGCTGGTTCTCCAGCGCTGCCTTGGGCGCGTCCAGCGGATTGAGCGCCGGCGACTGCTGCGCCGCCACCAGCAGCGCGGCTTCGCCCAGGCTGAGATGCGACGCGGATTTACCCAGGTAAAGCTGCGCCGCGCTCTCCGCGCCATAGGCCAGGTGACCGTAGCTGGCGCTGTTCAGATACCACTCCAGCACCTGCGCGCGGCCGTAATGGCGCGTGATCTGCAGCGCCAGCAGCCGCGCGCGCAGGGCGCGCCGCCCACCGGCCGGCTCATCGTCCAGCAGCATGGCGTAGGCCAGACGCTCGGCCAGCGTCACCGGTTGCGGCCGCAGCAGGCTGGCAAAGGTGCTGCCCGGGTGACCCCAGAAGGACGGGTCGGCGGCGGAAAGCGTCACCTGCACCAGCAGCGGTGAAAAGTGGTCGGCGTTGGCCGGGTCCACCCACAGGTAGCGGCGCGGGATACCGGGGTTTTCCAGCGCGTACAGCTCGGCCTGCCCTTCACGGTCGTAGAAGCGCGTGGGCTGCAGGTACATGCCGCGGCCGGCCTCCAGCAGCGCCGGCAGACGCTCGATGGACGGCAGCCCGGCGGTGAGGTTGGCCCACCACAGCCCGGCGGCCAGCAGCGCCAGCGCGGCCAACGCCCCGGCCACCACCAGCCAGGCCGCGCCGCGCGCCGGGCGCGCATGCGCCTGCCGGCCGCGACGCGCCAGCATCACCTGCTGCTGCTTGTGCATGCTTTTTGTACGCGAGGGGTTTCCAGTCATAATTCTATCCGGAAGCCGGCCATTACCTACCGGCTGTGGATATTGTAATGGAAAACCGCGCTCACGGCTTGCGGGTCGGCGTGGCGGACTTCTGCTGGGCGCGCGTGGCTTTGGGTGTGGGCGTGGCAGTGGCCGGTTTGGGCGTGATAGTGGAGGTGTACAGCGCGGCCAGGTGCTTTTGCGCTTCGGTCGTCCATGCGGCCGGGGCGCTCTTCTCAGGCAGGGCCAGCAGTGCCTCCCAATCACGCACGGCGGCAGAGCGTATCTGCGCGGTCTGGTCGGGCAAGCGTTCCAGGGAGAGCGCGCGCCAGTAATATAGCTGCGCCTTCTCAGAGTCGGTTTTCGCCAGCCCTTCAGCGCGGTTGAGCTGCATGTAGGCCGACCCGGCTTCATCCTGCAAGAACTGCGCTCGCGCCAGCCCCAGCGCGGCGGGGAACGACTTCGGCAGCGCTTTGTAAGCCGCCTCAAAATCGGCCAGGGCACGCTCGCCGTCCACTTGTTCCAAATAGAGCAGACCGCGCTCGATATAAGCATCAGCCAGGCTATCATCCAGCGCCAGCGCGCGCTGGAAGGCATCCAGCGCCTTGCCGGGCTGCTCATTCGCCAGGTAAGCCTTGCCCAACCACGCCAGCGACTGCGAGTCCTCGGTCTCATAAGCAGTGTACGTCTGCAGCGGAGACAGCGCGGCGCGCGCATCGCCGGCCTGGATTAAAGCTTCGGCCCGGGTACGGTAAGCAGCCAGCAGGGTGACATCCAGTTTGATCGCTTCCGCGGCGTCACCGGCGGCGTCCTCGAATTGCCCGGCGGCCAGTTCGGCGCGAGACAGGGCCAGCACGAACAATGGGCTGTCCAGCGCGGCGGGCGGCGCAGAGGCCAGCAAGTCGACCGCTGCCTGGGCCTCGCCCTGATTCACTAGCAGCGCGGAAAGCTCGGTGTATACATCGATCAAATTCGGGTCGAGCTCCAGCGCGGTCTCCAGCGACTTGCGCGCATCCTTGACCGCCTTGGGGTTGTCAGCCAGCAGCGCGCGGGATTCGCCCAGGTAGGCCGGGGCAAAGTTTGCGTCGCGCGCGATGGCCTTGCGGTACAGTTCCAGCGCGGCAGCCGGATTGCCATCCAGGCGCGTGACCTCGCCCATGTAAAACAGCGCATCCACTGCATCCGGCTCGGCGGTGACAACCTGCTGGAACAGGTTAAGCGCCGCGCTCCACTCGCCGCGCTCGTAGGCGCGCAGTGCCGAGCGGTAAGCCTCGGTGCGCGGGTGCGGCGTGTTGACCGCCAGCGGGGTGGGCGTATAGGTGGAGTCCAGGCGCATCCATAGCGGCTGCGGGCTGCCTTCCTGTGTGGCGGCAGCTTTAGCCGGCTCAGTCGCGCTTGGGCTGGCCAGCGCCAGCATGGCAACATCTACGGTGGGCAGGCGCTCCACGCCGGCCTCGCGAATGGCGGAGAAGATGCGCCCGCCAAAGATGCCCAACAGCACCAGCAGCACCAGCAGCGCCGCGCCACCGGCGGTGACGGCCGTCTGCCAGGCGGGGCGCGCCGGACGGGTCTCGCCGGCCAGGGCGGCCTGCCAGTTGCGGCGCGGCAGCGCAGCCGGAGCGGTAATCGCCTCGTCTGTCGCCGCCGCGCTGAGGATCAGCCCGCGGCGCGCAGTCTCGTTGGTCGGGTCGCGGCGCAGCACCTCTTTGAGGCAATAAACGCGCTCTTTGGGCGTTTCGACCACGGTGCTCATCCACAGCCAGTAGCGCGGGTTTTCGGAGTTGGTTTTCAGCAAGCGGGAGAGTAGATCGCGAGCGCGGTTCTTATCTCCCGAGTCGATGGCGGACAGCACTTCAGCGTAGAGGGTTTCTTCGGCGGCCATATTTCCAGTGTAGCATAGCAAAAACATGGCAACAAGATTGCGGCACGCCGTCCGTGGCTACCTTGCAAGATTGTATAGCCCGGAAACGATACAGTATAATGCGCCTATGCGTCTTAAATTCGCTCCCCTGGCCCTGCTGGTTGCCGTGCTGCTCTCCGCCTGCGGCGCGCAGGGCGCTGCGCCCACACAGGCCGCGGCCGCGTCCCCAAACCCCGGGACCTTGTCCCCAAATGCCGGGAACATGGCTGCCTTCACCCCCTACGCCAGCGCCACGCCGCGCCCCAGCGCCACCCCCACGCCACCCGGCACGGCCACGCCGCTGCCCTCGCCCAGCCCCACCCCGCGCCAGCACAGCGTGGCGCGCGGCGAAGACATGGGCGGCATCGCCTTCCGCTACGGCATCACCCTCGAGCAGTTGATGGCCGCCAACCCCAACGTCAACCCCAGCGCGATGAGCATCGGCACGGTGCTGCTGATCCCCGCCGGCGCGAAACCCGACGCGGGCCAGCCCACCGGCATCCCCACGCTGACGCCGGTGCCGCTGGAAGTGCGCCCGGTGAGCTGCGCAACGGCGCGCGACGGCGGCGCCTGGTGCTTCCTGCCGGTGCGCAACACCACCGGCGCGGCGCTGGAAAACCTGTCGGCGGTGGTACGACTGGCCGACCGCGCCAGCGGTCAGATCCTTTCGCAGACTGCGCTGGCCCCGCTCGACCGGCTGGCCCCCGGCGACGAGCTGCCACTGGTGGCCTATTTCCCCGCGCCTGTCCCGGCCGATTTCAGCGCCGGCGCCGAGCTGCTGACCGCCATGCCGGTGGCCGGCGAGGGCCGCTACCTCGACGCACAGGTGGCGGAGACGGCGGTGGAGATCGCTGATGGCGGTTTGTCCGCGCAGGCAAGCGGCGTGCTGCGCTTGAGCGACAGCGGCATGGACGCGCGCCAGGCGTGGGTGGCGGCGGTAGCCTACGACGCGGGTGGCAACATCGTTGGTGCGCGGCGCTGGGAAGCCGACGCCCCGCTGCCCCCCGGCGGCCAGGCAGCATTTACCGTCAGCGTCTACAGCACTGGCGCGCCCATCGCTCGCGTTGCGCTGTTGGCCCAGGCGCGGCCATAAAGGAAAGAACCTCTACCATCCCCGGCCTCTTCTCACCTCGAAACGGGGAGCGAAGGGGGCCGTGGGGATAGGTCCCCCAACCGTAAAAGAGTACTACCTGACCGGAAAATTCTCCTACGGATTATTCCAGATCAGATACGACTCGGGTACGCACACGGTCTGGCCGGCATCCGGCGTCACGCACACCTGGTAGGTGATCAGCGTGCCGTTGGCAAGTTGCGGCTGGGCCGGCACGCTCACGCTGGACACACCATTGGCGTCCGTGGGTGGGAAAATCGCCACGAACGTCTGCCCACCGGGCAGGAATACCGTCAGCTCACCCTGCACGTTGGGGATGGGGCGCTGGTCTTTGCGCTGCACCACCATCATCATAATCGACTGCTCGGCGTCGGCGCGGATCTGCGGCTGCAAATCGCCGATGCTGAGGATCACCGTCTCAGGGGTAAATTGGAAGGGCCGCACCGCGGCATCTCCCACCCCTTGCTGGCCGATATAGCTCTGCCCCAGTGGCGCGAGCTGCACCTGCAAATCTTTGGGCGCGGCGGGGTCGAAATCGAGGCAGTAATTCTCGAAGCACTGCCGGTAGATGGTCGAGGCGCGCACCTGCATCACTTCCGAGATTGGCTGGCCCGAGATTTCCGCGCCGCCGTGGCGCGCGATGAACCGGTCAAAAATCGTGGGGACGTTGTAGCCCTGGTCGCCCTGCACGGGGTAGAAAACCATGCGCGTGTCGTTGATGCGCGGGCCGGGCAGCGAAAACGCCGTGCCCAGGATGATCGGCGCCGGGCGCAGGCGCATGTTGTTCGGCACGCCGCCGGGGGCATAGAGCACCACTTTTTCGTACACTTGCTCCAGGCTGCCGTCCACGGCGCGGTAGGGTTGGGTCAGCGGCTGGCCAAACACGCCCGCGCCACCCATGCGCAGGATCTGGCGCGAAAATATCTGCTCAACCGGGGCCTGCCCGCCAATCATCACGCCTTCTTCAGCCGGCTGGTATGCGCACACCTCGCGGCACACTGCCGCGCCGTAGGCCACCAGTTTTACCTTGCCGGCGGGCGTATCCAGGCTGCGATAAAAACCAACGTTTTCAAAGTACTGCTCTATGCGCTGCTGCTGGTAGTTGATGCGCACCTTGGTCAGCGGGCGGCCGGCATATCGCGCGCCTTTCAAGCGCTCGTACAGCGATACGAATTCATCGTAAATCTGGTAGCCGTCCACCTGCTTGCCGCCGCTCTCGGGCAGTAAGTCCGGCGGCTCAGCTTCCACCAGATCTACCCCCAGCGGGCGCAGCAAAAAGCGCGCCGAATCGGGCGCGCCGGGATCATAGCACATCTGCACCGCGGTCGTAAACTGGCACAGCGGCGCAGACCCGCTGGCAGGAGAAATCGCATAGCCCAGCACGGCCTGTCCGCCAAGCATATGATAAAACTCTCGGAAAACGGGGTCTACGGGGTAGGCGCCCGGGGGCAGCGTGGATTGAGAATCAGCAGGTGCAGTGGTACACGCCGCCAACAAGAGTAGCGCGGCTGTCGCCAGGAGAACCTGGATCAATCGTCGTAACGAGATTGATGCATGCATACAAAGCCCCCGCTTTCAAACTTCGACCAAGAATGCTGCTACGTCCCCACCTGAAGTAACAAAAGCGAGATACCTTTAACTGGACGAGCTGGGATACCGGGATTATACGCCCGGCATGAAACTTGCACAAGTTGATTCCCCCTACAAGCTGGTTAGTGAGATGGTTTGATAATACTAACATTTTTTCACACAAAATACAACTGGCCGGGAACAGTGAGTTCCTACCCGCGAGCCGCCGCGCCTGACGGGTGGGCAACAATGGTACAATCTTCGCAGAGCAACCTTCAAGGAGAAGCACATGACCGAAGTCGTCATTCTTGATGCCGTGCGTACCCCCGTGGGCGCGTTGGGCGGCGCGCTGGCCGCCGTCCGCCCGGATGATCTGGCCGCGCACGTGCTGCGTGCGCTGCTGCGACGTACCGCGATCGACCCGGCGCTGGTGGAAGAAGTTTATCTGGGCTGCGCCAACCAGGCCGGCGAGGATAACCGCAACGTTGCGCGCATGGCCACCCTGCTGGCCGGGATGCCGGTGGATGTGCCGGCCGTGACGTTTAACCGCCTGTGCGCCTCGGGCCTCAGCGCCATCAACGCCGCGGCACGCGCCATCCGCTGCGGCGACGGCGACGTGTACATCGCCGGGGGCGTGGAGAGCATGTCACGCGCCCCCTACTCGCTGCCCAAGGCCGAGCAGGGCTACCCATTTGGCAACCTGACCGCCTACGATACTGCCCTGGGCTGGCGCTACCCCAACCCCAAAATGCAGGAGCTGTACGGCACCGAGTCGATGGGTGAAACAGCCGAGAATATCGCCGCGCAGACCGGCATCACGCGCGCCGAACAGGACGCTTTCGCGCTGCAAAGCCACCAGCGCGCCATCGCCGCCATCGATGCCGGCCGCTTCACGGAGGAGATCGAGCCGGTGAGCATCCCCCAGCGCAAAGGCGACCCGCTTCTGGTGACCACCGACGAGCGCCCGCGGCGTGATACCACCCTGGAGAGCCTGGCGCGGCTGCGGCCGGCATTCCGCAAAGACGGCAGCGTCACCGCCGGGAATTCGTCCGGGTTGAACGATGGCGCCGCCGCGCTGCTGTTGATGAGCGCCGAACGCGCCCAATCGCTCGGGCTGCGCCCGCTGGCGCGTTTGGTCAGCGCTGCCGCCGCGGGCGTCGAGCCGCGTGTCATGGGCCTGGGGCCTATACCGGCTACACGCAAGGCACTGCAGCGCGCCGGCCTTGTGGTGGGTGATATCGCCCTGGCCGAGCTGAACGAAGCCTTCGCGGTGCAGGCGCTGGCCGTGCTGCGCGCGCTGGACCTGCCGGAAGCGAACAGTAATGTCAATGGCGGCGCAATTGCCCTGGGGCACCCACTGGGCTGCTCGGGCGCGCGCATTGTCACCACCCTGCTGCACGAAATGCGCCGCCGCGCCGCCGGGGCCGCGCGCCCGTTCTACGGCCTGGCAACCCTGTGCGTCGGCGTCGGCCAGGGCGAAGCCACTGTATTCGAAGCACTGTAAAGAAGGTAAACATCCATGCGCGTGCTGGTAACGGGTTCGACCGGCTTTCTTGGCGGGCAGTTGTGCCGTGCGCTGTGCGCGCGCGGGCACGATGTGGTGGCCTTCCACCGCCCCACCAGCCCCACCCGCGCCCTCGACGGGCTGCCGGTGGAGCATGCCCTGGGCGACCTGACCCAGCCCGATACCCTGGCCGCGCCTATGCAGGGCGTGGAAGCCGTGTTCCACACCGCCGCTGTGCTGGGCGGGCAGGAAAGCCTGGGGCGCATGTACGCCGTCACGGTAGAAGGCACGCGCGCCGTGCTGACCGCTGCGCAGCGCGCCGGGGTTCGGCGCGTGGTGCACACCAGCTCGGTGGCCGCGTTGGGCGTGCCCGACCTGCGCGGCGCGCGCTCGCTGCCGCTGGATGAAAACCACGCCTGGAATTACCTGCCCGAGCGCTGGCCGTACGGCTATGCCAAACACCTGGCCGAGATGGAAGTGCAGAAGGCCGTGGCCCAGGGGCTGGACGCGGTGATCGTTAACCCGTCGGTGGTGTTTGGCGCGGGCGATGTCTACCGCCAGAGCAGCTCGATCATCATGCAGGTGGCGCGGCGGCGGATGCCCGCGCTGACGGAAGGCGGCGTCAATGCCGTGCACGTGGACGACGTGATTGCCGGTCACCTGGCGGCATTCGAACGCGGCGCCACCGGTGAACGCTATATCCTGGGCGGCGATAATATGACCATCGCGGCGCTGGTGCGCACGATTGCGCGCGTCACCGGCGCGCCGGCTCCGGCGCTAGTGCTGCCGGCTGGCATGGCGCGGCTGCTGGTTGGCCCGTTTCGACTGATGCAGGCGTTTTTGCCATTGCCGGTCGCCTACCGCACCTTCTACCTTGCCGGCTACCGTTTCTATTACGACACGCGCAAGGCGCTGGCGGCATTGGGCCTCGCCCAGCCGCGCCCGGTCGAGCAGGCCATCCGCGAGGCCTATGAGTGGTTTAAATCGAGGCAGGGCGAGTAAACGTTACCCGCCGATCTCGCTCATAGTGCGGTTCAGCGCCACCTCACCCTGCGCCAGGCCGTGGCCCCAGGGCTTATCCCACACATTATCCACGATCAGGCGGCGCAGATCTTCCAGGCTGGCGCCGGCGCGCAGCGGGGTGAGCAGATCCACCTCTTTTTCGCGCAGCAGGCACAGCCGCAGCTTGCCATCCGCCGTCAGCCGCGCGCGGGTGCAGCTTGCGCAGAATGGCAGCGACACGGACGAGATGAAACCCAGCGTGCCGCACGCGCCCGGTAGGCGGAATACGCGCGCTTCACCGTCCAGCTCCCCGGCATTCACCGGCTCCAGTGAGCCCAGTTCTGCCTCGATCATGCGCGCCATCTCGGCCGCGGTGACCACCTGGCTGCGCTGGAAGGCGGTATCCCCGGCAAAGGGCATCATCTCAATGAAGCGCACCTGCCAGGGGTGCTCCAGCGTCAGCCGCGCCATGGCGGCCACATCGGCGTCGTTATAACCGCGCACCACCACCGCGTTGAGCTTAACCGGAGTCAGCCCGGCGGCCTCGGCCGCCAGGATGCCGCCCCACACCTGTTCAAATGAGCCCCAACGCGTCAGCTTGCGGAATCGCCCCGGATCGAGCGTGTCCAGGCTGATATTGACCCGCTGCAGGCCGGCCTCTTTGAGCGGGCGCGCCAGTTTTTCCAGCAGCACCGCATTGGTGGTCATCGAAAGCGAGTTGACGCCGGAGATGCGCGCAATACCGCGCACCAGGTCGACGATGCCGGCGCGCACGGTCGGTTCGCCGCCCGTCAGGCGGAACTTATCGAAGCCCAGGCTGGCAAACAGCCGCGCCAGCAGCAGCACTTCCTCATCCTGCATCAGCTCGGCCTTGGGGCGGAAGGTCATATCTTCGGGCATACAGTAGACGCACCGCAGGTTGCAGTGATCGGTCAGACTGATGCGAAGATAGTGAATATTACGCCCAAAACGGTCTAACGCCATGCCGACGGCCCTCTCAACGGAATAATTCGGATAATATCAGTAATATTATACCGTATTTTCCGGCGAAATGGCCGCGCGCAGTTCGCCCAACAGCGTTTCCGGCGCGATGCCATACACGCAGGCCGCGCTCGCCACCGTCTCAAAAGAGGACATGCTGCACCCCACGCAGGCCATCTGGTGCTTGAGAAACACTGGGATCACCGCCGGGTAATCACGCAGCAGGTCGGCCACGCAGGTATCAGATTTGATCGGGTTAGACTGGCTCATCATCACTTTCCAGGGGTTCGTTCTACGGATAAAAATCAACCTGAGACGCGGGCCTACTCGGTGACCCTGCCCGCGCGCTGGCCAAGCAGCAGATGCAGTTGGGCAGCGTGTTCCTGTACGTGGCGCATGGCATACAACTGCAGCTCGGCAAAGGTCAGCTCGCCCCATGGAAAACGGCACAACCGCCGCGCCTTTTCCGGCGTCATCTCCATGAGGGTTTGCTGGCAGCGTTGGCGGCAAATCTCCAGGTAGTGCAGCAGCTCGGCGCGGGAATACACGCGCGGGAGCGTCTCATTATCCCGCATCTCCACCAGGTCGAACGGAGCGGGCGGGGTAAAGCCCTCTTCCGCCCCGGTCAGGTACAGATCCAGCCAGAACAGCGCGTGGTAACCCAGGTACCAGAAGGATGAAAAACCCGCCGCCACCCACTGCCCGGGCTCGTCATCCCACAGGCGCTCCTGCCACAGCGCATTTGGGCAGTTGCGCAGCGCCGCGCCGAGCGAATCGATGGCAGCCGCATACTGGCGCCATATCATGCTGGGATCGACAATGTCCATCGGATTCCTTTGCTATTCGCGCGAGTAGCGCGGCCGGTATTGCTGATTGAAATGAAGCATACCAGAAAATCGCACGCCTGTCTTTGATATGCATCAAATAGCGTCGCGCCAGCCTTTCCTGTACAATACCGCTATGCATGGAGCGACCGCATGACCCCCGACACCGCCTTTCTGGCATCTATCAGCCTGTTCCACGGGCTGCCGCCACAGGCGCTGGCTGCCGCGCTGGCCGCTGCGCGCGAAGCCCGCTATGAAGAAGACAGCTTTCTGTTCTATCAGGACGATCCTGCCGACCGGGTGTTCGCCCTGGTCAGTGGGCGGGTCAAGCTCACCCAGCTCTCGGGCGACGGGCAGCAGGTGATCATGCGAGTCATCACCCCCGGGCTGTTGTTCGCCGCCATCGGCATCGTCGCAGGCGCAACCTACCCGGTGAGCGCGGAAGCGGCCGAAGAAAGCGGCGCCCTGATCTGGACGCAGGCGGCCATGCGCGCCCTGATCGAGCAGTACCCGCGGCTGGCGCTCAATGCCCTGGCGGTGATGGGCGTGCAGGTGCGCGAATTTCAAGACCGCTACCGCGAGCTGGCCACCGAGCGCGTCGAGCGCCGGCTGGCGCGCGCTATTCTGCGGCTGGCCAGCCAGGCCGGGCGCAAGACCGACGAAGGCGTGCTGCTCGACCTGCCCATCACGCGCCAGGACCTGGCGGAAATGTCCGGCACCACGCTGTACACCGTCAGCCGGATTCTGACCCAGTGGGAAGGCCAGGGACTGGTGCATGCCACGCGCGAGCGCATCGTCATCACCTTTCCGCACGGCCTGGTGAGCATCGCGGAAGACCTGCCGCAGCGCGCGCGTCCAAACGCGGTCGAATAGCCGCATTCCCCATTTTGATAATACGACATTTATTATCTGTTTATTTGATCTGGCGCAAAGAAACCGCGCGCCCGATCAGGTATGCTTGTTCCTGTCGTGAATAAAACCCAAAACACACATCCCTGCAACGCATGAGGACAAGCATGTTACCCTTCAAAACAAACGCACATCGTTGGCTGTTCGCCGCCGCCGCTATCCTGGTACTGCTGACCAGCGCCTGCGCCGGAACGGCGAATGCCAATGTGGTAGAAAAAACGACGGCCGAAACGACCCTGCAAATCGGTCCGAACCAGCAGTTGGGCGAGCCGACGGTGCGCTTTACGCTCAAGACCGGCATGGTGGAAGGCAAGATGGCCTTCACCGGCGTGGGTGGTGAAATTGACGGCATCGTCAACCCCGACCTGTCCGTCCAGCCCGGCGATGTCGTCGAGATCACCCTGACCATCGGTGATGGCATGCTGCACGACTGGGCCGCGCCCGATCTCGGCGCAGCCACCGAGCAGATTTCTGCCACGGGTGAAAGCACCGTGGTGACCTTCAAAGCCGAAAAAGCAGGCACGTACAGCTATTACTGCACCGTGCCCGGCCACCGCCAGGCGGGCATGGAAGGCCGCCTGCTGGTGGGCGCACCCGCTGCCGAAGCCCCCGCCCCCGCAGGGCTGGACGTGAGCATCGTGCGCTCGCCGGATGACCTGCCCGGCCCGCTCAACCGCAATACGCCCGAAACCGTACGCGTTGACCTGGAAACCACCGAGGTGGAAGCCCGGCTGGCCGATGGCACCACCTACAAGTTCTGGACCTTCAACGGCAAGCTGCCGGGTCCCTTCGTGCGCGTGCGCGTGGGTGATACGGTGGAAGTACACCTGAAGAATGCCGCCAACAGCGAGTTCGCCCACTCGGTAGACTTCCACGCCGTCACCGGCCCGGGCGGCGGCGCAGTCGCCACCCAGACCAAGCCCGGCGAGGAAACCATGTTCACCTTCAAGGCGCTCAACCCTGGGCTGTACGTCTACCACTGTGCCACGCCGATGGTGGCGCACCACATCAGCAACGGCATGTACGGGCTGATCCTGGTGGAGCCGGAAGGCGGCCTGGCGCCGGTGGACCACGAGTTCTACGTGATGCAGGGCGAGGTGTACACCACCGAGCCGATGGGCACCAAGGGCACGAACTCCTTCAGCGTCGAAAAGCTGCTGGATGAAGACCCCGAATACTTCACTTTCAACGGCGCAGTCGGCGGGCTGACCACCGAGCACCCGCTCAAGGCCAAGACCGGCGAAACCGTGCGCATCTTTTTCGGCGTCGGTGGCCCCAACTTCACCTCGTCGTTCCATGTAATTGGTGAGATCTTCGACCGGGTCTACAACCAGGCCTCGCTGACCTCGGACCCGCTGACCGACGTGCAGACCACCACGGTCGCCCCGGGCGGCGCCACGGTGGTGGAATTCGGGCTGGAAGTCCCCGGCCGCTACATCCTGGTAGACCATGCCCTGTCGCGCATGGAACGCGGGCTGGCAGGTTACCTGCTGGTGGAAGGCCCCGATAACCCGGATGTCTTCCAGGGAACCGTTACCGAGGGATCGGGACACTAATCCAAAAACGGTAAAAAATGAGGCGGACGCAAGCGTCCGCCTCATTTTTTGTACGCGTTATGGGCGCGCTATGAATTCTGACATATCTGTCAGGATTTTCGTTAGACAAGCCAATGATGGTTGACACTACTCAACCCCTGGTCGAAAACGGATAATAAGCTTGAATCAGTGCAATAGCACAGATTTTGTCCGTTTTATCTGAATTTCACCAGGAGGATCGAATGCCCCCAAAGGGACGGATCGAAGTCAACGAACGGTTGTGTAAAGGCTGCGACTTCTGCGTAACCGAATGCCCCCAGCACGTGATGGGGCTGGCAGAACGTATCACTGCGAAGGGCTACCACCCTGCCGAGCTGATCGAAGCAGGCTGCACCGGGTGCGGCATTTGCGCGGTGGTCTGCCCCGAGGCAGCCATCACAGTTTATCGCGAGGTCGTCAACAAGGCGGCCCGCACCGGCATGGAGGCCTGAACCCATGGCACGCGAACTCCTCAAAGGCAATGAAGCTGTCGCGGAAGCAGCCGTCCGCGCCGGCGCGGTGGCCTACTTTGGCTACCCCATCACCCCACAGACCGAGCTGCTGGAGTACATGTCGAGGCGCATGCCCGAATTGGGCCGCGCCTTTGTGCAGGCGGAAAGCGAGCTGGGCGCGGTCAACATGGTGTACGGCGCGGCCTGCACCGGTAAGCGCGTCATCACTTCGTCATCCAGCCCGGGCACCAGCCTGATGATGGAAGGCTTTTCGTATATGGCGGGCACCGAAGTGCCGGCCGTCTTCGTCGATGTGATGCGCGGCGGCCCCGGCCTGGGCAATATCCAGCCCTCGCAGGGCGATTACAACCAGATCGTGCACGGCGGCGGGCATGGCGATTACCATCCCATCGTGCTGGCCCCGTCCAGCGTGCAGGAATCGATTGACCTGACCGTACTGGCCTTCGACCTTGCTGAGAAATACCGCAGCCTGGTGGTGGTGCTCACCGACGGCTCCATCGGCCAGATGATGGAACCCGCTGAGCTGCCTCCCATGGCGCCCATCGCTACCAGCGTGCCCGAATGGGCCGTCAACGGCGATATGAGCCAGCGCGAGCGCCGCTTCCTCTCCTCCATTTACATGGACCCGGCTTCGGAAGAAGTGGCCAACCTGCGCCTGGCGCGCCGCTGGCAGGAAATTTGCGAAAACGAAGTGCGCTACAAAGAGTATTACCTGGACGACGCTGAATACGCCGTGATAGGCTTTGGCTCGGCCGGGCGCGTGGCGCTCTCGGCAGTGCGCCAGGCACGCGCCGAAGGCATCAAGATCGGCCTTCTGCGCCCCATCAGCGTGGCGCCCTTCCCCACCCAGGTGGTCGAGGCCCTGAGCCGGCGCATGAAGGGCCTGCTGGTTGTCGAAATGAATGGCGGGCAGATGCTCGAAGATGTGCGCCTGGCCACCATGGGACGCGTGCCGGTGGAATTCTACGGCCGCATGGGCGGCGTGATGCCCCTGCCGGATGAAGTCCTGGCGGAGATTCACCACCTGACCACCGCGCCGCTGACCACCGAAGGTCACCCGCGCGACCGCTGGCTGGCTCGCATGGCCGCGAAGAACTAAGGGAGACGCAAATGATGGCCACAGTAAACGAAATGGAACAGGTTGTATACACCCGTCCGGAATCCTTGATGGACGTGAACACGCATTACTGTCCGGGCTGCACCCACGGTGTGGCGCACCGCCTCATCGCCGAAGTGCTGGACGAAATGGGCCTGCAGAAGCAGGCGGTTGGCGTGGCTTCGGTGGGCTGCTCGGTGTTTGCCTACAATTACTTCGACTTTGACTGGGTGCAGAGCCCACACGGGCGCGCCCCGGCCATGGCTACGGGCATCAAGCGCGTGCTGCCCGACCGCCTGGTGATGACCTACCAGGGCGATGGCGACCTTGCCTCGATTGGCGCGGCGGAAATTGTCCACGCGGCCGCGCGCGGCGAGAACATCACCGTGTTCTTCCTCAATAATACCAACTACGGCATGACCGGCGGCCAGATGGCCCCCACCACCCTGCCCGGCCAGAAGACCACCACTTCGGTCAATGGGCGCGACGTAGAGACGCAGGGCTACCCCATGCGCGTGAGCGAAATGCTCTCCACCCTGGGCGGGGCCAGCTACATCGTGCGCCGCAGCCTGCACGACCCCAAGAACATCCGCCTGGCCAAGAAGGCCATTCGCACCGCGTTTGAAGTGCAGCGCCGCGGGTTGGGCTTCTCACTGGTGGAGCTGCTCTCCACCTGCCCCACCAACTGGGGCATGAACGTGCCGCAGGCAACGCAATGGCTGGAAGAAAAGATGATTGCCTTCTATCCGCTGGGTGACTACAAAGTCTCCCAGGCCGTCGCGGAAATTCGCATCTAGGCGGAGGGAAACCATGCAGACAGAGATTATTATTGCCGGATTTGGCGGCCAGGGCGTGCTCTTCGCCGGGCAGTTACTGTCCTACGCGGCGCTGGACGAAGGCCGCGAAGTGACCTGGATCCCATCCTACGGGCCGGAGATGCGCGGCGGCACGGCCAACTGCACCGTGATCATCTCGGATGAAGAAATCGGCTCGCCGATGGTGCGCTACCCGCAGGCGGTAATCGCCATGAACCTGCCCTCGCTGGACAAGTACGAAGAGATGGTCAAGCCGGGCGGCGTGCTGGTAGTCAACTCCTCGATCATCGAGCGCCCCGTCACCCGCACCGATATCAAAGTGGTGCTGGTGCCCGGTAACGACATCGCCGAGCGCATTGCCAACAGCCGCATGACCAACATGGTGCTGCTGGGCGCGCTTCTGGCGAACCTGCCCGCCGGGTCCGCGGTGCCGCTGGAGGCTATCGAGAAGGCGCTCAAAGACCACCTGCCCGAGCGCCATCACAAGCTGCTGCCCTCGAACTACCAGGCCCTGCGCGAAGGCGCCACCCACCTGGCCGAGCCGGTGCGGTAGACACAAAATAAACCCTACCAACCCCTCCCTTCCCGATGCGGGAAGGGAGGGAGTTTTTATCTACCTCAGAAGTTGCCCCTACCCAGCACGGGCCGAAAACAACGACTGAATCGCCGCGACGGCATAGCCCAGTTTGGGCAGGGTAAACAACAACTTGCCCTCAGCCCGGCTGCGTGTGCCACGGTCGGGCTCCTGGTTTGCATCACCCCGGGTTGTAATCTGCCCGTCCTGCACCTGCACCACACGGTGCAGCACGCGCTCGCCGCCGGTTGAGAACAGGATAACATCCCCCGGCTGTACGTCCAGGCCGCTACCCACGCGGATCACGGCCACGTCACCAGGGTAGAATGCCGGGATCATCGAACCGGTGCTGATGGTAAATACACGGAAGGGCAGAACTCCCATCTGCCCGGCCAATACCAGCAGCAGCAGCAGGCACAAGCCATAAAAAATAATATTTCCCAATACCTTGAAAAACTTTTTCATTTCAGGCCCCCGGAAAAGGGGTATCGGTGGCGCGGGACCGCGCCACCGATACGAACGCTGCGAACGTCAGTCTGGTTTAGGGGAAAACGTGTACCTGCTCGGCGGTGATCTTCAGGTCGTAGGTCATCGTGTTGTTCTGGAAGTCGTTGCCGGCCGCGGGATCGAACTGGAATTCCATGTACAGCCAGGAAACTTCACCGGCTTTGAGGAAGGGTTCTACGTCCGAGGTGGCATCGTAGGGGAAGCCAAAGCGGCCCGACAGCGCGGCGAGTTCGGCCAGCGATGTTTTGCCGTCGCTATTGGTGTCAGACATTGCCGTAACCTGGGCAATCGCATCGGCCGTGTTCTTCGAGTCCCACACGTGGGTCAGGAAGATATGCTGTGCCAGAGCGAGGTGCGATGGATTGTTGAGGATATTGCCCCACTCGAAGGTGACCTGGGCCGAGTCGATCGTGCCGGTATTCAACATGTACAGCCGACCAGCGATGGTGTCGCCCGGCTTGGCGTTGCTCAGGTCCCACGGCGTGCCCACGTTGCCGCCCCAGTTGGCACCGTCTTGCGACAGTAACAGGGTCAGCGTTCCGGAGTGGATCGTGCCGGTGGTGGTCTGGGCCGAGTTGAAGTAGGCCATGGCGCTGAAGACCGTCGTGGCGATGAGCAAAACCAGCAGAACAGGAATCAACCAACGCGTGTATTTCATTTTGATCCTCCAACAGAATTGAACAGGGTGGAAAAAGATGGATGTGGTTGGAACCCCAGGTTCAAAGCCAACGCCTCGATAGCAAAAAGCCCCCTTTCTCTTCGAGGAGCGGGAGGATCGATGTGGATGCAGAGGACCCAGCCGCTCAACCGTCCGGTGCCGACGCGTTGCTACCCGCGCGTGTCAGCACACTGTAAGTTGACGGAGCCCTCATCTGCGGCTATACTGGCTGTGGATGCAGAGGGCCGGTAACACTGCCCTTCGGTCTACCTCAAGCGGCTGCTACCCGTTTGAGGTTTTCCGTTAAGGCAGAAATACCAAAGGTAAGAATAATGAACCGGGCGTACGTGCGTGCATAGATAGCGGAGCTGCGCGAACATCTACGTATGGAGCTGAACAGGTTTTTTTGAGACCGGAAAGCCGTTCGGTTGTTTCCCCCAACCAGGCTAAACCCATTATAGACCGCGTAAACGCGTTGTCAATATGGAATTTTCAACTTCGCGCGTAAATGTGACAAATGTCATGTTTTTGTTGACGGATAGATAAGTCCACGATATATTGGTAAGGTGGATGCGATGACCCTGGGGGAGGGCATTTGGTCGCTTGTCCATATTGGGCACCACCCCAGGCGAGCAGAATAGCGAAACCGGCCGCAGCATGGCTGGTTTTTTTGTTTCTCCCACCTTCCCCGATCAATGACTGCGTTTGCACCTGGTTCCTCCGCTTTCCACGAGGTGCTTGCCCATGAAAAAGCTGATCGTCCTGAATATCGTGCTCATCCTGGCGGTGCTGGCTGCCACGTCCAGCATGACCTTTGCTTATTTCAATTCCACTCGCTCAGAAGCAGCGCAGTTCAACACCTCGCGCGTGGCGATCGATGAGGTCAACAACTTTCCACTGCAGTTCTCCAACCTGATCCCGGGGGAATGGCAGGAGCAAAAAGTAGCGCTGCGCAATACCAGCACCATCTCTGCTGATATCTACTTGCAAATGGGCGCCAATCATGATTCCAAGATCAGTTTCTGTGATGGACCGCAGGGCGACGTACTTCTGCTGCGCATTGAGGCGGTGGAAGCCGGGGGAGCCAGCCTGGGCGATGTATACAATGACTCGATCTGCAAGCTCTATCCTCGCGATGGCAGTTCGGTCATCAGCCTGCTGGCAGGCAGCGTGGCGGCCTGGGACTGGCGCTACTTCAAAATTCACGTGGCGCTCAAGGGCAGCGTGGATCAGCTATACTATGTGAACAGCAGCAACGTCGATACCATCCGGCTGATTGCGGTGCAGCATGGCGCTCCAAAGCCGCAGCCCGCGGCTGGCAAGCTGTGGCCGGAAGGAGATCCCAACTATTGAACCACGCTGACCACCGCGTCCTACCCAGCGGAAAACGCTTGCTGAGTGCAGGCGCTTTCATGCTGACCCTGCTGCTCCTGTTGGTGTTACTGGCCGGGCGTGCTAACGCCTGCCTGGTGCTGTCCAACAGCATGTCCCCTGCCTTGCGCCAGGGCGACCTGGTTTTTCTCCGGCCGCTGGCAGAGAAGGATGTGCTTCCAGGCATGATCGTTTCCTACCGTTGGGATGGCAAGCTGATCACGCATCGGGTGCGCCAGATGCAGGATGGATTTCTCACCACCCAGGGAGATAATAACCTGCAGCCCGACCCGTGGTTGACACCGCTCGCTAACGTTGCCGGCACGCCTGTGCTGCGCATTCCTCTGCTGGGATATGTGCTGTTATCGATGCGCAGCCCCGCCGGCTGGGCTATCATGGTGCTGTTACCCGCACTGGTGCTGCTGTTCGTGCTGGTACAAAACCTGCTGCGCCTTGTGCGCATCGATCGGCTGCCCGCCGCGGAGCGCCGTCGTCTGGTGGTGCGCCGCATCCCTGCGCGAATGCGCTGGCTGCACCGCATACGCCGCGGCGGATACCGGCTGTCCGTCCGGGCCCGCCACACACTGTTCCTGCCTGTGCTTGCGGGCTTGATCCTGGCCTGGCCGCTGGCCGGTACGGGGCAGGCCACCTGGGCCTACTTCAATGCCGTGCGGCGTCTGGAGACACGCTTTGCCACGGGAAGCTTGAACCTGGGCGCACAGTTGACCGGCACACAGGCAGCTGTGACCACCGCCAATATGCTCAACAGCACGCTGCCGCAGCTCGCATTCGAGACCTGCGTGGAAAACCAGGGCAAATCTGCCACCGAAAATCTGGAAATCCTGGCTATTTTGCAAATGGCGGGGCAGGATGGAGCATTCCGCGAGGTGCGCCGCCAGGCGGTGGACCTGTCCGGCGCTCCGCAGATCAAAGCCGGGCAGAAGCATTGCTACCGCTATACGCTGCCTGCGGGCGATGAGGGGGTGCTCATGTATCGGGTGCTGGCGCAAGTGAGCGTGACAAACCTCGAGGGTTGGCTGCCCGGTTCCAAAGCCTGCCCCGGCCCGGCAGCATGCCGCAAGGGGATCACGCTCAGCGCAGAAGCTGCCGCCCCGCAGCCCAGCCCCTCACCAACGCCCACCCTCACGCTTACACCCACTGGGCTGCCAGTGGAAACCTCGCCCACGCCAATGCTCACCCAACAGCCGTCAGAGACGATAACGCTTGAGCCTGCGCCGGAAAACACGCAGCCGGTGGATGAATCCACGCCCACGCCGTCGCCGCAGCCCACCCTGGAATCACCCACTGCCGAGCCGCCTACCGCCGAGCCCAGCCTTATCCCAATACCCACAGAAGAACCCACCCTCGAGCCCACGCCATAGATTCAAGGGTGATTTGCGAGACAGCACAGGCCGGCATCTCCGCACGCTGGCGCTGAGGTTTTGTGTGAGTGCCCCTTGCCGGCACGCATAACCGGCAAACGTCAGTAGGGGCGAGGCTGTGAGGGTTTTCGAGATCATGCCAATCCTTTCTCGCCCCACAGGAACGGTATATTCCAGAGAAAAAGCCCCTGCCTTTTCCACTTTCATGCCACAATAGAGCCAGAGCAGGAAAGGAGCAGCGGCTATGACCCTGGCTGTCCCCTTATACTTCGACCCGGAAACCGAAGCGGCCATCGTCGCGGTATGGCAGGCGCTGGCAGATAGCGACGTCGCGCCGTATATGCACCGCTCCGGCAACCGGCCGCACATCACCCTCTCCATTTACCGCGACCTGCCACGCGATGCCTGCCGCCAGATTTTGGGGGACCTGGCCGCCAGGCAGCCTGCCCTGCCGTTGACATTCTCGCATTTGGGCATCTTTACCAGGCCGGACCCGGTGGTATTCCTCGCGCCAACCTTCAGCCAGCCGTTGTTTGCTCTGCACGCGCGCGTCAATCAGCTATTAGATGCGCTGGGCGACATGCCAGCCGAATATTATCTGCCTGGCAATTGGGTGCCGCACTGCACCCTGGCGGTGGAAATGCCGCCCGAGAACATTGCCCCGGCGGTGGAGATTGCCCGGCGGCTGCCCCTACCGCTGGTGGGCATGCTGTCTGAGGTGTGCCTGCTGGAATTCCCGCCGCTGGAGCACGTGTTTTCACTGCCGCTGCAAATGAAAGAGGTGTGATCTATGCTCACCATCCATCCCACTGCCGCCGGCTTTCTGGAACAGGCCCAGGAAGCGCTGGACCGTGATGAAGCCCTGCACAACCTGATGATTGGCGTGGTGGCGCGCCTGCTGGAGCAGCCGGATTATTATGCCAACCAGCCCGCCTATCTGGCTACATGGAGCGCAGGCGGCGCGCCCACCTATGCCGCGGTGATGACACCGCCCTACGGGCTGCTGGTGGCGGCCTTCACGCCCGGCGCGCCCCCCGCCGGCGCGGTCGATGCGGTCATCGAAAGCCTGCTGGCGGGCAGGTGGCCCATGCCGTCTGTCAACGGGGTCAGCGCGGTGTCCGGTCAGCTCGCCCGCGCCTGGAGTGAGCGCACTGGCCAGAGGGTGAATGGAGAGATGCGCGAGCGGCTGTACGCGCTGCGCCAGGTGCGCCGCCCGCCATCGCCGCCCGGTCTCTACCGCAAAGCCGAAGCGGGTGACATCTCCATCCTGGCGGAATGGATCACAGCTTTTCGCGCTGAAGCTATCCCCACCGACCCGCCGCTGGATGGCGTGCGCATCGCCACCCAGCGCCTGGAGATCTTCTCCGTGTGGGATGACGGCGGGCCGGTGGCAATGATGGGCAACAACCGCAACACCGCGCACCTGGCCAGCGTGGGCTTCGTGTATACCCCACCCGGGCTGCGCGGGCGCGGCTATGCCACTGCCCTTGTGGCGGCCGGCAGCCAGGCGCTGCTCGATTCCGGCCGCGCGGGCTGCGTGCTGTTCACCGACCTGAATAACCCGACCTCTAACGATATCTACCAGAAGATTGGCTACGAGCCGCTGGCCGATTTCACGATGTACCGTTTTGACGGCTAGTTGCCCGCGGTCTGCATGCAGCCGTCGATCTTCTCGCGGATAGCCTGGATCACCAGCGGGTCGTCATCCCACGCGCCCAGGTTGACCACCTGCGTGCCGGCCGGGATGCCCGCCTGGCGCACTGCTTCGGGCGTATCGTACAGGCTATGCAGCGAGGAGGCGCTGATCGACGCGGAAAAGACGAAGATTTTTTCCAGACCGCGCGCCCCCATTTCTTTCGCCACCTCTTCGATGCCTGGCTCTTTGAAATCCATCCACGCCAGGGCCACATTTTCGCGCGGGTAACCGTCAGCCACAAACAGCTCCATCACATTTTCGCGGAAAGCCTGCTCCTGGGTGGTCTGGGTGGGATACAGCTCATCCCATTTGGCGGGCTGACCGTGGCCCACCAGAAGCACGCCTACGCTGGCCTTATCCGTGCCATCCAGGTTATGGTTGGCGCGCTTCACAAACATCTGCTGAAGCGACTGCGAGTCCCATAGCGGGTCGGCAAAACAGATGGGCACGTTGGCCCCCGAAAGATCCAGCTCGCGCACCATATCCTGCCCGGCCTTGGTGTGGCTGGAGACGGTGAGGAACACGTTGGAAACAATCACGCGGCTGGCGCCGTCGTTGATGGCGCGCAGCACGGCTTCATCCGGCCGCGGATTCGAATCGAGGAAGGCGATGTAGAAGCGCGTGGTTGTGTCGCCATCCTGACGGAACGTCTTTTCCAGGCTGCTCATCATGCCTTCATGGATAAAGTTGTGCGGGCTGCCGCCCAGCTTCAGGTACTCGGCGCGGAAGCTCTGGAAGAAGAATGGCCGGAATGGGACGGGGATGAACGGCGCGCCGTCAGCGTCCATTTCCTTCATCGTCTCTATCCAGGGCATGGGGCTGTAACCGGGCGGCTCGCCGTGGGTCAGGTATACCACGGCGGTGTGGTCGCGCAGATCCGCCGGCGGAGCCGCCAGCACGGGCAGCGAGCGCTCTTCTTCCTGCGCCAGGAATGCCGCGTTGATCACCAGCCACCCGCCGGCGAATGCCGCTAACAGCACACCGGCCGCGCCCAACCGCGACCAGCCACGGAAGTACATGGATATGAGGATTACCAGCCCAAGCAACAGCAGTACGCCAAGCACCGCATAGCCGGTCATCAACAGCGGCGCGGAGGTCAGGTACATCACCGCGCACCAGCCCAGCACCAGCGACAGCAACAATACGGCTAACCAGGGAAGAACCAGCAGCATAGCAACCCCCCATAGATTGTTTGGTATGAATGCGATGCAATCATTATAGCAATACAGCCTGCCGTCAGGAAGAGTCAACCGGATAGGATTATACAAATATCAATCCCGGCACTCCCGCGACACTGAAAATGCTTTCAGCGTGGCAAGCTTGCATAGACAGGAGAACTATGATATGATTTGGTCAATCCCTGACCATGGAAGTCTTCAGGGTTCCTTGTTTTAATCGCTCCGCCTGGAGGGATTTTGTGCGTTTAAGCGATCCCACGCCGCTGTTGTCCACACTTAACCAGTGGGAATTCCACATTCTACTGACAGTAAGGAAACACTCATGACCACTTCATTCCTGACCCGTGAAGGTTACGCCAAGTTACAGGAAGAACTCGAATACCTTCGCACCTATAAGCGCCAGGAAATTGCCAACCGCCTGCACGAAGCCATGGAAGGCGGCGAGTTGATTGAAAACGCCGAGTACGAGGCCGCCAAGAATGAACAGGCCTTTACCGAAGGGCGCATCAAAGAACTGGAAATCTTGCTGGCCACTGCCCGGGTGATCAACGATGCGCCGGCCAGCGCCGAAGTGGTTCAGGTTGGGTCGAAGGTAACCATTAAAGAAGAAGGCGGCGAGCCCGAAGCGTACACGATCGTAGGGGCGGCCGAAGCCAACCCGGCCCATGGGCGTATTTCCAACGAAAGCCCGCTGGGAAGAGCTCTGCTCAATCGCAAAGTGGGCGATACGGTGCAGGTGGATGCGCCTGCCGGCTCATTTAACGTGGAAATCTTAAAGGTGGAGTAACACTGGGGCAAAATCCTGGCCCCGCCCTGTGACCCTGGGCGGGGCTTTTTCTTAATGGAAACACGCGCACGTCTTTTGTCATCTCTCGAACGAGGAACACACGATGGAATACAACGATCTGGAAAAACTCCGCCTGGAAAAAGCCCTGAAAATGCGCGCGGCCGGGCAAGAACCTTACCCCACCCGCGCCAATCCCACCCATACTACCGCCGGCGCCATCCGCGCGTTTGAAGCCGATGAGACCGCGCGCGTGGAAGCCAGCGTGGCCGGCCGCCTGCGCGGCATGCGCTCGATGGGTAAGGTGATCTTCGCTCATATCGAAGACACCCAGGGCCGCCTGCAGCTCTTTCTGCGCGTCAACGAGCTGGGCGAGCCTGCCATGCAGGAATTCCGCGACACATTCGACCTGGGCGACTTCATCGAGGCCAGCGGTTTTATGTTTCGCACCCGCACAGGCGAAGTGACCCTGCACGTCGAGCGCTTTACCATGCTGGCCAAGGCGATTACCCCGCTGCCCGCCGCCAAAGATGAGCTGGTGGATGGTGTCGTGGTGCGCCACGCCACCCTGGCCGACCCTGAGATGCGCTACCGCCAGCGCTACGCCGACCTGGCCGTCAACCCCGAGGTGCGCCGCACCTTCCAGACCCGCGCCGGGGTAGTGCGCGCCATCCGCCAGTTCCTCGATGAGCGCGACTTCCTTGAGGTTGAAACCCCGGTGCTGCAGCCCATCTACGGCGGCGCGGCCGCGCGGCCATTTGTCACCCACCACAACCAGCTCAAGCAGGAGCTGTATCTGCGCATTTCCTTCGAGCTGTACCTCAAACGTCTGCTGGTGGGCGGGCTCGACCGCGTGTATGAGATCGGGCGCGATTTCCGCAACGAGGGTGTTTCGTTCAAGCACAACCCCGAGTTCACCCAGCTCGAGTTCTACATGGCTTACGCTGATTACCTCAAGATCATGGAGCTGACCGAGCAGATGCTGGCCTACGTGTGCGACACAGTGCTGGGCACGCGCAAGGTTACCTTCAACGGCCAGGAAATCGACTTCTCCCCGCCCTGGCGGCGGCTGGACCTGCGCCAATCGCTCACCGACGCGGTGGGCATCGACATCCGCGAATGCCCGGATACGCAGAGCCTGTTCGACGCGATGAAAGCGCGCGGGCTGAACCCCAAACCCGGCGCGGCGCGCGGCAAGCTGATCGATGGCATGCTGGGCGATTACATCGAGCCCAAGCTGATCCAGCCCACCTTCCTGTACGATTACCCGCGCGACATCTCGCCGCTGGCGAAGAACAAGCCCGACGACCCATCCACTGTGGAGCGCTTCGAGGGCTTTGCGGGCGGGATGGAGCTGTGCAATGCCTTTACCGAGCTCAACGACCCAATGGAGCAGGAAAAGCGCTTTGTGGAGATGGGCCGCGCCTACGAAGAAGAGGATGAAGAGCGCCACCCCATGGACGACGATTACCTGCGCGCCATGCTGTATGGCATGCCGCCCAACGGCGGCTTTGGCATGGGCATCGACCGCCTGGTGATGCTGCTGACCGACAACCGCACCATCCGCGAAACGATCCTGTTCCCGCACCTGCGTAAGCAGGAAGACGAGTAAATTGGCGATCGCGGCGGCGCGGTGATACACCCGTGCCGCCGCGATCGCATAAAATGACGAAATTCATAGGAATCTCGTCATTTTTGTTGCAACATTCTGAACAAACTTCTGTATAATATCGTTATGCACATCGCTAAACGCCTGTTGTGGGGAATCATCACCGCTGCCCTGCTGGTCGCGGCCGTCGCGCCTCCTGTATTCGCGCAAACGCCCGAGCCACAAGACTTCCCCGATACCGGCTACACGGTGAGCGGCCCGTTCCTCAGCTATTACCAGACCATGCCCGACCCATTCGTAATGCTCGGCCACCCGATCAGCGACGCTGAGGTCGACCCGATCAACGGGCGCACGGTCCAGTACTTCCAGCGCGGCCGGCTGGAGCTTGACCCCGACGCCCCCGCCGGGCAGCAGGTGCGCTTTGGCAACCTGGGCGAGCTGCAGTACACCTCCGGCGCGCCACTGGCCGAAGTGCGCAACAGCGGCCCTACCTGCCGCAGTTTTTCCACCGGGCACAACGTGTGCTACGGCTTTTTGCAGTTCTACGAAGCTTACCAGGGCGACCGCTATTTTGGCAATCCCATCTCCGAAGTTGAGCTGGTAAACGGACGCATGGTACAGTACTTTGAGAATGTGCGCCTCGAATGGCGCGGCGAAGTGGTCAATGGCCGCCACGTGGGGCTGAGCGATATGGGCCGCTTCTATTACGACCTGATCCACGGCCCGTCGGCGCGGTTGCTGCGCCCGCAGAAGGACGATGCTGTGGTAGGCAGCCCCACCAGCCTGCGGCTGCGCGCCTTCGTGCGCCATTCGCTGCTGCCCGCCAACGAAAAACAGACGCTCTACGTTGTGGTACAGGACCAGCGCCTGCGCCCGGTGCGCAACGCGTCAGTCAGTGTTAGCATCACCCTGCCGGATGGCTCGCGCCAGTCTTACCGTCCGCCCAGCACCGACGCGGATGGCATCAGCGTCTTCACCGTCCAGGTTGGCGCGACAGATGTCAAGCAGATCGTGACCATTGACGTGACCGCCACCCTGCCCCAGCTCGGCCTGGAACAGAAGACATCCACCTGGTTCCGCATCTGGTGGTAAAAAATATATTCCTATAAAAACGACCCGCGCGGGTCGTTTTTTTGTTTAAAATATCGCCCGGATTACGAATTTTTGAGCTGCGCCATTGCGGCGCGGTAGTCGCTGGCGTTGGGCGGGTTGAGGGCGATGATGCTTTCCAGAATTGCCAGCGCGCCGGTCTTGTTCTTGATTACCAGCAGCCCGTCGGCGATGGCATCCAGTTGTTCCACCGCCTTTTCGGTCTGCCCGGCACGCACGAACAGGTCTGCCAGGCGCTTGCGCAGGTCCAGCCGCTCCGGCCGGTCGTTGACCAGCCCCTGCAGGAAAGCGATGGCGCGCGCGCGACCGTTCTGGCTTTCCATCAGCCCCACATAGCCGTCCACCTCGGCCAGGGCCACATCATCTTGCCCCAGGCGGATGCTCAGGCTGACGAGCTGCGCGCGCGTGGCCGGATCATCCGGCTGGAAGGCGCGGATCTGCTCGTACACGCCACGCGCGCCGCGCAAATCGAGGCGCTGCAGGTCAATATCCGCCGCCTTTTGCAAAATGCGCACGCACTGCGCGCGGCTGGCCTGACCCGCCTGCGGAATTTTGATCGCAGAAAGGTATGCCCCACGCGCGCGGTCAAGGTCAGACATCTGGTAATAGAAGTCGCCCAGGTCGCTGTACTGCTGCATGGCCTCGTCAATGCGCCCCTGCGCGATGAGCAGGTCGATCAGCGCGGTGCGCACAGTAATATCCAGTGGAGCCATCTGCATCACGCGGCTGAGCAGGCGGATGGCCTGGCCGGCCTCGCCGCGCAGGTTGTAAAGCTGCGCCACGCCCAGGAACTTGCTCACCGCGGCCTGGATGTGCCCCTCGGCCAGCAGCAGCTCGCCGATCTGCACGTGCAGCGGCAGGTAGGTGGGGGCAAACTGCAGCGCGTAGAAAGCCTCTTCCATCGCGGTGCGGTACTTATTCTGCGCGGTCAGCGCGCGCACCCGTGATAGTAGCTCCACCACCTGGCTGCCACGCGATTCAAGCAGCATTTCGGCCAACGGCACGATAGCACCGCCCGCCGCCGCGCCCGGGAGTTGCTGGCGCGCCACGAGCAGGAAGCTGCGCCAGTCCGGCCGCAGTAGCTGCCCCGAAATGGTCTGGATGATGTTCTTCCAGCCGGTTTCATCCAACTGGCGGGTGTTGTTCTCAATCAGCGGCTCGTAGAGCTGGTCCAGCTCCTCCCGCTGGCCTTCGGGAACGGACTGCACGTCCGCCAGCCGCAGCGCGGCCAGGAAGGCATTGGAAGCCTCGCGCATCTGCCCCTGGGCTTCGTAGTTCTGCCCGATGAGCAGGTTAGAAGCCAGGCTAAAGCTGGGATGCTTGACCGCTTCCTGCAGGCTGCGCAGCGCCTTGAGCCGGTCGTTGTTATTGGAGAGCATGCCGATCAGGAACTGCGCCGCGGGGTGCCCAAAGCCGGCTTCCTGGGCGCGCTCCAGCTCGGCGGCGGCCTGCGCCCCCTGCCCGTGGCTGAGCGAGTCGATCGCCTGGCTGAGGTGCAGCAGGATGCGCGTGCGCTTGCTGGCGTCATCGTTAATGCCCCCTAACCCGCGCGCCAGCGCCGAAATGCCGCGCCCGGCCGCCGGCTGCGGGGCGGAATCGTCCACCTGGTCAAATAGCAGGCCGGCCAGTTGGGTCATGGCATCCTGGCGCGCCTCAGAGATGGGGTCCATGCTTTCAATATCCGGCTCGGGCAGGCGCATCGCCTCGGAGGGGGCGGCTGCCGCGGGTTGGGCTGCCAGCGAGCCAGTCTTGGGCTTGCCGGGGCGCGGCAGCATCTGCCCGGATTTGAGCATGCTCACCGCGCGGCGCGTGTCCATATTTTCAGGCATGATCTGCTGAGCATAGCCGGCAAGCTGCATAGCCTTGGCCGCGTCGCCGCTGCGCTGGATAATGCTGGCCGCGGCAAGATATTCGGCCACGGCATCCGCCTTGCGCCCGGTGCGGTCATAAACCAACCCCAGGCGGGTGCGCGCCAGCAAATTTTCCGGCTGCAGGTTGAGCACCCCCAGCCAGTTATCGACCGCCTTTTGCACGTCCTGCGCTTTTAGCTGCAGCTCGGCGGCCTGCAGCCCGGCCTGCACCGCCTCGGCCATCTGGCCCTGGTGCTCGTAGATGCGCGCCATGCGCTCCACCGGCACCGGGTCATTGGGCGATACGCGCGCCGCGCGCCGGTAGCAGTCCAGCGCCTGGGAGTACTGCGCCTGTTCGTATAACGCCAGCCCCAGGCTGGTGAGCGCCGCGGGGTGGTCGGAGATGGACTCGAGCGCCAGGCGATAGAACTCCGCGGCGCGCTGCCACTGCTGATCCCAGGCAGCCGAGTGGCCCTGGTTCATTGCTTGCTGGAATGCTTCCTGAGAGTCAGACATGGTGTTGGTCCTTGTCAATTTCCTTCCAAATGCAGCGGCTGCTGCTCGCCCCATTTCTCGCCGTACTTGGCCTCCGCCACCAGCGGGATCACCAGCGGGTAAGCGGCTTGCATCACGCTCCGGACGACATGCGCGGTGGTTTCCAGCTCGTCGCGCGGGCATTCCACCACCAGCTCATCGTGCACCTGCAAGAGCATGCGCCCGCGCAGCCCGGCCTCGCGCAGCGCCGCCGGAACGCCCAGCATGGCCAGCTTCATAATATCCGCCGCCGTCCCCTGGATGGGCGCGTTGATCGCCTCGCGCTCTTCGCGCGCGCGCATGGCCGGGTTAGACTGGTTCTTCAGATTGGGGAAGTAGCGCCGCCGCCCCAGCAGAGTTTCCACGTAGCCCTGGCTGGCCGCCAGCTTGCGCATGCCATCCAGGTAACTCTTGACGCGCGGAAACTGCTGGAAATATGCCTTCACGAAGTTCTCCGATTCGGCCAGGGTCAGCCCGGAATACCGGCTGAGACCGAAGGCACTCATGCCGTACACCAGCCCAAAGTTGATCGACTTGGCGTTGCGGCGCATGTCGCGCGTGACGGCTTCGATCGGCACACCGTAGATGGCCGCGGCGGTGGCAACATGGATATCCTGCCCGGCGCGGAAGGCGCTCAGCATGGCCTCATCGCCGGACATGTGCGCCAGGATGCGCAGCTCAATCTGCGAGTAATCGACCGAAAGCAGCACCTGGCCAGGGTCGGCGACAAAGCCGTTGCGCACCTGGCGGCCCAGCTCGGTGCGCGCGGGGATGTTCTGCAGGTTGGGTTCAGAAGATGCCAGCCGCCCGGTGACCGAACCGGTCTGGCTGAACGATGTGTGCACGCGCCCGGTGCGCGGGTTGATCTGGTTGGGCAGCGCTTCCAGGTAGGTGGAGCGCAGCTTGCTCAGCTCGCGGTACTCCATCAGCAGGTCTACCACGGGGTGCTTCCCGCGCAGCTCGTCCAGCACATCGGCCGAGGTGGAGTAATGCCCGCTGGCGGTCTTTTTACGCCGGTCGGGCGGATCCAAATCCAGTGTATCGAAGAGCACTTTGGAGAGCTGCTGGGTAGAGTTGATGTTGAACGGGCCGCCCACCATCGCGTAAATGCTGGTGACCAGCTCTTCCATGCGCGCACCGATGGTGGCCGACATATGGATAAAGAAGTTCGGGTCCAGCGCCACACCGGCGCGCTCCATATCCGCCAGCACCGAAATCAGCGGCATTTCGATCTTCTCAAACAGCTCTTTGCAGTTGAACTCGCCCAGCCGATCTTCGAGGATAGGGAGCAGCCGCAGCACCACCTCGGCATCCGCCGCGGCGTAGGGCGCGGCCTGCGCCACCGGCACCTGGTCCATGGTGATCTGCGCTTTGCCGCGTCCGATCAGCTCCTGGATGTGAGTCATGCGCGCGTCCAGGTAGATTTCGGCCATGTCTTTGAGGCCCAGGTTGCGCGAGGCCGGGTTGGCCAGCCATTCGGCGATCATGGTATCGAAGGCCAGCGGAGTCACGTCCAGCCCCACCAGGCGCAACGTCAGTAAATCGTACTTGAGGTTCTGGCCCACCTTGGGTTTGGCCGGGTCGGAAAGCGGCCCGCGCAGGGCGGCCACCACCTGCTCCAGCGGAAGCTGCGTCTCACCGGTGCGGTGGCCCACCGGGATGTAATAGCCCTGGCCTTCGCGCACCGCCAGCGAAATTCCCACCAGGTCGGCGCGCAGCGGGTCGGTGGCGGTGGTTTCGGTATCCACGCCGATCACCTGCGCCGCGCTCAGGTCGGCCAGCAGCGCGCGCAGCGTCTCCTCGCTATCCACCACCACGGTATCGAGCTGATAACCGGCCGGCTCACCCACGCGGGTCACTTCCTGCCCGAACAGCGAAAGCTGCTCGCCCGGCTGCGCGCCCTCGGGAGTGGAGAGCAGGTTGTTCAGCCGGTTGGTGAGCGAGCGGAACTCGAGCTGGCGGAACAGTTCTTCCACCGCCTGGTAATTGATGCGATCGGTACGCGCCTTGTCCATATCCACCGTCACTTTGACGTCACAGTGGATGGTGGCGAGCTGGCGGCTGAGGTAAGCCGATTCTTTGCCGGCTTCCAGCCGCGTGCGCACGCGGTTGGGTAGCTGCTCGATGGCGGCGTAGATCGCGTCCAGGTCAGGGTACTGCGCCAGCAGCGAGATGGCGGTCTTTTCGCCAATACCGGCCACGCCGGGGATATTGTCGGAAACATCGCCCACCAGGGCTTTGTAATCCACCACCTGGTCGGGGCGCACGCCCAGGTGCGCAATCACGTCCTGGCTGGTGTAATCGCGCGCATCCGAGAGGCGCATGCCCGACAGGTTGACGATGACGCGATCATCCACCAGCTGCAGCAGGTCGCGGTCACCGGTGATGATCTTGACGCCAAAGCCTTTGGCCACCGCCTGGCGCGCCACGGTGCCCAGCACGTCATCGGCCTCAAATCCTTCGACTTCCAGGCGCGGAAAGTGGAACGCGTCCACCATCTGGCGGATGCGCCGGATCTGCACCGAGAGGTCGTCGGGCATCTTGGCGCGGGTGGCTTTGTAGGCCGGGTAAATGTCATCGCGGAAAGTTTTACCGGTATCGAACGCAACGGCCAGGTACTCGGGGCGCTCCTGTTCGAGGATGCGCAGCAGCACGCTGGCAAAGCCATAGACGCCGGCAGTCGGTTCACCACTGCTGGTAGAAAAGCGCTCACCGCCGCTGGTGGTGAGGGCAAAATAGGTGCGGTACGCCAGGGCGTGGCCGTCAATCAGGTACAGGATGGGTGTCATACGTGCAGGCGCTCCACGGGTCTATTCCAGTGAATTGGAAGCAGGATACCCCTGGCTTTGCCGTGTCTGTGCGATGAATGCGCGCAGGGATTCAACCGGTACGGAACTGGCCCCGGGCAGCTCCAGGCTGCCGGGAGCCCAAAAATCGCCGCTGCCCGCCCGCAAATGCGGGAAGCGGTTGAAAATGCGCTCGCTGGTCCGCTGGCGTACCACGCTGGCCACGTTATTACAGGCGCCATCCGGCCCGGCCACCACGCTGAACTGCACCTGTCCGGGGCGCACGGCCAGCGCCGCCAATCGCCAGCCAAAATTCTGGCACACCTGGCGCACGCACAGGCTGATCTGCTCGGCCAGCGCACCGGTAAGGTGCTGCTCGGGCAGCGCGGGCAGCAGCACGTAGCTGCAGGTGCGCTCGGGGGTGTCATCCGGCGTCTCCAGCAGCTTGCGCCAGTCCAGGCCTTCCTGGCCGGCGCGCGCCGGGCGCTCCCAGGGGAAGCTGATCGCATCTTCGCCAAGCAGGTCTTCTTCGCGCGTCCAGGCCAGCGGCGGCTCGCCGCCGGGATCAGGGGAGGGCATCCCGGCCAGCAGCGCGGCCAGGTCGAAGGGGGGTGCTGCATCTTCCTCGCCTTCCGGCTCATCGAAGCCCGCGGTGGGCGGCGGCGCGGCGGGCACAGCCAACCGGCTGAGCTGCTCGCGCAGGTGGGCGGCCTGGGCGCGCGCGCGGGTGAGGGGCGCGCGGCGGGTGTAGACCAGCGCCAGGGCAAGCTGGTCGAGCAGCGCGGTGGTGTAAATGAGGTGTTCGCCGCCGGTGGAATGCAGCCGCGCGTAGCGCGCCAGGTCGAGCCTGGCGCCGTCCTGCCGCCACTCGCCCAGGGCGCGCGCAATCTCCTGCGCCGCGGCTTCGGGGATCTGCCCGGCGAAGGCCCATAGCTTGCCCTCAAAGCCGATCAGCGCCGCGCTGGCATCCACCTGCGCCAGCAGACGCGCCAGCACCTGCGCCGCGCGCAGCGGGTCTTCGGCCCAGTTGAGGCCATCCGCCCCCAGCGCGGTCTGCACCAGCAGCGGCTCGGCCAGCAGGTTCTCGCCGGTCGCCAAAATCGTCTCCACCCCTTCCAGCAGGTCGGGCAGGAAGAACGGGCTGAGGATATAGCCGTGCGGGCGCAGCCCGGTGAGGCGCGCGTGGCGCAGGTTATTTTCCGGGGGAACCACCATCACCTTCATGCGCGGGCAGGCGTTCATCAGCCCCTGCGCCAGCGGCACGAACGGCCGGTCGTTCAGCTCGGCATCCAGGATCGCCAGGTCAAAGGCGCGGGTAGACGACAGCGACAGCACTTCGCCGCCGCTGCGCACCAGGGTAACACCGTACTTGCCGCTCTCTTCCAGGCCCGTGCGCAGCAATTCGCCAAAGGCCGCGTCAGAGGTGGCTACCAGGATTGTCTCGGGCACGCTCAAAGTGTAACACGCCGGGAAATGAGAAGCAAGCGCGCCCCAAGTGCAAGGACTTTGGAATTACTTTACAGTTTTTGAGGGAGCGTGGCGCGTCAGGAGACGTTTCGAAGAAATAGTGTCTTCCTGTTGAAAGCCGGGATATAATGGAGATATTCAAATATTTTATGAGAAACTTACCAGAAAACGCTCATGGCATACAACGAAGAAGACACCAAACTCCACTGTATCACCCCGGCTTTACAGGCCAATGGATGGACCGGCGCGCGGATTACGATGGAATATCCCATCAACCCGGGTCAGGTAGTACTGCAAGGGGATGGCCACCAGCGCGTGCAGCCACAAAAAGCAGATTACCTTCTGCGTTACGGCGAATCTCTGCCTATCGCCGTGGTGGAAGCTAAGGATGAAGACCATGCCCCAGGTGCTGGTTTGCAGCAGGCGATGGGCTACGCTGAAAAGCTGGGCTTGCTGTTTGCCTATGCTTCCAATGGGCATGGCTTCGAGGAATGGGATTTCACCAGCAATACGCAGCGGTCGCTTGGGATCAGCGAGTTTCCAACGCCGGATGAACTCTGGCAGCGGCTGTGCGCGTACCGCGTGCTGGACGCGAATCGCCCGCTTAACCCACTTCTGTATCCCTACTGGCGCGACCCGACCGGCAAGAAAACGATGCGCTATTATCAGGAAGTGGCGGTCAATCGCACCATCGAAGCCATTCTCAAAGGCGGACAGCGCATTCTGCTTAACCTGGCGACAGGCACGGGGAAGACTTTTATCTCCTTTCAGATTGCCTGGAAACTGATCAAGTCGGGTTACTTTGCCAACAAGCGCGTACTATTTTTGGCCGACCGGGTGGTGCTGCGCGGCCAGGCGTTCAACGCTTTCGAGCCATTCAAGGATGGTGCTGGCGACCCGCGCGCCGAGATTAGCGGCGATATCCCCCTAGGCCGCCAAATTTACTTTGGCATTTACCAGGGCATGTACGCCGCCGGCCCGGATGGCCTGCGCTTATTTGAGCAGCTACCCGAAGATTACTTCGACCTCATCATCATCGATGAATGCCATCGCAGCGGGTTCGGCACTTGGAATGAGATCCTGCGCCACTTCCCAGGCGCCATCCAGCTTGGCATGACCGCCACGCCTAAGCGCAGTGACAACGTCGATACCTTCCAGTATTTCGGCGAGCCGATCTTCACCTACTCGTTGGGACAGGGGATTGATGACGGTTTCTTGGCCAACTACAAAATCCACAAGGCCAAAACTGACCTGGATATCGATGGGTTGGATTGGGATCATATTCTCAACGAAGGCGCGCGTGTTAAAATTCCACAAGATGCGAAGCCGAAAGATCATTACGCCACTTCGGATTTCGAGCGCCAGATTACCCTGCCCGACCGGGTCAAAGTCCACTGCGAGCATCTTTCCAGCTTGCTGCGCATCTATGGTCGCATGGAAAAGACGATCATCTTCTGCGTCAACCAGGACCATGCCATGGAAGTACGCGACCACCTCAACCGCCTGAGCAATGACCTGAACGTCCCCAATTACGCTGTGCGGATTGTCTCGGAAGAATCGGATGCCCAGGCACTGCTGGAGAAATTCCAGGCAGTTGAAAAACCAACGCCGGTGATTGCCACCACCGTGGATTTGCTTAGCACCGGAGTAGACGCTCCCAGCGTGCGCAATATCGTCTTTTTCAAAACGATCAACTCACCCACAGTCTTCAAACAGATCATTGGGCGCGGCAGCCGGCTGTGCGAGGATACCGACAAGTATTGGTTCCGCATCATCGACTATACCGGCGCGACCGATCTCTTCGATGAATGGGATAAACCTACGCCACCGGCCACCGGGGGCGCGCAAACCACCGGCCCACGCGTATGCTGGCTGGGCGGTAAGGTGCTTTCGGAGAAAACCGGCCAGCCAATTGCAGATGCGGTCATCACGGTGCAGCTTGGCCCGAACGAGATCGTCCAGCAGCGTACCGGTTCGGATGGGCAGTTCCTGTTCTCCGATCTGCCTGCTGGGGAAGTGATCGTTACCACCTCGGCCTACGGGCACAGGAAATCTTCCGCCACGCTATCCATCGTGCAGGGCGCGCCGCGGATTCTGACCGTGCCTCTCAAACCGACCCAACCGCCGAAAGACAAAATGATCCACGTAAGCGGGTTGAAAGTGCGCATCGTGGATGAAAAATACGAGGAGCGCGATGCGCAGGGCAACCTGGTCTCGCCCCAGGACTACCTAAAGAAGGTGCGCCGGGAGATTATCCAGGTGTGTTCTTCACTGATGGAGCTGCGCTCGCGCTGGACCGACCCAGAACGCCGGCGCGAATTATTGCAGCGGTTGGAAGAGCGCCAGGTGGCGGTAGAAGTTCTGGCGGAAATCCTCAAACGCTCCGATGTAGATAGCTTCGACCTGCTGGCGCATATCGCCTTTGATGAAACCATGCACAGCCGCGAAGAACGCGCCGTGGCGCTGTTCAACCTGAACCAGCAGTTCTTCGCCATGTACCCGGAACACGCCCGCGAGATCCTGCAGGCGCTGGTGGAACGCTACGTGCAGGGCGGGCTGGACGAGATTCTCGACCCCGAAGTCTTCAAGCTGCCGCCCATACGCCGCGAAGTGGGCCAGGTAGCGCCCTTATTCGGCGGGATGCGCCAGTTCCTGCAGGCGCGCGACGCCATGATTCAATACCTTTATCCCTAGTTTCCTGGAGCTTTCATGCCCAACGAGTTAGACGCCAAATTCTGGCGCGCCTGCGATATCCTGCGCCGCGACGATAATACCCAAAGCCTGCTCGATTACGTCGAGCAGATCTCCTGGCTGCTTTTTCTCAAATCGCACGAGGATCAGGAAGACACCCGCGCCGACGAGGCCGAATACGCTGGCCAACCCTACCAGCGGGTGATCGATGGTTACTATCGCTGGTCGGTGTGGACCGGCGGGCGCATCGAGCAGGCCCGCCAGGCGCACCTGGACGCGCAGGCCGCGCTGCGCGCCGCGCAGAAGGAACTGGTCAAGCAGGAAAGCACGCTGCCGAAAGACGAAGACGCGCTGGCGGCTGCCCGCCGGGCGGTGGAAGCCGCCGAACAGCGCCTGCAAATCGCCGCGCAGCGCGTGGAAGCCGAGCGCACCTTGCAGCGCCAGGCCGTGCAGCCTTTGCTCGATTCGACCGAAGAGGACGACCGCGGCATGGCCGAAGCGATCCTGGGCGGGCTGACCGGCAAGGCGCTGATCCGCTTTCTCTCGGAAACCCTGTTCCCGCGCCTGCGCGAGCTTTCCGGCGGCGAGGAACACGGCGTGATCCGCCAGATCTTCGAGGAAGCGCCGTCGAAGATGCTCAAAAGCGGCTACATCCTGCGTGACGCCATCGCCGTGGTGGACACCATCGATTTCCACGCGCCGGAGAACGTGCATACCCTCTCGCACCTCTACGAAAGCCTGTTGGTGCGCATGGGACGCGAGGGCGGCATGTCGGGTGAGTTCTACACGCCGCGCCCGATCATCCAGTTTATGGTCGAGATGGTGAACCCGAAACTGGGCGAAACCGTCTATGACCCGGCCTGCGGCTCGGCCGGCTTCCTGGTGGAAGCCTACGCCCACATGCTGGCCAGCCAGGTGGAATTGACCGCGCAGTTCCGCAAGCTGCGCGACGCCACCTTCTACGGCCAGGAGAAGAAACCGCTGCCGTACCTGCTGGGGGTGATGAACACCGTACTGCACGAAATCCCCGTGCCGCACATCGTGCGCAAGAACACCCTCAGCGACGACATCCGCAAATATAGCGAGAAGGAACGCTACCACGTCATCCTGACCAACCCGCCCTTTGGCGGGACGGAAAACATCGAGTCGGTCAAAGCCAACTTCCCCTATCCCTCTTCGGCCACCTCGATCCTGTTCATGCAGCATATCATGCATCGCCTGCGCCGCGACGGCCGGGTGGGCATGGTGATCGATGAAGGCGTGCTGTTCAAATCCTCCGAGCGCGCCTACCTGGACACCAAGAAAGAGCTGCTGGAAGAATTCAACCTGTACGCCATTGTTTCGCTGCCGGCGGGGGTGTTCGCCAACGTGGTCTCCAGCGGCACCGGGCCAAAAACCGACCTGCTGTTCTTCGACCACCTGGGGCCGACGCGCCAGGTGTGGTATTACGAGGTTAGCGCGGTGGGCTTCAGCCTGACCAAGACGCAAAAGCCGGTGGCGCAGAACGACCTGCCCGACTGCCTGGCGATGTGGCAGGCTTACGATGCATGGCTAAGGCAGCCGCCCGAAACCCGCGACCCGGAGCCGCCGCAGAACGAGCGCTGCTGGATCGTTCCGGTGGAGGAGATTGTGCAGAAGAACTACGACCTGAGCGCGAACAACCCCAAGCGCAAAAACGGCTTTGCCCACCGCCCGCCGGAGGAGCTGATCGCGGATATCGCCGACAAGCAGGCGCGCATCAGCGAGTTGATCGCGGAGATCCAGGAATTGCTGGCGGGAGAGACGAATACCAATGAGTGAAAAACTCCCTCTGCCGGTGGGCTGGAACTATAGTCATTTCGGTAGCTTTTTAACCCCCATAGACCGCAGCTTTTCAGTAGTTGACGATGAAGAATATCATTTATGTGGTGTACGCTGGTATGGAAATGGCGCGTTCATTCGTGAGACGAAATTGGGGAAAGAAATTAAGATCAAAGGAAAGCATTTAATTGAAGAAGGAGATGTTATTTATAACAAGCTGTTTGCATGGAAAGGCTCATTCGCAGTTGTTCATAAAGATTTAGATGGTTGTTGCGTGTCAGATGAATTTCCCATCTTCCAAATCAATTCGTCCATCGTTCTTCCGCAATACCTGGAATATTTCTTCCTGACAGACCAAATCCGCCAGCAATCGGCAGATCAGTCGCGGGGCGTGTCAGCCGCAAGCCGTTTTCGCCTGCACGAACGCGATTTTCTTAAACTTGAAATTCCACTGCCCTCGTTGGAAGATCAGCGGCGGATTGTGGAAAAAATTAATTGTTTGGCTGCCCTGTTAAACGAGGCAAAAAACAAACAGGAAGATGCTCTTTTTGAAGCTAGAGCAATCATTGAAGGTATTTATGGAGAAATTTTTGGCACAAAACCCCAAGAAAGCTGGATAGATCTAAATTATTATGTTTCTGAACTAGAAAATGGAAAGAGTCCTCAATGTGAGGCGCGCTCAGCCAATGAAGATGAATGGGGGGTTTTAAAGGTTGGTGCAGTATCATTTGGCGTTTTTGATGAGACAGAAAATAAGGCTTTGCCCGATTACATGGAACCACAGATGCAATATGAAGTTAAGTCGGGTGACTTCCTAATGATTCGTGCGAATACAAAGGAATTGGTAGGAGCATGCACTTTTGTCAAGACTGTGCGTCCACGCTTGTTGTTGAGTGATAAGGTTTTTCGATTTCACTTCCGGGAGGGAAGGGAACTCGATCTAAGTTTCCTAGACCACATGCTCAAGTCGCCTGCTGTCAGGTCACAAATTGAAATTATGGCAACGGGGACTTCTCCGACGATGAAAAACATTTCAAAAGCAAAAGTGTTATCTATAAAAGTGCCTTCTTATCCTTTGGAAGAACAGAAAAGAATTGTTTCAGCAATAGAGAACTTGCAAGGGAAAGTGAAAAGCTTATTACAGTTACAAAGGAGATCCCTCGTAGAGATAGAAGCTGTACTTCCATCCGTATTGGGTAGAATATTTTTGGGGCCGTCATAACAAGCAAGTTGCTCAGCAGTGCGCGGAGGTAGGAATGAGGATCCTGTTAGATACAAATATTATTATTCACCGTGAAAGCCCAGTGGTTAAACATCGGGATATTGGGGTGCTTTTCCGTTGGCTAGACAATTTACACCATGAAAAATGCGTTCACCAAGCCTCTGTTAACGAGATAAAGAAACTGAAACCGGGAAATACGCTCGATGCGTTCAACATTAAATTGGATTCCTATAATTTATTGTCTATTCCTACTTCTATGAGCACTGTAGTCCAAAAAGTTTGTGACCCGATTGATCAAAATGAAAATGATCGTATTGATACGTTGTTAGTGAATGAACTTTATGCCGGACGAGTTGATTTCCTTATTACGGAAGATAAGAAAATCTTACGAAAAGCAGAATTGCTTGGAATTGGAGGACGTGCTTTTTCCATTGACGCCTTCCTAGAAAAAGTAACCGCTGAAAATCCAGGTTTGGCTGATTACAAAGTTTTGGCAGTAAGGAAAGAACTGTTTGCTCAGGTTCCTTTAGGCGATCCCTTTTTTGATTCGTTCCGCGAGGATTACGAAGGTTTTGACAAGTGGTTCGTTAAGAAGAGTGACGAAATTGCATATGTCTGCCGTTCGGAAAATTCTATTACCGCTTTTTTATACCTGAAAATCGAGAATGAGAGCGAAGCCTATCCCGACATTACCCCAGTTTTTGGTCGTAAACGGAGAATGAAAATTGGGACCTTTAAGGTTATTCTCAACGGCTTTAAATTGGGGGAAAGATTCTTAAAAATTGTTTTTGATAATGCGATCCGTTATAAAGTCGAGGAAATATATGTAACCATCTTCCCAAAAAGGATAGATCAAATCAGGTTGATTAATTTATTGGAGGAATTTGGATTTGTCCGCTATGGTGAGAAAGGTCATCCTGACGGAAACGAGCTTGTATATGTACGAGATATGCATAAAAAGTTTGATGCTGATAACCCTCGACTTACTTATCCATTCTTTAATCGTAAAGGTCGAACTTTTATCGGTTCTATATACCCTGAATATCATACGAATCTATTCCCAGACTCAATCCTAAGAACAGAATCACCAGCAAATTATGTTGAAAACGAACCCTTTAGAAATGCGATTCGGAAAGTTTTTATTTCACGATCTTGGGTTAGGGATTTTCGACCGGGAGACAACTTGGTTTTTTATCGAACTGGTGGTGTTTACCCAGGTGTAATATCGACAATCGGAGTTGTGGAAAATACGGTCACGGGTATAAAGGATGAAAAAGGTTTTATTGAATTATGCCGTAAAAGGAGTGTGTTTACAGATTCCGAGCTTCGCGCTCATTGGAATTACAAAACGAACAGTCGACCTTTCATTGTGAATTTCTTATACACTTACTCTTTCCCAAAGCGAATTAATTTGAAAAACTTGATTGACTTAAAGATAATAAAGGATGTTTACTCTGTCCCCAGAGGATTTGAACCTATTACGCTTTCTCAATTTGAAACCATTCTAAAGGAGACAAACACAGATGAAAGTTTTGTTGTCAATTAAACCTAAGTTTGCATTTGAGATATTTGCAGGCAAAAAAAAGTTCGAATATAGAAGACGAATCTTCAAGCATTCAGTCGACACAGTGGTCATATACGTAACATCACCAGTTAGCATGATATTAGGCGAGTTTGATATTGAGGATTTGCTTTTCGATGATTTAGATGAGCTTTGGAACAGGACGAAGTGCGAATCTGGTATTTCAGAAGAGTTTTTTTACCAGTACTTTTGTGAAAAAGAAAGTGGATATGCAATAAAGATTGGGAAGGTAACCAAGTTTGAAAAGCCTCTTCCAATAAACGAAACCTACGGAATAAGACCGCCCCAATTCTTTGCATACGTTTAATGCCGTTACTACAAAAGTACTTCTAACCCGGTAGGATGCGCTTTACCTTCCTAGAAGGGGATTGAACCCACTCTACCTGTTTGCTCTCCTTACAATCACGGGGACAATCTTGTACGAGCGAAACCTGGTAAGGGGCGCGGCTGCGCCGCGCCCCTTACCAGACTACCTCAACTATGGCATAATTGCCCCATTCTCATCCCCGCGCTCTGAGGAGAAGCCTGTGAAATTCGACAAAATCTGTGTCCTTGGATTGGGATACATTGGCCTGCCCACCGCGAGCACCTTCGCCACCAACGGCGTGCACGTGATCGGCGTGGACGTGAACGCGCAGATCGTGGCCGGCCTGCAGAATGGCGAAATGCACATCTACGAGCCCGGCCTGCGCACCCTGGTGCAGGCGGCGCGCAAATCTGGCAAACTGGAAGTGTGCGACCACCCCGAGCACGCCGACGCCTTTTTGATCGCGGTGCCCACCCCGTTCTATGGCGATAAGCGCGCCGATATGCGCGCGGTGATCTCCGCGGCCGAGTCGATTGTGTCGGTGCTGCGGCAGGGCAACCTGGTGGTGCTCGAATCGACCTCGCCCCCGCGCACCACCGTCGACCTGCTGGTTCCCATCCTCGAGCGCTCCGGCCTGCAGGCCGGCGTCGACTTTCACGTGGTCTATTCCCCCGAGCGCGTGCTGCCCGGCCAGATTTTGCGCGAGCTGATTGAAAACGCTCGCGTCATCGGCGGCATCACGCCTGCCTGCGCCGAAGCCGGGCGCGATCTGTACGCCACCTTCGTGCGCGGTGAAATCATCCTCACCGACGCCACCACGGCCGAAATGGTCAAGCTGATGGAGAATACCTACCGCGACGTCAACATCGCCATCGCCAATGAGTTCTCGCGGCTGGCCGAGCGCTTTGGCGTCGACGCCTGGGAAGCCATCCGCCTGGCCAATCTGCACCCGCGCGTGCGCATCCTCAATCCGGGGCCGGGCGTGGGCGGGCACTGCATCAGCGTAGACCCCTGGTTCCTGGTGGAAGCCGCGCCCGACATTACCCCGCTGATCCACACCGCGCGGGATGTCAACGACGCGCAGCCGCATTTCGTGCTCGAGCTGGTGCGCCGCGCCCTGGGCGGCGAGCTGGCCGGCAAGCGCATCGCCGCACTGGGCCTGGCCTACAAGCCCGACGTGGACGACCTGCGCGAAAGCCCGGCCGTCGAAGTGGCCCACCTGCTCACCCAGGCCGGGGCCATCGTGCGCGCCTATGAGCCGTATAAACCCGACGCGAACATCCCCGGGCTGACCCTGGTCAACCCGCTGGCCGCCGCCATCGAGGACGCCGATTTGCTGCTGCTGCTGGTCAACCACCAGCCGCTGCGCGAGCTGGACCCGTTCGTGGTCAACCAGATTACCAAAGCGCGCGTGGTGGTAGACTGCGTTAACGCCTGGCCGGCCACCTGGCAGCAGGCCGGTTTCCGCGTGTTCCGCCTGGGCGTGGGCAAGCCGGTGCTGTAACGGCGCATGGCAGCCCTGCGCGTTCTTTCCATCTTCGGCACGCGGCCCGAGGCGGTGAAAATGGCCCCGGTGGTGCAGGCGCTGCGCCGTACCCCGGACGTCGATGCGCGCGTATGCATCACCGCACAGCACCGCGAGATGCTCGACCAGGTGCTGGCGCTGTTTGACATCCGCCCGGACGTCGATCTCAACCTGATGCGCCCCAACCAGAGCCTGGCCGGGCTGACGGCCGAAATCCTGGCGCATCTCGACCCGGTGCTGGAAGATCTGCGCCCCGACTGGCTGCTGGTGCAGGGCGACACTACCACGGTGATGGCCGCCGCGCTGCTGGGCTATTACCGCCGCATTCGCGTGGGCCACGTGGAAGCCGGGCTGCGCACCGGCGATAAATGGCAGCCTTACCCCGAAGAAATCAACCGCCGCATCGCCGGCGTGGTGGCCGACCTGCACTTCGCACCCACCGAACACAGCCGCCGCAACCTGCTGGCCGAGGGCGTGCCGGGCTGGCGCATTGCCCTCACCGGCAACCCGGTGATCGACGCGCTCAACGAGATCCGCCGGCGGCCGGCGCCGCCCGAAACCGAAACCCTGCTGGATGCCTGGGGCGTGCGCGCGGGCGAGCGCGCGCTGGCCCTGGTCACCGCGCACCGGCGCGAGAATTTCGGCCGCCCGCTGGAAGATATCTGCGCCGCGCTGCGAGCGCTGGCCGAGACCTACGGCGAGCGGCTGCAGATCGCCTACCCGGTGCACCTCAACCCCAACGTGCAGGAGCCGGTCTACCGCCTGCTGGGCGGCATCGCCAACATCCACCTGTTGCCCCCGCTGGAGTACCTGCCGCTGGTGCACCTGCTGCGCTGCGCGCGGCTGGTGCTCACCGATTCGGGCGGCATCCAGGAAGAGGCCACCGCGCTGAACAAGCCCGCGCTGGTGCTGCGCGAGGTCACCGAGCGGCCCGAAGGCGTGGAAGCCGGGGTGCTCAAACTAGTGGGCACCGATACGGCGCGCATCGTGCGCGAGGCGCGCGCCCTGCTGGATGACCCTGCCGCCTACGAGCGCATGGCGCATGCCCCCAACCCCTTCGGCGACGGCCACGCCGCCGAAAAGATCGTCCAGGCGGTGCTGGATTATGCCGAACAGTGATCCTTCCGGCAGCGTGTGCATCCTGCCGCGGCTGCGCGGCATCGGTGGGCCGGCTTCGTTCCAGAGCCGGCTGGTCAACGGGCTGGCCGAGCGCGGCATCCGCGCGCACCACGACCCCAACGACCCCAGCACGCGCAGCCTGCTGCTGATCGGCGCGATGCGCCGCGTGGACCGGCTGCTGCCGGCGCGGCTGCGCGGGGTGCGTTTTGTGCAGCGCCTGAATGGGATGAACTGGCTGCACCGCAAGGTGGATACCGGCCCGCGCCACTGGCTGCGCAGCGAGTTCAACAACTGGCTGCTGTCCACCACCCGCCGCCGCCTGGCCGATGCGGTGATCTACCAGAGCAATTTCGCGCGCAACTGGTGGCAGACGGTCTACGGCGGGGTGCGCGCCCCCGGCAAAGTGGTCTACAACGGTGTGGACATGAGCCTGTTCACGCCGGCCGGTCCCGAAGGTCCACCGGATGATCATTATCGCGTACTGATGGTGGAAGGCCACATGGCCGGCGGTTACGAGACCGGGCTGGAGAGTGGCGTGCGCCTGGTGCAGGCGCTCAACGGGCTGGTGGACCGCCCGGTGCGGTTGCTGGTGGCCGGCGAAGTGGCCCCCGCGCTGCGCGCCCAGTGGGACGCGCGCGCCGGCGGGTTGCTGGAGTGGGCCGGCATTGTGGCGCGCGAGTCGATCCCCGCGCTGGACCGCTCGGCGCACGTGTTATTCTCCGCCGATCTGAACGCCGCCTGCCCCAATGCCGTGATCGAGGCCATGGCGTGCGGCCTGCCAGTGGTGGCCTTCGACACCGGCTCGCTGCCCGAGCTGATCCAGAACGGCTCCGGGCGCGTGGTTCCCTATGGCAGCAACTACTGGAACCTGGAAGCGCCGGATATCCCCGCGCTGGCGGCGGCTGCCGCGCATGTGCTCAGCGAGCAGCCGCAGTACCGCGCTGCCGCCCGCGCCCAGGCCGTAGAAAACTTTGGCCTGGATGTGATGGTGGAAAAGTATATTGAAGTGCTGTTTCCGGAAACAGATTAATAAATACGTGGGTGGCTGGCAACCACCCACGATCTTCCCCTCGTTCCCACGCTCCGCGTCGGCGCCGGATGGGTGATGCCGTTACAAATCCCGCAGCAGCACGCTCTCCGGGCCGCGGTTAATCTCCCACGGGTAGACGATAAACGCGTCGGTGGTCGCGGCGAAATAATCGGGGCGCACGGTGCCAAACAGGCTGCGGTACGGGTTGAAATGCATCACGCAGGTGTGCACCACCCCGCCGGCGCTCAGCACGCGGCCGCGCACCGCGGTGATTGTGCGCCCCGAGCCCCATACATCATCCACCACCAGCACGCGCTTGCCGCGCAGCAGGTTATCATCCGGGAATTGCAGGAACTTGGGCCAGGCGCGCAGCCCGGCCTTCGCGTGCGTGCTCTCGCCTTCCATTTCGGCCGGGAAATCCACAGCCGCGGTGAGGATGGTGCCCAATTGGAGTGCCTCGGCCAGCATCCCACCCGGCACCAGACCGCCGCGCGTGATCATAATCATCGCGTCAATTTCGCCTTCAAACTGTGGGATCAAATGATCGATCAGTTTGTCAATATCGCTCCAGGTCAAAACTTCACGCCGCATCGAACCTGTTTCCTTTTCGTGGGATAATGGACACGCAATCGTCCGCAAAAGGTTTCTCTGCGATGATTATAGCAGGAAACCCGGCGCGGCCCGCTATTTTTGCCCGGGTAAAGGCGATACGACGTGGAAGAGAGACCCGTTTTGGATAACACCACCCTGCTACAGCCCTTGCTCGATTACCGCCTGCCCGGCCTGGATTTTGGCCCGGACAGCGTTTTGCCGCAATACACAGGCCGCTCGCTGGCCAACCTGCCGGCCAGCATCTGCCGCCTGCTGGCAGCGCCGCCCCTGGGCGCGCCCGTGCTGGACCCCGACCTGCTGTCCCCGTTGGAGCAGGCTTGCGGCGGCACGCCGCGCCATGTGGTGCTGATCCTGGTCGACGGGTTGGGCTGGGACCTGCTGGCCGCGGCGCGTGCCGCCGCCCCCGCCCTGGGCCTGCCCGATTCGTGGGCTGATCCGCTGAAAGAAGCCACGCGCGGAGCAATCACCAGCATCGCCCCATCCACCACCGCCTCCGCGCTGACCACGCTGTGGACTGGGCTGCCGCCCGCCGCGCACGCCATCACCGGTTACGAAATATGGCTCAAGGAATACGGTATCCTCGCGAATGCCATCACCCATGCCCCTGTGCGATTCAGCGGTGAAACCGGCATTCTACGCAAGGCCGGGCTGCTGCCCGAAACCTTCCTGCGCGTCCCCACACTGGGCCTGCACCTGGCGCGCGCCGGGGTGATGCCGTTTGCCTACCACACCCACGCGCTGGCGCATTCCAGCCTGTCGACCATGCTGCTGCCAGAGGTCACCAGCCTGGGCTACCGCTCGCTTAACGAGCTGTGGGTCAGCCTGCGCGCCAACCTGCGCGATAGCGGCTCGGCGCGCACCTATTCGTACGTCTACCTGGCCGATATTGATGAACTATCGCACCGCTACGGCCCAGGCGATGAGCGCGTAACGCGCGAAATCACGGCCCTGGGCCGCCAGATGAGCCAGTTGCTGGCGCTGCTGCGCGCGGCCGCGATCGGCAAAACGCTGGTGCTGCTGGCCGCCGACCACGGCGAGTTGCCCACCCCGCCCGATCCGCGCTATGATCTGAACCGCCATCCGGCGCTTCTGGACTGCCTGGTGATGCCGCCCAGCGGCGAAGCCCGGCTGGCGTACCTGTACCTGCGTGCTGGCGCAAGCCACGAAGAAACCGCGCGGCGTTACATCGAATCTACCTGGCCGGGCGAATTCCGCCTGTTCTCCGCGCGCGCCCTGCTGGAAGGCGGGCTTTTGGGCGGCGGGGAAATCGCGGCGCGCGCAGCCGAGCGCGTGGGCGATCTGATCGCCGTGGCCCAGGGCAGCGCCTACTGGTGGTGGGGCGCGAAAGAAAATACACTCCAGGGCCGCCACGGCGGGTTGACGCGCGAAGAGATGATCGTCCCGCTGTTTGGGTGGGGGGTGTAGCCGCGGTTACTTCCTGCGTATCGAGCGCAGCGTGCCGACCACGATGATCAGCACCAGGGCCACCGCGCCCATGACGATGCCCGTGCCCATCTCGCGGTTGGTGGCCCACTCTTCGGGGATCGGCGTGGCAGCCAGAATAGCCGGCGCGGCGGTAGGCGCTTCAGCGCTGGCGCTGGGCGCAGCGGTGGCGCTGATTTGCCGTAGGCTGCCGGCGCGTGAATACCCCGGCAGCGGCTCGCTCCACGCCATCGCCACCACCATAATCAACACCAGGCCCACCAGCCCCAGCACGATATTCCCGGGCCAGTGAGTGAGCCGGGCGGGCAGGTTGAGCAGCTTTTGCAGGAAGGTTTGAGGTTTCATTTGTTGACCGGAAAAGACAGGCGTTCCGCGGCGGCGCGCGCGGCCTGGGTCGCGTCGCCTTCGCGCCGGATCACTTGCAGCGTCGCGGCTTCGAGCGCGGGAGACAGCGCCGAGAGGATATCATTGGCCGGGCGCACCTGCGCCATGCGCGCCACGTCGCCCGCCAGCGGCTTGAGGCTGGCGTTGGGCCATGTCTGCAGAGAAGAGGGTCGCACCGGCAGCAGCCCCAGCGCCGAACTCCACTCGGCCAGAAATGCCGGGTCGCATAGGAATTCAGCCAGCCGCGCGCTGTTGGCGCGGCGCTCGCTGTTGGGGTCGGACAGCGCCCAGGCCCAGCCGGTAGCCAGCGCCAGCGACTTGCCTTCCAGCGACGGCAGCGGCGCGGCGCTCGATTCGGGCGGCAGCTCGCTCAGGTACTGCGAAGACCAGGCCACCAGCCACTGCCCCACCTGGTCTTCATATGCCTGCCATGCCTGTCGGTCGGTCTGCACCTGCGAGAGGGCGTAGGGGAACACCCCGGCCTTGGTTCCATCCGTGTACAGCTTGAGCGCTCGCGCCAGCACCTCTTCCTGCAAGGATGGCCGGCGCTGGTCGTCATCCACCGCTCCGCCGAGCTGCATGTACAGGTTAAGGGTCAGCATGGCCTGCGGGTCGGCAGCGGCAAACGCCACCGGATGACCCAGCCCCAACAGCGCTTCCCAGGTGGCGGGCGCGGTTCCCATGCGGCTGGGGCGATAAACCAGCAGCAGCGCGTCGCCACCAAACGGCAGCCCAAAGGCCGAGCCCTGGATCTGCCCCAACTGGCGCGCGTACGGGTACCAGTCGCCGCCGTCTAGCAGGTTACTCCAGCCGTCCAGCGGGGTGATCAGGCCTTTGAGAGCGGCCATCTCCAGCGCGTTGCGCGGCAGCGCCACCAGCGCGGGCATGGCCCCCGGGGCGGCGGCGCTGGCCGCGGCCAGCGACTCGAGCAGCCCGCCCGGCCCTTCCAGCGCTTTAATACGCGTTTCCACCCGCAGGCGCGGGTTGGCCTGGGTAAAGGCAAGCAGCCGCTGGCGCAGCAGCTTGCCGGCAGGGGTATCCTCGGCCGGGTCAAACTGCGGTGGCAGCCACACGGTCAGCAGTGACGGATCGCCGGGCGGGGTCGGCTCTGGCGTACTGGATGGCTGGGCATCCGGCGCGGAGATCGTAGCGGCAGGCGTCTCGGCGGCCGGCGCAGCAGATGGCGCGGCCGTGGGCTCAAACAGGCGCGAAACCTGGCTCAGATCCAGGCCGGCGCAGCCATTGAGCAGCAGCGCCAGCGCCAGAAGCAGCACCGAGCCGCGTTTCCCCGCCCGCAAGGGCACTCCCAACCATTTTCCATCCAAAAGATTCGCCGTCCGCCTTCCACAGTTTGCGGCGCCCGCTGGCATCATAGCTCCGGGCGCCGGGGATTTGCAATTACGCCAGCGTCACCGGGTACCGCAATATTTCCACCAGCAGCCGGACGCAGTTTTCCACGTCCTGCGTGTCCACCATCTCGGATGGGGTATGGATGTAGCGGCAGGGAACCGAGACACAGCCCGATGGCACACCGGCGCGGGTGAGCTGGATGGCGGCGGCATCGGTGGTGCCGCGCTCCAGCACTTCGAGCTGGTAGGGCAGCCCGGCGCGCTCCGCGGATGCCACCATCAAATCAACCACGCGCGGGTCGGCCAGCATGCCCGAATCACGCACTTTGATAGCCGGGCCTTTGCCCAGTCCCACCGCCATGCGCGCCGACTGGGGCGTATCGCCAGTGCGGGTAACGTCCACCGAAATGCCCAGGTCGGGGTCTATGCCGTATGCTGCCACCCGAGCGCCGCGCAGCCCTACTTCTTCCTGCGTGCTGAACACAAAATACAGCTCGTGCGGGCTGTCTTTCAGCGCGCGCATCACTTCGATCAAAATTGCCACGCTGATGCGGTCATCCATCGACTTGGCCACCATGCGTTCGCCCAGGTCGAGGAACGGGCGGTCAAAGCCGGCGATATCGCCCACGCGCACCGGGCAGTCATCTTTACTGGTAGCGCCCACATCCACGAACAACTGCTCCAGGGTCGGGATCTTATCGTATCCGTCCAGCCGCTCCGTGCCGATCACCCCCGCTGCACCGTTGAGAAAGCGCACGCGCCCGCCCAGGCATGTGACCGGTGAAACGCCGCCCACGGTGGTGAAGCGCACAAAGCCGTTAGCATCAATATGCGTGGCGATAATCCCAATCTCGTCCATGTGCGCTGAAAGCATCACCTTCAGCCCACCATCGCCGCGGCTGCCGCGCCGGGCGATCAGGTTGCCCAGCGCATCCACGCGCACATCGTCAGCCAGGCCATCGATTTCGGCGCGCACCAGGTCGCGCAGTGCTTTTTCGTGGCCCGAAGGGCCAACCGTTTCCACCAGTTTTTGAATGAGTGCTTTCATGGGCTTCTCCCGGGTCGATATCACAGCATATGCTTATTTTAGGGGATATTGGCCGGCTCTGCCAGACGATCGAGGGCCTGTTTGTCTTCGACGCGCAGGATTTGCGGGTTGAAGAACTGCGCGGCGCAGAACAGCATTGAGATGATGCCCAGCACGGCCAGTACCATGCCGGGGTCAAACAACCCGCCCACCCAACCGGCCAACGCGGTAGATATCGGCCAGCTCGCCTGCGCGATCAGCCGCCGCACGGCAAACACGCGCCCTTGCATCTCGCGTGGGGTTTGCGACTGCCAGATCGTCTGGTTGTGGGCGTTCATCAGCGGTATCAGAAAATCAATGAAAAAGATCAGAACCACGCTGAGGAAGAACAGGCGCGAGAGCCCGAACAGGGTTTGCACCGCGCCAAAGATCACCATTGGCACCAGCACGCCGTAGATGCGCCGGCGCCAGCCGCCCCAGGCGCTCATCACCACCCCACCCATCACCCCGCCAATGCCCGACACGGTATTGAGCAGCGCCAGGGCGGTTTCGTAGGTGAAGCCGCGCGCCAGCCAGTCGGGCTGCAAGCCAAAACGCAGCAGCAGCGGTATGAAGATGGCGATCGGTCCGCCGGTAAAGTTTACCACGGAAAATGCGCCCAGCAGCCACAGCAGCGGCCTCCTGCGCCAGATGTAAACCGCGCCCTGGCGCACGTCGGCCCACAGCGACTTCTTGACGCCATTCTCGGCGTGCAGATCGGTGCGCCGCGGCGAGGGGATAGTGAGAAAAGCCAGCACCAGCGCGGCGAAGATAAAGCTGGCCCCATCCACGGCGATGGCCAGCGCCGCGCCGTTCGACAACCCGCCCAGCAGCCGCGCCGGGCCGGCAGGCAGCACTCCCTGGCGCGCCAGCTCGGGCAGGGAAATCACCGCCGCGGCTACCGCCGGCGCGATGATACCGGCCAGCGAGATGATCGACTGCATCATGCCGTTGGCGCGCGGCAGATGCTTTTCCGGAACCAGCATGGCGTACGACGTGTCGAAGGCCGCGGAGTGGAATGCCCCCACCGCGGTGCTGAACGCGATCACTCCCAGCAGCAGCCACACCGTCAGCAGCCCGCTGACCAGCAGCCACACCAGCGCGGCGCTGATCAGCCCGTTGATCAGGTTAGCCACCAGCATGATACGCTTGCGGTCGTGGCGGTCGGCATACGCCCCGGCGATGGGGCCTATCAGGATGGTGGGAATGGCAAAACCCAGGCTGACCGCCGAAAGCGCCCAGGCGAGCTGGGTCTTTTGCTCCGCCAGGGGGTACTGCACCTGCACCAGCCAGATGCTCATGGCAAAGAACGTCATCGCCGAGCCCAGCGCAGAAATTGACTGCGTGGCCCACACCATCACAAAGGTGCGGAAACCATTGGGCGGCGGCGTGTACTCTGGCATCAGCGTTCCTCGGCCAGCAGCCTTCGCTCCATGCCTGCCAGCGCGTGCCAGGCCAGCGCCAGGGTGTGCTCCCAATCGCTGCGTCGCGCCAGCAGCACCGCGGTGTGGGCGTAGCGTGAAGGCACCGACACCGACAGGCTGGGAATGCCTTCCAGCTCGCGATGGATGGCTCCAGCATCCGTGCCGCCACCGCCGGGCTGGCGCACCTGGCAGGGGATGCCCGCTTGCTGAGCGGTTTGCAGGAAGTGGCGCACCAGGCGCGGGTCAGAAAGTGTGCTCGAATCGGCCACATATAGCGCCGGGCCGGCGCCCAGACGCGTGTTGTAGACGCTGTTCTCGCTGTCATCCCAGGTGGGCAGATCATTGGCCGGGGTGGAATCCAGCGCGATGGCTACATCGGGGTGGAAGGCGTGCGCCGCCACTTTGGCCCCACGCAGGCCAATCTCTTCCTGCACGGTAAAAGCCGCCAGCAGTTCAACCTGGGGCGGGGCGTGGCGCAGCAGCTCGATTAGCGTAGCCACACCCAGGCGATTATCCAGGGCTTTGGCCACCAGGCTGGGGCCTACCTGCTGGAAGCGCGTTGCGAAGGTGGCGCGGTCGCCCACGCTGGCGCGGCCGTCGCCCTTGGGGCCCAGGTCAATGCGCAGGCTTTCGAGCGACAGCGCGCGGCGGCGCTCCTCGGCGCTGGTCAGGTGGATGGGCGGCGCGCCGATCACCCCGGGGACGTGGTCGCGGCCCACCAGCACCGGCTTGCCGGCCAGGTGGCGCGGGTCCATGCCGCCGATCAGCTCGAAGCGGAACAGCCCACCTTCATCGTCGTCCACCAGCATAAACCCGACTTCATCCATGTGCGCGGCCAGCATCACGCGCAACGCGTTGTGCGCCCGGGCTTTGCGCACCGCCAGTACATTGCCCAGCGCGTCCACCTTCACTTCGTCGGCCGCGCCGCGGATGCTTTCCAGCACGATCTCGCGCACTTCGCGTTCATCGCCGGAAACAGCGACGGCGTTGGTTAGCCGCTCTAACAGGGCAATCTGTTCATCGCCAATGCTTGGCTGTGATGAGGTATCAAAGGTCATGAGCTATTCCCAGCGAATGCTTTCCACAAAATCCGGCTCCAGCCGGGCAATAAATGCCGCCAGTAACTGCCCCACGCGGCGAATGTCTTTGATCTGCACGATTTCCACCGGGGTATGCATGTACCGCAGCGGGATACTGATCACCATGCTGGGCACGCCCTCGGCCGTCACCTGGGTGGCGAAGGCGTCCGTGCCCGAATGGCGCGGCAGTGGGTCCATGCGCCAGGGGATGTCCTGGGCTTCGGCGGTCTCGCGGAAGGCCTCGAACAGCGCCGGGTGGATGTTGGCCCCCCAACCCAGCGGCACGCCCTTGCCGAAGGGGTGCGCGCGCCAGTCGCCCGCGCCGGGGCCTTTGGCAAAGGTCACGTCCACCGCCACGGCCACGTCCGGGCGCACGGCAAAGGTTGAGGTAAACGCGCCACCCAACCCGACTTCTTCTTGCGTGGTAGCCACCGCCCACACGTCCCAGGCAAGGCGCGCGCGGCGCAGCTCGTACAGGGCGTAGGTCAGCGCGGCCACCGAGGCGCGGTTATCCAGGGAATGCCCGCTGATGCTCTCGCCGGCCAGCTCCTGCGGCGGCTGGGCAAAGGAAACCAGGTCGCCGGGGCGCACCAGCGCGGCCACTTCCTCGGGCAGCAGCCCGGTATCGACCATCAGGTGCTCGGTGTCCACCACCTTGCCGCGCGCCGATTGCGGCAGCAGGCGGTCCGGCGGCTGCACCACCACGCCAGGCAGGTCGCGCCGGCCATGGATGGTGACCAGCTGCGCCGGCAGGATGCGCGGGTCAATTCCGCCCACGCCAGTGACGCGCAGCAGCCCATCCTGCACGCCGGTTACCATCAGGCCAATGGCATCCATATGCGCGCAAATCATCACACGCAGCCGGCGTTCTTCGGGTGCACCTTCGCCGCGCAGCAGCCCATGCAGGCTGCCCAGCCGCGATACTTCGAGCTCATCTACCAGCGGACGCCAGGTTTCGGCGATGGCATCGCGCACAGGCCCTTCTTGCCCGCTAATCCCGGGCAAAGAGATCAGGCGTTTGAGAAACGGAGCGATATCGAACATAGAAGCAGCGATGTCCTTTTCAATTTTCGACCATCCGGCCTACGGCGGGGTGGTGGAAGTTGGAGTTTCGGTGTCGGGAATGGGCATGGGGATTGCCGTGCCGGTTTCGGTTGGCGTGGGCGTATCGGTGGGGGTGCGCGTGGGCGGCACAAAAGGCGTGAAGGTAGGGCTGGGCGTCCACGTGACAGTATCGGTGGGCAATGGCGTAACAGTGGGGAAAATCACCGGCGTGCTGGAGGGGCCGCGCGTGGCGGTGGGCGCGGTGGTGCGCGTGGGCGCAGCCGCGGGGGTAGGCGAGCCAATGCGCCCGGCTTCTACGCCAATATTATAGACCAACAGCCCGAAGCAATAGCATGGGATGGTGGCCAGGATGATCATGATGAGCGTAGAGCGGGAGCGCGAGCGCCGGCCGGCGAATCGTGACATGCAATTTTCCTCTCCTCAACGCTGTCCATGATATCATCACCCCCCGCGGCTGGCAAGTCCGCGGCAGGTACGCCGGGAGAGATGGCTCAGCGCGCCGCGATGCCGTCCAGAATGATGTCCGCCACCAGGCGCGTGGTTTCCGTGGAAACGGGCGCTCCCTGCGCGTGGGCCGGGTAAAAGTAGGGGAACATGATGCCCAACAGCGCCCACACGGCGGTCTCCGCCGGCATGCGGCGCAGCTCACCAGCGTCCATACCATCTTGCAGAATGCGCTGCAGCTTGCCGATAAACTTCTCGCGGTACAGCACGCCGAAAGCCTGGCGCGCCTCGGGTGAAAGCTGGTTGATTTCCTGGCTGCCCAGGCGGATGGTGGCGCGCTGCTCGGCAGGCTGCGAAAGCACGTCTTCCACAAACAGGCGGATCTTTTCGACGCTGGGGACCGGCTGGGCGTCCAGCCTGTCCAGCAGCGCGCTCATCTCGTCCAGGTAAATGCGCAGAATCGCAAGGAACAGCTCTTCTTTATCTTTAAAGTGGTAGTACAGCGCCGCCTTGGAAACGCCCAGCGCTTCGGCAATCTCGCGCATCGACATGCCGTGATAGCCCTTGTTGACAAACAGGGTCTTAGCCGTTTGCAGGATGTTCAGGCGCAGGTCGTTTTCCATTTCTGGCATATGGAAATTGTAGCACGGCGCGGGTTAGGCAAACATGGCCGCGGTCAGCCCGCTGACGAACGGCACCAACCACAGCAGCCAAACCAGGGTGCTGAACTGGTGAAAATTGCGCAGCACGCGCTCCTGCTGGCGCACCAGCACAACCGTGGCCCAGATGGCGTGGCCAAACATCAGCGCGATGGCCAGCGCCCCGGTGACGCCGTGAAAGTTCAGCGCCATCTTTCCAGCCTTGGTAGTCATCAGCGTGGTGCCGGTGGTGTCGAAGATCCAGCCCAGCCAGAAGAACAGCAGGTGGTTGCCTTTGAGCCTTGCGGCAAAGCGCTCGCGCCATACACCCAGGCTGTAAAAGGAGAGCGCGGCGAACATGCACCCAATCGCAGGGATGAGCATCGCGGGCATTATTTTTCCTCGCGGATAGGAGATGCGGCCGGCACGCTGACGGTCTGCAGTTCTTGCTCGCGGTTTTTGAGCCCAAAGGTCAACGCCACCAGCACCACGGCCAGGATGCCGATCGACAGGTACGCCGCGCTGTAACCCACGACGCCTCCGCCAGCCGAAGCCGCGATGGCGCCCACCAGCGCGCTGGAGATCAACTGGCCGATGCTGGTGAACAGGGCGATAGCCCCCTGCGCCGCAGTGCGCTCGGACGGCGGGGCTTCATTGAGCATGATGTAGCGCACCGGCGCGCCCAGCAGCGCTGAGAGGCCCAGACCGATCACCACGCCGGAGAGGATAAACAGCGCAAAGCTGGTGCTCCAGGCGCTGAGCATCAGCGCGCCCAGCGCCAGCAGCGCCGAGCCGGCCGTCACCACCAGCTTGGAGCCAAAGCGGTCCAAAAAGCGCCCCACCAGCGGCGAACCGACCGACATTGCCAGCACTACCGGCATCAGCATATAGCTGGCCGTCTGCTTGTTGACCACACCGGGCAGCGCGGCGATGGCTAACGCCGGCAAAAATACCAGCCCCACCTCGCCGATGCCAGCCCCGGCCGCCAGCGCGCTGGCCAGCACCGGCTGGCGGCGGCGGAACAGGCTGAGATGCAGCAGAGGGTCGGCGGCGCGGCGCTCAAAGCGCACGAACGCCAGCAGCAGCGCGACCGAAGCGGCCAGGAAGGGCCAGACGCGCAGCGAAACCAGGCTGCCGAAGAAATTAGCGGTATCAATCTGGTTAAGGCCATAGGCAAACGCCGCCAGCAGCAGGCTGAGGGTGAGCATCCCGCCCCAGTCGAAGGACGGGTGCGCGTCCTCGCGCAGCGCGTGCTGCGCCGGCAGTACGCGCATGCCCAGCGCCATCACCAGCAGCGCCACGGGCAGGTTGACCAGGAACAGCGCCTGCCAGGTCGCCAGGCTGAGGATCACCCCGCCCAGGATGGGGCCCACCAGGAACGCCAGCCCAAACACCGCGCCGATCAGCCCCAACGCGCGGCCGCGCTGCTCGGGCGGGAAGGTGTCGCCGATGACTGCGCTGGCCACCGGGAAGATGCCGCCCGCGCCAAAGCCCTGCAGCGCGCGGCCGAACAGCAGCACGCCGTACATCCCGGCGGGGGCCAGCGCCACCACCAGCGAGCCTAGCGCGAACAGCGCCACGTCCAGCAGGTAGATGCCGCGCCGCCCGTAGCGGTCGGAGAGCTTGGCCATCAGCGGCGTGCCGATCAGGTTGAACAGCACGTAGATAGTAAATGTCCACGCCAGGGCGCGGTCGCCGATGGCGAAAAAGCGCTGCAGCGCGGGCAGCGCCGGCGCGACGATGGCGATATCCAGCGCGCCCATCAGCACGCCCAGGAACAGCACCAGCAGAATTTGATTGCGATTGTCTTTTTGCATGTACTCCACTTCCTCATTTTACTTACTTACCGGTCAGTAAGTAGAGTATAACAGGATTCGAAACGGAGTCAAGGGGAAGATTCCTTTTTCGAGCCTATCGCATTGCCCGCCCAGACGCGGAGCGTCGAAACCCATCATCCCCACGCTCTGCGTGGGAACGAGTATGGAAAGCCCGAATTGGCGGGAGCCTTTCACGTGGCAGCCCGGGGCGAGGCTAACACGCAATTTACGACCTGACCGGTTTCTCCTGCCTCACCATTCCATGACGCCTGTTGCTTACCCGCTCACCCAGGGCTGCATCTCGCGCAAGGTGACCCGCGCCCATGCGCGGATGGCTGCCTGGTAGCTGGCGGCATCCCGCACGCGAGCAAACACGTCGACGATGGTCATGCTCCAATGGATGGTCGGCAGCGGCGGGTCATTTTCGCCGCGGTTCACCTTCCACGTCCGCCCGGGGCGCACGTCGCGCGTGGCGACCTCACGCAGCTCGTCAGCGCGCATGCCTTCTTCGAGGATGGCGCGTAACTGGCGCGCGATCCAGCGCAGGCCTTCATCGCTGTACTGGCCGTGCTGCACCATGTAGCATGCCACGGTCAGCGCGTGCACCGTGCCGTAACCCGGGTCGGTATAGTCATGCACCAGGAAGTCCTGAAAAACATCTTCGCAGGTCAGCCCGGAGTCCCAGGGCGCGCCGCACTGCGGGCAGCGCTCAGGGGCGTCGTTCGCGTCGCTCATGGCGCCCAGGACACGCGCCAGTCGTACACCCGCCCGCCGGTATCGGTCACCTGGATCACCTCACCGCTGTCAAGCGAGACCACGAACAGTTCGCCATAATCCGCGCCCACGCTTCCCGCCTGGCTGGATACAAACGCCAGCCAGCGCCCATCCGGTGACCAGGCCGGCCCACGCGACCACGCGCCGCCAGGTGTGCTGGTCACGCGACGCGCGCCCTGCCCATCGCGGCTCATCACCCAGATTTCACTGCTGGCGCTGTCGCGGTTGGACTGGAACGCAATCTGCTGCGCGTCCGGCGACCAGGCGGGGGCAAAATTTTCCATCTGGCCTTCGTCCACCAGGCTGGTGTGCTCGCCATTTTCGATCGTCAGCCGGTCGATGGTGGTGCCGCCGGCGCCGTTGGTGCGCGAATACAGCAGCTCACCGCCCTGCGGCGACCAATCCGGCGTGGACCCGCCCTCTTCCAACCGGCGCAGCCCACCGCCGTCGGCATCGTACATGCGAAACTTGCCGTCATCGCGGCCCACGCACAGCAGGCGGATGCTGTCGCTGGTCCAGGTGGGCGAATGGCACTCGCCCACGCTGAAAGCCGAGCCGGGATCCACCGCGTCCATCACGCGCAGGTCAAACGGGAACACGTAAAAGGCAATCTTCTGACCGTTGGGCGACCAGCGCGCGCCAAAGACGTGCTGGCCGGGGGCTTCGTACAGCAGGCGCGGCTTCCATTCGCCGCCGGCATCGAGGATGTGCAGCGTTGCCAGCCCGTTAACCTGCTGCGAGAAGATCAGCCGCCCCTGCTGCCAGTTACCGGCGGCAGCCACCGGTGGCGGCGTGGGGGTGGCCGGGGTTTCGGTACGGTCGGGGAACAGGTCGAGGGTAGGCTGCGGGCCAATGCCATCCAGCCAGGCGCGCATGCGCGGCACGCCGTAGGCCAGCGCCGCGCCGACCAGGCCGAGGGACAGCAGAAAGCCCAGCAGCAGCCCAAGCCAGTTGCTGCCGCGCCGGCGGCGCTGCACCACGTGGCCGGGCTGGGTATCGGCGGCGCGCGCTTCGCGTTGCGGGCGGGGCTGCGGCGCGGGCGCGGGGACGGATACGGCCCCGGCAGCCAATCCTTCCAGCGCGGCGGCAAACTCGCCCATGCTGGCATAGCGCTGCGCGGGGTCTTTGGCCAGGGCACGGCCGAGCACCTCGTCCACCGCGCGCGGCAGCCCCGGCGCCCACTGGCGCGGGTTCGGCAGCGGATCGTAAATCTGGCGGTGCATGATCGCCATAGGCGTATCGGCGCTGAACGGCTTGACGTGGGTCAGCATCTCGTACAGCACCAGGCCGAGCGAGTAAATGTCGGTGCGGTAATCCACCGGCGCGCCCGCGCACTGTTCGGGCGACATATAATCCGGCGTCCCCAGGCGCACGCCCGTGCCGGTCAGCTCGGCGGTAGCGTCGCTTTCCAGCGTCTTGGCGATGCCAAAATCCGAAAGCAGCGGCTCGCCGCGCTCGCCAATCAGAATATTGCTGGGCTTCACGTCGCGGTGAATGATGCCGCGGCTGTGCGCCAGCTCGAGGGCGCGCGCCACCGGGGCAAGGAAGCGCGCGGCATCGCGGTACGGAACGGGACGGGCATCGGCGGCCAGGCGGTCTTTGAGCGTGCCGGACGGCACCAGCTCCATGACCATAAACGGCCAGCCGTTTTCTTCACCGTAATCCAGTACACGCACGATTGCCGGGTGCGAAAGCTGCGCCAGGGCGCGGGCTTCCAATTCAAATCTGCGCAGCATGGCCGGCTGCGGCTCGCCCGCCGGGCGCAGCACCTTTAATGCCACAAAGCGCCCCAGGCGGGTATCGTACGCGCGGTACACGGTCGCCATCCCGCCCTCGCCCAGCGATTCGTAGATCTGGTAACGCCCCAGGCTGCGGCCGGTCAGGTTCGTCATCGTAGCACAATCTTATACCGGCGCCGCGCGCCGGTCAAGCAGGATATACAGATATATTTTTCGGGATGCGTACACACCCTGAAAAATAATCATGTTCTCTAATGCGCTGAATAGCGGCTGAACAGCCCCACCAGCAGCCGGTAGGGATAGTACAGCGGGGCCAGCCACGCGCGGCGGATGTGGTAGCGCTCGATCATGTACGCGCGCGGCGGGAACACCTCGCGCAGGATATACCCCAGCCGCCGTCGCCCGCCGTGCATTTCCAGCGCCTGAGCCAGCATCACCCCGGCCGGAGGCAGCATGCCATCCACGAAACGCGCGTACACATAGCGCTCGGGCAGGCTGGGGCGCATGCGCTCCAGCCGCGCCAGCACATCCGCCGGGATGGGCGCACCCAACTGCCGCGCTGCGCCGCGCAGCGCGGCGCGGGCAGAGAGCACCAGCCGCCAGTCCTGCGCCCACGCCAGCAGCCGCTCCCAATCGATCGCTCCCGCGTACACGGCAGTCGTCAGGGCAATATCATACAACCACAGCAATCCTTTGCCGGAGTGCTGCAACATCCAGTGCGCGCTGAGGTAGATCAGGCTTGCCTCAGGGCCCAGCTCCAGAGCGCCCCCTGCGCGAATGGGCAGCGACCGGGCGCTGCTCCACAGCGCGTCGAGGTGCGCGCGGCGCTTGTAATGGCGCGGCTGGAGCAGCGCCCAGTGCAGCTCCAGCGTAGTCGGGAAGCCCGGGTGGGTCAGCGCCAGCTCATGGCGGTAGTCGCGCGCCACGTCCTGCAGCGGCTCGCCGGGACCCACCGTCCAGCCGCCAGCGCGCAGCGCGTTCAGCGCGGCCAGCACCTGCCCCGGTCGCACCAGCAGGTCCACGTCGGTCACCGGGCGCAGCGCGGGGTTGGCGTACAGGCTTTCGGCCAGCGCCGCGCCTTTCAGCAGGATAACGTCCACCCCGGCCGCGCTCAGGCGCGCCAGGGTGGCATCCAGCGCGTGAAAAAGTTGCGTGTTGTAGCGCGCGGTGTTGTAATACACCCCGCGCAAATTCGCGAGGATATCCGCCGGGCAGCCTGGCTGATCCTTGAGGCTGAGGTATACCAGCGGGCTGACGCGCTCCGCGTGCGCCAGCGCCAGCAGCGCGCGCCAGGTTTCTCCGTCCTCAGGCAGCGGCGGCAGCGCGCGGGCCGGGTCAATACGAGCGGCCAGGATGGCGCACAGCACAGCATACAGCGGCGTGTCAGGCCGCGGGCTGCTCATGCCCCGTCTCCTGGTAATACTGCGCCTGGGCGGTGTACATCCTGGCATATTGCCCACCCAGGGCCAGCAGCTCGGCGTGCGTGCCATGCTCGCTCACGCGGCCGTGCTCCAGCACATAAATGCGGTCGGCCATCTGCACCGTGGAAAAGCGGTGGCTGATGAGGATCGCGCTGCGCCCGGCAATCAAGTTCCGGAAGCGCGCGAACAGCTCGGCCTCGGCCAGCGGGTCGAGCGCGCTGGTGGGCTCGTCCAGCACCACAATACCGGCGTCATCGCGATAAAATGCGCGCGCCAGTGCCACCTTCTGCCACTCGCCCTGGCTCAGATCGCTGCCACCGGAGAAAGCTTTGCCCAGTGGGGTATCATAACCGGCGGGCAGCTTTTCCAGGGCAACATCCGCCCCGGCCTGGCGCGCCGCGCGGCGTACGCCGTCCGCGCCAGCCGGCCGGGCAGCATCCCCCAGCCAGATGTTCTCGCTCGCGCTGAGGAAATAGCGCGCAAAGTCCTGGAACACCACGCTGATCTGCCTCTGCCACGATTGGGGATCCAGCTCGCGCAGGTCGATGCCATCCACGCGCACGCGGCCGGCGGCCGGGTCGTACAGGCGGCACAGTAGCTTGATCAGGGTGGTCTTGCCGGCGCCGTTTTCGCCCACCAGGGCAATCACTTCGCCCGGCCGCAGGTTGAGGTCCACCCCGCGCAGGGCTTCGCTCTCCGCGCCGGGGTAGGTGAAGCGCACACCCTCAAAGTTTATGCCCTGGCGCATGGGGCGCGGCAGCGCGCGCGGCTGCGCAGGGGCTTTGATCTGCACCGGCAGGTCGAGGAACTGGTAGAACTGGGTGAGGAACAGGTTGCTCTCGTACAGGCTGGCCAGCGCGTTGAGCATGCCCTGCAGGTAACCCAGCCCGTTCTGGAAGCCCAGGTAAATGACCACCAGCGAGCCCAGCGTCAGCAGCCCGCGCACGGTTTCGGCGGCGGCGAAGGCAAACGCGCCAAACAGCGCCAGCGCGGCCAGCGCGCGCACCGCGAAGCTGTAACCCGACTGGCGCAGCGCCAGCTGCAGCCGCCCCTGGCGCAGCGCGGTGCGCAGATCGCGAAAGCGGCGGCGGAACAGCGCGCCCAGCCCGTACAGGCGCAGCTCGGCGGCGTGGCTGGCGTCGGTGATCAGCCAGTGGTAATACCAGGCGTAGCGTTCTTTCTCGGCCTGCTCCAGCTCGAAATTGTACTGGCGGCGCGAGAAGAACAGCCGCACTGCCAGCCCGGGCAGCGCCGCCAGCAGCATGACAATGCCTACCTGCCAGTGGAATGACACCAGCAGTACGGCGATGCCCGCCAGCGAGACGGCGCTTTGCAGGATGCGCACCAGGTCATTGAGGATGCCGGCCGGGCGGTAGGGGCCTTCCTGCTGCGCGCGGTGCAGTGTGTCGTAATACGCTGGCTGCTCGTAATAGCCCAGGTCGACGGCGATGGAACGCGCGTGCAGAATATCGCTGATCTCATCGGTGAGCAGCTGGCTCTGCGCCTGGCTGCTGTAATCGGCCACGGCCTGCAGCAGCGCGCTCAACAGCGCCACGCCCGCGGCGATCCCGGCCCAGGTGAGCACGTCGCGCACGCTCTGGCCGGCGGCGGCATCGACGATGCGCTTCATGGCATACAGCGCCGCCAGCGGCAGCAGCCCCTGCAAGGCGATCAGAGCCAGGTTGAGCGCGCTCCACAATGGCGTGATCTGCCATACCATGCGCAGCGCGCGCCCCAGGCGCAGCGCTCGGATCTGCTGCCAGCGCTTGCGCACCGCGTTCATGCCTGGCCCGTCTCACCGGCCAGCCGCGCGGCGCGCGCGTGCGCGATGGCGCAGAAACTCGCATTCCACGAGTCGAGTTGCCCGCTTTCCAGGTACGAGTGCGCGGCGCAGGTCAGGCACAGGTTGACGATGGCGCACCGGGCGCAGCTTTCCTGATATTTCTGGTCCGAGATGCGCAAGCCGCGCACGCGCGGCACAAATTCGTTCCACGCCTCGGCCAGCGAGACCTGGCGCAGGTCAAGCGTGGTGCCGGGAGCCTGCAGGCCGGAGCACAGACGGAACGTTCCATCGTAGCCGATACTGCACGAGTCAATCCCCGCGCCGCAGCGGATGAGATAGTCAGAGTTGGTTTGCTCCAACGCCGGGTTGACCAGATCATTGCACTGCTTGTCCATTGCGCCAGCGCGCTGCGCATCTTCGCCCTCAATGCGCGCCACTTCCTCAGGGGGCAGGCGTTCGGCCAAAATCTCGGCGTTGCGGACCGGGTCGCGGTCGTAGCGCAGGTGGAGCTGCGGGTCGAAGCGGAAGTAGTCGCTGGTGCGCGCGCGGCAGAACTCGGCGATGGCGGGCATTTCGTGCGCGTTGGTGCGCAGCGCCATAGCCTTGAGCCGCACCGGAATGCCATTGTGCTGCAGCAGATCCAGGCCGCGGCGGAAGGCGGCATACGTGCCCGGCTTGCGCGAGACGCGCTCGTAGGTTTCCTCGGTCACGCCGTACACCGTCACTTCGATGTCGCGCGGCGGGTAGCGCTTGAACAGGTCGATGTGCTCTTCATTGATGAGGCAGGCATTGGTGAACACGCTCAGCAGCAGCCCTTTGCGCTTGAGCCGCATATAAATCTCGGCAAAGTCGCGGCGCAGTAGCGGCTCGCCGCCGGTAACCAGGCACCACAGCGCGCCCAGCTTTATAGCCTGATTTGCCAGGTCGTCAATCTCAGCCAGACTCAGTTCGGCGGCGCGCGCCGCGGCATCCCCGGCGGGCAGGTTAATGTAACAGTGCGTGCAGTCGTTGTTGCAGCGCGCGGTCAGCTCCAGGTCAAATGACAGCAGCCGCCCCTTCGACTGCGCCCGCTCCCACACGTCCTGCCCCTGGATCGATTGGTATTGAATAAATTCCGCGCTCATACCGCCGCCTTTGCAAAAGAATAGCTTTTCATTCTAAACCTTTTTCAAATTCGCCACAGACACGCGGCGGGCGGGGACGTCGGCGGCGGTTTCGATCGCCGGCCAGCGCCGCCAGAATGGCTCCAGTTCTGGCGTCTCGCGCACCCACAGCGTCTCGACGCCCGAATTGGTCAGCACGCCCGCCGCGGCGCGCAGAAGGCGCTCTTCAAGACCGCAGCGCGCCCAACGCAGGGAAATATCCAGCCGGGTCAGCCACCAGCCAGAAAGCGCGCATCCTGGCGCGCCGTCTTTCAGGCTGGCGCAGGCGCGTAAAAAGTGCAGCCGCGCATGCAGGGTTTCATCCTGGCGGGCGCGCAGCAGCCAGGCCTCATCTTTCTCCTGCAGGCGGTAGGCGGCGATGTCCGGCTCATCGACGCGGCGCAGCAGCGCCGAAAGAATGCCCAGGGTCAGCGGCAGGTGCAATTCCAGCTTCATCGCCCGCACCGGTCGGCGAAGCAGCAGCCCGGCGGCCGCGCGGTATCCCGGAACGCGCTGCGCCTGTCGCAGCCCGGCGATGGCGGTGGAATATAGCGCGCGGCGCGGCTCGCGCAAGCATGAACGCGCGGGCAGCGCATCTGCCGCGCGACGCAGTTCTTCATTCGAAAGCTGGCGCCCACCGCGAAATACGGCGCGCACCACGCCGGCCACATCGCCGGCGTACATGCGCCCATCGTCCGCGCCGTTATTATCGCCCTGGGTGACGATATAAGGACCGCGCTCGTCCACGCCGGTATCCACCACGCGATGCGTTACTAATTTCTCGCCGCGGCGCAGCACCGCCACCTGCCCCGGCTGAAAGTCGGCCATGGCCTGCGGCTGCGGCACGATACGGTCGCCGGGCTGCACCGCCGGGAACATGCAGTCGCCCACGCCAATCAGGTTCCAGCGCCCGGTTTCCAGCATCAGGCGCTGCACCTCCCACTGCGGCCGATCGAGCAGCGCCGGCTGGCAGGGCAGCCAGGCCTCCGCGCGCATCAGCGCCAGGCAGGTGGGCGGGCAGGCGGTAGCGCCCATGCGTCTCTCAGCCGGCCTCGACCAGCATCTTGCGCCGCGACAGCTCAGCCACCAGGCCCTGCACGTCGGCCTTAATCTCGCCCGCCGGGGCGTCATACTCCGCGGCCAGCGCGCCAACTACCTCGGCCAGGCTGCGCTTTCCATCCAGCAGCGCCCAGATGGCGCGCCCGGTCTCGTTGAGCGTATACAGCTCATCGTCGGCATCGCCCATCCCGGCCGCCAGCGGCACCAGGATCAGCTCGCCTTCGATCTCGCGCGCCACCACGTCTTCCGACAGCGCAAACACCTTTTCCAGTTCTGCGTTCATCTCCCCTCCTGCAACAATTGCGCGGCGCGCTCTACGCCATCTGTCACTTCCCAACTATATTCTTCTTCCGCCAGCAGCCCCAGGCGCCGCGCAATCGCGTGCGTCACCTGGCAGTGGTATTCCACAATTCCATCCAGCTGCCCGGTTTCCATCCAGGCTTTCGCCGCGCAGCTTTCGCACAGGTCGCGCAAGAAGCAGCGCCCGCAACGCGCCTGGTGCAGCGGATTTTCATTCTTCATGGCTCCAAACCGCGGAAAATGCCTTTGCAATGCATCCGCCAGCGTGCCGGCGCGTAAATTGTAGGCCAGCTCCGGCGCGCGCAGCAGCGTGCAGGCGTGCAGCCAGCCATAGGCATCCACCTGCGGCTCGGCGCAGCCGCCCGCGCCGCAGGGCAGAAGCGCGGCGCTGGATCCGCCCCAACGGCTCGCCAGCTCGAGCATGTCCCGCCCGGCAACCGGCTCGGCCAGCAGCTTTGCGGCCAGTTCCTCGGGCGGCATGCGCAGCCGTTCGATCAGCGCCATGCGCGCGGGCGAATCGCGGTGCGCGCGCTGGTCAAGCTGGTAGGTGATGCCGGTCAGCGGTTCAGCGCCTGGCAGCGTGGCCGCCCAGGCATGGAATGCTTCCATCTCGTGGCGGTTGTGCGGCAGCTCCACGCTCTTCACCAGGAACGGCACGCCCGCTTCCAGCAGCCGCTCGAGTCCCTGGCGGAACTGCTCATACGACCCCGGCGCGCAACTTACCGCTTCGTAGGTCTCGGCGCTCATCCCGTACACGGTGATCTGAATCTTTGCCAGCGGCGGCACGCGCCGCAGCAGGTCAACGATTTCCGGCGTCAGGTTGCGCGCGTTGGTGAACAACGACACCTTCAGCCCCAGCCGGCGCGCGTGCAGGTACAGGTCGGCAAAGTCCTCGCGCAGCAGCGGCTCGCCGCCGGTGATGCGCAGGCCCAGGCAGCCCAACCCGGCCGCCTCGCTCAGGATGCGCTTCCATTCCTCGGTGCTCAGCTCGGCTTGCTGCGCCGCGGCGTCCTCACGCGGGAGATTGATATAGCAGTGCTGGCAGGCGTTGTCGCAGCGTTCGGTCAGCTCGATGCTGAGCGAGCGCAGCCGCGGTGCGCGCCCCTGCCACAGCGCTGCGCCGGCCAGGCTCCGGCGGGAGATGAAGTCTTCCATCGCGCTCCTAGCTCCCGTCCACCAGGGGCCGCAGCAGGTCTTTAATCTGCCCGGTCTTATCAAACTGCACGCGGTAGGCGGGTACCTGCCGCGCGGTGGCCGCCACCAGGTCGAGCATCTTCTCCCACCACCCGCGGCCGACCACGGTTTTGATCAGGTGCTCGGGGAGTCGCCCGGCCACTTCGCGCGGGGTCATGGGAACCAGCGCGTTCACTGGTGCTTTTTCCAGGAACAGGATCGCGCGCAGGGGTGCGCCGGCCGGGGACACATCCGGCACATCGCCGTGACTCCACGTGCCGTGAATTTTGATACCATCCGGCCAGCAGCGCAGCACCACGCGGTCGTCGCACAGGATTTCAGCTTCGTCGCGCAATAGCGTGACCATGGTGCTCTTGCCCGCCTCGGAATGACCCACGAACAGCAGCCCCGCGCCGTGGTAAACCAGCCCGGCGCTGTGCACAATGCACGCCTGCCGCTCGGCCAGCATGGGAGTAAGCATCACCTGGTCGGTGGGGTCGAAGATCAGCGAATGCCGGTTTCCGTCGCGAAAGGACTGTGGCCCGGGATGGTAAACGTGAATATCGCGGTAAGCCGGGTCGGTGGTGGCAACCAGGAAAATATTGCGGCCAACTCCCTCGGTAAACCCCACATACGTCCAGCCGGCTGCATCGCGATAAATGCGCCACGGCTTTTGATGATAGACCAGCTCGCCATAGCTGCTTTCCGGCTGTTTGGGCAGCGCGAAGTGATAGGTCACATTCACCTGATCGGAGCCGGGGGTGGGGATGGCAAACTGTTCCAGCTTGGGGGAAAAGGTGCGCGCGCCGAAAGCCAAATCCGCCCGGATGGCCAGGGTAATGCCGGCGATGGAAAAATATCGGGGAGATATGTCTGTGACCGTGGATTTAATCATGAATACGAGTTCGCCGGTAAGAGATTCAATAAGCTATGGGAATTCCTGGCCAGAAAACGCGCATGGATCAACCTCAAAGCAGAATTCCTGTCAGCAGCAGGCTGTCAGGTTATACAGAGCGGTTGAACACAACTGCGCCATCATGGATTAAGATGCGCGAATTGCTGCGCATGGTTGCTGACCACCAGGATTGGTACAGCGCGCGGCGGTATATGTTGCTCCACTACGACCAGAATATTTACATCCTAATAAAACGGCTTCTTCCTCCGTCGCGCGACCCAGGATCACCAATTGCGGTTTGCTCCATCGTCTTTTGCTTCTCATATCGAACCCTTTCAGGAACACTACGGTGCGCGCCGCAATGGGATAATGACCAAACGATAGGGATATCGCTTATGCTGCCAGCTAGGAAGCCCGGCGCGCGTTGCAGGGCACACCGTTTCGCCGGCAGTTCTGGTTGTTATTGCTGCGCCCTGGCCCCGTCCGAGGGGTAGAATTCTGGAATTTGCACCCGTCTAACACCGCTTCTTCAGGCGTGCTGCGCCCCAGTACGATAAGCTGTGGTTTCTGCCAGGGCTTCAATGTTTGCATTAAGAAACCTCAACAATAGTATTTTGTAAGGCGTAGTGTTCTACCAGAAAACTGCTCTATAGCAATAAGACTGGCTTAAGAGTCTTAAGATGCTCGTCGAGCATTACAAGGGGTAGTCGTTTCGAATCCCAAGAAACTCCGTGTATGGCAGTTTGGAGCCGCGCCTGTGCCAAAAATGCCGCCAGTACCGCCCGGCCCTCTCCTGGGAATACTATTGCTGTTCTTGCACCCATCCAGCACTGCTTCTTCGGGTGTGCCGCGGCCCAAAATCACCAACTGCGGCTTGTTCCACTGCTTCGTGGGTTCCATTTGTTCCTCCTTGAAATTCCCCCCTGGATAATGGCATGCAGCCCGAACAAACGGCAAAGGGGTTGAGTACAACGGTTTTCAATTCATACAAATAACGCGAGACTATCTTATATATTATCTCCAATTGCGCGAAAAACGCAAGCCCCGATCCTTCCAAATCGGTTATTTGCGAAAATTGCAGCGCGTCGTTACCAGGCACGATTTCACCGATTTCTCTGGTAGAATCGGTGCGGTTTTCCTTTGCAAGCAAAATTCCGCACCGTGAGGTATTTTTATGACTGGTCGCCTGTTCCGCATTACCGTCCTGCTCGCGCTGCTGCTGGCCACCGCCTGCACGCCCCCCACGCCGCCCCCCGCGCCTACGCCGGACGTGGCCGCGGTCAACACCCAGGCCGCCGCCACCATTTATGCGCAGCTCACCGCCGCAGTGACCGCCACCTATACTCCCACCGCCACGGCTACCGCCACGCAGACGCCCACCCCCACCGCCACCTTCACCCCCGAGCCTACCGCCACGGTTGGCACGCCGCAGCCCACCGCCACCGAGCCAATCCAGGGTGACGGCGCGCTGTTCCTCACCACCGCCCCGCCGCAGTACACCGAGATCCGTCCTAATGAGATCTTCAACATCGAGTTTGACCTGCTCAACGTGGGCACCACCACCTGGGGCAGCGGCTACTCGCTGGTGTGGGTGGGCGGCGAGCCGTTCACCAACCAGCGTGTCATCCCGCTCGACCGCGAAGTGCGCCCCGGCGAGAAAGGCATCTTCATCTTTGGCGCGTTCGGCTCCGAAAACATGGACCCGCACACCACTGTTTGGCAGCTCTATAACGCCTCCGGGCAGCCCGTCCAGGGCGGTCGCGTGTGGTTCACGTACAAGCCGGTGTAGTCCAAAATTTCACAACCGGTGCAACTCAGACTGTCATTGCGAGCGAGCGCAGCGAGCGAAGCAATCTACCTTGCTGCTTGGAGGCTGACTGTTCTGCAACCTGAATGCACCACGACCGGTTCAATACATTCACTGAACGATGCGCGAATACTGCGTTTACATCATGACCAACCATACCAACACTGTGTTATATACCGGTGTAACCAATGACCTGCAGCGGCGGGTGTTGCAACATAGGTCTGGTGAAGGAGGTAAGTTTACCTCGAAATATCACACCATAAAGCTGGTCTACTTTGAGACAAGTCCGAATGTTCGGGCTGCGATCGCCAGAGAAAAACAGATCAAAGCCGGCCCGCGCAAAAAGAAAGTTGAGCTGATAAACAGCATAAATCCTGAGTGGAAAGACCTGTATGAACAGTACGTTGAACGGTAACGATTTTTGGTCGACAGGCCATTCTCCACAGAACTGTTCTTCAGCCCTTGTGGTTGGGCATCGCGTGTAGGAACGCACCGATGGTCGTCCAGGTGGCTTTGGAGATCGATCAGCCCGTATGACCAGGAGGTAGATTGCTTCGCTTCGCTCGCAATGACAGGTTCAATAGGAACGCGTCGGGCCATTAATAGCGAAAGCAGGCGGCAGTCTCCGGGTAGAAACAAATGGTTATTTTTATGCATACCAATTCCGGTTGGTTGTATAACCAGATTGCCAGTTTGAATGATTGACTTTTACCAACCGTTGTGCATATAATACTAATACCTAACCGAAACGCTTGAAAAGGCCAGAGGTTAGGGAAAACTTACGAATTTCACACGGATTTCATTATCACAGGCGGCGATGATCTGAGTGCTGTAAATTGGTCGCTTCCCCGGGCACGCAACCCCGGGAGCACACTCAGGGAGCCAGTAGCGAAACCGGCCGTTTTGGCCGGTTTTTTGTTTGCCTGTTCAGGAGGGACTGCATAAGAACAGCGCAACAGCAGCGTTCGGCAAAACAAAGCGTCTGTTGAAGGCGGCGATGATCGCAACACCGGATTTGGTCGCTTGCCCGGCCGTCTGGTTCGGGGCAGGTGTTGCGGGAGCCAGTAGCGAAACCGGCCGGAGCACCGGTTTTCTTTTTTTAAATCATAGGGGCCTGCCAATGACAACGATGACCAACCAGATGGAGATAAGCAATCAAGCCATGCAAACCGGAATGGATCTGGATGAAATGTACGCGCCCGACCGCCAGCGTATCCTGGTGGTAGAGGATGATCCCGATACCGTTTTCCTGCTCAAGCAAATCTTCCGCATGTCTGGTTTCGATGTCTTCAGCGCTTCCAGCGGGCGCGAAGCTCTGCGTAAATGCGCGGAGCTCAGCCCGGCGCTGATCGTGCTGGACCTGATGATGCCGGATATGGACGGGTGGGAAACCTTCCAGTACCTGCGCCAGATGATGGACGTACCCGTCATCGTCGTCTCGGCCCTGGGCAACAAGGAAGATATCGTCAAGGCGCTGCACCTGGGCGTGGATGATTACCTCACCAAGCCGTTTTTCAACGCTGAGCTGGTTGAACGTTCGCGCGCGGTACTGCGCCGCGCCGGGATGCGCCACCCGGTCAACCGCCTGGTCTTCCCCAAGATCGGCCTGACGGTGGATATGAACACGCAGGAAGTCACCTTTAAAGAGCAGAAGATTTACCTGACCAACAAAGAGTTCGCCATTCTGTCCATCCTGGCCAAGAATTCGCCCGACCTTGTGAGCTATCACAAGATCGCTCAGGCCATCTGGGGCGAAGACTCGCTCAAGACACGCCAGCGAATGAAGTACCTGGTCTATCTTCTGCGCCGCAAATTCGAGAGTATCGACGCCAAAAGCCCGCTAATCGTCAACGTTGGGCGGCTGGGTTATAAACTGCAGGTCGAAGCCTGACCAGAAAATCCCGTAAGGCTTTTCGGCGATAAGGAGAATGAAAAATGAACACGTCCAGGTCTGTGATTTTCCGCAGGTTTACCCGTACTTTTTACCTGTTGGGCATTGTGTTCCTGATGGCAGGCATGTTCCTGTCCATCGCCGCGCCGGCGCAGGCTGGCAGCGCGCCGTCCAACCAGGCGCAGGCCACTCGCCTGCCACCCGGCAGCGTTGTGCAGCCACCTGCGGTGCAGCCACCGTCGTCCAAGCCGCCGGTGGTGGCCCCGGTCGCGCCGCCCTCCAGCGCCCCGGGCAACCAGCCCAGCGGCCCCGGCGCGCAGAACCTCAACCGCGCCCCGGCCATGCAGGCCACGCCGGTACTGCGCAGCGGCCCCTCCATCCAGGCCGTGATCCCCGGCGCTTCCATCCGCTTCACCCGGTCAGATTACTGCTATGACGGCCCGGCCGGTGATGTCAGCGCTACCGTGGTGATTACGCTGCCCGAAGGCGTGGGAGCATACGTGCAGACCGACTGGTACGTGGTGAACCCGCGCTCCGGCGATATCGTACATCATTACTTCACCCCTGAACGCATTTTCTACAACGGAGAAAGCTACACCTTCACCGGGCAGTGGCCCGGGCGCGATGCCTGGCCTACCGCCAACGGTAACCCGGTAGAGATTCACTTTGGCGTCAACCTGCGCTCGGCGGAAGATGGCTCGCTGATTATCGAACAGGGTGTTGGCCTGGACCTCTTTTACTCCGGAACCTGCGGCGCGCGGATCCCGCTCACCCTCTCTTCGGAGTGCCAGGAAGATGGCAGCGTGCTGTGGACGCTGACCAACCCCAATGACGTCACCAGCCCGCTGCCCTTCACCTATACCGTCACAGACGGCACCAGCGGCAGCGGCACGCTGACCTCGAAAGGCACCGCCACCTTTACTACAAACCCGGGGGTGACTGTCACAGTTTCTTACGATGATGGCATCGGCGGTACGGCCACCGTTTCGCAGGCCGGGCAGGAAACTTGCGGCGAAACGGTTCTGCTGCCACTCTCGCTGGCGTATCGCTGCGTGATTGGCCAGAACACCCTGCAGTGGACCGTCACCAACGACAACGCCACCGCGGTTTCCTTCACCTGGCAGTTAGATGGCGGCGCTATCAGCGCTCCGGTGAGCGTGCCCGCGAATGAACCTCTGGACTTCACTACCTCGAGTTCTACGGTCGCGCACGTCATGACCCTGCGCTGGCAGACACCCGCGGGCGTTCCCGACTCGGTGCAGATATCTTCACCTGCTGACGCTTGCGGCGCGGTGACACCGCCCCCGCCGCCCACCCTGATCCTCGAGTTCGCCTGCGTGGATGCGGATAACATCCAGTGGACGGCCGTCAATCCGGGCACTACCCCGGTGACCTTCGACTGGGATCGCGACAGTGGCCTTGAGATCGGCCAGGATGAAGCTCCGGCGAACACTCCGCCCAGCAACGGCCGTGTGAACTTCGTGGTCACCAACGACACCACCGCGCACACGGTATCGATCACGTGGTCGACCGAAACCGGCACGCTCACCGTATCGCGCAGCTCGGCGGCCGACGTGTGCGGTGAAATCGTCACCATCACCCCCACGGTCATCACCCCCACCAACACGCCTGTTACACCCACCGTCACCGTCATCACACCCACCAACACGCCGGTAACGCCCACCATAACCAGCACCCCTATCACCGTCACCGGCACCCCGGTTACCCCCACCAGCACAACGGTGGTCACCAACCCCACCCGCACCCCCACCACCGTGGTCAATAACCCCACACGCACGCCTACCCAGGTAGTGGTTATCACCGGCACACAGGTTCCGGTAACGGGCGGCACTCCGGTAGTGAGCGTGTTCCAGGCCACAAACACCGCTGGCCCCACCAGCACACCGATCGCCACAGTAGGCATCCCTGAGACGGGCGCTTCCGCCAGCCAGAACGTTTCTCCGCAGACCGGCGCCGACATGAGCCAGACCACGCCCTTCGGGCTGTGGCAGAAGCTCCTGTTCAACGGCGGGCTGTTGTTCTTCGGCCTTGCACTGATCTTTGAAGGCCTGGGCCGCAAGTTCCGCTAGACCCGGTATCGCAGCAGCCTCAACCCCGCCCAGAAAATGGGCGGGGTTTCTTGTTGGAAAAATCGCCCCTGTAATAATCCTTTTCCTGCTACGTTGTATCCTGCAAACCATAACACAGCATTATGGGGTAGAATTTCGTCAGGAACCTGCCGGCCTGTGGAGAATCCTTGCGACTGAAATCATTTGCTCTCGTGATTGCCGGGTTGATCATCGTGGTGTGGGCTGTTTCGCGCCTGACCACCGATATTATCCCCGCGCTGCAGCCCACCCCCACCCCGGTGGAAGAAGTGCTGGAGAGCTTTGCCCCGCTTACCGGACCGCTCTCCAACCCGGCGCTTAATGCGCGCACCGCCCCCTCCGGCGAAACCGAATCGATGCCGGTGGTCAGCCGGGCGTATGCCGCTCCCCCGGCCGCCATCCAGCCTACCGTCATCCCCGGCTTGACCCCCTCGTCCGCCGCTGACGCGACTTCCCAGCCGGCCGGCCCCACCGAAACACCACCCCCCGACCTGGCGGCCATCCCTACCGAGGATACCGCCGCCAGTGGCAATGATTTCCTGGGTGCCGTCGAGCCGGCGGTTGAGGAAGCCCGGCCCACCTCCGCGCCCGAAGCCAAAATTGCCATCCCGGAGCGCATCGTTATCCCCAGGATCGAGCTGGACGCCCCGGTGGAACTTTCGGCTTCACAAAAAATCCGCATCGCCGGCAAGGTCTACTACCAATGGCTCGCTCCCGATCGTTTTGCCGCCGGCTGGCAGACCAACTCGGCCTATCCCGGCGAAAAAGGCAACACGGTTCTCAACGGGCATCACAATATCTCCGGCAAGGTCTTCGCGCACCTGGTAGACCTCAACATTGGCGACAGCATCGACCTGTACGCCGGCGAGACGGTTTACCATTACATCATTGTCAACAAGCTGATCTTGCCCGAGCGCGATGTGCCGGTGGAGCAGCGCCTGGAAAACGCGCGCTGGCTGGCGCGCTCGGAAGACGAGCGCCTGACGCTGATCACCTGCTGGCCGGCCACCAGCAATACCCACCGGCTGATCATCGTGGCCATCCCCGACCCGGCACAGAAGTAACGACCAGCCGGCCGTTCTCCCAGGCGCAGCCCTGCACCAGCGCCGGCGGCGCGCCGGGAAAGGCATCGTAGCGCGCCCAGTGCCCAGGCACGCGGCCGGCCTGCCCCGGGCCGGCGGATGCGCCACCCCATGCCGGGCGCAGACTGCCATCCGCGCCAATGTGCCATTCGGCATCACCCTCGACCGCCGGCCAAACGCGCAGCACGCGCCGCGCGTCCACTTCGGCCAGTAGTGGCAGCCCGCCCGCCGACCCCGCGCGTAGCATGTCTTCCAGCTCGCGCCGGCAGGTGCGTGCGCGTCCGTCCTGTGCCGCCGAATCGACCCCGCTGTGCGCCTCAGCGAGCACGCGGCTGAGGAACTGACCACCGCGCAGTGGGGAAGCGTAATACATCGCCAGCTCGGTGGTGTCGGCTCCGCCCACGGCGCGCACCAACGCGCATGCATGTGGTACGCGCTCCGACCAGTACGTGCCGTTCCAGGATAAACACGCGTAGGCTCCGCCCGGCTCGCGCAGCCCCACGCGGTAATAATGCGTGGCATTCAACCCGCCAGTGCGCGAGAAAACCAGCGCGAATGGATCGGCGGGAACCACCTGCGCCGCGCCGCTCAGGCTTACGCGCACATCCTGCAGCTCCGGCCCGGTGGGCACGGCCGCCGTATCCAGCGCCAGACCCACCGGCACGCCTGCCGCGTCCGCGCGGTAGAAGCTCACCTGCAGCGTGTCGGTAGGGCTGCCCACGCGCCGCGCGCGCACTTCCAGCTCCAGCGGGCGCCAGCCAGGGTAATCGTTATGCCCGTCCACCAGCGCCTGGGCGCAGCGCGCCAGCGCCGATGAGCTGCCCACGCCGATTTCGGCGTTAGCGTTCCAGTCCACGTCCACCGCGGCGCTGCCCTCACCGCTGGCCAGGAACAGCCGCCAGCCCAGCGTGTGCCACCAGCCGCGCAGCCCTAGCCGCACGCGTAGCGATCCCGTCAGGGTCCCTTTGGCGCGTTCCCAGGCACTGCGCGCCCCGCTCCAGCGTTGCAACACGGCGCGCGCAGCGGCCGCGGCGCGCAGCGGGCTGCTCTCGCCCAGGTCCAGCAGGGTTTCCTTCTCACCGTACAGCGCCACGCAGGCCTCGTCGCGGATGCGCTCCACGCGTTCCTGGCCGCCGAACACGCGGTAGCGGCACACCACGCTGTTGCGCATCTCGTCCAACGACATGCGCAGCGCTCCACCCGCGCTTTCCAGGCTGACCGTTGAAACGTAACCCCACCAGCATCGCTCGCCACCCGCGCTGAACAGCTCCACCGGGCAGCGCAGCAGATCGCGCCAGCGGTCGGGCGGCCCGACCGGCGCCGTCGCGCTGATCCAGGCCACGTCCGGTCCGCCCATCGCCGACCAGGCCATGCGCTCCAGCGTCCACGCCTGCGGCGCGGGCTGCGCCCACCCGGCGCGAAAATCGCGTTCTCCAAACACCACGCCAATGCTCATCGCCGCCTCACACTTCCTGCCAGCGTGCCCGGTAGGACACGCGCACCTGCAGCACCGCATCGATCGCGCCCGGATGCAGAAATACCAGCCGCTGCGTGCGGCCCGGATGCAGCGCCAGCGCGCTGCCCACGGCAGCGTGGGTCACCACATGCCCGCCCGCCTGGGTGATGGTCAGCGCGTGGCAGCCGTCGTCATCCAGCGTGCCGCCCGCGTTCAGCGCGCCGCGCGCCAGATAGCGCCGCACCCGCGCCGCTGGAAAGAACTGCACGTAGTCCACGTCCACCCGGTAGATGCCTGGCCCGCTGAGCATCAGCGCCAGCTCCAAAGGCGCCAGATGGCCGCCGCGCAGCCCGTGAAATACGTCCAGCGCGGGCAGTTCCTGCAGCAGCGCATCCCCCAGCGGGCGGCGCTCGCTTTCCCAACACACCCCCAGCGCGCTGACGCGCCAGAAAACGCACAGGTCGCTGTACGGCCCGGGCGCGCGAGCAAAGCGCGCGAAGGGCAGCATCTCCCCCGGCTCCCACTCCAGCAGGTCGTCGGCGTTAAGCTGCCAGGTGAGCAGCGCCGAGGGCGGCTGCGGGCTGACCACCTTGGAAACGTAGCCGCCGCCGCTGACATCCGCCGCCAGGGTAGCGCTTTCGCCTTGCGCGGCTTCAGCTTCCAGCAGCGGCGCCGCGCCCGGCGCCAGCGCGCAGGTCAGGTCACCCAGCCCGGCAGGAAAGACAGCCTGCACGCGCGCCCGCCCGGGCAAGCTGCCGCGTACCGCCGTCGCGGGGATTTCGACGAAGTTGTCGTGCCCCGCGTCGTGGTGATTATGCACCAGCAGTCCGCTGCCCGCATCTTCTCCGGCACGGTTACTGGTCTTCAGCCACGTCTCCGCGCTCTCCCACGCATCCTCACGCAGGATAGCCAGCTCCACCCGTGCGTTGCCCTCGCTCCAGTGCTCCGGTAGCGCAGCGCGCCCACCAACCACCAGGCTGCGGTACGCCTCGCTCCCCGCGTAAGGCGTGATGCGCAGATACACCGGTCTGCCCGCGCCATCGTGCACCCATCGCGCTGCGTCGCGCAGCACAAGCGCCAACTCGCTCACCAGCGCGTGGATTTCCCCCGGCGCGCCTTCCAGGATCACGGTCAGGCGCTCCTGGCGCTCGTCACCCACCCAGCCTGGAGCCGGGCGCAGCGCCGTCACCACCGGCGGCCGCACCAATGCCCCATGCAGCCAGCAAATCTGCCCTTCATCATATTCCAACGCAAGGCTTTCCATAAGCCACCTCTACTCCCACTGCGCGAACATCAGGCTGCGCGGCCGCATCCGCCGCAGATCATTCTCAAACCCCCGCAGTTGCGCCACGCTCCACTTGAGCAGCGCCACGGATTCCTTCGGCTCTTTGGGATACCCGGCGATGGCCTGGCAGGCGCGCCGTTCCACCGCGTACCCCGCCGCGCCGTTTACCAGCAGGCTGGCATAGCGGCTGCCCAGCGTCGTCTCGACGGCGCCGTCCAGTCCTTCCAGCGTGTGCAGCGCGGCGTACACCACCCGCAGCCGCTCTCCGGCGCGCAGCGTCACACCCAGCCGCAGCCGCGGCAGGTTGGCATGCCATGCCAGCACCCAGCCGCGGACGGGCTGCCAGTCGCCATCCATGCGCCATACTTCCAGCACGTCCAGCAGGCCTGCCAGCCCGGACAGCGCCACTTCGCGCCCGGCCTCGGCCTCGATTTCGACGCTCACTGTGCGCGGTAGCGCCAGGCTGAGCATATCCAGCGCTTCGTGCAGCGCCTCATCCAGCAGAGCATCTTTCCAGGCCAGGCCGCTGCTGTCGGCCAGCGCGGCGCGCACCCGCTCGCGCAGTTCCACCACGTCCATTACAGGCTCCTTTCCCGGCGGCCGGCTCCCCCTCGGCCGGCCGCCGGCTTGCATCTATTTGGCTTCGATCAGCTTGCGTCCATCCGCGGTGATGACCACCATGCGCCCGTCCGCGCGCAGCGCCCATGCCAGCAGCCGCTCGGGGTCGGCGCCATGCATCTGCGCCAGCCGGTGCACGCGCTCCTGTGGGGCATCACCGGGGCAGACCGCGGATTTTTTGGGCCGCGTGCTCACTGGTTGCCATTCTCGGGCGGCAGGTCTCGCCGGCGCAGGATGGTGATGCCGCGTGCGCGCGGCAGACCGGCGTCTTCCACGGCCACGCCCAGCATATAGCCCACCAGCACCACCACCAGCGACGTGATCTGGTCTTCATCCAGCGGGAATTCCGGGCGGTAAGCCTTGAGCACGATCATCCCCAGCCCCACCACCGCCGCCCAGAACTTGCGCGATGCCAACAGGTGTTTGAATTTCTCCATCGTTGTGTCTCCTTATTTGCTAATTCGTAGGTCGGGTTGAGCGGTTTTGGCGACATTGTGCCCCGCAGTGGGAAACCCGGCGTTTTGAGATGTTCTTCAAGAGCATCGGGTTTGGCCCCTTCCGGGGGCTCAACCCGACCTGCGAGACTTTCCTTCAAATCGCGCACTTTGCGATTAGGATCGAAAGAACACGCCCACCTTCGGCGGGATTGAGGGGGGTCATCCCGCCACGTTATTCTTGTGCAGCGGGCGGAAATCGTTGACCCACACCGCCAGGAAGTGGCGCACCTTCAGGCGGTGCTCGTCGTTGGTGAACACGGCCGGGCTGTGCTCGTCGCCGGCGATGAACACCTCGGGCTGGATGCCAAAGCGCTCGCCCACAAAGATCGCCGGTGCCACGCGCGGGTCGCATGCCGCAGCCCAGTTCGTCGCGTCGGTCCATTCGGGCACGGTCAGCACGTCGCCCGGCTGGCCGCGCTGCTGGTTCTCGCTGTAGATGTTGGCCGCGTTTTCCAGCGTGGGATACAGGATCTTCATCCCCGCCAGCTGCAGCGCGCGCGAAACCAGCAGGTAACGCGGGTTGATCGCCATGCGCGGCCCGCTGCCGTACAGCTCGTCAGCATTCTTCACCAGCATGGGCTGGTTGTAGACCGCGGTGCAGGCCGCGTCCCACTCGGCGGCGGTCAGCGCGCCGGTGCGCAGGTTGGCATGCCCGCCAGCCGTGGTGGCCGCGGTGGTGTTGAACAGCGCGCTGCCGTCCGCCAGGGTCGGGCCGGTGTGATCGTTGGCAGTGAATACCGCCGCCACCATCGACGAGATGTTGCGCAGCCCGGCGCTGGCCAGCTCGCGCGGGTAAGCGCGCAGCTTGCGCGTCTCATCGCGGTCGATCAGCTCCAGAGTCAGTGGGATATAGCCGCCGTATTTGACGAAATCGGCGGTCTCTGCCGAGTCGCCCACTTCCAGCTCTGGGTAGCTCTCGCCCTCGCCCACCTGCGGCAGGCTGCCCACCGTTCCCACCAGCGCCCCGGTCACCTGGTTGACGCTGTCGAAGTGCTCCACGCACACCACCCGCTCCCACCAGTCGTACCCGGCGCGCCCCAGTTCGCGCCAGCGGTTGGCCACCACCTTGTTCATCGCGTTCTTCACCAGCCCGGTGAAGTCGGCCGTGGTCGCCAGGCGGGCGCGGTCGGGGTAGTACCCGCCGTGCAGATCGGTATCGCCGGTGAGCGTAAGGTACAGCTCGCGCACGCCCGAAAGCCGTGCCACGCGCAAGTTTTCCTGGCCGTGCTCGCGCGGCGCGCCAAACAGGTCGTCCACCGCGGCCTGGAGCTGGTCGCGCGTATCGGCCATCCCGCTGATGCGCGGCCCCTGCACCACCCCCGCTGCGCTCAGCGCCGAAACCAGCGCGCGGCCCTCGTCCACCGCCTGCGCCAGCGCCGCGGGTGCGAACGCCCGCCCGCCAAACTGCTTGCGGATGCTCTCCTGCACCGGGGCCGGCAGCCGCGAGGCCGCCAGGGTGGTTTCCAGCAGGTAGCCTGCCAGTTGCTGCGCCAGCGCGCCATCATCCGCGCCGGCAGCCGGCTGTGATTGCATCGTTTCGTCTTGCATCATTCCTTCTCCCATGCATGCTGTCTGAAGTTGGCTCTCGACTGCCGCGAGCGGCAGGTGGCGCACGAAGGCGCCGCCGCGGGCCGGCTGGTACACCAGGTCCACGGAATACACCCTGACGATTTCACTGATCTCCTTTCCCTTGGCCGTAAATCCGATATCCGCCGAAAACCCCACCCGCGGGCCGGGCGCGCCGCCGTCCGGCGCACCGGCGACCAGCAGCTCGCGCCCCAGCCCACTCACCAGCCCGCCGGCCGGCCCCAGGGTGCGCAGCCGCAGCCGGATGCCCTGCGCCGCTTCATCCCACTCCGGCTGCTGGAACATCCCGCCCAGGTCGCGCAGACTGCGCCCCGGTGCGGCCGCGCCGGCATGGTCAACGAAGCACTCTACGCCATCCCACAGCGCCAGGCTGGCGCGCAGCACGCCCGCCGAAAACCGCCAGCCGTTGCCCGTACCCGCAGTGATCGCCAGCACTTCGAACTGATCGCCTGCCGCAGCCTGCACTGCCGGCTGCATCTCAAAGAACCCTCGCTGCTCTTGCTCGCTCATATCTTCACCTCACCCGTCTCCCCATCCACTTCGACCCCCGCCGGCCGCGCGGCGCGCCCCGGCCGCACTGTCTTCGCTGCTCCGGCGGCGTGCCCGCGTGCCAGCATCGCCCCAACGTCCACCACCTCGCCTGCAAAACGGTACGCCAGCCGCAGCAGCTCGCCATCGTCAATCAGCCCGCGATCACGCAGCGCGCTGAACGCCGACACCGCCGTGGATGCCGCTACCGCCAGCGCGGCGTTATCCCGCGCGCTCACGTCCGCGCCATGCACGCGGATTTCCGCGCCCGGGTCCACCGCCCGCCCGGCGCGCGCCGCGCGCTCCACCGCGGTGCGCAGCACGTCCCCCAGCAGCCACAGAAAATACTCCTGGCGCTGCTCATAATGCCGGAAGGTGGGTCCACCCGCAGACTCGGCTGTGGTGCGCGTGCTGCTCTCCGGCTCGGCCAGGAAATGCAGCGGCACACCTGCCCCGGCTCCGATCATCTTCTTCAGCGCCAGCCCATCTTCACCCGCCTGCGCCGCTTCCAGCTTGGGCGACAGCACTTCCCATTCCTCGCCCTCGTCTTTCACCAGCACCGACCCTGGCGCGGGCGGCGCGGCGGCCAGTTCGGCCTGCCGGCGGCGGCGGTCGGCTTCGCTGGCCCCGCGTAAGGTAACCGCGTATAGGAAGGCGAAGCGGAAGCGGTTGAGCCGCGCGCGGTCTTCCAGCCAGGCGGCATAGCGCACCAGCCAGCGCAGCAGCGGAGCCAGGTCACTTTCACCGCGCAGCGCTCCCACTGGCCGGTTGACGGCATAATGCAGCATCACCGCGCCCTGGCCGTCATCGGTGGCCGGGTCGTACGCCGGCCAGCTCTGCTCGCCATTCCGCCCCACAAAGCGCCGCGGCTGCTCCAGGTCGTTGGCTGCGGTTTCGATCTCGCGCACCGCCAGCGCCGGCACCGCGCGCACGTAGCTCATCCCGCTCGCATCGGTGGAGAGCAGCACAAACAGCTCGCCACTGCGTGTCAGCTCGTCACACAGGTCAAACACGCGATGATCCATGTGGTTGAGGCGGTGGCCCCAGAACGCGCGCAGAAAGTCGCGTGTAGGTTCGTGGTCGCATTCCAGGCTCACCCCACCGCCTACCACGTACTGGCTGGTCAGCTCCACAATGCGCCGCGCCAGCGGGTTGGCGCGCCAGGCAGCCAGCGCCTGCTGCAGTACCTCTTCGCGGTCGCCATCCCAGCGGTCGCGCTCCATCATCCGCCCGCCCGAGACCGCTGTATCGCGACTGTCGTCCAGCGCGCGCACCGCCTGGCGCACGCGACGCTCGATCTGCGGCCCAAATAACCGCTCTGCTATCCAATCTGGTAGTCTCATACAAGCTCCTTGTCAAAACCCTTCTCTGTCCATCTGCTCCAGCGGGTCGGGCCGGGGCGCCACCAGCGCGCCGCGCCCGGTGTACCAGCGCTGGCCGTCCAGCACCGCGCACAGTGCCGCCGAGAGCAGCAGGTCATCGTGCAGCAGATCGCCCCCCAGCCGCGTACCATCCGGCACGCCCCACGCCAGTCCGCGCCCCGGCCCGGCGCGCGGTTCGCAGCGGCAGTGGCGCACCTGCTGCCAGAACAGCGCCTGCAGCGCATTGAAGCCCGCCCACTCCGTGCCCGCGCCCGGCCGCGGCTCGCGGTAGCGACCGCTGTCGCACACCGCCAAAAAATCCCAGCCCAGCTTGCTCTTGCTCGCCGCCGAGAAGGTGAACGGCAGCACCCGCCCGGGCAGCGCGCGCTCGAGGAATGAGGCCAGCCCCGCCCCCACCCCGGTGGCATCCATCACCACCCAGCGCGCAAGCCAGTGCTCGGCCAGCGCGCGCAGCTCGCCGTATAGCGCCGCGTGGCGCGCCCCGGTCCACAGCCGCCGGTCGAGCACCTGGTAGGTAGGCGCGCGCAGCAGTGGATCGTCCAACGTGGCCAGGTCCAGGCGCACCACGGTCAGCACGGTGCTGTCGCGCGATGGGTTGTCTAGCGCACCCGCACTGCTGCCCTCATCTTCGCCACCCACGTCCACCACCAGCGCGGTCACATCGCCCGCCAGCGGCGCGCTGCGCGGCGCGTGCTCGCCCTGCATCAGCGCCTGGCGTTCAGGCGGGAACATACCGCCCTCTTCCGCGATCTCTTCCGAGTAATACTGGGTCTTGATGCTGGGATGCTGCCGCCCCAGCCGTGCCACCTGCTGCGCCACAAAGCGCCCATAGGCCGGCACTTCGGCCGCCACCTCATCCGCTGTAAGCTGGAACACGCGCCGCGCGCCATCCCGCGCCTGTTCGGCGCGCGCACCGCGCAGCTCGCGCGCCAGCAGCGTGTCAGCCGTCCATGCCGTGCCCCAAAATACGCGTGTAGCGTTGGTGCTGGCCGCCATCGGCGCGATGTCGCGGTCAAACTTGCCGGTCTGCACGTCCTGAGCTTCGTCCACTTCCAACAGCGTCGATGCGGTGGCGCCGACGATATTGGCTTCCGGCGCGCCGCTCAAAAAGGCAATCCGCGCCTGCCCCACGCGGTAGATATAGCCACTCTCCTTACCCCACAGCCCGTCCAGCGCCGGATTATGGCTGAGCACGCGCTCCAGCCGGCGCATGGCGTTCAGGCTTTGCGGCTTCCACGTCGGGCTCACCTTCACCATCTCACCACCTTCTTTCTGCAGCAGGTACAGCAGGTAGGCCTCAATTTGCGCCTGCAGCTCGTTCTTGCCGCTCTGGCGCGGAAACATCACCACAAAAGCCAGCCCCTTGCCGCGCAGCACCGAATCGCATACCGCCTGCGCCACCGCGAGCTGGTAGCGGCGCAACGCGAACCCATTGTTAATGCGGCAGAAGCGAGACACGTCCCGCAGGATGGCCAGGTAACCGGGATCATCCATGCCTCACATGCCCAGGAAGCTGCGCACCAGCGCTGCCAACGCCAGCAGCCCCGATCCGCCCGAGCCCAGCGTGGTCCACACTTTGAACTGCACTACGCCATCGCTGGCGGAGCGCAGCCGTTCCTCGTGGTCGCGCGCCAGTGCTTCCAGCGCCGCCAGGCGGTGGTCCACCATCAGCCGGTCGCAGGCCTGCTCGGTTTGCAGGTTGCCGATCTCGGCCCGCAGCAGGTCCAGCGCGTGCTTCACCTGTTCGGCAATCAATGCGGCCTCGTTTTCGTCCATCACTCCTCCTTGCGCAAATCGTGCAGCACCGCATCCAGCGAACTTTGCAGTTGGGCGCTCTTGCCTTCTTGCAAAGACAGCTCAAGCTGCGCGAGCAGCAGGCTCAGCAGGCGGGTGCTGGCGCGGCTGAATTTTTCCATCGTGTCAGCCAGCGCTTTCACATCCTTGTTCTCATCGCTACGCTGCGCGGTCTCGCGCATCATCGCCTGCAAGTATTCGGTCACCTCGATCAATGCATGCTCCAGCGCCATGCTCGCTTCGGTTTCGGCTGTCCGGCTGTTTTTGGTTTTCCTGCCACCCGCCATGCGCCCTCTCTTATAGAACAAGATTTCTAAATCTGCGCACAGCATACGCTCCTGCCCACCAGGTTTCAATTCCCCAAAACATCCCGATTTTCAGCACGAAAACCGGGATGTTTTGCCAATTGTCCGGATTTTGTTACAAACGGGTGAAAATGGGTTTACAAGTGCGGAAAACGGGTTGACAAACCTGCCCGGAAAGCGTACTCTTAATCCAGAGTTTCCTGAGGGGGACACCTCACCGCCCGTTTCATGGTTTGATCATTTGCCAGCGTCCCAATTACCGCCATTCGCGCGGCCTGTCCCCCCTGCGACAGTGCAATCTTCGATTGGCGTTCCCCCCTGTACGCCAACCCGGCCCGGCATCCCCCCGGGCCGGGGTTTTTTAATACGAAATCCCCCCACCCGGCGCGGGGATTTCCCGCATTGTTGGCTGCCCCTTCCTTTCCATATACTGATATCAAAGCTATATCTATTGGTACATTTCGAGCCAGGGGGAACAGAAAGGAAAAACCTATGAAAGTTGACCGGGCAATTACCATTGACCGGCCGCGCGCGGAAGTCTACCAGTTCTGGCGTTCACTGGAGAATCTTCCGCGCTTTATGCGCCACCTCGAATCCGTGCGCGCGGTTGACCCCGGCGGGCAGCGCTCGCACTGGGTGGCCAGGGCGCCGCTGGATACCAGAGTGGAGTGGGACGCGGAAATCTTGACCGACCGCCAGGATGAGTTGATCTCCTGGCACTCGCTGCCTGATTCACAGATCGACAACCGCGGATCGGTCGCCTTCCGCGACGCCCCCGGCGGGCGCGGCACCGAAGTGGTTGTAAACCTGGCCTATGATGCCCCGGCCGGCGCGGCCGGCGCGCTCATCGCTCGCCTGCTGGGCGAAGAACCCGAAGTGCAAATCCGCGACGATCTGCGCCGGCTGAAGCAGATCCTCGAAGTCGGCTGGGTTACCACCGTCGATGGACAGACCTCAGGCCGCAGGGATGAAAAAGAAGACCAGAAAGAGGGGCAGTCATGAGAGCTTTAGTCTGGCAGCGCAGTCGCCACGTCAGCGTGGAGTCCGTGCCTGATCCCAAAATTATCGACCCCGGGGATTGCGTCATCCAGATTTCCTCTACCGCCATCTGCGGCTCGGATCTGCATCTGTTCGACGGTTTCATCCCCTCGATGATGCCAGGCGACATCATGGGTCACGAGTTTATGGGCGAAGTGGTCGAGGTCGGCTCCGAGGTGCGCAACCTCAAGGTCGGCGACCGCGTGGTGGTGCCCTTCCCCATCGCCTGCGGCAAATGCTGGTTCTGCCAGCAGGGGCTCTGGTCGCTGTGCGATAACTCGAACCCCAAAGCGCAGCTTGCCGAGACCATGTACGGCTACGCCCCATCGGGCATCTTCGGCTATTCCCACCTCACCGGCGGCTTCGCCGGCGGGCAGGCTGAGTACGTCCGCGTGCCCTTTGCTGATGTCGGACCGCTGAAGGTCGACCATTCCAGCCTGACGGACGAGCAGGTGTTGTTCCTCAGCGATATCTTCCCCACCGGTTATATGGCCGCCGAAAACGCCGGCCCGCTGCCCGGCAAAGTGGTGGCGGTATGGGGTTGTGGTCCGGTAGGCCAGATGGCGATCCTCAGCGCGCGCATGCTCGGCGCCGAGCAGATCATCGCGATTGACCGCATCCCCGAGCGCCTGCAAATGGCGCAAAAGCACGGCCAGGCCCAGGTGATCAACAGCGACGGCGAAGACGTCATCGAGCTGCTCAAGCAGATGACCGGCGGGCGCGGCCCCGACGTGTGCATCGACGCGGTGGGCATGGAAGCGCATATCGCCGGCCCGCTGGGCGTGGTCGACCGCGTCAAGCAGTCGCTTAAGGTCGAGACCGACCGTCCGGCCGCGCTGCGCGAGGCCATCCAGGCCTGTCGCAAGGGCGGCGTGGTGTCTATTGCCGGCGTCTATGCCGGTTTCCTGGATACTGTTCCGTTCGGCGCGGCCTTCAATAAAGGCCTGTCGCTCTTCATGGGCCAGACGCACGTCCACCGCTATATGCGCCCGCTGCTGGAAAAGATCGAAAGCGGCATGGTCGATCCATCCTTCATCGTCACCCACCGCCTGCCGCTGGAACAGGCCCCCGAAGCCTATAAGATGTTCCGCGACAAAGAAGACGAGTGCGTGAAAGTGGTGCTCAAGCCGCGTATGTAACCCGGCTGGCCAGGACAAATGAAAAGGGGCGGGCTTCATGCCCGCCCCTTTTTCGATCCTTTACTCCAGCGCAGCGAACAACCGCTGCTTAAACGCCGCCCCATCCATCGCGCGGCAGATTTCCGCGTTGGGTGCTTTTTCGAGCAGGTTCATCGCATCGATCACCACCTGGCCGTAAGACCCCTGGCTGCGGTATTCCACATAAGTGTAAGCCCGCACGCTTTCCAACACCGTCTCGGGGTAAATCGCCGCCGCCACAGTAGCCGGGTCGGGCAGGTCAAACCCCACCTTTCCAAAGCGCTGAAAATTAAACTCCTGCAGCGACTGGTTGCAGCGCGCGCTGAAGCGGGCAATCGGGGAGCGCGAAGCTTGCAGGCGCTCAACGTCCTGCTGGTCGAGAAACGTCTGTCCCAGGCTCACATCCCAGCCCACCAGGAATACGTTCAGGCCCGCGTCCAGCACGATGCTGGCAGCTTCGGCGTCCACGTAAATGTTAAACTCGGCCACCGGGGTGACATTGCCCGGGCCAAACCCTGCGCTGCCCATGATCGTTACGCGCCGCAGCTTGCGCATCGTCTGCGGAGCTTTCAGGCACGCCAGCGCGATATTGGTCAGCGGCCCCAGGGTAATCAGTTCCAGGTCCTGCGCGTTTTCCTCGATGATACGCAGCATCGCATCTACGGCATGTTCCGGCTGCGCGCGCAGTGCGGGCTGCGGCAGGTTCATGTTGCCCATACCATCCTCGCCGTGCACGAATTCTGCCGTGAACAGCTCGCGCATCAGCGGTTTGCCCATGCCCGCGTAGACCGGCGGGGCATACGTCTGCGCCATTTCCACCGAGGTCAGCGCATTTTTGACCGCCAGCTCGATGGGCACGTTGCCGGCCACCACCGTAATGGCTTCCACGCGCACTGCCGGCTCGCGCAGCGCCAGGATCAGCGCCACGGCATCATCCGAAGCGGTATCGGTATCGATGATCAATCGTTTCATGCAGTTGCTCCTTAAACGCTCACTGAGATGGGCCAGACATGTCGTGTTTCTTACCTGCAGCCCACGTATTATCCCACCACTCGCGCCGCGCGTGGACGCGCATTTTCTCACGGTGTAACAAATCAATATCCCTGCCGTTATTATCCATGAAACCTGATGCCGCAGCCTTCGTAGCTCTCATTACTGCTCGCGCGGGCGCAACGTGGCGGGGCAGCGCCTTCATCACCCCACATCAACGCTTCATTGCAACGCATCACCGCGCGGCCCGCATCCCGGCCCACACTCCACCGCGCCATCACCGCCAGCATCGCTCCCCTGCCCACAGGCACGCCACCCACCGTACCGCGCGCTCCGGCATCCTCACCGCCAGGCAGACGCTCAGTCCTCTCCCTTCTTTCTTCTGAGCGTTCTCGCCCACTCGAGTTTCCTCATCGTACCTGCCCACCCCACGGGCAGGCGCAGGTTGGGTACGCCCCACTGCGAAGGCGGCCCACCCAGATCCAACCAACGGATGGATTTTGGGTGGGCCGCTTCATTTTCGGTATGCGTGTGATATCATTGACCGTATGCACTTCCCAAAAGACCCGATCCAGCGCGTGCTGAAACTGCTGGCGGCGCTGCTGGTGGCGGCCGGGCTTGCCTGGATGCTGTGGGGCGGCGCGGGTTTGCAACTACGCCTCGTGATGTTCGGGCTGCTGCTGGCCGTGCCTGCTGGGCTGGCCGGGCTGCTGTTCCTGGCTGCGGCCGCGCGCGCCCCGCTGCCAAACCAGCGGCTGAGCTGGGCCGCATTTGGCGCCGGTGCGCTGGTGCTGGCGCTCAATGGCGTGCGCCTGCTGCTCCAGGCACGCGGGCTGCTGCTCTTCTCTGTCCCTGGTGATGTGCTGCGCCTGCTGGGCGTGCCCGCGCTGCTGCTCGGTCTGGTGCTCCAGCCGCGCAAGCGCCGCCGTGGGCTGCTCCCCGCCATCCAATTGCTCGAAGTCTCGGTGCTCTCTGCTGCCACCCTGGTGGTGTTCTGGATGCAGGTCTTTCACCCGCTGCTGCTGGATGCCACCGCATTCCCGCCGCTGCTGGCTTACCCGCTGCTGGGGCTTACCATCCTGCTCACCGTGTTTATGCTCTACCTGATCAACGATAGCCCGTCCGCGCCGCCCGCGCTGTTGTGGGCCGCACTGGCGCTGCTCGTCTACGCCCTCACCACCATTGCCTTTGGTTTTCAGCTCACGCGCAGCGCCCCCGCCGCGCTCTCCGCCGCCGATGCCGGCTGGGTGGCCGGCGGCCTGCTGCTCCTGCTGGCGGCGCTTTCCAGCCCGCTGGCTCCCTGGCGATTGGGCTACACACCCGCGCCGCTGGCGCGCCTGCTGGCCTTTGGCCAGAAAGCGCTGCCCTACGCGCTCACCCTGTTGGCCGGTGAGGAGGCGCTGCGCGTCTGGCTGGTGGAGGGGCGGAGTTACCCCCTGGCCGCGCTGATCACCGGCGTGCTGGTGCTGATGCTGGTTGCGCGGCACTTCGTAGCCGCCGGCGAAGATGAGCTGCTGCCATACGCCTCACTGGTCAATGGGATTGCCGAGCCGGCCTTCGTGTGCGATGAAAGCGGCCGCCTGCAGCTCGCCAACCCGGCGCTGCTTTCCGCCACCGGATACCCCAGCGCTTCCATGCTCCTCGGCCAGCCGCTGGCCGGCATCCTGCACCCCGATGCCGCCGTGGGTGCCATGGTGGAAACCGCACTTGGCCGCAGTATTGACCCCAACGCCACCCGCCCGGTGGGCTGGATGGGCGAAACCCGCCTGCAGCGCCGCGATGGAACCTACATTCCCGTCTTTCTCTCGCTGCGCCCCATCCACAATAGCAGCGATCTGCCCGAGGCCGCCCGCCGCCACCTGGCCCTGGCCGGCACCGCTCACGATCTCACCCGCCAGAAAAACCAGCAGGCCGCCCTCGAGAGTGCCTACCGCCAGGTAACCGACGCGCGCGCGCAGCTCGAAGCGCTCAACGCCGATCTGGAAAACAAGGTGGCCGAAGAAACCGAAAACCTCAACCGCGCTAACCGCCAGCTTGAAGAACAGAACCGCCGCCTGCAAACTCTCGACCGCATGAAGTCCGATTTTGTCTCGATGGTCTCGCACGAGCTGCGCGCCCCGCTGACCAACATCAACGGCGGCATCGAGCTGACCCTTTCACGCCCGCTCGACCCTGCTCTGCGCACCAATCTCGAGCTGGTACAGGCTGAAATCCAGCGCCTGACGCGCTTTGTCGAGACCATCCTCGACCTTTCCGCGTTAGACGCCGGCCGGCTGCCGTTATATAACGGCCCGGTCTCGTTCGAATCGGTGGTGCTCACCATGCAGACCCAGCTCGTGCACCTGCCCGGCCTGGGCCGCATCCGTTGGCATGCGCCGCCCAACCTGCCCTATCTGCTGGCCGATGAGCGCGCCCTCACCAGCGTGCTCTTTCATCTGCTGGATAATGCCATGAAATACGCCCCCGAAGGCGAGATCATCATGTCTGCCTTCCCCGTCGACCGGCGTGTGTGCATCCAGGTGCTCGACAGCGGCCCCGGCGTCCCGCCCGAGGCCATCCCCATGCTGTTCGACCGCTTCTACCGTCTCAATAGTGAAGATTCGCAGACCGTCTACGGCCACGGCCTGGGCCTGTACATCGTGCGCCGCCTGATCGAAGGTATGGGCGGAACCATTGAGGTGTGCAACCGCCCTGAAGGCGGCGCCTGCTTCACCTGCTGCCTCCAGACAACCACCGAAAGCGAGGTCAACGATGCAAAGGAAAGTTCTGCTGGTTGACGACGACCCCACATTAATCAAATTTTTAGGGGAATACCTGCAGGGGCAGGACATCGATGTGGTCAGCGCCGGCAATGGCCCCGAGGCGTTGCGCGTGGCATTCCGCGAGCAGCCCGATCTGGTGGTGCTGGATATCATGATGCCCGGCATGGATGGTTGGGAAGTGGTCGCGCGCCTGCGCGAGCTTTCCGAGATGCCCATCATCCTGCTCACCGCCAAGAGCGCCGAAGATGATAAGCTGCGCGGCTTCCGCCTCGGCGTGGATGATTACGTCACCAAACCGTTCTCCTTCGCCGAGCTAACCGCGCGCATCCAGGCTGTCATCGGCCGCACGCGCCACCCGCAGCTCGCCGAGAACCGCAACCTGGTGTTGTTTGGCGAATGGGTGCTGGATTTTGACGCGCGCGAGCTGCGCCACGGCGGCCAGTCCGTCTCGCTCACCCCCACCGAGTACCGCCTGCTGGAAACCCTGGCGCGCCAGCAAGGACGCGCGGTGGAAGAATCGGCCCTGGTGCAGGAAGTGTGGGGGCCCACCTTCCAGGAAGATACGGCCGCGCTGCGCCGCTACATCTTCCTGCTGCGCCAGAAGATCGAGCCCGACCCCACCCGCCCGCAGTTTATCCTCACCGTGCGCGGTTACGGCTATCGCCTGGTGGAAGGCGGTTAACCCACGGCTGTTACCAAACCGTAACATCTCCGTAACGATTTCGTGACACCCGGGCGCTATGATGTACCCATGAGGAGTACGATGATAGCACCCTGGAGACACAAGCAATCCCTGGCAGAAAACACCCACGGCGGCGCCGAAGCCCACCTGTCGGCGTTTAACCAGCAGGTTTTGCAGCAGCAGGAAGATGCCTACACCCTGGCCTTCTACCTGCTGGGCAGCGCCGAAGCCGCGGCGCAGGCCGTGCAGACTGCGGTGGTGCAGACCTACCAGCGCGATGGTCATGGCTCCGCGCGGCTGAACTTGCTACGCGCCGTGCTTAAGAACTGCCTGGGCCCCGCCATCCCGGTCACCGGCGGTGACGCGCTTACGCGTGGCATCCTTGCCCTGCCGCAAGATGAGCGCCGCACCATGCTGCTGGTCGACGTGCTCGGCCTCAGCTACGTCGAAGCCGCCCAGGTGCTGGGAACAAGCACCGGCCGCGTCAGCCAGTGGCTCACAGGCGCCAGGCTGGCTATGCGCGCCACCCCCATCGCCGCCTGATCGATCATAATCGCGAGCGAGACAGCCCTTACAAAGTGGGATTTGTAAGGGCAAGTGCATTGTTCTCCCCCCAAAAGTGTACTTTCTTTTGGGGGGAGTTGGAGGGGGGTTCCCTATTTATCCATATCCAGGCTAAACCGGTAACTGCTGATGTGCATGCCCTCGCGGAAATAGAACCGGTGCGCATCGAAGCGCTGCACGCCTGAGTCGAGCTGCAGCTTCGCGCAGCCGGCCGCGCGCGCCTGCTCCACCAGCCACGCGAACAGCGCCGCCCCATACCCACGCGAGCGCGCCCCCTCATCCGTCACCAGGTCGTCCACGTACAGCACGCGGCCGTGCGCCAGCATCTCATACAACCGGTATCCGGCCACCGCGCGCACCACGCCATCCGCTTCCAGCAGCGCCAGCCGGTAGCCCTGCAGCAACTGCCGCTCCACCTGCGCCAGGTAATCATCCTTGCTCAGGTGCGGGCGCAACTGCGCCATCACCGCGTAACCGCGCGCCGCGTCTTCTTCCGTCTCTGCAACCACAATCCGCCAGGCTTCGTCCATGCGCCACTCCTCCGCCGCACCAGTATAGCATCCCCCCGCCCCGGCTGGACTATAATAGGCTTATGCGCGCTGCGCGCAGAAAACTTTCTCTTGTGGAGCCGTATGGACCTGACCCTGCATACCGAATTTCCCGCGCACCTGGCCGGCGAGTGGAACGACCTGCTCGAACAGACGCCCAGCCACGTGCCGTTTTTGCGTTACGAATACCTCACCACCTGGTGGCAGACCCGCGGCGGCGGTGAATGGCCGGACGCCGTGCTGGCTCTGGTCACCGCGCGCCAGGACGGCCGCCTGGTGGCCGCCGCCCCGCTCTTCCATGCCGTGCAGGATGGCCGCCCCGTGCTGCTCAACGTGGGTGCGGTGGAAATTAGCGACTACCTCGACCTGTTGGCACGCCCCGAAGACCTGGATACCTTCCTGGCCGCGCTGCTGCCCTTCCTGCGCGCCGCCGCGCTGCCCGCATGGGAACAAATCCGCATATACAACCTGCTCGATTCCTCGCCCACCCCCGCTGCGCTGGAGACTGTCGCCCGCGCCGCCGGCTGGCAGGCGCAAACCGAGCAGCTCCAGCACTCGCCCTACATTCCCCTGCCCGGCGACTGGGAGACCTACCTGGCCAGCATCGACAAAAAGCAGCGCCACGAGATCCGCCGCAAGATGCGCCGCCTGGAAAGCTCCGAGACGCCCTGGCGCTGGTACATCGTCACCGACCCTGCGGCGCTGGACGCCGAAATCGAGGCTTTCATGGCGTTGATGGCCCACGATCCGGAAAAAGCCGCCTTCCTCACCCCGCCCATGCGCGAGCATATGCGCCGCACCGCCGCCTGCGCCTTCGAAAACGGCTGCCTGCAGCTCGCCTTCCTCGAGATCAACGGCGAGAAGTCCGCCGGCTACCTCAGCTTCGACTACCTCAACCGCCTGTGGGTTTACAACTCCGGTCTCAACCGCGCCTTCAACGAGTACTCCCCCGGCTGGGTGCTCCTCGGCTTTCTCTTGCAGTGGGCCAACGAAAATCACCGCGCCGATTTTGATTTCATGCGCGGCAACGAGGATTACAAGTACCGCTTCGGCGCCGTCGACCGCTTCGTCCTGCGCGTCGACCTGACCCCGTAAATTCCACGGTTTGGAAACCCTCAACCTTATCTCGTTCTAACCGTCTCGCCTCGCCAACCCAACCTACCAATTACTGCGCGGGGAGACAGAGAGGGTCTTCCCTATTGCGTCCCCGCGCTCACTTCCCACAGCTCCGCATCTGTGAACGCGCAGCGCGTGCCAAAATCCTTCTCCACCCCGCTGGTGACCGCGAAATACAGCTTGCCTTCCATGCGCGAGTTCTCCACCGTCAAAAACGTCTTCACCAACGTGTCATTCAGCAGCACGCGGATGCGCTCGCGGTTGGCGATCACCGTCAGCTCGTACTCGCCGTCGGGTAACCCCGGCAGCCCAAAATACCCGCGCCCCAGCGGGATAAACCGGTTGCCCACCAGCGCATTGGCGTACACGTTGCCGTCCATGGCCGCGTACACCTGGTAATAATTCTCCCCATCCAGCCGCCACAGCAGAAACCCGCAGCTCGAGCGCGCATAATCGCCGCCGCGCGCCGCATTCTGGTACTGCACCCGGGCGCGGATCACAAACTCGGTCGGGTCATAGCCCGTGCCGCGCACCAGCACCTTGCCCCGGTTGGGCTCCTCGCCGGTGTACTCGTCCAGCCGGTGATAGCGCCCGGCCGCGCCCGGAAGCCAGCCTTTCTGCGCGTATTCTGCCGCTTCGGCCGACAGGCCGGCTGCCTGCTGCGTGGCCGTGGCATTGGCACGCTGCTGCGCCTCAAACAGCGCCGTGGCTGTGGCAGCCGCCTGCTGCGTGGCTGCCGCCTGCGTGCCCGCCACGGATGTCTGCCGCACCGCCACCTGCGTCTGCGCGTCCACCATGCGTGCCGTGGCCGATGCCACCATTTGCGCGTATTGCTCCACTTCCGCCGTCTGCTGCAGGCGCGCGCCCACAATCACCGCTTCGGCCGTGCGTGTAGCGTCGCGGTCGGTTACGATGGGCGTGCAGTTAGCCAGCATCAGCGCCAGCAGCCCCAGCGTCAGCATGGCGCCCACCACTCCCTGTTTCCCGCGCCGGCTCATCTGTAATTGGCCGCGCATCTTCACCTCTCTCCCTGCCTGCCGGCGTTTACCCGCGCTCGCCCCACGCGCGGATCAACTGGCCGAAGAATTGCACCATCCGTCCCAACCCTTCAATCGAAATGCGCTCGTTGGTCCCGTGCACCAACCCCAAATCCTCGCTGGTCATGCGCAGCGGGCTGAAACGGTAAACATTATCACAGATCGCGGTGTAATAGCGCGCGTCAGTAGCTCCCAGCACCAGGTAGGGCGATACCGCCGTGTCTGCAAAGATCTGGCGGATGGCGCGCGACAGGTCGGCATACGCCTGCGCCTCGCTGGAAGATACGCTGGACGCCTCGCGCACGCCCGCGCCTTCCATGGGCTGGAAGGTCACGCGCTCATCCGCCAGCGCGCGACGCACGTGCGCGCACACACCGGCCACCGTATCGCCCGGCAGCAGCCGGAAATTGACCACGGCGCGCGCTTCACGCGGCAGCAGGTTATCTTTCACCCCACCCGAAATCATGGTGATGGCCTGCGTGGTGCGGATAGTGGCATTGGTACGCGGGTTTGCCGCCAACCGCTTGCGGATGGCTCCGCCGAACAGCCAGCGGTTGGCCAGTAAAAGCTGCATGGAAAATGGCATCAGCCCGCCCACCTGGTCCAGCGTAGGAGTGATGGCATCCAACCGCGCGGGCATCGGACTGGCTTCCAGCCGCGCCAGCGCCGCGCCCAGGATGCCAATCGCTGTATGCTCGGGCGGCATGGAGGAGTGGCCCGGTTCGCCCTGCGCGCACAGCTCCAGGCTCAGGTAGCCTTTCTCGGCCGTGCCCACCATCGCCACCGGCGCGCGCACGCCCGGTAGCAAACCTTGCATCACGCCGCCGCCTTCGTCCAGCACGGCTTCCAGGTGCACGCCGGCATCCGCCAGCATTTGCGCAATCGTCCCGGCGCCCTGCTGCCCGCTGACCTCTTCATCGTGCCCAAACGCCAGGATCACCGTGCGCTGCGGGCGGTAGCCGTCCTTCAACAGGTTCTCTACCGCTTCCAGCACCGCGATAGCCTGGTTTTTAATGTCAAGCGTGCCGCGTCCCCATACATAACCGTCCGCGATCTGCCCGGAAAACGGCGGGTACGTCCACTCGTCCAGACCGGCGGCTTCCACCGGCACCACATCGAGGTGCGCGGCCAGCAGCACCGGCTTCAGATCGGGCTTGCGCCCTTGCCAGGTGTACACCAGGCTGTATTCGTTCACCACGCGCTTTTCCAGCGTGGCGTGCACGCGCGGATACATCGCTTCCAGCGCGCGGTGCAGTCCCAAAAACGCCTGACCATCCACCTGCTGCGGGTCCAGCGAGGAAATCGTCTGCTTGCGAATCACCGCCGCCAGGTGTTCTGCCACTACCGGCGGGTCCACCTTCAAGCCTTCTACCGGGTCTACCGCATCAATCGGTTTGCCATACAGCGCGGCGCGCACCAGCAGAAACGCCACCAGGAACAGCACCACCACCAGCAGCACAATCAGGAGCGTTGTAATCAACGGCATAGGGTTCCCTCAGCAGTACAGGATTCTGCCTGTTATTGTACATGAGAACGCCGCGCCGTCGCGCCTCTCTCAATCGTCAATCAGGTAACTGCCGTCTGGCACCAGCCGGTCCGGGCCAATCTTCTTGCGTTCTTCCTCTGGCAGCGGCTCGGCGCAATTGCACGGCCGCCCGTGCGCGCATTCCTCGCAGCAGAACGAATGCCCGTGCAGCCGCACCGGCGCCCCCACCACCTCTACACCGCACCCATCGCACCACAGGCTGTCTTTAATCCATACCATCGCAGCCTTCCTTTTTATGACTTAAGATCTTCCTGTTCTCCCGCCTCGGCCCCCTTCACCACCAGCACCGAGCACCCCGCCGCGTTCACCAGCTTGCGCGACACGCTGCCCATCCACCAGCCCCGAATTTCCGACAGCCCGCGCGACCCGGCCACGATCAGGTCCGGGCGCAGCTTGCCGGCATAACGCAGGATTTCCGTGGCCGCGTCGCCTTCCAGCACCGCGCTGTCAGCCTGCAGGCCGGCTTCGCGCAGCCGCGCCACAGTTTCGGCGGCCAGCGCGCGCCCGCGCTCGCGCTCTTCCTCGTGAATCTGTTCCAGCTCGGCCAGTTCGCGGTCGCTTAAAATTGGCACCACCTCGTGCCCCACCGGCCAGGTTCCGCTGGTAAACTGCGGCAGCGCCCCCGGCGGAACCACGTGGCATACCTTCACCTGCGCTCCTTCCGGCAGCGAAAAACAGCTCAGATAGCCCACCGCTGCCTGGCTGGTTGCCGACCCATCCGTCACCAGCAGCACCTGGCGCAGGCCCTGATACGGCGCGCGCATCACCAGCACCGCGCTGCGCGCGTGCTCCACCACCTGCTGCGCCACACCACCCAGCAAAATTCCCAGCGTAGAGCGCAGCCCCTTGGCGCCCAGCACAATCAGGTCGCTGTTACGCTCCTGCGCCAGCCGCACAATCGTCTCCGCGGCATGGCCCTCGTGCAGCTCGGTGGTCACTTCGGCGCACACGCCCTCCAACCGCCGGCGCGCATCCTCCAACGCCGCTTCCAACCGCGCCCGGTCCACTGGAGAGCGCCCATTCCACACCGTCACCACGCGGACGTTGCTGAGCGGCACGCACGGCAGATCGCGCAGCAGCGCCACCCCCGCCAGGCAGTGCTCCGATCCGTCGACGCCCAGCAGCACCTGCGCCGGGTGCGTCTTCATCGATTCATTTGTCATTGCGGCCTCCGTGGATAAAAGCCCGGCGTGCGCGCCTTGTAGTCCAGGTAGCTCTGGCCGAACCGGATTTCCAACTCGCGCTCCTCCACCAGGGTCAGGAATACAATGATGACCGGCACCACCAGCACGGCCAGGAAGATCAGAAACAGGCCCGAGCGCAAATACAGCCCCAGGCCAAACAGACCCACCACCGCCGCCAGCACCATCGGGTTGCGCGTCCAGGCATAAAACCACTCCACCGCCACCAGCCGCGTCAACGCCACTGCAAACGGCGCGCCCTTGCCTTTTAATGCCAGGTTGGCCATCACCAGCACCACCACCGCGCTGCTGACCAGCATAATCACCATCCCCAGCCAGGGCGGCACGGGCAGGGTCAGCAGGCTGGTATGCAGCACGTAGCGCGTGGCCGCCAGCAGCGCCGACGCCACAAAGATGCCAAAGGTAAAATGCATCCAGGTGACCACGTTTTGCGCCTGTTCCACCGTTGGCTCGTGGTCCATTAACCGCCGCGCCAGCAAGGCCACGGGCATCGGAACCAGAATCCCGGCGATGGCGATGAAGATCATCTGCGCCGGGGTGAAAGGCGCATTCGCCACCCACACGACGATAGCGATTGAGACCAGCATGGCAATCGCGATCAGTATTTTTCGTGCCATCGCGCACCTCCCGGAGAACGCAAACCGCCCGCGGAGAGCGCGGGCAGTGGAATCATCGCGTAGGCAGGGCTCCACTTGACCGGGCGGCTTCCGCAGAGCAAATCCTTGTGCATCTCCAGTATAGGCCGCTGGGAAGGCTGTGTCAAGCCGCACCCAAAACAAGCCCGCCCCGCGAGCAAAAGCTCGCGGGGCGGGCATTTGTTCCCCCAATGAGCGCTTACAGTCCGGTTTCCCCCTGGGACACCACATCAGCGCCGGCGCTGCCGGCGCGCGGATAATCTTCCTCTTCCATGCGCGTCCCACAGTTGCAGGTATAGCCGTCTCGACAGTCCTCGCAGCAGTAGTCGCGTTCTTGCGCGCGCACGGGAGCCCACATCACCTCCACGCCGCAGCCGTCACACCATATCGTGTCAGACACTCTCATCACGCACCTCCTGTTGAGAAGAAACCACCTCCCCGGGAAAGGAACGGCGTTCTATTGCCATCTCCAGTATACCTGCCTGATAGAACCGGTTCAACGGGGAGACCTGCCGCCCCAATGGGGGAAATTCCTACTCAAAGAAAACTGCGCCACCCGCCGCCATTCGTTACAATAGGTTTATACACCGCCGCCAGCGACGCACAGAAAATAGACCCACCAACAATTTACCCGGAGGAACCTATGGACTACCGCAGCCTGGGAAGGACCGGTCTCAAAGTATCCGAATTATGCCTGGGGAGCATGCAGTTCGGCTGGACGGCGGATGAGCCCACCTCGCTGGCCGTACTCAACGCCGCCTGGGACGCCGGCATCAATTTTATCGACACCGCCGATATCTATTCGCGCTGGGCGCCCAATAACCCCGGTGGCGTGGCCGAAACCATCATCGGCAGTTGGATGCGGCAGGAGCACATCCCGCGTCACGAAGTTGTCATCGCCACCAAGGTGCGCGGTCCCATGGGCCAGGGCCCCAATAACGAGGGCCTGTCGCGCGTTCATATCCTGTATGCCGTCGATGAATCGCTGCGCCGCCTGCAAACCGAATACATCGATCTGTATCAGTCGCACTACCCCGACGATCACACACCTATCGAAGAAACCCTCAGCGCCTTTGATGATCTGGTGCGCCAGGGCAAGGTGCGCTACATCGGCTGCTCCAATTACCCCGCCTGGCGGCTGATGGAATCACTGTGGGCTTCCGACCGGCTGCGGCTGGCACGCTACGACAGCCTGCAGCCGCATTACAACCTGGTGCACCGCGCCGAATTTGAGACCGAGCTGGCCGACCTGTGCGAAACCTACGGCCTGGGCGTCATCCCCTACAGCCCGCTGGCCGCCGGTTTCCTCACCGGTAAGTACCGCCGCGGCCACACCGAAGTCGACAGCGCCCGCCAGGGCAGCGCCGCGCGCTACTTTCACGACGAAGCCAACTGGCGCGCGCTCGACACGCTGGAAGAGATCGCCCGCCAGCGCTCCACCAGCATCTCGCAGGTGGCGCTGGGCTGGCTGCTCAGCCAGCCGGTGGTCACCAGCCCCATTATTGGCCCGCGCGACCTCGACCAGTTGCAGGACAACCTGGGCGCGGCCGGCCTGCGCCTCAGCCAGGAAGAGTTGTCGCGCTTTTCCACTCAGGGCGAGCAGGGCTGAGTTGCGTTACTTCCCCGTCGCGCGAAATTCTCATCCTGAACGGGTGAGAATTTCGCGCGACTCTTTTTCCTTCCCCATCCGTCTTATCTTGTAGAGATGCAAAAAAGAGCTTTTGAAACGCACACCGGCCTATGCTGAACATAGAAGCAGACACCACCCGACTGATTGCCCAGGCGCAAAAAGGTAGCCAGGAAGCCCTCGGCGCGTTGTATGACCGCTATTACACCGGCGTTTTTCATTATCTTTATTACCGGGTGAGCGATCTGCACGTCGCCGAAGACCTCGCTTCAGACGTGTTCCTGCGCATGGTCAATTCCCTGCCGGGGTTCACGCCGCGCACAACCGCTCTACAGGCATGGCTGTTCCAGGTGGCGCGCAACCTGGCCATCGACCACTACCGCAAGGCCAGCACCCGGCTACAGGTCCCTTTGGATGATACCCTGCCCGGCGCTGGCAGCGACCCCACATTGGCCGTCGAGCAGCGCCTGGCGTACGAACGCCTGAGCCATGCCCTGCAAGCCCTGCTGCCCGATCAGCGCGACGTCATCATTCTCCGTTTTATCAGCGGCCTCTCATTGTCACAAACCGCGCACATTCTGCACAAGAGCGATGACGCGGTCAAAGGCCTCCAGCGTCGCGCGCTCGAAGCGCTGCGCAGCCATCTACAAGAATGGAAGGTGGAAGATGAACAACTTCGATGATTCATTGCAAGACAAGCTCCAGGCCATCGAAAATGGCCAGCCCCTGCCCGACGTGCTCCACCAGGCGCGGCAGGAAGACGAAGAGCTGGCCGCGCTGATCCAGTTCGCCGGAGAAGTGCGCGCCGTCCCACGTCCATCCATCAGCGCCGCGCGCGCCGCGCGCGACAGGCAGATGCTGCTGCAAACCCAGGCCGCCAATTCACGGTCCGCGCAGGCGCGCCGTCCATACGCGCGTCTGGCCTTTGCCGCCGCTGCGTTTGCCCTGGTCGCGTTGTTCGCGTTTCTGGGCATTTCTCGCCTGGCCGCCGGCAGCGCCGCCCGCCTCGCCGAAGTGAATGGGCTGGTGGAAGTGGCCGCGTCCAACTCCGATGACTGGCGCATTGTCTCCGCCGGCGACACCTTGCGCGCCGGCCAGCGCCTGCGCACCTACGATGCATCCAGCGTGGCCCTCACCTTCCCCGAAGGCAGCCGCACAGTGCTGAGTGAGAACACCGAAATCTCCCTGGCTGCGCTCAAGAGCGGCCTGGGTGGCACCATCACCCTCGAGCTGCTGCAGAACAGTGGCAATACCAGCCACCGCGTGGTGCCCTTCAATGGAAAAAATAGCGCCTACGTCGTCAACACCCCGGGCGGCCAGGCCCGCGTGCACGGCACCACTTTTGATGTGGCCGTCGAAACCGGTGGGCTGTCGCGCTTCTCGGTCACCACCGGAAAAGTCGAAGTGGTCAACGCCGGCCGCCAGGTATTTCTCAACCCCGGGCAGGCCAGCCTGGCCGGCGCCGAAATTGGCGTGCAGGATGCGGCCTACACCTTCAGCCTGCGCGGTACGCTGCAGAGCATCGAAGGCTCCGTCTGGACCGTGGATGGCGTCAAAATCACACTCACCGATCTGACCCAGATCACCGGCACGCCTGCGGTGGGCAGCATCGTCCAGGTGGATGGCCGCGTGCTGGCCGATGCAACCTGGCAGGCCGACACCGTGGCCGTGATCACCGACACCGACCCGCAGCCGCAGGTGCTCAGCTTTACCGGCGTGTTGGAAAGCATGGAAAGCAGCCAGTGGAAGATCGGCGGCAACAGCGTGCTGGTTAACAGCGCCACCCTGCTCGATCCTGACATCAAGATCGGCGACCCGGTGCGCGTCACCTTCCGCGTGCTGCCGGACGGCACCTGGCTGGCGCTTAGTATCGAGCGCCTGGGCGAAGAGCAGCCCCAGCCCACAGCCACGCCCATCACCCCCACCAGCCCCGCCCCCGCTTCCAGCCTGGTATTCCAGCCTGTCTCGGCCGAAGTGCAGGGCTGCACCGGCTCCGAATTCAGCACCCAGGGTATGCTGGTCAATACCGGCAGCGCCGCTCAGGATGCGCGCCTCGAAGCCCTGGTGATTGAAGGTGCCGGCTACCTCGACAGCGTCTCGGTCAGCCCCGAACGCGTGGATGTCCCCGCTGGCGGATCGACCGGCTTCACCGTCAATGTCGGCCTGAACGGCAACTGGGCCAGCGCTACCGGCCAGAAGGTGACCGTGCGCCTGCTGCTCTCGCACGCCTCGCAGGGCCCGGTGCAGGAAAACGCGCAGTTCGACTTCACCATCCGCTCTGACTGCGAGCCCACTGCCACGCCCTCCGGTACGCCGACCGCCACCATCACCACCACGCCCGGTGCCACTACCACCCCCAGCGCTCCCGCGTCTGTTTGCACCGGTGCCAACCCGCAGCCCACTGGCATGCGCCTGGCCGCCGAGTTCGGCGTGACCTACGAAGAGATCATGGGCTGGTTCTGCCAGGGCTTCGGCTTCGGCGAGATCAGCACCGCCTATGAGCTCAGCCGCGAAAGTGGGGTGCCTGTGGCCGATATCTTCACCATGCGCCGCTCGGGCATGGGCTGGGGCAACATCAAGAAGCTGGTGAACAGCATCGACAACCCCACGCAGATCACCGGCACGCCCCAACCGGGCCTGGACAAAGACAATAACAACAAGGATAAGGATAAGCCGGTCAAGCCTACCAAAAAGCCAAAGGTAGAAAAGACCAAAAAGCCGAATCCTTCCAAGAAACCATAGCGAATTCCGATCGTGTGTTCTTCAGGGGAAGCACACGACAGACAAAGCAATACAGCCAACATAGCACATCATGAGCCGGCCCGCGTGGGCCGGCTCATGCGCATTCAGAACAGGAGCAGCTGTTACGGCGCGGCCTGCAGCTTGAGGAAATGATTTTTCAGGGTGTAGTACGCGTAATTTTGCCACAGGTCGGTCATATCGCTCTTGCGGTAATCGTGCGTCGAAAACGTCTGCAGGATCACCCGGCCGTCATAGCACACCGCGATGGTCCCATAGCTCGACTTCTCCCACGAATAGATGCCCGCCAACAGCCCGCCGTTGCCGCCACCGGCGCGCGTGCGCATCATGTCGCCCGCGTCACCTTCCCAGTACGGGGCGTTGTGCACCAGCGAAAAGCCCTCGTTGGGCGCGTGGAACAACGGGTGCTCCGGGTCAAACCATACAATCGAGCGCGAATTGCGGTCCGGCTCCCACCAATCCTTCTGGAAGCGCACCCCGCACTGGCTGGTGATATCGCTGATCGGCCCGGCCGCCATCTCGTCCAGATACCAGGTCTCGATGATGACTGCCGTATCCTTATTGATCTGGTCGCTCAGATACTCGAACAGCTCGCCCTGAAAACCGCTGCGCGCCTCGGCCGCCACGATCACCAGGTCCCATTTCTTGCCCGAAAGAATCTCCGACTTGAAATCGCCCACCGCGTCGCCCACGTCAGTGTACTTCCAGCCGCGCGCATCCAGCGCATCGCGCACCCAGCGCGTCAGGTCGTAATACCCGGCGATATCCTCAAACAGCAGGATGTTCGCGCCCTGGATCTGCGCCTCAATATCCGGCGTAGCCGAAGGCACGGGTGCTTCCGCCGTGGGAGCCGGGGTTTCGGTTGCGGCGGGTGTAGCGCTGGGCGCCGGCTGGGTAGGCACGGCGGCCTGGGCCAGCGCGGCCGCGTCGGTGGCCGCCTGCGCCAGCGCGCGCTGCTGCTCCGCCAGCGCAGTGGCCTGCTGACCCAACGCCTGCTGCGTCTGGGCCAGAGCCATCTGCGCCTGCCCTGCCGCCAGCGTGGCGGCCGCATCGGCAGTCGGCGGGACGGCCGTGGCCGTTTCATTGCCCAGGTTGATCGAAAAATTGCACGCCAGGCTGGCAGCCAGCAAAATCGCCAGCCCAAGCAGAATTTGCGCGCGGGCGCGCCCAACAGGCCGGGTTGCAGTGCGGTGGGTATTCATTTGTACACTCCCCTGGAAGGCCCAAAGAAAGATAGCCGATGCTATTCGTTTCCATTATAGGGCAGGGGAATCGGCTTTACAACGGGTGGAGAGCGCATTTGCGGGTTTCGCGCTTACCAAAAACGTCAACTTGCAGGGGGTAGAAAGTCCTACCTGCCGGGGTGGGAGTTCCCACCTTGCCCTGCCCAACCTCGCGCGCTATTGTAATGGCGAAAGGAACAAAAAAATGGCAGAAAATACCACATGGAAACCTTATACCCAGAAGGGCGATCTGGACCGCAAAGAGCGCGAAGAGCTGCCCGAAAGCGCCTTCGCCTTCCCCAAACAGCGCAAAGAGCCGCTGACCGATGCCGAACACGTGCGCAACGCCCTCGCCCGGTTTGACCAGGTCGAAGGCGTGAGCGACGAGGAGCGCGAGCAGGCCTTTGCCAACATCCGCAAAGCCGCCAAACATTACGGCGTGGATGTGCAGGAAAATCGCTGGCAAGACCTGGGCAAGCGCGCGCACACCAAAAACGCGTCGAAAGACTGATCCGCCGGACTAACCCCTGTACGGTGGCACGCTCTGGATGCGCACGCCCCCGTCCGCGGATGGGCGCCGGCGAAGCGCGCGCAGCCCCTCGCGCAGCGCGTCGCCGGCCATGTTGGCCATCGACTGCAGGCTGTACAGCTTACCGGTCTTGCCATCCGTGGCGGTCGAGGCAATCCACACCGCTTTTTGCGCCGGGAAACTCGCCGGTTTGGCCCACATGCGCACGATGGTCGGAAAAACCTTCAGCTTGTCTTCCGCCCCGGCGATCACTTCCACATCGGTCAGCAGTTCGGTCAGCACCATACCCGGGTTGAACGCAAATACGCCTACCCCGCTGTCCTTATTTTCCGCTGCCAGCGCCAGGGTAAACGAGCGCACCCAGGTCTTGCTCGACCCATATGCATTCTGCCACGGCAGCGGGCCTTTATAGCCATGCCCCAGCAGGTTGATCAGCTTGCCCGAGCGCTGCGCCAGGAAATGCTCCATTGCCACGCGCGAGCCATAATACACGCCCAGGATATTGGTCTGCACCACCTGGGTAAACACCGCCGGGTCAAAGCCCATCGTCGGCCCATACGGCCCGGCGATGCCGGCGTTGTTCACCCAGATATCCAGCCGGCCAAAGCTGCTCAGCGCCAGCGCGCGCAGCGCTTCCATCTGCGCCAGGTCGGCTACGTCCAGCGCCATGCCGGCCGCGCGGCCGCCTGCCGCGCGCATCTGGCCCACCGCCTGGTCTACCGAAGACTGCGAGCGCGAGGCCAGCACCACCGCCGCTCCGGCTTCCACGTACGCGCGGGCGATCGCCAGCCCCAGGCCGCGCGTCCCACCCGTAATCACTGCTACTTTTCCATCCAAAACACCCATTTTCGCTCGTTCCTCTCTACTTCCGGCTGATATCACCACGCGTTGCGGTGGATGCGCGCCGGGTTATATCGGTCCACCACCGGCAGCGGGTTGGCCGCGTGGCCTACCGCCGCCAGGCATAACGGCTGCACAAAAGACGGCAGCCCCAGCAGCCCGCGAATATTGTGCATGCGTTCTTCCGAATGCGCGATGCCCACCCACACCGCGCCCAACCCGATGGCGTGCGCCGCCAGCAGCAGGTTTTCCATTGCCGCCGAACAGTCGATCACCCAGTTGCCCGGGCAGGTCTCCAGGGTCACGTCGGCGCATACCACCACCGCCAGCGGCGCTTGCAGCAGCATCTGCGCGTAAGGGTGCGCGTTGGCAACCTGGTCCAGCAGCTCGCGGCTGTCAATCACCACAAAATGCCACGGCTGCTGGTTACACGCCGAAGGCGCGTGCATGGCCGCGTTCAGCATGGCCGTAATTTCTTCTTCGCGCACCCGCTCCGGCGTGAATTCGCGCACGGCGCGGCGCGTCAACAAAGCCTGCATCGCGTCCATTCGTCTCTCCTGATCACGGATTGTGTTGCATGCAATGACCAGGCGGCAGCATAACAAAACCGGCCGGTCTGCGTTTTCACCGGTAGGATTATACGCCGGTTTCTTTCATGCTGCAGGCGCAGTTCGCCTGGCCCGGTGGAACACCTTGCTAATTCGATAGAAGATTATTGATAACGATGCTGTATAATCTCAATAATCATCCACGTTCCCGTAACATAAACCCGTTTGCATGGTTGCGCTGCCAGAGGGGAGAAAAGCCATGACTAACCCGCGTTTTTGCAGCCATTGCGGCGCTGCGCTGAACAGCGCCGCCAAATTCTGCGCCGCTTGCGGCAAACCCATCGCCCCACAAGACACAACCCAACGCCCGGATGCGCCCCCACCTGCGCCGGCCGCGCCAGCAGAAACTGTGCTGGGTGTCCTTCCAGGCGCGGTGCGCCACTCCGGGTTTTTGGGCATCAAGACCGAGGCTTTTGTCATCGTATTCACCAGCCTGCGCGTGCTTTTTGCGGCCCAAACCACGGAGATGATGAAAGCCAACGTCCTGCGCGCCCGCGACATTGCCAAAGAACAGGGCAAAGGCTTTTTTGGGCAGTGGGGCGCGCAGTTCGGCGCCAATTCCGGGCACGAATACCGGCAGCGCAGTCCGCAGGACATCCTGGCTGAGCAACCTGCCAATTTTTTCCTGCCCATCAGCCATCTGCGCCGCATTCACCTGTGGGAAGCGCAAAGCAGCGACGAAGACAGCGTGCGCATCAGTTATTACATCGAGTTTGAAACCGGCGCGGAAAAACACAGGTTTTCCATCAACGACCTCGACATTCGCGCCTGGAAACAGCAGCTTCAGCAGACTTACGGCAGCATCGTCCGTTGAACCGGGCGGTTTCACCCCCAATTTTTGATCAAGGATAAGCCATCATGACCGACCAACCAGCGTCTTTTTGCATCAGTTGCGGCGCGAAACTCCCCGCCAGCGCAAATTTCTGTGAAAACTGCGGCCGCCCCGTCCAGCACGACGATGCGCCCATAACCGCAGCGCCGCCCCCGCTCACAACACCCCCGCTGCCGGCGTCTTCCGCCGAATCACCCGCTACGCCCCCGCAGCCGCCTGCTCCCGAGCCGCCCTCACCGGAGCCCCTGCCGCCAGTCCCGCCTGCGGGCAGCTTCGTTCCGCCCCCCGCCCCAAAACGTGACAGGACGCTGCCTATCGTGCTGGGCGGGCTTGGCTGCCTGGGTGTCCTGTGCCTCGGGCTGATGGTCGTTGGCGCGGTGCTCTTCTTCCGCAATGCCACCCCCGCCGAAACGACTGCCGTCCCGGTAATCGCCACCCCGCTGGCGCTGTCCACCCTGCCCCCGGCGGCCACGCAGCCACCTCAGCCTACCCGGGCTCCGGTCCAGCCCACCCAGGCGGCGCTGGCAACAGAAGCCGTCCAGCCCACTCAGGTGGTCCAGCCCACCCTGCCGCCGGCGCAGCCCGCCGTGTGGCCCGACGACATCCAGCAGAGCCTGGTGGATAATTTCTTTATGGAGAACTTCTCCAACAACCAGAACGATTGGGCTGACGTCCAGAACGATGTCCGCTTCTGGGGCTTTGAAGACAATCATTACGCCATGCACCTCTACCAGCCGGATTACAGCATCTGGGCCTACCTGCCGCTGGATTTCACCCCCACCACCATCAGCTTCGACGCCGCCCTCCAGCCGGGTTACGAGCAGGGCGGCTATGGCGTATTGTGCCACTATAAAGATGAGGACAACTTCCACTTCGCGTCGGTGGATGTAGTCAACCAGGAGTACTCCATCGGCTACGTCAAGGATGGCGATTACATCAGCCTGCTGGAAGAAATGTGGATGCCCACCCAGAACCTGAAGGCTTCGCCCTACGAAGTCAATCACATGGTCGTGGTATGTGACGCCAGCGTGATTACGCTGTTCCTCAACGATAAATACGAAGCCGAAGCGACCACCGCGGACAATCTGATGGGTGACGCCGCCCTCTTCGGCGAGACCTGGGAAGATACCCCCGCGACCGGTTACCGCGTCTGGTTCGATAACCTGATCGCTTACATCCCCAAGCAGTGACCGTCTCCATGCCCGCGAAGTCCTCACCCGCCCCCACCCGTTTCTGGACCCCCGCGCCCTGGAGCATATCGCCGCGCTGCGCGCCGCGGGCCAGGTAGCCGCAGCGGAGCGCATTCGCCGCATCGTAAAAACACCCCAGGCCCAGTGGTTCAACGGCGGCTCGCCCGGCGAGGTCGAAGCCGCGGTGCGCCAGGCCGTGGAGCAGGCCGCCGCGCAAGGCGCGCTGCCGCTGCTGGTGGCCTATAACGCCCCCGCCCGCGACTGCTCGCAGTACTCCGCCGGCGGCGCGCCTTGCGGAGATGCCTACCGTGCCTGGGTCGACGCCTTCGCGCGCGGCCTGGGCCAGCACCCGGCCCTGGTCATCCTTGAGCCCGACGGGCTGGCCCTCACTCCCGCCGACTGCGGCCAGCCGGACGATTTCGATCGCGTGGCGCTCATCCGTTACGCGGTGGGCGCGCTGCGGCGCGACCCCCACGCCCGGGTGTACCTCGATGGCGGCCACAGCGCCTGGCATCCCGTCGCCGTCATCGCCGCGCGGCTGGCCGCCGCCGGCGTGCGCGATGCGCGCGGATTTTTCCTCAACGTCTCCAACTACCAGCGCAACCAAGATCTGATCCGCTACGGCGCGTGGGTAGCTCAATGCCTGGCCATCACCGCCGGCGGCGCGCTGGGCTATGATGCCTGCCCCGGCGGCCCCGCCGACCTGCAGGACCCCGCTGCCGCCCGGTGTGTGGACGACTGGTACGCCGCGCGCCTGGGCGAAAGCACGCCCTCTGCGGCGCATTTTGTCATCGACACCAGCCGCAACGGCCAGGGCCCCTGGGCGCCGCCCGCCGAACACCCATCCGGCGACCCGCAGACCTGGTGTAACCCGCCCGGCCGCGGCCTGGGCCTGCGCCCTACTGCCGCCACCGGCAGCCTCCTGCTGGACGCGTACCTGTGGATCAAAACCCCCGGTGAATCGGACGGTGAGTGCGCGCGCTGGGCCGGCGCCGGCCAGCCCGACCCGCTGCGCGGCGCGCCCTGCCCACCCGCCGGGCGCTGGTTCCCTGCCATGGCACTCGAACTGGCGCATAACGCCGTCCCGCCGCTGGATTAGCCCTTTTTCGCTTCCAGCAGCCGCCCCAGGCGCTCCTGCGCCAGCTCGGCTTTGCGCCGCCGCGCTTCCAGCAGCAGCGGCGGCGCGGCGCACGGCGCCGGGGCATCATCCAGCCGGTAGCTGGCCCCGTGGATCGCCCACGCCGCCAGGTCGGCTTCGGAAATGCCCAGCGCGCCCAGCACGCTCCACGCCGCGCGCACCAGCAGCGTGCGGTAGCGCTCCAGGTCCAGCGTTTCGGGGCGCACCGCCTCGGGCAGGTGCCAGGCGCGTGCCCCCGGCGCGCCGCGCGTGAACAGCAGCGGCACGCGCTCGCCGGGCTGCAAATGCACGCCAATTTCGGCCAGTTGCGCCGCCGCTACCGCCGCCGGCGAAGGCAGGCGGTATTCTTCCAGCCGGCGCGACAGCTTCTGCGATACCACCAGCTCCTCCGGCGGCACCTGCCCGCTGGCCAGCAGCCGCAGGCTGCCGCGCAGCAGCCGCACCAGCTCGGGCAGTTGCCGCGCCAGCGCTTCCGCTGAGCCGGCCGGGGCCATGGCTTCCAGCAGCACCTTTTGCGTTTTGGCGATAAACGCCGGCGTATCCGCGCGGCGCATTTCCACCCCGCGCACCTTGAGCGAGCCGTCCTGAAACGCGCCAAAATAGCGGTTGGCCACCGTGCGCGCCGGGTGCGCGCGCGAAGGCAGAAACGCCAGCCAGTTGTACACCCCATCCAGGGTGATTGGCAGCCCGGTGGCGGCAGTGATCGCCTCCACCAGCGTCTGGAAGTCCCCCGGGGCGCGGCAGCCCGCGCGCGTCACCCACACCGCGTCTACGTACAGCCCCAGCACGCGGAAGCCCAGATCCTCGGCCGTCTCTTTGGCGCGCATCAGCGCCTCGCGCCCGCAGGCGGTGGTGGCCATGTGCGCCTCGATGCGCCCGAAGCGCGCGTTCTTGTAGCCCAGGTAGCCAAAGCAGGTCACCAGCAGCCATTTCTGCGCCGCGGCCTGCGCCTTGAACTGCGCCCGGCGCGGGTCCCACGCCGGCATCTGCGCGATGCGCGCCTTGAGCGCGATGCGCTTTTGCAGCAGCGGCTCGATCGTGGCCGGCACCAGTCCCTCGCGCGAGCGGTCCACCGTCAGGCTGGTGCCCGGCACGCGCTCCGCGCCCGGCGCCCCGCTGTTCATCAGCTCCGGCGAGAGATGCCCCGTGGTGATGCACGCCGGGTACAGGCTGGTGAAGTCCAGCTCGGCCACATCGGAGTGCAGCCCCAGGATCGGCGCGTACACCAGCCCGCCCATGTCACCTTCGATCAGGTCGCGCGCCGATTTGCGCCCTTCGGCCGCCTGCTTGCGCCACGGCACCAGGATCTCCCTGCGCAGCGCCACCGTCACCTGCATGGCCGAAATACCGCTGCCCGGCGAGCTGCGCGCCACAGTCTGGATCGGTAGTGCCGTCACCCGCGCCGATTCAAGGATGCCTTCCATGCCGTAATCGTGGTACATCATCGCGTTGTAGATATCGACGTGCAGCCGGCCGAACAGCCGCATCTGCGGGCCGATGTGCACCACCTGCCCATAGGTCAGATACGAGCGCTCTTTTTTGCGCCCGATGCCTCGCCCCGCGTCGCGCGAGAGGCCCAGCGGGATGTTGGCCCCTCGCGAAAGCTCCACCAGCAGCGGGATCAGCCAGGTATCGCCCCATGCGGTCAGCAGCAGGTCTGGGTCGTAGCGACGCAGCATGGCCGCCAGGTTCACCAGCAGCGCGCGCGCCGGCTCCAGCGGCAGTTCCCAGTCCAGCGCCGGCTGGTTGAGATGGATGCGCAGCGCGCGCGGCGCGGCTCGCGCCGGGTTGCAGTCTGGCTCCAGGCGCATCACCCGCAGCGGGGCCGGGTCGTGTTCCAGCGCCCAGGGTGATTCGCGCGTTTCCACCGCGCCGATCACCCCCTGCTTGCTGGCCTCGATCTCCACGCGCGCCAGTGGAAACGTGCCGTAGCGCGCCGCGTGGCGCAGGTTGGGCGAGAGATCGGCGTCGTAGTAGGTCAGGTCGGGAAAAGACTGCGCCAGCTCGGCGAACAGCCGGCGCGCCTGCAGCGGCCCCGGCGCGGTGATCGCCATTACCGCCAGCGGTCGCCCGGCAAACAGCTCGTGGCGCTCGGCGCGCTCCAGCCGCGGCGGCTGCGGGCGCGCGCGCAGCCAGCGCCACAGCGCGCGCAGCCGCGGCCCCGGCCCGGCTGCATACAGCGTCACCGGGAAGGGCTGCGCCAGCCGCGCGCGAGTGCCGTCTTCCTGCATCAGCCACAGCACCAGCCCGGCCTCGTCTTCGTACAGGTCCAGCAGCCAGCCCGCGTGGTTCATTCCGGCGCGTCGAGCACGTCCAGCAGCGGCTGCACCTTTTCCATCGCGCTGCTCATGCGCAGCACCAGCTTGTGCTCTTCCAGCAGCATCGCCAGCAGCAGCACCTCAAACGGCAGCGCGTGCGCGGCGTACGCGGCGGCGGCCAGGTGATGATGCGCGTTGGAAAACAGGTGATCCAGCGCGAGCTGGTCTTCGCGGCGCAGCGCGCGCCGGAAGCGGGCAAACGATTCTTCTTCCTGCAAGAACTGGATGGTGGCAGAAGGGATAGTACGGCCCATCAGTTTTTCTCCTCGTGAATTTTGCTTACGGAAACAACCGCGCCAGGGGCGGCGGCTCCGGGGGCGCGTAGATCAACACCTGGTCGCACTGCGCGGCCAGGCTCTCGGCCAGCAACTGCACGTGCGCCAGCACCGGCGGGCGCGTCCACAGCAGCACCGGCGCCGCGCCGCACAGCACCCGCAGCCGGCGCAGCAGCCGCGCAAACACCGCCCGGCGCTCCGGTATGGTCACGTTCTCGTCGTCCAGCAGCGCCAAAAAGTCGAACACCACCACCGCCCGCGCGCCGGCCGTCTCGCGCTCCAGCACGCTGGCCAGCTCATGGCAGGTAAACGCGCGCGCCACCTGCACCCGCTCCAGGCAGGGCAGGTAGTCCGCCCGGCGGCGGCGGATTTCGCGCGCGATCCACAGCGGGTCGAAGGCGCTGCCGCCCGCGTCCACCGCCAGCAGCAGACCGGCTGGCGTAGCCAGCGCCAACCGTGCCAGCAGCGCATTCAGCGCCGGCCGCCCTACCGCCCGCGGGGCCACCATCTGGTACAGCCGCCCGGGGGCCAGATCGAAAGCCATCAAATCATTCATGCGCTCACGATAGCAAATAAAAACCGCCGGCACAATCGGCCGGCGGTGGATTTTGGTATGAAACCCGGCGGTATCCACAGGATGAGCCACATCTGGGGGTTGAGGCCGGCTGTACGAGCCACCCCTGCCGTCAGTAGTCGCCGATGCTCTCCACTACCCAACTGGCAAGATCCAGCCCGCGAAAGCGGTCCACCAGCCCGGCGCGCCCGCTGACTCCCATCTTGTGGTACGCGGTCGAGATGTAGGTCTTCACCGTCGATACCGACAGGTTGAGGATCGCCCCGATCTGCGCGTTGGTATAGCCGCGTACGGCCAGCGCGGTCACCTGCTGCTCGCGCGGCGAGAGCGATTCCCACAGCTCCAGGCTGGCGGCCTGCAGGTTGTGCTCGTTCACCGCCGCACGGATGATGGTATCTGCCAGTTCATCCGCGCGCACCTGTTTTTTGATCGCCAGCTCGCGCAGTGCCTGCACCGTCAGCTCGTTGCGCACGGCCACGGAAGAAGGTCGCACCAGGCCCAGTTTTTGTCGTAGACGCCAGAAGAAGCCCATGCCGCACCCTGGATGGGAAGAAAAAGGTTAGTTTCATTCTAACAGAACGGGCGTTCTATGACAACAGGGAAAATCGCTTCAGGACCCTTTTCCCCAACTGGCGCGGTAGGCTTCGATGTACTGCCGCATGGTGACCGGCTCGCGCCCGGTGATACGCCGCGCCTCGCCCGTCACCCGGTCGGCCATGCCGCTTTTGGTGTTGGCATACATCCAGGTGGTCACCAGCGCAAATGCCAGCGGCGACTTCCGTGCCTGGCGCAGGAAGAGCGCTGGCGCTGTGTTGGTGTTGTTCGCTACTACGTGATTCATGCCTGGATGATACAGAGGTGGATGGCGCTTGACAATATATAGACCGTTCGTTATAGTGGTAACGTTGTACCGTATTTTTGCTTTCACGCACTGCCATTTGTCACCTGGCAGAGAAAACGAGGAGCCTGCGCCCATGCCCAACAGCCGCGAACAGATCCTGCTCACCACCTGCGACCTGCTGGAAAACCAGGGCTTTCACGCCACCGGCCTGAATGAGATCGTGCGCGCCAGTGGCGCGCCCAAAGGCTCGATCTACTACTACTTCCCCGAGGGCAAAGAGGAAATCGTGGCCGAAACTGTGCGCTTTGCCGGGCAGCGTACCGCCGCGCGCATCCGCGCCCACCTGTCTGAGTACGAAGACCCGGCCGAGGCGGTGCAGACTTTCCTCAATACCATCGCCTACCACATCGAGGTCTCGGGCTTCCGCGCCGGCGGGCCTATCACCACCGTGGCGTCCGAATCGGCCACCACCCACGAGCGCATCAATCAGGCCTGCCAGGAAGCTTACACCCTGCTGCGTGAGGCCTTCGCCGAAAAGCTGCGCGCCGCGGGCATCACTGAGCCTAACGTTGACCCCCTGGCTTGGACGATCAACGCTGCCATCGAAGGCGCCATCATCCTCAGCCGCACCTTCCACAGCGGCGATCCGCTGCGCGAAGCCGGCCGCCAGCTCGCCTGCCTGATCCGCCAGTGTTCATCCGTATAGATCCTCTCAGGAGCAAGCCATGAAACTGACCATCTTCGGCGCCAGCGGGCGTACCGGCCAGCACCTGCTGCGCCAGGCATTGCAAGACGGCCACCAGGTGACCGCGCTGGTGCGCGACCCGGCCAAAATATCCGCGCAAAAAGACCGCCTGACGCTGGTGCAGGGCAGCCTCACTGACCCCGCCTGCCTCGACCGCGCTATCGCCGGGGCGGATGCGGTCATCAGCGTGCTGGGCCCGGCGCACAACCGTCCCACCTTTGATATCAGCCAGGGCATGCAGGCCATCCTCGCCGCCATGCAAAAACACGGCGTATGCCGCCTGGTTATCACCGCCGGCGCGGGCGTGGGCGACCCCGGCGACCGGCCCGGTCTGTTCAACAGGCTGATGAACGTGCTGCTCAAAGCTGCCGCAAAAAATGTGTATGAAGATATGCGGCGCAGCGTGGCGCTGGTGCGCGCCAGCGGGCTGGATTGGACCGTGGTGCGCGTGCCTATGCTCACCGACGCTCCCGCCACTGGCCGGGTGCAGGTGGGCATGGTGGGCGCGGGCATGGGGCCGCGCATCACCCGCGCCGACCTGGCGAATTTCCTGCTGCGTGAGGTCGCAGGTCACGAATACGTCGGCAAGGCCCCCGCCATCAGCAATTAATGCCTGCTCGTGCGGGATGACGCTTGATGAGCCTCTCGAAATAGGAAAGAAGCACCCTGAGCCCCGTCGAAGGGTGCGGCCAGGCGTATCAACAAATTAGCAGATAGGTTAACCCACCTGCCCCCGGCCGCGCGGCCGGGGGCAGGTGTATCGTTCTCTTGTCCTGGCGCTTACTCGAGTACCTGCACCGGCAGGCCCAGCGCCGCGGCCACGCCCTGGCCGTAGGCCGGGTCGGCCTTGAAGCAGTTGGCGATGTGGCGCTGCTTGATAAATTCGGGCGCGTCGCCCATGGCGCGCGCGGTGTTCTCAAACAGTACCTGCTGCTGCGCCGGGGTCATCAACCGGAACAGCTTGCCCGGCTGGGTGTAGTAGTCGCTGTCGTCCTCGCGGAAGTTCCAGCTGCTGGCCGAGCCAAACAGATCCAGCGCCGGCTCTTTGTATTCCGGCTGCTCCTGCCACTCGCCCAGGCTGTTGGGGTGGTAGCCCTGCTTGGCGCCGTGATTGCCGTCCACGCGCATCTGTCCATCGCGATGCGAAGCGTTGGCTGGCGCATTCTTGGGGAAGTTGACCGGTATCTGGTGGTGGTTGACGCCCAGGCGGTAACGCTGCGCGTCGCCGTACGAGAACAGCCGCCCCTGCAGCATCTTATCCGGCGAGAAACCGATGCCCGGAACGATGTTGGCCGGGGTGAAGGCCGCCTGCTCCACTTCCTGGAAGTAGTTTTCCGGGTTGCGGTTCAGCTCCAGAATGCCCACTTCGATCATCGGGAATTCACCGTGATACCACACCTTGGTCAGATCGAACGGGTTGTACGGCATGTTATGCGCCTGTTCCTCGGTCATCACCTGGATGTACATGATCCAGCGCGGGAACTCGCCACGGTCAATCGCTTCCAGCAGGTCGCGCTGGTGGCTTTCGCGATCTTTGGCAACGATGGCTTCGGCCTCGGCATCGGTCAGGTTGCGGATGCCCTGCATATTCTTCAGGTGGAACTTTACCCACACGCGCTCATTGTTGGCGTTAATCATGCTGTACGTGTGGCTGCCAAAGCCATCCATGTGGCGGTACGAATAGGGGAGGCCGCGTTCGCTCATCGTAATGGTGATCTGGTGCAGCGCCTCGGGCAGCGAGGTCCAGAAATCCCAGTTGTTGGTGGCCGAACGCATGTTGGTGCGCGGGTCGCGCTTGACGGCGCGGTTCAGGTCGGGGAAGAAATGTGGATCGCGCAGGAAGAATACCGGGGTATTGTTGCCAACCAGGTCCCAATTGCCTTCTTCGGTGTAAAACTTGGTGGCAAAGCCACGGATATCGCGCTCGGCATCCGCCGCGCCGCGCTCGCCGGCCACGGTGGAAAAGCGGGTGAACACCTCGGTCTGCTTGCCCACTGCCGAGAAGATCTTGGCGCGCGTGTAGCGGGTGATGTCATTGGTAACGGTAAAGGTGCCAAACGCGCCCGATCCCTTGGCGTGCATGCGCCGTTCGGGGATCACTTCACGGTCAAAATGCGCCAGCTTTTCCAGGTACCACACGTCCTGCATCAGCATAGGACCGCGCGGGCCCGCGGTGATGGCGTTCTCATTATCCGGGACGGGTGCCCCGGCAGCAGTGGTCAATTTTTTCCGGTCTTCTTCCATGGGTTATTCCTTTCCTTCCTGTGTCTGTGGATGGGTGATTGGGGTACGGCAGGTTGGGCAAAGCCCGCTGAAATACACATCACGCTGGCGAATTTCGTATTGGGATAGCTCGTCGAAAAGGGAGTCTTCAATGTCTATGCGGAAGTTGCGGATCGTGCCACAGTTCTCGCAGCGAAAATGGCCGTGGGTGTGGGTGCTGGCATCGTAGCGCGTCTCCACGCCGTGCAGGTTGACGGTGCGCGCCAGCCCGGAATGCACCAGTGTATGCAGCGTATTGTACACCGTAGCCAGCGAAAGGGACGGCATCTCCGGCGCGATGTGCGCGAAAATTACCTCGGCGGTGGGGTGGTTTGCCGCTTCGTGCAGGTACTGCAGTACGCGCACCCGCTGGTACGACGGGCGAATGCCATGCTCGCGCAGCATTTCCTGGTAGACTGTGGTGGTTTCTTCCATGCGGATGGGCTCTTGCGTTTTCAAATTCTTGGAACTATTCTAAATTTAGAATAACCATAATTCGAATGTTAAGCAAGCGCCAGTACGGCCAAACCTCATACACGGGGTATTTTCCGTGCCGTATGATCTTAAGAACCCGGCATCTTCTCGGCGGTCAATCAACCCGTTGGCCCGCCAGGCCCCATTAGCCCCAACAGCCAGTTCCAGAAGCCGCGCTGCCCCACCGGAAGGGTGTACGCAATCACCATCTGCGGCGATTGGCCGGCCTCTTCTCTGGTGCCAAAGTCAATCTTGTTGCTCGACCCGGTAGAATACAGCAGTACTCCGTAGTTGGGATATGCCCCGCTGACCCAACCCTGCGCCAGCTCGGTGAGATCGAGCGCGGCGGAGCAGTCTTTCTGGTTGGGGATGAACAGCGCGTACGCCGGGTTGGTCAGGAAATCTCCACCCGGGGTAGACCAGGGAGTATTCCAGGTTGCGCCGGTCTCGGTCCAGCTGCGCACCACCCGGTACACGAAAATCACCTGGTCGCTGCGGTTGTCTCTTTCATATAGGTAGAGCGTGGCGCTGGTGATGATCGCATTGGATGGAATGTCACTCAAATCAAAACGCAGCAGCGCGCGCTGTTTGGCCCCGTTCTCCGGGTGGACACTCATCTTCTTATCGTCGCCGTAATTGGTGCTGGCATGGTCCGCGTCGATGAATGTATCTGCGGAAGCCTGGCGACCGCTGATCGTGCCCGGGTCGAAACAGGCCGGCACCCCGGGCGTGGGTGTAAGCGTGGGCGCCGGCGAGCTGGTGGCGGTGAACGTACTGGTGGGCGTCAGTGTATCCGTAGCCGTGGCTGTTGGGCTGGGCGTGAGAGTTTCGGTGGCAGTCGGGGTAAGCGTGTCCGTCGGCGTCGGGGTCGATGTGTCCGTGGGGAACGGCGTATCGGTTGGGATCGCTGTCGCGGTTGGCGTTGGGGTATCCGTATCCGTGGGAGCTTCGGTCGGCGTTGCGGTAGCGGTCTCTGTCGCGGTTGGCGTGGGGGTGTCCGTATCCGTGGACGTGGGAGCTTCGGTCGGCGTCGCGGTAGCAGTCTCTGTAGCGGTTGGCGTGGGGGTGTCCGTATCCGTGGACGTGGGAGCTTCGGTCGGCGTTGCAGTAGCAGTCTCTGTCGCGGTTGGCGTGGGGGTATGCGTTGCAGTCGGAGCAGGCGTGTCAGTTTGGGTTGGCGTCTGCGTCCCGGTTGGCGTTGCCGTCGGCATATCGGTTGGCGTTGGAGTGGCCGTCGGCGTCTCGGTAGCCGTCGCAGTGGGGGTCGCGGTCGCGGCCGGCGTAGGCGTTAGCGTGTCCGTTGCCGTCGCGGTCAGGGTGGCAGTCTCGGTCGTGGTCTCCGTTGGTGTTGGAGATGGCGTGCTGGTGATCGTAGGCGTATCGGTGTTAGTGGCGGTGAGCGTCGGCGTATCCGTCACCGTTTCGCTGGCGGTCGGCGTGATCGTATCCGTTGCCGTCGGTGTTCCGGTATCGGTAGCCGTGGACGTTGCCGTGAGCGTGGGCGTCAGCGTAGCGGTCATCGTTGTGGTAGCGGTGAGCGTTTCCGTTCCGGTCGGCGTCAGAGTCGCGCTGGCAGGTACGGTCGGCGTGGCGGATGCTGTTACGGTGCCGGTAGAAGTAGCGGAAGGGGATGGCGTGCTGGTGGGCGTTTTGCTGCGCGCGCGGGTGGCCGTAGGTTCCGGCTCGGTGGGCGTGGGGGTGCGCGTGGCCGCCGGCACGTAGGCATAGATGAACGTCGCGCTGGGGGCATGCGTCAGCGTGGGGGTGCGGGTGGCCGTGCCGGGTGGGGTGGGCGTGCTCGCCAGCGTAGGCGTGCGCATTGCCAGCGGGCTGGAGGTCAGGCTGGGGATGGTGTTGGGCAGCCGCCCGTCGCTGGTGGCGGCCAGCGTGGCCGTCGCGATCGGTGCGTTTACCACCTGGGTCACGCGCAGCAGCCGCGCGTGCACGTCGGTTGGGCGCGGATACTCATCCAGAATCGTATCACGGATGATGTTCAGGCTGATCGGCGGATCCGCCCGGCTGAGCGCCTCATAGCCATAATCCGCGTCGTAGGCGGAATGCAGGCTGACCGGCAGCAGCAGATCATTGGCCGCGCTGCCCTGCACGATATCGGCATACACCGCCAGCACCGCGCCCAGCACCGCCAAAAGCACCACCACCGGCAAGATCTGCCGGAAGCGTGAGGGCTGGGCGCTGCGTGATGCTTTCAAAACGGATTCCCCCTGCTCAACCGCATCAAGATGGTATCTGGCCGTTCATATAGGCGGCGAAAGCATCCACCACGCGCGGGTCAAACAGCACGCCGCGCTCCGCCACGATCAGTGCCAGGGCTTCTTGCGCTGGAAGCGCCTCTTTATACGGGCGCTCGGAAGTCATCGCGTCCCACACGTCTACCACCGCGAAAATACGCGCCGCGAGCGGGATTTCCTCGCCCCGCAGCCCATTGGGATAGCCGCTGCCGTTCCAGCGTTCGTGGTGGTAATAGGGAATATCCAGCGCCGGGCGCAGGTATTCAATCGGCCAGAGCATATCGCGCGCGTGCTGTGTGTGCCGGCGCATGATCACCCATTCCTCGTCGGTCAGTTTCCCCGGCTTCAGCAGAATCTGATCGGGGATACCCATCTTGCCAATATCGTGCAGCAGCGCCCCACGGTGCAACTGCACCAGCGCCTCTTCGCTCAGCCCCATGCGGCGCGCCAGTTCCACTGTCATTTCCGCCACGCGCAGGGTGTGGCCGTTGGTTTCCTTATCCCGCAGCTCCAGCGCTTTTGACCAGCCCTCGAGCGTTGAGTCATACGCATTCAGCAGCGCATTGCGCGAAATCTGCAGCTTCTGGACCATCTGGTTGAACGCCACGGTCAGAACCGCCACCTCATCGTTAGACTGCGGCAGGACCTGCACACCCAGGTCGCCGTTTGAAACCTGCGCTGAGGCCTGCATCAGGCGCAGCAGCGGCCGGGTGATGATGCGCGCCAGTTGTACGCCCATCAGGATTACAAACAAAAAAGCCAGGCTCACCAGCAGCCCAATCTGGAAACGCGTCACCGGTTCCGGCTCGACGTAGAAGCTCTTGGGCAACGACACGCCCAACACGCCAATATCCACATTGTCGCGCACTTCCCACGAGCCAAGCAGTTCCTGGTAATCGATATTCGATACCTGCAGCTCCCGGTGGATGCTGCCCGTGTCCTGATACGCCAGCGCCTGGGCGGCCAGCGCTTCCGGCAAAGCCTGGCCCTGCTGGAACGTGCTGTGCAGCACGCTGCCCGATAGGCCGTACAGCGTCACCTGCGCCAGGGTTTCCTCGCGCATCTGGCGTGCCAGGGCGGGCAGGCTTTTGCCCAGCAGCAGGGTGCCTGCCTGCTGCCCGGCCGTGTCGAATACCGGGCTGGCAATGTAAAAGAACGTCCCGGCTTCGTTGCGCAACAGGCCGGAATATTTATCGCTGAAGCCATCCGCCTGCTGCTTTACCACCTTGCGTACGAAATCCGCGTCCAGGAACGACTGGTCGCCGTTTTTGACAAACACATACTCTTCCAGGTCGCCCCCCGGCCGGTGACGCATCGACAGCACCAGGTAGCCCCGCGCATCTAAAAATTCCACGGCCTCTGACCGGTTATCCACCACAATCCCCAGCGTCAGCCTGCGCAGTTCTTCGGCCTGGTGCGCAGCGATCGCCTCAGGTACGCCGCCAGCGTTAGCCAGCAGGCGGATGTTGGCCAGCATGCGCTCTTCTTCGCGGTACATCCATTCCGAGGCCAGTTTGCCGCTTTCGACCAATTGGTTGGTAAAGCGCTCTTCCAGCGAGTCAAAAACAATGCGCGTGATCACAAACGCCGCGCCAACCGCCAGCGCCATCGACAGCAGCAGGTACGGCAGTATGATCTTCAGGCGAATCGGTATCCGGACGCCGGGCAGATCTGCCGGCGTTCTCTTCGAAGTTTTCAGGCCAGTAGCAGATTGGTCAATGCTCGCCATGTTGTCAGCCAGTGAGGGATTGCCGGATTCGGACAGCGTCAATTATCCCCGTGTCCATAGTATACGAAGATTTCGATAGGAAACGGTTATCAAAAACGTTGGTTGGCGTGGGATATCAAAGTGCCGGCAGTTTTCAGCCGGATGCGTATCATATATGCCCAATGAGTTCCTGCCGCTGCATCAATGAGCGGGAACATGCCCGGTCTCAGTCAGCGCAGTACCCGGGCATTCAAAGTACACGATCGCGCCGGCAGGAACCAGCCCCGGCGCCTTCCGGGGCTGGTTTTATCACCCATTCTTGCTTCCGGCCCCTTACACGGCCATCAATTCACGCATCGAACGCTCGCCAGCGCGCCGGAAAATGCCCGAAAGCACTTCCAGATCATGCGGGTCGGCGCCCAGCCGCTCCAGCCGTTCGAAGGCGGCTGTCATAGCAAACAGGCTTTGTTCCTCAAAGCGGTACTCCAGCATATCGAACACGCTGGGCTGCACCAGCCACTCGCCAAACGCGCGCTCCAGCAGCCCGGCCGCATCTTCGTCCGTGGTAATCGCTGTCGCCAGCGCGGGCGCGATGCGGTGCAGCGCCGCGTCCACGGCCTGCCCCGCCGAGCCCTCCACGTCCCGGCCCAGGTGGCCGTGCCGCAAAGTGTCCACGATCTCAGCCTGGCGCGCCACCAGGGCATTGCTGCCCCCGGCAACCAGCACGGACTCAGCCAGCGCCCAGGGGTCAGCCAGCCGCCGGTAGACCGCGCGGCGGATCAGCGCGTTGAGCGCGCCGGTGCAGGGGGTGTCCAATTCCAGCATGGTCATCACCGTGCCCAGTTCACAGGCCCACGTCAGCCCACCCGACTGGCTGTCACTGGCGAACACCAGCCCGCGCGCCGCGCCGCCGCCCGAATCAACCACCAGCGAACCGGAATCGCCCGGCATGGCCGAAATCTCGCGCTCGCGCGAGCGGATGGAGAACACGCAGTCCGCGCCACCAACCTTGTAGCGCGCCTTGTTCGAGTCGGTCACGATCACGGTCATATCCACAGCTTCCACCGTGCCGTTGCGCAGCTGCGTGCGGTAGCCGCGGCGCACCACGTCCAGTCCTTCATAGGGCGGCAGCGCCACAAACGGGTGCTGCCCGTTGATCTCCACCACGTTGAACTCGGCTGGAATGTTACTGTTGAGCGAAACAATACCGGCATCCACGGCGGCAAACCAGTTGTGGTCCGTCGCGCCCAGCGGCGCGCGGAACATCGGCACAACGCGCTTGCTCGCCCCGATCAGCCCGCCGCCGGCGGGCTGGAAGATGCGCGTATCCCCCGGCAGAAAAGTGGGGTCGCCGGTGTTGGTCAGCACGTGGTTGTTGGTCAGCAGCACCAGGCGCTGGTCGCGCCGGTCGTACATCACGGCACCGGCCGTTCCCGCCCCACCGTAGGCATTGGCGATCTGGCACCCGCCGCGCACCGGGCGGTACTGCTTCGTGTCCACCGCCACGAAATGCGGCTCGCCCGCCTGGATCACATCCGTGCCGACCTCTTCTTCATCGGCAAAGAGGCGCCGCGGGATCAACTCACCCGGCAGCAGTTGCGCGCGCGGCAGCTTGCGCGACACATACACCACCACGGCCGGCTCCCCGGTCGATTTCCCACCTTTTCGGCGGATGCCCGCGCCTACCGCCACCACATTGGGGTGGCGCAGCAGAACATCCGTGTGCAGCCGGGCGGCCGCGCGCACAGAAAACGGTATTTCAGGCATGGTCATTTCTCCCACTCAATGAATAACCGGGCCAGCTATTGTGTAGTCAACTACGGACAAAACTGGTTTTGCCGCCATCCGCCGGCTGCGGCCGTCATTTACCCGGTTGGGCAAACGCAGCCGCGATAAGGACCCCCTGTGCGCACGATGAAATGTCGCGGAAAGCAGTGTATTTATATACTACAACGATTACCTGTTTTGTCAATATTATC
>JBDHWQ010000006.1:0-172118 GCA_039810245.1 Longilinea sp. | reverse complement strand
TCAAACTCTAAAATCATCCATCCGCGTTTCTTTCCGCAAGCTGTTTCAGTGTAGCCAGCATTTTCTGTTCCATCATAAACGAGATTGGGCGGATAACTTCCCAGAAGCCGCCGGTCATGTTGGTTTGCGTGCGCGCGATCAAACGCGTAGAGCCGTCAGGTTGTGGGATGAGCACAAAAGACCACAAATCCACCCATTCACCCTGGTCCTGGTGCCCAAAAACGACGGCGGTATCGGGAACCAACAGGGCAACCTCGTAAGGCGGTGGGCCAAATTCGCCGGCGCACATCTTCATCTGATCGCCCACCTGAAGATTCTGCCATTCCGCGCGAATTTTTTCATCCTTCGCCATCTTGCAGCCAACCAGGTTCTCCAGCCACGTATACGAGTAAAAGCCGGCTTTATCGGCCCCGGTTTGAAGTATCCAGGGATAGATTTGCTGTGGGGCCGCGAGCACGGTGATGGCGCGGTTTGCTGTTCGAACCGGATTGGCAATCAGCTCATCGCCGGGCAGGGAAGCTGACTGCTCTTGCGCGGTAGCGCCCTTACGATCCATCCAGGGCGTCACAAGGATGATTGCGACGACGAACAGGGCAAGAAGCCCGAAGAAGACTCCAATGATTTTGAACAGTTTTTTCATGTGACCTCAGGCTGTATGATGGTTCCTGAACGCAACTGGAAACGCGCCACCAACGGCAGAAGATATCTGCCGTGCGCGAATAACAGGCAAGTACATTTGCAATCTGGAATGATCAGGTACGGATATGTAAGTATATAACAAATATCTTGCGCATGATGTCCATGATTGCCAGTAACTCTGGCGAATTGGCGCTAACTTCCCTGGGTCAGAACGTACCTGACCCACATCGTGCGACCTGCTTTTCAGATGATGAAAAAAGGCTGTCCATCGCTTGATAGACAGCCGGGAGAGGCTGCCTGCGGCCGAACCTAACGGCCGGTAGGCAATAATTTTGATGGAGCAAAGAAAAATGCGGAGAGTGTGCCTGCGGCCGAACCTGACGGCCGATAGGTAACGGTCTTGATGGGTTAAATAAAAAGGCGGAGAGGGTGGGGGCCGAACCTGACGGCCGATAGGTAACGGTCTTGATGGGTTAAATAAAAAGGCGGAGAGGGTGGGGGCCGAACCTGACGGCCGATAGGTAACGGTCTTGATGGGTTAAATAAAAAGGCGGAGAGGGTGGGATTCGAACCCACGGTGGGGACAAGCCCCACAACGGTTTTCGAGACCGCCCCTTTCAACCGCTCAGGCACCTCTCCGGATGGCGCTATTATACTCGAATTTCGCCGGAACGCGGCACGTTTTTCCCAGCTTCCCGGTGGTATACTTGCCCCGACCCTTCCCCCGGAGAAATCATCGTGACCAACCCATTGTGGAACCAACACGAACACCGCCTGCGCGCCGCCTGGCGGCTGCTGCTGGCAGTGGTAATTCTGCTGCTGCTCATGCCGGCCGGCTCGGCCGCCCTCCCGGCCCTCATCGCCCTGGCCCTGTGGCTCGGCGGGCAGCTCCCCGCCGGCGCAGACATCCCTGCCATCACCGAGGCCGTCAACCAGGTGCTGTATCACTCCATCCCACTGGTAATCCTGCAACGCGCGCTGGGCGTACTCGCCAGTGTTCTCGCCATCGCCCTGGCCGGCCGTCTGCTCGACCGCCGCCGCTTCCGCGATTTTGGTTTTCACCTGAACCGCGGCTGGTGGGCCGATTTTGGTTTCGGCCTGTCGCTCGGCGCCGTGCTGATGGCGCTCATCTTCCTGGCTGAATCCGCCGCCGGCTGGGTCACCGTCACCGGGCTGTACCGCTACAGCTACTCAGTCTTCTGGGTACCCATGCTCACCGGCGTGTTCCTGTTCATCGGCGTGGGCGTGCAGGAAGAACTCATCACCCGCGGCTACCTGCTGCGCAACCTGGCCGAAGGCTTCAACTTCCCGCGTCTGGGCCCGCGCGGCGCGCTGTTGCTGGCCTACCTGGGCTCCTCGGCCGTGTTTGGCCTGCTGCACCTGGGCAACCCCAACGCCTCGCTGGTCAGCACGCTCAACCTGATGGCCGCCGGGCTGTTCCTCGGGCTGGGTTATGTGCTCACCGGCGAGCTGGCCATCCCCATCGGCCTACATATCACCTGGAACTACTTCCAGGGTTACGTCTTCGGCTTTCCGGTCAGCGGTACTATAGCCGCCGCCTCGCTGTTCAACATCCAGCAGAGCGGCCCGGAGCTGTGGACCGGCGGCGCCTTTGGCCCCGAAGCCGGGCTTATCGGGCTGCTGGCCATCCTGCTCGGCAGCCTGCTCACCGTGGCCTGGGTGCGCGCCCGCCGCGGTCGCGCCGCGCTGGATGCTGCCCTGGCGGTCTACCCAGCCGCGCCGCAGGGTTGAATCAATGCGCCCGGTCATCGGACCGGGCGCGGTTTTGCTCAACACAAGTTCTACGGGATATCCAGGCTGTCGTATAGCTCCGGGTAGATCACTTCCGGTACGCCGGCCGCCAGCAGCGTGCCGCGGAACTGCTCGGCCACGGCCGCTTCGGCGTGCACCAGCACTACCTTGCGCAGCGTGTCCTTGCTCGCCAGCGCGTAACGCATCAGCATATCCTGCCCGGCATGCGCCGAAAACCCCGAAATCTGCACCACATCGGCCCTAACTTCGTAGCGGTCGCCGTAAATCGTCACTTCCTTCTTACCTTCCACCAGGTCGCGTCCCAGCGTGTCCGGCGCCTGCCAGCCCACAATCAGGATCGTGTTGCGCGGGTCGTCGATGTTGTGGCGCAAGTGGTGCAAAATGCGCCCGTTCTGCGCCATGCCCGAAGCTGAGATGATCACCACCGGGCGGTCCATGTAATTGATCGCTTTCGACTCTTCCACGCTGCGTACATACGTCAGCCCCTTGAAGTTGAGCGCCGGGTGGCGCCCCTCACGGATAAAATCCTGCGTCTCTTTGTCGAATAACTCGGGATGCTCCTGGAACACCTGCGTCGCATTCACCGCCAGCGGGCTATCCACAAACACGGGCACCGCCGGGATCTCGCCCGCGGTGATCATGCGGTTCAGGTTGTACACCAGCTCCTGCGTGCGCCCCACCGCAAAGGCTGGGATCAGCACCTTGCCGCCGCGCTCAATGGTCTTCTTAATTACCTGGCGCAGTTGGTCATAGGCCTCTTCCGGGTTGGGATGCGTGGTGTCGCCGTAGGTAGCCTCCATCACCAGATAATTAGCCTGCTGCGGAAGCACCGGGTCTTTCAGCAGCGGCAGGTCCAGCCGGCCAATATCGCCTGAAAACCACATCCGGTATGGCTCCTGCCCGTCCTCTTCCACGTCCAGGCACACCGATGCCGAGCCAAGGATGTGGCCTGCGTCAAATAGCCGCGCCGTCACCCCGCGCACCGGCTGGAAAGTTTCTTTATATTCAAGCGTCCGGAACTGAAACTTTACCCGCGCCGCATCTTCCGCGGTATAGATTGGCTCTACAATCTCGCCGGTCTTTTTGCTCAGGAATTGGGCGTCTTCTTCCTGAATCTTTCCTGAATCACGCAGCATGATGTCCACCAGGTCAGCAGTGGCCGGCGTACAGTAGATCGACCCATCGAACCCGCTCTTCACCAGGTTGGGCAAATTTCCCGAATGGTCAATGTGCGCGTGGGTCAGCACCACCGCGTTGAGCTTTTTGGGGTCGAAGCGGAAACTGGCATTACGATCATACGAGTCTCTGCCCTGGTACAGGCCGCAGTCAATCATCAACGATTGGCCATTGACGTACAGCACGTACTGTGACCCGGTCACATCGTGCGCGGCGCCGTTAAAATAGATTTTCATGTTCCCTCCCATGTGGTTACCATCGCGTATCTCGCCTAACCCGAGCGCGAGGTACTGGTTGAGTGCGCGGCCAGGTCAGGCTTTACGCGTCACCGCTAATATTTTTTCGCCAAAGTGCTCAAACCGCCAGGGCAGGTCTTGCATCAATGTTTTCAGATCGTCCAACGTGCGCGGGTTGTCATGGGCAATACTCTCCAGCACATCGCGCGGCAGCACCACATCCGATTCCACTTCCAGAGTGCGCGCGGTAGCCTTGCGCCAGTCGCGCAGCGCGTCCAGCCGCATCAGGAAGGCATCATCCGGGTGCGGATGCCGCGGGCGGTGCAGCGGAGCCGCCTGCAGGCCGCGCTGCACGGCCGCCAGCAGCGCACTGCCGTGGCGGTCCACCAGCCGCGGGCTCAGGCCTTCGATCTCCTTCAGTGCGTCCAGGCTGGCCGGAAGCTGCTCCGCAATCTGCAGCAGCGTGGTATTTCCCAAAATCTTAAACAGCGGCAGGTTTGCGTGCTCGGCCTGCCGGCTGCGATAGGCGCACAGCTCCATCAGCACCGCGTTCTGCTGCGGGGTCAGCGCGTGGTTGCCTGCGATGCGCCAGCAGTTCTCTTCCAGCTCGTCGCCATTGGCGCGCGCGCCGGCGGGCGTGCGCGTCAGCCGCGTAAAGTCTTCCTGCGCCAGCGCCCAGCGGTCGGTGGCTTGCAGTGCCTCGCGCATCCGATCGCGCAGGGCGATCAGGTAATGCGTGTCCAGCCGCGCATAGGCCAGCAGCGCCTGCGGCAGCGGTCGTTGGCCCCAGTTGGCGCGCTGGAAGCGCTTATCCAGCGTGATGCCAAACTCGGCTTCCAGCATGCTGCCCAAACCCACCGCCGAGCGCCCCAAAATGCGCGCCGCCAGCATCGTATCAAACAAGTTATTGAAGGTAAAACCATAATCGCGCTTCAGGCCAATGATATCGTACTCGGCCGCGTGGAACACCTTCTCAATCTTTGGGTCAGCAAACAGCAGCCCCAGCGGCGAAAGGTCGCGCAACGCAAAGGGGTCCACCAGGTAATCGCGGTCGGGAATGGAAAACTGGATCAGGCATACCTGCTCGCGGAAAGCGTGCAGGCTGTTGGCTTCGGTATCCACCGCCAGGATCGGTTGCTGGGACAGGGCTCGAACCATCTGGGATAGATCCCCCGCCCGTGCTACCCAGATAGGAGCTTTCATCGGTGCATCAGTCATAGGCGTCATTATAGCTTAAAAGCCACGCCTGCCCGCCCGATTTCAGCTTTGCGCCGTCCCGGCAAGTTTCAGGTATAATAACCTCGCCCCCCCCTCTTACCAAAACCATAAAAGTCGCCAACCGTTTTTGTGATAATGATGAAAAGTTACCGCAAACACGCGTTAATATCAATGTGAACGATCTGCATCACATGGGGGAAAGTCGCCCGGATTAACCTGTTCGCATCTCATTGATCCATCCACCTGCATGATCAAACGCGTTTCGCTAAGACATCTGTTAGGACGGAAGTACCTGGCGCTGGTATTGTGCGGGTATGCTTTGACCTATTTTGCTTTCTCGGCCGCGTGGATCTTCTTTCGACCGCTGCCCAGCCTTACAGGCTGGTATCCTGCCACCGGGTTGAACCTGGGGCTGATGATGGTGCTCGGCCCGAGCTGGGCCCCGGTTGTCTTTGTGGCCCAACTGGCTGCCTGGGTATTCCTCTACCAGCTTCCGCTCAACACCTACACCCTGGCGCTGCACCTGGCCGTAATGGCACTCTACCTGGCAGCCGCTCTGGTCCTGCGCCGCCTCATACCGGATGGCGGTCGCCGTGTGCATCTGCGCGAAGCATTGATGTTCCTGTTCGTGGCCGTAATCACCGGCTTGTTCTCGGCTTTCCTCACTGCGCGGCTCATGCTGGCAGGCGGCGTCCTTTCGCCCCTGGTTTACCGCATCGTATTCAGCCAGCTCATCGTGCGCCAGATTCTCAGCAACGTGGTCGCCGGGCCATTGATGGTGCTGGCGCTGCTGTCGACAGTGGCGCGCCGCGCGCGCTCCGCGCAGCAGCCCGGGCAATACGCCGCGGGAAAAACGCGGAAAATCCTTGGCCGCCCCGCCACCGATGGCGGCGTGGCTCTGCTGCATTTCTTCGCCGTCACGCTCACAGTCTGGATGGTGTTTGCGCTGATCTCCACCAGCGACTGGCGCATCTGGTTCCTCATCTTCCTGCCGCTGGTGCTGGTGGTCTACCATTACGACTTGCGCGGTGCGATCATCGCCTCATTTTTGATTAATTCCGTCGCCATTTTCACCGCGCATAACTTCAACTACCCGCCCGCCGATTATGAGAACGTGATCCTGTTTCTCATGCTGCTCTCCATCGCCGCCATGATGCTCGGCGCGGCATTCTCCGAAGGCCGCGATGCCGAGCGCGCGCTGCGCTACCGGCTGGGTATCGAAGAAACCATTTCGCGCATCTCCTCGCGCTTCATTAATGTACAGGCAGGCCAGGTGGAGGAAGAAATACGGCGCGCCTTGGGTGATCTGTGTGCTTTCACTGGCGTTGAAGTCAGCCACCTTTGCCTGTTTGACGCCAACTTTACCATCTCGCGGGTGTACGAGTGGCTTGCGCCGGGCATTCCTTCACGCGTTGAAAATCTGCACGGCAGCTCGATGCAAGACCTGCCCTGGCTGCTCAGCGAGCTGCAGGCCGGCCGCGCCGTGTATATGCCCGATCAAGACCAGCTACCTCTTCTGGCCGTCGCCGAAAAACGCCACTTCGAGGCGAACGTGGTGCATTCTCTGGTCACCGTGCCGCTGCTCTCCAATGGCGTGCTCACCGGCTCGCTGGGTTTTCATAACCAGGAGCGAGAAAAACGGTGGACCAGCGATGATATCCGCATGCTCACCCTGGCCGGGCAGATTTTCCTGAACGTGATCGAGCGCGCGCGCGCCGAAGCCCGCATCCGCGAGAGCGATATGAAGTTCCGCGGTCTGGTGCTCCAATCCTATGATGGCGTACTGCTGATCAATAAGCAGGGGCAAATCACCGAATGGAACCGCAGTATGGAGCGCATCACCGGCTGGAATCGCTCCGACGCGCTGGGCCGCTACGTGTGGGAAATCTATTATGAGTTGCTCACGCCGCGCGCCCGCGCCACGCTCACCCTGGAATCCATCCGCAACAACATCCTGCTCTCCCTGTCTGGCAGTGCTATCCCCGATGAAAACCGGGTGCGCGAGTTCGAGCTGCTGCGCAGCGACGGCTCGGTGCGCCTGATCCATTCCCTCACCTTCCCCCTCCGCAGCGCGCAGGGCATGATGCTTGGCAGCGTGATGCGCGATATGACCGACGTACGCCTGGGCGCTGAAGAGCTGCGCCGCAGCCAGGCCAACCTGGCCGAGGCCGAGCGCCTGGCGCAAATGGGCCATTACCGCTTCCGCGTGTCGGACGGCAGCATGGAATGGTCCGAAGAGACCTATCGCATCGCCGGCATGCAGCCGCACGAACCACCCCTGCCCATCCAGCGCATCCTGTCGTTCATCGTCTCCGATGACCAGGAAGCCGCCGCCGATGCCATCCGCACCGTGCTGCAAGACAAACAACCCGCCTCTGCAGAATACCGCATCCACATTCCCAATGGGCCGGTCAAGACGCTCTACTCCATCATCCGCCCCGAAATTGACGCCAACGGTGATATAACCCACATCTTCGGCACCGTCATGGATATCACCGAGCGCCGCGAGGCCAGCGAGGCTCTGCGCGAGAGCGAGCTGCGCTACAAAGAACTGGCCGACTCGGTCTCCGATTACTTCTTCGGCCTGGATTGGGACCTGCGTATCACCTACTGGAACCCGGCTGCCGAGCGTCTCACCAGTTTTGCTGCCGCAGATGTGATTGGCAAAACCCTGTACGAAGTCTACCCGCAGTTCCGCGGCTCTTCTGCCGAACAGTTTGCCCTCGAGGCCATACGCACCCGCCAGCGCCAGGGCTTTGTGATGGAATGGCTCTCGTCGCACAACCTGCATTACCTCGAAGTCAATGGCTATCCCGGCAAGCATGGCCTGTCGGTCTTTATGCGCGATGTGACCGAGCGCCAGTTGGCCGAGGAACGCCTGCGCCAGAGCGAGGCGCGCTACCGCGCCGTGGTTGAAGACCAGACTGATCTGATCAGCCGATTCCTGCCGGATGGCACCATGACCTTTGTCAACGAGGCTTACTGCCGCATGCTGGGCGTCAGCCGTGCCGAGGTGGTAGGCCGCCGCTTCTACACCTACAACATCTCCTTTGGCGACCGCGATCTGAATGGTGAGTGCTGCATGCTGCACACGAATGCTGACGCCATCACGTATGAGACCCAGGAGCTGCTCTCGGACGGGAATGTACACTGGGTACAGTGGATGGACCGCCCTATCCTCGATGATCACAACCGCGTAATTGAATACCAGTCGGTGGGCCGCGATATCAGCGAGAGCAAGCGCCTGGAAGAAGAGCTGCGCTATCTGAGCACCCACGACATGCTCACCGGGTTGTATAACCGCGCCTTTTTTGAAACCGAGCTGCAGCGCCTGCAGCGCAGCCGCCAGTATCCCATCAGCATCCTGATGATGGACGTAAACGGGCTCAAAGACACCAACGACACTCGCGGCCACGCCATGGGCGATGCTCTGCTGCAGGCCGCGGCGCGCGTTCTGAGCGCTTCATTCCGCCCCGAAGATATTGTGTCGCGCTTTGGCGGCGATGAATTCGCCGTGCTGCTGCCCGGGCTCGACCTGGCCGCCGCCGAAGAAGTGGTTCTGCGCGTGCGCGCCAACCAGGAGAGCTACAACCTCAGCGCGCGCAACATGCGCCTCAGCCTGTCGCTCGGCATCGCCACCGCGCGCCAAAACGGCTCACTGGTCGAAGCCCTCTCTACGGCCGACCGGCGCATGTATCAGGATAAAAACCGCCAGAAGGGTACGCACGACCTGCCCACCAGGCCGGTTTAAGCAAACCTTAAGCTCCGCCCACCGGGCAAAGTTTCTACGCGCGCGCGGCTTTCCCACCCGTCTCCGGTACAATCGGACAAACATTGACCGGTTGCATCAATCAAGGAGACAAAATGAAAGCACGCCTTTTATCCGCGCTTACGCTGCTGGCTCTGCTGCTGGCAGCCTGCGCGCCTGCCGCGGCCCCTGCCGCCCCCACTGCCATCCCGGCCACCGGGGCCACCAGCGCGCCCATCCAGGCGCAGCCCACCACCCCACCCGCCGCCACCAGCGCCCCAACAATCGCCGCAGACCCCACCCAGCCCGCCGCCGGCGGGGATGATGTGCGCACATATGCGATCGTGCCCGAACAATCCAGCGTCACCTACTCGGTCGGCGAAGTATTCTTTAACGACAACAACCGCTTCAACCTGGCAGTCGGCAAGACGCAAAAGGTCAACGGCGACGTGCTGCTCAACTTTACCCACCCCGAGCAAAGCACGCTGGGCACCATTACCGTAGACATCAGCGCCTTTGAGAGCGACTCCAGCCGCCGCGACAATGCCATCCGTGGCCGCTGGCTCGAATCGGCCAGATTCCCCCTTGCAACCTTCGCGCCCACTGCCGTCAGCGGTCTGAGCGCGGATGCCCAGGCCGGGCAGACGCTCAACTTTCAGGTCACCGGCGATCTGACCGTGCGTGATACCACCCGACCGGTCACCTTCAACGTGCAGGCGCGGCTGGAAAACGAAACCCTGCAGGGCAGCGCCAGCACAGAGGTGCTGATGAGCGACTTCAACTTCTCCCCGCCTGATATCGCCGGGATGCTCAAAGCCGAAGACGAGGTGAAAATCGACTTCACCTTCGTCGCCCGGCCAACCCAATAAAACAAAAAACAGTGAGGGCCGCTTGCGCAGCCCTCACTGTTTTTTCCTTATTGCACCCGCACCGACCCTGAGCCAACGTCCTCGAGGATGATCTCAATCTGATTCTTCGCGCTGGAATAGCCGCTGCTTTCCCACACGCCTTCATCCTCACCCGAGTCGCCGGAAATGCGCGTCAGGCTGCCCGGCAGGTTGATCGATCCGGAGCCGCCGTTCTGCACTTCCACGCGCAGCGCCGCGCCCCGTGGAACCTGCAGCCGCAGCGAACCGGACCCGCTGTTGAAGCGCGCGCGCACCGGCGTATCTGCCGGGAACTGCACGTCAATCGCGCCCGAGCCGCTGTCCAGCGCCATCTCATAGGCCTGGCTGCTGGCTGGCAGTACCACCGCCACCGAGCCCGAGCCGCTGTTAATGCTCAAGCGGCTCAGCATCAGCCCTTCCAGGTTGATTGCCGTCGACCCCGAGGCCGAGTCGATGCGCAGATCGTAGGGCACGCCCGGCGCCAGGCGGATGTCCCAGCGCGCGTCCGGCCGGAACTCAAACCCGAAGTTTACGCCCGATGAAGGTTTTCGCCGCAGCAGGATCTGCCGTTCCGCGCCGCCGCTGACGTCGAACTGCATCTGGCCATAATGCCCGATGGTCGCGTCCAGCAGCAGGTCACCACCCGCGGCCAACGGCTTGATCTCCACCGGCTGCGAGGCGGATTCAATCGTCACCTGCGCCGATTTGGCCCCGTCCAGCGGCGTGGAGAATTGCTCTACCTTGAAATCACCGCTGCCGGGGAGTTGGACACCCAATGCAGAACCGCTGACCAGCAGAAAGATCACCCCGCCCAGCAATATCAGCGCGATCAACGCGCCGACCAGGGGACGGCTGCGCCCGAATAACAGGTCCAGGCCAATGCCTACCAGCAGCAGCGGCCACAGCGCCGCCAGCAGGTTGAGCGCGTTACCGCTCAGCATGCCCAGGTTGCCCAACAGCCACACCACGCCCACGCCGATCAAAATCACCGGCCAGAACAGCGAACGATAATGCGATCTATTGCGGTTATCCATTCTTGATCTCCTCGCTACACAATATGCGCTCATTATAATCCGCGCTGGAAAGATAGACGCCCGCGCGCACCTGTACTTAAGACCAGTCTTTCGCGGTTGACATCCCCCGCCGGCGCGGGTAAGATCAAATCCGAAACCAGACCATAGGATGGAACCCGCAATGAGCAATCCCTATCAAAGCATCGCCTGGCTGGACGGCACGGTGCGGCTGATTGACCAGCGCGTGCTGCCCCACACCTTCACCACCCGCGATATCACCGATTACCGCGCGCTGGCCGAAGCCATCCGCGACATGACCGTGCGCGGCGCGCCGGCCATTGGCGCGGCCGCCGGCTATGCCCTGGCGCTGGCCGCTCGCCAGTGGCTGCAGGACCACCCTCACGCGCGCGGCGTGGACGGCGTGGCCGCCCTGCGCGCCGCGCTGGACGAAGCCGCCACCGTGGTGCGCGCCGCGCGTCCAACGGCCGTCAACCTGTTCTGGGCCGTCTCGCGTGTGATGCAGCGCACCGCGCAAACCCCGGCCGCGCACCCCGCCGGCCTGGCGCAGGCCGTGCTGGACGAAGCCGAGGCCATCGCCCAGGAAGATATTGACCTGTGCCGGCGCATCAGTGACAACGCTCAGGAACTGGTGCCCCAGGGAGCGCGCTTTATCCACCATTGCAACACCGGCGCGCTGGCCACCGTGGGCATTGGCACCGCGCTGGGCGTGATCCGCACCGCGCACGAGGCTGGTAAGGACATCTTCGTCTACGTTGACGAAACCCGCCCGCGGCTGCAAGGCGCGCGCCTCACTGCCTGGGAGCTGCAGCAGCTCGGCATCCCGCACGCCGTCATCGCCGATGGCGCTTCCGGATGGGTGATGAAATATAAAGGCGTCGATCTGGTTACGGTGGGCTGCGACCGGGTGGCCGCCAACGGTGACACCGCCAATAAGATCGGCACCTACAACCTGGCCATGGCCGCGCATTACCATGGCGTGCCATTTTACATCGTTGGTCCCACCACCACCATTGACCTGGATACGCCCACCGGAGCGCAGATCGAGATCGAGGAGCGCGATGCACGCGAAGTGACCCACGTGGGCAGCGAGCAGATCACGCCCGAGGGCACGCAGGCAGTCAACCCGGCATTCGACGTCACTCCCGCCGGATTGATCACCGCCATCATCACCGAGGAAGGTATCGCCTACCCGCCCTTCGAGCGCAGCCTGCCCGAAATGGTCGCCCGCGCCGAAGCCCGGCGCAAGCAAGGAGCACGAGCATGAACTATAAATTCCTGGGCAGCACCGGGGTGCAGGTCTCCGGGCTATGCTTCGGCACCATGTCGTTTGGCGGAGACGCGGATGAAGACACCTCGCGCGCGATGTACGCGCGCTGCCGCGACGCCGGCATCAATTTCTTCGACTGCGCCAACGTCTACAACGGTGGCCGCGCCGAAGAAATCCTCGGGCGGCTTGCGGCCGGACAGCGTGAAGAACTGGTGCTCACCAGCAAGGCCTATTTCCCCGCCGGCCCCGACCGCAACCAGCGCGGCGCGACGCGCAAGCATCTGGCGCACGCCATCGAGGCCAGCCTGCGCCGCCTGAACACCGACTATCTGGACGTGTACTTCATCCACCACTTCGACGAAAACACTCCGCTGGAAGAAACCCTGCGCGCGCTGGACGACCTGGTGCGCCAGGGCAAAATCCTCTATCCCGCCGCCAGCAATTTTGCCGCCTGGCAGGTGGCCAGAGCGCTGGGCATCTCCGCGCGCCAGGGCTGGGCGCGCTTTGAGGTGCTCCAGCCGATGTACAACCTGGTCAAGCGCCAGGCCGAAGTGGAAATCCTGCCCATGGCGCAGTTTGAGGGGCTGGGCGTGATCCCCTACAGCCCGCTGGGTGGCGGTCTGCTTTCCGGCAAATACGGCGCCGGCCTGCGCCCCGAGAGCGGGCGCGTGGTGGAAAACCAGATGTACGCCAAACGCTACCGCCAGGAGTGGATGTTCGACGCCGCCGGACGCTTTAGCGACTTTGCGCGTTCGATGGGCTACCACCCTGCCACGCTGGCCGTGGCCTGGGTCGCATCCCACCCGGCCGTCACCGCGCCGATCATCGGCGCGCGCAATCCCGACCAGCTTGAAGCCTCACTGGCCGCCGCCGACCTGGCGCTCAGCCCCGAGCTGCGCGCCGAAATATCGGCCTTCACCCACGAACCGCCCCCCGCCACCGATCGCAGCGAAGAAAAAGGGTAATGGTTCTGCGGTCTGCCCGTCCCACTGCGCGGGACGGGCAGTTTGTATGTTCCTATGCTGCAGCCGGCACGTCAAGAAACCGCGGCGCGTGCCCGGTGAGCGCAAAAAACCGCTCCACCTCGCCGGTGCGCATCACCAGCGTGGCGGTATTTACCAGCGGGTGGCAGTGCACTTCACCTGCCGCCCACAACGCGCGGTCGATCCATAGTTCTGCGCGCTGCGCGGTATCGTTCACCAGTCCCAGCACCGTCACTGCGCCGGGACCCACGCCCAGCACATCCGCCAGCAGCTCGGGTGGCGCAAAGCGCAGCCCTTTCGCCGCGCCTACCAGCGGCGCCAGCCGCTGGAAGTTCACACGCTTCGCGCCGGGAACCATCAGCAGCAGGCAGCGCCCGCCGGCCGGTTCCACCAGCAGCAGATTCTTTGTGCCCGCTCCCGGCAGCCCCGCCGTGATCTCATCCGCCTGCGCCACGGTAAAAACCGCTGCGTGTTCGTAACGCCGGTAGGCGATTTCGTGTGCGTCCAGAAACGCCAGTATTTCCGATTCGGACATTCCCACCTTACAGTAGGGTTACACCCCGTTGACTCTGCGCCATGCGCTTTTTACAATGATAACAGATCGATCGCGCAGCGAGCTACGTATCCGATAGATCTTTACCGGTGGTAACAGGGGAGGATATTATGAACCATCGCAGTGTTCGCCGTCCGTGGCTGGAGAATGCGGCATTGGCCCTCGTGGGCTTCATCGTCCTGATGAGTATGCTCCTGCTGCGCATCTTCTAGGCCGTTCCGTTCCCCCGCTAGTACTCGCACCCGATGCGTGTTCGCGCCTGTTACGCGCGCTAATCCGCCGGGGTAAGTGATCGCTCGGCAATATGCAGGTGGCGATTGAAATACAGCCAGACGCCCGGCAGCGCCATCAGCAGGCCGGAAATGATCAGCAGCAGCTCGATCGAAACAACGTCCGCCAGCGGGCCAAACAGCAGCATTCCCGCCGGCATGGCCGCGGTCATAATGATGCTGTTTACGCTGAACACGCGCCCCATGTAATCCGGGTCCACCATTTCCTGCAGCAGAGTGGTGGCCGGCACGTTAAACATCGGCAGTGGCAGCCCGGCCATGAACATAAACGCCAGGTATAAGGTGAAATCGCGCGCCATGCCCAGGCTGAAGAAACACAGGCCCAGCAGCACGCAGCCCATCCCGATGGTGCGGAAGCGATTTTTGAAGCCGCCCCAGGCGGTCATCAGCATCCCACCCAGGATCATGCCCACGAAGAAGGTCACTTCATTGGCGGTCAGCCGCCAGACTTCCTCGCCAAATGAGCGCGCCACCAGCAGCGGGGTCAGAAAGGCCGCCGGGGCAACCAGCACGTGCACCGCCGCGAAAAAGGCGAACAGCGCTCGCAGCACGCGGTGCTGGTGGATGTATTTCACCCCGGCAACCAGATCATCCAGGTAACCGGTGGCCGGCTTTTGCGTGGCGCGCGCGTGCGCTGGCACGCGCAGCAGCGCCAGCAGCCCCATCGCCAGTGCCGCGGTGATCACGTCTACAAAAAAAATGTATTCCAGCCGGTACAGGCTCAACATGGCGCCCGCCAGTACCGGCGAAGCGATAAACAGGATCGGCTGCAGGGTGCTGTTAATGCCGTTGACTTTCATCAGCCGGTCGGTGGGCACAATCTGCGGCAGCAGCGCGCCGACCGCCGGCTGCTGGATGCCCGCGCCAAGCGAGCGTATGGCCAAAATGAGGTATAGCAGCCACAGCTCGCCATACCCCAGCAGGAACAGGATCGCCAGCGCCAGCGTGGCCGACGCGATCAACCCGTCCGCCAGGATGATCAGCAGCTTGCGATTGTAACGGTCGGCCCACACCCCGGCAAACAGCGAAATGACCATCTGCGGCAGAAAACCCGCCAGGGTAGAAATGGTCAGGCTGACCCCCGACTGGGTGGTGAGCGTGATATGCCAGATGATGGCATACTGCACCAGCGACGAGCCAAACAGGGAGATGAATTGGCTGGAGAGAAAAACGGCTGTCTTGCGTTTCCAATCCGGATGAGCGTCACCGGCTGGCGAGGGAACGGGGTGGTCATCAGACATCAGGTCTCCTCGGACGCAACCGGATCACGGATTGCGCTTTTTAGATAATATGGATTATTTTTATCATATATTATCCACACGCATTTGTCAAGAACAAAATTTCTATTATTCCTTCCCCAGCAAATACGCCAGCCCGCGCGGCAGATCGTCGCGCCACGCCGGGTAATTGTGCCCGGCCGGGTACTCGCGATAGCCTACTTCATAGCCGCGCCGGACGAGCTGCGCGTGCGTGTCGCGGTTGGCTTGCAGCAGCCACTCGTAGCGACCGGCATCCATCCAGATGCGCACATCCTGGCGCGGCCCGTGTTCGATCAAATCGCGCACCACCGGCAGGTAGCCATCCCCCAACCGGAATGCCCCGGACTGGCTGAGCACGCGCCCAAAAACGCGCGGCAGCCGCAGTCCGGTGTAGAGCGCCATCAGCCCGCCCATCGAAGCGCCCAGCACGCCGTAGCTTCCAGGGTGCTGCGCCGGGTCCAGCAGGCTGAGGTGCTGGCGCGCGAAGGGCAGCAGCACTTCCAGAAGGAATCCCAGCGTCATCTCGCCGCAGTTGTACTCCACACTGCGGTTCGCGCCGCCGTTTTCCACCAGGGCCATCGCAACCGGGTGGATGCGCCCCGCGGCAGTCAGATGTTCCAGGATATTCACCAGACCGGCGCGCTCCAGGTAGTCCTTGCCATCCCACACCACCCACAGCGGGAAAGGCCCCGCGCCCGGCGGCTGGTACAACCACACAGAGCGTTTGGGTGTGGTGAGAAACGGCCGGCCGGGCAGCGTGTGGCGCGTGATCGTGCCGGCGGGGAAGTCCGCGGCAGGCTGCGCCAGTGGGGTCGGCCCCGCGCCGGGCAGGTAGAAGAATTGGTTGTTGTAGCCCACCCCATTGGGCGTAACGCGCGGGTTCAGCGGGTCGGGCACGCGCATTTTACCGGCGAAATAGGCATACTCGATGTACGCGCCGGGCAAAAAGCGCACGCTGCGCGCCCATACCCCCGGCGCCACTTCTTCCAGCGCCAGCGGGCTTTCCGTCCAGTTGGTAAAATCGCCACCCAGTTTGGGCGCTTTCGGCCCCTGCCACACAAACGTGGCCAGCTCGCCATCCAGCACCGGCGCGCCTTCCTGTGCCGCGCGCGCCAGCAGATCGCGTGCATCCATGTCCATTGTGCTGCGCTCCTTTCCGCTTCCCAGTATACCCCCCTTCGCGCGCCCCGGCATGCTAACCGGATTGTAACCTTCAGCCCCGCTGGGCGCGCCTACCTTTCAATTTTGGAACGTGACACGCCGCGGAAAGCAGGTAGTATATATGTTAGAATCGCTGGAAACCCAGCCCACAGAAGTCCATTTGCCGGCCACCTGGGGGGACCGCGCCCGCCGGCAACAGGCTTTCATCATTTATTGTATGAGGTGTCCCCATGACAGAAATCTTTGACATTGTGAAGCGCTTTTTTACCGATGATGAATGGTATTTCCTGCAGATGGACAACCAGCCCATCCTGCAGATGACCTTTCAGGGCAAGAACGGCAAGTGGAGCTGCTACGCGCAGGTGAAAGAAGACCAGCAAATTTTCTTCTTCTACTCCGTCTCGCCGGTCAATATTCCCGAAGAAAAACGCACTGCCGCCGCGGAGTTTATCACCCGCGCCAATTACGGCCTAAAAATCGGAAACTTTGAGATGGACTATTCGGATGGCGAGCTGCGCTACAAGACCAGCCTGGACGTGGAAAACGACCGGTTGACCACCGCGCTGGTCTCCAACCTGGTGTACGCCAACCTGTGGACGATGGACCGCTACCTGCCAGGCATCCTTTCGGTGGTGTACGGTGATGTCAGTCCCGTGGAAGCTGTGGAGCGAGTAGAGGGGTAACTGTCATGGACGCCTTGCAGGCGATATTCACCCGGCGCAGCGTGCGCCATTTCACCGCCGAGCCGGTCAGCGCGGCGGACGTGGAACTGCTGCTGCGCGCGGCGATGAATGCGCCTTCTGCCGGCAATGGCCAGCCATGGGAGTTCGTGGTCATTCGCTCGCGCGCCGTGCTGGATGCGCTTACCCAGGTGCACCAGTCGGTGCGCGTCATTCAGGAAGCCCCGCTCATTATCCTCGTTTGCGCTGTGATGGCGCGCGAGCGCAAGCCCGGCCGCTGGCCGCTGGACTGCTCCGCCGCGGCCCAGAACATGCTGCTGGCAGCTCATGCCGGTGGGCTGGGCGCGGTGTGGCTGGGAGTCTGGCCTGCCCCCGAGCGGCTGGAAGGTGTGGCCCGCGTGGCCTGCCTGCCGGATGGCGTCGTGCCGGTGGCGATGATTGCCGTGGGGCATCCTGCCGAGAGCATCCCCCCGTCCGATCGTTTCGATCCGCAGCGCATTCATAACGACCGCTGGTAAGCGTAGGCAGGCACGGGTGGTGAGGGCATGAGCACGTCACGGCCAAAAATGCAGGTTGCCGAAATACCCTTCTTATCCGACTGGCTGGTGATCTCACTGCGCTGGCTGGTGCTGCTGGGCATGGTGGTGCGCGTGGCGCTGGCCGGCGCGCTTAACGTGACCGTCCTGGTTGCCCTGCTGGTGGCCGCGGCCTGGAACATCGTGCTTTCGCTGCTGGCCGTGCTTAACCGGCGCATCCCCGCCCACCGCTGGGTGAGCACGTTGATGGACTGGGGCGTGGCCCTGGTTATTTTCGGCGCCACCGGCGGCATGAATGGCCCCGTGCTGTGGGCCGGGCTGCTTGCGTTGCTCTCCAGCGCGGTATACTTTGGCATGAAAGGCAGCCTGCTCACCGCCGGACTGTTCCTGTGCGTGCAGGTGCTGTGGAGCTGGGAGTACCTGTGGCGCATTTCCGGCCTGCCATCGCCCTTTGACCTGCCGGTAGCGGCGATATGGCGCGGCGCGCTGGCCGTGGCCGGCGCCAACCTGCTGTTGGGAGGCGTGGTTGGCCTGTTCAGCCGGCGGTTGAGTGACGCCGTGGCCAAAACCTACCGGCAGCGTGCCGCGCAGCAGATCGAAAACGAGCGCCGCGCGCAGCGCGCCGAGCACGACCGCATGCAAGATTTCTACCGCCTGCTGGAACGCCTGAGCGCCACGCTCGACCTGCAAGGCGTGCTGGACACCGCCCTCGAACTGGCCGAAGCCGCCCTCGGCGGGCAGGATACGCCTGCCGCCAGGATGGTTGGCGTGGTGCTGATGCTGGATGACGGCGAGGCCCGCCTGCCACGCCTGGCGCGCTCCGGCAGCCTGCGCGTCAGCGCCGGGCGTCTGCTGGCCGAAGGCGACCTGCAGCAGAGCTTCCCCGCCCTGCGCGGCCAGCTCAATGAAGTGGTACAGACCGGCGAAGCGCGCCTGTTCCACGGCCCGTGCGGCGATCCCGAGCTGGAACGGCTGGTGTGCCTGCAAAACTGCGAGTCCGCACTGGCCCTGCCGCTGAGGCGCGGCCTATCCAGCTTTGGCCTGATGCTCTTCGCCCACCCTGACCCCGATTTCTTCACCCCGGACCGCAGCGAAGTGCTGGAGATCATCAGCCACCAGGCAGTCATTTCCATTCAAAACGCGCGCCTGTACCGGGAGGTGCAGCACGAAAAAGAACATATCCTTGAGATCCAGGACGAAGCCCGCAAAAAGCTGGCGCGCGACCTGCACGATGGCCCCACCCAGTCAGTTTCGGCCATTGCTATGCGCCTGAGCATCGCGCGGCGCATGCTGGCGCAGAACAGCGGTGATATGGACGGCGAGCTGGCCCGCCTGGAAGATCTTGCGCGCCGCACTGCCCAGGAAATTCGCCATATGCTCTTCACTTTGCGGCCACTGGTGCTGGAAACCGATGGCCTGGTGGCTGCCCTGGCCGCCATGGCAGATAAAATGCGCGACACCTACCAGCAGAATGTGCAGGTGGATGCCGACCCGTCCGTCGAGCGCCGCCTTGACCCCGGCGAGCAGACGGTGATTTTCTACCTGGCCGAAGAAGCGGTGAATAACGCGCGTAAGCACGCGCACGCCGGCCTGGTAAGCGTGCGCCTGGGCCTGCTGCCCGGCGACCCCGACGTGGCGGTGATGGAAGTCAACGACGACGGCATTGGCTTTGACCTGAGCCAGGTAGCCAGCGGCTACGGCCGGCGCGGCAGCCTGGGCATGGTCAACCTGCGCGAGCGCACCGAGTTGATCAATGGCCTGCTGGATATCCGCTCCACCCCCGGGCGCGGCACCAGTGTGTGCGTGCAGGTGCCCCTCACGGAAACTGCCGCCCAGCGCTTGCATCACGTCCCGGTTGCATCGCCCGCCTGACTCGCAAAAAGAACGCATGAATTGCCCGGCGCAGCGCCGGGCAATTCATGCGTTCTTGACATTTCCATCGTATTTCCTGCTATAATGAAATATCAATATTCTGCTACGAAAGAGATTGCATGCCCGAAGAAGCCGGTTTGTATTATACGGTTTATGAGGGGGGGAACAGCGATCTGGCGCCGGTGGTACTCATCCACGGAGCGGGCGGTTCGCACGTCACCTGGCCGGTAGAGATCCGCCGCCTGGCCGGCCAGCGCGTCATCAGCGTTGACCTGCCCGGGCACGGCAAGTCGCGCGGCGTGGCGCAGCAGTTCATCCCCGCCTACGCCGACCAGATCCACAACTTCCTCGCCCGCCTCGGGCTGGCCGAATCGGTCATCATTGGCCACTCGCTGGGCGGCGCGGTGGCGCTTACCCTGGCGCTCAAATACCCGCGCCAGGTGGCCGGCCTCGGCCTCATCTCCACCGGGGCTTACCTGGGCGTGGATCAGGCGCTGCTGCACGAGCTTTCCAGCCCGGTGATGGCATCTGCCGCGCTGCGCAAGCTGGAAACGCTGGCCTTCAGCCCGCACACCAGCCCGGCGTTGGTATCCGCGGTGATGCGCACCATGCGCGACCTGCGTCCCAGCCTGCTGCTGGCCGACTGGCGCGCATGCTCCAGCTTTGATGTGCGTGATCTCGTGGCGCAGATCCAGGCTCCAGCCTGGGTGGCCTGTGGCAGCGACGACCGTATTGCCCCGCTGGCCTATTCACACTTCCTGGCCAGTAGCCTGCCCGCCGCCGAGCTGCGCATCTACCCTCACGCCGGTCACATGCTCATCCAGGAACAGGCCGCCGAGGTGGCGCAGGGCCTCAACCAGTTCCTCACCAGCCGCCTGCCGGCCATCGAGCGCTACCGTTGGTTCCTGCAGCGCCAGTACGCGCACGCCCCCGCCCCACGCAAGACCAGCGGCGGGTAACCTCGTGAGAATCACAAGACCGGGCAGCCACTGCCCGGTCTTGTTTTCGTTTACACGTAGTCTTTCAACTGGCGCGCGCGGCGGGGGTGGCGCAGCCGGCGCAGCGCTTTGCTTTCAATCTGGCGGATGCGCTCGCGCGTCAGGCCAAACTTCTGGCCCACTTCTTCCAGCGTGTAGGTATGGCCGTTATCCAGCCCAAAGCGCAGCCGCAGGATGCGCGCCTCGCGCGGCGGCAGCGTCGACAGCACTTCTTCAATCTTCTCGCGCAGCAGGTTGGAATAGGCGCTCTGCATCGGCGTGGGCGTGATCTCATCTTCGACGAACATGCCCAGTTCGGAGTCATCCTCATCGTTCACCGGGCTTTCCAGCGACAGCGGCAGCCACGAAACGCGCAGCATCCAGTCTACTTTTTCGGCGCTGGTGCCAATCGCGTCGCCCAGCTCTTCGCTGGATGGCAGTCGCCCCAGCTTCTGCTCCATTTCGTGCGTCAGCTTGTACAACTGGCGGATGCGGTCCACCATGTGCACCGGTACGCGGATGGTGCGGCCCTGGTCGGCAATCGAGCGCGTGATCGTCTGGCGGATCCACCACGTGGCGTAGGTCGAAAAGCGGAAGCCGCGCTGGTATTCGTACTTTTCCACGGCCTTCATCAGCCCCAGGTTGCCTTCCTGGATCAGATCCAGGAACGGAACGCCTGAACCCATATACCGCTTGGCGATGCTCACCACCAGGCGCGTATTGGCCTTAATCAGATGCTCGCGCCCGCGCACGCCCTCAGCCACGTCCAGCTCCAACTCGCTGCGCTTTTCCAGCGGCAGCTTGCCGTTCGAACGCTCCAGGGTGCGCCTGGCCAGCCGCCCGCGCTCGATCTTCTTCGCCAGATCCAGCTCTTCTTCCACGTTGAGCAGCGGCACACGCGACATTTCTTTGAGGTATAACCCGATGGTATCATCGCTGGAAATGGGGTCCAGGTTGGCATACGGGTTCATATCGCTGGGCGGCACGGCCTCATCATCGTCCACAAAGGCCGTATCGCTCTCAGGATCGAGAAACTCTACCCCTCGCCGGCGCAGCGCCAGCACAATCGCTTCCAGATGATCCGAGTCCTGGTTCGCGTCCGGGTACACTTCCATTAAATCTTCCGTCGTCAGGTACCCCTGCACATCTGCTTTTTCAAGCAGCATACTCAGGATTTCGGTGTTTTTTCTGCGTCGCCCTGGATTTGCCAATGGGACCCTCCTATAGAAAATCCTGGTTGCAGCTTATCATTCGGACTCCCGCGCGGTGAGGCGGCGGCCTCTTTATGCTCTGGTATAACCACCATTTGTCTATCACCGGCGACCCCCCGCCGGAACGACCGGATGGTGTGGTCCCGCGGGCGCCGTACGATCGGGCGCTCCGGGGTACCAGGGCGGGAATACGAAAAATAATTGCTCCGGTTACTCGTTCTGCGCCTGCTGAACGTGCTCGCACAGGCGCTGGTTCAGGTCTTCTCCACAAATAGGACACAAACCCTTACAATCCTCACGGCATAAGGGACTGATCGGTATTTCGACAAGCAGGTATTCTCGCAAAAGGGGTTCAAGATCAATATTGGCATCCTCTTGCAAGACAAGCCCCGATTCAGAGACCGAGCGCTCGCCGAATGCGAACAATTCTTCAAAATTGGTGTGCAGCCGCTGGTCGAACTCCGTCAGGCAGCGCACACATTCACTGGTCACAATTCCGTCAAAACTGGATTGAAGAAAAATGCCCTGAGCGGTTTTGCTGGCTCGCACCGTTCCATGCAGATCACGTACGTCAAGGTCAGGATGAAGCTGGATCGCGGGGAAGTCAAAGAGAAACTCCCGGCTCGTACCGACAGGCTGATTGATCAGAAAACCAACGTTAAAACGCAAAGGGTTACGTGTGCTCAATGCAATTAACACTACTTAACTAAGATATAATCCCTACGAGATTATAGCATAGGCAGTTAAGCAAGTCAACTTACTCTGATTAATATGAGAATAATCTAAAAAATGGCCGAACACAAATTGCTCATCGCCAGCACCAACCCGGGCAAACTGGTTGAAATTGGCGCGCTGCTCGATGATTTGCCCATCCAATTGCTGCTCCCCGCCGATCTGGGCATCCGCCTGGACGTCGAAGAGACCGGCAGCACCTATGCGCAGAATGCCGCGCTCAAGGCCCGCGCCTACTGCCACGCCAGCGGCCTGGTCACCCTGGCGGATGACTCCGGGCTGGAAGTGGAAGCCCTGGACGGCGCGCCCGGGCTGCACTCCGCGCGTTACGTGCCCCGCCCCGGCGCCAGCGATGCCGACCGCCGCCAACTGCTGCTGCAAAACCTGGCCGCCGGCGGCGCGCCGCGGCCGTGGCGCGCGCGCTTTGTGTGCTGTGTGGCGTTAGCCCTGCCCGGCGGTGAAATCTATTTCCGCGAAGGCAACGTTGAGGGTGAAATCTCACCGCAAGAGCGCGGCGGCGGCGGCTTTGGCTACGATCCGATCTTCCTGCTCACCACGCGCGGCCTGACCATGGCCGAGCTGCCCGAAGGCGAGAAGAACCGTATCAGCCACCGCGGTCGAGCGGTCGCCAGGACGCGCCCGCTGCTGCAGGAAATCTTCGGCCTGCCCACGCAAGAATAAGCCCCGGCAAAACCCATACCGCGATTCACGCTCAAATCACCCGCTTGCCAATACGCGCAAGGTTGCTATACTTTAAACAAACCGGTTCCATGGCACTTGTTCATACAAGCCCTTCACTGCGAGGAGATGAGCATGAAACACATGCGCACCATCACGCCATCGGACATGCGTACCATCAACCGCTCTGCCATCCTCGACTTTATCCGCCGCCACAGCCCGGTCTCGCGCTCGCTGATCGCGCAAAAACTGCATGTGAGCCTGCCCACCGTCATGCGCATCATTGACGAGCTGGTGGAAGAAGGCCTGGTGCGTCCCATGGGCGTCACCGAGTGGAGCGGCGGCCGGCGGCGCTCGCTGCTCGAATTCAACTCTCGCGGCCAGGTGATGCTGGGGGTCGATCTGGGTGGCGCTGCTTTTTACGGCGCTGCCGCCGACCTGGCGGGTGAGGTGCTGCACGAAAGTACGCTGCCCCATCCCGGTAAAGACAATGCCGCCTGTTATGATGCGCTGGTGGGCCTGATCGCTCACCTGCTGGATGACGCGCAGCGCACCGGCCTCACCATCCGCGGCATCGGTGTGGGCGCGCCCGGCATCACCGATTATGCCCAGGGCGTGGTGCGCTGGGCTCCCAGCCTCGACTGGCATGACGTGCCCCTGCGCAAGCTGCTCAGTGAGCGCTTCGCGCTGCCTGTGATCGTAGAAAATGACGTCAACCTGTCTGCCCTGGGCGAGCTGTGGTTTGGCCCGCAGCAGAACGTTGACACACTGGCCCTGCTCACCGTTGGCACCGGCATCGGCGCCGGCATGGTGGTGGATGGAGCCATCTACCGCGGTGCGCATCAGGCGGCCGGTGAAGTCGGGCACCTGCCGCCCGGACCGGTCTTCCCGCAGTTCAACGGCCGGAGCTTTGGCGCGCTGGAAGAACTGGCCTCAACCACCGCCCTGCTGCGCCGCGCGCGCGAAAAACTGGCCGCCAAAGGTTCTGCGCGTGTCTCACAACCGTTGGGTCTCGCGGATATCTTTGAAGCCTATGCCGCGGGGGAAGATTGGGCCGCCAATGTGTTGGATGAAACCGCCGATTACCTGGCCATGTGCGTGGTGGCGTTGGGCGTCACCTTCGACCCCAACGTGATTATCCTCGGCGGCGACCTGGCCTTGCAGCCTGCCCCGCTGGAAACGCTGATCCGCGAGCGCGCCGCCAGAATACTCCCGGTAGAGGTGAAAGTGGTTGCGTCCACCCTCGGCCGCCGCGCTGCTGTCATGGGCGCCATCACCAACGTGCTGCACCTGACTTCCGATTTTACCGTCCTGCGCTCGATGGCCTGATGTTCCGCAGGGACATAAATACCGGGCGCAACATCTGCGCCCGGTATTTTTTGCTGTAGAACTGGCTTTAGGGAACCATCTGGATGCGGTCCACCGGGCCGGGGGCCACGGGGGAATTCGCCGCGAAGTAATCCGTCAGCGCGTCGGTATCCACCGCGCCGCCCAGCCGGTCGGTGCCCTGGCGCAGCGCGGTAAAGTTATCGCCGCCATCCGCCAGGAAGCTGTTGACCGTTACCCGGTAGCTGGTGTTCGGGTCGATCGGCACGCCGTTGAGCATCATGTCGCTCACTTTGCTTCCGGCCGGCGCCGCAGCGCTCCAGGTGTAGGTAAAGCCTTCCGATACCTGCAGGATGCGGTTTTGCCCGGCGGCCGGGTTGTTGAACTGCTGTTCCAGCACTTCCTTGATCTGCGCGCCGGTAAGGGTCATCGTCACCAGGCTGTTGCCAAACGGCTGCACCGTGAAGGCTTCCGAGTAGGTCACGTTGCCGTCACCCTCGCTGCCGCTGGCTGGGTAGACCAGGTCGGCACGGATACCGCCCGGGTTCATAAAGGCGATCTGCGCGCCGCCCAGTTCGGCCGGGGTGGTAGCAAACAACTGCGCGTCAGCAATCACATCCCCCAGCGGCGATTCGCCCGCGGCATTCGCCGTGCGCGTGATGGTAGCCGTGATCTGGCCGATGATCCGGTTGGCCAGCGGAGCGGCGATGGCGCGGTATTTGTCCAGCAGTTTGGTCAGCGCCGGGGCCGGGGTCACGTCGCGCGTGACAATCAGGTTTTCGGCCTGGATTTGGGTCGGCTGGTCGGTGCGCGGGTCAATGGTCATGTTGATCTGCGTCACCAGGCGACCAAACGACGAAGCGCTGGTTACAGGGCGGCCGTCAATCACGCAGTTATAGGCGTTGTGCGTGTGGCCGCTGATGAACAGGTCAACCTCGTCGCTGGTACGGTTGACGATGTCGACAATCGCGCCCGAAATGCCATTGCACTCGTTAATCCCGCCGCTGGGAACCTGCGCGCCGCCTTCGTGGATTAATACCACGATGGTTTTCACGCCGCGCCGCTGCAGGTGCGGTATCAGGCGGTTTACCGTATCGGCCTCATCCGCGAAGTTGAGGTTGGAGATGCCCGAGGGGGTAACGATGCTGGGCGTGCCTTCGAGGGTCATGCCAATGAAGGCCACTTTGGTGCCCTGGAAATACTCAATGCGGTAAGGCGGGAAGATGGTGCGGCCGCTGTCTTTGTAGGTCACGTTTGCGGCCAGGAAGCGGAAGTTCGCCCCGCGGAAGCCGTCGCCATCCTGGCAGCCGTCCACCGGGTGGCAGCCGCCGCGCTGCATGCGCAGCAGTTCATCAATGCCTTCGTCAAATTCGTGGTTGCCCACCGCGTTGTAATCCAGCCCGATCTTGTTGAAAGCCTCGATGGTGGGCTCATCGTGGAACAGGGCTGAGAGCAGCGGGCTCGCGCCGATCAGGTCGCCGGCCGAAACCACCACGGTATTGCGGTTTTGTTTGCGCAGGTTTTGGATATGGGTTGCCAGGTATTCTACGCCGCCGGCATCGGTGGTGCCGATGCGGCCCGAGGAACCGCTGGGCGGTTCCAGGTTGCCGTGAAAGTCGTTAATCGCCAAGATCTGCATATTCACCAGCTTCTGCTTGTGGGCCTGCGCCGGAGTATACGCCGAAAGGAACAGCGCCAGCACGAGCAGAATCGACACGGGTAGGAACAACTTTCGCAAACGCATCACGTTACTCCTGTAAAAGGGAACCGGTTATGAATAGACAAACGGATATTTCGCTGACAGAGCGCGATGCGGGGGGAGAAGGCCAGCCAGAGCACGGGTATACCGGGCAGCAACTTTGGTTTCGCATACCTCCTGTTTGAGATGGAATATCCGGTGAGACCAATCACCCCCACGTCAGGCAGGTCCCACGACCTTGTCTTGTTATCTTACCAAATTTACCCGAAATATCAAGATGACAACGATGTACGCTGTTTCTTCCAAAAACTGCCTCGATTGTTTCTTGCATTAATTGAAATAATGTTCTACAATACATATGTTCTATCCAGCAAATCAATCTTTGCCGGTCACAGGCCGGCTGCTCCTTCTAAGGTACGTTTTTATGCGGCGACCCACCCCAGGCATAATTTTTGCGTCTACCGGCGTTTCTATCCTGCTTGTCCTATGGATGGTTACTTCGGTTTCCGCGGTTTCCTTGCCCACTGCGCCGGCCGTGCGCTCACAGCCCGCCGATCAGGTGGCCGAGTCGCTGCAAGTCACTACCGAGCCGCAGCCCGCAGCCGCGCCGGAAGCGCCGCCCGCCGCCCCCGCGGAAGAGGTTTTCGTACCGGCCCCGGCGCAGGACCCCGGCCCGGGCACGGTGGTCGAGCCGGTCTACGTCAAGCCGCCTTACGTCAATGACCTCAACCAGTTTCTGGCCGCCATCGCTCCAACCGGTGGGTCGCAGGCTTTGGCAGGCGTGTTCGTGAAGGGTGTTATCGCTCTCACGGTCGACCAGCAGCCCGCGGGGGATAACAATTGGGTCACCCAGGAAGAAAACCGGGCCACTTTATTTTCTGCCGCCGCGCAGCATGGCGTGGTGGGTTTGCTGGCGCATAATACCCGCGCCGGGCGCGATTTTTCATCCATCCAGCCCGGCCAGCAAATCCAGCTCGTCTATGGTGATGGCAGCGTGCGCAACTTCCGCGTCAGCGCCGCTGAAGGGTTCCAGGCGATGGATCCACGCAGCCCGGTGAGTGATTTTGTCGAGCTGAACAGCGGCGCGTATATGAGCGCCGGGGACGTTTTCAACCGTTACTACACCGGCAGCTACCCGCTGGTGCTGCAAACCTGTATTGCGCAAAATGGCGATAGCTTTTGGGGCCGCCTGTTCATCGTAGCCGAAGCGGAATAGTTTTTACCGGTTGGGCTGAGCCCGAATCAACTCCACCAGGCAATGCCCGGTGGGCGCAAACCAACACAATAAGGGGATCAAGCGGGGAAATACACACAAATCACATCCAACCGCATTCATGAAAGCCCAATCCAATCATCGCGTTTTGGGCGCAGCCTGACCGGAAACGTTTATCCGTGCTACCCGTGGGAATAATCCGTTGACCGCTATTGGCCGCAGGAGGGATCATGAACCGTAAACCACTGCCTGTATTGCGCAAACGCATTCGCTTTTCGTTTGAGGTTGATGTTGAGTACCGTCCCATCCCACTGGATGGGCAAGACGCCGAGTTGGGCCGCCTGCGCCAGTTGCTCATGGCGCGCCCCGAGTTAATGGAACGTCTGTTTGGCAACCAGGCGCTGCGCATCCTGGCCGAGTTCCTCGAAGGTCAGGTGCGACCCAACGGGCTGTTTGGCTACGAGGAAGAAGACCTGCTGGAAGCCGCCGCGCGCGCCGCCAACCCCGAAGACGTGCTGCCGCTGCTGGCCGCCATCGCCAACGACTGGGGTTTCGAATACATGGAACCGGTCACCCGCGCTCCGGTAGATAGCCAGGTGACCAGCGTGGAAGCTGTCGATATGGGCAGCGGCCAGCCGATTCTGCTGCGCCCGCCGGATGCCCCGCTGGTGCGCCGGCGCACGCCGCGCTACTTGATTGCCGAAACAGAAACCGCGCTGGTGGCTAACGCCTGCGTGTATTACAGCCCGCAGCCCGGCGCCGACTGGCCGGGTGATCTGCGCCGCACGGTAGAAGCTCTTGCCAGCGATGCCCGCGCCTGGCCGCGCCCGCTGGCGCTGGTGGAGTTCACCATTTACGCCCCCGGCGCGCGCGAGTACAACCAGGTGAAAGACGAGATCGAGCGCGCCTGCCGCTTCACTATCCCTGGCGCGCGCCTGTCGTTCGGCTGGTTCACCACCTACCACGCCGAGATCCCCACCTACCAGGAAAGCGCGCTAACGTAGAAGCGCCGCGCGCTTAGACTTGCTTTTGGAATAACCCCTGCGGGTCGGTGCCCACCATGCCGGCCCGCAGGGCGCGTTCATCCACTGGCGAAAGGTTGGCCACCTGGCGCGCGGTCAGCACAGGATAGCGGCGCATGCCATGCAGGTATTTTTCGATCTGGTCTACCGCGCTTTCCTCGGTTTCCCAACCGCGAGCATCATAGCGTGCCAGGTTGAGCGGCAAGCTGAAGCTGCGCAGCGTTTTCTGCCCGTCCGAGTTGAAGAAATCTTCAAAATACGACATCACCAGCTCGCGCAGGGTGCGGAACACCGGTTCGCGGAAGCGCAGGTTGGCGTAGTTCGACTTTGCCACCGCGCCCCAATGCCCGTCAAGCCGGTAGACAGCCAGCACGTGGTCATCATCCAGGCCCGGCTCCGGCCACAGCTCCATCACCAGCGGCGCATAACCCAGGCGGCGCAGCAGCGCAGCCCCCAACAACCCGCCATCCAGGCAGTGGCCCTGGCGCTCACGCAGCACGCCCAGCGGGCTGCGGTTGCGGTTTTCACCATTATAAGTAATCTGGTCCAATAGCCCTTGCACCCGAAACGGTGTATCCAGCCCCGCCAACTGCGCGCGTTCGTCCGCTCGCAGCGCGTCATCCAGTTTTTGCATGCGTGCTCTCTCCTTTCTTGCGCCCCAAATAACGAGCCCCCGGGCATTCTGCCGGGGGCTCGCATCTGCTATCGCTTATCCTACCAGCAAAGCCGTCAGGCCGTCGCTTCCGGCTGGGTAATCATGCCTTCCAAAATCATCTCCACCGCCATCGTGTGCGCGCAGCGCCCGCGGGTGCGGAAAAAATCACAGTCGCAGTTCCATTCCCCATTCGCGTACTGCACAGTATGGGGGTTATTTTCTCCATCCATCGTTACCGAAAAAGACTGGAAGTGGATACGATCACGCTGTTGAGCATACCGCTTGGCCTTTTCGATCTTGCCGATCATACCAGAATCCATTTCTATCTCCTTTATTTGTGGGTTAGATACTTGGATCGTACGGCTGCGAAGGTCAGATTTTGGTACAAAAAAGCACGCGAAAAGATATCGCGTGCTCTCACGGGTGCATCCGGGTTCCTTTGTCGTCCAAAACTCGCATAAGGTGTGCTGCTCTCCGTACCAAGAGTATATGCCGAGTCCAAACAAAAGTCAACCACCGCCAACCTTACGGACTCCTTAAGGATTTTGCGCTAGCTTTTTCTCCAACACCAGCGCATCCTCGCCGCCGCGGTAGTAGCGCCCCCACACTGCCACCTGCTGGTAGCCGCGCCGCAGGTAAAGCTGGATGGCCCCGGCGTTGCTCTTGCGCACGCACAGGCGCACCGCCGGCTGCCCCATGCCCGTTTCGCACAGGTCCAGCAGGTGGTTGGCGATGCCCTTGCGCCGGTGTTCGGGCAGCACGCCAATGGTGGTGATCCATCCCAGACGCTCGCGCTGGCGGATATCCCCGGAGACGAAACCCACCATCTCGTCACCCACCACCGCCTTCAGGCGCACCACGCCCGGCACCGTCAGCACGCCCAGCAGGTCGATCAGCGGCCAGGCATCCAGATCAAAACACGCATCTTCCAGGCGGCGCAGCGCCATCAGGTCGCGCCAGCCGGCGGTCTGGATGGAGTAAGAAGGGGAAGGTTGCGCGGGTTCGCGATCCATGCACCGGGTACCATCAGGGGTGGGCCGGTAGCCCACCCCTGTTTGGTGTTCGCTTTGCTAACCTTACTCGACTTTGTCCTGTGCTTTCAGGAAATTGCCAATCAGGCCGGTGAACTCCAGCGGGAAGATCCACTTGGTGCTCTGGCCCTGCGCCATGTTGCGCAGCGTATCGAAGTACTGCAGCGTGATCGTGCGCTGGTCGGCGGTGGAAGCCACGGTATTGATCGTGGTCAGCGCGGTGGAGAAGCCCTCGGCGCGCAGCATCGCCGCCTGGCGGTCGCCTTCCGCCTTGAGGATCGAAGCCTGGCGCTCGCCTTCCGCGCGCAGGATGTTGGCCTGCTTTTCGCCTTCGGCCACATTGATCGCGGCCTCGCGCGTACCGGTCGATTCGGTAACCAGCGCGCGGCGGGTGCGTTCCGCGGTGAGCTGGCGGTTCATCGAGTCCTGCACATCGCGCGGAGGAATGATCTCGCGGATTTCTACGTTGGTGACTTTGACGCCCCAGCGTTCGGTCACTTCATCCAGGCGGGCGCGCAGCATATTGTTAATATGCTCGCGTTCCGAAAGCACTTCGTCCAGCATAATACCGCCGACCACCGAGCGCAGCGTGGTGGTAGCCATACCCTGCGCGGCCAGCTCAAAGTTACCCACCTGCAGCACGCTGTCGCTGGGGCTGAAGACCTTGTAGTACCACAGGAAGTCGATTGAGATCGGCGCGTTGTCTTTGGTGATCGAGGTCTGGTGCGGGATTTCGCGCACCTGCTCGCGCAGGTCAACGCGCACGGCTCGATCAATAAATGGGATCAGCAGCACGATCCCCGGCCCGCGGTCACCGATGCAGCGGCCCAGGCGGAACACCACCAGGCGCTGGTACTCGGGCACGATTTTTACCGCCGAGGTCAGGAACGCAATCGCCGCCAGGACGACTACCCCGATCAGGCAGTAAACAGTTGTAGATGCAGCATCAAACGTCATGGGATCCTCGCAATCTGAGAAGAAAGAGCCGATATGCGACGCGCAGCGCGCGTCACGAATTGCCTTCCACCTGCGGCGCGCCGGCCAGTGGTTCCACCACCAGCACCAGCCCATCGCGGCCAATCACGCGCACGGCCGTGCCCGCGGCGATGGCGGCCTTACTGCGCGCCGTCCAGCTTTCGCCATCCACGTACACCGTCCCCTCGCGGTAGATACCCGTGCGGGCTTCACCTTCCATGCCAATCAGCCGCTGCAGGGTGTTGCTCGGGCGCACCACAGCCTCGAGGCCTTTGCGCCCCACCAGCCACAACAGCCCAATGGACAGCGCCGAGACCAGCACGGCCAGCGCCGGGTGCACCGCAGTGCCATTTTCCACGCGGAACAGGAACACCGACCCGACCACCAGCGCCCCCATCGCTACCAGCAGCAGTGGCCAGCGTTTCCAGCGCTGCACGGCCAGCGCGAACGGGATCACCCCCGCCGCCAGCAGCACCAGCGCCCAGGCATTGATCGGCAGGTTGTAAATGCTGTACCCTGCCAGCAACAGAGAAAATAACGCGCCCAGCTCCAGCAGGCCGGTTCCCGGCGAAAACAACGCCAGGATAGCCAGTAAAAATCCGCCCACCAGCAGCAGGTACGCGACATTGGGGTTCAACAACAGTTCCATTCTGTCCTCATTTCAAGCGGGCTTGATTTGATTATACATCATATAAGAAAGACGTATTTCGCGCCGTATTTTTCAGCCCATTCCGTAGGGCCACACGGGCTTGCAGTATAATCACACTATCATGCCCGAGGAGACCGAACTCAGCGAGCGCGAGCGCGAAATCCTGCGGTTGGTAGCAACCGGCGCGAGCAACAAGGAGATTGCGGCGCGCCTGGTGATCAGCCCCAACACGGTGAAGGTGCATCTGCGCAATATTTTTGCCAAGGTGGGCGTGGCTTCACGCACCGAAGCTACCCTGTATGCATTGCGCACCGGGCTGCTGGCCAGCCCTGCCCCGCAGATGGCTGTCATCCCTGCCGCCGAGCCGGCGCCCGCTACGCCGCCCGTCGTGGCCCACGCCGAGCCTGCCCTGCCCCCGCTATCCCCCATCCCAGGCTCGCCGCTGGCCCGCCGCGGAATGCTGCGCGCTGCCGAGGTGCTGCTGCTGATTGCCCTGCTGGTAGTGGTTGTGGTGGTCACCTGGGCCGCGCTTTCTACCCCGCCGGCCACGGCCAGTGAGCCGCCGGCTGCCACCGCGCTGCCCGCAGCGGCGCGCCTGCCCGAGCGCTGGAGCATGTTACCCGCGCCGCCAGTAGCCGCGCGCGCTGCCGCCGGCGCGGTGTATGAAAACCGCCTGTACATACTGTCCGGCGAAGGCCTGGATGGCTGCTGGTATTACGATCTGGTCGGAAATGCCTGGAAGCGCGCCGCGCCCAAGCCCACCCCGGTCAGCCACGCCGGCGCGGCGCTGCTGGGTGAGAAAATCTACGTAGCCGGTGGGCGCGCGCAGGATGGCGCCCCAACCGCCGCATTGGAAGTCTACGACCCGCGCACCGATACCTGGCAGCCGCGCGCCGCGCTGCCCGCTGCGCTGGAAGGCGCGGCGCTGGTATCCATGGAAGGCCGCCTGTACCTCTTTGGCGGCTGGGATGGGCAGCAGGCCGTGGCCGGGGTGTACGCTTACGCACCTGATCTCGACCGCTGGGAAGCGCGCAGCTCGCTGCCCCAGCCGCGCGCCTACGCCGCTGCTGCGAGCGTGGATGGCAAGGTTATTCTCGCCGGCGGACAAAACGCGGATGGCACGCTAAGCAGCGTGCTGCACTATTTCCCCACGCGCGACGCCCCCGGCAGCACGAGCTGGCAGGATGGCACCCCTTTGCCCGAGCCGCGCGCGCACGCCAGCGCTGCCAGCCTGGCCGGCGTGCTCTATCTGGTGGGCGGAGAGGCCAACGCGCCGCTCGCGCCGTTAGAATACCTGCAGCAGACCAGCGAATGGGTCAGCTTCGAAGCTCCACCCCAGCCCGCCGGCTCGCTGCCCCTGCTGCTGGCGCTCAACACCCACCTGTACCTGCTCGGCGAACAGGCCCAGGCGTACCAGGCCATCTACAACCTGTCGTTCCCCGTCATCCGCTGACCGCGTCGCGGAAAAATCGGGCGCATACCACCAAAGCATTATTGACTCTGCCCCGGCGCGAGGGTATTCTCATCATTAGGATCGCCTCTTTCCCTGCGGGAAAGGCATATTCCTGGGGATTCAAGGATCACTGGAACCAAAGGATGATACTCATGAAACGAGCTGCGTTCTTCATTCTGGCAATTACGCTCCTGGCTTCGCTGGCACTGCCGGCTCCGGTACAGGCCCAGACGTCCGTCAAACAGACCTGGACGTCCATTATCTATTACTACAATCCGGGCGAGAAAACCGAGATCACGGTGACGTACTTCAGCACCATCACCGGGCTGCAGGCCGGCCAATCCACACCCATTGACGTAGACACGCACGGCTCGGGCGAAATCTATATTGGCGAGACCAACGTGCCAGATGGCTTCAAAGGCTCTGCCGTGCTCATGGCCGATACTGAGATCCAGGCCATCTACGAGCAATCCCCCAGCGCCGATCCGAACTACTCGCGCATGCTGTACTCAGCCTTCAGCCAGGACCAGGGCGCGTCCACCATCTATATCCCCGCCGTGGTTAACGATCCCAAGGGCTTTATTTCCCAGGTGGGCATCCAGAACGTGATGAACACCGCCACCAGCCTGACGCTGCGTTTCTATGATGCCAAAGGTATCCAGATTGGGAGCGACGTCGTCACTTCGGATATTAATACCAACTACTCGTATATCTTCCAGGCCAATGCGGTGTTCCTGCAGGGCACGGCAGAACAGTTCGTCCTGCCAAAGATCAGTTCGCTGGTGATCACCGCCAACGCGGACGGCGCACGGGTAGTTGCCGCGGTGGAAGACCTGCACAACGTCGGCCGCCGCGCCTATGCCTTCGAAGGCATCTCTGACCCGAGCAGCATCTTCTTCATGCCTCTGGTGAAGTGCAGTTATAACCACGGCTCGCAGAAGACCAGCTTTGAGTTACAGAACGTCAGCGGCGAAACCAACACGGTCACCTTCACCGGTTATACCGAGAATAACACCAGTACCAGCACCACTCCGAAAAAGACCAGCACGAGTTCCTACAAAATCACCCTGGCTCCCTATGGCCGCGCCACCGTCAGCGCCTGCTCCATCCGCAGCTCCAGCCGCAAGAGCTTCTCAGCCATCATCGAAGGCCAGCAGCAGATCGCCGTGGTCGCCAAGAACACCGGCAGCGATGGCGTGAGCACCGCTTATACCGGCCAGATCCAGGGCGCCACCGAGGTCTCGCTGCCTTACCTGGTATGGTCCGCCAACACCACGAAGGGCTATCAGGCCACGATCAGCGTGATGAACACTTCTGCCACAGCTGCCAGCAACGTAAAGGTAACCTTCTACCGCAATGACGGCGTCAACATCGAATACAAACTGCCCACCCTGGGCCCATACAGCAAGCGCACGTTCAATATTGGCACCGCCAAGGCCTATCGCCCAACCGATAAAACCTTCCGCGGCGCGGCCGTGGTCGAGAGCGACGGCACGGCCGCCCTGCTGGTGCACGTTTACATGGAGCGCAAGGTCAGCGGCGTAAAGGGTACCACCTACCTGGCTGAAGATTACATCGGCGTCCCCACGCCGTAAACGCCATTTCATGGTACGATACGGAGAGATCCTCGCCAGAGGGTCTCTCCTCTTTTTTGCACTGGAGCTGCGCATGAAATTTCGACTCCTGATCATCCTCACCTGCCTGGGCCTGTTGCTGAGCGCCTGTCGCGCGCCCGGGACCGGCAGCGACCAGCCAGCCATGTCCCCCACCCAGGAAGCCGGAAAAGGCGCCATCAGCGGGAAAATCCCCAATGCCGCTGAGCGCTGGCCGGATGAGCCGCTGACTGCCTATGCCGCATCGTTTGCACCGGTGAAAGGCGGCGGTGGCATGTTCACCCTCGAGCCGTACAAGGCGCCACAGGCCACACTGTCCGCGGATGGCAGCTTTTTTATCAATAACGTTCCCCCGGGTGACTACGTACTGATTATCGGCCCAGAGCCAGCACGCGCGAAACCCGTGGTGGGTGACGCCGACCAGGCGCGCGTGTTCACCGTGGAATCTACCGTGCTGCAGGCCGGCGACCTGACCCTGGCGCGCTGATGCCCTCGCCCACCGGCCTGTTCAGCCAGGCTGACATCGCCGCCATCCTGGAGTGGATGCGCGCCGCCGGCGAAATTGCCCTGCGCTGGCGCGGGCACATCTCCATCCACATCAAAGCCGACCAGACCCCGGTGACCGAAGCCGAGCATGAGATCGAAGACTTCATCGCCGGCCGCATCCGCGCGCGTTTCCCCGGCCACGCATTGCTGAGCGAAGAGAGCGGCGCATCCGGCCCGCAGAGCGAAACCACCTGGGTGCTTGACCCGATTGACGGCACGCGGCCGTATATCTGGGGAATGGCCTCGTGGGGCACCTGCCTGGCGGTCATCCATCAGGGGCAGCCGGTGGCGGGGTTCTTCTATTCCCCCATGGTCGATGAACTGCACTGGGGCTGGCATGGTGGCGCGTTCTGCAACGGGCAGCCCTACCCGGCGCTGGAAGATCGCCATTACCTGGATAAGCTGGTGTTCCTGGCCATTCCCTCCAACGCCCACCTGCGCTACGATATCACCTACCCGCGCATTAAAGCCCTGGGCTCCACCGGCGCGCACCTGGCCAGCCTGGCGCGCGGCCACGCCGCCAGCGCGCTCATCCGCACCGTCTACCTGTGGGACTTTGCCGCTTTCCTGCCCATCTTCGCCACCCTGGGTATCCAGGTCGAAGGCCTGAGCGGCGCGCCTTTTGATCTGCCCGCCCTGCTGGCCGGCCAGCCCACGCGTGAAGACATGCTCGCCGCCCCCACCGCCTGGCTGCCCGAGCTGAGGAAGCAGATCACGAGGCGCTAGGCTGGCATCGCGTTCTGCATTGCAAACGCTTGTTGCAGGATGACGGGCAAATCACCTACGTAGGTAAACACCAGACGCTGGCCGGCGCGCGTAGCCGCCATGTAAATCTTGCGCGTATTAGCGCGGACGATCGCTTCGCGTTCCTCATCCGATAGGCGCAAGGATTGTTCTTCCTCAAACAGGTTGCGCAGCCCGACCAGGAAAACAATCGGGCTCTCCAGACCGGCCCCGGCATTCAGCGTTGTTACGCGCACATAATCACCAGGGTAGATATCCTTCGGGTCCATCGCCGCGTTCTTCCCCAGCCGCCGGTTGATCTCCTGGATCAACGACTGGCAGCCCTGACCGTTGGCATGCAGGATTAACAGGTTCTTGCGCGCAAAACCGCTCTGGATCAATTCCGCAACTTCATTCACCACGCGCGTGATTTCATCCTGGGCGCTGTTCAAGGGCACGATCGTAGGAAAGCTGCCATTTGGCATATTGAGCATGTCCGGAGCTAACACATCGTCATCCTTTTCATCCGAAAGCCGCAGCCGGTAAAACAGGGTGGCAAACTGCATAATCTCACGCGTGGTACGGTACGAGCGGGTGAGATGGTGTGACTTTCCACGCGCATCTAAACCCAGCGACTTCCAGGTGGCTTTGCGCCCCAGGAACCCCTGGGTGGGATCAGCCACCAGGAACAGGTGTGAGTTTTGTGCTACGAGCGCCTTCTGGATCAAGGTCACCCATAGTGGCGCGAAAAATTGCGCCTCATCAATGAAAATCACATCATATTGAGGCAGTTGGGTCTTTTTTTCTTCCACCGCCTGCCACAACAACTGAGGCACATCGCCCCAATCCTGTTCCCCATTCTGGCGCATCAACTGTTGGTAAGCTTCAACAGCGGCCCACATGCGCTGGCGTTGCTCAGTGCTCAGGCCAAAACCGCGCCCGCGCCGGTCCATCTCGAGATAAGCTTCACGCTGCACCGGCAGTTGGTCTTTGAGCCAGTCAATCTCGCTGAGCAGCATGTGTTCACTGATGCCCGTATCCTCCAGTGTTTCTTGCCAGACCTCGTGGATGCGTCGCTCGCGCACACGTATCGAGATAGGATCACACCAGGGAATTTGTTGCTTGGGCCAATGCTGGTAGCACCAGCCGTTGAAGGTACGCCACTCGATATTACGCGGAGAGTGGCCTTCCATTCGGTTAAAGCGCGATTCCAGATCACGGCTTAAAGGCCGGTTGTGCGTAAGAACCAGGTACCTTTTGCTGGGGTACATCCGGTAGAGCAGCCGCAAGCGGTACAGTAGGATCAGTGTCTTCCCGCTCCCCGCGACGCCATTGATAATATTGAGCCGGAAGTTGTTGCTCAATGCCTGGCTATCCGGCTCCAGGTTCAGGTCAGCTTTGACGGCGGCTTCCTGGTTGTAATCCAACAGATAACTGGTGAGCCCGGCTTCCAGGCGGCGCGCGTTACCCTGGCGTACAGTCATCTCTGTGGGAACCACCATCTCCGGCGTAAACTGCTGGCGTATTTTTTCGATGCAAATGCTATCCAATGGCTTTTGCGAGAAGAACTGCTCCCAAGTCAGGCTGGAATTGGCCTGTACTAGTTCACGCCCGGCCCATTGCGGCTCTCCCGGCTGGCGCTCCAGCCGGCTTTCAAGCACCTGCTTGTGAGGAATGTTTGGAAATACGATCAGCGTTTCGATCGAAGTATCAGCTGGAAACTGTAAGCGCTCAAGGAACGTGGTAAGTAACCGGGCTTCTTCCGCTCCCAACGGCGGCCGGTCATCATCGATCAGAAGGAGCTGGGCTACGCTGGTGGCCTGAGTGGCCGCTGCAGCGCAGACTTTCACCAGCAGAGCTTTACCCTCATGCGTGATGATTAAAAAATCGGGGGATTTTGGCTGCCAGGGTGCTAACCGGTGCCATACGTAGTAGCTATCTGGTAAAGCTTTCAAGGAACGGAACGTTTTGAGGACTTCACCCGGTAAGGATTGCGGCGGTGTTTCGGGCAGAATGTGGGCCATGGCTAGTTCAGTTTCCCGTCGGGTAACGTAATGTGGAAGCAGTGATCAATCAAATCGCGCAGGAGCGCGAGGTTTTCCATTTCTTCGTCTTTTTCTGGTTGGGCTTTCAGCATATGGTGGCTGCCTACCAGGATCAGTTTTGTGCGCGGCCGGGTGACAGCCACGTTCAGCCGCTGTGGTTGGAACAAAAAACTAGCCATCTGCGCCGCAAAGGTAGGGCTGGCGGTCGCAAACGAAACCAGCACCACCTCGCGTTCCTGGCCTTGCATGCGCTCCACCGTGTCCACCACAATCTGGTTCCAGATGCCTTCATTGCGGATAGCCCGGCGCAGCAGGCTGCGCGTCAGGCGGCTTTGCGCGCGATAAGGCACAACAACCCCAATTTGATCCGGCGGGACATGGTGCGCCAGCAGCGCCAGCACCAGCTCGACCACAATTTCCGCCTCGCGCGCGCTGCGCACCGTAGTATTGCGGTGGCACAGGTCTAAAAACACCGCCGGGGCGGATGGGTCGAGCACGAAATCCCAACGCGAAGCATCGCCCGAGAGCTGCAATCGGCGCGCGGCGGCCGCCTCGCTACACATCAGTTCGTTATGGTAAAACGTGCGGCTGGGCCACTCCACCAGCGTGTCGTTCAGCCGGTAGGTGATGTTGAGCATCGTCTGATTGCCGCGGCCACTCAAAAAATCGAATATCGAGAGTTGTTCCGCCTGTTTCACGTCGCTGGTCGTCACGGGCGGAAGTTGGTTTTGATCTCCGATGAAAACGTACTTGTTTGCGCCCAGCATACCCATGATCGCCAGTGGCAAAGTTACCTGCGAAGCTTCATCGAATAACACCACGTCGAACTCGACGTTCTCCAGGCGTGTGGTTTGCAGTGTGAAAGGCGTGGCGCCGATCACATATCCCGCGTGGATCGCGCCAAACTTGGAACTGTCAAAATCGGGATAGGATTCCACATCCAGATCCGCTTGATACTGTTCCGTCCCAATTTTGCATACCGGAATCGTATCATCCACCTGCGCAATTTTATTCAGCGCGTTGTGAATGGCAGTGTGCGTGAGGGCCGTGACCAGCACGCGTTGGCCATCAGCTACCAGCAATTTTGCCAGGTGCGCCAGCATATATGTTTTGCCCGTCCCGGGTGGCCCCTGGATCAGGTGCAATAGATCCGCGGCGTAGGCCTGGGCAATGGCTTCCACCTGGCTGTCGTTGAGGCCGGTACCGGCGACCTCACCCGCTGCGCGCTCATAGCGGGCGTAGTCAATCTGGGGAGTCAACGAGCCTTGCAATAGTGGCAGAATGATCGAGCGCCCGCGCAAGGAATCGGCGACAGTGTCGAGCGCTTCCAGGTAAAACGGCCGGGAGTCAAACCAGCCCTGATCCAGTACCCAACCATCCGGTTCAGCCAGTAAAAAATTGATATTGCCACGAATGATGCTGACTTCTAGTTCCGTCTCGCCGTCATATTGCAGTTCCACATGGAGCGCGTTGGGGTCCAGCGGATGGGTATGGTGATGCAGCACCAGCAGATCGCCTTCGCGGAAGCGCGAATGGTTGCTGTCGCAATATAGGCGCAGCATGCGTTTTTTGTCATCCCCTGCCAGGCGCACGCCCTCAATTGCCCAGCCGTTCGCAACGCGCGTGCACAGCGGCCTGGACCACTGCTGTTGCAGTGCATTGAACTGGGTATTAGCTTCCTCCTGCACGTAATTGCGCAGGCGATGGAGCAAATCGGCGGTAGATGACATAGCTTCCGATCAATGTGCTTCGCCAAATAATCTGTAGCCGGCAAAATAAGATTTCGCTGCCGCGTATTATCATTATAGCGTCTCAACCGCTTATATTTTGCGTATAGCTTCGATTTCAGGCTGGATTCTCGTTATTGATTCTGTAAGGTTCAGCAACACTAGTCTCCTACTTCAAATACCGGTCGAAAAATGCCACCGTCTCATTCATCGCGGCGGTGAAATAGTTGCTGATGTTGTGGTTGTCGCCGGGGTAGGTGAACAACTCCACAGTGCCGCCCGCGGCCTGGATCTGCGCCGCCAGGGTACGGGAAAATTCGACCGGCACTTCCCCATCCGCCTCGCCGTGATGCAGCTGCACCGGGCCGGAGAGGTCACTCAGGTAGCTGTTGGCCGAGACTCCGGCCCAGAAGGCCGGGTTCTCTTCCGGCGATCCGTACTGGGTTACCCAGGCGCGCCAGCGCCGCGCCGGCGCGGGGATGATCGGCGTGGGCACCGCGCGCCGCCAGCCGCTGAGCATATCGGGGTAGGAAGCCACCACCCCACCCCAGATCACCCCGGCTTTGATGTCGCGCGAGATGACCATTGCCCGCAGGGTGAGGAAACCACCCATCGAATGGCCCCACATGCCGATCTTATCCGGGTTGGCCTGTGGAAACTGGCGCAGCGATTCCAGCGCGTTGAGCACGTCCACCAGGTAGCCCGGGGCGCCGTATGCGCCGGTTGCCACGCCTTCCGAACGGTCGTGGCCGCGGTAGTCAATGCGAAAGACGATATACCCGGCGCTCGCCAGCCGGTCCACGTAGGCAATGTAACGCTCGGTGGTCACGTATACGTCGGGCGGGATGTAGCCATGGTTGAACACGATCCCCGGCCAGCCGCCCGCCGGCGGCTCGCCATCCGGGATGGTCAGCAGCGCGTAGATGCGCAGCCCCTCGGACAGATACGAGGCATAGAAGCGGCGGTAGTTGCTGCCGCGCTCCAGTTCCTGCTCCAGGGTGATCTCGCTGCCCGGGTAGCTGCCCTGCCGCATCGCGCGGATATCCATCGGGTGCAGCGTCGGCGTCGGCTCGGGCGTAGGAGAGGCAGCTGGCAGCGGCGCAGCGCTGGTCGCCTGGGTCGCCGTTTCCGGCGGGATAGGCGTCGCCAGGGCGGGCGCAACCGTCGGCGCGCCCGGCGTCACGGCGGGCGTTGGGGCGGTAACGGATTGGCCGCAGGCGGCCAGAGCCAGGGAAAACAGCAGTACCAGTAAGATGGTTGTGCGCATGCGCGGCAGCCTTTCGTCGTTAGTGGACGAATCTTACCGGAAATAGCGCGCACGCGCAAACCCGCGTACCAGGATTAGATCTTCCCCAGCCCTTTCAGCACCCTTTCGGGCGTCAGCGGGAACTGGTCCAGCCAGACTCCTGTGGCGGCGTGCACCGCGGCGGTGATGGCAGGGGCCAGGCACATGTTCATCACTTCACCCAGCCCGCGCGCGCCCCACGGCCCGCGCGGGTCGGGAATTTCCATAATCACCGTGTCCATCTCCGGCGGAATGTCGAGGATGGTCGGCACCAGGTAGGTCGACAGCGTGGGGGTCAGCACGCGGCCGTCGCGCTCGACGAAGTTTTCCATCACCGCGTAGCCCACGGTCTGGATCAGCCCGCCCTGCACCTGGCCTTCCACCTGCTGCGGGTTGATGGCTTTGCCCACGTCGATGGCGCAGATTACTTTTTCCACGTCCACCTGGCCGGTCTCGGTATCCACCGTCACCACCGCGGCCTGGGTGGTGTAGGCGTAGGCGGAGTTGGGGTCGCACTGCCCGGTGACCGGGTCGGGCGGGGTGGTCTGCGGCGGCTTGTAGGTGTGCCACAGCTTCACCGGCCGCTCTTCGTCAGCCCACTGCTGCAGGCCGATCTCGGCCGCTTCCCGCAGCGCGTTACCAATGAAAAATGTCATGCGCGAGGCCGAGACCGCGCCGGAATCGCGCGTTTCGGCCGTGTCGCTGGAAATCAGATCCACCTGGTCCATGCCTACACCCAGCGCCTCGGCCGCCATCTGGGTGATGACGGTGTGCGTGCCCATGCCCACCTCGCTGGCGCTGTGGCGCACCACCGCGCGCTCAATGTGAGCTTCGCCGTACAGCTCCAGTCCCACGGTGCATGCTTCGGGGTAGCCGAACGAAAAACCCACGTTTTTGTGCGCGCTGGCAATGCCGATCCCACGCACTTTGTACGGCTCGCCAGGCACCGCTTCCCGCGCGCCGCCCGGTCGCTGCCAGCCCGTTCCGGTCAGGTCCCAACCCGCCTTACGCGCGCAGGCTTCGGTCACCTCGCGCACGGTCACGCCCGGCGGGTAAGGCGCGCCGCTGGTCTGCAGCGAGCCTTCGCGCGCCATGTTGCGCATGCGCATCTCCACCGGGTCGATGCCCAGCGCTTCGGCCAGCTTGTTCACCTGCATTTCCGCCACGTACGCGCCTTGCGGCCCGCCAAACCCGCGGAACGCGCCGCGCGGCACGTTGTTGGTGTAAATGTCGTAGGCGTCCACGCTCACATTGGCGATTTCGTACGGCCCGAGCGCGTTCAGCACCGCGTTGCCGGTGACAATGCTGGTGGTGAATTTGTACGCGCCGCCGTCGGCGTACATGCGCACTTCGGCTGCGGTGATCTTGCCTTCACGGTTCGCGCCCCAGCGCGCGTAGATGCGGAAGGGATGCCGCTTGCAGTGCGCCAGGATGGACTCCTCGCGCGACCAGACGATCTTTACCGGCCGGCGCAGCCGCAGCGCGGCCAGCGCCACCACGATCTGCACCGAGATATCCTCACGCCCACCAAATGCGCCGCCGGTCATGGGGTAGATCACGCGCACCTGCTCCTCGTCCAGCCCCAGCGCGTGCGCCATCTGCTTGCGGTCTTTCACCCCCCACTGCCCGGTGGTAACCACCGCCACGCGCCCGGCGTCGTCAATATAGGCCAGCCCGGCCTCGGTCTGCAGGTAGGCATGCTCCTGGGCCGGAGTATTATATACCGCCTCGATGATCACGTCCGCGGCCTGGAACCCGGCCTGCAGGTCACCATTGCGCAGGAAGTGATGTCCAAACTGGTTGCTGCCCAGCTCAGGGTGCAGCAGCGGCGCGTCTGATTCCAGCGCGGCTTCCATGTCGCACACCACCGGCAGGTCTTCGTATTCGACATCAATCAGCTCCAGCGCCCGCGCGGCGATCTCCTCGCTCTCGGCCACTACCGCGGCCACGCGGTCGCCCACGTAACGCACCCGGTCGGCGTAAAGTTTGGGCCCCGGCCCGCACAACACCGGCTGGTCGTAGGTGTAATAGCCAAACTCGTTGTTGGGCACATCCTTCGAGGTTAAAACCAGCAGCACGCCGTCCAGCGCCTCGGCGCGGCTGGCGTCCACCCGGCGCACAATCGCGTGCGGGCGGTGCGCCATCAGCACCTTCATATAGGCCTGCCCGGGCATAGACATATCCGAGGCGAAGACGGCTTCACCCTTCACCTTGGAAAGCGCGTCTACCCGCGCCACCGATTTGCCGACGTAGTTCATAGCATGCTCCAGGGGAGAAATTAACGAAATTATACCCGCTCCGCCGCCGGTTTATTCCACCACCGGCGCGCCTTCGCGCTCGCGCTCCAGGTCAGCGATGTTACCGCGCGGGGCAAAAAACACCACTGCCAGCCCGAGCAGCGCTACCACCAGCGAAATAAGAAACAGCGAAGACACCGCCTGCCCCAAAATCACCCGCACCGAATTGTCCAGTGCGGCATTGCCCCCGGCAACCGGGTCAATCAGGCTGCTGAGCGAGATGCCGGCCGGATCGATGCCCGCGCGCAGCAGCAGATTCGCCAGCCGCGCGCTGAGCGCCACGCCCAGCACGCTCACGCCAATCGTGCCGCCAATGCTGCGGCTGAACTGCACCGCCGAGGTAGCCGCGCCCATATCCTTGCGCGGCACGCTGGTCTGCACCGCGATCAGGAACGCCGGCACCGAGAAACCCATGCCCATGCCCATCAACCCGGTGTAGATCATGATACTGATCACGCTGCTGCCCGCGTTGATGGTTGTCATCAGCAGCGCGCCCACGCTGAGCAGCACCATGCCAAACATCGTCATGCTGCGAAAGCCCACGCGCATCAAGAGCTGCGCGCCAACGATGCTGGCCACCGTCCACGCCAGCGACATGGGCGTTAGCGAGATGCCCGCCTCGGTGGCCCCGGTGCCCAGCACGCCCTGCACGAACAGTGGCACGTAATTCAGGCTGCCAAACATGGCCCACCCGGCCAGCAGGCCGTGGATCAACGTCACCACGAACAGCCGCTCGCGGAACAGGTGGAATGGCAGGATCGGATCAGTGCTGCGCCGCTCCACAAATACCAGGGCCGCGAACAACAGCCCCGAAAGCACCAGCAGCGCCGGGCCCAGAGCGCTGCTCAGCTCCTGCAGGCCAATCAGCAGCGTCAGCACGCCCAGCGCCAGCAGCGCCGCACCGGCGTAGTCCACCTTCGGCCGCTCGTGCCGCGCTGGCGCCGGGCGGTTCCACGCCAGCCACACCATGGCGCAGGCCAGCAGCCCCGGGATCAGATTGAGGTAAAACACCCACTGCCACGAAACCTGGTCCACCAGGAAGCCGCCGATCAGCGGGCCGATTACCGACGAAACGCCCCACACGCCAGAAATCCAGCCCTGCAGCCGCGCGCGCTCCGAGACGGAGAACAACTCGCCAATCACAGTGAAGGCCAGCGGCAGCACCCCGCCCGCGCCCAGGCCCTGCACCGCGCGGAACAGCACCAGTTGCTCCATGCTGCGCGCCTGCCCGCACAGCAGCGAGCCGGCCAGGAACATCAACATGGCAAACACGTACACGCGCTTGCGCCCGTACACATCGGAAAGCTTGCCGTAAATCGGCCCGGTAGTGGTGGATGCCAGCATGTAGACCGAAAATACCCACGAATAAAACGCCAGCCCGCCCAGCTCGGCCACAATGGTGGGCATGGCGGTGGCCACCACGGTGCCTTCCACCGAAGCCAGAAAAATGCTGAGCATAACGCCCACCAGAATGAATCGAATACGCTTATTGCTCAAAGATCCCTCATTCCATCCGCAAATACCGCAGCGTGGCATCGCCCGGCTGCGGTACATTATACTCTTGCGCTGCCGCTAGCGCCCAAATTCCGCGACCAGCCCCGGGTGGTCGGTGATCGGCGAATCGATGTAGCGCGCCGAGCGAACTGCCAGCCCCGGCGAGACAAACATGTGGTCGATACGCCGCGCCGGGTCCAGCCCGGGCGTGGGCTTCCCACCGGACAGCAGGAACGCATCTGCAAGCTGCGCGGTGGTGACGGCGTACTGCTCGGTATCCGGGCGGAAGTTGAAATCACCCATGGCGATCACGTTCTGCCTGCCTTGCAGTAGCTTCAACACACCCTGCTGCTGCACCAGCGGGCCGCCGTTGCCCAGGTGCGTCACCAGGATTGTGTAGGTGGTCGCTCCGGCCTGGATTTCCGCCAGGATGGCAGCGGTCTGCTCGCCCTCGCTGTACAGGTAAAACGTGCGCGGATTCTGCAGCGGGTAGCGCGAGAGCAGCGCGATGCCAAACGTTCCAGCCACCGTGCGCGGGCCGTAGTAGGCATACATCCCGGTCGCGCGCTGGATCGTGCGCACAAGGTCGGCGTTTCCGCCCGCAATACGCGCGGTGTCCGTCTCCTGCAGGCCGATCACATCAGCGTCCAACTCAACCAGGGCGCGCGCCTGGGTTTGGTAGGCGCGGTTGCCGCTTTCATCGTAGCCCTGCTGCAGGTTGTAGGTCACCACGCGCAGGCCGTCACGTGCCGCGGGCGCAGCCGCTGGCGCGCGCTCCAGCAGCAGCGTGGCCACCAGCGCGGCGGCCAGCAGCGCCGCCGTCATGGCAAAAATGCCACGTCCCACCCCGGCCGGCGCGGAATTCGCCTGCATGGCCCTGTCGCGCGGCGCTTCGCGCGCCAGCAGCAGCGGAAGCAGGCTGAAGGCGCCCGGGAGCAGAAACGCCAGCCAGAAGCGGTCGCGCATGGGCGGTCCCACCACGGGGATATAGTCGTATACGGTGGTGAACACCTGCGCGAAAACAAAGATCAGGAACAGCAGCGCCGCCAGCGAAAAACCACCCGCGAAGGCGCGCGGGCGCGCTTCCATCCGTGCCAGCGCGCCCGAAATCCACTGCAAGTTAGCCAGCAGCACCGGGCTGACCAGCAGCATCAGGTACAGCGGGATCTGCTGCCAGATGCTGCCCGCCGCCTGCTGGAAAGGGTAGGCTTCCGCGCTGCGCGGGAAGATTGGCGCGCTGATCTGGATCGCCAGCACGCCCAGCGTCAGGAACAGCCAGTTCCAGCGCACCAGCTGGCCTGCGCGGATGCGCGCCAGCCGTCCTGTCGCCAGCAGCCAGCCATACCCGCCCAGTGCCACCGCCAGCACCGCCGTCACCAGGCGCAGGTCAGCTTCAGCCCAACGTGCCAGCACCGTGGGGCTGGTGAAACCAAAGTACAGCACCGCCAGGGTAGCGACCCAACCGGCGCACAGCGCCCACAGCGGCGCGCTCGCCCGCGCCGGGGCTTGCACCGCCGGGGTGGCGTCCGGGCGCGTGCTTTCTATCCACCAGGCGGCAGCCGCCAGCGCCACGGCCAGAAGCGCCGCCAGCCACGGCTGCAGCAGCGAAAAATCGCTGCCCGCGCCTGATGCGCGCAGAAGGATCGATGCGCTTAGTGCGGCCAGTAGCCCGGACGCCATGCGCGCCCCGGCCAGTTTGGGTGCGCCCCAACGGCGAAGATTGCTCCACAGCCCGGGCAGCGCCAGGAACAGCAGCCCCGTGCCCAGCCCGCGGGCGATCAACGCCGGCTGCGGCGATAAACCCGTTGCCACAGCACGCAGCACCCCGGCCAGGGCAGCCAGCGCCAGCGCCGCGCGCCCCGGCAGCCCACCGGGCAGCGCCAGCAGCAGCAGCGGGGTGAAAAACAGCACCACCATCCCAATCTCGGGCGGGATCTCCACTCCAAGCAGCCCAAAGGTGTAAATACTCTCGATAAATTCCGATACCAGTTGGAAGAACAGCAGGAACAGCAGCGCGTAAAATAGTACGTGCATCCAGGCGCGTCGCGGCGCGGGGGTCATGTTGGTCATCGGGGCACTCCAGGGGATGGGATGGCATAAGCATAATGGAAAAGCCTGCGCCGGTCAACCGGCTGGCACAATCGGCTGCGCGGGTCTACAATGGAACCATTCCCCATATCCAGCTTGTACGAGGACGGCCATGCCCACCTACAACCTCCGTTCGCTCCAGCTTCCCAGGCTGACCGGCGCTGCCCTGAAAACCTATACCGCCGCCGTAGAGACGCGCGGCGTGCGCTCCGCGTTGATCCAGAACATGCTCCACAGCGGCGGCATCGACCGGCTGCACGATGCGCTCATAGAAGACGCGCCCACCGGCTCACCGCTCGTCTCACCTCAGGCCGGTGCGGCAGCCCCGCCGGAAGCGTTTGCGCCCTGCTCCTCTGCGCCGGATTTTCCCCTGCGCGCCATCAGTGATTACGCCCGCGCCTATCGTGATGGCGCTCTCACCCCGCTGGATGTGGCGGAACGCTTCCTGGCCGCGCTGGATCGCAGCGAGCAGGGCCCCGCGCCACTGCGCGCCTATATCGCCTGCCGCGCCGAAGACGTGCTGGAGCAGGCGCGTGATGCCACCCGGCGCTTCGCCGAGGGCCGGCCGCTCGGCATGCTGGACGGCGTTCCCCTGGCGCTCAAAGACGAAATTGATATGCTGCCCTATCCCACCACGGTCGGCACCGCGTTTTTGGGCGCGGCCCCGGCGGACGCCGATTCTACCGTAGCAGCCCGCCTTCGTGCCGCAGGCGCGCTGCTGACCGGCAAGACCAACATGCACGAGATCGGCATTAATCCCATGGCTCCAATGCCCACTGGGGCAGCGCGCGCAACCCGTATCACGACGACTGCGATACCGGCGGCAGTTCCAGCGGTTCGGCGGTGGCGGTTGCCGCGGGGCTGGTGGCTGCCGCCATTGGCGCGGATGGCGGCGGGTCGATACGCATCCCGGCTTCGCTGTGCGGTGTGGTTGGCCTGAAACCCACTTTTGGGCGCGTGAGCGAGGCCGGCGCCGCGCCGCTGTGCTGGAGCGTGGCGCACCTCGGGCCGCTGGCCGCCAGCGCCGCCGACGCCGCGCTGATCTATGCCACCGTGGCCGGCCCCGACCCGCGCGACGCGAACACCCGCATCCAGCCCGCGGTGACGCTGTCCGGCTGGAGCCGCCCCGACCTGGCGGGCATGCGCCTGGGCATCTACCCGGACTGGTTCGAGCACGCCAGCCCCGAGGTAGTAGCTGCCTGCCGCGCACTGCTGCAGGAGTTTGAGCACGCCGGCGCAGAGGTGCGCACGGTAAGCATCCCGGAGCTGGACGAAATTCGCATCGCCCACGTCATCACCATCCTGTCGGAGATGCTGGCCGCCATGAGCCGCTACCCAACCCGGCGCCGGCAGCACGCGCCTTCAACGCGTATCAGCCTGGCGCTGGCCAGCGCATTCAGCGCCAGCGACTATGTTTGGGCGCAGCGTATGCGCACCCGCGCCCTGGCGCACTTCGCCGCCGCCTTCCAGCAGGTAGATGCGATCATCACCCCCGCCACGGCTGTGACCGCCCAGCCCATTCCCGCGGGCGGCGAGCGCGGCGGCTGGTCGGATCTATCCATCGACACCGAGCTCATGCGCTATGCTTTCCCATCCAACTTCACCGGCAACCCGGCCATCAGCTTTCCCGCCGGGTACGACAGCCGCGGCCTGCCGGTGGGCTTGCAGGCGATTGGCCGCCATTGGGAAGAGCATATCCTGCTGCGGCTGGCTTACAACGCCGAGCGCATCGTCCCGCGCCGGCTGCCCGCGCGCTACTACGGCCTGTTCTGAAAATCACCTGAGGAAATACCATGCAACCATCCACCAACCCCGACCTGCTGGCGTTTGCCCAAGAATTGGTGCGCATCCAGAGCTATTCGGGCGAAGAAGAGCAGATCGCGCGCGCCATCGCCGCGCGGATGCAGGCGTTGGGTTTCGACGAAGTGCAAATCGACCGCCTGGGCAATGTCATCGGGCGCGTGGGCAGCGGCCCTACCACCATCCTGTTCGATTCGCACCCCGACACGGTGCGCGTGGACGACGCCCCGCAGTGGGACCTGCCGCCGTTCAGCGGCGAGATCGCGGATGGCTGCCTGTGGGGGCGCGGCTCGGTGGATATGAAATCCGGGCTGGCGGCGTCAGTCTACGCCGCGGCGCTGGCCAAAGAGCGCGGGCTGCTGGACGGCAAGACCGTATACGTCACCGCCACGGGCTATGAGGAATACTGCGACGGCGAAGGACTGAAAGCCGTGCTGGCCGAGCGCGACCTGCGCCCGGACTACGCCGTGATCTGCGAACCATCGAATAACCACATCGTCACCGGCCACAAGGGCAAGGCCCAGGTGATCATCCGCACTCACGGTGTGGCGGCGCACGGCTCGGCTCCCGAGAAAGGCATCAACGCCATCTACGAGATGGCCGAGATCATCCAGCGCGTTGAGCAGCGAAACCAGGCGCTTGCCGCAACCGGCGACCAGCACGGCACGCTGGTGATGTCGCAGATTGCCAGCATAGGCGTCTCGCTCAACGCCGTCCCCGCCGAGTGCGAAGCCTACCTCGACCGGCGCATCGGGCTGGGCGAAACCGAAGACGCCGTCCGCGCCGAGATGGACGCGCTGATCGCCGGCAAGCGCGCCACATGGGAGCTAGGCACACTGCACGAGACCACCTGGACCGGCGCGCCGCTGGTGTACGAGCCGCTGCACCCGGCCTGGCAGATCGACCTGGCGCACCCGCTGGCGCGGGCGCTCGTCGCGGCCTACGGCGAAGTGTTCGGCCGCGCGCCGGAGCAGTACCGCTTCTGGGATTTCAGCACCAATGCCGTGGCCGTGGTGCGCCTGGGCGTGCCCACCATCGGCTTTGGCCCCGGCGACGATAAGCTGGCGCACATGCGCAACGAGCGCTGCCCCGTGACGCAGATCCTCGCGGCGTGCGGTGTGTACACGGAGCTGATTGGGAAGCTGTCTTAAGGGGAAATAAAAACGTGGGCGGCAGGGAAACCTGCCGCCCACGTTTTTGTATTTTCTCTCTTAAGAAGCCCGGCGCGCGCGCGTCTTGCGGCGCGATTTTTGGGGCTGGAACTCGGTGCCGATGTGCACGCCCAGTTTGGGAAGCACCGTGCGGTGCAGCAGCAGCACCAGCGCGGTGGCGGCAAACGCGCCGCCAAAGATCAGCAGCGAGCTGCCCAGGTTATTCATCAGCGCCGGGTTGATCACCATCACCAGCGCCAGGGTCAGCAGCAGCATCCCGCCGATCAGCTTGAGGATGCGGCCGTGTTTCTCTTCCAGCCGGCTGGTGCGCAGCGTGACCACCGCCGCGCCGAACAGCACCATCTCGTCGAGCTGGTAGATCAGCATGTACACCAGCAGCAGGATCAGGAACGTTCCCATCGTCACTTTGGACGCGCTCAGCATATTGGTCCACAGCACCGGGAAACCCGCCGTGCAGGAGAACTCCACCAGCGAGACGCCCGCCGCCAGCAGCACGGTGGCCGCGGCCATGGCCGGAAAGCTCTCGCTGGAGTTGATCACGCGGCGCATTTTGGCCGCGATGCCCGGCTTTTCCTTATCGTCGATGGTGAAGGACAGGCCTTCTTTATACCAGAAGTAATCTTTGATGTTGACCAGCGCGAAGAAAGCGGCCACCAGCGCCACCACCACGCGGATCCAGCCCATAAACGACACCACCTTGAGCACGCTGAACAGCCCGGCGATAAACAGCGCGTAAATCGCCGCGGTGACGGTCAGGAAGATCAGGCCGATGATCAGCACCTTGCGGCGCGAGCCGGTGTGCACCGTCAGCGCCAGCAGCATGGAGAGTACCCACACCGAGCACGGGTTGACCCCGTCGACAAACGAGATCAGCAGCGTACTCACCAGCAGCGACTGCTGGTCCAGGTTCACCGTGCCCAGCAGCGGCACTTTGAGCAGGTGGTCTTTGGCCGCGGTTTCCCCGCCGCTCGCGGCGGCGTTGGGCAGCGGCTGGCCCACTTCCAGGGGTGTGATCGGGTCGTTTAGCGCATCGGGGCAGCCGGTTTCCAGGCAGGCCTCGATCACGCCTTCGATATCAGGCTGCATTTCCTCGCCGTAGCCGGTGAAATGGTACGGGCCGATGAACAGCGTGGGCACGCCGCCAACCTCAAAGCCGAACTTGGTGGCGGTTTTGGTCAGCAGGCTGGCATTGGCGTCGTTGTACCACACCTCGAACTGCTCCATCTTGAGCGATGGATACTTCTCGAGCAGGGTTTGCAGGTACGGTTTCATCGCCGCGCAGTGCGGGCAGCCATCTCCCCAGAACAGGTACATGGTCACCGGTTTGGGGTCCGCCGGTTCTTGCGCGTGGGCTGCGCCCACGCCCAGCAGCGCCAGGGCCAGCATTACCAGGAGCAGGGAAAGAATTGTGCGTTTCATAGGATCATCCGGGTTGAGAATAGCGGAATTGTAACCGCCATCTTCAGAACCGGCAATGGCTCAGTTATCCATTCAGGCCGGAACGGCTTTTGATACGGAATAGGAAGCGCACTTTCAACGCCGTGATGGCCGCTGGGAGAAGTGTAACTTCGAGTAGAATAGAGGCCAACGAAACACAACAGGAGATCCCCATGCCCAAACCGCGTGTATTTGTCACCCGCATCCTTCCCGAAGATGGGATGCAAATAATCCAGGACTTTTGCGATGCCGACGTGTGGCCGGGCGACCTGCCCCCTGGCCGCGATGAGCTGCTGCGCCGCGCGGCCGGCGTCGATGGATTGGTCACCCTGCTCAGCGACCCGGTGAACGCGGCGCTGATGGACGCCGCCGGCCCGGGGCTGAAAGTCATCAGCCAGTACGCCGTCGGTTTCGATAACATCGACGTGGCCGAGGCCACCCGCCGCGGTATCCCGGTGGGCCACACCCCTGGCATCCTCACCGACGCCACCGCCGACTTTGCCTTCGCGCTGATGATGAGCGCCGGCCGCCGCGTGGTGGAAGCCGACCGCCACACCCGTGAAGGCCTTTGGAAGACCTGGGGCCCATCTATCCTGCTCGGCTCCGATTTCGTGGGCGCCACCCTTGGCCTGGTAGGCTTTGGGCGCATTGGCCAGGCGATGGCCAAACGCGCCTCCGGCTTTGACATGCGCGTGATCTATTACGACCCGACCGCCCAGCCCGACCAATACAGCAATGCCCGGCAGGTGGACAGCCTGGAAGAACTGCTGCGCCAGTCGGACTTCATTTCCCTGCACACCCCGCTGACGCCCGAAACGCGCGGCATGATCAACGCCCGCACCCTGGGTATGATGAAGCCCAACGCCGTGCTGGTCAACACCGCGCGTGGCCAGGTCATCGACCAGGACGCGCTCTACGCCGCCCTGCGTGATGGCCAGATCTTTGCCGCCGCGCTGGACGTGACCGACCCCGAGCCGCTGCCCATGGACAGCCCGCTGCGCGAGCTGCCCAACCTGATCATCGCTCCGCACATCGCCAGCGGCAGCGTCCGTACGCGCAAAGAGATGGCCGTGCTCACCGCCGAAAACCTCATTGCCGGCCTCAAAGGCCAGCCCCTGCCGCGCTGCGTCAACCCGCAGGTGTATACAAAATAGTCCGGCGGCTTAAGCGTTCGCCTTGTCTGCCAACTGCGAGTGCAGACTGCGTTCAATTTGCAATGCCAGCGCGCTGCCAATTAGCAGCGCGCTGATGATTTGCGCGAAGCTGTGCGTGGCGGCATAAGCAGAGATTACCGCGCTGAGCAGCCGGAACAGCGGGTAACCACCGCCTTGTGACGCGCGGGAAAAGTCCGGCAGCAGTCCAACGCCCAGCAGCGCGCCCAGCAGGGCAGTTCCAATCAGGATGCCTGCGCCCCACAGCATCAGTTCATTCGAGTTCTTATTGCGATGCCGGCCGGTCATCAGGAAGTACGCGATGCAGGCCACCCCGGCGGTCAGCGCGAACGTTTCCACCGCCTTGAGGAACAGAAAACCGATGCCTTCACCACCCAGGCCGCCCTGATTGGACAAGAATTCCGACAGGATCTGCACAATCGTCTGTCCCCCAAACAGCGCCACCACCCCAAACACCACTCCCCATATAACTTTCATGTCGATCCCGCGCAGCTCATCCGCCAATGTCTTTTCCATTGCGCCCCTCTTTCGGTTCCTACCTTGATCTATACCTGATAATTTCTATCATTATAAGAATATTAAACGCCGTTACAAGTTCTTTTTCACTGATGGCCTCTCCACGCCTCGCGTCCGGTGAGTTCACCCTGCTGCCTGTCCAGCACATGACAATTCTCCCCCGCTGTGCTATCATATGCACGTACAGGTGGTGATAACCACTTCGCACAGCCTTCTTCAACCGGTGGAGCGCATGAGCCAAATCAATGAAAATGACTTGCAGGAAATCATCCGGCGCGTGGTGCAGCAGGTAATGATCAGCGCCCAGCCGGCCCCCCAGGCGCACAGCGCGCCGGCGAGCCAGGTGGTAGCCATCGGCGCAGACCACGGCGGGTTTGAGATGAAGGAAATGCTCAAAGGCGATATCGCCGGGCTGGGCTACGAGGTGCTCGACGTGGGCACCTACAACAAAGATGCGGTCGATTATCCTGACTTTGCCCACGAGGTCGCCAGCCAGGTGGCCACCGGGCGAGCCTGGCGCGGCATCATGATCGACGGCGCGGGCATCGGCAGCTGCATCGTGGCCAATAAAGTGCCCGGCGTGCGCGCCGGCATGGCCTACGACTACGCCACGGCGGTCAACAGCCGCGAGCACAACGACACGAACGTGCTCACCCTCGGCGCCGGGCTGATCGGCCCCAACCTGGCAAAGCAGATCGTGCAGGTATGGCTCAGCACGAACTACGCCGGCGGCCGCCACCAGCGCCGCATCGATAAAATCCTCGCCGTCGAAGCGCAGTACCTGAAAACAACTTAAACACGAATGAAGCGAATAACGCCAATGGCACGAATAGAAAACAAAGAAAATATAAAAGATTTATTCGTGGAATTCGTGTCATTCATAGTATTCGTGATTTCTCTTTGATCTTTGAGAGGCACTATGGCTGCTGATATCAAGACCGTTGAACAACTGGTAGAAATCATCACCCGCGAGGTGCTGGTAGCGATGCGCGAGCAGGAACAGGACGCCGCGCTGCACGATGGCGACCACTGCACCGAAGAATGCGCCAACGGCACCTGCGTGCGCACCTGCCAGGAGCGCACCGAGCGCGTCATCAGCGCCGGCGCGCAGCGCATCACCTCCACCGTGGGCAATATCCCCGAGAACATGGACCTGGCCGGCATCATCGACCATACCCTGCTCAAGCCGGATGCCACCCCAGACCAGATCGCGCAGCTTTGTTTTGAAGCCCGCAAGTACAACTTCGCCTCGGTGTGCGTCAACCCCGGCTGGGTAGAGCTGTGCGCGCAGATGCTCAAAGGCTCGCCGGTCAAGGTATGCACTGTCATCGGCTTCCCCCTCGGCGCCACGTCCACCGATGTCAAGGTCTTCGAAACCATGAGCGCCATCGACCACGGCGCGTCGGAAATCGATATGGTAGTCAACGTCGGTGCGCTGAAAGCCCGTGACCTCGACATGGTGGAGCGCGACATCCGCGGGGTGGTTACCGCGGCGCACGCGCGCGGCGCCATCGTCAAAGTCATCATCGAGACCATCCTGCTCACCGATGAAGAAAAGACCATCGCCTGCCTGCTCTCCAAACAGGCCGGCGCCGATTTCGTCAAAACATCCACCGGGTTTGCCGGCGGCGGCGCCACCGTGCACGATATCGAGCTGATGCGCCGTGCGGTTGGCCCGGAAATGGGCGTCAAGGCATCGGGCGGCGTGCGCACCTATGAAGACGCAGAAAGCCTGGTGCGGGCCGGGGCCACGCGCATCGGCGCCAGCGCCGGAGTCAAGATTATTCAAGGGCCCAGCGCCGAACAGCCTGTCACTCCCGCACCTGCAGCCGCGGCCACCTCACCGGCCAAGAGCTACTGATCGGAGAAACGTCATGTTGATCGCCCGGGTGATTGGAACCACTGTCTCCACGATTAAGGATGAAAAACTGGTCGGGCGCAAGCTGCTGGTGGTGCGCCAGACCGACGAGCGCGGCGCGCCGGTTGGCAAGCCCTTCGTCGCCGTCGATACGGTGGATGCCGGCGTGGGCGACCTGGTGCTCACCTGCTCCGGCTCGTCCGCGCGCCAGACCAACATCACCAAAGATACCCCTGTAGACGCGGTGATCATGTCGATCATCGACTCCCTCGAAGTGGACGGCGAAACCACCTTCCGCAAGTCCTAGCGCCAGGAGTGCTCCATGCCCAAGCAGTTTTATACCGAACGCGATATTGAAAAGCTGGTCAGCAGCGGCACGCGTACCCTCGCCCTCAACGACGACATCGTGCTGACCGAGCAGGCCTACGAGGCCGCGCGCCGGCTGGGCGTGGCCCTGCTGCAAGACCGGCCTGCCGCGCCGCCCAGCGCCCCGGTGCGCCCCTACCTCTCCGCTATCCCCGCCGATAAAAAACCAGCGCCCCTCGCGCCGCAGCCTGTCGCCCCGCCCGCTCCGGTCGCGCAACCGGCTCCTGCCGCCCCCACCGGGGCGTCGCCGCAAGGCTCGCCCACCGCCGAGCGTATCCGCGCCGCGGTCATCGCCCGCCTGGGCGACAGCGTCGACCCGGCCCTGCTCAACACCATCATCCGCCGCGTGCTCGACAGCACAGGGGTTAAGTAGCCATGCTGTTTGGCCGCGTCAAAGGCACCGCCGTTTGCACCATCAAGTACCCCGGCACGCAGGGCCTCAAGCTGCTTGTCGTCCAACCGCTCAACAAAAAGCTGGAGCCGGTGGGCGGCTTGCAGGTAGCCGCTGACGTGGTTCACGCCGGCATCGGCGACCTGTGCGTAATGGTGCGCTCTCGCGAAGCCTCGCTGGCCATGCCGGATAAGAAAGTCGTGCCCATCGACCTGGCGTTGGTGGGTATCGTCGATGACCTGGACGTGCTCCAGAACCCCGACCTGCCCGCGCTGCGCGGCGGCTGGAACCAGTTCAGCTAGAGGCCGCCATGATCCTCGCGCGCGTCGTCGGCACGGTTGTCACCACCATCAGCCATCCCAGCTTTAAGAACCGCCGGCTGCTGGTCGTCCAGCCGCTGCCGGTAGAAGGTGAAAGCCCGGAAGAAGACTTCATCGCCCTGGATGCCACCCACGCCGGCATCGGCGACACAGTGCTGATCAACCGCGAGGGCAGCGGCGCGCGCCAGGTATTGAATGATCCCGGCGCGCCGGTCATTTCGGTCATCGTCGGGATCATCGATTCGGTCCACCTGGAGCTGTAGCGCGGCTTACTGCTCGTTGATGGTGATACTCTCGATCGCGTCGCCGCTGAAACTGGGCGACTGCTCGGGGTCGCGCCGCGTCAGTCCTTCCACCACGTCCATCCCGCTGATCACCTGTCCAAAGATGGTGTAGCCACCGTTGAGGCGCATCTGCGGGGTGAAGGTGATGAAGAACTGGCTGCCGTTGGTATCCGGGCCGGCGTTTGCCATCGCCACTACGCCCGGTTTATCAAACACCAGGTCGCTTTCTTCATTCTGGAACTCGTAGCCTGGGCCGCCCATCCCGGTGCCGGTTGGGTCACCGCCCTGCGCCATAAAACCTTCCAGCACGCGGTGGAAGGTCACGCCGTTGTAAAAGCCCTGGCGCGCCAGAAACACAAAGCTGTTGACTGTGATCGGCGCCTTATCCGCGTAAAGCTGGATGACGAATTCGCCGCCCTTGGCCAGCTTCACCGTGGCGGTGTACTGTTTGGCCGGGTCAATCTGCATCTGCGGCGGCTCCGGCCACTGTTGGATCTCGCCATTTTGCGCGGCCGCGGGCTGCGACGGCGTCTGCGCCGCCTGTTGGCCCGGCCGGGTCAGCAGCACCACCGCCACGATCAGCAGTACGGTGGCCGCGCCAATGATCCACATCAGGCTGCTGCTGGCGCGCTGCTGCGCCGCGCGGCGCGCCGCCTTGGTTGACTTGCTGGAAGTTGGTTTATTTGCCATGCCTCATCCTTCTCAAAAGATCACTTATGCAGAAGCTCTTTCTGCGTCTGGTCAATCAGCGCAAACAGCGCGGCCACCTCGGCCTTCATCGCCTCGCTCGCGCTGGGCGTGTAGGGGATAAATTTGATCAGGTCGCGCGCCTGCTGCAGCGTGTCGCGCACCGCGGCGATGTACTCCAGGTCGAGCAGGGTCGTGTCCGCCGGGGGCGGCAGGTCGCGCGCCTGCTGAACCAGCCTGCGCGCGCGTTTCATTCGTTCTTCCGCCGGGATCATGCGTGCCATGCGTGGCTCCTTGAACCGTCTGTACGCAGATTATGCCATAGAATGCGCGGGGGAGAGAAAGGCATCGCGAATTCAACCCATAAAACCGGGTTACACGAATTATTTCTAGAAATATTCAACCGGCTTTATGGTACATAGGCCTGGGGAGCCAAGGCTTCAGGGTTCGAAATGGCGCCGGGACCAGGCGAGACAGATCACCCGTGTCCATCGCGGCCTGAAAGCCTCGCCCCGGGCGCGCCAGACCTGTCTTTCTCTCCCCAAAAGTGATTTTCCTTTTGGAGGAGAGATAAGAGAATCGAACGCTCCCACCCAGGACGGTGGGAGCGAGGAACTGTGCTTGTGCCGAAGGTGGGAATCGAACCCACACTCCTTACGGAACACGATTTTGAGTCGTGCGCGTCTGCCTGTTCCGCCACTTCGGCCGGTTTAAGGTATACTGGATGTGGCTGGACTGCCAGCCAGTAGTTTGAGTATATCCACAATCCTGTGAAGGGTCAAGGTACGAGCGATCTATGCGTTTAGGAATCATTGGGCTTCCCCAGTCTGGAAAAACCACCCTCTTTAATGCCCTCACCCGCAGCACCCAGCCCACCGGCATGACCGGGCGCATCGAAGTGCATTCCGCGGTGGTAGACGTCCCCGACCCGCGCGTGGATATACTATCTGCCATGTTCAAGCCCAAAAAGACCATCTATGCCAAGGTCACTTACGCCGATATCGCCGGGCTGGACGGCAGCGCCGCCAAGAGCGGCATCTCCGGCGCGCTGCTCAACCAGCTCACCCAGATGGATGGATTCATCCACGTGGTGCGCGTTTTCGAAGACGAGAACGTGCCCCACCCCAACGGCAGCATCGACCCCGCGCGCGATATCGCCGCCATGGACAGCGAATTTATCCTCAACGATCTGATCGCCGTTGAGCGCAAGCAGGAGCGCCTGGTGGAAGAGCGCAAAAAAGGCGCCGGGCGCGATAAAGCCACCATCGAACGCGAGGCGGCCGTCTTTGAGCGCATGCACGAAGCCCTGGCCCAGGAAATTCCGCTGCGCGATGTGTTCCTCTCGGCCGAAGAAGAAAAGGTGCTGGCCGGGTTTGGCTTCCTCAGCCGCAAGCCGGTGCTGGTGGTCTTCAACCTGTCGGAAGGCCAGCCGGAAGCGCAGCTGGAATACCCGCACCAGCACAGCCAGCTCGTCTCGCTGATGGGACGCCTGGAAATGGACATCGCCCAGCTCCCACCCGACGAGATGAGCTTGTTCCTCGAAGAGTACGGCATCCAGGAACCCAGTCTCAACCGCATGATCCGCCTGTCGTACGACCTGCTGGGGCTGATGTCCTTCTTCACCGTCGGCCCCGATGAAGTGCGCGCCTGGACGGTGCGCCGCGGCGCTACCGCGCCCGAAGCCGCCGGCGAAATCCACACCGACCTGCAAAAAGGCTTTATCCGCGCCGAGGTCGTGGCCTATAACGACCTGATCACCCTGGGCGGCATGAATGAAGTCAAAGCCGCCGGCAAGTTTAAAGTTGAAGGAAAAGAGTACGTCGTCAAAGACGGGGATATCCTTAACATCCGCTTCGCGGTGTAACCCTCACCGCGTGCACCGGCACGCTGCCATTAACCTCAACAAAGGCTCGGAATTCTTCTTTATCGGTGGTGTTCGCAGCCGGGCCAATCCCCATCCGCGATGCGGGTACTCTCCCCATCCCGCGCTTTTTGCTTTTGGGGTAACCTGTTGGGAAGGGGGAATTAACGGTACGGAAGGGAGCAGCCATGTTTACAAATATTCTGGTGCCACTGGATGGTTCGCAGCTCGCCGAGATGGCGCTGCCACACGCCCTGCACCTGGCGCGGATTTTCCAATCCAGGCTGGTGCTCTTACACGTTCTGGAAGCCGCCCCCGACGCCGAGAGGGGAGAGCTGATTGAACCACTATCCTGGCAAATACGCAAAGCCGAAGCCGACCTGTATTTGCGCGGCCTGGTCACGCGCCTGGGCGAAAGCGGCCAGTCGGTTGATTACCAGATTCTGGAAGGCCGCACGCCGGACAGCATCGTCCAGTACGCGCAAACCAACGAGATCAGCCTGGTGGTGTTGAGCAGCCACGGGAAAAGCGGCCTTAGCCGCTGGAATATCAGCAGCGTGGTTGCCAAAGTGATCGAAAAAATCTATTTGCCGGTGCTGGTGGTACGCGCGTACCAGGCTTTGGAATCGACCGCCGCGGAAGTGGCCTACCGGAAGATCTTGCTGCCATTCGACCTGTCTAAGCGCGCCGAGTGTTCGCTGCCGGTGGGCATGACCATCGCTCAGGCCGACGCTGGCGAGATTCTGCTGGCGCACGTGCTCAAACGGCCTGAAGTAATCACCGGCGTTCCCGAAAGCGCTGAGATCACCCGCCTGGCTGACGAGTTCGTGAACCTCAGCCAGGCCGCCAGCAGCGCCTACATGGAAGAAATGTGTGTGCGCGTGCCGGTGCCGTGCTCGGTGCGCCTGGTGGTCGGAGACAGCATCCCGCGCGCGCTGGACGAAATTGCCGAACAGGAAAATGCCGACCTGCTGATCTTCTGCGCGCACGGCCAGAGCGGACAGGCCGATTGGCCCTACGGCAGCGTCTCACGCCACTACATCGAGCAGGGCGCCCAGGCAGTGCTGGTCTTGCAGGATATTCCCCCTCACCTGGTGAAGCCCACCCGCGTGGAAATTGCGGCCAGCCGCTACGGGAGCCGCGGATGACCCTCTCGCAAGTCAAAACGCAGCCGGCCGGTAAGCCGCAATCTTCGCCCCTCGAACGCGCCGCGCAGCATATCCGCGCAGAGTTCCAAAACGCGCGGCCGGCTGCCAGGCCTGCGGATATCCTTGCGCGGCTGGACGCGTATGAAAAACTGTTGGAAGGCGATCACGCATACTTCCAAAAGACCGCGGCCGATGCGCTCAACGTCTCATATGCTTCCGAATGGGTGCTGGATAACTATTACATACTGCGCCAATCGCTGCGCCAGATCCGGGAAGACCTCTCGCCCGGTTTTCTGCGCCGCCTGCCAAAAATAGACCGCTTTGGACAGCCCGGTTTTCCACGCGCTTACTTCATCGCGCGCGACCTGCTCGAGCTGCAATCGTTCGTCTGGAATGGCCAGACGCTGCGCGAGTTCGTCGATCTGATCCAGGATGCCGCGCCGCTCTCGATGGGTGAATTGTGGTCGCTGCCCATCTTTCTGCGGTTCGTGCTGATGGAAGGTATTTTGGTGGCGCTGCGCGAGATTGTGAAACCGGAGCAAGAACTTCCGTATGCGGTGGCGCCATTCAAGCTGGATGCCGGAAACGATGATATCGTGGCTAACGCGGTGGTCAGCCTGCGCGCGCTTTCGAATACCGATTGGAAAGCGTTCTTTGAGACGGTCAACCGCGTAGATCAAATCCTGGGCCAGGACCCGGCCGGCGTCTATTCGATCATGGACTTTGCCACCCGCGACCACTATCGCAAGGAAGTGGAGCGCATGGCGTACGCTGCGCGCCGCGATGAAAATCAGGTGGCCGCCGCCGCGCTGGAAATGGCCCGCCAGGCTCCGGCAGGTTGGCGCGAGGCCCACATCGGCTACTGGCTGGTGGATGATGGCCGCCCGGTGCTGGAGCGCAGTCTGGGTATTCGCCCGCGCGGGATGATGGCGCACGCCCGGGTGGCGCTGTATGTGAGCGGCAGCCTGCTGTTCACCGCGCTGCTGCTTGGGCTGGCGTCCCTGCTGCTCGTTAGGCTGGGCGCCAGCACCAGTCTGCTGCTGAGCTCGCTGGCGCTGCTGCTGGTGCCGGCGCTGACGGTGGCTACCAGCGTGATCAACTGGTGGGTGACGCTCGTGCTCCCCCCTTCCCTGCTGCCCAAGGTGGATTTATCCGAGGGCATTCCGGCCGACCTGCGCACGCTGGTAATTGTCCCCTGCCTGCTCACTCACCGCGATGGCGTGCAGTCGCTGGTGCGCCAGTTGGAACAGCATTACCTGCGCAACCCTTCCGCGGGGCTGTCCTTCGCCCTGCTCAGCGACTTTGCCGACGCGGACGCCAAAACGCAGCCCGACGACGAATATCTGCTGCGGATGGCTTCGCAGCAGGTGGAGCAGTTGAACGCGCGCCATCGCGCCGGCCAATCCGGGCCGTTCCTGCTGCTGCACCGAACACGCGCCTGGAACCCATCCGAGGGCACGTGGATGGGCTGGGAGCGCAAGCGCGGCAAGCTGCACGATCTCAACCGCATGTTGTTGGGCGAAGACCACCCCCATTTCACCACCATCGTTGGCGACCTGTCCCTATTGAATAACGTGCGCTACGTCATTACCCTCGACGCGGATACCATCCTGCCGCTAGGCGCCGCCAACCGCCTGATCGGTACCCTGGCACACCCGTTGAACCGGGCGGTTTTTTCTGCGCAGGGCAGCCGCATCGTCGCCGGCTACAGCATTCTGCAGCCACGGGTAGAAATCAGCCCGCGCAGCGCCAGTCGGTCCTGGTTTTCGCGCATTTTTTCCGGCGACATTGGCCTGGACCTGTACTCGCGCGCCGTTTCCGACGTCTATCAGGACCTGTCCGGCGAGGGCATTTACGTCGGCAAAGGTATTTACGATGTGCGCGCGTTCGAGCGCAGCACGGAAGGGCAGATTGGCGAAAACCAGCTGCTCAGCCACGATCTGCTCGAAGGGCTGCTGGGCCGCGCAGGGCTGGTCACCGATATCACCCTGATCGAAGACTACCCGGGCAATTACTTTGAGTTTGCGCGCCGGGCGGAACGCTGGATGCGCGGCGACTGGCAGCTTTTGCCCTGGCTGCTGCGCCCGCGCCGCGCGGGCGGGCGTCTGGGTTTGCTGGACATCTGGAAAATGTTTGATAACCTGCGCCGCAGCCTGCTGGCCCCCAGCCTGGTAGCGCTGCTGCTGGCCGGCTGGAGCGTGCTGCCCGGCCCCGCCGGTCTGTGGAGCGCGCTGGCCGCCCTGACCCTGGCTGTGCCCCTGCTCACCCACGGTCTGTACTCCCTGTTAAAGGGTGTATTCCAGCGCGAATCTGTGCGTGCCATCCTGCGCCCGCTGCTGCTTGATCTGCTGCGCTGGCTGCTGGTGCTTGCCTTCCTGCCCTTCGAGGCCCTGGATGCTCTGATGGCCATCGTGCGTACGCTTTACCGCCTGGCCATCAGCCGGCGCAACCTGCTGCAGTGGACTACCGCGGCGCAGACCGCCAGGGAGTTGCGGCTGGCTGTACCGCTGCAAGCTCTGCGCGACATGCTGCCGTCGCTGCTGCTGGCGCTGGCCGTAGGCGCAGGGCTGGCCTGGGCATTCCCCCGGCGACTGCCCGCTGCGCTGCCGCTGCTGGCCCTGTGGCTGGCGGCCCCGGTCATCGCCACCGCGCTCAATCGCCCGGTGCGCCGCGCGATCGAGCGCCTCACGCCTGCGGAAGAGCGCCGGCTGCGCAGCTATGCGCGTCGCACGTGGGCGTTTTACGAAGCTTTTGTTGGCCCTGAAGACCATTGGCTGCCGCCCGATCACTACCAGGAATATCCGCTGGGGCTGGTGGCGCACCGCACCTCACCCACCAACACCGGTATGCTGCTGGCATCTACCATGGCCGCGTATGACCTGGGCTATATCGACCAGTATTCGCTCGTCTCGCGCCTGAGCGCCACCATGGATACGCTCGCGCGGCTGGAACGCTACCGCGGGCATTTCATCAACTGGATCGACACGCGCACACTCGAAGCGCTGTCCCCGCGCTACATTTCCACGGTAGACAGCGGCAACCTGGCTGCCTGCCTGGTGCTGGTGGCGCAGTCCTTACAGGCTATGTCACGCGCGCACATCTTCCGCTGGAACCGCTGGCAGGGCTACCTGGACCTGCTCGACCAGGTGGTAGAAAGCGCGCTGGCGCTAAATGGCGGCGCCGGCTCACAGTCCGCCCAGGCTCTCTCACAGTTTGTGACGCAGATTCGCGCGCAGGTGCTCGCGGTACGGGAAGAAACTCCACAATGGTACGCGCTGTTCCAGCAGGTGCGCGGGCCGTACTGGGAACAGATCGCCGCCCACCTTTCCGAATTCGTCGCCACGCTGGAAGACTCACCCGAGTCCGGCAGCCTGCAGCCGATTTTGCAGGCCTCGCGCCAGTTGGATCAGCACGTAAAAAGCATTGAACGCACCATCCAGGAGCTGGTGCCCTGGATCCCTCTTCTGGAAGCCCCGCCCAACCTGCTCTCCAGCGCGGATTTTGCCCCCGACCTGGCCCAACTGCGTGTCGCCCTGCCGTACAGCCCGGCCATCAGCGAGATCCGCGCGCATACCGCCCAGGCGCAGGGGGTCGTCAGTGCAGTGAAAGAGCACATCCGCGCCACCGGCCGCCGCGATGATGAAGCCACCGCCGCGCTGTACTGGCTGGACACCTTGAGCAATGGCATGGAACAGGCGCGGGAGCAGAGCTCCATCATGCTTGCCAGTTACCACCGGCTGGCGCGCGAAGCCGAGCAGTTGGTGGAAGATATGGACTTTCGCTTTCTGTACAATCGCGAGCGGCACGTCTTCCACATTGGCTACAACCTGGACGCGGCCCGGCTGGACGACAATTATTATGACCTGCTGGCATCCGAAGCGCGCATCACCAGCCTGATTGCCATCGCCGCGGGCGAAGTGCCTGTGGAGCACTGGCTGCACCTCAACCGCCCGGTGACCAGCCTGCATGGGATGCGCGTGCTGCTCTCCTGGAGCGCTACCCTGTTTGAATACCTGATGCCCACGCTCTTCCTGCGCACCTATCCGGGCACGCTGCTGGAAGAGAGCGCCAATGGAGCCGTGTTATGGCAGATGCGTTACGGCCAGCAGCACAATGTGCCCTGGGGCATCTCCGAATCAGGTTTCTATCACTTTGACGCCAACCAGAACTACCAGTACCGCGCCTTTGGCGTGCCGGGGCTTGGGTTCAAGCGCGGCCTGGCCGACGACCTGGTAGTCGCGCCGTATGCTTCCCTGATGGCAATCGGGTTTCAGCCGCGCCAGGTGATGCAAAATGCCGCGCGCCTGGCTGCGCTGGGCGGCCTGGGCCAGTATGGGTTCTACGAGGCGCTAGATTTCACCGAAAAACGGCTGCCTGCCGGCGAAAACCACGCCACCGTGCGCTCATACATGGCTCACCACCAGGGCATGGCGCTGCTGGCAATGGTCAACTACCTGCACAATAACGTGCTGGTAGACCGCATGCACGCTGACCCGCAAATCCGGAGCGTGGAGTTGCTGCTGCAGGAGCAGGTGCCCCTAACCGCGCCGCTGCAGGACCCCGAGTCGGAGAACGTGGGCGGCACACAGCGCCTGATCCCACCACTGGTCAGCGTGACGCCCTGGAGCGTGCCCACGCAAACCTCTATCCCGCAGGTGCACCTGCTGACCAATGAATCCTTCACCAGCCTGTTGAGCAATTCTGGTAGCGGTTACCTGCGATGGAAAGACACCGACCTGACGCGCTGGCAGCCCGACGGCGTGCTGGACGATCAGGGCATCTGGTTATACCTGCAGGACCTGGATGGCAAAACGCCCGGCCAGCCCTGGTCGCTGAGCAAGCAGCCGCTGCCAGTAGCCGGCGAAGAGCCGTCTGTGGTGTATCACGCGCACATGGCCGAATACCGGCGCGCAAGCAGCGGCCTTTCCGCCACGCTGCAAGTGACCGTACCGCCCGAAGATGCGGTGGAAATCCGCCGCGTGCATGTGCACAACCCCGGCGAGCGCCCGCGCCACCTGCGCCTGACCAGCTACGGCGAGGTAATCCTCACCACCCAGGCTGCCGACGCGCGCCATCCGGCATTCAACAAGCTGTTTATCCAGAGCGAATGGGTCGAAAATATGCGCCTGCTGGTCTTTCGCCGCCGCCCGCGCTCGAACAAAGAGACCCCGCCTTACCTGGGCCACATGTTGGTGGCGCCGGAAGGCGCAAGTCCGGCGCGCTTCGAAACCGACCGCATGGCTTTCTTCGGACGCGGCGGCAGCCCCAGCCGCCCCCGCAGCCTGCTGGATGGCAGTCCTGCTGCTGGCAGTACCGGCTCCACCCTCGACCCGGTATTCTCACTCGGGCTGGATATCACCATCCAGCCGCACAGCGGCCAATCGGCAGCCTGGGTCACATTCGCGGCTGGCAGCCGCGAAGAGCTGCTGTCGCTGGCCGCGCGCTACCGGGCTGAAAACGCGGTGCAGCATGCCTTTGACCTGGCGCAGTCGAGCGCGGAAAACCGCCTGCGCCGCGCCGAGCTGGGCGGTGATACGCTGGAGCAGTTCTCACGCCTGCTTTCCAGTCTGGTGTATCCCCTGCCGCAATCGCGCGCCGGCGCCGACGTGATCAGCGCCAATCGCATGGGCCAGAGCGGCCTGTGGCCGTTTGGCATTTCCGGCGATTACCCCATCCTGCTGGTTGAAATTCGCGACACACAAAAGCTGGAGCTGGTACGCGAAGCCGTTTTGGCGCACCACTTTTTCCGCGAGCGCGGTATGTTGATCGACCTGGTGATCCTCAACGCGCAGCACACCGATTATGGCGCGGAAATGAACCGCTTGCTTTACCGCCTGATCACCCGCAGCGGCAGCGACGCCTGGATCAACCAGCGCGGCGGCATTTTCGTGGTGTACGCCGACCAGATGAAACCCGCCGAGCGCACCCTGCTGCGCACCGCCGCGCGCGTGGTGCTGCTCGATGAGCGCGGATCGCTGGCCGAACAGCTTGCGCCATACAGCACCCCGGTGCAGCACCTGCCCGCCTTCACGCCCAGCCGCGTGCCGGGCGATGAGAGCGAGAGCACGCCCCCTCTGCCGGCCCTCGAGCCGCTGTCGTTTTTCAATGGTCTGGGTGGTTTTGGCGCCGGTGGGCGTGAATATGTGATTGACCTGCCGCCCGGCAGGCAGACCCCGCTACCCTGGAGCAACGTCGTCGGCTACCCGGATTTCGGCTTCCTGGTGACCGAAAGCGGAGCCAGCACCACCTGGGCTGGCAACAGCGGCGAAAACCGCCTGACCCCCTGGTCCAACGACCCGGTGACCGATCCCAGCGGTGAGGCACTGTACCTGCGCGACGAAGAGACCGGGGCCGTGTGGACGCCCACACCCCAGCCCGCCGGGCAGGGCGGGCATTCCCGCGTGCGTCATGGCGCCGGGTACACCCAGTTTGAGCAGCATACCAACGGACTGCGCCACCGCCTGCGCCTATACGCCGCCCCGGATGCCCCGGTGAAGTTTATCCACCTGCGCCTGGAAAACACCTGGGATCGCCCGCGGCGCATCACCGCCACGCAGTACGTCGAGTGGGTGCTGGGTACGTTGCGCGCCACCACCCAGCCCTTCCTCATCCCCGAATACCTGGATGAGCAGGCCGCCCTGCTGGTGAGCAACCCCTACAGCGCCGAGTTCGCGGAGCGCGTGGCGTTCCTGGCCGCCAGCAAGCGCGTCCACGGCATGACCGCCGACCGCGCCGAGTTCCTCGGGCGCAACGGAAGCATGGCTGCGCCGGCCGCACTCGGCCGCATCGGCCTGGAAGGCCGCGTCACCCCCGGCGACCACCCCTGCGCGGTGCTCCAGCTTCATATCGATCTGCCCCCTGGGGGCAGCGAAGAGATTTTCTTCGTGTTGGGCCAGGGCAGCAGCCGCCAGCACGCCCTGGAGCTCATCCAGGCCTACCGCGCCGAAGAGGCCGCGTCCGCTGCCTGGGATGCTACCCATGCCTTCTGGGATGACCTGCTGGGTGGCCTGCAGGTGCGCACCCCCGACGCCGCCCTCGACCCGCTGCTCAACCGCTGGCTGCTGTACCAGGCACTCTCCTGCCGCATCTGGGGCCGCACCGCGTTTTATCAGTCCAGCGGCGCGTTTGGCTTTCGTGACCAGCTTCAGGATGTGCTCGCCCTGCTGCCCACCACGCCGGCAATTGCCCGCGAGCAGATTTTGCTCGCCGCGCAGCACCAGTTCACCCAGGGCGACGTGCTCCACTGGTGGCATCCGCCCTCTGGGCGCGGCGTGCGCACGCGCTTCTCCGACGACCTGCTGTGGCTGCCTTACGTGACCAGCGAATATGTGCGCGTCACCGGCGACCAGTCTATCCTCGTGGAAAAGGTGCCCTTCCTCACCGGCCCCGAGCTTGCCGCCGGGGAAGAAGAGCATTACGGTCAGTTTGAAACCACCCCGGAGAGCCACTCGCTGTACGAACACTGCCGCCGCGCCCTGGCGCGCGGCGATACGCGCGGCGCGCACGGCCTGCCGCTGATGGGCGGCGGCGACTGGAACGACGGCATGAACCGCGTGGGCATCGAAGGCCGCGGGGAAAGCGTGTGGCTGGGCTGGTTCCTGCTGGATACCCTGCAGCGCTTCGCCGCGGTGAGTGAAACCCATGGCAGCCCGCTGGACGCACACGCCTACCGCGCTCGCGCCGCCGAGCTGCGCGCCGCATTGGAAGCAAGCGCCTGGGATGGCGCCTGGTACTTGCGCGCTTTCTACGACAGCGGCCAGCCGCTCGGTTCGCGCAACAGCCTGGAATGCCAGATTGACGCCATCGCCCAGTCCTGGGCGGTAATCAGCGGCGGCGGTGATCCGCAGCGCCAGCGCCAGGCGATGGCATCGGTGCAGGAGCGCCTGGTGCGCGAAAAAGACCGCCTGATCCTGCTCTTCACCCCACCTTTTGATAAGACCCCACTCGATCCCGGCTACATTAAAGGCTACGTGCCCGGCATCCGCGAGAACGGCGGGCAGTACACCCACGCCGCTATCTGGACGGTATGGGCTTACGCCATGCTGGGCGATGGAGCACGCGCCGGAAATTTGCTGCGGCTGCTCAACCCGGCGCTGCACGCCGGCGATGACAGTGGATTGCAGCGTTATAAAGTGGAGCCGTACGTAATCGCCGCGGACGTGTACGGCGTGGACCCGCACACCGGCCGCGGCGGCTGGACCTGGTACACCGGCTCGGCGGCCTGGCTCTATCGACTGGGCACCGAAGCATTGCTCGGGCTGCGCCGCGAAGGCCAAGCGCTGCACATCCAACCGGCAATCCCTCCCGAATGGGATGAGTACACGCTGGAGTACCGCTGTGGCAGCAGCCTGTACACCATTCACGTGCGCAAAGGCGGCAGCCCATCGGTGCGCGTGGACGGCGTTGAACAGCCTGCTGGCAACATCCCGCTGGCGGACGATGGACGCCCGCACCAGGTGGAAATGATTCTCGGAACCCACTAACGCTTGCCAGCGCGCCGGAAGAAAACTGCTCGTCAACTTCATGTAAAGCCCACTTGACATTTCTACAAAACGCGTTATACTATGTAAAGTAAGCTTTACAGGAGAGCGCACATGCAAAACCGGCTGGAAGAAATGCGCGTGACGCGTGGTTGGACCCAGCAGGAGCTGGCCGACCGGGTCGAAGTCTCACGCCAGACGATTATCTCGCTGGAACGCGGGCGCTACAACCCGTCGATCTTGCTCGCCTTTCGCCTGGCGCGGCTGTTTGAGATCAAAATTGAAGACCTGTTCGTCTATTCCGAGGAGCAAGACCATGAATAACCGTTCACAATGGATGGCAAGCAAGCAGCGCGGCGCGTATATGTTTCTGGCGGCCGGCATCCTTCTGGCGCTCACCGGCGCGGTGCTGGAGCGCTGGGCCGGCAACCTGCCCTTCGACCCGCGCATCGTCACCGGGCTGGGCATCCTGCTGCTGGGGGTTGCCCTGTCTCGTTTCGTTACCTACCGCGCGCTGCGCACGGATGGCGTCACCGCCGCGCGCACGATGGCCGAAGAGAAAGACGAGCGCCGCGTGGCCATCCGCAACCAGGCTGGCAACCGCGCATTTTGGGTGGCTACCATCCTCGGCTATGCCGGGCTGCTATGGGCGTCGTTTGCCAGCAACGCCCAGCTCCCCGCCCTGGAAGGCGACACCCTGTGGTTCTATCTCGTCGCCCTGGTGGTCATTCCCTTCGCCATCTACCTGATCTCTTATGCGCGTGGGATCAACCAGTAGTATGTTCGGGCAGCAGCACCAATAAGAAAGCCGCCACTGAGGCGGCTTTCTTGTTGAACAATGCTTAATCCTTGTTCCCCCGCCGGGAGTTCGGCTCGCGCAGGCGCCGCAGCGCCTGCGCCTCTAGCTGGCGCGCCCGCTCGCGGCTGATGCCCATGCGCTGCCCGATCTCGGCCAGGCTCATGGGTTCATCACCGCCCAGGCCAAAGCGCATCTCCAGCAGCTCGCGCTCGCGCGCCGGCAGCGTCGTGAGCTGGCGATGGATTTCCTCGGCGGTCAGCTCGCGAAATACCGTCTCTTCCGGGTTGAGCGTATTGGTATCGCTCAGCACGTCGCCCAGTTCCTCGTCGCCCTCATCGCCCACCGGCGACTGTAATGACACCGGCTGACGCGAAATCTCCAGCATCTGCTCCACCCGGTCGGGCGGCAGCCCGGCCGCTTCGGCCAGCTCAACGGTAGTCGGCGGGCGGCCGAGCCGCTGCTGGAGCTGGTTCTGCTGGCGGCGCAGGGTGACGATCTGGTCGCTCAGGTATGCGGGGATGCGCACCAGCCGCCCCTGGTCAGCCAGCGAGCGCGTGATCGCCTGGCGGATGTACCACGTGGCGTAGGTGCTGAAACGGAACCCGCGCTTGTAGTCAAAGTTGCGCACCGCGCGCATCAGCCCGATATTGCCTTCCTGGATCAGGTCAAGCAGCGGCAGGCCGTTGTTGCCATAATGCCGCGCCACGCTCACCACCAGCCGCGCGTTGGCCTGGATCAGGTGGTCGCGCGCCTGCTGTCCGCGCTCAATGGCCTGCTCCAGCTCGCGCCGGCGCTGCGCGTCTTTCACCCCGCGGTTCAGTTCCTCCTGGGCCAGCTTGCACTGCTCGATCAGCTTTGCCAGCGCCACTTCCTGCTCCGAATTGAGCAGCGGCGTACGCGTGGCCTCGCGCAGGTACATGCGGATCATATTGTCGGCTTCGATGTCGGCCAGCATATCCTCTTCCGGCGAAAGCGTCTGCGCCAGGGATGCCAGCGCTTCCACTTCCTCGTTGAAGCGCTCCAGCGGCGATTCCTCGCCCGGCACTTCTTCGGTGTAGGGGATACCGGCCTGCTCCACCCGCGCGCGGATGGCATCGAACAACCCGGTGTCATATTCAGCGTCTGGCACAGCATCGAGTATATCCGCGCGGGTCAGGCTGCCCCGGCGCTGGCCGTGGTAGATCAGGGTTTGCAGGGCCAGCGGCCCGAATTCATATTTGCCAAATTGCAGCGGGGCTTCGGTTTCCATGTTCATGCGTTGAGTCTATCCACCTGCCCGCGCAGAAGGTAGACGGAAGAATCCTAAGCAGCGCAGGGAGATTCCCTAGTAAATTGTGGCAGCGCAAAGCGCATTCACTTCTTCTTGGGGCTCTCTTTGAGGAGCGTCACGATTTGGTACGCCTTGCTCGAAGAGCACCCTACAGATTCTGTAAAATGCGAAATACCCCCGCGCAATTCGAAACCGGCGTAAACACCAGGCGCATCCCGGTCGCGGCGAAAGCAGTTTCGGCCGCGTCCGCCAGCCAGTATTCTTCCTGCTCCCACGCCTCGCCCAGCGCGCGGCGCAGTGATTCTTGCGCCGCCGCATCCGCAAAAGCGATATCGCCCACCAGCAGCGGCGCGCCCGGGCGAGCATATTTATCCAACAACCGCCGCGCAATCTCCACTTTCTCGCCCAGTGGGAAATGATGGAAGGTATAACCCGAAACAAGGGCATCGTAGCGCCCATCCAGCGCCGCGGGCAGCGCCTCGCGCAGGTCTCCCTGGGCCAGCGTCACGCCGGTCAGCTTGCGCGCCGCGATCTCCAGCATGCGCGCCGAAAAATCTAACCCGCGCACGCGGCAGCCCGCCTGCACGAACAGCGCCGCGAGGTTACCCGTGCCCACGCCCAGGTCGAGCACGTTCATGCCCGGTTGTAGCGCAGCCTGTTCGAAGATCAGCCGCAGCACGCCGGCGTAGCCGCTGAACGGGAAGGCGCTGTCCTGCACGTCAGCATCATAATTGGCGGCCCAATCGTCAAACTCGGAAGCCGGGAACGTATCGCTGCTCATGCGCGTGATGATAGCACGAAACCTATCGGAAAATATAAGAAGTTGTCCATACCAGCCAGAATGGAGTAGAATCGGGTTGCGCCGCTGCGCGCAGGAACTTTCCACATGTTCGAGCGTCTTAAACACAGGCCGGTTTTTGTAGCAAACTGGCGTACATTTCGCTGTTCCAAGGTGCCCTTATGGTTGAAGTTGAAGAGCTGGATGCCTATCTGCCGGCCCCGCGCCGCGAGCGGCTGATCTGGCTGCTGTCCATCTGGTACGCCCCGCGCCGCACCCTGGCCGCCATCACGCGCCAGGAGCGCGCCGTGTGGCTGCTGCCGCTGCTGATCCTCTCGGTGCTCGCGCTGGCCACGGTGTTTGCCGCCGGGCCGCTGCGCCAGGCCGCCGCCGCTGCCAACCCACCCGAGCCGCCGGAGAGCTTTCAATGGATGACGCCCGAGCAGCAGCAGCAGTACCTGGATGCCCAGGCCAGCGCCTACGGTCCGGTGCAGGTGTATGTCTTCCCCGCCATTAGCGCGCTGGCCAGCGTCTGGCTGAGCTGGTTCCTGCTGGGTGCGGTGCTGCACCTGGCGCTCACCACGCTGGGCAGCTCCAACAGCATCACCATGACCACCGCCTATAACATCACCGCGTGGGCCAGCCTGCCCTTTGCGCTGCGGCACCTGGTGCAGCTCAGCGCCATGCTGGGCGGCAAAACGCTGATCAACAACCCCGGGCTTTCCGGATTCCTCGCCCCCGATGCCAGCGGTTGGCTGCTCTTTGCCCGCCTGCTGCTGGGCGCCATTGACCTGTACCTGATCTGGCAGATCTTCCTGCTATGGACTGGCGTACGCGTTACCGGCATGGCGCGTGGCAAGGCTTTCACCGCGGTTCTGATTTCCGTGCTGCTGCTGGTCATCATCGGCGCGCTGCTGCAATTCCTCGCCGCGCAGCTTGCCGGGCTGGACGTGCAGAGCCAGTTCATGTTCTTCTAAGCCGGGATCTATGGAAACCAACGGCGCATACATCCAGGTTCACGCCCTGCGCAAAGTTTACGTCATGGGCCATACCCGCGTCCATGCCCTGGCCGGGGTAGACCTGGAGATCGAGCGCGGCACGTTCACGGTCATCATGGGCCCTTCCGGCTCGGGCAAGAGCACCCTGCTGCACCTGCTGGGCGGCCTCGACCGCCCCACCAGCGGCAAAATCTACGTCGCCGGGCTCGACCTGAGCGAAATGGACGAGAACAAGCTGGCCATTTACCGCCGGCGCACGCTGGGCTTCATCTTCCAGCAGTTCAACCTGGTGGCCAGCATGACGTCCATCGAAAACGTGGCCTTCCCCATGCGCTTCACCGGCACGCCGCCCCGCGCGCGCCAGAAACGCGCCTCGCACCTGCTCGAACAGCTCGGGCTGGAAAAATACGGTCGCCACCGTCCCACCGAAATGTCGGGCGGCCAGCAGCAGCGCGTGGCCGTAGCCCGCGCGCTGGTCAATGACCCGCCCATCATCCTGGCCGATGAGCCCACCGGCAACCTGGACAGCGCCACCGGCCTGGCGGTGATGCAACTGCTCGCCGACCTGCATAACCAGGGCCGCACGGTGATTGTTGTTACGCATGACCCGCGTATGGCGCGCTTTGCCACGCGCATGATCTATATTCTCGACGGACTGCTGGTCTCCAAAGAAGCCTACGAAGCCTCGATTGCCACGCAGGAATAACCTGCCGGAAGGAATTTGCCCATGTTCAAAAAACCATCCTTTGCGTTCTGGATCGCCCTTGCGCTGCTGGCCACGTTGCTGGTATTTCCCGCGCCGGCCTTCGCGCAGACCGATACCCCCGAGCCGCCGGTCGTAGAACCCGGCGCGGTGGACCGGCCCATCGTGGTGATCCAATCCACCTACATGGACAAAGATTCGGTCGTGCCGGGAGACAAGTTCCGGCTGTTCCTGTCGATTAAAAACGTAGGCCGCGCCGACGCGCTCAACCTGATCTTCACCTTCGGCGGCGCCGACTTTCTGCCCATCGACACCGGCGGCGTGGTCGCGGTCGGCACGCTCAACCAGGGCAAGACCAAAGAAATCTCGCAAGAGTTCAGCGTGAGCACCGACCTGTGGGGCAAGCTCAACGGCAGCGTGCCGGTCAGCCTGAATTACACCAGTCCCGATGGCCTGACCTTCGCCGAAAGCTTTAACCTGACCCTGCCGGTACGCGGCTGGTCGGGCGGAGCAGCCGCCACGGCCACGCCCACTCCCACCGGCACCGCGCAGCCGCGCGCGCAGATGGTGGTTAGCAGCTATAAAACCGACGTCGACCCGCTGCAGCCCGGCTCGGTCTTCACCCTCACCCTCGAAATTCGCAACGTGGGCAGCAGCCCGGCCAGCTCGGTCGCCATGGTGATTGGCGGCGGCGGCACGGGAGACAGCACCTCGCTGGATGGCACGCCCGTTCCGGGCGGGGTGCAGGGCGCCGGGGCGGATGTAAGCGTCTTCGCGCCGCTTGGCTCTTCCAACCTGCAATACCTGGGCGATGTGCCTGCAGGCGGCACGCTGCAGTTCCAGCAGAAGCTGATTGTCAACGTTTCCGCCAACCCGGGCGCCTACGCGCTCAAGCTCTCGCTGGTGTTTGGCGATGAAAAAGGCCGGCGCATGGTCGACGACCAGATGATCACCCTGCTGGTCTACCAGATCCCGCAGATCGAGGTTAATTTTTACCGCGACCCGGGTATGATCAGCGCCATGCAGCCGAACAGCCTGCCGGTGCAGGTCACCAACCTGGGGCGCAAACCGGTGGTGCTGGGCAACATGACCATCAGCAGCGATGCCGGTGAGCTGATGAATAACGTCAGTCTGGTGGGTACGCTGGATGCCGGCGGTTACTTCCCACTGGATGTGATGTTCATCCCCAACCAGCCCGGCGAAGCCCCGCTGAAGATCATCATCCAGTACACCGATGACTTCAACCAATCACGCACCATCGAAAAGACCCTGCCGGTCACAGTGGTCGAGGCCGCGCCGATGGAGCCGCCGCCCAATATGGGCCCCGGCGGCATGCCCGGCGAAATGCCCACCGATGGCGGCATGGCCGGGGGCAGCGAAACGTTCTGGCAGAAGGTGGTGCGCTTCTTCAAGGGCCTGGTCGGCCTCGACAGCGGCACGCCGCAGCCGTCTGGCCCCGAGATGCCGGTGGACCCGAACATGCCGCCTGATCCGGGTGTGCCCAGCGAAGGCAAACCCCTGGGGTAAACTGTTATGCGCATTTTTGACCTGCTCAGCCTGATCTTCTATAACCTCAGCCGCCGCAAGGGCCGCGTTGCGCTCACCGCCATCGGCGTAGTCATCGGCACGGCGGCCGTGGTGATGCTGGTTTCGCTGGGCAACGGCCTGCAGCGCAACGCCACCAGCCAGCTCGGCGGCATTTCCGACCTGACCGCCATTATGGTCATGCCGCAGTACGACCAGGGCCCGGTCATGAACGGCGGCGGCGGCGGGGGCATGGCCGGTGGCCAGTCCACCGTCAAGCTGCTCACCGACGGCAACCTGGCCGATATTGCCGCCATCCCCAACGTCAGCAAGGTGATCACCAAAGATAACCTCAAGACGATGAGCGTGATCCAGTATGCGCGTCTCGAAGCTTACGCCAACATCATGGGCGTGGGTGTGGCAGACATCTCCGAGCTGGGGTACACCGTGCAGGAAGGCGTCGGCACCATTGAAAAAGGCACCGCGTTGATTGGCGCGCCCATGTTGCGCAACTTTATGGACCCCAAGCAGCGCCCCGGCCAGGAGCCACCCGCGCCGCCCGACCTGCTCGACCAGCAGGTGAAAGTGGTGTTGACCAAGTACACCAGCGATGGTACCGAGGTGCGCAAGACGGTTATGCTGCGCGTCACCGGCATCCTCAAAGAGTCGCGTAACGAAGGCGACTACTCGCTGCTGGTGAACATGGCTGATGTGACCGCCTGGAACGAATGGGCGATGGGTAAGCGTATCAATCGCAACCGCGAGGGTTACGACCAGGCCACGGTAAAGGTTGACAGCGTGGACAACGTGCTGGCCGTGGCCGACAGCATCACCGCGCTGGGCTTTATGGCCTATACCCCGCAGTCAGCGGTGCAGGGCGTGAGTAACTTCTACGTCATCGTGCAGGTCATCTTCGGCGGCGTGGGCGCGGTGGCGCTGCTGGTGGCCGCCATCGGTATTGCCAATACCATGGCCATGGCCATCCTCGAGCGCACGCGCGAGATCGGCCTGATGAAGGCTATCGGCGCTACCAACCGTGACGTGCTCACGATCTTCCTGGGCGAGGCAGCCGGAATTGGCTTCCTGGGCGGCATTGGCGGCGTGGCGCTGGGCTGGCTGGCTGGCCAGGGCGTCAACGCGGTGGTTTTGCCGGCGCTGGCCAGCCGAGCCGCGCAGTGGGGCTCGCCGCCGCCTGAGGCGGCCGTTTACACCCCGGTATGGCTGCCCGGTTTTGCCATCGTCTTTGCCACGCTCATCGGTCTGCTCTCCGGCCTCTACCCCGCTCTGCGCGCCGCCAACCTCGTCCCGGTGATTGCGCTGAAGTACGAGTAATTACGGCGCGATCTGCGCCGCGTACCAGCGCAGGTAGCGCTCCACGCCGCGCGACCAGTACGCCTCTTCGTGCTCGCCGGCGAACAGGTGAAACTCGTGCGCCACGCCATAATCCTCCAGCAGGCCGCTGTAATGCCGCGCCTGTGACAGATACCGGTCGCGGCTGCCGCTGTCCATCCACACCGCCGGCATCGCCCCGGCCGGCACGTCACGCGCCTGGTATGGCAGGCGCGTGTAATCGCCGTAGAACGGCGCCAGGCTGTGCAGCCCCAGCGCGGCAAACGGCTGGCCAAACCCCAGCGCGGCGCGCACCGACCACGCTGCTCCGCGCGACAGCCCTCCGATGGCGCGGCAATCGCGCCGGTCACAGGCGGCAAACTCTTGCGCCAGGTGGGGCAGCAGCTCCTCCACCACGGCCTGGTCGTAATGGCTCTCGTTGGGGTTGCTCAACGAATCCTGCTCGTAGGGCATGGCCACTACCAATGGCGCGATCAACCCCAAGCCGATCAGCGCGTCAGCCTTCTGCGGCACGCCCAGCCGCACCCATTGGGTATCATCCGCGCCCTGGCCATGCAGCAGCACCAGCAGTGGGTAGCGCCGCGCGGCGCGCGCGTCAAAGCACGGCGGCAGGTACACCTGCGCGCGCAGCGGCCGCGGCAGCGCCTGGCTGGGAATTTCTACCTTTTCCACCCGTCCGCGCGTCTCGCTGCAGGTTGCCGCCTGCGGCTCCGCGGCAGGGCCGGACTGCGGCGCAGATGTGGCGGTGGCCGGGGCCGGCAGTGCAGTGGTCGGCATCGCAGCCGGCGTGGCGCCTGGCATGGGCAGCGGGGTAGACCTGGCCGCGCCCGCTTCCGCGGGCGCGCACCCGGCCGCCAGCAGGCAGGCCAGCAAAATGAGAAAGCGGGGCGTGGATCTGGGCATAGCGTCTCCGGCGCTTGCGCGCGCGCCGTATTCGGATTATACTCTTACCCGTACCGGGGTGTAGCGCAGTTGGTAGCGCACCGCGTTTGGGACGCGGGGGTCGGCGGTTCGAGTCCGCCCACCCCGACACAAAAAAACGGGCGACAACACAAAGGTTGGGAAAGAGCCTATGGCAGTGCGGAAATTTGATGGGGTTGTGGAAGCGGTGCGTTACGCGCCGGATGGCAAAATCGAGCTGGTGCGCGTCTACGAGCGCCGCGGTCCCACGTTCTCCGACCGCGTTCTGCTCACCCGCGACGACCTGATCCAGCGCCTGAAAGGCAAAAAACGCTTCTACGCCGGCCAGCGCAAGCAGTACCTGGCCAGCACCTTTGATCTGAGCGGCGATCCCCTCTCCCTGAGTGGCGACCGCGATCATCCGATGGTGGTCACCGGTAAGGTCACCGGCTCGCAGGACAGGCTGGAAGGCGTACCCCTGTTTTGATCTGGCTCGCGCGCGCATCCATCGCCCCGGCACGCGCGCATGCGGGATAAGCACGCATGGCTGCTTCCTCACCCATCTTCCTTTCCATCATTATCCCCGTCCATAATGAAGAAATGCGCCTGCCCGCGGCGGTGCAGTCGATCCATGATTTTCTGTCGCGCCAATCCTACCAGGCGGAAGTGATCGTGGTCGAAAACGGCAGCAGTGACAGCACCTATACGCTGGCGCAGGACTTTGCGCGCGTCTTTCCCTGGCTGCGCGTTCTGCGCGAAACCCGGCGCGGCAAGGGCCTGGCAGTGCGCAGCGGCATGCTCGCCGCGCGCGGGCAGTATCGCTTCATCTGCGACGTGGACCTTTCCATGCCGATTGAGGAAGTCAACCGCTTCCTGCCGCCTCAGCTCAGCGACCCCCAGGTAGTGATCGGCTCGCGCGAAGCTCCCGGCGCGGTGCGCTACAACGAGCCGGCCTACCGCCATATCATCGGGCGTATTTTCAACGCCATGGTGCGCTGGATGGCCCTGCCCGGCTTGCAGGATACGCAGTGCGGCTTCAAGCTGTTCCGTGCCGACGTGGCCGAGCGCGTCTTCCCGCTGCAAACCCTCACCGGAATGTCCTTCGACGTCGAAGTGCTGTTTATCGCCCGGCGCATGGGTTATCAGATCGTTGAGGTGCCGGTCAACTGGTACTTCAATCCCGACAGCCGCGTGCGCCTGGTGGAAGACTCGCTGCGCATGGGTTCCGACCTGCTGCACATCCGCCGCAACGCCCACCAGGGCCGTTATGACCACAAAGTTTGACCTCGCCACGCTGCCCGCCTGCCCCGACCTTTCTTTCGAGCAGGCGTTATGGTCGGCCGGGGTAATGGTGGTAGCCGGGCTGGACGAAGCCGGGCGCGGTGCGTGGGCGGGTCCGGTGTGCGCCGGCGTGGTGGCCCTGCCCCCCGGCGATTGCGCCATCACCGCGCGCCTCTCCGGCGTGCGCGATTCCAAGCAGATGACCCCGCGCCAGCGCGCCTGCTGGGCGCAGGAAATCCGCGCCGCGGCGCTGGGCTGGGGCGTGGGCTTCAGCGGCCCGGGTGAGATTGACGCGCTGGGCATCCTGCCGGCCACACGACTGGCCATGCACCGCGCGCTGGCGCAGCTCATCGCCGCGCCGCAGCACCTGCTGCTGGACGCGCTGCGGCTGCCCGGCGTGCACCTGCCGCAGACCGCGCTGATTAAAGGCGACGCCCGCTCGTTGAGCATTGCCGCCGCCTCGGTACTGGCCAAAACCGCGCGCGACGCGCACATGGCCGCGCTGGAAGCGCATTACCCCGGCTACGGCTTCGCCGCGCACAAGGGCTACGGCACCGCCGCGCACCTGGCCGCCCTACTGCGCCTCGGCCCCACCCCCATCCACCGCCGCAGCTTCGCCCCCGTGCGCGCGCTGACCGCGTAATCCGACAGCGCCCAGCGGGTATGGGCCATCATCGATAAATATCCAGGACATTGACGTTCTACGCCCGGCTTCATATAATTGTCCCATCCCCCTGAAAGGACTTTCCATATGAAGCCGCTCATCATCGTCCTCATCATCCTGGCCGCGCTCGTTCTGATCGCCTGGCTGGGGCTGCAGGTGCGGCCCAAAGCCTTCGCCATGCCCGACCTGCCCGCCGGGGAAACCCAGACCATGCCGCTGCCGGCCGGGCTGCCCGCGCCGGTAGAGCGCTTTTACCGCGCCACCTACGGCGACCAGATCCCCGTGATCCACAGCGTGGTCATCACCGGGCGCGGGCGCATCCGCCCGTTTGGCGTGTGGATGCCCACCCGCTACGTCATCGTGCACGAGGCCGGCAAGAGCTACCGCCATTATTTTGAAGTCACCATCTTCAATATTCCCTTTCTGATCACCCAGGAAGGCATCATCGACGGGAAGAGCTTCTTCGAAAGCCCGATGGGCACGTTTTATAATGACCCCAACACCAACCAGGGCGCCAACCTGGCGCTGTGGGCCGAGGGCGGCTGGTTCCCCGCCCTGTGGCTCAGCGATCCACGCGCCCGCTGGCAGGCGGTGGACGAGAACACTGCCATCCTGTTCGTGCCCTACGAGGACAGCGAGGAGAACTTCGTGGTGCGCTTCAACCCGCACACCGGGCTGGTGGACCGTATGGAAGCCATGCGCTTCAAGGCCAGGGGTGATACAGACAAGGTGCTGTGGATCACCAACGAGGTCGTTTCCCCCGGCAAGCCGTCGATTTCCTATGCCACCTGGCTGGACGACGGCCAACCCTGGGCCGCGCTCGGCCTGGACGAAATCCGCTTCAATCTCGACGTCAGCCAGTACGTCCGCGCCCGCGGCCATTAAAAAAACCGGGGCCGGCGAGTAGCCGGCCCCAGTTTTTTCGAGAAACAACTCCCCTTAGAAGTTGCGGTCGCGCATGCCGTCTTCGTCGTCGCCGATATCAGGATTGTGCGGCTCTTCATGGTCGCGCGGGCCGTACAGGCCGCTGCCCATATCCACGTCCTCGATGCCCTGATCCGACGCGAAGCCGGTATCGGGGATATCGCTATGCACGTCGCCCTCTTCCGCCGGCGGCAGCATGCCCTCGCCTTCGCCGCCGCGCCGCAGCAGGGTTTCGCCGCCGCTGTTGTGGCTGCTCACCCCACCGCTAAAGCCAGGCTCCTCGTCGGTGTGACTGCCGCCGCCCGAGAAGCCGGCGCCACCGCCGAAGTTGCTTTCGCCGCCGGTGAAGCCCGAGCTGCCGCCGTAGCCGCCCGACATGTCGCCGGTGAGGCCGCTGGGGCCGCCGGTGGTGGGCACAGAGCCCATTCCGCGGTCACCCATGTCCTTCAGGCGGCTGCGCCAGTTTTCGAGCTGCCGCGCGGCCACGTCACGCCCGCCCAGGCCAAAGGCCAGCGCAAACGCCACCGCCACCGCGCCAAACAGCAGCCCAAACGCCAGGTTGACAATATCTTCGCCCAGGCCCATCTGGCGCAGCGCCAGCGCACCCGAGAAGACGATGATCGCCACGCGCGCCGCGGTCGCCAGGATGTTGGCCTGCGTCGCGCCCGAGCCGCGGATGGCGCGTTCGGCCAGCGAAGACAGGTACAGCCCCAGGCCCAGGATCGCCAGCCCCAGCAGGATGTTGCCCGCCAGGGTCAGGAAGCCCGCCACCATGGTAGAGATGACCAGGAAGCCCAGCATGTTAGCCGCGGCGATCACGCCGAACAGCACCAGCGCCACCGTCACCAGCATGCCGGCGATGCGCGACGGGCTCCAGCCTGGCGCGGCCAGGTCGGCCTGCGTGCCGGTAGCCGGCAGCGGCTCGGCGCCCATGCGCGGGGTCACCTCGTTAAAACCCAGGCTGCGGAACAGGCGGTCGAAGCCCATGCCGGCCAGCAGGCCGGACACCAGGTTGCCCACCAGCCGCGCCGCGAAGTAGGTAAGGGTGATCAGCACCGCCGCACCAAAGATCAACGGGATGGCGTTCAGCACGGTGGTCAGCATGGCCGCCGCCGGCTGTGACACGGCCGGAATGTTGAGCGCGTTGAGCGCCGCGATCGCCACCGGGATCATGATCAGCACCATCACCAGCGTGCCCAGCGCGTTGGCCAGGTTGGGCGTGCGCTCGGTCTGCGCGATGCCCACCTGCTGCCCGATGCGGTTGACGCCCACGCTGTTGAGCAGGCCCACCACGATCTGGCGCACGATGCGCGCGGCGAAGTAGCCCACCGCCAGGATCAGCGCCGCCGCCAGCAGGTTGGGCAGGAAGGCCAGCACCTCGTTGACCATGTTCTGCACCGGCGCGAGGATGCCGTTCAGGTTCAACGCACCCAGAATGGCCGGCAGGAACAGCAGGAACACCAGCCAGTAGACGATATTGCCAACCGTCTCGCCCAGTGATACGCGCCCCTGCGCGCTCACTTCGGCATTCTCGGTCACGCGGCGAGACAGGCTGGATGCCCCCACTACGCGCGTGATGATCATGCGCAGGAAGGTGGCTACCAGGAATGCTACAAACAGCAGCACCAGCGCGCTGAACAGCGACGGCAGGAAGCCGATCACCGAGCTGAGCGCCAGGTTGAGCGGCGCCGAGACAATCGAAAGGTTGAGCACCTGCAGGAACGCCACCACGGCGAACAGCAGGAGAATCCAGAACACCGCGCCGGTCACCCAGCGTGTCACCCGCGGCCCGTCCGCGGCGGTGTTCTGTTCGGTGCGCAGCATACCTGCCACGCGGTCGTCCAGGTTGGTTCGGTGCAGCAGGTTGCCGATCAGCCGCGATACTACGTAGGCAATCAGCCAGCCGATGAGGAGAACCGCCAGGGCAGCCAGGATGGTAGGCAGGTACCCGCCAAGGGCAAGGCCCAGGTTAGCAAATGGATTGGTCATAAGCGCGCTCCTATCAATTTGACATTATGGATTTGCGGCCCAAACAATCGCGGGCCGTGTTTTATAGGTGGCGTATGGAAATGCTCTCCCCCGCCAGATTTTATGATAGTGATTATGGCGCGCAAAAAAATAGGGCTTTTCCGCAAAACTATAGCAGGGAAAGCCCTATAGCATGGGTGCAAACAGACATCTCGTTCCCAATCCCCTGCTCTACCCGACGCGCGGAGAGAAGGGAAAGGCCAGGGAGAGTCAGGTCTTGCCTGTGCTTTCCTTTACGTCCCCGACTGTTGTTGCTGTACTTCGGGCATATCGGGAGCAATGTAGGTATTCGCATCCAGCGTGGTGTTCTTGGGAATTACCACAACCCCCTCGCGCACCACGAAATTCGCCCCATTAATATCCGGCGAATCCGGCGGGAACGGCCTGATGACTGTTCCCGGCCCAATACGCGCGTTCTTATCGATAATCGCCCCTTCGATGCGGCAGTTTTCACCAATGCCAATTGGCACGCGAGCGTCACTTTCCGCCAGCGGCTTGTCGTAATAGTCGGCGCCCATCATCACGGTGTCCTTGATGAAAACGTTTTCGTTAATCTGGCTGCGCACGCCGATCACCGAGTTATGAATTTCGGCGTTGCAGATGCAGCAGCCCTCAGCCAGCAGCACGTTTTCCAGCCGCGAGTTCTGGATGGTGGAGCCGGGCAGGAAGCGCGAGTGGGTGTAGATGGGCTGCTGCTGGTCGAAGAAGTTGAACGGTGGGTTGGGCATGGCCAGCGCCAGGTTGGTCTCATAGAACGAGCGAATCGTCCCGATATCTTCCCAGTAGCCCTCAAAGTCGTAGCCATACACGCGGTGCGTGTCGATCGCCGCCGGGATCACCTGCCCGCCAAAATCATCAAACGTGCTGCCTCGCAGCATCTCAAACAGCACATCGGTGCGGAACAGGTAAATGCCCATCGAGCCCAGGTACGGGCGCTCGGGGTCGGGCCGGCTCTGGAACGATTCCAGCACCGCCGCGTCTTTGGGCTTTTCGGCAAACCCGGTGATTTTCATATCTTCTCCGCGCCGCAGCAGGCCAAAGCGGCTGGCCTCGCGTGCGCGCACCGGCTGCACCGCCACGGTGATATCGGCTTCGTTTTCCCGGTGGAAAGCCGCCATCCTGGCGTAATCCATCCGGTACAGGTGGTCGCCGGCCAGGATGAGCACGTGTTCTGCGCGCGTCGAACGGATTTCGTAGAGCTGCTTGCGCACCGCGTCGGCCGTGCCCTGGTACCAGTCGGCAGTTGCCATCGTCTGCTCGGCGGCCCAGATCTGCACCCAGCCGGTGTGAAAAGCATCGAACTGGTAAGTTTCGGCGATGTGCCGGTGCAGCGAAACCGAATTGAATTGCGTCAGCACGGCGATGCGGTAAATGCCCGAATTGATGCAGTTACTGATCGGAATATCAATCAGGCGGTATTTGCCCGCCATAGGGACGGCCGGCTTGGAACGCACCCCGGTCAGAGGAAACAGGCGGCTGCCGCGCCCACCGCCCAGGATCACCGCGAGCACACTTTCCATTGGAGTTGCCATGGCATTCCTCTCCCGTCAAATCTTTCCACAAAGAGGGTTTTACCAGATATTGTACAGGAAACTGGCGCGAGGGTTTTGGAATATGCCACCCCTTCATTCCCCCAAAGCGAAGAATGTTTCTTGGGGGGGAAGGGGTCTGCAGCTTCCCTCACGCATTCGTTCCAAATTGCACAATCACCCCAAACGGGTTATACTCGTACAAAGCCTTCCGTTCAGGAAAATGCGATGAAAACATACGATGTAGTTGTGATTGGCGCGGGCATCGTCGGCTGCATGGCAGCCCGTTTCCTCTCCCGCTACCAGCTCGATATCCTGCTGATCGACAAAGAATCCGATGTGGGCATGGGCGCATCTTCGGCCAACTCCGCCATCGTCCACGCCGGCTACGACCCCATGCCCGGCACGCTCAAAGCTGCCATGAACGTGGCCGGCAACGCGATGTGGGACGCGCTCGCCACTGAGCTCAGCTTCGCGTTCGACCGGCGCGGTGATTACGTGGTTGCCATCGGCCCGGAAGAACTGCCCACGCTGGAAACGCTGCTGGAGCAGGGACGCCGTAACGGCGTGCCCGGCATGCACACTATCTCCGGCGACCAGATGCGCGCCCGCGAGCCAAACATCAACCCGCAGGTCAGCGGCGCGCTGTGGGCTCCCACCGGCGGAATCTGCGACCCGTTTCTGGCGGTGGTGGCCACCGCCGAAAACGCCGTGCAGAACGGCGTGACGCTGCTGCTCGAAACCCGCTTTGAAGATTTCCTGCTCTCTGCCGGGCGCATCACCGGCGTGCGCACCAGCCGTGGCGATTTTGGCTGCTCGTGGGTGGTCAATGCCGCCGGCCTGCACGCCGATACAGTGATGCACTGCGCCGGGGTGCGCCCCGGCTTTACGATCACCCCGCGCCGCGGCGAGTATTGCGTGCTCGACCGCGCCGAAATTCAGGTCAATAACGTCATGTTCCCTGTGCCGTCGGCGCGCGGCAAAGGCATCCTCGTCACCAGCACCACGCACGGCAACGCCATCATCGGCCCTAACTCCAACGCCGCGGTAGATAAAAACGACACCGGCATCACCGGTGACGGCCTGGCAGAAATCTGGAGCGGCGCGCAGAAACTGGTGCCCGGGCTGCGTCCCGGGCACACCATCTCCATGTTTGCCGGGCTGCGGGCCACCGGCAATGCCCCCGGTCATGACTTTATCATCGAAATTCCGCCCGAACAGCGCGGGATGGTCAACCTGGGCGGCATCGAATCGCCGGGGCTGACCTCGGCCCCCGCCATTGCGCTGCGCGTGGTGGAACTGCTGCGCGACGCCGGCCTGCCGCTGCGTGAAAAACGCGACTGGAACCCCATTCGCCCGCCGCGGCCGCGCTTCCGCGATCTGCCGCGCGAAGAGCAGATCAAGCTGATCCGCGAAAACCCGGCCTACGCGCGCGTCATCTGCCGCTGCGAGACGGTGACCGAAGGCGAGATCGAGGCCGAGATCCACGCGCCCATCCCCGCCCGCACCTACGACGCCATCAAGCGCCGCACTTACCTGGGCACCGGGCGCTGCTTGGGTTCATTCGACATGCCGCGCGTGGTGGCCATCCTGGCGCGCGAGCTGGGCCTGCCCCCTGAGCAGGTCAGCAAGAAGGGCGCGGGCTCCGAATTTTTGGTGCGGCGCACCAAGGAAGTCGAGGCGCAGCTATGACCAGGCAGGAGAAATACGATGTCATCGTCATCGGCGCTGGGCCGGGTGGCCTGGCCGCCGCGATCGCCGCCAAACAGAACGGCGCCGACGATGTGCTGCTGATCGAGCGCGACCTGGAGCTGGGCGGCATCCTGCAGCAGTGCATCCACAACGGCTTTGGGCTGGAAGTGTTCCACAAAGATCTGCCCGGGCCGGCGTACGCGCAGCACTTCATTAACGAAGCCCTGTCGCTGGGCGTGGAGCCGCTGCTGGATACCATGGTGCTGGATATCACCCCGCAGCGACGCATCCTCGCCAGCGGCAAATCCAGCGGGTTTGTGGACGTGCAGGCGCGCGCCATCGTGCTGGCTATGGGCTGCCGCGAGCGCACCCGCGCCCAGATCCGCATCCCTGGCACGCGCCCGGCGGGCGTGTATACCGCTGGCACGGCCCAGCGCTGGGTGAACGTAGAAGGCTACATGCCCGGCGAGCGCTTCGTGGTGCTCGGCTCGGGCGATATCGGCATGATCATGGCCCGCCGCCTGACGTTGGAAGGGGCGCAGGTGGAGCGCGTGCTGGAAGTGATGCCCTTCCTCACCGGCTTGACCCGCAATTACGTGCAGTGCCTGATGGATTACGATATCCCGCTCGAACTGAGCCACACCGTCAAGCGCGTGATCGGTAAAGACCGGGTTGAGGCGGTCGAATCGGTGCGCGTGGATGAGCGCTGGGCGCCCATACCTGGCACCGAGCAGGTCATCCCATGCGATACGCTGCTGCTCTCAGTGGGGTTGATCCCCGAAAACGAGCTTTCCAAACTGGCCGGGGTGCAAATTGACCCGGTGACCGGCGGGCCGTTTGTGGATGACCATTTTGAGACCAATGTGCCCGGCATCTTCGCCGCCGGCAACGTTGTGCACGTCTATGACCTGGTGGACTGGGTATCCGAGGCCGGCAAGCAGGCCGGGGCCAGCGCGGCCAAGTTTGCCGTCGCCGTGCGCCGCCGTGAGAACAGCCACGTTCCGCTGCTGCCCGGCGACAATGTGCGCTACCTGGTGCCGCAGACGCTCGACCGTGAGAGCCTGGCCTTGGGCGGCGTGCGCCTGCAATTACGCGTGCGCCAGCCCATCGAACAGCCGGTGTGGGTGGAAGTGCGCAGCAAGGGCAACCTGGTAGCCCGTAAAGGCGAGCTGTACGCCCGCCCGGGCGAGATCATCACCATGGAAGTGCCGCAGCGCGCCTATGATGAGGTGCAGATCGCTGATTCACTCACCGTGGCAGTGGTAAAACGCTAGCGGCGTACCCGATGCCCGTTAAAGGGCCAGTACCCTGAGCCTGTTGAAGGGTACGCGCATTCCAAATAGACAAAAAGAGGCAATCATGCCCATTGTACATACCACCAAAATTCTGTGCATCACCTGCCCCAAAGGCTGCACGCTCGAAGTCAGCCAGGAGGGCGAAACCGTTATTGAGATCAAGCCCGGCTGCAAGCGCGGCCACGAATACGCGCGCCGCGAGATGGTCGACCCGCGCCGCATGGTGGCCAGCACCGTGCGCGTGCGCGGCGGACTGCACCCGCTGTTGCCGGTCTACACCGCCCAGCCATTCCACAAAGGCCGCATCCGCGATCTAATGGCCGCGCTGCGCGCGCTGGAAATCAGCGCCCCGGTGCGCATGGATGACGTGATCCTGGCCGACGCGCTGGGCAGCGGCATTGATGTCCTCGCCAGCCGCGACATGCCCGCGATGGCCTGACACCTAGCGCTTAATCGTCGCCGCAAAATCGCCCAGCGACGAGACGTCGAAGCCATCCTGTTCCAGGCGTTCGCGCATCCAGGCATACACCTGCGCATCATTCACTGCCGTACCGGCTGGGCACGCCCCAAGCGAACCTTCCACCGCATTGCTTTGCCAGGACATGTCCCCCAGGTTCAACACCGAGTACCGGTCGCAGTACACCGCGCTGATGCGCCCGAACTGGAAGAACGGCGGGTTCACGGTGCCTTGCATCAGCTCGCCGCCCTGGGTGCGCACGCCCCCGCCGGTCGATACGGCAAAGATGGGTCGCGCTGGTGGTTCGCCGGCCAGCAGCGAGGTGCCTTCCATCCAGGCCGGTTTGGGCACGCCCAGGTAATCCAGGATCGTGGGAGAAAGGTCCAGGTTCTGTACGTTGGAATACAACCTGCGCTGGTATTCACCGCCGGGAAAATACAGCACGAAAGGCAGTCGGTTGCCCATCGACCAATGCTGGCTGTGATCGGCGCCCACAAAGATGATCGTGCTGTCCAGTTCGCCCAGCTCGTCCAAACCGTCCAGCATCATTCCCAGCCCGGCGTCAAAATCCAGGATGCTGTCGTCAAAAAAGTCGCTGTCCCAGTCCTCGGCGGTCTCGCGTTCCTTGCCCACCGAATAGACTTTATTGCGCAGCGCATACTCTGGCCCGTGTGTGCCCATCCAATGGATGTGAGAAAACACCGGCCCCTGCTTTTCCCTGATTACTTCCAGAGTGCGATTCACTTTTGCCAGGTCGTCAAAACGGCGCGTATCACCCTTGATGATATCCTGCTCGTTAGCCATGCGCTTATTGAAAGTAATGTGCCGCAGCCGGTCGACGATGCGGTTAGCGATCTCGTAAATGAAATACGCGTAATCGCTTTTGAGGTACTGGCTGATGCGGCTCTGTACCACATTGGCCTGCGTGTTTTTCCCATTGGCCTCATCAAAGCCCGCGAGCAGGTTGCGCGCCACCGCGTCGGCGTGGTTAGGGTAGGTGTACTGGATGTTGTAGTACCCCAGCGATTTGAGGATATTCGGCAGGTGCTGGTAAGAATCTTTTCCGCGCAGGATATTGGGTGAATACAGCAACCGCGTTTGGGTTGGGTAGCGCCCGGTATACATCGAAAACAGCGATCCACCCGTCACTCCCGCATTATTGAACGCGTTTTCCGCCACCAGTGCATGTTGCATGAATTCACGCAGGCGCGGGGTGGTATCGCGCTTATAGCCATAAGCGGATGTGTGCGCAGCGTTGAGCCCATCTGCCGTGATCCAAACGATGTTGGGCAGATTTTTACGATTGCTCGAAACCGCAAGCTGCGCATTGGCGTCCGAACGCTCAAAATTGAGCGCGAAGGAAGCCACCACCACCAGGGCTAGCGCCGGGCTGAACACTTTCCAGCGCCCGCGCCGCGCCAGGTAGCGATCAATGGCCGGAAGACCCTTTTTCAACTCGGAGAACGAATACGCCCACAGTAGCAGGAAGCCAACCAGGTACAGCAGCGTGGTAAAACCGCTGGTAGAGACGATGCCAAACCCGAACAGGGTATAAGTGAAGTTATCAATGAGCAGCAGCTCCAACGCGGCGAAGATCAGCGCCACGCCGGCCAGGCCAACGTTTTTGAGCGCGCGCTGCGCCGCGCGCCCGCGCAGCAGCAGTCCGGCGAGAAAAAGCAGCCCCAGCCCGGCCAGCGCCGCCAGCGCCAGCCCCGAAGCCGTGAACACAAAGATGCGAAACTTCTGCCACAACGCCACCGCGCTGAAAAATGAGGGCTTGGTGACGATAAACAGCCATTCTAAAAAGACGTACAGGTAGGCGGCAAAGACCGCGGCGGTAAACAGCACGCCCCAGGAATAATCGGAAGAAAAAATTGCGCGAATGCGTTTGAGCATAGGTTGGGTACTTTCATCGTGCCGCCGCTTTCTGGCGCACGCCAAGATTATAACACCTCAACAGCCGGCCGGCGCGCGGTAGAGCAAGCAGGCGCTTTATGATAAGCTTAAGAGATGATAGGTTTTCAGGAGAATGCGATGACTACCCCTCCCATCCAGTGGATCACCAACCCGCAGGCCGCCGGCAGCGCGAGCAGCCCGGCGGTCGACAACATGTTCCCGCCCGGTCTGCCGGCTAAAACGCGCGCCTTTCACCGCCAGCTTCCCGGCTACCGCATGAGCCCCCTCAAGGGCATCTCGAACCTGGCCGGGCGGTTGGGGCTGGGCGGAATCTGGGTCAAGGACGAATCCGCGCGGCTGGATTTGCAGTCCTTTAAAGTGCTGGGCGGGTCGTATGCCATTTACCAGCTCATCAAAAAGCGCCTGGGCCTCAGCAGTCAAGAACTGACTTTTGCCGATATGACCAGCGGCGCGCTGCGCGAGCGGTTAGGCGACCTGACCTTTGCCACCGCCACTGACGGCAACCACGGTCGAGGCGTCGGCTGGGCGGCGGCACAAATGGGATTCCCTTCGGTTGTGTATGTGCATAAGCTAACCTCTGCCGCCCGCATTGCCGCCATCCAGGGGGTTGGGTCGCGCGTGGTGGTGGTGGATGGCAATTATGACGACGCCGTGCGCCAGGTGGAGCAGGATGCCCGGATCAACGGCTGGCAGGTGATCTCCGACACATCCTGGGAGGGCTACGAGGACATCCCTCGCTGGGTGATGCAGGGCTACAGCACCATTTTCGCCGAAGCGCAGGAACAGTTCGCGGCCCTGGGCATGCTGCACCCCACACACGTGCTGGTACAGGCCGGGGTAGGCTCGCTGGCGGCCGCAGCGGTGGGTTTTTACACCAGCCTGTTCGGCGCGCAGCGGCCCAAATTTATGGTCGTCGAGCCGGACCGCGCTGCCTGCCTATATGAATCTATGCGCGTCGGCGATGGCCGCCCGCACAGCGTCTCGGGCGACCTGGATACGATCATGGCCGGGCTGGCGTGCGGCCAGCCCAACCCGCTGGCGTGGGACATCCTTTCGCAACACGTGGATGCCTTTGCCATCTGCCCGGACTACACCGCCGCCAAGGGCATGCGCGTGTACGGCATCCCGCTGCGCGGCGACCCCTTTATTATTTCCGGCGAGTCGGGTGCGGTGACACTGGGCGCGCTGATGTACACCATGCAGCTGGATGAGACTCGCCCGCTGCGCGAGTATCTGGGGCTGGATTCCTCATCCCAGGTGCTGCTGATCAACTCGGAAGGCAACACCTCACCCGAAGATTTCCGCATGGTGGTGTGGGAAGGCGGTTATCCCGTGCCGGACGAATACAAAATTTCGCGCTAGGATGGTCGCACGCGTCTGAACCGGCCAGCGCCTGGGCGGGTCCCAGACCCGCCCCTACGAGTTTTGTCTGCTGGATGGTTGGTTTCCAAATCATGCCAGCTTGTTCCCACGTCCGTTCAAGCGCGGGAAAGAGGAAATGCTTTTTCCGTGGTATCGGGGTTCATAATCCGTTGACCAATCCGTTGACCACCCTTTCCATTCCCGACAAACATGGTATACTATCCCCCGCGGCCCAGGCTGGGCCGGACGTTTTCAGGGAATTGTTTTGGTGCTATCGGATGATTGCCCGGCGAACACCCACCGGGCTTTTTTGTTGGCTGCGCGCCATTCCGCGAGGAAGCGCGCCCCCGTACCACGGGGTCACTGCCGGCACACGGGCCTTCGGGATCATCAGAACACTTCCATTCAACACTTTTGGAGTTTTTGATGATAACCGAATTTACCCAATTTAACCTGCACCCGCAGTTGGTTCAGGCTGTCACCGAACAGGGCTACGAAAACCCTACACCCATCCAGGCCGGGGTCATCCCCTTGCTGCTGGAAGGCCATGACGTCATCGGCCAGGCACAGACCGGCACCGGCAAAACCGCTGCCTTCGCCCTGCCGCTCATCCATAACCTCGTACCCCAACCCGCGGGTGTGCAGGCGCTGGTGGTTACCCCCACCCGCGAGCTGGCCCTGCAGGTTGCCAATGCCATCAAAACTTACGGGCGCCACATGGACCTGCGCGTGCTCACCGTTTACGGCGGCGCGCCCTATGGCCCGCAGCTCGGGCAGTTGCGCCGCGGCGTTGATATCGTCGTGGGCACGCCCGGCCGCCTGCTGGATCTGCTGAAGCGCGAAGCGCTGCAGCTCGACAGCGTGCGCACCGTGGTGCTGGACGAAGCCGACGAGATGCTTAGCATGGGATTCATCGAAGACGTGGAAAGCATCCTGGCCGGAACCCCGGCCGGGCGCCAGACGGCGCTGTTTTCCGCCACGCTGCCGGCCGAAATCCGCCGCCTGGCCGAGCGCTACCTGCGCGAACCGCGCACGGTGGCCATCCAGCGCGAGCAGGTCACGGTCGAGGCCATCGAGCAGCGTTACTACCTGGTCAACCCGGGTGATAAAGTTGCCGCGCTTACCCGCCTGTTCGAGGTGGAAGACATCACCAGCGCGCTGATTTTTGTGCGCACCCGCGCCGATACCGGCGACCTGGCCGGCGAGCTTTCTTCGCGCGGCTACCCGGCTGAAGCCCTCAGCGGCGAATTGAGCCAGGATGCGCGCGAGCGCACGCTCAACCGCTTCCGTGAAGGCCAGGTGCAGGTGCTGGTGGCCACCGACGTGGCCGCGCGCGGGCTGGACATCGAGAACATCTCACACGTATTTAACTACGAGCTGCCCGAAGACGCGGAAGTCTACGTGCACCGCATTGGCCGCACCGGGCGCGCCGGCAAAACCGGTATCGCCATCACCCTCGTGTCGACGCGCGAGCGCCGCCGCCTGGGCCAGGTGGAAGCCTTTACGCGCAAGAAGATTACCCGCGCCCAGGTGCCCACCGAAGACGAAATCCGCTCGTTGCGCGAGCAGAAGCTGGTGCAAAAAGTGACTGTTTGGCTGCAGCGCGGCCGGGGCCAGCGCGAGCGCGCGCTGGCTGAGCAGATGGTGGCCGAAGGGTTTGACCCGCTGGAGATCGCCGCCGCGGCGCTCAAAGTGGCGCGCGGCGAAGAAAAGCAGCGCCCCATCTACCCCGTCAGCGAGGTGGTGGAAACCCGCGCTCCGCGCGCGCCTCGCGCGCCGGGCAGTGAAACCGGCCCACGCGAGCGCCCCATGCGCGATGGCGGACCGGCCTGGCAGAGAAATGGCCCCTACCGCGGCCCGCAGGGTTTTGCTCGCGAGCCGGGTATGGTGCGCCTCAAGATTAACGCCGGGCACCAGCACGGCCTCAGCCCCAATGAGGTTGTCGGTGTGCTGGCCTCGCGGGCTGATATCCCCGGCCACGTGATCGGCAAGATCCGCATCCAGTCGAACCGCGCGTTTGTCGACGTACCCGAAGAGCTGGTCGGCCAGGTACTGGCGCGCACCAAAGATGTCAAAATCCGCCGCCAGCCGATGGAACTAGAAATCGCGTAACTTGCAAAAAAAGGCCCTCTGTATTCAAACAGAGGGCCTTTTTTACTGCAACAAAAACGTTTCACGATCGTTTTATCTTCTGACCGAAGGTATATATAATAAACCCTATCAAGGGGGCGATCCACAAAACCACCGGCCAGGCACAAACTAATTGCTTGTGTATAAGATTGTGGTATTCCTGGCCGATGTGGCGTGGAAATTATCGTGTAAGAATTGTGATTGGTCCCTAATACGCCGTGCATTGTACATTGGGAGAATACACTGATGGAAGTACCGGTCGACCCTTTCCACGTATGGAAAGAGCTCACCTGCAGCCAGGATCAAATTTACCTGAGCGACGTTCATTATGGAAGCACGCCTCTTCATAATCTGACGTTTGCGTTTTCCTGGAACGGCCTGGTGGATCTGGCCACTCTGCAGGAGGCATTCGATCACCTGGTGCGAGAGTCGGGCTGCCTGCGCATTCGCGTGCAGGACATTAAAGGCCGCGGGCGGCAGATGGTGCAGCCCGATAGCGACCTGTGCCTGCAAGTTGTAGACTTTTCCGCCCGGCCTGACCCGCGCGGCGCGTACGCTCAGTGGGCCGATGAGCTGGGTCACCGCGTCACCCCATTGGACACGCTGGTACTGGGTAGCTGGTTTGCGCAGGTAGAAGCGCAGTGCGGATACTGGGTCATTACAATGCATCACCTCGTGGCCGATAGCTGGGGCATTTACCTGCTGTTCGAGCGCCTGAAAGCCCTGTACGCCGACCTGCTGGACGACGGCATGGTTACCTCTCTGCCGCTGCCGCCATATGAGGTGCTGCTGGAAAGCGACCAGCGCTACCGTGAATCCGGGCAGTTCCACACAGACCAGGCCTACTGGCGCGATATTCTTGCCAGCACCAGCGGGCGGGTGCAGCTTTACGGCTACGCCGGGGCCGCAAAGGTCATCCCGGTCATTCGCAAGCATACACATCTCGCACCCGGCCTGGCGCGCAAGCTGGTGCAGCGCGCCGGCGAAGCCGATTTTGCCGCCAAAACGGTCAATATCAGCCTGTTCAATCTCCTGTTCACCGCTTTTGCCGCCTATCTGTACCGGGTGAGCGGCCAGCGTGATTTTCTGGTGGCCGTGCCTTACCTCAACCGCCGTGGCATCCTGCGCCAAATCCCCGGACTGGCCATTCAGGGCGCGCCGGTACGGGTCAATATCCAGCCCGGTGAAAGCTTCCGCGCCCTGTTTGCGCGCGTGGTCGAAGAAACGCGCAGTGCCGCCGAGCACAGCCTTTACCCGGTGCCAAACCCAAATAACGCGCATTACAACGTCATGTTCAACTTCCACAACCGGCCGTACCACGCCAGCGACGAGCCGGTGGAGACCTGGTGGTTCAACGACACCGAGGTGGTGGACCTTAGCCTGAATATCTTCAACCCCGACCCCTTGCTGGAACGCTTCCCCCTCGGGTTCGACATTCCCCAGCCGCTGCTGGACGCAGTGGGTGCCGAAACCATCATGCGCCATTTCACCAGCATCCTCGAAGCCATGCTGGATGACCCCGACTGCGCCCTAGAGCAGGCAGGAATGCTCAGCGCTGAGGAAAAACACGCGCTGCTGGGTGGCATGGAAGCAATTTCCATTCCCGATATCGGCACGGTGTTCGCGCGTGCCTTTGCTGAACCGGTGCAGCGCGCGCCGGACGCTGCCGCCCTGGTGTTGGGCCCGCGCCGCCTGACCTACCGCGAGCTCGACCAGCGTAGTAACGCGCTGGCTGCCGCGCTGCGTGCCGGTGGCGTACGCCCGGGCTCACCTGTAGGTATGCTGCTCGAACAGCGCTTCGACATGGTCATCGGCCTGGTGGGCATCATGAAGAGCGGCGGGCTCTACGTGCCGCTCGACCCGACCTATCCCGACGATCGCCTGGCATATATGCTCCGGGACGCCGGCATTGATATACTGGTCACCGAGCCGGCGATGGCCGCGCGCACGGCGCATTTCTCCACGCGCCAGATCAACATTCACGACCTGCCCCCCGCGCCAGACGGTTTCATGGCGCACATCCCGGAATGGGACGAGCCCGGCTACATCACCTATACGTCCGGTTCCACCGGTCGGCCCAAGGGCGTGGTCACCTCGCACGGCGCGTTAGCCAATGACACCGCTGCCATGCGCGACTACCTGCGCCTGACCCCGCAGGACCATTTCCTGTTCTTTGCCGCCATCGGCTTTGACGCCGCGTTTGAAGAAATTCTGCCCGCGCTGATCAGCGGCGCAACGGTCATCCCGCGCCCCGGCGGTCTGCTCTCGGTGGACGAATTCAACCGCCTGCTGCGCGACGAAGGCGTCACCGCCATGTCCATCCCGGCCGCGTTCTGGAGTGAATGGACTGCCGGGCTGGCGCGCAGCGGCGAAAGCATCCCCGACAGCCTAGTGAAGATGATGGTCTATGCCGAAGAGCCCAACATCCAGAGCTACATCACCTGGCGCACGCTGCCCGGCGCGGATCGTGTGCGCTGGATCAACACCTACGGCCCCACCGAAGCCGCCATCACCACCACCATGTTTGAGCCCGGCCCGTCCGACGGCGACCCGGCGAGCTGGCCGCGCTTCCCTATTGGCTGGCCGCTTCCCAACCACAGCGTCTACGTGCTCGACCGTGACCGCAACCTGGTGGCGCGCGGCGTGCCCGGCGAGCTGTACATCGGCGGTGACGTAGCCCTGCGCTACCAGAATATGCCCGACGAAAGCGCCGCTGTGTTCTTGCCCGACCCCTTCCGCGCTGAGCCGGGGAGCCGCATGTATAAAACCGGTGATCGCGCCCGCGTGCTGCCGGATGGCAACCTGGAATTCCTCGGCCGCTTTGATAATCAGGTGAAGCTGCACGGCTTCCGCATCGAGCTGGGTGAGATCGAATCGCGGCTGAGCGCGCACCCTTCGGTGCGCCAGGCGGTAGTACTGGTGCGCGGCCAGCACGGCGCGAAGCAGCGACTGGTGGCCTACGTAGTTCCCGAATACTCCAGCTTCAACCATGATGAAGTGCTGCCCTTCCTGAGCGAAAGCCTGCCGGCTTACATGCTGCCGTCCGACTTCGTCGTCCTCGACCAGTTCCCGGTAACACCCAATGGCAAGATCGATAAAAAGGCCCTGCCCGATCCGGAAATCGACACGGGGCCGGCCGGTGGCATCGAGCTGCCCGAGACCAACCTGGAAATCGAGCTGGTGGCCATCTGGGAAAACATCCTCGGTGTGACGCCTATTGGAGTCACCCAGAATTACTTTGACCTGGGTGGCAATTCGCTGCTGGGTGTGCGCATTTTTTCCATCCTGGAAAGCAAGCTGGGGCTGCGCCTGCCGGTTTCTGAGTTGTTCCGCGCGCCAACCATTCGCCAGCTCGCGCGTTACATCGAAAACCACCAGTATAACTACCGCCCATCCACCGTGGTGTTGATGCGCCCGGGCGGCAGTGGCAAGCCAATATTCTTCATCCACGGCTGGGGTGGCGGCGTGGTGGGATATGCCAGCCTGATCCGCGAGTTGGACCCGCGCTGGCCGGTGTACGGGATCCAGGCCGCGGGCGTCAGCCAGGGTGAGGCCCCGGACGAGACCATGGAAGCCATGGTCGAGCGCTACATCCAAGCCATCAAAGAAGTCCAGCCACAAGGGCCCTACCGTCTGGGCGGCTATTGCACCGGCGGGGTGATCGCCTACGCCGTGGCCTGTGAGCTCACGCGCCAGGGCGATGCGGTGGATGTGCTCGCCAACATCGAGGGCGAGCCCCCACACATCCGCCAGCGATCTCCCCGCCCATTGAGCGGCCAGCGGCTGGCCATCTTCTTCCGCAGCATCCCCTTCTGGATCAAAGATTACCGTGAGCTGGGCATGACCGGCCTGCGCCAGCGTATACTCTCCGTGATTCGTACCGCCCGGCGCGCCCGGCAGTTCAACGGCAAGAAGGTGGAGTATAACCATGATGACATCATCCTGGATGACACCACGCCGCTGCCCGATTTCCAGAGAGACCTGCTGCTCAAGCAGGTGCAGATGATGGAAAGCTATTTCCCCACCCCGTACTCGGGGCGCATGGCGGTGTATGCAGCGAGATATCCCACCATTATGAGCGCCATGTTCGGCCCGCTGGATTACGAGCTGGGCTGGAGCGGACTGGTGAAAGGTGGGCTGGCGGTGTATATCGTCAACAGCGGGCATCGCAACATCCATCTGCTGCCCTACGCGCGCGAGCTGGCTGCCGCCATCCAGCAGGAGCTGGAGCGCGCTGACCGCGCCTTGCAAACCGAAAAACAGGTATAAAAAACGGGGTTGGCCTGGGAAACCGGGCCAACCCCGTTTTTTCTTCCCTTAATTAAGGTAATGGAACGTGTTGACGATCAACGCGTACAGGTCTTGCATGTTCTCATATGCCGCGCCGGATTGGGGTGTATCCGGAACAAAGAGAATGTGGTACAGCCGGTCGTTATAGACGCTGAACAACTGGCGGTTCACATCCTCCCCGGGTAGACCACTGATCACCACGGCATAGGCTTTGTCCAGGCCCATCGCCGCACCGGGTGGGATCTCAAACCCCGGCCCCAGGTCGGCCTTGATCTGCTCTACGATCTGGTCTGCGCTGCGCCCATCCGCCGGCCCCACGTCGATCAACGCCGCTGCGCGGCTTTGGCCCGGGTGGCCCACGCCCGGCGCAAGAATCATGATATGGTCCGGATCCGTTTCCAGCACTTCAAAACCTTTTGGATAGAAGAAGCGGAACCCGTTTTTCTCGTTGGAGTACAGCTCGGTGCCGCCGTAGCGTGCACCGCTGAACCCACCCGGTACGATCATCCAGCCATGCCATTTCAGGCCGCCGTCCGCGGCGCGCGCCACCAGTAGCACAACTTCATCGCGGCCTTCCTGGCCCAATCCGCGCACCAGCGCAGCATCCACCAGGCCCGAATCGGGGCGCGACATCATCAGCGGGTCGTTGTCCCCCATCAGCGTCTTCAGATCCGCCCCGCTCACCAGCTCCAGCCGGCTGCCGGGGAGAAGGTAATTGTCGTACAGATCACGCAGAGCATCGTCCGGGCTGGTATACGAGCCATCCGCGCGCCAGCCCCCGGTCAGGAATTCATCCGTCATCCAGCCGCGCAGCGTGGCAGTATCTTGTGCCATCAATGCTCGCAGCAGCGCGGCCTCAGATGTGGCCGGATCGGTCAGGTCGGGGGCGGCAGTGGGTTGCGGCGCTGTGGTGGGCGCCGTAGTGGCCGTGAGGGGCGGGGGTCTCAACCGGCTGAGTCACCGCCTGGTTCTGCGCTAACGGCGCGCACCCTGCCAGCAGCACAGCCAGCACCAGCACAGTCACAAAAAAACGTGAGCGAATTGCGTACAACATCTTCCTTCCTCCTCGAAGAACGGACCGCGAGGGGCTGGCGAAAGCAGCCCTTCTATTTCTAGACGCTGCTTTCCATGCTTTCGTTCCATAAATGTCAGGATTGTTATAAATGTGGATAAACATGCTATACTTTTCATGAGGTGCGTATGAAACAAATACTATTATTAATTCTGATCCTTAGCCTGCTGCTGGCGGGGTGCGCCGGGAGCGCATCGCAGCCCACCCCCACCGCGCCGGTAGCAGAATCGACCAATATGCCGGGCACGCCGCCGGCCGCCGGAGCGCTGGAAGGCACGCGCTGGGCGCTGGCCTCGCTGCTGACCGGTGGTGTGGAAACCCCGGCCGTTCCCGGCTCTAGCGTGACGCTGGAGTTTGGCCCCAACGGCCAGGTCAGTGGCAACGCCGGCTGCAACAGCTACTCCGGCAGCTACGAGCAGCGCGGCGACACGCTGGCGTTTCTGAATCTGGTCAGCACGCTGATGGCCTGCGCCGATGAATCCGTCAACCAGCAGGAAAGTGCCTACCTCAAGGCGCTGGGTACAGGTGGGCGCTTTGAACAGGCAGGCAGCGGCCTGACCCTCTTCACCACCGACGGCGGGCAGATTAAATTCGTCCCGGGCGGCTAGCCCCGGCCACCGCAGCAATCAAAAAAACGCGTGGAGCCAGGCTCTGCGCGTTTTTTGATTGCATTTTCATGCCAGGAACCAGCGCAGCTAGCGCCGCAGTCGCCATTTGGGATTGCGCATGGCTGCCAGGTTGAGCCACACCCACGGTACAAACCCCCGGCCCAGCCACCAGCCCCATGAACCAGGCCAGTTCGACGAAAGCGTCATCCACGAAAACACCACCGCCAGCAGGTTGTAAAAAAACCGGTGCGGGCTGATAAACGCCCCACTGGCCATGAGCATGTCCATATCCCCGCGCGAAAACCACACTGTGGCCAGAAACAGCAGCAATCCCCACGCGCCCAGGGCAATATTCTGCGGATAGCGCCATTCGGCGTAAAAGCTTTCTACCGCCAGCATGGTGCTTACCCAGTTTTCCCACACCAGCAGGCTGGCCGGCAGGCTGAAGATGCCGGCCAATGCTGCGAACAGCGGAATGGCAGCCCGCAGTGGAAGCCGTCAAGTAAAAATGTTTACCTGTGGGAACAGTGGATCCAGCCTGCGCCACCAGCGCAGCTTCTATGAATCCGTTGAAGGGCGTGTTTGCATGGCTGACTGATTGTATACATTCCGACGCCGGCGAAGAAGTGACTTCTATCACTATGGAAACCCGGCAGGCATGTATATAATAAATTACGTCCTTACAAAAATGTAAGGTTTTCCTTTTTCACACGCCACATCTGGCTCTCCGCGCCGAACATCCCTTCTTCGCCAGCCATCAATCGAATACCCAGCCCCACTACCGCTTCATCACTGCCAGGCTCCTGGAAGCACGCAGGGGGGTCGACCGCATTGCTTCGGAACCATTTTCGGAGATTTTCGCATCCCTACCTGCCGCACCGGATTTCCACGTCTGCGGCAGCTTTTGCGTACCTGGAATCGGGCAAGCGTGGCTACGTACGCCATATAGGTAACCCTGGCTAGAAAGGAGGTGACTGCCCGTACCACTCTCGTTTCCCATGAATAACACATCATCCAGTCCTTTCACGATCCAAGGGAGATGTTCTATGAAGAAACTCAATTTGTTCATTGCGTTTGTGCTCGTGTTTGGTTTGGTCTTTACTGCCGCTCCGGCGAAGACCGCCAGCGCAGCCCCGCTGGTCAACTTCGCCATCCTGCATACCAACGACTTCCACGGCAACCTGCAGCTTTCGGGCAGCAACCCCGGCGCGGCGCGCGTGGCGCAAAAAGTCGTTGATGTGCGCACAGAGCTTGGCGCGCAAAACGTGCTGCTGTTCGACGCCGGCGACATGATGCAGGGCAGCCTGATCTCAAATATCCAGCAGGGCGTCCCGGTCATGGATTACTACCGCACCATCGGCTACAACGGCGCCACCTTCGGCAACCACGAGTTCGACTGGGGCCAGGCAGTGCTGGGTGACCGCATCGCCCAGGCCGAAGCGCCGGCCACCGCCGATGAAAGCCCGATGCAGATGATCGTGGCCAACATTACCCGCCGCGATGCCGGCGGAGCCTGCACCTGGGAACCCTTCAACCCGGCTGTCACCCCCTACGAGGTCTTCACCGTAGGCACCGCGCCCAACCAGGTGCGCGTGGGCGTGATCGGCGTGGGCTCGATCGAAACCCCCTACATCACTATCGCCGACGCTACCGATGGCCTGTGCTTCCGCGATCCATTTGAGAGCATCCAGCATTACTACGCCGCGCTGGACGCCGCCTCAGATGTGATGGTGGTGCTCAGCCATAACGGCCTGACTGACGGCGGCTACGGCTACGGCTTCACCGTCTACGGCGACCGCACCCTGGCCCAGCGCCTCAACACCGCCGGCACGCCGGTCAGCCTGATCATCGGTGGCCACAGCCACACCGATGTCACCGCGGCCTACACCGAGGGCAACACCCTGGTGGTGCAGGCGCACTACGCCGGCCGCAAGGTTGGCCGCGCCAACTTCACCTACGACATGGCCACCGGAACCGCTACCGTCACCTGGCAGCGCATTGTCGTCGCCACTTCTGACCCCGAGTACGCGCCGGTGAAGGCCCTGGTCGATGGCTACGCCAACGACCCCACCTACCAGGCCATGATCAACCAGCCGGTGGGCTACGTGCAGGTGGACCTGCTGCGCAATTACAACGGCGACAACATGATGGGCGACTTCGTGGATGACGCCATCCTCAACGCGCATGCCACCGACAGCAACCCCGCCAACGACATGGACTTCTTCTTCAACAACGCCGGCGGCCTGCGCATCGACTGGTGCGACCAGGCAGATCCGGCTGCCCCTGGCGGCTACGTGTGGGTTACTGACGCAACTCTGTGCCAGGCGGAAGGCCCGTGGAACCACGACGCGATGCTGCTCAACTACGGCCAGATGTTCCAGATCCTGCCGTTTGGCAATGCCACCGCCATTGGTACCATGACCGGCGCGCAGGTGCTGGAGCTGCTCAACCAGTCCGCCACGCTGTTCAAGGGCGTGCTGCAGCCGGCCGGCATCCGCTACAAGTTCTACCGCTACAGCGACACGCTCCCTGGCCCGCAGCCTTATGCCTGGGGCGCCTATGACGTGCAAGTGTACGATCGCGCCGCCCAGGCCTGGGTGCCGCTTGACCTGGCCAAGACGTACCGCGTGGGCACCAATGAATTCCTCGCCCCCGCCGGCCAGGACGGCTTCACCCCGTTCAAGTACATGGCCAACATCACCTACTGGGGCGACATGCTCGACGCGGTCAACAGCTACGTGGCCGCCACCTACACCGCCGCCAACCCCTACCGCGGCCCGGATGGCGATGGCTCGCTGGACGGCCGGGTCACCCGCAATGGTGATGGTGACGACGCCTACGAAGACGGCGAAGTTGTGCCCGTGACCGTGCTGCACCACAACGACTCGCACGGACGCCTGCTGGCTGCCGGCTCGACCCCCGGCTACACCAACCTGGCCACGCTGATCAAGCAGGAACGCCAGCATAACCCCGCGCGCACGCTGCTGCTCAACGCTGGCGACAGCATCCAGGGCGACTCGATGATGTACTACTTCAAGTCTGCCGGGCTGGGCTACGCCGCCGATGGCACTGTGCTGCCCGAAGACCTGCAGATCAACCCGATCGTCAAGGTGTTCAACGCCATGGGCTACAACGCCTGGACGCTCGGCAACCACGAGTTCAACTTCGGCAAGGACGTCTTCTCCACGATCGGCCAGGCGGAATTCCCGGTGCTGCAGGCCAACGTCACCGATACCGGCGAGTATGGCCTGGCGGACGTGCCGGTGGAGCCTTACACCGTGGCCACCCTCGGCCCCGAAGCGCTCAAGATCGCCATCCTGGGCATCGGCAACCACCGTATCCCCAACTACGAGCTGCCCAGCAACATTCCGGGCCTGACCTTCACCGATCCGATCCAGACCGGTAAGGATTATGCCCCCATGCTGCAGGAACAGAACGACGCGGTGATCGCGCTGACGCACATCGGCTTCACCACCGATCCGAAGAGCGTTGAGGTGGACAACAACGTTGACACCTACTTCGCCACCCAGGTCGCGGGTGTAGACGCCATCATCGGCGGGCACAGCCACACCAACCCGTCCACCGGGTTTGGCCCCTACCGCTGGCTGCCCACATTCGTCCAGGGCCCCGACAACGCTCAGGTGCTCATCACCCAGGCCAACCGCTACAACACCTTCCTGGGTGAGGTCATCCTGGGCCTTCTGCCCAACGGCGAAGGCGGCTACGATACCGTGGCCCGCACCGGCCGCTACATCCAGGTAACCACCTCGGTGGCCGAAGACGCGGACATTAAGGCCCTGGTGCAGCCGTACCAGGATCTTATCAACGCCTACAACAACACCGAGATCGGGCAGACCACCGTCCCGATTGACACCAACACCGCATTCACCGAAGAAACCAACGGCGCTAACCTGCAGGCCGACGCCTCGGTGGCTGAGCTGCGCAAGAACGGCATCCCCGTCGACTTCCATCTCTCCGGCGCCATGACCAACCGGCGCATCGCGGATGGCGCCACGCCCGAAGCCCCGTACACCCTCAAGGTGTCCGACATGTTTGCGGCCATGCCCTACGAGAACTCGCTGCTGGCGCTGCGCATGAATGGGCCGCAGCTCAAGGCGGTGCTGGAACGTGCCTACCGCAACTACTATTACTACAAGTACGTTCCCGGCTACGGCGGCTACTCCTACTACACCACCTGCATGATCGACATCAACGCGGGCGGCAAGATCACTTACAACGACCTGTACCCCGAAGCCTACGACCCAACCAAGAGCTACGTGGTCTCGCTCGAGTTTGACGGCCACATGGTAGACTTCACCGACGCCGACACCTACTACGTCGTATCCACCGTCAACTACCTGGCCGCCGGCTCGTGCAACTTCAACGACAACGGCAAGACGCTGTGGCCGCTGGATCAGATCGTGGCCGACACGCAGTACTACGTGCGCGACGCCGTGATCAACTACATCACGGACATGGGCGTAGTCTCACCGATGGTGGAAGGCCGCCTGGCGTTCATCACCGACACCACCGCCCCCACCGCTGCGCTCAGCATCTTCAGCGGGCCGCAGTACGTGGGTGAAACGCAGACGTCCATCACCAAAGACACCGTGCTGCGCGCCACCGTCGCCGATGACCTGGCCGGGGTCGGCGATTGCGATATCCACATCACCGGGCCCAAGGAAAGCCACGTGAAGTGCGCCGCGGGCGATACCGACTTCACGCTCAGCGGGCCGGATGGCCTGTATACCGTCACCCTGATGGTGAGCGATGCGGCCGGTAATGATGCTGAACCCGTGGTCGCCAGCTACTACCTCGACAGCGAAGGTCCGGTGATCGACCACATGACGAGCGGCCTGTATGAGTACAAGGGCCGGCTGTACGTCAGCGGCACCACGCTTCTCGTACCGCACATCACCGATGCGGGCAGCGGCGTTGCCTCCTGCACGCTGGCAATCGATGGCGGCGAGCCCATGCCGTATGATGGCGCTCCCTTCACGCTTCCGGCCGTAGAGGGCAAACACAGCATTGGCATCACCTGCACCGACAATCTGGGCTTCTCCAGCCAGAAGTTCGGTTACGTTTACGTCGATGCCACTGTTCCGGTGGTGACGATCAAGACCCCGCAGGCCAAGACGTACTGGCACCACGAAACCTTCAAGCTGGACTTTGAAGCCAAAGATGCTCTCACCGGCATTCTGAAGATCGAAGCCCTGCTGGATGGTGAGCCGGTCAAAGACGGCCAAAAGGTGGACCTGCTTACGCTGGCCCTGGGCGAGCACACCCTGGTGGTTACCGCAACGGATAAGGTGGGTAATGCCACCACCGCTGAAGTGACCTTCATGGTGGACACCAACGTCAAGTCGCTGCGCAGTACGCTCTCGCGCCTGTACAGCGCCAAGGCCATCACCAAGTCGGCCATCAAAACCAAGCTGGATCTTGAGCTGGTGGGCATCGAGCTGCTGCTCAAGAAGGGCAAGACCGACCAGGCGATCGAGATGCTGCGCGTCTTCATCGGAGACGTAGACAAATACACCGGCAAGGGCATCAAGGAAGATGCCGCGAAGCTGCTGATCACCGACGCCGAGTGGATCATCGACCACCTGCAACCCCAACCGTAACATTCACCGCACGAAGAAGGGCGGGCCCGGGTGGGCCCGCCCTTTGATTCCCGGCATCCACCATGATCGTCTTTTCGTATACAATAACCCTGAGAGGGAATCCATGCCGCGTCGAATAAGGTGTGCGCTGATCTTGCTGCTGCTGGCACTGGGGGCTTGCGTGCCGGGGCCTACCGGCACGCCTACGCCCGTCATGGTGCTGCCCAGCGAGCCGCCCGTCCAGCCCACCTTTACACTGCCGCCCACGCCGCTGCCCCAGCAAGCCACCGCTCAGCCCGTCCGCACGGGCGAGGCCGAAGGTGGCGGCACGCCTGCCGCGCCGGCCGGCACGCCGCGCCCCATTCCCACCGCCGGCGAGACCGGCATCCAGGTTTTCCACAACAGTGGGCAGACTTTTATCACCTGGGGCGAGCTGCCCAGCGGCAGCTATGGCGAGCGCTACCGCGTATACGCCGCGAGCCTGCCAATCACGCGCGAAACCCTGCCTCAGGCCGACCTGCTGGCCGACGTGCCGCCCGGTTCCGCCGAATTCCTCGCCGGGCGCATGACCGACCCGGCCAGCGGCAACTGGGGCCAGCGCTTCTTCCTGCGCCTCAGCGCCCGCAGCGGCGGCGGGGAAGTTCCGCCCGGCCAGGGGCTGCTGGTGTGGACAGTTTCTCGCGCCGACCTGGGCGATAATGGCAGCGGCGTGCGCTACTATGCCGTCACCATCCGCCTGCCAGACGGCTCAGAACACCTGCCCCAAGGCTATGCCAGCCCCGCGGTAGCGGAAAGCGTGGCCGACCCGCTGCCGGTCGAGATCGGCCCCCTGTTGGGCGGCGGCACGCACGTGCTGCTCCAGTACATGGACCTTCACACCTGGAACGCCACGTTCCACGCCCCTAACCCGCTCAACGGCTATTACGGCCTCGACCCGGCCGACCCGCGCGTGCCCGGCGCGCTGCAGTACGCCTACGACTACGCCATTTATGACCCGGTGTGCGCTGAGCGGCGCGACCCCGCGCCGGTGGTGCTGCTGCTGCAAGACGGCCCGCCCGTGCCGCGCCCCGAATTGAGCAACGTATGCGCCTACGTGATCATCCCCATGGACACCGGCCGCACCGGCTGGTTTGGCTTCAGCCAGGTGCACGATTTTCAGGGCCGGCTGGGCATCCAACGTGGCAGCCCGGTGGCCAACTTTACCGAGCAGCGCATCTTGCGAATGCTCTACGATCAGTTGCGCGCCCCGGCCGGCCCGGTGGCCGCCGATCCGCAGCGTGTCTACGTGGTGGGCGCGGGTAGCGGGGCGGCCGGCGCGTTGGCGCTGGCTTCGCGCTACCCCAAGGTCTTTGCCGCCGCCTACCTGACCGAGCCGGTCAGTGACTTTAACGCGCTGGAGAACCCCGAGCTGCGCCATTACCTGCGCCTGTGGGGCGAGCGCGGGCTGAACCTGCCCGTGCTGCTGCGCGCGCCGGGCGGGTGGGCGCTGCCGCTGCAGGGCTATGCCGGCACGCCCGTCTGGCGCTGGCAAAACCTCAACCGCGGCCTGTCGCAGATCACCCTGCCTGCCGCGCCGCTGGGCGTAGCCGCCGTGCTCGACAGCCAGCGCGCCGCGTGGGGCAGCCAGGTGGCGCCGGCCTTCACCGCGCTCAACAACGGCCATCAGGCCTGGGGCGGCTGGATCGCCGCAGCCGGTGAGTCCATCCCCGCCTGGGCAGGGCTGGTCCCCAACCTGCAAACCGACACGCGCGGGCTGCCTTTCTATGGCTTCCGCGTCCCGCGCGACGAAACCGTGCCCGGCATGAGCGGCGGCGAGGCCAGCGGCCCGATCCCGCCGAGCCGCGCCGCGGTGTACAACCAGACGGTGTTGTGGTCATCCTCGTGGCTGAGTTGGGACGGCACGCCCATCGATACCGCCACGCGCTGGGAGATGAGCCTGTGCGCTGTTAGCCTGGATGAGCCGCGGTCATGCGGTAGCGGCCAGGCGCAGCGCATCAATATCACCCCGCGCCGCGCCCAGCGCTTTCCCCTGCTGCCCGGGCGCGAGTATGCCTGGGAAAGCCGCAGCATCGCCGATGGCAGCCTGCTGGACCGCGGCCGGGTGACCGCCACGAACGCCGGCCTGGTGACGGTGCGCAACCTGCTCATCCTGCCCCAGGGCATCCGCCTGAGCCTCTCCCTGGTCAGTGGACAGAGTGAACGCTAGGGCTGTGCCTGCCGCGCCAGGATCGTCACCGTTTCGGCCAGGGCGTTGAACATGTCTTCCTGCTGCGCGGCGCTGGCTGCCTGGCTGCCCTGCCCATTAAAGCTGAGCTGGTCTTCAAACATATCCGCTGAGCCGGGTGGGTTCTGCTTCTGCCAGCCGAACGACTGGTAGCGCCCGATCCAATCTTTAAGCTGCGACAGCGAGTCGCCGCTCAGCGTGCCCTGCGCCAGCGCGCGGTTCTTCACGCAATCCTGCAGCAGGTAGCCGCCATCGGCGTACAGCATTAACCGCTGGCAGATACCGGCAAAACCGCCGGAGCGCTGCCAGGTGGCCACCACCGGGCTATCGCCGCCCTGCTCCAATGCCGGCCCGTAGCGAAAGTCATTGCCCGAGCGGTTGGAATGCGCTTCGACCACGCCTTTGGGCGTGTTGAACAGCATCAGGTAGCCGGGAGTCACCGTCTGAGCGCAGGTTTCGCCCGCGTTGGGCAGGCCCAGGCACGCGTCCGGCCACTCTACTTCGCGGTATTCCTGCAGCGTCAGGTCATCCATCGCCATGTTGAGCGCATCCGCCAGCCGCGATTGCACCGCGTCCAGCGCGCCGGGGCGGGTTTCCAATCCCTTTGGCCCGCCGGTGGGGCTGGCCGGCTGCCCCGATCCCAACTGCAGCGTGCCACACCCCGTTAGCAGCAGGGCCAGCACGATCAAAACAAACACAATCTTGCGCATGGTCATTCTCCTATCCTATTATTGCACAGACGTGCGCGAAACGAAAATAGTTCCTTTCGTGAACCACGCCTTGCCGCAATTGCCAATCGCCTCCAGAAACGCTATGCTTAAGAGCAGCCCGTTTCATCTTCACCAACCACCGGGAGACCCGCGCATGGTCGAGTTTATTCTGTACGTGTCTGACCAGAATTCCAGCAAACATTTCTACCAGGCCGTTCTGGAACAGGAACCGGTGCTTGACGTGCCGGGGATGACCGAATTTCTACTTTCTGAAGATTGCAAATTGGGACTGATGCCCAACCACGGCATCGCCAGGATCCTGGGAGACGGTTTGCCACATCCCCGCCTGGGCGTGGGTATTCCGCGATCGGAGCTGTACCTGTTTGTCGATGATGTCCACGCTCGCTACAACCGGGCAGTGGCGGCAGGCGCAGTTGCGGTGAACCCCGTTTACCCACGCGATTGGGGCGATCTCGCCGGGTATGTGGCTGACCCGGACGGCCATATCATCGCATTTGCGCAAAAAATGGACACCGAGCCAAAATGATCTTTGCGAATGAACGCGACCCCCGGCTGATTACCGTGCGCCGCGGGGGCACGCTGCGCGACTCCGATCATCACCTGCTGGCGCTGTGGGCCGCCGATTGCGCCGAGCATGTGCTGCCGCTCTTCGAAACAGCACAGCCCGATGATGACCGCCCACGGCAGGCGATCGAAGCCATCCGCGCCTGGGTGAAAGGCGAGGCCAGCATGACACAGTCACGCGCGGCGGGTGGTCACGCCATGGCCGCGGCCAGAGGGCTGACTGGCGCAGCGCGCGAAGCCGCTTTTGCCGCCGGGCAGGCGGCCGTGGTGGCGCACGTGGCCGCGCATGAGCTGGGGGCGGCGGCCTATGCCATCCGCGCCGCGCGCGCCGCCGCACCGCCGGCCGAACGGGAAGCCGCCGGCCGCCGCGAGTGCCAGTGGCAGCGCGCGCAGCTCCCCGAAGCGATCCGCGTGCTGGTGCTGGACGATCAGCGCCTGCGCAACCCGTACTGCTGGTTTGTTTTCACTTGTTAAGCATTCATTCTGTACTATAGTTATTCCATATTCCCATTCTTCACCCGGCGAGGCAACTCATGAACCGTTATCGCATCTCACCCGATACCGACGTGCGCCTGAAAGACTTTGACCCCGACGAAACCAAAGCCTGGGACGGCGATAAAGACGAGGCGAAAGCCAAACAAGTCAAGCTCAATGCGCGGCTGGACGAGCTGCAGGCCACCCTGTATGCCGAGCACAAGCACCCGGTGCTGATCGTGATCCAGGCAATGGATACCGGCGGCAAAGATGGCACCATCCGCGCCGTGTTCGAGGGCGTGAACCCGCAGGGCGTGCGCGTCGCCAACTTCAAAACCCCCACGCCCATCGAGCTGGAGCACGACTACCTGTGGCGTGTCCACGCTCAGACCCCCGGCAAGGGTCAGATCGTCGTCTTCAACCGCTCGCATTACGAAGATGTGCTGGTGGTGCGCGTCCACAATCTCGTGTCTGAGGATGTGTGGAAGAAACGTTACGACCAGATCAACGCCTTCGAGCGGATGTTGGCGGAAGAAGGCACCACGATCCTTAAGTTCTACCTGCATATCAGCCCGGAAGAGCAAGCAGAGCGCCTGCAAGAGCGCCTGGACGACCCCGCCAAGCGTTGGAAGTTCAACCCCGGCGACCTGGAAGAGCGCAAGCTGTGGTCGCAGTACCGCAAGGCGTACGAGGATATGCTCAGCCGCACCAGCACCAAATGGGCGCCGTGGTACGTGGTGCCTGCCAACCGTAACTGGTACCGCAATTTGGTGGTTTCATCCGTGCTGGTAGATGCCCTGGAAAAGCTCGACCCGCAGTACCCGGCCTTTGAAGGCGACGTGGACGAGATGAAGCGCCTGCTCAAAGACGCTACAGCCGAATAAATCAATCGTGGGGGTGGGCCATGGCCCACCCCCACGATATTACCAATACGCTTTGCCCCGCCGCAATGCAAGCCGGGCATACCTGCCTGGTTTACAAATTCACGTTGCGCGCGTCCAACGGGTGCTGCCCGGGGTCGTCATCCTTGCGGATGAAGTGCTCCGGCTGGTTGTCGAAGTCACGCTTGCAGCCTGGCGAACAGAAATAATACGTTTCACCCTTATACTCGGAAACAAACGTGGCCGAGGCCGTGTCTACTTCCATCCCGCAAACTGGATCAATTGCCATGATATCCCTCTCCTTTCTAAATCAATACCAATAGTGTCGTCATCAGTATAACAACTTTGCAGTACAGCGGCTTGTAGGGACTTTCCCCCATTCTTATAATGTAGCAACACGGTATACATTATCGGCTATCCACACGCACAAGGGGGTGGCATGAACCAAAAGGGTCTTTTCTGGAAGCGGGTTCAATACTGGATGGATGGCTGGTTTTCCAGCGGACCGATGGGACCGGTGCTCAGCCTGGGCGCGCTCAGCCTGCTCATCATTCTCATTGCTGCCATCATCCTCGTCTCCACCGGGCTGGCTCCCGGTTCCGAGCCGTCGTATAACTTCATCGAAGCCTTTTGGACCTCGATGGTACGCGCGCTGGGCGGCGGCAGCATGGGCGGCCGCGAGACCGCCTGGGGCTACCGCTTGCTGATGTTCGCCATCACCCTGGCCAGCATCTTCGTCGTCAGCCTGCTGATCGGTACGCTCACCAACAGCATCACCGCCCGCATCGACGAGCTGCGCAAGGGCCGCACCATCGTCGCCGAGAAAGATCACATGATCATCCTTGGTTGGACCGACCAGATCTTTTCGGTGCTGCACGAGCTGGTGCTGGCCAACGAAGACCGCAAAGGCTCGCGCGTGGTAGTGATGGCGCAGCGCGACAAGACCTTTATGGAAGATACGCTGCGCCGCAAGCTGGGCAGAGCGCGCGGAACGCGCATCATCTGCCGCACCGGCAATCCTATGGAGCCGGACGACCTCAAGATCCTCAATTTGAATGATACGCGCTCGATTATCATCCTCTCACCCGAGGGCGAAAGCCGCGACGCGGACGTGATCAAGACCGTCCTGGCCGTCACAAACCAGCCCGGCCGTCGCGGCCAGCCGTTCAACATCGTCGCCAGCATTTGCGACCCGCGCAATTTTGAGGCTGCGCGCGTGGCCGGCAAGAATGATGTAGAGTGGATCCCCATGGGGCTGCTGGTGGCGCGCGTCATCGCGCAGACCGCACTGCAGCCCGGCCTTTCGGTGGTGTATTCCGAGCTGCTCAACTACCGCGACAACGAAATCTACTTCCACGCTGAGCCGTCCCTGGCCGGTTGCCAGTTTGGCGAGCTGCTCTCTGCCTATCATCAGGATTCACCCATCGGCATTCTGGTGGGGGGCAAACAAGTGCGTCTCAATCCGCCCATGGACACTACGCTCCAGCCCGATGACCAGGTGATCGTCATTGCGCGCGACAACAGCAACATCCGCGTGGATTCCCGCGCCAGCGTGGCTGCCAATGAAGCCCTGATCCAGGCCGCCCCGCGCGCACTGCGTGTGCCCGAAAGCACGCTGATCCTCGGCTGGAACTGGCGCCTGCCAATTGTGATCGAAAACCTCGACCGCTACATGGCCCCCGGCTCTCGCGTGACGGTGCTGGCCGACCAGCCCGGCAGTGAGGAGCGGCTTGCGGCGCTGCGCGAACGCCTGACCAGCCTGGCCCTGGACCTGCGCCACGGCGATACCACCGACCGGCACACGCTCGACCAGTTGCCCCTGGAGCAGTACCAGCACGTGATTGTAATGAGCTACTCCGACGCGCGCACCCAGCAGCAGGCCGATGCCAGCACGCTGATGGCGCTGCTGCACCTGCGCGACATCGCCGACAAGCACGGCTACAGCTTCACCCTCACCAGCGAGATGCTGGATGACCGCAATCGCAAGCTGGCCATGGTAACCCGCGCCGATGATTTTGTGGTCAGCGACCGCATGGTGAGCATGATGATGGCCCAGGTGGCCGAAAACCACGCCATCAACATGGTGTTTGAAGACCTGCTCAACCCCGAAGGCTCCGAGATCTACGTGCGCCCGGTACGCGACTACGTGCGCCTGGGCGAGCGCGTCAGCTATGCCACCCTGGTCGAAGCCGCGCGCCGCGTGGGCGAAGCCGCCATTGGCTATCGCCTGGGCGCCGCCGTACGTGATCCTGAGAAATACTTTGGTATCGTGATCAACCCGCCCAAGGACACCGAGGTGAACTTCAGCGCCAGCGACAGTGTGATCGTGCTCAGCGAGTGAAGCATCCTCCATTGCCGGGGTATAATACCCCCATGATCCGCAACATCATCTGGGACGTGGGCGGCACCCTGTTTGACACCTATCCGGCCACCACGCGCGCCTTCCTCGACGCGCTGGCCGAGCGCGGCGTCAACGCGCCCACCGACTGGGTGCGCTCGCTGGCGCGCGTCTCGCAGGATCACGCGCTGCGCTCACTGGCCCAGGCTTATCACCTCGACCTCGCTCCACTGGCCGAGCGCTACCGCGCGCTACTGCGCCACGCCCCGCCCGAGCAACAGCCGCCCTTCCCCGGCGCGGTGGACGTGCTGCACGCCGTGGTCGAGCGTGGCGGGCTAAACCTCATCGCCACCCACCGTGACCGCGCGCTGGTGGAAATCCTGCTGGCGCATTATCACCTGCGCCCGCTGTTCGCCGCGGTCTATTCCACTTCAGACGGCTACCCGCGCAAGCCAGACCCGGCCATGCTGGACGACCTGGCGCTGCGCTTTGACCTGACCCGCGAACAGACCCTGGCCATTGGCGACCGTGAAATCGACATGCAGGCCGGCCAGGCGGCGGGCATGCGCACCTGCTTGTTTGGCAGCGCCGCCACCCGCGTACGGCCGGATGCCACCATCCAGCACCACAGCGAGCTGTTGGCGCTCCTTGATCCACGCGCCTGACGCGGGCCGGGGATCCACCCAGCCCCTGTCGAAACCACGCATCCAAAAGGACCCATCCCTTGCCCACCACGATCTACTTTATCCGCCACGGCGAAGTCTATAACCCGCGCGGCGTGTATTACGGCCGTCTCCCGGGCTTCCGGCTCAGCCCGCTTGGCCGCGAGCAGGCTGCCCGCGCCGGCGCGTACCTGTTGCACAAACCCCTCGACGTGATTTACACCAGCCCCATGCTGCGCGCCCGCCAGACGGCTGCCCTAGTGCGCGGCGAGCGCGACGTGCCGCTGCACGTTTCAAACCTGCTCAACGAAGTACGCTCGCCTTTTGACGGCCAGCTCTGGAAGGTGCTGGAAGACCGCCAGTATGACATCTATACCGGCTCAACAGCCGAGTACGAACAGGCCGCAGACGTGCTGGCGCGCATGCTGGCATTCATCCGCCGCGCGCGCCGCCAGTGGGATGGTGGCGCGGTCGCCGCCGTCTCGCACGGCTCGCCGCTGGCCGTGCTGCTGGATTGGGCGCGCGGGGTGGAACAGCCGCGCAGCACCCACCATATACCCGGGCACGCCTCGGTGTGCACGCTGGTGTTCCACGGCGCCGGCCCCGACGAGCGGCCCGAGCTTTCGATCTACGATCCCAACGCCTGACCAGCCCATGCGGTCGATGCGCTGGTACGAGCATATTGCTCTCAACATTTACTGGCTGGGGCTCAATATTGCCAGCAGCATCCTTACCCCGCTGCTGCTGCCATATCTTGTGGCGCTGTTTATGCCGGCCGAACAGAAGAATACCTACCTGGCGATCGCGCGCAGCAGTGGGCTTGCGCTGGCCATGCTGGTGCAGCCCCTGGCCGGCACATTTTCCGACCGCAGCGACTCGCGCTGGGGCCGGCGGCGGCCGTTCATTTTTGCCGGTGCGATCGGCAGCACGCTGTGCCTGGGCATCCTGGCTGTCACGCCGCTGCTGTCCGGCTCTCCGCTGGATGCCGCCTTCGCTCCGCTGGGCGTGACTGCCGCGTACGCCGTGCTGCTGCTGGGCATGGGCCTGTTGCAGATATTTTCCAACACTGCCCAGGCCGCCGTCCAGGGCCTCATCCCCGACCTGGTTCCCGAAGATCAGCGCGGGCGCTCCTCGGGTTTCAAGTCGGTGCTCGAGCTGCTGCCGGTGCTGCTGGTGATTTTTGTCGGCCCGCTGGTGGATGACGGCCGCGTGGCGCTGGTGCTCAGTTTTATCGCCGCCGGGTACATCGTTACCATGCTCATCACCCTGGTCACCGCGCGCGAGCCGGCCGCCCGACCGGCCAGCCAGCCGCTGGAACGCGGCGCTATCGGGCGCATCGTGCTGCTTACCGCGCTGTTCGTCGGCGTTACCCAGGCGGCGATGGCGCTGGTGCGCTGGGCGGGCGCAGCGCTGGGCGTGTCATCAGGCATCGCCCGCCAGGTGACTCTGGTGGGGCTGGCCGGGCTGGCGGGCATGGCCGGGGCCATCATGCTGGGCGTGTATTTTGGCGCGCGCGTAGGCATTGGCAAAGACGCCGGGCGGCACAGCGCTTTCGTGTGGTGGGTCATCAACCGCCTGATGTTCCTGGCCGCGGTGACGTCCATCCAGGGCTTCGCCCAGTACTTCCTGCGCGACGTGCTGCACCTGGCCCGCCCGGCCAGCATGACCACCATGCTGCTGGCTGCAGTGGCGCTGTTCCTGGTTCCAGCGTCCATCCTCGGCGGCTACCTCTCTGACCGCGCGGCGCGCGGCGGCGACCCGCTGCAGGCGCGCAAGCGGCTGGTGGGGCTGGCCGGGCTGATCGCCGCGGCCGGCGCGCTGCTGCTGATCTTCTCGCCCAACCTGCCGATGGTGATCCTCAGTGGCTGCGTGCTGGGCGCGGGCACGGGCCTGTTCATGGCCACCAACTGGGCCCTCGGCACCGATCTGGTGCCCGCGCAGGATGCCGGTCGCTTCCTGGGCATCTCCAACCTGGCAGGCGCTGGCGCTGGCATCGTTGGCGCAGGCATCGGCGGCCCCGTGGCCGATTCCTTCAATGCCATCCAGCCTGGCCTGGGCTACCTGGTCATCTTTGGCATCTACTGCGGCCTGTTCCTGCTCTCCACCCTCGCCCTGCGCAAAATATAACGCCTTATCTTTGCTATACTACCTATCTGGCAACATGTTCTCACCCGGAAGGTAACTCCCCATGACCATCCAAACCGTCCACCTGATCTTCAAAACCCACCTGGACATCGGCTACACCGATTTCGCCGCCAACGTAGTCCAGCAGTATTTCACCGACTTCATCCCGCGCGCGCTGCGCACCGCGCGCGAGCTGCGCCAGCGTGGCGGCCCGGAACAGTTCCGCTGGACCACCGGCTCATGGCTGATTTATGAATATCTCGAAAGCGCCGGCCGCGAACAGCGCGCCGAAATGGAGCAGGCCATCCAGGCCGGCGACATCCTGTGGCACGCCCTGCCCTTCACTACCCACACCGAGCTGATGGAGCCGTCGCTGTTCAATTTTGGCCTCAGCCTGGCACGCAAGCTCGACCAGCGCTTTGGCCGCACCACCACTGCGGCCAAAATGAGCGATGTGCCCGGCCACACGCGCGGCATGATCCCGCTGCTCGCCAACGCCGGGGTGCGCTTCCTGCACATCGGCGTCAACGATGGCTCGACCATGCCGCAGGTGCCGCCGGTGTTCCGCTGGAAAGGTCCGGCCGGGTTGGAGATCGTGGTGATGTACGAGCAGGGCTACGGCCACGCCGCCACCGTGCCCGGGCTGGAGCACGCCCTGGCTTTCGGACACACCATCGACAACACCGGCCCGCAGACGCCCGAAGAGGCGCTGCGCGTGTGGGAAGAAACCCGCGCGCAGTTCCCCGGCGCGCAGGTGGTGGCGTCCAGCCTGGATGACTTCGCCGATGCGCTGCTGCCGCTGCGCGAGAGCCTGCCGGTGGTCACCGCCGAGATTGGTGATAGCTGGATTCACGGCACGGGTAGCGACCCGGCCAAGTTGTCGCGCTTCCGCGCGCTGCAGCGCCTGTACAGCGCCTGGATGGAAACCGGCATCCCCGGCCGCCAGGCGCGCGCCGTCGAGAACTTTGCCCGCAAGCTGATCCTGGTGCCTGAGCATACCTGGGGCATGGACGAGAAAGTGCACCTGGCTGACCACGAGAACTACGCCGCGTCGAAGTTTGCCGCGGCGCGCGCGCTGCCGAACTTTCAAAAGTTTACCGCGTCGTGGGCCGAGCAGCGCGCCTACATCGACCAGGCGCTGGATGCGCTGGCCGGCACGCCGCTGCACGCCGAAGCCCGCGCCGCCCTGGAGCCGACCACGCCGCGGCAACCCGACATGAAGGCCTGGAAGCGCCTGGAGAACCCGGCTGCCATCCAGCAGACGGAGCATTTCACCCTGCGCTTCGATGGCCTGAGTGGGGCGCTCAACCACCTGCGCGGCCCATCCGGGCGCGAATGGGCCTCAGCGAACAATAAACTGGGCTGGTTCCGCTACCAGACCTTCTCGCAGGCCGATTACGACCGCTTCTTCCAGCAGTACATCCGCCATGAAGACCCGGCGGTGATGGCCTGGGCAGTGGAAGATTATGGCAAGGTAGGCATGCAAACCGCCGTGCCCGAGCATCGCTGGTGGCTGCCACAGAATGTCGACCTGTACCGCTGCCAGAATGATCACGGCATAGCATTCCTGGCGCGCATGAGCTTTCCTGCCCGCGCCGTGAACTCCTTCGGCTGCCCCAAACGCGTGCTGCTGGAGTGGTTCTTCCCCAACGCCGTGGCCGAGGCCTGCCTCACGCTGCGCTGGTTCGAGAAACCCGCCTGCCGCCTGCCCGAGGCGCTGTGGCTGTCGTTCGTGCCGGCGGTTTCTTCCGCCGTGGTGTGGCAGATGGACAAGCTCGGCCAGCCGGTAGACCCGCTGGACGTAGTTCCCGCCGGCGGCAGCCGCCTGCACGCCATCAACCGCGGCATGACCGTGCTGGACGGCGAGTCTGTGCTGGATATCCGCAGCCTGGATGCCGCGCTGTTGGCCCCCGGCGAGCCCTCGCTGCTCGACTTCCGCAGCGACCCACCCAACCTGGTGAAAGGCGCGCATTTCAACCTGTTCAACAATGTGTGGGGCACCAATTTCCCCATGTGGTACGATGACGACGCCCAGTTCCGCTTTGGACTGTGCGAAAACGCCCCTGCACGGTAGGAAAAATCACCCTCAGGGTTTCTTGTTCCCCGTGCGCATCACCTGGAAGAATCCAACCTGTTTTCACCATCGTACGGGCGGGCGGTTGGTGCTGCGCATCCTAGACCCGCCCCGACGAATACAGGCTTTTCCCCAAATTACGCTGCGCGATCGCGCCCACCAACCGAGCGCCTCACCGCAGGTTGATAACCATGGCGAGGATGCGCGGCAGCATGGTGAGCTTCTTCATGCCGCTGGTGTGGGCGCGCATCGAATGCACGCAATAGCGTATGGCTTCGATCTCATCCAGGATGGCGCGGTAGAGCAGCGCCGCCGCGCCCACTGCCACCTGCCCCAGCGGGCTGAGCATGGCGATGCCGGGCAGCGATTCGTGGTACAGCGCGCGGGCGCGCTCGATCTCGAACTTCATCAGCGCGTTGAAACGCGCGTCCTGCACCCCGGCCAGTACATCTGCGCGGGTCATGTTGAAGCGTGCCAGATCTTCTTCCGGCAGGTACACTCGCCCGCGGCGCGCGTCTTCGCCCACGTCGCGCAGGATGTTGGTGAGCTGCAGCGCGATGCCCAGCTTGATGGCATACGGTGCGGCCTGTTCAAAGGTGGCGCCTTCGCGCAGCCCCACGATCGGGATCGACAGCAGCCCTACCGTTGAGGCTACGTGATAGCAATACTGCGCCAGCTCATCCCAGGTGGCATAGCGCCGCGGGTGGATATCATACGTCACCCCGGTGATCAGGTCATCCTCGTAACGCGAGTCCACCGGGTACTGGCGGCGCACGCTGCTCCACGCGCGTAAAATCGGCTCGCGCTGCGCCTCCGCCGGCAGCTGTACCACCGCGCGCCAGGCTTCCATCTGTTCTTCGCTGGCCTGGTGCACATCCACCAGGTCATCGGTAGCGCGGCAGAAGGCGTACAGCGCGTGGATGGCGCGGCGCTGGCTGCGCGGCAGTAGCGCGGTGGCAAAGGTGAACGTGCGTGAATTGGCGCGGATCGACTGTTCCACCAATCGATAGGGGTCTTCGTCAGGCGTGCTTCCCAGAGATAACGGCTGATTGGTGGTACTGGCTTTCATTACGACTACCCACCTTCCTGGATCAGGTTTTCCACGATGATGGACGACGAGAGCACTCCCGGCAGCCCCGCGCCGGGGTGCGTGCCCGCGCCGACAAAGTACAGGTTGTCAAAATCTTCCGACTTGTTGTGCGGACGGAACCACGCCGACTGCGTCAGCACCGGCTGGAAGGAGAAGGCCGAGCCCAGGTAACTGTTCAGCTCACCCTCGAAGTGCAGCGGGTCAATCCAGTGTTCGGCGATGATGTTCTCTTCCAGGTCGGGCAGGTAATTTTGCTCCAGGAAGCGCACGATACGGTCGCGGTAGGGCTTGGCCATCATGTTCCAATCAACACCCGATTTTTGGTTGGGCGCCGGAGCCAGAACGTAAAAACCTTCGCAGCCTTCCGGCGCGGTGGATGGGTCGGTGATGGTCGGCATGTGCAGGTAGAGCGAGAAATCCTCGGCCAGCACGTGCTTGTTGAACAGGTCGTCCAGCAGACCCTGGTAGCGCGGCCCGAGGATAATGTTATGGTGCGCCAGGTCGGTGTCGGTATAGCGCCGGCGCGTACCAAAGTAGTAGACGAACAGCGACATGCTGTATTTCATGCTCTTCAATCGCCAGTCGCTGTTAAAGCGCCGCTGCGCCGAGGGGATCATCTTCAGGTAGGTGTTAGCCACGTCGGCATTCGACACGACGATATCCGCCGGGTGGAAGGCGCCATCACGGGTGTACAGCCCGGTCACCTTACGCCCCTCAATGCCCAGCGATGCCACGTCCTGGTTGAGGTGCAGCTTGCCGCCCAGCTCTTCGAACAGCCGCACCATTGCATCGACGATCGCGCCGGTGCCGCCGATGGCGTAATGTACGCCCCACTCGCGCTCCAGATAGTGGATCATGGCGTAAATGCTGGAAGTGGAGAACGGGTTGCCGCCCACCAGCAGCGGGTGGAACGAGAAGATCTGGCGCAGGAACTCGTCCTGAATAAACTGCGAGATGTAGGAATACACGCTCTTGTACGATTGCAAACGGATCAGGTCGGGCGCCACGCGCAGCATATCGGTCACGTGCAGGAATGGCTGGTCGGCCAGTTCCACAAAGCCTTTATCGAAGATCGGCTTGGTGGTCTGCAAGAAGCGCTGGTAACCTTCGCAATCGGCCGGGTTGATGGCTGCGATCTGCCCCAGCGTGAATTGCAGGTCGCTGTTGTAATCAAAGCGCTGGCCTTTGGCATTGAAGATGCGGTAGAACGGCGAAACGGGCACAAACTGGACGTAGTCCTCACGCTTGCGCCCTGCCAGGGTAAAAATATCATCAAACATAAACGGAGCGGTGATGACGGTTGGGCCGCCATCGAACTTGAACCCGTTTTTCTCGTACACGTAGGCGCGCCCACCGGGTTTGTCGCGCTTCTCGAAGATTTCTACCGCATGCCCCCGGGCAGCCAGCCGGATGGCCGCGCCCAGTCCGCCGAACCCACTGCCGATGATTGCGATCCGTTTGCTGTTCATGATTGTATTCTATGGGCTTTCTCGTTCATAGTGAAGCCTTATATCGGGTTTGTACAATGTTTTGAGAACCTGCGCAGCTTCCGGTATAATGAGTGTATGAAAACGTACGACGTCATTATCGCGGGTGGTGGCGGGGCAGGCCTGGGGTTGGCCTGCGCCCTGGTGCAGAGTTCATGGAAAGAACGCGATATCTTGATTATAGACAAAGATGCCAAAAATCAAAATGACCGCACCTGGTGTTTTTGGGGGCCACCGCAAACGCCCTTCGCCGGCATCGCGCGCCATTCCTGGCAAAAGATTGCCGTGCGCAGTGAAAACTGGCAGCGCGTGTTCCCCATTGGCGGCGCGGATACGCCCGGATGGCGATACTGGATGGTGCGCGGCATTGACTTCTATGACCACGCGCGACAGTTGCTGGCCGGCTGCCCTAATGTGACCTTTGTGCAGGCCGGCGTGGACGCAGTTATTGACACCCCCGACGGCGCGCGGGTGACCGCGGGCGGGCAGGACTACGCCGCGGGCTGGGTCTTCGACAGCATCATCCGCCCCGGAGAGTTGGAAATCGACCCATTGCGCTACCACGCGCTCAAGCAGCATTTCCTGGGCTGGGAGATTGAAACCCCCGCGCCGGCCTTCGACCCCAGCACGGCGGTCATGTTTGACTTTACCACCCCGCAGGGTGACGACCTGCGCTTCTTCTACGTGCTGCCCTTCTCTGAAACGCGCGCGCTGGTGGAGTACACCATTTTCTCGCCCGTTCTGCTGGCCAACAGCGAGTACGAGGCCGCGCAGCGCGCCTTCCTGCGCGAGAGGCTGGGCCTGAGCGAGTACGCCGTCACGTTTGAAGAGCAGGCCTGGATCCCCATGACCGATTACCCCTTCCGCCGCATCGCTGGCGCGCACGTGCTCAACATCGGCACGAAAGGCGGACTGGTCAAGCCGTCCACCGGGTACGCCTTCAAGCGCATGCAGCGCGACGCGCAGGGCATCGTGGCCTCGCTGGAGCGCTACGGGCATCCCTTTGCCTTCCACCGTACCCCGCGCCGCTACTGGTTTTACGACCGCCTGCTGCTGCAAATTCTCAAGCGACAGGGCCGGTTGATGAAGCCCATATTCACGCAGCTCTTCGCGCGCAACCCCATCGGCCGAATCTTGTGCTTTCTGGATGAATCCGCCAGCCTGCCGCAAGACCTCGCCCTGATCGCCTCGCTGCCGCCCCTGCCGTTCCTGCGCGCGCTGGCGCGAGTCTACGGGCTGCGGCGAATATAGACCATCTTTCGGGTGGGGACCCCCCTCTGTCCCCCCAAAATGCGTTCTTTCATTTGGGGGGAGTTGAAGGGGGGTACGCCTTCACCAGCATGGGCAGGCCGCCATGCGGGCGCTGCGTCACCAGCGCGTCCACCTTTACCGGGCGGCCGGGCTCCAGCGCCAGGGTGTAACGCTGGTACAGGCTGGCCAGGATGATCGGCGCTTCCAGCAGCGCAAAATGATTGCCGATGCACAGCCGCGGCCCGCCGCCAAACGGCAGGTAGGCAAAGCGCGGCCGCGCGTTCACCTGTTCGGGCAGGAAGCGGTCAGGGTCGAAACGCTCGGGCTCCGGCCAGTAGATTGGGTTGCGATGCGCCGACGCCAGGCTGATAACCACCATCGACCCGGGCGGGATGCGCGCGCCGCCAATGGTATCTTCGGCGATGTTCTTGCGCGTCACCAGCCAGGCCGGCGGGTACAGCCGCATGGTCTCATCGAACACGCGCCGGGTATATTCCAACGCGGGCAGGTCGTCCATGGTGGGCTCGCGGCCGGCCAACACCGTGTCCAGCTCGGCATGCAGACGCGCCTCGGCTGCCGGGTTGCTGGCCAGCAGATAGCACGCCCAGGTGAGCGCGCTGGCCACCGTCTCATGCCCGGCGATCAGGATGGTGATCAGCTCGTCGCGCACCTGCTGGTCGCTCATCGGCGCGCCGCCCTCAGGCGCGCGCAGCAGCATATCCACCAGGTAGCTCTCGCCCGCACCGGTTGCACCACGCCGCGCTGCAATGATCTCCGCGACCGCGCCATCCAGCGTGCGCAGCGCTTGTTGGAATTTGCGCCGCGCCGGCGTAGGCACGAACCCTGGCAGGATTTCCGGGTTCTTCATTCCATTGACGATATGGTCCAGCGCAACCAGCACCGCAGAGGTCAGCACCGGAGCTTCGGTGCGCAGGTCCACGCCCAGCAGCGCCTTGCCCAGGATCTCCAGCGCCAGCTCCATCATCTCACGGTCCACGTCCACCGGCCGGCCGCTTTCGCACAACGTCCCCCATGCTTCCGCCTTGCGCGCGGCGGCTTCCAGCATCAGCGGGGCAAAACCCTGGATGCGCTGGCGGTGGAAAGCTGGCTGCATGTGGCGGCGCTGGCGCAGCCAGATGTCGCCGTCACTGGTCAGCAGACCGCGCCCGGTCACTTTCGCCAGCCCGTTGTACTGCAAAGTATCTTTGGTGTAATTGCGGTTGTTATCCTGCAGCACGTGCTGGATATCTTCCGGCCGCGAAAGCAGGAACGCATTCCACGGCCCAAGGCGGAAATGCACCAGCTCACCGTAGCGCGCGGCGGCGTCTTGCAGAAAGGCCAGCGGGTCATCGCGCAGCCCGGTCAGCGAAGTCAGCAGCGTGCGCAGGTCTGGACCGGGGGCGGAAAGAGCAGAGGCGGGCATGGTGGTTTCTCCAGGGATGGGATAGGTTGATTCTAAACCATTTGGGGAATGTGCGCTGCGTTTCTGAAGTTTCTTTCGCCATGCCAGGCGCCCCACTGTCCCCTAATTCGCAAAGAGCGCGATTTTGCGAGAAGATAGCAGTCGTAAGCCTCGTTCCTACGCAGTGCGTGGGAACGAGGTAAAACGGGGGTATTTTCTTATCGCCCCGTCAGAGGATGGCCCACAAAATGCGAGCGACTTTTCCCAACCCTTGACTCCGCTCTCATCGCGTGCAATAATCGTTTCATTGCTTAACCATTTCAGTGGTTAACCAATGGAGCAAACCATGCAGGAAACGCTGTTGGACGAGACCATCCAATCCTTCTGGGAAACCGTGCCCCCGTTGTGGGGGAACATCCGCGCCCACATCCACGCCTACGCCGGGGTTACCTTCCATCTGACCGTAGAGCAGTTCCACGTGCTGCGGCTGGTGCGGCGCGGGGCACGCACCGTAAGCGCGCTGGCCGAGGCCAAGAAGATCAGCCGGCCGGCCATCAGCCAGGCGGTCGAGGCCCTGGTACAGCATGGTCTGCTGGCGCGGGCTCAATCAACCAGTGACCGCCGCGTGATGGAGCTAACCCTCACCACCGCCGGCGATGACCTGCTGGACGCGATCTTTGTCGAGACGCGCCAGTGGATGAAGGCGCGCCTGGCGGGCTGCTCGGCTGACGAGTTATGCAACATCACCACCGCCATGCTCTCGCTGAAGAAAATGCTCGACCTTCCAAACCCCGAATAGTGTACATATGAAACACCTTCGCATGCTTTTCCCGTATGTCAAACCGTACTGGCGCCGCGCGCTGGTGTCGCTGGTTCTGCTGGTAGCCGTGGTACTGATCGACCTGGCGATCCCACGCCTGATCCAGCGCATCATTGACCAGGGTATCAACGCGCAGGATATGGCCGTAGTGCTGCAAACCACCATCATCATGCTGGTGATTTCGCTGCTGCAAACTCTATTCGCCATCGGCAACAACATCTTCTCCATCCAGGTGGGCGAAAGCGTGGCGCGCGACCTGCGCGAGGCGCTTTTCCTGCGCATTCAGGCCTTCTCGTTTGGCAATATGGACCGCCTGAGCACCGGCCAGCTTATGGTGCGCCTGTCCAGTGACACCACCACCCTGCAGCGCATGGTGCAGGTCTCGCTGCGCATCGGCACGCGCGCGCCGCTGCTGATGGCCGGCAGCCTGGTGCTGATGTTCCGCACCGACCGTGGCCTGGCGTTGATGGTACTGCCGGTGCTGGTAGTGACGATGGTGGTGATCGGCTTCTTTGTGGCGCGCATGGGTCCGCTGTTCCAGACGGTGCAGGTCAAGCTCGACCGGCTGAACACCGTGCTGCAAGAGAATATCGCCGGAGTACGCGTGGTAAAAGCCTACGTGCGCGCCGCGCGCGAAGCGGAACGCTTTGGCGCCGCCAATCAGGATTTCACCGGCCGCAATGTGCAGGTGATGCGTTTTATGGCCACCCTCTCCCCGGCGCTCAGCCTGCTGGTCAATGCCGCGGTGGTGATCGTCATCTGGGGCGGCGGCATCCAGTCCGCCGGCGGCCGCGTGACGGTGGGGCAGATTGTGGCCTTCACCAACTACCTGCACACCACCCTTGGCCCCCTGGGGGTGATGGTGATGCTGGCCAACGCCGTGGCCGCGGCTACCGCTTCGGCGCAGCGCGTCAGCGAGGTGCTGGATACCATACCCGAAGTGCAGGACCCGGCGCAGCCTCTGCCGCTGCCCGCCAGGCGCGGCATCACCGTGCGCTTTGAAGGCGTGGGCTTCCACTATAACGGTAGCGTAGATGAAGCCGTACTGACCGACATCAACCTGACCGCCGAGCCGGGCAAGACGCTGGCTATTCTGGGCGCCACTGGCGCGGGCAAGTCCACCATCGTCAACCTGGTGCCGCGCTTTTACGATGTCACTGCCGGGCGCATCACCTACAACGGGGTGGATATCCGCCAGATGCGCCAGAGCGAGGTAATGGCCCAGGTGGGCATCGTGCCCCAGGAAACCGTGCTGTTCTCCGGCACGGTGCGCGAGAACATTGCCTATGGCAAACCCGACGCCAGCCTGGATGAGGTGATCGCCGCGGCGCGCGCCGCCCAGGCGCACGACTTCATCAACCGGTTGGAAATGGGCTACGATACGCATGTCGAAGAGCGCGGCGTCAACCTGTCCGGCGGGCAGAAACAGCGCATCGCCATCGCCCGCGCGCTGCTGCTGCGCCCGCCGATTCTGATCCTGGACGACAGCACCAGCTCGGTGGACGTGGAAACCGAAACGCGCATCCAGGACGCGCTCAAAAGCTGGCTGCGCGACAGCACCTTGTTCATCGTCGCGCAGCGCATCAGCACCGTGCTCAACGCGGATACGATTATCGTGGTGGATGACGGGCGCATTGCCGCGCGCGGCACGCACCAGGAGCTGATCCAGTCCAGCCCGGTGTACCAGGAAATCTACGCTTCGCAGTTGGGCGAAGGTGTGAACGTCGAGGAGCTGCAATGAGCACGCCTTCCAATGACCGTCCCACGATCGATGTGCGCGCCGCAATGGGGCGCGGTGGAATGCGCCCGGGCAAGATCGAAAAAGCCAGTAACCCGCGCCGCGCGCTGGCAAGGTTGGTTGATTACCTGAGGCCCTACCGCCTGGTGTTGGGCAGCGTGCTGGTGATGGTGCTGTTCTACACCCTGCTCGGCCTGCTGGAGCCTTATCTGATCGGCAGAGCCATCGACCAGTTTATTGCCAGACGCCAGTTAGCCGGGCTGGGCGGGCTGGCCATCCTGCTGCTGGTGGCCTACATCGTTGACAATATCTTCCGCGCCGTGTCGAGTTGGCTGATGGCGCATATCTCGCAGGACGCGCTGCGCCGTCTGCGCGAAGATATGTTCGAGCATCTGCAGCAGCTTCCCATCGCCTATTTTGACGGCACCACCGCCGGCGAGTTGATGAGCCGCCTGACCAATGACATCGAGGCCATCAACCAGGCCGTCTCGCAGAACGTCGTCTCGCTGGTGGCGGGCGTGCTCTCGCTAGTGGGCATCCTCATCGCAATGTTTGTGCTCAACGTGTGGCTGGCGCTGGCCGCGGTGCTGGTGGTGCCGATCATGTTCTGGTTTACCCAATTTGTGGCGCGTTATACGCGCAAGGGCTATCGCGATCTGCAGCGCGAGCTGGGCGAGATCAACGGTGTGATGGAAGAATCGATCAGCGGGCTGCGCGTGGTTAAGGCCTTCCACCGCAGCGAGTCGGTCATCGAGCGCTTCCGCGGCAGCAACGAAAAGGTCTACGCCGCCGGGGTGTACGCGAACACCTATGCGCTGATGTTGATGCCGCTGACCAACGTGCTGGGCAATTTCTTCGTCATCGTGCTGGCCGGGCTGGGCGGCTTCCTGGCGCTGCGCGGGCTGGTGACGGTGGGCATGATCGCCGCCTTCATCGCCTACGCGCAGAACTTCATCCAGCCGCTGCGGCTGCTGGCCAACATGTACAACTCGATCCAGGGCGCGCTGGCTGGCGCAGAGCGCGTGTTCGAGGTGATTGACCGTCCCGTCGAGCTGGACGCCGCCGCCGGAACGCCGCTGCGCCAGCCGGTGCGCGGCGAGGTCGAATTCCGTGACGTGCATTTTGGCTACCTGCCCGGCACGCCAATCATCAAGCGCATGACCCTCACCGCCAGAGCCGGGCAAACCGTGGCGCTGGTCGGGCCGACGGGCGCGGGCAAAACCACCATCATCAACCTGCTGACGCGCTTCTACGAGATCGAGTCGGGCAGCGTGCGCATCGACGGCCAGGACATCCGCGACATTTCCAAGGCCGACCTGCGCCGCAAGCTGGGGCTGGTGCTGCAGGATACCTTCCTGTTCGCCGACACGGTGATGGAAAACATCCGCTACGGCCAGCTGGACGCGACCGACGAAGAATGCATCCAGGCTGCGCGGCTGGCTGAGGCCGACCACTTCATCCGCCAGCTCCCGCACGGCTACCAGACCAACCTGTCGGAGCGCGCCAGCAACCTCAGCCAGGGGCAGCGCCAGCTGCTGGCCATTGCGCGCGCCATCCTCGCCGACCCGGTGATCCTGATCCTGGACGAGGCTACATCGAGCGTGGATACGCGCACCGAGGTGCGCATCCAGAAGGCGCTGCTGCGGCTGCGCCAGGGGCGCACCAGCTTTGTCATCGCTCACCGCCTGTCCACCATCCGCGACGCCGATCAGGTGATTGTGATCGACCGCGGCGAGATCGTCGAGCAGGGCACGCACCAGCAGCTCTTAGACGCGCGCGGCTTCTTCTACAACCTGTACATGAGCCAGTTCAAAGGCCTGGCGATCTAGCGGAGCAGCGGTCCGCATACGTTTGGTAGGGTGCGCCTGCTCGAAGTGCTCCCTGCGGGGCGCGGCCTAGCGGCTCCCCATGGCGATCATCTCACGGTGCGCCTGGGCGATAGCTTCGGCGTCCATCTTCTCCACCTTGCGGTCATAAGTCAGGTAGCCGTTGATCTCGATCTCCACATCGGTGGTCTGCGTATACACCGCGGCGGCCAGGCCCCGGGCGATCAGCGGCTTGAGCTGGCGCTCCAGCAGGTCCAGGTAGGCGCGGGTCAGCGCTTCGCGGCTGCGATAGGTGCGGTAACCAAACTTTTTATCTTCGTCCCACACGTGGCCGGGTAGCTTGAGGCTGTAGCCGCCAAACTCCGAGATCACGAACGCGCGCCCGTCCGGCTTCGGGCGGTACAGCTTGCGGAAGTAGATATGCCGGCTCTGAAAATCGTCCCGGCCCTGGTCGAACCACCCTGAGGCGTGGTCCACCAGCCGGGTAGGGTCGAGGGCTTTGACCCACGCCGCGATTTCCGCGGACTGAAACTGCCCCCAGCTTTCGTTGAACGGGACCCAGGCCATGATGCAGGGCGCGTTGTACAGGTGCTCGATCATCCCGCGCAGCTCGTCGCGGAAGCGCGCGCGGTTGGCCTCATCCAGGCGGCCGAACCGGCGCAGCCGGCGCGTGTCGGCGCGGCGCAGGCCAAACAGTAAAGAGAGGAATGCCACCACCTCGCCGTCGATATTGCCGCCGTTGGGCATATCCTGCCAGACAATCATCCCCAGCCGGTCGCAGTGATAGTACCAGCGCAGCGGCTCCACCTTGACATGCTTGCGGATCAGGTTGCAGCCCAACCGGCGCGCGTACTCGATGTCGTACAGCATGGCTTCTTCCGAGGGCGGCGTGTACAGCCCATCCGGGAAGTAACCCTGGTCAAGCGGGCCGTACAGGAACAGCGGCTCGCCATTCAGCGTAATACGCAGGTGACCGTTCGCGCCGCGCGCCAGGCCAAATGAGCGCATGGCAAAATAGCTGCTCACTTCGTCCAGCGGCGCGCCGTCTTGCGCAAGCAGCCGCACGCGCAGCCCGTACAGGTGCGGGTTGGCCGGGCTCCAGAGGATCGGATCGGGGATGGTCAGCCGCAGCGCGCCTGCTTGATTCACCGGCCCGCCGGCTGACGCAAACACCGCACCGCCATCCTCGGCCTGAACCTGCACGTGCAACCCATTCTCCGCTCCCTGCGTGCCGTGCAGCCTCACTTCCACCGCCAGCGTCCCGGCCGCCAGGTCGGGCGTGAGGCGCAGCGCTTCGATGCTGGTTTCCGGCACCACTTCCAGCCAGACCGTCTGCCAGATGCCCGAGACGGCGGTGTACCAGATGCCGCGTGGGCGCAGCACCTGCTTGCCGCGCTGCTGCAGGCCGGTGTCGCTGGGGTCGCAGACTGCCACCAGCAGCGTGTTCTCGCCCGCGGTCAGCGCGGCGGTGATATCGAAGCTGAAGGGCAGGTAACCGCCGCGATGCTCCCCCACTGGTGCGCCGTTGACCCACACCGCGCACTCGTCGTCCACCGCGCCGAAGTGCAGCAGCACGCGCCCGCGCAGTTCGTCACGTGGGTCGGCAAAGCTGCGCCGGTACCACAGCCGCTGGCCGGGCAGCAGGGGCTTCTGCACACCCGAAAGCAGCGACTCGACCGGGTAGGGCACCAGGATTTCGCCATCCCAGGTTTGCGGCGCGGGCGCATCCCGCGAGGTGATGGCGTACTGCCACGGGCCGTTGAGGTTGGTCCAGGCCGGGCGCGCCATCTGTGGGCGCGGATACTCGGGCAGCGGGCAGGGCCGGTCAGGGGTCCAGGGGGTGGTGAGGGTGTGCCTGGGGTTGGATGGCTGCATGGATCACTCGTTTCCGGCGCGCACCCACACCGTCATCTGCGCGGGGCCGCGGTTATCCCACAGGAAATAAGGGATGAAGGTCAATGGGCTGGCATCAGTAGTCATTGCTTCGATTTTGACGACCCCACCCAGCAGGTCGGGGTCAAACGCCGGGCGCAGGGTGGTAGGGTCGAGCCGGGCGGTGAAAATATTCACGCCGGGGTGGTCGCTGCTTTCCAGGCAGTATACCAGCGGGCCGCGCGCCAGCGCCACCTTGCCGGCGTGGCCGCGCACACGCGGTCCCGCGCGGAGCAGCAGTACGGGTATGTCAAATTCCACGTCCACCACTTCGCCGGCCGCCCATTCCCGGCGCAGCGATCGAAAAACGCTGGCGCGCGGATCGTAGCCGCCGCTGGCGGGCACATCCGCCGGGGGCAGCGGGCCGTATTCGCCGGCCGGCGCGCCGTTGACGCTGACGCGCATGGCCGCGGCCCACACCGGCTGCCGCAGATGCAGCTCCATTTCGCCGGCCTGCTCGATCGTCAGCCGCGCGCGGCCTTGCCACGGCAGCGCCGATTGCATCCGCACGCCCGACTCTGCGCCGTCCGTGCTGATGTACTGGTGCACGCGCAGCGCGCCTGGCTCGCCCGGCGTGGCGGAAAGGATATACTGCTCCAGCCCGGCCCAGATGCGCGACAGGTTGGACGGGCAGCACGGCACCGAGTACCACGGCTGGCGCACCACCTCGCCGTGGCACTCCAGCGGGTTGTTGTACAGGTAGGTGGTCCCGTCCAGGCCCATGCCCACCCCGGCGGCGTTATAAAGCTGCCATTCCAGCAGCTCGCTGTACTTCGCCGCCCCGGTCAGGCGGCTCATCTCCCAGCTCCAGAACATGCTGGACAGCGCAGCGCAGGTCTCAGCGTAGGCATAGCGCGGGTCCAGCTCGTCGTCGCGGCCAAAGCCCTCGATGCCCGGCACGGCGCCCAGCCCGCCGGTGACGTACATACGCCGCGCCACCATGCGCTCCCACAGCCGCTCCAGCGCCGGCAGCAGGCCGGGGTCGCCGCCCAGCCGCGCCAGCATGGCCCCCGCGGTCACGTAGTAGCCAAAGCGCACCGCGTGGCCCAGCGGGGCGGCCTGCGCGCGCAGCGGGGCGTTCTGGAACAGGTACTTGCCGCTCAATGCGCTGGCCGCCCAGCGCAGCCGCGTGCCGCGCTGCAGCGGGGAGATATTATCCGGCGGCAGCACATAAGGGCGGTACTCCGGGTGGGCGGCCAGGTATTCCTGCCGCGCGGCCTGCACCCGGGCGCGCCGCCGGGCCACGCTGCGATTCTGGCGCAGCAGCGAGACGGCGTAGCGCGGCGTGCGCCCGCGCTGCTCGATGAACTGGCGAGCCAGTTCCAGATAGGCGCCGTCGCCGGGCAGCACTTCGTGCAGCTTCAGCAGGGCAAGCTCGATCTCCGGGTGGCCGGGCGTCCAGGCCGGGCCTTTGCCGCGGAAATCCGCCACCACGCGGTCAGCGGCGCGGCGGGCGATGTCCAGCAGCGTTGCCTGCCCGGTGGCCTGGGAATGCGCGATTCCGGCTTCGATCAGGTGGCCGTGGCAGTACAGCTCGTGCTCAATCTGCAGGTTCTGCCAGCGTTCGCCCGGAAAGTGGATCTGGTTATAGGTGAACAGGTAGCCGTCCGGCTGCTGCGCCCGGCCCAGCAGGGCGATGAGTCCGTCTATCAGCGCGCCCAGCCGCTGGTCGCGGCTGCCGGCCCAGATGCGCGCCGCGGCGTCCAGCCACTTATAGGCGTCGGAATCGGCAAAGAACCAGCCCACGCGCAGTCCCTGCGTTTCGCCGCCCGCGATGCGGAAATTCTCAATGCACCCGGCGGCAACGAGCTGCTCCCACTGGTGGAAAATGGCCGCGCCGGCGTTGACCGCCCGGCGCGCCGCCCAGAAATCAGGCGCGGTCGAGGGCTGGGTCATGGCTGGTTTTCCTTCCCATAAAGAACAGCGGTACCAGCGCCAGCAGCGAGATGGCCGCACCAACCTGGAAGATGATGGGAACGGGCACAAACCCGGCCAGGCCGTTGAGCGTGGTGGGGATGCCATAGGCGCGTATCAGGCTGGAGCCGATCCACGGGCCGATCACCATGGGGATGGCGATCCAGAAGATCATACGAATGCCCAGGAACTTGCCGCGGTTCTCCTCGGGCAGCAAATCTTTCAGCCATGCCACGCTGGCAATCGAGCCGGCCACCGCGAAGGCCTGCCACAGGAGCCCGGCCAGCGCCAGCAGTGGCAGGCTGGTGACCAGCGAGAGGATCACCGCGCCCAGGCTGCTGACCACTGTGGCAATAGCTATCATCCAGCGCTTGCTCCAGCGGTCGGCCAGGATGCCAAACGGGATGGCAAGAATGGCGCTGCCCAGCATCACCGCGCCGCCGATGATGCTGAACTGGCTCTTGCTCACCCCCACATAGTTCTCCAGGTAAACGATCATATAGGGGAACGCCACTTCCATGCCGATGCTGGACACCATAATCACCAGCAGCAGGACGAACAGGTCGCGGTTCTTGCGCAGTGTGTCCAGCGAGAACAGCCCGGCGAACTCCTGCCAGAATGGCGGGCGCAGGCCTTCATGCGCGGGCGGCACGTCGCGCAGCAAGCTGCCCGCGATCAACCCCACCACCATCACGATCCCGCCCAGTACGTAGAAGAACACAAAGTATCCCACGTTGTCGATGAGGATGCCGGCCGCCACCAGCGAGACGATCTGGGCGATAAACAGGCTCAGGTTGAGCACGCCTTCCACCCGCCCGCGCGTGCGGCTGGTGGCGATATCCGCCGTCCAGGCGTTAAAGGCCGCGTCGTTGGCGGTGGAGCCGAAGAAGGTCATCACCGAATCGAGCACTACCACCATGGCGATGGCCACGCCAGTGGCTTTGATGTACGCCACGGTGGGGAACAGGATGGTAGACAGGCCCCACAGAATGTAGCCGAAGAGGATAAACGGCCGGCGGCGGCCCCAGCGCGAACGCGTGCGGTCGCTGAGCGTGCCCATCAGCAGCGTGGTCAGCGTGGCGGTGATGGCGCTGGCCGCCACCATCCAGGCCACCGGGCGCGGGTCAGGCGTGATAACGTCGAAGACGAAAGTGTTGAACCAGGAGTTCTCCACGGCCCAGGCGATCTGCCCGGTGACCGCCAGCGCGGCCATAACAAACCAGGTGAGCTGCGGGATGCGCTCCGCGGAAGATGATTGCATCGGCGGTTCCTCTGCGTCGGGGATGGATGAAATGGATACAGAGGAATCGTACACCAGGTTACGCAATCCCGGTGTCAAAATCCTTGCGCAACACGCGCACGTCTTCCAATAACGCGAAGCCCACGTTCTGGTACAGCGCGTAGGCCGTGTTGCGGTAATTATCCGTCTCCACGAACACATCGCGCGCGCCGAGCGACTGCAGCCGGCGCAGCCCCTCGCACAGCGCCACCCGCCCCAGCGCGTAGCGCCGGTACTCGGCGCGGCAGCCCAGCGGTTCCACCTGGCCGCGCAGCCCATCCGCGCTCAGCCAGCACACGCAGAACGCCGCCAGCCGCCCGTCCGGGGCCTCGATCACCACATCCAGCTCGGGGCGGTAGAGCGGCTGGCGCAGCGTCCGCGCGCGCCATTCCGCGGTCATGTTCTTCGACTCAAACACTTCCTGGTGCAGCGCCACATAGGCGTCGACCTCGCCTGGCCCGGCCAGCGCGCGGGCGCGGAAGCCGGCCGGCGGCAGGTGACCCGGCACAGTCGCCTGGCCGTCGCGCCGCAGCCACACCTTTGACCACGAATCCTCGCCCACGTCGCCCTGGTCAGCATACCCGGCGGCTTCCAGCGCGGCAATGCGCTCGCGCTGGCGCGCGAAGATCATCGCAAACCAGCAAGGGCGCGGCGGCTGAACCCCCACCGGCGACCGCGCGCGGTCATCCGTCCAGGCCAGCATGTCGGCAATCAGCGCGCGCTCATGCGCCGGGTGAAAGCAGAAATCCAGCGTCCAGAACGGCGGCTGCAACACGCACCACGCCGCCAGCGCGCCGCGCGCGTCAAACCACAGCCGCGCGTTTTCCGGTTCGTCCAGCGCCCACGAGCTCAGGCGGTAGGGCAGATCAGTGCTGTGCAGGTGTTCTTCGGGGAACTGCTGCGCCAGGGCGATCATGCAGGCCAGGTCGTCCGGCTGTTCCAATGCGCGGGAAGTGTATGTAGTCATCCGAATCTCGTCTTATCCCTGCTGCCAGGGGTACCCATAGCAGTAAAAAATGTAATCCTGGTAGCCGGTTTCCACGCCCAGGTCGTTGAGCTGGCGCAGCAGTTGCGCGCGGTGGTCGGTGGCGTGGTTGACGACGTGCAGCAGCACCTGCCAGACGTACAGGCCGCGGTCCTCGTCGGGCTCCAGGATCGGCGTCGTGAGCAGCATGTCATCCGTCAGCGCGGCCAGGTAGGCGCGCACGTCCTGCTCGATCTGGTCCCAATAGGCGCGCATGGCCGCGCGACTTTCCAGGTGCTCGGCCGGGAAGGGATCGTCCAGGGCGCGGTTTCGCAGCTCGGAAAACCAGATGTTCTCCACTTCGGCCAGGTGGATGACCTGGTCGCGCACCGATCCGTGCGAATAGGCGGCCGGTCGCGCGAAGTTCTCTTCGCTCAGCCCGGCGGCAAGCGCCCACAGCTTGCGATTTTCGCCAAAGTGGTAGTCGTACAGGTGACGAAATGCGCTGGCATTCATGCTCTTCTCCCGCAACGTTACTTGCGTTGCAAATGATCCTGATACAAATTGTACCCGTTCCACAAAGTGTGTGTTCATGTTGCGTTCGTTTTTTCCGCACGGGTGCGGCGAGAGCATGGCTATTGTTGATTGCCACCCAAAAGCCTCTCCCCGTCCAGACCCGCGAATTACCGTGCCCCGGGCGAGGCTGCGCTGAATATTTTCACCTCGCCGCTACCCGTATTGCTATACAAAAACGAGGCTGCCGGGAGAACCGGCAGCCTCGGAATAATGGGGTTGCGTTATCTTACTGGGGCGGGAGCAACACACTGTCGATCACATGGATTACGCCGTTGGAAGTCAGGATATCGGTGATGACTACCTGGGCGTCGTTGACGAAGACCTTGTCGCCATCCACTTTGATCGTCACCGGCGCGCCGTTGACCGTTTCGGCGCTGGTCAGCTGGACCACATCGGCGGCCATCACGCGACCGGAAACCACGTGGTAGGTGAGGATCTTGGTCAGGGCGTCCTTGTCGGCCAGCAGTTTTTCAATCGTGCCGGCGGGCAGCTTGGCGAAGGCATCATCGGTGGGGGCGAAGACGGTGAAGGGGCCTTTCCCTTTCAGGGTCTCGATCAGGCCGGCGCTGGTCAGCGCGGTGGCCAGGGTCTTGAAGCGGCCATCTTCCACGGCGGTGTCAACGATGTCTTTGGGCGGCAGGATCACGCTGTCAATCACGTGGATCACGCCATTCGAAGTCTGGATGTCGGTCAGGATGACCTGAGCGTCATTGACGAAGACTTTATCGCCATCCACCTTGACCTTGATCGGGGCGCCGTTGACGGTCTCGATCAGGCTTTCCTTGACCACATCGGCAGCGAGGGTCTTACCGGCAGCCACGTGGTAGGTGAGGATATCGGTCAGGGCCTGCTTGTTCTCGGGCTTGAGCAGCGTCTCGAGCGTCTCTTTGGGCAGCTTGGCGAAGGCATCATCGGTGGGGGCAAAGACGGTGAAGGGGCCTTCACCCTTCAGGGTTTCCACCAGACCGGCGGCGGTCAGCGCGGCGGCCAGGGTGGTAAAGCGGCCATCGGCGACGGCAGTGTCAACGATATCCTGCGGGGGCAGCAGCACGGTATCGATCACGTGGATCACGCCGTTCGAGGCTTCGATGTCCGGGGTGGTCACGGTGGCGTCATTGATCATTACCTTGCCCATATCAGCCTTAATGGTCAGGGGCAGCTTGGCTACAGTATCGGCGCTGGTCAGCTTGGCGGCGTCGGCGGCCATCACTTTGCCCGGAACCACGTGGTAGGTAAGGATCTGTACCAGCTTATCTTTGTTCTCAGGCTTGAGCAGCTCGTCGATGGTGCCGGCGGGCAGCTTAGCAAAAGCTTCATCGGTGGGGGCGAACACGGTGAAGGGTCCCTCACCCTTGAGGGTGTCAACCAGCCCGGCGGCGGTCACAGCGGCCACCAGGGTCTTGAAATTGTCGTTACCGGCGGCGATGTCAACGATGTCTTGCGGGGCGGGCGTCGCGGTCGGGAGGACCTCGGTAGGCGCTGCGGTCGGGGCCGCGGTGGGCATCGGCGCGGTGATGGGGGTGGCTGGGGCAGCCGGCGCGCAGGCGCTCAGCAGCACGGCAAAGGCAATCAGTAAACCACTAAACTTCACAAACGGTTTCATTCTCTCATCTCCTGTAAGGTCTCGTTGTTGGTTATGTCGTACAAGGTTGATTATACGTTTCGTACACTGTTTGTCTACTGTTAACCTAGATTTGTATAATGTTTATAACAGGATGCATCAAGACCGGCATGAAATACGAAAGACCTGGAGGCCTGCCCTGGTTCGACCCAAACCAAAGCAGCCCATACGCAACACTGCCCCGCGCCAGAATAGCACGGGGCAGTGTTGCGTATGGGCTGTTCCTCTACGCACCAAATGGATAATTCAATCGCATCCCGGGCACATCCATGCGCTCGTGCACCAACCCCAGTGCGCGAAGTTCGCCACCACCAGCATAAAAATTCCCATCCAGCCCCCACGCCACGCATTCCGGGTGGTCCAGCCCACCCACCAGCCATTGGAATTGCTCCAGGTCCAGCAGCATGTGTTACCTTTCCTTGCCCGCCTACAGGCATTTCTCCCATTGTGAACCCAAATGGCCCCGCGGCGCGCACCGCGGGGCATGGGGATTTTCCCTATGCAAGCCGTTACTCGATGACCGCGCTTTCCAGAATGGCAACGCGCTGCTGGTCTGTGTCAATCTCGGCCAGGCAGCCCAGCGGCAGCGTCATCTGCGGCGCGGTATGACCGAAGTCCATATCCGTGATCACGGGAAAATCGTAGCGCCGCGTGCGCTCCAGGATCACATCGCGCAGCGCCTGTTTTTCGGCATCGTTATACAGCATCGGCCGGCCCACCAGCATCCCGTTGATCTGCTCGAATACGCCCATATTTTCATAATCCATGAGCATGCTGTCCACCGTTTCCGGTTCTGGCTTCTCCTCAGACGTTTCGAAGAAAAAGATCGCGCCGCGCCAGTCCGGCCAGTAAGGCGTGCCGCGCAGGTGCTGCAGCGATTCCAGGCAGCCGCCCAGCAGGCGGCCCTGTGCCTGACCCTCTTTCAGCCAGGTCCAGCCCGCGGACGGCAGCATGGCGCGCGGGCGGGTCTGGTCCAGGCGCGTCTCCCACGCCAGAAATTCTTCGGTCCAGGTTTCCGCGGGGCGCAGCTCGCCCGGCGCTTCGGCGCGCGTCACTACGCGCAGGAAGGCTTCGCGCGTGTATTCCAGCATACGCGGATATTCCGCGAAGTCGGTTAAGAGCGCCGGGCCATTGAAGGTCACCAGCCCGGCCTTTTGCCACACCGCTACGTTGAGCACGGTGCTATCGGAGAATCCCATAAGGATCTTCGGGTTTTGGGCGATCAGGTCAAAATCCAGCAGCGGCAGCAGATGGCACGCATGGTCACCGCCAATGGCCGAAAGCACCATCTTTACCGCCGGGTCGACGAACAATTCGTGGATGTCGGCCGCGCGGTGCTCAGGCGTATCGGAGACGTAACCGCTGTGATTGAGCGCATGCGACGCCGTCCGCGCGCGGTAGCCCAAAGCCTCAATAGCCGCGATGCCCTGCGCCACGCGGTGCGGGAACAACCCGGCCCCACCCCACGATGGGCTGATAATTCCAATCGTATCACCGGGCATTAAACGGGATGGTTTGCGCATCGCTCACCTTCTGAACAAAATCCGCCGGCGCGTATCCAGCGCCATATGGATATTATGGCACGCGTTTTGCGCCCGCCAACCACCTGTAAAGCCCTAAGCTATCGTCCCAATCGCTTTTGCGCCTCGATCGCTGCGAACACCACCACCCCGGCGGCCAGCGCCACGGCCAGGTCCAGCAAACCCAGCGGGCGGGTGTTGAAGAAGCCTTGCAGCGGTGGCAGGTAGATCACCAGCAGTTGCAGCACAGTCACCACCAGCACCATACCCAGCATCAGGGGGTTGGAGCGCAGCCCGATGGCGAACAGTGAAGCGTGGCTGGAGCGCGCCGCCAGCGCCTGACCCACCTGTGCGAAGGCCAGCGCGGTGAACACCAGCGTTTGCCAATTTTCGCGGCCGGCGTAAAAATACCACGCGCCCAGCCCCAGCGCCAGCCCGCCGATCAACAGCCCAATCCAGGCCGTCTGCCGGCCGGCCCCGCGGCTGAACACGCCTTCCTGCGGCGCGTACGGCGGCCGGCGCATGGTGTTGCTTTCGGCCGGCTCTACGCCCAGCCCCAGCCCCAGCAGCCCGTCGGTGAGCAGGTTGAGCCACAGCAGTTGCAGCGGCAGCAGCGGGATAGGCTTGCCCAGGAACGGCGCCAGCAGCATCACCAGCACCTTGCCGATGTTGCCCGCCACCGAGAAGCGCACGAACTTGCGGATATTATCGTAAATCGTGCGCCCTTCCTGCACCGCCGCCACAATGGTGGCAAAATTATCGTCCAGCAGCACCAGGTCAGATGCCTCTTTGGACACGTCCGTTCCGGTGATGCCCATCGCCACGCCAATATCCGCGCGGCGCAGCGCCGGCGCGTCGTTGACGCCATCGCCGGTCATCGAGACGATGTGACCGTTCTCCTGCAGCGCCTGGATAATTTTCAGCTTATGCTCCGGGGAAACGCGCGCAAAGACGCGCACCTCTTCCACCGCGGCTTTCAGCTCCTCAAACGTCATGCGCTCCAGTTCCACCCCGGTGATCGCCCGCCCCTCTTCGGCGATGCCCAACTGGCGCGCGATCTCCATCGCCGTCAGCGGGTGGTCGCCGGTGATCATCACCGTGCGCACCCCCGCCGAGCGGGTGAGCGCCACCGCGTCGCGCACTTCGGCGCGCGGCGGGTCGATCATGCCGAACAACCCCACAAAGGTCAGGTCGCGCTCCAGCTCCGGGCCGGCGTTTTCGGGAAGCATGTCCAGCGCGCGGTAGGCCACGCCCAGCACGCGCATTCCCTTGCGCGCCAAGCGCTCGTTGGCGGCTTCAAGGCGCGCGCGCCACGCGGCGTCGAAAGGCTGCAGCCGCCCATCCTCATTGACGCCGGTCGCCAGGTCCAGCAGGCCATCCACGCTGCCCTTGGTGAAGGCAACATACTGCGCCGGGGTGTCCACGCCGGGCAGCGCAGCGCCCAGGCGATGCACGGTGGTCATGCGCTTGCGCTCTGAGTCAAACGGTACTTCGGCCACGCGCGGGTGCTGTTCATCCAGCGCGGATTTCCAGTAGCCCAACCGCGCGGCGGCCGCCACCAGCGCGCCTTCGGTCGGGTCGCCCACGGTATGATAGCGGTCATTCTCTCCACCGGCCAGCACGGCATCGTTGCACAACGCGCCGCCCACCAGCAGCAGTGAAAGCGGGGTGGCGACCGGCATGCCCGGGCTGAGGTTTGCCTGCACCGTGCTGCCCTTCATTTCTTCGGTCAGGTCCAGCGCGTGGCCGGCCACGTCCAGCACCACCACGGTCATGCGGTTCTCGGTCAGCGTGCCGGTCTTATCCGAACAGATCACCGTCACCGAGCCCAGCGTTTCCACCGCCGGCAGCTTGCGGATCAGCGCGTTGCGGCTCAACATGCGCTGCGCGCCCAGCGCCAGGGTAATCGTCACCACCGCGGGCAGGCCTTCGGGCACAATTGCCACTGCCACCGAGACGGCCGTCAGCAGCATATGGCGCAGGTCGTCGCCGCGCCATAAGCCCAGCGCAAACACCATCAGGGCGATGACCACCCCCACCCCGGCCAGCAGCTTGCCCAGCGCGTCCAGCCTGCGCTGCAGCGGGGTCTGTTCCACCCCGGTTTCCTGGATCAGGGTGGCGATCTTGCCCAGCTCGGTGTTCATGCCGGTGGCCACCACCAGCCCGCGCCCGCGCCCCAGGGTCACCACCGTGCCCATGAAGCCCAGGTTGCGCCGGTCGCCCACCGGCAGATCGGCCGTCGCCAGTGCACCCGTGTGCTTCTCCACCGCTTCCGACTCCCCGGTCAGCGCCGCCTCCTGGACGCGCAGGTTCACCGCTTCCAGCAGCCGCAGATCGGCCGGTACCACGTTGCCGGTCTCCAGCAGCACCACATCGCCCGGCACCAGCCCGCGCGCCGAAATTTCACTCAGGCTGCCGTCGCGCAGCACACGCACGTTGGGCGTTGACAGCCGCTTGAGCGAGGCAATCGCCTTTTCGGCGCGGTATTCCTGCACAAAGCCCAGCAAGGCGTACAGCAGCACAATGGCCGTGATCGCTACGGCGTTCTTGGTATCGCCCAGCACCGCCGCCGCGACTGCCGCCGCGATCAGGATCAGCACCATAGTGGCGGTGATCTGCTCCCACAGAATGCGCAGCGGCGTGCGCCCTCCTTTTTCCACCAACTCGTTGGCGCCGTCACGCGCCAGCCGCGCCGCGGCCTCGCCCGCGCTCAACCCACACGCGGCATCGCTTTCCAGCGTTTGCAGCGCGGCTCCACTGTCCAATTGATACCAATTCATTGGTTTCCCCGCCCCGGCGACCCGTTAGTTGTTGCGCCCCCCGCGCACCAGTTCCATGATTTCGTCATGACCAGTATACACGCGCACCAGCTTGCCGTCCTGCATTTGGAGCACGCGGTCCACGAACTCGCACATGCGCAGGTCGTGCGTCACCATGATGCCGGCGCGCTTCTGCTCGTGGATCAGCGCGGCAAAAGTTTCCACTACTTGATAGGCGCGCTCGGTATCCAGGCTGGCGGTGGGCTCGTCGGCCAGCACTAGGCTGGGGTTGTGGATCAGCGCGCGAGCGATGGCCACGCGCTGCTGCTGCCCGCCCGACATTTGCCCGGGCAGGTTGTGCATGCGCTCGGCCAACCCCAGCCGCGCCAGCAGTTCACGCGCGCGCAGCTTGCCGGCTTTATCCAGCCGGCCGTTCAGCCGCAGCATCAGTTCCACGTTTTCCACCGCGCTCAGGTATGGCACCAGGTTGTTGGCCTGGAAAGTGAAGCCAATCTTTTCACGCCGCATGGACACGCGATCCACGTCGCTCATTCCGGCCAGGTCCTGCCCGTCGAGCAGGATTTGCCCCGAAGTGGGCTGGAGTAGCGCCGCCAATATGGACAGCATGGTGGTCTTGCCCGAGCCGCTAGGCCCCACCAGCGCTACGAACTCGCCCGCCGTCACGTACAGCGAGACATCGTCCACTGCCTGGATAGTTCCAGAATCGCTCTGGTAAGTCTTGATTACCGATTTGGTTTCGAGTGCGAAAGGAGTAGTCATCGTCATGCTCGTCATGAAGAAAGCCCCAGCGCCTTGAGAGGCTCAATCCGTACCGCGTAGCGCACCGATGCCAACCCGCCCAGCGGGCCGATCAGCAGCAGCGCGGCCAGCGCCAGCGCCGAGGTAGTGCCGTTGAACACGATCGGCACGGTAGGTGGGAATGATAGCGAGAACAGGAACGTCAGCAGCCCGCCTATGGCGACTCCGATAATGGTGATGATTACGATCTGCAAAACCGCTGCCGCGGCAACTGCCGGGTTGGCCGTGCCGATAGCTTTCAGCACGCCGATCTGCGCCACTTTCTGCAGGATCTGGATCTGGAAGAAGCCACCAATCACCAGCACACCGATGAACAGGGTGAACGCGCCCTGGGTGTTGAGCGTGCTTTGCTGAGCCGAGTACCCCGGCAGGGCTTCGATGGCCTGCTGGCGCGTGGCGGTTTCCACGTCGTCCACCTGGGCCTCAATGGTCGCCCGTACCGCGTCGATCTGCGCCGGATCGTCCAGTTTGACCAGCAGAACGTTAGCCACCGGGCTGGAAGCGTTCACTTCGGCTTCCGACTTGGGCCGCACGCGGTCCCAGGTATAAAAGGGCAGGAAGATCGCCGGCTGCAGCGCATACTGCTGCCCGTCGGTGACGCCCACTACGCGCAGCTTATAGAACTCGTCGCGCGTGCCCTGCGTCACGCGCAGGGTGATCACGTCATTGAGCTGCACCTTGCTGCGGATGGCAGTATTGCGGTCTATCAGCACTTCTTCGGCCAGGTCGGTGCTGAGCTGGCGGCCCTGGGTTACGCGTGGTTCGCCGGTATGGCCCGGCTCTACGCCCAGCATCGCCACTTTGAGCGCCGCGGCGTCACCCGGCAGCACCAGGGTTGCGTTGGCCGTGCCCAGCATGGCCACATCCGCAACGCCATCCACGCGCCGCACCGCCGCCAGGCGGTTGCGCGCCAGCCGGCTGGCCTGGATCAGAAAATCGCTCTTCGACTGGTACACCAGCAGATCTGCGTCCAGCTTGGAGATGTATTCGCGGTTGCCGTTACCCAGGCCCTCACCCAGCGCGGCGATAAACAGCACCAGCAGGGTGATCAGCGCGATAACCAGGCTGACCAGCAGGAAACGCCCGCGGTTGCGCCAGATTTCTTTGATCGCCAGGTACCCGGCGATAGATAAGCTTTGTTTCATGTTTGCTCCTTACCCTTACGGCTGGAACTGCACCGCGGCGGTCAGGCCCCAGCGCAGCGCCGGGTTATTTTCCAGCAGACGCACGGTGACGGTGTACGTAATGTCGCCGCGTTTCTCTTCAAAGCGCGCCGCGATGTGCGTGATCTCGCCATCCAGGGTTTGGTCGGGCAGCGCGTCCAGCACCACCTGGGCCTTCTGCCCCACCTTCAGGCTCACCACGTCCACTTCGGTCAGGTTATCGGTCTTCACCACCCAGTTGGCATTGTCGGCCACAGTCAGCACCGGCTGGCCGGCGACCACGCGCGCCCCTGGCAGCAGCTCGGCATCTACCAGCACGCCGCTCATGCTGGCCTTCAACTCCTGCGCGTCCACCGCGGCGCGCGCGCTGGTCAGCGCGGCCTGAGCGGTGGCCAGCCGCGCTTTGGCGGCCGCTAGCTGGTCGGCGTTCACGCCGCCCGTCGATTGCAGCTTCGCCAGCGCGTCACGCGCCTGGTCGAGCTGAGCCTGGGCTACGTCGCGCAGGAAGCGGTTCTGCTCGCTGTTCTTGCGCTCAAACGTATCCTGAGCCTTGTCGCGCGCCTCGCGCGCGGTCACCAGGGCCAGGCGCTGGTTGGCCAGGGCCAACCGGCCGCCATCCAGCAGCGCATCCAGCGCCTGCTGCGCGGCCAGGGCTTCTTGCTCGGCGCGTGCCAGCGCCAGCCGCGCTTCCGGCGATTCGTTCAGCCGCGCCACAACCTGCCCGGCCTGCACCGTCTGGCCGTCCTGCGCCAGCACCTCGGCCACCTGGCCGGGGATGGAAAATGACTGTTCCAGCCAGGCGGCGGGCTGCACCCGCCCCTCGGCAATAACGCCCTCAGGTACCTGAACGGCCGGCGCAGCGCTGGCCGCGGCGGTTTTGGGCGCGCACGCGCTCAACAGCGCGGCGGCAAACAGGATGATAACCAAAGAAAACTTTTTCATCTGTGTCTCTCCAATAAATCGCGATTATTCCACGGCCGGTCCCACCGGCCCATCAAAGGATTGATCCCAGCGCGTCGAAAGCACCCCGTTCAACAGTAAATCGAGCGGCGGATGATCGGCGATATGGTCGTAGTAATACGGCAGCTCGATGCGCCCCGCGCGGCTGATGATGAACGTGCCCGACATCTGCATCGCGTCCTGCCCGGGCGGGGGCGGGTCCACCTGGTAACCCTTGGTGCGCCGTGAGCGCGAAACCGCCGACCACACCTTGGGGTTGAGGAAGGTCTGGAACAGGCTGCCACGTTCCAGGCCATAGGCGCGGTAGGCCTCGCGCTGCGGGTCGCTCAGGATCAACAGCCCGGGGGCAAAGCGCGCGCCAAACTCAGCCGTCGCCTCGGGCGTGCCCTGCGTGATCACCGCGATCTGCAGGCCGGCCTGCTCGATGCGCTCGCGCCCGGCAACCAGCTCGTCCAGCATTTCTTTACACTGCGTGCAGCCGAAGTGGCGCGTAAAAGCCAGCAGCAGCGGCCCGCGTTCCCACAGGCTGGAAAGCTGCACTGGCTGACCGGCAGTGTACAGCAGCGCCAGATCTGGCGCGCGATTGTCGAAATTTAAGTGGCTCTTTTTACCCATACGTCTCCTGATATCCAGCTTTGTGAGTTCTATAAATGAGTATATGCGAGCGAAGATGGAATGTAAAGAGTTTGTATAATGTGTGTACAATATTTCAGACTAATTTGGTGGGGTTACCTGGCACAAGGTTCGCATTATGCAGTGTTACAGATGATCCTTCCCTGGCGAGACGGTCTGGCCAGGCTTACCGGCGAATCCATCGGATCGTCTGATCATCAGGGGCACATTCAATACGAACCACTGCTTTACCCAACAGAATCCCGCCTTAAATAACATTGTACATTCCTTCTACGCTACTTGTACAAAGATCTCTTTGGGACCATAATAAACTGTAAATACAAAACGACTACTGAGGTAATATGAAAAACTCGCGTTTACTGACCATCTTTATCATCGTCTTTGTTGACCTGCTTGGTTTCAGCCTGATCCTGCCGCTGCTGCCCTACTACGCTGAATCGTACGGGGCCAGCGCCGCCCTCGTTGGGCTGCTGGTGGCATCCTACGCGGCCGCGCAGCTCGTCGGCGCCCCGCTGCTGGGCCGCTTGTCAGACCGCTATGGCCGCCGCCCGGTGCTGCTGGCTTCGGTGGGCGGCACCATGCTGGGTTTCCTGCTGCTGGGCTTTGCTGACCCGATCGGGCGCGCCCTTTCCTCTGCTCTGGCCCCGGGCGCGGCCAACCTGTTTATCCTGGGCGTGCTGTTCTTCAGCCGCATCCTCGACGGGCTGACTGGCGGCAACATCACCGTGGCGCAGGCCTATATTACCGATGTGACTGACGAAGAAAACCGCGCGCGCGGCCTGGGCATGATCGGCGCGGCCTTTGGGCTGGGCTTCATCATCGGCCCGGCGGTGGGCGGCGCGCTCAGCCAGTGGGGCTACAACCTGCCCGCCTTCGTCGCCGCCGGTGTCTCGCTTGCCAACCTGATAGCCATCTACTTCCTGCTGCCCGAATCACTGACCTGCGAGAACCGCGAGGCCGCCATGCAGCGCCGCCGCGCGCCCTTCACCGTCAAAGCCCTGTGGGATGCGCTCCAGCGTCCCAAAGTCGGCCCGCTGCTGCACGTGCGCTTCTTCTACGGCCTGGCCTTCGCCACCTTCCAGAGCATCTTCGCCCTGTACGCGCAGAACATCGGGCTGAGCGCGCGCACCACCGGCTTTGTCCTCGCCTACGTGGGCCTGCTTTCGGTGATAGTGCAGGGCGGCCTGATCGGCTTGCTCACTCGCCGCTTCCGCGAGAACTGGCTGATCATCACCGGCCTGTGGGTAATGGCCGGCGCGCTGCTGGCCTGGGCGTTTACGTCCACCCTCGTACCGCTGCTGGTGGTGCTGCTGCCGCTCTCGCTGGCGGGCGGCGTGCTCAACACGGTTGTCCAGAGCGCTATCAGTAAATCGGCCGGGCGCGAAGAAGTCGGTGGGCTGCTGGGCATTGCCGCCTCGCTCGAATCGATCACGCGCGTCATCGCTCCCTCGGTCGGCGGCTTCCTGCTCCAAAACCTGGGCACCTGGGCCCCGGGGGTATTCAGCGCCGTGCTCATGGCCTGGGCCGTATCCTTCGCCTACCGGCGCATCGTGATCCCATCCATCCGCGAGCGGCGCGCCGCCGCCGCGGGTGGTTAGTCCTTCGTCCGTCTTCACAGGAGCAGTCCCATGACCACCCTCGAGCCATTTGCCAACCAACAATATCTCAACCTGGAAACCTTCCGCAAGAACGGCGCCGGCGTGCGCACCCCGGTGTGGTTTGTGCAGGATGGCGACACCCTCTACGTGCGCACAGTCGCCGGTTCCGGTAAGGTCAAGCGCATCCGCAAGAACGCCAGCGTCAATATCGCCCCGTGTAAAGTGGATGGCGCGCTATTGGGTGACTGGATCGCTGCGCGCGCCGTTGAGCGCCTGGACCCGGACGCTCAGCGCCACGTCGATCGCCTGCTGGATCAAAAGTATGGCCTGATGAAAAAGATGTTTGCGCTGGCGTCCGCGCTGCAGCGCCGTGAATACACCGTGTTAGAACTGAAAGCGAGCCAATCATGAACAAAGATATCCTGCGCCAGGTAGCCGTAGTGGTTTCCATCGCGCTGACCCTCGTGGTCAACGTGCTGGCCAATGCCCTGCCCCTCAATGGCCTCAACACCGGCCAGATTTCCGACAGCTTCCAGGTGTATTTCGTGCCCGCCGGGTACGTGTTCGCCATCTGGGGTCTCATTTACATCGGCCTGGGCGCCTTCGCCGTGTTCCAGGCCATGCCAGCGCAGCGCCAGAACCCGCGCATGCGCGCCAGCGGCTGGTGGGTGGTGCTCAGCGGTCTCGCCAACAGCGCGTGGATCTTCCTGTGGCACTACCAGCAGTTCCCGCTCACCCTGCTGGTGATGCTGGCCCTGCTCGGCAGTTTGATCGCCGTATATCAGAATATGCGCATCCGCCGCGAGCGCGTTTCGACGCTCGAAACCTGGATGGCGCACGTACCCTTCAGCATCTACCTGGGCTGGATCACCGTGGCTACCGCCGCCAACGCCACCTCGCTGCTGGATTACCTGAAGTGGGATGGCTTCGGCATCGCCCCCGAAATCTGGATGGGCATTGTGCTGGCCGCAGTGCTGGCCATCACCGTCGCCATGCTCGCCACCCGGCGCGACGTGGCCTACACGCTTGTGATCCTGTGGGCGCTGGCCGGCATTGGCGTCAAACACGCCGCGGTAAGCGCGGTGGTCATCCCCACCTGGATCACCTTCGGCCTGGTAGCACTGGCCCTGGCCGCGGCCCTGGTGCTGCGCCAGCCGCGCGCCAAAGCCGTTCCTGCCCCCATTCGCCGCCGGTAAACGGAGAGGAAAAACACATGCCACGTGTTGCCCTGAATACCCCCGCGCCGGATTTTACGCTGGAAGACTATTGCGGCCAGCCGGTGCGCCTGTCGGATTTTCGACCGCAAGCCAACGTGCTGCTGGTCTTTAACCGCGGCTTTGGCTGACCGTTCTGCCAGGCGCACATGGCGCAGTTGCGCCAGGACTATTCCGAATTCACCGCGCGCCAGACGCGCATCATCGTCATCGGCCCGGATAACGCCGCTGCGTTCGCGCAGTACTGGCAGGCTAACGACCTGCCCTTCACCGGCCTGCCCGATCCAAAAGCCAGTGTGCTCAAGCTCTACGGCCAGGAAGTCAACCTGTTTAAGCTGGGACGCATGCCCGCTCAGGTGATTGTTGACCGCGACGGTATCGCTCGCTACGCCCACTACGGTCACGCTATGTCCGACATCCCCGAGAACAGTGAATTGCTGGCGCTGCTGGATGAGATCAACACCACGCCCGAAGCGCAGGCGGATTAGGCCATCAGCCCATTTTCCGCCGGCGGCGCCAGGGTCGATTTTTCCTGGCGCAGCGGCAGCACAAACCAGAACACCGAGCCTTCTCCCGGCTGGCTGGTCGCGCCGATTTGCCCGTTATGGCGCTCGACCACCAGCCGGCAGATAGCCAGCCCGATACCGCTGCCTTCAAACTCGTTGCGGCCGTGCAGGCGCTGGAAGGGCTGGAAGATCAGATGGGCATACTCCTTTGGGAAGCCAATGCCATTGTCTTCGATCTCGATGCGCGCGCTGCCATGCTCAGCCGGCGCACTGCGCACGCGCACCCGCGGCGGCACGTTTTTCTTGTGGAACTTAAGCGCATTGCCGAGGAGATTCTGAAAGAGCTGCTGCATTTGCAGCGCATCGGCTTCGATCACCGGCAGGCTGTCCATTTCCACCTGCGCCCCGGTCTGGTTGATGCGCACTTCCAGGTCGGAGATAACGGCCCGCACCACGTCATTTAAGTCTACCGGCTTGAACGGCTGCGCTTTGGTTGACACGCGCGAGTACGCCAGCAGTTCCTCGATCATGCGCCGCATGCGCTCTTCGGCATTCTGCATCCGGTAGATATAATCGCGGCCTTCTTCATCCAGCCGTTCGGCGTACTGGTCGCGCAGCATGGCCCCAAACGCGCGGATCTTGCGCAGTGGTTCCTGCAGGTCATGCGAAGCCACAAAAGCAAAGTCCTGCAAGTCTTTGTTACTGCGCTCCAGCTGGCGCGCGTAGCGCCGTACTTCCTGCTCGGCGCGCTTGCGCAGCGTCAGGTCGGTCATGGTGATGACGGCGCCCAGCACCTGGTTGTCGCCGGAAAGCACCAGCGGCGAGGCGCTGACCGTCAGGCTGAACGTTTCCATGCTGCCGTCGCCGTCGTCACGTTCCAGCGAGGCTTCCAGCCCCTGGAACACCACCCCGTTAAGTACGGCTGCCAGCGAAAACGGCTTGCGCGATGTACCAGCCTGGTCGGGCTCGGCATCCAGCGCTTCCACTTCAGGCAGGTCAAAACCCAGCGGGAACACCTCTTCAAACGGCCGCAGAAGCGGGTTTCCCCTGGCAAGCCGCTGTGCTGCCTGGCTGGCGCGGGTGATGCGGCCCTGCAAATCGCACACCACAATCGCTTCCGCGCTCTGATCAATGATCGCCGTGGCCATGCGTTCCGCCGCGGCCACTTCGGCGCTGCGTTTCCGCTCGGTCAGGTCGGTGATCACCACGCACAGGCTGGCCCCGTGCGCCGCGTCGGTGAACGGGCTGAACGAGCACAGCGCAGTGATGGTGCGGCCATCGGCGCACACGAACTCCAGTTCCATCCTGGCGTTCGAAACAGACGATTGTTCCAGCAGCGTCCCAAACGCCGCCTGCCCGTCTGGCAGCAGGCGGTCTTGCAGGCGGCTGCCCACCAGCGATTCCATGGGGATGCACAGCAGGTCGGCCAGGTAGGCGTTGCACCACAGGATTAACCCGTCGCTAGAGAGCGTGGCCGCGCCCTCATTCATTACTTCCACCATCAGGCGGTAAGGCTGGTCTGCGCCCTGCAGGGTATACACCTGCTCGCCGTCCTCGCGGTATACCACCAGTGCATCCACGTCGCCCGAGCGGATGGCTTCCAGCGCTTCCAGCGCTTCCGCCAGGCGGATGCGCATTTGCTCGATGTCGTTGCGAAGGGGGTCATTTTTCCGATTCATCCGGTAACTTCCCTTAAATGCTGAAAGCCTGCATCTGCCGGCTCCACGCAGCTAGCGCTGATCTCCATCATCCAGGTTTACCAGGTTTAACCCCACCAGCACGCGCTCTTTCTCGCTCAAGTCGCCAATAATGCGCCGAATGGGGGGCGGCAACTCTTTCACCAGGGTCGGCGTGGCGACGATCTGGTCCATTTTTGCCATCTCCGGATGCTGGTAGATGTCAATGATTTCTAACTGGTAGCGCCCCTGCAGGTATTCTTCGCACACGTTGCGCAGATTCAGAATGGTATTGGCAGAACGCTGCGTATTACCGGCCACGTACAGTCGCAATACATAGCGGCGGTTTGCTTCTTCGTTCAGCGCTTCCTCAAAATCACCAGAAGCATCGTTCACAGGATAATCAGTCAATAGATCCGCCCTTCGTTTTGTATTTACCGCCGGCGCAGAGCAGCGCTAACGGAGCGGGCGCAGGTCGAGACCAACCAATACACGCTCGGTGTTGGATAAGTCGCCGATGATTTTCTTCACAGGCGTGGGGAGCTTGCGGACCAGGGTAGGGATCGCTAGAATCTGGTCGCCGCGAGCCAGGGTGGGGTTTTCCAGCAGGTCAATTACTTCAATCACATATTTCCCGGCCAGGTGTTCCTCGCAGATTTTTTTGAGGTTGCGAAACGCCGCCAGCGATTTTGGCGTCTGCCCGGCCACGTACAGGCGCAACTGGTATGTCATGCCATCATCCGACAGGATTTCTTCGTCGCCCAGGGTGTTATTCTCAAGTTCCGACATGGCTCTAATCACCTTCCTGCGCGGGTTGGGATGCTTCAGTATCTCCCTGACGTGATTGCGCCATCTGCTCGCGGTCGCTTAGGCGGACCTCATCCTGCTGTTCAGATTGTTCAATCGTCTGGCGCAGCTCCATTTCTTCGTTGTCCAGGGCGGCCTGCAGGTCTTCGATCTGTGCCAGCAGCACGCGGCGCTTGCGCTCAAACTCGCGTTTGCGGTGATCCAGCTCCACGCGGCGCTGCTCGGCGGCGCTGCGTTCCACCGCTTCCTGGTAAAGACGCGCGGAGCCGGTCAGCATTCTCTGGCCGGTGTACACGTCCAGTATCTGCACGCCGCGATCGGTGATGCGGAACTCGCGCCCCTGGTTGGAGTGCGCCATGCCGCGTGATTTAAGCACAGTGATGATCCGGTTGCGCTCACCGTTGGTTTCGATGTTGGACAGCAAAATCCAGGTGTCCATCAATGATGAAATGCCCACGTTGGTCTGTTCCAGAGCCTCGCCGCCTTCGGTCAGGCTGGTGAACAGGCTGGTGATGCTCTGCTTTTTGAGGAAGTCCAGGATGCGCACCAGCAAGGATTTGACTTCAAACAGGCTGGCGATCTGCACCAGGTTGGTGATCGGGTCCATAATCACTACGCTAGGCTGGAATTCCGTCACCAGCTTATGGATCGTCAGCAGGTGCAGCTCGGCGCCCAGCAGCGAAGGCCGCGCGGTGTGAAAGTGCAGCAGGCCCTGGTCCAGCCACTGCCGCAGGTCAATGCCCGCCGAGGCGACGTTGCGCATAATATGCCCGGCCGATTCTTCAAAGGCAATCAGCAGGCAGCGCTCGCCGTTCCGGCAGGTGGCATCCGCCAGGTGCGAGGCCAGGATCGTCTTGCCCGTGCCGGCCGTGCCGGAAAGCAGCACGCTGCTGCCGCGGTAATACCCGTGGCCATTTAACATGGTATCCAGCCGCGGAATGCCGGTCGAGATAAAATCGTGCGAGATCGGGTAATCCAGGCCCACAGAGGTGATCGGCATCACCCAGATACCGCTCTGGTCGATCAGGAATGGGTATTCATTATTACCGTGGCGCGAGCCGCGGTACTTCACCACGCGCAGGGTGCGCGTGGCAATTCCCTCGCGCATATGATTTTCGAGCAAGATGACGCAGTCGGACACATATTCTTCCAAACCGTGCCGGGTAATCATCCCCTGCCCGCGCTCGGCGGTGATCACCGCCGTCAGCCCGCGGTCTTTCAGCCAGCGGAACAGCCGGCGCAGCTCGGAGCGCAGGATGGATTCATTGGCGAAGCCGGTGAAAATGGCTTCAACCGTATCCAATACTACGCGTTTTGCGCCCACGGTCTGGATGGCGTTGGCGAGGCGGATATATAGCCCTTCCAGGTCGTACTCGCCGGTTTCCTCGATCTCGCTGCGATCCACCTTGACGTAATCCACAAAGATCTTTTTCTCGGCGATGAGCTGGTTCAGGTCTATGCCCAGCGAGGCCAGGTTTTGCGCCATCTCTTCGGGCGTTTCCTCGAAAGCGATAAATACGCCCGGCTCATCGAACAACGTAGCTCCATGTACCAGGAACTCGCACGCCATCAGCGTTTTGCCGCAACCCGCTGCGCCACAAATCAGCGTGGAGCGGCCAACCGGAAATCCGCCATCCAGCACCTCATCTAAACCATTAATACCGGTTTTACTCTTCACCAGCCCATTTGCGATATCCTGGTCTGAGAAAGATTTCTCCATAACATCACCTTTTCAAATTACAGGTTACGGGCGTATGGCTACATCCGCTGCTTCCCCCATGCAGAATAATTGTAGCATATCTATAATTATTCATAAATCAACGGTATACCCTGTTACCCGGCCGGTCGCACTGCCTGCAGCCTCGAAAATGAATAAACCCGCCAGCATTCCGCGCTCTGGCGCAGGCTGCTGGCGAGGGTTATTTTCTTTTGTCTTTGTTACAGCCGCGGCAGGTCGAGCAGCAGCGATTCGATCAGCAGCTGCAAATTCGCATTCCCCAGGCGCGGCAGGCTGTCTTCCAGCGCGGTGATCACGCGCCGCGCCCCGCCGATTTCGGCGGCAATTGCCGCCTGTTCCACGCGCTCCGCCTGGTCCGGGTTGGTCAGCGGGGCGGATGCCCCCGCGGCGCGCAGCAGCGCGTCGCGCCAGAACGACAGCCAGGTGAGGATCATAGCGCGCAGGTTTATGCGCAGCGTTTCGCGGTCTTCCCGCGCGCCACCGCGCGCGCTGGCGGCGCGTTCGGCAAAGGCGAAGCGCTCGGCGCGGCCGGCATGCAGCAGCCGCCACAGCTCGTCCAGCCATTCGGCGCGCTGCTCCATGCGCGGCGCGTCCTGGCTGAGCCGGAAGGCCAGCCCCGGCCGGCCGCCGCAAACGTGCGCCAGCAAACCCGCCTGTTCGGCGGGCACGCCGCGCGACGCCAGGCTGGCCTGCACCACGTCCAGCGGCAGCGGGCGCAGCCGCAGGATTTCGCAGCGCGAGACAATGGTGGGCAGCAGCGCTTCGGCGCTCTCGGCGGTCAGCAGCAGGATCACGCGCTCGGGGGCTTCTTCCAGGGTCTTCAGCAGCGCGTTTTGCGCGCTGGCGTTGGCCTCTTCGAAGCGCAGCAGCAGCGCCACGCGGTAGCGGGCTTCATACGGGGCCAGCATCAGCGCGCGCTGCAACTGGCGGATGGCGTCCACCGGAATATCGCCGCCCTCGCGCGCCGCCTGCACCACCGACAGGTCGGGGTGGGCCATGCGCTCGATCTGGATGCAGGCGCGGCATGCGCCGCACGGCAGTCCCGGCGCGGGCGGCTGAGTGCAATTGACCGCCTGGGCGAAGCGCAGCGCCAGCGTGCGCCGCCCCACCCCGGCCGGGCCGGTGATCAGGTACGCGTGGCGCATCTCGCCGCGAGCGATGTGCTGGCTGAGAATATTGGTGGCCCATTCGTGGCCGGTGAGGTTCCAGGGCATACAGAGATTATACCCCGTCCCTCCGGCCGCCGCCCGGAGGTGTGCAGGTTATGTCGCCCCACTGGATAAAACACGCGTTTTACAGGAAGAGTTTAGCTTCCCTCCAAATCGCGCTTTTCATTCTACGGGGTCACTACCGTCGTTCACTGGTTGCGCTGCCTCGGCGGACGATTGCTCCTGGCCGCGCGCCCGGGCGAACAGCGCGGCGGCCGGGGCCAGCAGCAGCGCGCTGGCCGCCAGCGCGGCGCGCAGCGAGCGCAGCCCCAGCGCCCCCACCGCAGGCCCGCCCAGCACCTGACCAAACGCGTCCATCTGGCTGAACATTGACAGCATGGTGGCGCGGGCGCGCGGCGTCACGCGCTGCACCACCCAGGCGTTATACAGCGGCTCGCGCAGCGCGCGCAGCGTGCCGTAAGGCAGGAAGAAGATCACCGCGGCCCAGAAGCTGCCCGCCAACGCAAACGCCAGCCCCAGCCCGGCCATCATCAGGGTGATGCCCAGCAGCCAGGCCGCGGTCTGCGCCGGGTCGCGCGTTACGCGCTCCAACCGCCGGCGCAGCCCTTCGACCAGCGCCAGGGTGAACAGCGTGCCCACCACTTTGATGCCGCCCAGCCACACCACCTGCGGCAGATCGCCAAAGGCAGACGGGAAGCTGGCCAGCAGGTGCGGGCTGGCCAGGCGGTCCCAGCCTTCACTGGACGCGCCCAGGATGAACACCACCACCGCCAGACCCACCAGCAGATTCGATCCGCGCATGGCTGCCGCCCCCACCCGCAAGGTGCGCTGCATGGCGCGCAGTGGGTTGCGATCGCGCGCCGCGCCATCCGCCGGGTGCAGCGGGCGGAAGTTGGTTTCGGGCATGGCCAGGGCCAGGAAGAGCGCCAGCAGCAGGTACAGCGCCCCGCCCAGCGAATAAGGCAGCCCGGGGTACAGGCTGCCAAACAGCATGCTGGCCCCCACCCCGGCCAACCCGCAGACGCGCGCAACCTGCCCGGCGCGCAGGTACACCTCGCCCACCGCCTGCTCGCCCACTTCGTTCGCCAGCCAGGCATCCAGCGCCCCGCTGAGGAAGGTATAGCCCGCCCCGTTGATCACCTGGGCCGCCAGGATCCAGCCGAACCACGGCGCCAGCCCCGTAAGCACGAAGCCCGCGCCCAGCACCGCCATGCCGATGATCACCGACAGGCGGTGGCTGAACGTATCGGCGATCACGCCGGTGGGCACTTCCAGCAGCAGCACCGTGCCTTCCAGGGCAGTACCCACCAGCACCAGTTGCAGCGCGTTCATCTTCACCGTGCTGACGAAATAGACCGGCAGCACGGTGAACATCAGCGCATCAATCAGCGCGCTGCTGGCGCTCAGAAACACGTACACGCGCCGCGCGGGCAGTCGCCTCACTCCTCCGCCTCTTCATCCTCGAATGGCAGCGGCATCACGTCCGGCCCCACGTTGCGCTGCCACATGCCGGTAGCGATCTGCCACGCGTCCAGCCCGGGCACTGCGCGGGCGAAGTACTGGCACATGCGCTGCACATCGCGGCGGAAGATATCGAACGCATCGCGGTTGGTCGCCGGGTCGACCGCCTGGGGGAAGTCGATGATACGCACGTCGCCGTTCCAATACAGCACGTTATAGGCCGAAAGGTCGGCATGCACGCGGCCGTTGGCCAGCATCGTCTCCACCGCGGCCATCAGCTTCTCAAACAGGCGGCGCGCCTCGGCGGGCTCCAGGGTCACTGTATTAAGGGTGGGCGCGGGCGTGTCCAGCTCGCCAACGTACTCCATCAGGATGGTGTTATAGCCGCGCGCCAGCGGGCGCGGCAGCGGCACGCCGGCGGCGAACAGCAGCTCCATAGTCTGGTATTCATGCTCAATCCACGACATGTGCAGCAGCTCTTTACCCACATCGGTGCCATGCTGTACCGCCTTGAGGTAACGGCCATCCCGCACCTCTTTGCCGTACTCGTCCAGGATTTTGCGGCCCTGGCGGTAACGCGCGTCATTGCGCAGGTTGCGCATCATGCGCGGGCGGTAGAGCTTGGCCGCCACCAGCCCAAACCCAGTCTGCGGGTGGGCGGAACAGCAGTACACGTTGGCTTCTTTGCCGCCTTTCACCTTGCGCAGCACATCGGTGATCTTCTCTTCTTCGAAGAACCCGCCCAGGTAGTTGAGAATCCAGATACGTTCGTGGCGCGAAGCCGACAGGGTGGGCTGAAACACTTCCTGGCCGTCCACTTCGCCCGGCCGGCCATACTGCACGATCTCATCCAGCACCACGTGGTCGCTGCGCTTGCCCTTCAGCGTCTTTTTGGCAACGGCTTTGCGCGCGCGCCGTTCCTGGCGGGTGCGCAAGCGCGAATCGTCTGCATCGTACGAAGAAAACATATACGTTCACTCTCTCGAAAGGTATTTTTGGATGGGCGTCGGGATTTAAACAAAAACGCCACCGGCAGGGGTCTGCGGCGGCGGCCATGCACGTGATGAAACGGCTAGGCCAGAACCGGGCGCACCCCGATCAGACAAAACAGAACGACAGCCGCCTGCGCGGCCGGGTGAACGATGGATTTTGCCATACGGGGCACACCTCCTTTCGAGATCGTTGATCGAACACGGCAATGGTAGCACGAACCCGCGGCAGAGTCAAGCGCGGGCGGGGGAATCTGCTATTGTATATAGAATTAGTACATAATTTCTTGTACTGCCGGTCTGGGCGTGCTAGCATGGAACCAACCAACACGGACACCCTGCCGCACAAAAATTTTGCACAGGAGAGGCACATGCAAAAGATAACTCCCTTCTTATGGTTCGACGGACAGGCGGAAGAAGCCGCAGCGTTTTACACCTCGCTCTTTCCCAACTCGCGCATCGATTCCGTCAGCCGCTACACTGAAGCCGGCCCCGGCGAACCCGGCACGGCCATGGTGGTGGCTTTCACCCTCAATGGGCAGGCGTTTTCCGCCATCAACGGCGGGCCGGAATTCCACTTTACCCCGGCCATATCCTTCTACGTCAACTGCGAAACCCAGGAAGAAGTCGACCGGCTGTGGGAGCGCCTGACGGATGGCGGCCGTCCCGACCAGTGCGGCTGGCTGACCGACCGCTACGGGCTGAGCTGGCAGATCGTCCCGACCGCGCTGCCTGAGCTGCTCAGCCAGCCCGACCCGGTGAAGGCCCAGCGCGTGATGCAGGCCATGCTGCAAATGACCAAACTGGATATCGCCGCGCTGCAGCGCGCGTCAGAAGAAACGCAGGTGGGATAATGAACATCGCCGTATTAGGTACCGGCATGGTGGGCCAGGCTATCGCCGCCCGGTTGGTGGAGCTTGGCCACAGCGTGCGCATGGGCACGCGCGACCCGCAAAAGACTTTTGAGCGCGGCGCAGGTGATGAAGGTTTCCGGCAGTGGATGGACGCCAACCCGGCGGTCAAACTGGCTACGTACGCCGAAGCAGCCTCGTTTGCCGAGCTGGTGGTTAATGCCACCAACGGCGCGGGCAGCCTGGATGCGCTGCGCGCCGCAGGCGCGGAACGGCTGGACGGCAAAATCCTGATCGACATCGCCAACCCGCTCGACTTTTCACGCGGTATGCCGCCCACCCTGTTTATCAGCAACGACGATTCGCTGGGCGAGCAAATCCAACGCGCCTTCCCCGGCGCGCGGGTGGTAAAGACGCTCAACACCGTCACCGCCCGGCTGATGGCCTACCCCGCCCTGCTGGGCGATGGGCAGCACACGGTTTTCCTCAGCGGCAACGACGCCGCGGCCAAAGCCGAAGTCGCCAGCCTGCTGCGCAGCTTTGGCTGGCAGGACATCTTCGATCTGGGCGATATCACCACCGCGCGCGGGGTAGAAATGTATCTGCCGCTGTGGCTGCGCCTGTGGGGCGCGTTGGGCACCGGTATGGTCAACGTGCGCGTGGTGCGATAGCGTTCAGGCGATGGCGCGTTTCAATTCGCGCGCCAGCTCGCCGAAGCGCGCGCTGTAGCGCTCATCGTCGCTGCGCGGGCGGGGCAGGTCGACCGGCAAATCCAGCTCCACGCTGCCGGGGCGCGGGGTGAGCACCAGCACGCGGTCGGCCAGCAGCAGCGCCTCGGAAATCGAATGCGTCACCATCAGCATCGTCTTGCGCCGCGCCTGCCACAGGTCCAGCAGCTCGGCGCCCATGCGCTCGCGCGTCAGCGCGTCCAGCGAGCCAAACGGCTCGTCCAGCAGCATCAGGTCGGGGTCCTGCACCAGCGAGCGCGCAATAGCCACGCGCTGTGCCATGCCGCCCGACAGGTCGCGCGGCCAGGATTCTTCAAAACCTTCCAGGCCCATCTGCGCCATCAATGCGCGTGCCGGCTCGCGCGCCTGCTGCGGGCTCATCCCCTGCAGCTCCAGCGGCAGGCTGATGTTCTCCAGCGCGGTGCGCCAGGGCATCAGGTTGGCCTGCTGGAACACCAGCCCCACCCGCGGCCGGTGCAGCCCCTCGGGCGTGCCTTCAAACAGCACCTCGCCGCGCGTGGGCTGCAGCAGCCCGGCGATGATGCGCAGCAGCGTGCTTTTGCCGCTGCCGGATGGCCCCAGGATGCACACGAACTCCTGGCACTCCACCGCAAAGGTGACGTCACGCAGCACGTGCAGCCCACCATTGTTATCGGGGAAGACCATGCTCACATGTTCCACGCACAAAACCGGCTCATTTTCCATCGCACACCTGAGAAGAACGCGACAAAAGCTTAATCACGAATTACACCAATAAAAGATGAAAGCTCTTTAGGGCAAATAGTCATTGCTGAATGCTTTCTCCAACGCGACAGGGGCGGGGAGCAGAGCCATTTCCAGCAGGATGTCCTGCATGTTCTTCCATGCCTGCGGGTCGGAATAGCCCGGGCGCTCGCTCTTCCAGAACACCAGCGAGGCTTGCAGCACCTGCTTCTGCACCGCCTGGTCGGCGTTGGCCAGGTTTTCCACGTACTTCTTGCTGATCTCATATGCCGCGTCCGGGTCGGCCACAGCCGCGTCGATGCCCTTGAGAATCGCCTGCACCATGCCGCGCACCAGCACCGGGTCGTCGCGCAGCATCGTCTCGTTGGTGATCAGCCCGTTGCCCACCAACTGCAGGTAGTCGGCCACGCGCAGCACGTCCGCCGGGCGGCCGCTGGCCGCGAGCTGCACCGGTTCATTGGCCACATATACCACTACTGCATCTTCGCGACCGGCCAGCAGCGCCTCAGCCTGGTTAAAGCCGGTCACATCCAGGGTCACTTCGTTTTCCTTCAGCCCGCCCGCCGCCAGCAGCGCGCGCAGCCCGATGTAGCTGGCCCCCGAGAGTACCGGCACGCCGATGCGTTTGCCCTTCAGGTCAGCCGGCGCGCGGATGCCCGCCTCGGGGAACGAGGCGATGCCCACCGGGTAATCGTGATACCATGCCATCACGTAGGTTACCGGCAGGCCCTGGGCGCGGCCCAGCAGCACCTGCTCGCCGGAGACCACCGCAAAGGGCAATTTGCCGGCCGCCACCAGCGCCACGTTATCGGCTTCCATGCTGTAATCCAGGCGCACATCCAGCCCGGCCTCGCGGAAAAAGCCCTTTTCGATCGCCACGTACAGCGGGGCAAACTGCACATTGGGGATGTAGCCCACCGGCAGGCTGACCGGGCGCAGCGCCGGCGCGGCGGTGGGCGCAGCCGTGGCCGGCGCGCAGCCGGCAAGCGCGAGAGATAGCAGGATGATCAGCCACAGCAGTCGAGCAGCGAACGGTTTCATGCAGTTCCTCTTGAAGATAGATTTCGTAGCGGCGGAGATGAACTCCGACCAGGCCTGAGCCTGCCACGCGAGGGCGGCACAAGATTGCCGCAGCGCGGAGCGCGCTCAGGGTTTGCGCTGCCAGACCAGGAAGCGCTTTTCGAGCAGTACCACCAGACCATATAAGCCTAAGGCCATCAGCACCAGGGTAAAGATTGCCACAAACACCAGCGCGGTATCGTACTGGCCGCGCCCAACGTTGATCAGAAAGCCCAGCCCGCGATCCGAGCCGACGAATTCGCCCACCACCGCGCCGATCACGGCCAGCGTGGCGCCCACGCGCAGCCCGCCCAGGAACACCGGCAGCGCGGCCGGCACTTCCAGGTGGCGCAGCGTTTGCAGGGGCGTAGCCTGCAGCGAGCGCATCAGGTCGCGCAGGTTTTCGGGCACCGAACGCAGCCCCACCACCGTGTTCACCAGCACCGGGAAGAATACCGTCAGCGCGCATACCAGCACTTTGGAGAACAATCCCGGCCCGAACCAGATGATAAGCAGCGGGGCGATGGCCACGGTTGGCACGGCCTGGCTGGCCACCAGGTAGGGTGAGAGCACGCGCTCCAGCACCGGCGACTTTGCCAGCACATACCCGGTGACGGTGGCCAGCACGCTGCCGGCCAGCAGCCCCAGTGTCACTTCCAGCAGCGTCACCCCGCTGTGGCGCAGCAGGCTGCCATCCGCCAGCACCTGCGCCAGCCGCCGCGCGATCAGGCTGGGCGGCGGCAGGATAAACGCCGGCAGCCCGGGGATCGCCCGCACCGCGCCTTCCCAGATGAAAAGCGCCGCAACGATCGAAAGAGGTAACAGCCAGGATCCGTATCGTTTCATTTGAATAGCCAGCGGTGAAATCGGCTTGCGTCCTGTCGCCAGTTGCATGGGCGGTATTCCTTTGAATGCATTTTCCGGGGAGCAGGCGCGCGGGGAGAAAGAACAAAAACGCCCCAAAACTGTTTTGTTCTCGGGGCGTTACACACGCGCGAAAGCGATCCGCGCGAGTTTTCCTTCTTCTATCCGGACTATACCGTCGACCCCGGAATTACACCGGGTCGTGCGCCTAGACGCTCGTGGGTTATACCACCGATCGGGAATTGGGACGGCCTTGCGCCCCGCACCCTGCCCCGAAGGAATTGTATGGGGGAGCGCGCCGCGGCGCATCTCCCATGATTAACGTTGAGTATAATCCGCGTCGCAGCTAGTGTCAATGCGCACAAAGCGCGGAGGAGGGGTGACGGTATCGAGCGGCGGTTGCCGCTCGATACCGTCACCCACTGAACGTTTACTCGTCTTCCAGCTCTAAACTGGCCTGCAGCGCCAGGTCAATGAACAGCGCGGCAGACCAGCCAAACGTGCCGGCGGCTTTGGGGCTGGCCTCGCCGGTCAGCGGGCTGTAATACTCCACGATGTCGTTGTGGCCCATCAGCAGGTTCAGCGTGCGCGTGCGCAGCTCGCGCGCCAGGTCGGCATAGCCCGAGCGCATCAGACCCTCGATCAGCAGGTAATTGACGTTAACCCACGTCGGCCCGCGCCACATCTTCAGCGGGCTAAAGCTCTCCTCGGTCATCGCCACCGACGGCACCGGGTACGGCGCCCAGAATTCTTCCGGGTTAGTCAGGTGCGACACCAGCCGCTCGGCCACCTCGTGCGGCAGTTGCCCGGTGAGCAGTGGGAACAGGTTAAACGGGGTCAGCACCGGCACCACCTGGCCATTGTGCCGCGCCCAGAACACCCCGGCCTGCTGGTCGTACATGTGCTCCAGCATGCGCTGCAGGTGCTCTTGCGAGCGCGTTTCCCACTGTTCGGCCTCGTCATCCAGGCCAATGGTACGGGCCATCTTGCCCAGGGCTTCCATTTGCAGCACCAGGTAGGTGTTCAGATCAGGCGCGGTTACCGGCATGCCGTGGTCCCACAGCGGGCTGTCGTCCAGACCTGAGGAATATGGGTGCTGGTACTCGCACAGGCCGTCGGCATCGGTGTCGTTGTTGGCAAACCACCATTGGTTCCAACGCACCACATACTCGTATACCTCTTCGAGGAACTCGCGATCACCGTCATACTCGAACAGCCGCCACACCGTCCACGCCAGCAGCGGCGGCTTGGTCACATCCGCCTCGATAGGAAAATCGAGGTGGGTAATCACGCCTTCATCATGCACTGCGTCGGGCAGCATGCCATCCGGGCGCTGGTGGTCCAGCACAATGCGGATCTGATCGTGCGCCAGCTTGCGGTCGACGTGGCGGTAGGCCAGCGCGTGAAAAAACGCGTCCCACTGCCATACGCCAATGTAGAACGTCTTGGATGGGGTCATGGCTTCGCGCGTGGTGTAATAGCGCGTCGAAATCAATCCGGCGCGCATCAGGTACCAGGCGTAGTAATACTGGCGGCGATAGGATTCGGCCACCGGCGGCACGCTGTTGAACCAGTCTTCCCAACGCGCGCGCGCCGCCTGCAGCGCCTGCTCGATATTGGGCAGGTAGCGGTTGAATCCCAGCCGCGGCGTCAGGTTGAGCAGCAGACCCCCGCGCTCGCCGGGCGCAAACTGCAGGCTAACCTGCAAAAAATCTTTGGATTGCGCACTGATCTCATTCGCCACCAGCTTGCGGTTGGTAGTGTAGGCCATATTACGACGGATATCGCCGGTGGTGCGCAGCACCCCGCCGCGCCGGTCGGTCTGCGCCTGGTTCATGTGCGCGCGGAAAGCCAGCCCGCAGCCGCTTTCGGGAATCGTCAGCAGCAGCGTCTCGATATCCGTGAACACCAGGATAAAATCGCCCACGCGGGTGTGAAAAATCTGCCTCCCCGGGTACGATTCCAGCTCAAAGGTCAGCGGGTTACCGTCCGCGTCCAGAAAGGTGAAGTCGTCCACGATCGGCGGGCGCTCGCGATACCCCGAAACGCGCGGGTCAATCTTGACCCAGCGCTCGGTAAGGCGGATCGAAAGCAGCGACTCGCGGCGCTGCACCAGCAGGCGCGATCCGCGCTCGGTAAAGGGAATCTGCTGCAAATCCACCCGGTTTTTTAATAACTCAATTGGCGAAAGACCATCCATGCGTTCCATTCCAGTGCTTTTCCAAATTTCCGCCGCCAACACGCCGGTGCCCTGGCGGCGCAGGCGTGAATCTTATCACAGTTTGTCGCCGGCCGGCACGAGCCAGGCCATCTGGTACGGCTCCAGGCGCGCATCCGCGGCGGCGCTCCAGTCCAGCATGCCGCCGGAGAGCAGGTCGCGCCACGCGCCGGCCGGCGCGCCCGCACCGCGCTCCAGCCGCGCCGTCTGCGGCCGGTCGCTCAGGTTGACCAGGCACACCGCCTGGTTGCTGCCGCCCGGGTCGCTGCGCAGCAGCGCCAGCGTGCCGCGGCCGGCGTCCAGCACGCGCTGGTGGCCATACGGGTGGAAGGCCGCGCACCCGGCGCGGGCGCGCAGCATGCGCGCCAGGCCTTCATAAACCATGCGCTGCAGCCCAGGGGCATCCAGCTCGCGCTCAATTTCTTCAAGAAAAAACTTCTGGCGGTTGATGCTGCGGTTATGGCCGGTCTGCGCCACGCCAGCCTGCCAGTTGCGCGAGCCAAGCAGGCTGTGTACGTACACGCCCGGCATGCCGGCCAGCGAAAGCAGCACGGCGTGCGCCGCCAGGAAGCGCCGCGCCTGCCATTCCAGCGGCTCGCCCGCGCCAGGGTTGGAAATCGCGTCGAAGTAGCTGATATTGAGTTCGTAAGCGCTGCGGCTGCCATCCGGGTTGCTCTTTTCCGAAACCCGCCCTCCGTGCGCAAGGCAGCGCGCCACCAGCGCCTCCACCTGCGCGTCCGGCAGGATGCCGCGCGCCGGGTTGAGGCCAATGCCATCATGCGAGGCCAGGAAGTTGAAGAACGTGGCTTCGTCACCCGGGCGCTCCAGCCCGGCGGCCCACTCGCGCAGCACGCCGGCATCCCCGGCGGCCACGGCATGCAGGGTCAGCGGCGGCAAGGCAAAGTTGTACACCATCTGTGCCTCGCCGCGCCCGCCGCCAAAGTACGAGATATTGTCGCTGTGTGGCACGTTGGTTTCGGTGATGAGCTGCACGCCGGGCGCGGCGCGGTCGAGCACGGCGCGCAGCAGGCGGATGACGGCGTGCGTTTGCGGCAGGTGGATGCAGCGCGTGCCGGGGATCTTCCACAGGTAGGCGATGGCGTCCAGGCGCAGGAAGCGCGCGCCGCGCGCCGCGTAGCCCAGCAGCACGTCCAGGATTTCCAGCATCACTTCCGGGTTGGCATAGTTCAGGTCGATCTGGTCGGCGCTGAAGGTGGTCCAGACCCACTCTCGCCCGCGCGCGGTGTCAAACGGCGTCAGCAGCGGTAGGGCGCGCGGGCGCACTACCGCGCGCAGGTCAGTGTCGGGAGGCAGGGCGATAAAAAAATCTCGGTAGCGCTCCTCACCGCGCTGCCAGCCCTGAAACCACGCGCTGGACGCGGAGATGTGATTGATCACCGCGTCATACATCAGCAGGAAACGCTCTTGCAGGCGTTGGACGTCATCCCACGTGCCCAGGGCCGGGTCCACCTGGCGATAATCCACCACTGAAAAGCCGTCATCCGAGGTGTAGGGGTAAAACGGCAGAATATGCAGCCCGCTGAACAGCCCATCCAGCCGCGCGCGGGCAAAACGCTCCAGTGTGCGCAGCGGGGCCTCGCCCTGCGCGCGGAACTGGTCGCCGTAGGTGATCAGCAGCGCGTCGCGCTGGTCCAGCAGGCGCGCAGCACGCGCTCCGCGCGGGGTTTCGGCATAACGCGCCAGCAGCGCGTCCACGCGTGCGGCCAGCCCCGGCGCGGCTTGCGCGCCGTACAACTCGCTCAGCAGCTCGAGAACGGCCATGTCACCCGGATTGGCTCGCAGTTGCGCGGGATGTGGCTGCGCACCAGCTCCAGCCCGATACCGCGAGCCTGGCAGGTCAGCGTGGCCGCGGGCATCGCGTGGCTGACGATCAGCACCGGGCCGTTGGGATGCGCCCTTTCGATCTCGGACAGCACCTGGTTGACCCGCGCCGCCAATTCGCGCACCGATTCGCCGCCCGGGGAGCGAAAATCAGGCGAGCGCGGTTGGATGGGGTCGAGAAAGGCCGTGCCAGCCTGCGTGCGGATCTCGCTGACGTGCAATCCTTCCCAATCGCCGTGCGAAATTTCGCGCAGCCGTTCATCTACCCGCACGGGAAGTTCGTGCGGCGCAGCAATGATCTCAGCCGTTTCGCGTGCACGCTCTAAATCGCTGCTGTATATGGCCTCAAAGGGTACGCAGGCCAGCTCATTTGCCAGCTTCTGAGCTTCGGCGCGCCCGGCGGCGTTTAGCGGCACATCCGCCTGCCCTTGAAAGCGCCCTTCAATATTCCAATCCGTCTGCCCGTGCCGCACGAGCCACAATTCCGCCATGAGGTAAGCGTGTCCTTTCCAAACCCGTATTGGCCTCTATTGTACCGGAGAAAGGTAAGAACGACGTTAATCCGCGTATGCTGCCAGACCATCCCAGGCAGCATTGGAAATCTCGGACCAGCGGTGGGCGGCTTCGCGGTTGGGCAGCATGCCGTTACAGGTGAACGCCACCACCGCGCCCGCCGGCCGGTCGGCCCACACCATGCAGGTGCCCATGCCCATCCCGGAAAATGTTTCAGCCGAACTGCCGCGCCCCAGCGCCAGCTCTTCTTCGGTTTCGCCGTCGCGGTGGCCGACGATGAAGCCATAGCCCCAGTGCATGGGGTGGCGGATGTATTCGTCCCAGCCGGAATAGCCCAGGCTGGTAGCAAAGCGCACCGTCTCGGGCCTGAGTAACTGCCGCCCGCGCCAGGCGCCATCGTCCAGCAGCATCTGGAAGAAGCTCGCCAGGTCGGCGGCGCTGGCGTGCAGGCTGGCAGCCGGCAGCCGCGCGGTGCGAATGGCCGGCAGATTGAACAGCGCCCGCGCGCTGCGCATCACGGGCGAGCTGCTTTCCAGCCGTGGCGTGTGGCGCAGCATGCGCGGCGGCAGCCGCAGCCAGGTGTGGCGCAGCTCCATCGGATCGAGGAACGACTGGCGCAGATAGTCTTCCACCGGCATACCGGTCACGCGGCGGATGACTTCGCCAAAAATGAAGCCATAATTGACCAGGTGGTAGGCGGTACGCGTGCCCGGCGCGAACACCGCCGGCGTACCGGCCACATTCCGCGTCACCAGCCGCCAGAACGGCCAGGCGAATACCTGGCGGTGCAGCCCCGGTGCAGGAATTCCCGCCTGGTGCAGGAAGACGTGCCGAATGGTCGCGCTCTCTTTGCCACGCTGGGCAAACTCCGGCCAGTAGCGCGCCACGGGCGCGTCCAGCTCCACGCGGCGTTCTTCGATCAGCTTGTGTACGCACAACCCGGTGAAGACCTTGGTGATCGAAAAGCACAGGAAGGGCGTGTCCGCGCCCACCCAGGCAAACGCATCGCGCCCCGCGGAATGGTTGACCAGCTCCTCGCCGGCGCGGCGCACCACAACCTGCGCCGCCGAATGCAGCCGGCGGCGCAGCAGCAGGTCATCAAAAACCGAGTGAAGTTTCTCAAACTGCGGCGCAAACATAATGCTTACACCCCTCTGTTGCCCGGTCATTCAGTTTTGCAGGGGCGGGCTTTACGCCCGCTGGTCAACGTTCTTTTGAATCAGGGTGATCTATTTAGAGAAACAATTCGCCTGTCATCCTTCGCATCAGGGCAGCCGGCGGACCACCAGGATGGCAATGTCATCCTGGTGGGTGTGGCTGCCAACAAAGCTCACCAGCGTATCCAGCAGGCAGGTCAGGATTTCACCGGCCGTGCCGCCCGCGCGCGAGAGCACCGCGTCGATGATGCGGTCGTTGCCGAAGAACTCGCCGGTGGGGCTTTGCGCCTCGGTGATGCCGTCGGTGTACATCACCAGCACATCCCCCGGCGCGATGCGGATGATCTTCTGCCGCCACTGCGCGTCTTCCGAGACGCCCAGGGCCATACCCGTGGTGCGCATGCTCTCCACCCCGCCGTGCTTGCGCCCGGCCGAGATCAGGTAAGCTGGCGGGTGGCCGGCGTTGGCATAGGTGAATCGCCCGGTGAACGGCTCCAGCACGCCAAAAAAGGTGGTCACAAACATGCTGCCGCGCGTATCACTGAGGATGCGCTCGCTGACCATCGAAAGCGTCAGCGCGGGCAGGTTGGGAAAGCGGTTCGCGTAGGTGCGCAACAGCGAGCTGGTGAGCGCCATAAACAGCGACGCGCCCATCCCCTTATCGCTCACATCCGCCACCAGCACGCCCCATTTACGGTCGGAGAGCGGGATGAAATCATAAAAGTCGCCGGAGGTCTCGCGCGCCGGCACCAGCCGCGCGGCAATATCCCACCCGGCCATGCTGGGCGGCTCTTCCGGCAGGATATCCGCCTGGATTTTGCCCGCCATTACCATCTCGCGCGCCATCATCTCCTGGCGGTTGGCCGCAACGGCGGCCGCAGAGACAACGTCCGTGGAGCCTTCCTGCGCATGCAGGAAGGTAAGAGCGGGGCTGCGCTCCGTCGTCACGTGGCGGAGCGCAGCGCTAAACTCTTCTTCGGTTACGTCGCGCGAAAGCTGGTACAGCGGCAGGCCGTCATTGTCCATCTGCAGCGGACCTTCGGCTTCGGTTTCGATCAGCAGCACGATCTTGACCGCCGGCCAGTGCTGCTGGATATGTCGCGCGGTATCGCGCCCGCGGTCCGGTGCGCGGCACAGGTCTACCAGCATCAGGTCGGGGGCCAGCCGCTCGCACAACTCCAGCGCCTCGGCGCCGCTGGCGCCCTCGGCGATGAGCTGAATCCCGGGAATACCCAGCAGAAAACCGCGCAGGCCGCGCAGGTAGACAGCCTGGTCGGATATACAGACGACGCGCGTTTTGGGGTTTTCAGGCAGGCCCATGCTATCGCTTCCCGAATCATTGTAGCCTGTCCGTTTACCCCGGTCAAGCCAAATAGAATGCCACCCTACCCCCTCTTGTTCTCCCTCCAAAAGCGTACTTTCTTTTGGGGCGAGGTAGAGGGGGTTCAGTCCGCGAGCGGGAACACGATCTCCGTCAGCAGCTCTTCCGGCGCAACCTCGTCCGGTGCGTTGTGGTAATACTCGTATGCCAACCCCACCGGCTGCAGGTGGTGCGCCTGCACGTACTCGGTCAGCGCCTGGTAGGCGTCGCCCAGGTCGGTGTACGCGCCTTTGTGCATCGTGCTCACCACGCGCCCGGCCGGGATGACGCCGGCCTGTATTTGCCCGGCCCCTTCGATAGCGGCAGCCAGCGGCACGCCCACGGCGATATCCAGGTCCTGCATGTCCATGTTGTAATACAGCACATAAGGCGCGTTGGCGAACTGCCCGCCCTACGCCTGCACGTGCGCCGCAAGCGCTCCAAAGGCCTGCCCCAGCACCATCGAGAGCTGGTCCACCGTGGTGCGCAGCCGCAGCGCCACGGTTGGAATCTCCGCCTGTTGATGATCTTTGATCTGGTATTCCATTCTGCGCTCCCTGAAAACTTGATCACTTTTATTATAGAACAGAATGTCTAGTATTACAATCAAGAATTTACCGGCATTTGACTGGCAAATAGGAACGTATCGGAGGGCGCGCCGGGGCGCACGCTCTCAGACCTCTCTTGGACGCTCAATCAGCAGCCCGGACTGCTGGCCATCGTTGTGGAAGCGCAGGATGACCTGCATCTCTTCCGGCGTGCAGCCCAGCAGCACCTTGATCTCCGCGTCGCGCTTGCGGCTGTCCAGCGTGACCAACACGCCGGTCACGGCCGCCGAGGCCGGCTGGGCATTCTCAGCCAGGCTGCCGCGCCAGGCGTCGATGCCACCGCCATCGGCGGCTCTAGTGCCATCCAGGTAGCCATAATCCAGCGGGTACACCTTATCGGCCCAGCGCGGGTGGCGGCTGCCCGCCGGCCGGTCAATCACCAGCGGGCAGTCCCGCGCCAGTTGCTCCAGCCGCTCCCAAAAATCCGGTTCCTGGTTCATGCGCACCTCGCGGGCGAATCTCGCCCAGTTTTTCCCGGCGACCGAATAAAATAGAGGTGGTTCCCGTTCTATATGTGCAATGAAAAACACAGCGGTAATGGAACAGATCGATAGCCCGGCCGTGCCAGAGGAAAGCCACCTGGTGCGGCAGGCGCAGCGCGGCGATCGCGAAGCCTTCGCCGGGCTGGTGCTGCGCTACCGCGAGCGCGTCATTGACGTAGTATACCGCATGTGCGGCGACCCGATTCTGGCTGAAGATGCCGCCCAGGTGGCTTTCCTGCGCGCCTGGCAGCGGCTGGGCGAATACCAGCCGCGCGCCGCATTCCGCTCCTGGTTGTACCGAATTGCCATCAACGCCGCGCTGGACATGCTGCGCCGCGAGCGTCCCGCGGCCGCCCTGGACGATCTGCCGCTCCCCGGCAGCGACCCGCAGCCTGAGGCGGCCTATGAGCAGCGCGAGCGCGCCGGGCTGGTGCGCCGCGCGGTGCTGGCCCTGCCCGAAGCCAGCCGCGCCGCCCTGGTGCTGCGCGAGTACCACGGCCTGTCGTATCAGGAGATTGCCGAAGCCCTCGATATTTCCACCGGCACGGTGATGTCACGCCTGAATTACGCGCGCAACAAATTATTGGAAACTCTCGCGCCTGTAATGGAGGTACGATGAACCCGCATATTAACACGCAGTGGATGGACCCTTACCTGGACGGCGAGCTGAGCGCCGCGCAGCGCCGGCAGGCCGACGCGCATCTGGCGGGCTGCCCCGCCTGCCGCGCTGCGCTGGAGCGCCGCCGCGCGCTCAGCGGGATGCTGCTGGCCGTGCCGCCTGCCCCGCAGGGCAAATCCGCGCAGCGCTTTGCCGACGAGGTTGCCCGCCAGATGCACTCTACCCCGGCACATACGCCCGCCCCCAGCCACCCCTGGCTGCGCGCCGCCTGGGTAGCGGTACCGGTGGTGCTGCTGGCGGTATTCACCTTCTTCCAGGCCACCGCCCTGCTTACAAATCTGATCGTATTATTCCCGGGCCTCTCCGGCGCGCTGAGCGCGACATTGGCCCCTAACCTGCCGTTTGCCAACGGGCTGGCCCTGCCGGCCCCGCTGGATGGATTGGTGCAGCTCATCAGCCTGGTGGCTGCCCCCCAACTTAGCTGGATTACCGCGCTGGTCGCCCCCATAGCCTTCGGCCTGCTCTACCTGAGCTGGCTGGCCGGCTGGTGGGCCACGCAACATGCCCCCCGCGCGGATTTTGTTGAAGAAGAGAGGATGTCATGAACCACGTACAGATTTTGAAACGATCCTGGGAAATTACCTGGCGCTACCGCGCCCTGTGGGTGCTGGGTATTCTGCTGGCCCTCACTACCGGCGGCGGTGGCGGAAATGGCTTCAACGGCGGGAGCGGCGGTGGAAGCGGCAGCGGCGGTGGTAACGGCAGAGGGATGGAAAACCTCCCCGAAGGCCTGCGCCAGCTCTTCGAGCGCATTGCCGATTGGTTCCAGTACATGATCTCGCCCGCCATGCGCTCCACGCTGATCGCCTGGGCCGTGGGCCTCACCTGCGTGCTGTTCCTGCTCGGCATCGTCAGCCTCATCGTGCGCTACGTCAGCTTTACCGGCATTATCCGCATGATAGACCGCTATGAAGCCAGCGGTGAGAAGGTTACCTGGCGCCAGGGCTGGCGCATGGGCTGGTCCGCTGCGGCACGCCGCCTGTTCCTGATCGACCTGGTGGTGTACCTGCCGGTAGTGCTGGGCTTCATCGCGCTGTTTGGCTGCGCGGTGCTGCCAGTCATCGTCAGTGCCGTGGCCAACCAGGAACCCACCGCCGCGGGCATCATCTCTACCATCGGCCTGTTCCTGCTGGCGCTGTTCCTGGTGTTCATCATCTCGCTGGCGCTGGGGCTGTTCATGGAACTGGTCTACCGGCAGGCCGCGCTGGGCGAGACCGGTGTGTTCGACTCGATCCGCGCGGGCTGGAACCTGGCGCGGGCGCACCTCAAAGACGTGTTTATCATGTGGCTGATCATGATCGGCGTCAACATCGGCGTGGGCATCGTCTTCATCCCGATCTTCATCCTGGCCCTGCTGGTGGCGCTGATCATCGGCGGCGGTGCCGGGGCCGGGCTGTACTTCCTGATCACCGCCGCGTCGACGGCCGCGGCCGGATGGGGCTGGGCGATCTTCGTCGGGCTGGCGCTGTTCATCCTGGCGCTGATCATCCCGCTCACCTTCGCCGGCGGCCTGTTCCAGGTCTACCGCACCTCGGTGTGGACGCTGGCCTGGCGCGAGCTGGTCAACCCGCTGCGCCCGGCGGCCATTGCCCCCGCCCCGGGTGGCGACGTGCTGCCTGCTGCATAAAAAAGTCGTAAGAGAAATCAAAAGTGGGTCGCTTCGCGACCCACTTTTGGTTTCTCGTATCTTTCTACTCGCCCTGGCCCAGGGAGTAAGCGCGCTCACCGTCGAAGCTGTACAGGTGCTCGGTCTTGATCACCTCAAAGCCCGCGGCGTGGACGCGCGCCAGCAGGTCCAGCACCTGCGGGAAACCCGGCTCGCCGCCGCTGGATACGAACCGGCAGCGCCAGTGATCGGTCAGGAACGTTTCGGGCAGTCCCTCGGGGTATACCTTCACCCCGCGGTTGGTGATCATCTTGAGCTTCAACCCGTGCGCGCTCAGGCCTTCCATCGCCCGGCCCAGCACGTTCGGGTCACGCTCGCCCGCCGACCAATCCAGAAAGACGTCCACGCCTTCCAGGCGTTTGCCACCTGGCGAAGGCAGGCTGCGCTGCACCTGGATGCCCCCGGCATGGAAAACCGCCGGCGGCAGGTGCTCGGGCATGCGCCCCAACCGCTCCACCACTGCCTCGGCAAAGTCCATGGTGCTCACGCGCTTGCGGCTCAATCCCTCGCGGTAGATATCAATCGTGTGAATGCCGTCTTCCAGGGCGCACAACCACGCGTTGTTGATCTGCTGCGCCGTTTCGGCCTGGCCCAGGTGCACCAGCATCAGCACCGCCGCCTGCAGCAGCCCCGAAGGGTTGGCTACCCCCAGCCCGGCGATATCCGGCGCGGAGCCGTGGATGGCCTCAAACATGGCCGCCTCGCGGCCGATGTTGGCCGACCCGGCCAGCCCCACCGACCCGGCCACCTGCGCCGCCACGTCGGAGAGGATGTCGCCATACAGGTTTGGCGTCACGATCACGTCCAAACTCTCAGGACGCGCCGCTACGCGCGCCGTGCCGATGTCAATGATCATGTGGTCGGCCTGGATGTCGGGGTATTCCTGCGCCACGGCGGTGAAGATCTTGTGAAACATACCGTCGGTGATCTTCATAATGTTGTCTTTGGTCATGCAGGTCACGCGCTTGCGGCCGTAGGCGCGCGCGTACTCGAAGGCGTAGCGCACAATGTTTTCCGTGCCCGGCCGGCTGAGCAGCTTCAACACCTGTGTCACTTCGGCCGTCTGCTGGTGCTCGATGCCACCGTACAGGTCTTCCTCATTCTCGCGCACGATTACCAGGTCCATGCCCGGGAAGGCCGATGGCACAAACGGCGTGTAAGCCTTGCACGGGCGCACGTTAGCGAACAGCCCCAGCGCCTTGCGCAGCGTCACGTTAACACTCTTATAGCCGCCGCCCTGCGGCGTGGTAATCGGCGCTTTGAGCAGCACTTTGTTGGCGCGGATCGTATCCCACGCGCCGGCCGGGATGCCCGATGTGCCGCCGCGCAGGTACACCTGCTCGCCAATCTCGATCACGTCGTACTCCAGCGGCGCGCCTGCCGCCTGCACCACGCGCAGCACCGCCTGCATGATCTCCGGGCCGATCCCGTCGCCGTACGCCACCGTAATGCGCTGTTTTTGCATAATCCCTCACCCTGTGCACCAGAATTTATGGGTATTGTAGCATGCCCCCGCCTGCCGCGCGGCCGCCTACGGTTGTACGCCCCACACCTTCAGCTCGCCAGCGTAGAAGGCAGCCAGCAGCCGGCCGTCTGGCGAAATGGCAAACTGGTGCGCCAGGACGTCATCCGGGAAGGGGATCAGGGTGGCCTGGATCGCGCCGTCCGGCAGGTGCATCCAGCGCAGCTCGCCGGTAGCGGTGCTGAACAGAAGGTCGCCATCCGGGGTGAACTGGAAGACCTGCGGCGCGTCGCGGTAGGTGGCCTGCAGCGGCACGTTTTTGGGCCGGTTGCGATCGTCCATGCGCATCAGCGTCAGGCGCTGGATGTTCTCGCGCCCGGGCTGGTCCACCAGGTGCATCAATGTGCTGCTATCGGCGGAGAAGGCCAGCCCTGGCAGCCCGTAGAGGAAGTTGCGGTCGTAGATCATCTGGCGTGCCTGCAGGTCGAAGATCAAGAGCTGGTTCTTGGGAAAAGCCCGGGCCTGCAGAGCGATGTAGCGCCCGTCGGGCGAGATGGCGCTGGCTTCAAACGGCATGGGGTACTGGGCGATGACTTCGAGATTGTTATGCGACAGGTTGGCGATGGTTCCATATGGCGTGGCCGCCTTTACCCGCGCGTTGTAAAACAGGAACTTGCCGGATGTGTCGAAAGCCAGGACCTGCTGCACGCTGCCGTACTGGCGCGCGGGCACGCTCGCCAGCGCGTCACCACCCTCGGCGGGCTGAATGGAAGCCGTTTCTTCATCCAGTGAAAGGCGGTACAGGCTCCCATCCGTGCCGGGGATGCTGTTCGCCTCTTCGCATACGGCCTGCCCGGATGGTTGCCAGGTGCACGTGTTTTTGCCATCACGGCCGGGAATGCGCAGCACAGTGCCTTGCGCGGATGGGTCAAACGACAGTCCCCAGGTAAGGAGATCCGCATCCCAGGGCGGCGCGAGAATGCTGCCGGTTTCTGCCGGGGCCAGGAACTGGAAAGCGCCATCATTGTCCAGCCGCGCGGATGCAATCGTCGCGGCGGCAAAATCCAGCTCCTGCAGCACGCTGCCCGTGGCCGCGTCGCGCACCTGCATGCGCCCAAACGTCAGCGTTCCCAGCTTGCTACCATCCGGCGAGAACAGGATTTGTGTTAGCGGCGAAATATCGCGATCGCGCCACTGGCCTACCATGCGCCGCTCGGCCGTCTCCCACACGTTCACCGTATCTTCGCTGATAATCGCCACCCGGCTGCCAACCGGCGAGAAATAGGCGAAGCGCGGGAAGGCATACCAGTTCACTTTGGCGGTGTATGAGGTGATCTTTTTCCATGTGGCGGTATCCCACAGGAACGCCTGCCCGCCGATAAAGGTCATCAGGTATTTGCCGTCCGGCGAAAAGACCGGGTTCGCGCCGCGCAGCTCGCCGCCCACGCCCTGGTTCCACTGGTAGACCGGCTGGCCGCTGTCCACGTCATAGATGAAAAAGTCCTGGGTGAACGGCGCGTTGCGGCGATAACAACCCACGCTGCACAGTTCCACCGCCACAAAGCGGCCGTCCGCGGAAAGCGCATACGCCAGATTGACCCATTCCAGCCCATCCGGTGAATCGTGCGCGAATAATCTTTCGCCCTCGGCGCTGAACACATCCGCGCCGCTTGCGCGGATCACCAGCAGCCGCCCGCCGTCCGCGCCGGGCTGCAACAGCTGCCACAGCGGGCGCTCCTCAGCAGCGCGCAGCACAGGGATATCCAGGTGACGCAGGATAGTCAGGCCGTCTCCACTCCAGACGTCGATCCCCTGCGCCGCGACGGTGAACCGGATGTTGCCATCCGCGCTGACCACCGCGCGCAGGCCCGGCTCTGGCAGGCGGCGGTAATCGCCCACCAGCTCCAGCCGGTCCACGTTTTCGGCTGTGATGGGAACCAGCTCGGGCAGCGGCGTGCCCAGCGAGACCGGCAGCGCCAGGGTGGGCGTGGCGGTTGGCAGTGGGGTCTCGGTCGCGGTAGGAGCCAGCGTAGCGGCCGGCGTTGCGCTGGAGACCACGGTTGGCGCAGCCGTAGCGGTCGCGGGCAGCGTGACCGTAGGGCCGGGCACTTCGCTGCTCTCGGGCGTGGCGGCGGCCGGCGCCGGCGCGGTGCAGGCCGCGCAGGCAAGCAGCACGAACACAAACACAATGCAAATTCGGGCACGTTGCATGACATCCCCCGCTGGCTTGCTATCGAAAAGACGGTTAGACCGGTACGCTGATTATACGCCCGGAGCGTGAGTCTCGCGTTTGCCCGTCTCGGGCACCAGGCGGCCAAAGACCAGCGCCACGCCCAACCCGGCCAGGGCGATGATCCAGCCGGTGTGCGGCAGCGTGATGGCATCGGCCAGCCCGCCCACCACCACCGGGCCGCCAGTCGCGCCCAGGTCGCCCACCAGGTTCCACGTACCCAGGAACTCGCTGCGCCCGCGTTTGGGCGCCAGGTCGGAGCCGGTGGTGATCATCGCCCCCGATCCCAGGCCGTTGCCCAACCCGGCCAGCATGGCGGCCAGCAGCAGCGTAACGTAGTTATAGGCCAGCGGCAGCAGCGCCAGCCCCAGCGAGAGCACCAGCGCGCTGGGGATGATGGTATAGCGCCGTCCAAAACGGTCCATCACCATCCCGGCCGGGTAGAACAGGGCCATATCCAGCGCGGCCGAGACCGACAGCACGACCCCAATGGTCTGAACGTCCAGCCCCAGGTAGTTGGCCGCGAAGAGCGGTATGATCACCGTAGGCCCGGAACGCACAAGCTGCATCAGCAAAAAGCCCAGCCCGGCAGTGGCGATCACGTGGCGCTGCTCGCGCAGCATGCGCAGGAAATGCTGAAACGGTGATACCACCATCTCCACCTCACCCTCGCGCGCCACTTCCAGGTTGGGCAGCAGGAAAATGACCACAATCAGCGCCAGCAGGCACACGCCGCCGAACAGCAGGAACGAAGCCCGCAGCCCAAACGCGGTCGCCATGCCCCCACCCGCCAGCGGGCCGAGCATGCGCCCCATGCGGAACAGCCCGCCGAACAGCGAAGTAATGCGCCCGCGGCTGGCGGGCGGCGCCATTTCGGTGAGGAAATAATGGCGCGAGACGCTGAACAGCGACACGCCCACCCCGGCCACCGCGCGCAGCGCCACCACCCACGCCACACTCGGCGCGAAGTACAGCGCCGCGGTCGAAGCCCCGGCCAGCGCCAGCCCGGCGGTCATGGCGCGTTTCTGGCCGATGCGCCGCATCAGCATACCCGCCGGCAGGTCGGCCACGATCATGCCCAGCGCGTCGCCGGCCAGCACCAGCCCCACCAGCGCGTAGGGGATGTCAAAGCTCTGCGCGAAGAGCGGCAGCACCGGCAGCAGCAGGCTCTGCGAGAAAGAAAACAGGAAAGCCGGCAAATAGAGGGGGAAAAACAGGCTGGCAATCTCGCGGCGCGATGCGTTCTTCGACATGCGAACTATTGTAACCGAAAGCCAT
>JBDHWQ010000005.1:0-182521 GCA_039810245.1 Longilinea sp. | reverse complement strand
TAGTAGCGGGGAGTGGATTCGAACCACTGACCTCCAGGTTATGAGCCTGACGAGCTGCCTCTGCTCTACCCCGCATCGGTCTTTCAACTGGGCGAATTATACACCAGTGCTTGGGTCCCGTCAACCCCTGGAAAAATATCCGACTTAATCTGATATTTCCGGTGAATAACAGAAATTAGAGAAATAAGATATCCATAGGGCTTCTAATATTGTATTAATCTTTACTTGCGACTATAATCACAATTAGTATTCCATATTCTCGGGTCGATACGATTCCCATTCATTTCCAAATGTATATGACCAGCCCCGGACAAAGCCTGGGCTACCATTTTACGGGAAATGGCCCGGTGGGAACCGGTCGCTGCCCAAAGCGGCCGTTCAATCTGGAACCACAAGCTCGCACCGGAGGAGGTGAGCCAACACAATTCCACTCAATTGTGCATAACCGTAGTCACTGTTGACCTGATTATTCTGTACTGAGGAGAATGCTACTATGAACCATGGAAAGACCAGAATTCTCGTACTGATCGGTCTGACCCTGGCACTGGGGATCTTCCTGGTTGGCTACAACGGCGCCGCGGCCATCGCTGCCGCTCCCGCGCCCCAGGCCACACCCCAGGCAACGCCGGAAATCCCGTTCTATGCCGAATGGGCTGCTTCCCCGCATAACGACGCCGAATCCGAAGTGTTCACCCACTGGAATGAGGAAGCGACGAAGGCTATCCCCGAAGGCTGCGCCAAGTGCCACAGCACAATTGGCTTCAAGGACTTCGTGGGCGCCGATAAGAGTGCTGCGGGTAAAGTTGATAAACCGGCTGCCATCGGCGGCACCATCACCTGCACCGCCTGCCACAACACCGCCACCGAAGCGCTGACTACGGTCACCTTCCCCTCGGGCGCGGTGGTGAGCGGGCTCGGCCGCGAAGCGACCTGCTTGACCTGCCACCAGGGCACGGCTGCCGGCGCGACGGTGGATGCCCAGATCGAGAAGGTGAAACCGGCGAATGATGATACCCCGATGCCCAATTCCAAAGAAACGCCGGGGATCACCTTCACCAACATCCACTACTTCGCTGCCGCAGTTTCCCGCTATGGCAAGCTGGTTGCGGGTGGTTACCAGTACCCTGACAAGCAGTACGACGCCATGTTTGATCATGTCAACGGCGTGCAGAACTGCCAGGACTGCCACGACTCGCACTCGCTGGAGCTGAAGACTGCCCTGTGCGCGAGCTGCCACACCGGCGCGAACACGGTGGATGGTGTGCGCAAGATCCGCTACCTGGCTTCTCTGGTTGATTACGACGGCGACGGCAACGTCACCGAAGGGATCAAAGACGAAGTCGATGGCATGCGCGCTCTGCTGATGACTGCCATGCAGTCCTATGCCAAGGATGTAGCCAAGGCCCCCATCGCCTACGACGCTGCTGCCTATCCGTACTTCTTCCAGGATAAGAATGGCAACGCCAAGGCTGATGCTGACGAAGCCGTCTTCCCCAATGCCTACAACAGCTGGACTGCTCGCCTGGCCCGCGCCGCGTTCAATTACCAGACCGCCACCAAGGACCCCGGCGCTTACGCGCATGGCGGTAAGTACATCATCGAGCTGCTGTACGACTCGATCGAAGATCTCAACACCAAGCTCACCACCAAGGTGGATCTCTCCAAGGCCAACCGCATTGACCACGGTCACTTCGCTGGCTCGGAAGAAGCCTTCCGCCACTGGGATGAAGAGGGCGGCGAGGTTCCCGGCAACTGCGTGCGCTGCCACACCGGCAACGGCCTGCCCATGTTTGTCGCCAACGGTACCACGGTCTCGCTGCCGGCCAGCAACGGCCTGCTGTGCGAAACCTGCCACACCGACCTGGCCAAACCGGGCACAGCCCTGGTGCAGTTGAAGGCGGTTCCGTTCCCGTCTGGCGCCACGCTGGGCTTTGGCGAGAACCACCCCTCCAACCTGTGCCTCGAGTGCCACCAGGGCCGCGAGTCGACCGTCTCGGTCAACAAGGCCATCGGGACCAGCGACCTGGATAAGGTCAACGAAAAACTGTCCTTCCGCAACGTGCACTACTTCGCGGCCGGCGCCACGCTGTTCGGCACCGAAGCCAAGGGTATGTACGAGTACAAGGACCAGACCTACGCCGGGCAGTTCAAGCACCCCGCTCCCGCGGATAGCTGCGTGGGCTGCCACGATGCGCACGCCCTGGGCGTAGATTTCGCCAAGTGCCAGACCTGCCACAACACTGCCAAGACCCCGGCCGACATCCGCATGAGCACCGTGGGTGACTTCGACGGCGATGGCAATGACAAGGAAGGCCTGCAGGGCGAGATCGACACCATGGCCGAAAAACTGCTGGCTGCGCTCCAGACCTATGCCAAGGGCAAAGCCGGCACTGCAATCGCCTACAACGCAAACGCCTACCCGTACTTCTTCGCGGATGCGAATGCGAACGGCAAGCAGGACACGGATGAAAAGGGGTATGCGACCTGGACTCCGCGCCTGCTGCAGGGCGCTTACAACTACCAGTACGTGATGAAGGATCCCGGTGCGGCCGTACACAACGGCAAGTACGTGATCCAGGTCATGTACGACTCGATCAAGGACCTCGGCGGCGACGTCTCCAAGATGAAGCGGCCGTAATCTACGACCGAAGCCTGAGCACTACGCCGGGTGGGCCTCAACAGCCCACCCGGTTGTTTTTGCCGCCGTTGATCCTAAAGTTACCAGAATATATCTTATGAAAAATACCACAAAGAAAATCCTTGTTCTCATGTATAATTAATCTTGTTCTTTCTGAAGTAATCCGGGTGATCCGAATATCTGGTTTTCGGCGTAATACCCGGTGAAATCCACATTTTGGAGCGCACGTATGAAGCAAACAAGGCAAGATCCAACCAGGCTCTTTGGGCTGGCGCTTCTGGTCATGGCACTCCTGTTGGTCGGCATGGTGGCGATCCTCAGCCAACCGGCGCGCGTTCAGGCGGCCGGAGCGCCGCTGGCGCCCGTACCACAGGGCGGTGAGCAGACCAACCAGGTTTGCCTGGCATGCCACCAGCGCGAAGATCAGAGCATCTCACTGCCGAATGGCGATCTGCTGGATATCAGCATACAACCGGTGGTCTTTATGAATTCCGTGCACGGCAGCCAGGATATGAGCTGCACGCAGTGCCACACCAACATCACCGGTTACCCGCACCCGGCCATTGAGGCGCAGAGTCTGAAAGAATACAGCCTGCAATTCCAGCAAACCTGTAAAAACTGCCACGAAAAGCAGTTCCAGGCCAATCAGGACAGTATGCATGCGCAGCTCCTTGCGCAGGGCAACCTGAACGCGCCCACCTGCTCGAGCTGCCACGACCCGCATGCGCAGCAGAAGCTAATGGACAACCAGGGCAGCCTGCTGCCCGAAGCTAAAGTATGGGTGGCCGAAACCTGCGGCCAGTGCCATAATGCCATCTTCCAGCAGTACAAAGAGAGTGTGCATGGGGCCGGCATCACCCAGGGTGAGAGCGCCACAGATTCTCCCACCTGCACGGATTGCCACGGAGTGCATAGCATCGCTGATCCCACAACAGCAGAGTTTCGCATCAACTCTCCGAAAATCTGTGCGGACTGCCACACCGATGAAACCAAGATGGCCAAATACGGTCTTTCCACAGCGGTACTGGACACGTACGTGTCAGATTTCCACGGCACCACAGTGACCCTGTTCCAGAAGCAGCACCCCGACCAGAAAACCAACGCTCCGGTGTGCTTCGACTGCCATGGCGTGCATAACATCGTGGCTGTGGATGACCCACAGAAGGGCCTGGCGGTGAAAGAAAATATGCTGGCTGCTTGCCAGCGTTGCCACCCGGGCGCCAACATCAACTTCCCGGATGCCTGGCTCAGCCACTACATCCCATCTCCAGATCGCTACCCGCTGGTCTACTGGGTGCGCGTGGTGTACAGCATCCTCATTCCGCTGGTGATCGGCGCGATGGTGCTGTTCGTGCTCACCGATATCTACCGCAATCTGCGTTCGCGCGGCAAACGCAATACCCCACCCCCCGCGGAAAGCAAGCCCGGTGAGGCATAGGAGAACCAACATGAGCGAACAGAAATCGTACGTACGCTTTTCCAAAGCCCAGCGGATTGAACACGCGGTATTGATTGCCTCGTTCACCATCCTGGCCATCACCGGATTGGTACAAAAGTACTCGTCCAACGCGCTATCCGAAGGGCTGATCCTCATCATGGGCGGTATCCAGGGCACGCGCGTCATCCACCGTATCGCAGCCACGGTTTTCCTGCTGGAAGCCATCTACCACATTGTGGTGGTGGGCTACAAGCTGTTTGTGCTGCGCGTAGCGCCCACCATGCTGCCCGGCGTGAAAGATGCCACGGACGCCATCCAATCGGTTACCTATAACCTGGGTGTGAGCAAGAAGGCGCCGCGCATGCCGCGCTATAACTTCGCGGAAAAAGCCGAATACTGGGCCATGATCTGGGGGCTGGTGCTGATGGGCCTGACCGGCCTGATGATGTGGAACCCGATCATGACTGCCAACCTGTTGCCCGGTCAGTTCATCCCGGCGGCCAAGATCGCCCACGGCATGGAAGCCTTGCTGGCAGTGCTGGCGATCATCGTCTGGCACTTCTACCACGTGCACCTGAAGAACTTCAACAAAAGCATGTTCACCGGAAAGATCAGCCACCACGAGATGGTGGAAGACCACGCTGCCGAGCTGGAACAGATCGAAGCCGGCCACGCCACGCGCGCTTCGGTCTCAGAGAAAGATTTAGCTCGCCGCCGCAAAATCTACATTCCCATCGCAGCCATCGTTGCCGTGGTGCTGATGGCTGGAACGTACTGGATCTTGACCGCGGAACAGACGGCCATCGAAACGGTGCTGCCGCCTGAATCGGATGTGCCGGTATTCGTGCCTGCCACCGAAACGCCGGCGCTGCCGCAAGGCACAGCGGTGGCAACCGAAACAGGTGATACCACCGCTGACACCGAAGCCGGAAATGCAACTTCTGCCACCTGGAATGGCGGCTTTAGCGACCTGTTCAACACCAAATGCGGTTCATGTCATGGCGCGTCAGCCATGGGCGGCTTCTCGGTCGTCACCTACGCCGACGTGACCAAAGCCATCACCCCCGGCGACGCCAGTGCCAGCTCGGTGGTGACTGTGCAGCAGAAGGGCGGCCACCCCGGCCAGTTCACCGATGAAGAGCTGCAGCAAGTGATCGACTGGATCAACGCCGGCGCTCCGGAACAGTAGTCTCTGACGCCAAACACAAAGCGGCCGCCTCGAAAAAGGCGGCCGCTTTCGATTTGGTGAGCATTATCCGCGCAGGCGCGTGCCGCAGGTACGGCAGAACAGGTCACCGGAAGCGGCGCGCTTGCCGCACTGGGAACAGTAGACCGGGCCGTCCGCCTCGCTTGCCGGGACATCTGCGCTACGACTGTGGCGCGCGCGCGCCTGGGCCTTGGGCCGCCGGCCCGACTGCCAGTACCAGATTACCCCGCCCACAATCAGCAGCAGGCCGGCCGCGCCCAGCAGCAGGAAGGGCAAGCGCTCAGAGAAACTCTGCCGGCCGGCCGTCTGGCTGGTGATGGGCTGCGCCGGTTGCACTTCCTGCTGGCTGCCGCTAAGGGTATTGTCATTCTTCTCATAGCTCAGGGTGAATCCAAAACGCGTGCCCTGTGGCACTGCTCCGATGGTGGTCTGGTAATAAGTCAGACCGTCATCCAGCACCTGGCCGCTGCCCAGGCTGCGGTCGAACTGCATGTTGGCTGCGGTGAGCGGCTGCTGCACCTGCACGATCATATTTTTGACCGCCGGGCTGCCCGGCCAGGCATATGCAAAGCTGCGCGTGCTGCCCTCGGTGGTGAGGCGCGGGTCGTAATACTCGATCTGCAGGTCGGGCGTGGGTGTGGTGAAGCTCAGGCGCGTCCATTCGCCTTCCTGCGCGCTGTCATACGTCAGGTCGACCAGTGTGCCGTCCACATCCTTCATCGCCACCGCGTGTGGCTTGCCGGCCGCCTGCGGGATGAGAAAACTGACTTCGGCCGGCAGCGAAACTGCGTCGGAAAGGGTGATGTAGTACAGCACCAGCACGTCCGGCCGGTCGTACTCCGGCCAGATGGCCACCCGTACCGTCTCAAACTCAAGGCTGCCCTGCGCCCGCGCCCCGCCCGGCGAAAGCAGGCTCAACACCAATACCACCAGCAATGCCCACCGCATTTTCATTGGTTCGCTCCTCAATGTCTCCATTCCAGATTGCGATTAATCTTACCATACTCGAGCACGCGGGAAACGCGCCGGGATTTGTGGTATCCTTAACTGTTGGCGACTTGCCGTCACAGGAATCTTTATGCAAACCACTGCCTCTTCCGCCGAATTTACCTTGCCCGACCGCCATCACATTGACCGGCGCTCGCCGGCGCGCCTGGTGTTCTCGCTGGCACTGCACCGCTGGTATGGCATCCTCATGCTGCTGGGCGGCTCACTGGGCAACGCTGCGCTGGCCGGCACCGTGCCACTGCTCATTGGCCGCGCCTTCAACGCCGTGATCGCCCGCCCGTCGCAGCTCGATGTACTGCGCCAGCTGGCGTTGTTGATCGGCCTGTACCAGTTGATCCGTGTCGTGCTGCAATTTGTGCGCAACTTTGGCGCGGAGTGGATCGCGCAGGGCATCGAGCGCGACTTGCGCGACGAGCTGTATTCCAACCTTCTGGGCAAGAGCATGACCTTCCACAGCCTGCAATCGGTGGGCGATATCATGGCGCGCGCCACCAATGACGTGCGCGAGGTCAACTTCCTGTTCAGCCCCGGCTTCAACATGGTTATCGGCTCGCTGTCGTTCCTGGTCATGCCGCTGATTATGGCCCCACGCTACCACCCGGCGCTGATCGCCACGCCGCTGGCATTCACTGTGCTGTATTTCTTCGCCGTGCGCTACTATCTGGGCCAGCTCGTGCCCGTGACCGAAGATGTGCGAGCCACATTTGGCAAGCTGAACAGCCACCTGTCGGAAGCGCTGGACGGCATCGAAACGGTCAAAGGCTCGGCGCAGGAAAACAACGAAGTGGAGCGTTTCCGCGGCTTCGCGCGTGATAACCGCGACGCATCCGTGCGCCAGGGTGACGCCGAAGCGCGCTTCTTGCCCATGCTGCTGTTTGGCATCGCTACCGCGGCCGGGCTGCTGCACGCCATGCTGCTTTACCGCCAGGGCCTGCTGGACGTGGGCCAGGTGGTCGGTTACTTTGGCCTTCTGATGCTGCTGGACTTCCCTACCTTCACCTCTTTATGGGCCTACACGCAGATTTCGCTGGGTATGGCATCCGCGCGGCGTATATTGGAGTTGATTAACCAGGAAACCGACCTTGACCAGAATAAAGCCGGTTTCAGCGGGCCAATGCGCGGCAAGATTGAGTTCCGTGAGGTCAATTTTGCCTACCCTGATTCCGATGAAGGCACGCTGTGCGATATGAACTTTACCATCCAGCCCGGGCAGACTGTGGCGGTGGTGGGGCAGACCGGCTCAGGCAAGACCTCGCTCATCCGCCTGATCAACCGCACCTACGACACCCGCACCGGCAGTGTGCGCGTGGATGATGTGGATGTGCGCGACTGGAACCTGGAAGCGCTGCGGCGCGGCATATCGATCATCGAGCAGGATGTGTTCCTATTTTCGCGCAGTATCGCCGACAATATCGCCTTTGGCAAGCCCGGCGCCTCGCGCGAAGAGATCGAAGCCGCGGCGCGCGCCGCCCAGGCGCACGAGTTTATCCTTTCATTCAAGGAAGGCTATGAGACCGTGATCGGCGAGCGCGGCGTCACGCTTTCCGGCGGGCAGCGCCAGCGGCTGGCCCTGGCGCGCGCCTTTCTCACCGACCCATCGATTCTGATCCTCGACGATTCCACCAGCGCCATCGACTCGGCCACCGAAGATGGCATCCAGCGCGCCATTTTTGCCGCGGCGCGCGGGCGCACCACCCTGCTGATCACCCACCGCCTGTCGCAGATCCGTTGGGCGGATGTGATCATCGTTCTGCGCCAGGGAAAAATCGCCGCCATCGGCCACCACGAAGAGCTGCTCCAACGCTCCGAAGCTTACCGCAGAATTTTCCGAGAATAATCCATCATGGGCTTCCTTTCCGGCCTCAATACCGAGGCATACGACCGCAAATATTCTGACCGCGTGCTGGCCAAACGCAGCGCCGCCTACTTCCGCGGCCAGGGCAAGCGCCTGGCAATCATGTCTGGCGCGCTAATCATGCTCTCGCTCAGCTCCGCCGCCAGCCCGGTGGTGGTCTCGCGCGGCATCGACCTGCTCAAAGCGCGGAACGCGCCGCTTGCGGGGTACCTGATCATCCCTGGCATTGTGCTGCTCACCGGCGTGCTGTGGTGGCTGGGCAACGCGATTGGCCGCCGGGTGAGCGCGCGCGCCATCAATGATGTGATGCTGCGCCTGCGCACCGACGCGTTCCAGGCCGCCGTGCATCACGACCTGTCGTTCTACGACCAGCTCTCTTCCGGGCGCATTGTCTCGCGCATCACCACCGACACGCAGGACTTCGGCAAGATGGTCACCCTGATCACCGACCTGATCTCCCAGTTTGTCGAAGCCTTCGTCATCGCCATCATCCTGGTGCGCATCGAACCACGCCTGTCACTGTACGTGTTTGCGCTCATTCCCATCGTATTTGCCTTCGCCGTCAGCTACCGCAAGCTGGCCCGGCGCTTTGTACGCGCCGGGATGCAGGCCATGGCCAACGTCAATTCGACTATCAAAGAGACGGTATCGGGCATCTCGGTGGCCAAGAACTTCCGCCAGGAAAACGCCATCTACCAGGAGTTCGACCACGCCAACCGGCAGTCGTACGCTGTAAACATCCGCCGCGGGCTGGTGTACGCCACCATCTTCCCCATCCTCAACACGATCGGCGGGCTGGCCACAGCCGCGATGGTCTACTTTGGCGGCCTGAGCGCCGCGCAGGGGCTGGTGACCGCCGGGGCGTGGTACCTGTTCATCCTCAGCCTGGACCGTTTCCTGTTCCCGGTGATGAACCTGTCGTCGTTCTGGACGCAGATCCAGAACGGCCTTTCCGCCGCCGAGCGCATCTTCGCGCTGATCGACGCCGAGCCCAAAGTGGTGCAAAACGGCGACCGGCGCGTGGATACGCTGCGCGGCAAGATCCAGTTCGACCATGTGTGCTTCCGTTATTCTGACAAAGAGCAGGTGCTGGACGAATTCTCGCTCACCATCCAGCCCGGGGAGAACATTGCCGTAGTAGGCCACACCGGCGCGGGCAAGTCCTCGGTGGCCAAGCTGGTGGCGCGCTTCTATGAGTTCCAGGAAGGCCGGCTGCTGATCGACGACATGGACATTCGCGGCTTCGACCTCGACGACTACCGCCGGCACCTGGGCATCGTCTCGCAGATGCCGTTCCTGTTCTCCGGAACGGTGCTGGAGAACATCCGCTACGCGCGCCCCGAGGCCACCCTGCCCGAGGTGGAGCGCATCGCGCGCCAGATCGGTGACGGCGACTGGGTGGAAACGCTGCCCGAGGGCTTGCAAACCCAGGTGGGCGAGCGCGGCGCGCGGCTCTCGATGGGCCAGCGCCAGCTCGTGGCGCTGATGCGCGTGCTGGTGCAGCGCCCGGCCATCTTCATCCTCGACGAAGCCACCGCAAGCATCGACCCCTTCACCGAGTGGCAGATCCAACAGGCGCTTAACCTGATCCTGCGCCAGTCCACCAGCATCCTCATCGCCCACCGCCTGAGCACGGTCAAATCCGCCGACCGCATCCTGGTGATGGAGCAGGGTCGCATCATCGAGCAGGGCAACCATGATGGGTTGTTGAAACAGGGCGGCCACTACGCCACCCTCTACAACACCTACTTCCGCCACCAAAGCCTGGCCTATGTCGAGCAGGCGAAGACGGTGTTTGGGGATTAATCAAAATCCGTGGCCCGGCCTGGGTTAGCGTGGTGCGCGTACATCCCCTCAATCTCTTCCATCGTCGTCCGCTGAATCGATAACGGCGGGATAGTCTCGCGCGGGAAGAAGCGCGCCCCGGCGGTCTCGATGCTGTCAGCCGGCGCGCCGCCGGTCAGTTCGCACAGGAAGAAGTGCTTCCAGATCGAAAATACGTGCGGTGGGTGGCCGTGCAGCGCGCGGTCGAACAGCGCCAGCAGCTTGACCGCGCGCACCTGGTAGCCGCTCTCCTCGAACACCTCGCGCTCCACCGCGCGGCTGGGGCGCTCGTTGACGTCCACCCAGCCGCCGGGCAGCGTCCAGCCGCCGTCGGACAGCTCTTTCACCAGCAGGATGCTGTCGCCCTGGAACACCACCCCACGCACGTCAATCTTGGGCGTGGCGTACCCCGTCTGGCGCTCCAGCAAATCCAACACGGCGGTATATTCCGCGCCGGTGTGCTGCGCCAGGATCTCCGCCGCCACCGCGCGCACCTGCTCGTAGCGTTCGATGTCAAACGGGTTTGGGTTATACGTCAGCCCGCTCTGCGCAATCGACTGCAAGCGCTGCGCCCACTCCAGCCATGTAAGATCGGTCATGATGTCTCCCTTGGGTATTATCTTACTATGAAGGGAAAAAAGCTTAATCACGAATTGCACGAATACATCGAATAAAACGAATAAATTATGAAAGTTTTTATTGGTGAAATTCGTTTCATTCTTGAAATTCGCGATAAATCTTTCTTCCTTCTTGCGATCATCACATGTTTTCCACTACAATACAGGTACGCCGACAATTGACCCGGGAGAATAGTTATGAAAAAGCCGCTCGCTTTTTTGCTCGTTCTGCTCGCCCTTACCACAGTCGCCTGCCTGGGGCTGGCATTGCCAACGCGCGCCACCGAGACCCCCGCCCCGCAGTTTAACAGCACCGATATCGCCCGCATTGTGCAAGAGACGCTGGCGATCCTCACCCCGGCGGCGACCGTCAGCGGGCCGGCGCTGGAAACGTCCGCGCCGGTGGCGGAAACCGCATCCGCGGTGACGCCCGCGGCGCCGGCCGCGACAACCAACCCGGCCGCGCCCGCCCCCAGCCTGCTCATTGCCTATACGCAGGGCGGTGATGTCTACCTGTGGCGGCCGGGCGGCGAGATTACCCGCCTCACCGACCACGGCCAGGCCGAGGACGTTTCCATCTCCCCGAACGGCGCCTGGATCGCCTACACCCGCCGGCTGACCGACCTGCAGCGCGAGCTCTGGGCGGTGCGTAGTGACGGGTCGGAAAACCGCCTGCTGGTGGGCGCGGCTGACCTGCCATCCCCCTCTCCGGATTCCGCGCTGGTGCCCAACCAGATGGAGTGGCAGCCGGGCACGCACCGCCTGTATTACAACACGCGCAGCGTATACGCCGGCCCGGGCGAACCACGCAGCGAGGATCTGCGCGTGGTGGATGCCGACAATCCCGCCGAGCGCGCGGTGCTGCTGTCTGCCGGCCAGGGCGGCCAGTTCGTCTTCTCGCCCGACGGGCAGAAGCTGCTCATCACTCAATCCGGGCGCTTCCGCGTGGCCAACATCGACGGCTCCGGTGCGCGCGACCTGTTCACCTTCCCGGCGGTGATGACCTACAGCGAGTGGACGTACTACCCCGACCCGGTGTGGAAGAAAGACAGCAGCGCCTTCCGCGTCGCCATCCCGGCCCAGGACCCGCTCACCCGACCGGACGACCCGACCGTGGTGTGGGAGATCGGCCTGGATGGTTCCTCGCGACCGCTGCTGTCTGTACCTGCCGCGCCGGCCTACATGTACCGTCCACTGCTCTCGCCGGATGCGAAGACCATTCTGTACCAGACCCAGCGCAGCAGCACCGACCTGGTCTCCGACTTGCACATCGCTAACCTCGACCTGGGCGGTGATTGGGTGATCCATACCGCCAACCAGCGCCTGCGCAACTGGTCGCCTGACTCGGTGCGGTTGAGCATCCTGGCCGGCGACCGCAACGAGATCCAGGTGGGCACGGTTCAGGGGGTGTTCTCCGGCTGGCCGGTAGGCATCAAACCGTTTGAGCTGGAGTGGGCCGACTCCGAGCGCGTGATCGTGCTCAGCGGCAGCTACGAAGCGCCCGAGCTGTACCTGGTGGCGCTGGGCAGCCGCTCGCTGCTCATCGCGCAGTCTACCAGCGCAGACATCCGCTTCGACTTCACGCAGTAGCGCGCCGTTCAAATAGATTGACACTCGCGCCCATTTTTCGTATAATGAACGCTAATCACATACGCCTGTTCCAAGAGGAGTAGGCCGAATGCTTTCCGACAGAGAAGGAGACCCTGGGCTGGAAATCTCCGCGGAAAACCCTGGCCGAAGTCGTTTGGAGAGCCTGCCGAAGAACCCCGCCCGCGGGTAGTAGAACGGCACGGGTAAGCCCGTTACAGCGCAGCCCGGATGATCGTCTGGGCACGAGCGCGCCGGCTGCTATCCGGCGAACCCGAGGTGGTACCGCGGAAGAACCCCTTTCGTCCTCAGATGGATGAAAGGGTATTTTGTTTAAAGCAGAACTTTAACACGATTGATACGAATGACACAGATGACACGAATACGGATTAATCACTGGAGCCGGAAGGAATTGAGTTGGCACGTAACCATATTGCGCATGAGCGTCAACAATGCGTAGAGGTTTTTACAAAGAGGTGCGTGTGGGGGTTTATCGACTGGACCTGGTTATTGAGGAAAAGATCATCCTGGAATTGAAAGCTGTAAAGGAGATCAATGAAGTATATGAAAAGCAATTGTTATCCTATCGAAAGACAACCGGACTGCGCCTGGGCATTCTGGTGAACTTTGGCGGCAGCCACGTACAGAGCACCCGCCGCGTTTTGTAACAGGCAATATTAGAATGGTTTTAATCAGCTATATTCGTGAAATTTGTGTACTCGATGTATTCGTTGTGATTTTTGTGAGTTAAGGAGTGAGAATGACGGATCTGCCTAAGACGTATGATTTTCAGGCCGCGGAGCGGCGGATTTACCAGTGGTGGGAAGAGCGCGGGTACTTCAAGCCGCGCAGCGACCCGCGCCGGCCGGACTTCGACCCGGCGGTCGAGCCGTTTGTCATATCTATCCCGCCGCCCAACGTGACCGGTGAGCTGCACCTGGGCCACGCCATGTTTGTCTCGATGGAAGACCTGATGATCCGCTACCACCGCATGAAGGGCTACGCCGCGCTGTGGGTGCCCGGTTCGGACCACGCCGGCATCGCCACGCAGCTCCAGGTGGAAAGGATGCTCATCGCTGAAGGCACCAGCCGCGAAGCGCTGGGGCGCGAGGCGTTCGAGCAGCGCACCTGGGAATGGAAAGCCAAATATGGTGGCATCATCCAGCAGCAGATCCGCCGCCTGGGCGCGTCCTGCGACTGGGAGCGCGAGCGCTTCACCCTCGACCCCGGCCTGTCGCGCGCTGTGCGCGAAGCCTTCGTGCGCCTGTACGACAAAGGTCTCATCTACCGCGGCCCGCGCATGATCAACTGGTCGCCGGGGCTCAAAACTGCCGTCTCCGACCTGGAAGTGGAATACTCGCAGGAGCCTGGCTTCCTGTACCACTTCAAATATATGCTCGACGGCTCCGATGAGTACATCCCGGTAGCTACCACCCGCCCGGAGACAATCCTGGGCGATACCGCCGTGGCCGTGCACCCCGAGGACGAGCGCTACCGCGCCTTCGTCGGCCGCAGCGTGATCGTGCCCATCCTGGGGCGCAAGATCCCGGTGATCGCCGACGATTACGTCGACCGTGCCTTTGGCACCGGCGCGCTCAAGATCACCCCGGCGCACGATCCCAACGACTACGCCATCAGCCAGCGCCACAACCTGCCGCTAATCAACATGCTGGACGACAGCGCCATCGTCAATGAGAATGGCGGGCCGTACCAGGGCCTCAGCCGCGAGGAAGCGCGCAAGCGCCTGTGGGACGATATGCGCGCCGCGGATCTGGTGATCCGCGAAGAACCGTACCAGCTCAACGTGCCGCGCAGCCAGCGCGGTGGTGAGATCATCGAGCCGCGCGTGTCCACGCAGTGGTTCGTGCGCATCCAGCCGCTGGCCGAAGCCGCCCTGGCCGCCGTGCGCGATGGTCGCATCAAGATCGTGCCCGAGCGCTTTACCAAGGTGTACTATAACTGGCTGGAAAACATCGAAGACTGGTGCATCAGCCGCCAGTTATGGTGGGGGCATCGTATACCGGTGTGGTACTGCCAGGATTGCAACGAGCAGATCGTCTCGCGTGAAGACCCCACCGCCTGCCCGCATTGCGGCGGCAATCACCTGCGTCAAGACGAAGACGTGCTCGACACCTGGTTTTCATCGGCGCTGTGGCCGTTCTCTACACTCGGCTGGCCGGAGCAGACGCCCGACCTGCGCTACTTCTACCCCACCAGCGTGATGGAAACCGGCTACGACATCCTGTTCTTCTGGGTGGCGCGCATGATCATGATGGGGCTGGAGTTCACCGGCGAAGTGCCGTTCCACACCGTGTACCTGCACGGGCTGGTGCGCGACGAAAACGGCCAGAAGATGAGCAAGACCAAGGGCAATGTGATCGACCCGCTGCTGGTAATGGACGAGCTGGGCACCGACGCGCTGCGTTTCAGCATGCTCGTCGGTTCCGCGCCGGGTAACGACATGAATCTGAGCGTCAAGAAGGTGGAAGCCAACCGTAACTTCGCCAACAAGGTGTGGAACGCAAGCCGCTTTATCCTCGGTGTGCTGGATAACCTGCCGGCCGCGCCTGTTGAGCTTGTGGAAGGGGGCTGGACGCTGGCCGACTCGTGGGTGTGGGGCCGGTTGCAGGCGCTGCTGCGCGATGTGGAGCGTCTGTTTGCGGTGCACCAGTACGGGGAAGCCGGCCGCCAGATTTACGAGTTCTTCTGGAGTGAGTTCGCCGACTGGTACGTGGAAATTGCCAAGATCCAGCTTGCCGAAGGCGGCGCACGCGCTCGAGAGACGGCCGAAACACTGGTGCGCGTGCTGGATGCCTGCTTGCGGCTGCTGCATCCCTTCACGCCCTTCGTGACCGAAGAGCTGTGGGGCCACCTGCGCGCCGCCGCGCAGCAGCACGGCCTGCGACCGTTTACAGGCCAGGAATGGCCTGAAGCGCTGATCATCGCCGCCTGGCCTGAAGGCCAGCCCGAAGAAGGCTGGGAAGCGCAAAAGATCGCCGAGTTCAGCCTGGTGCAGGAGATCATACGCAGCATCCGCAACTTGCGCGCCGAGCGCAAGGTAACTCCCGGCCGGCGCATCGGCGCGATCATCGCCGCGGGTGAACGGCTGCCCGTGCTGCAGGAACAGGCGCGCACCATTGCCGCGCTGGCATTCCTCGACCCGCAGCAGTTCACTCTCTCCGCCGCGCTGAGCGAACCGCCCCAGGGCGCGGCTTCGCTGGTGGTCTCCAGCGTAGAAGTCTACCTGCCGCTGGCCGGCATGGTCGATACCAGCGCCGAGCGCGCCCGCCTGCAAGGCGAAATGCATGACATCCAGACCCAGGTAACGCGCCTGGAAAGCCTGCTGGGCTCGTCGTTTGCGCAGAAAGCGCCTGCCTCAGTGGTAAACAAAGAGCGCCAGAAGCTGGCGACCTATCAGGATACGCTGTCAAAGCTCAAAACACAGCTGGACAGCCTGGGAGAATAAAACCTTCGTTGATCCGGCGCGGCAGTATGCCGCGCCGGATCAACGTGCCTGGCAGACGGGAAGGAAAAAAATATGCTAACCGTTGGTTATATCGGTCTGGGCCTGATGGGCAAGTCGATGGCGCGCAACATCATGAAAGCCGGTTTCCCGCTGGTGGTATACAACCGCAGCCACGGCGCAATGGACGAGCTGGCCGCCGAAGGCGCGCGCCTGGGGAACAGCCCGGCGGACGTGGCGCGCCAGGTGGACGTGGTCTTTACCAACGTGCCCGATTCCCCCGATGTAGAAAAGGTGACGCTGGGCCCGGATGGTATCATCCAAGGCGCGCATGCAGGGCTGATCTTTGTGGATAACTCCACCATCAAGCCGGCCACGGCGCGCATGTTGGCCGAGCGCCTGGCCGACAAAGGCGTGCAGGCATTGGATGCCCCGGTCAGCGGCGGCGACATTGGCGCGCGCAACGGCACGCTGACTATTATGGTCGGCGGCCCGGCGGATGCACTGGAGAAAGTGCTGCCGGTCTTGCAGGCGATGGGAAAATCCATCACCCACATTGGCGACGCGGGAGCAGGGCAGATCGCCAAGGCGGCCAACCAGATCATGGTGGCGGCGCAGATGGTGGCGATGGGCGAGCTGCTGGTATTCGCCAAGAAAGCCGGCGCCGACCCGCACAAAGTGGTCGAAGCGATCAAAGGCGGCGCAGCGCAGTGCTGGACGCTGGACGTCAAGCCGCCGCGCATTTTTGCCGGCAACCGCGGGCCGGGCTTCAAGGCGCACTTGCAGGCGAAAGACATGGCCATCGTGATGGACACCGCCCGCCAGTACGGCGTGCCGCTGCCCTCTGCCGCGGTGCACACGCAGCTCTTCAATGCCATGCTTCAGGCCGGCCTGGGCGATATGGACAACTCGGCCGTGCTCAACATCATTGAGATGCTGGCCAACGATAAAATCGAGTAGGACTTGTATGCGTACCTGTAGGTTGGGTTAGCACAGAGAAACCCGACGCTTTTTCGGGGCTGGCCAGCGATGAAACCGAGCAGGCTCAGTCCCGCGCCTGGAGCAGTTCCGCCAGCCCACGCGCAAGCGACCGCACCGAGCGCATCACCGCCGGGCTGGCGCGCGTATCAAATTCAACGTTTTCCACCTGCACTGCCAGCAGCAACACCTGGCAGTGCAGCTCATTTTCCAGGTAATTAGCGAACACGCTGAGCGGCAGCGCATGCGTGGTCGCGCTGTACCCCTGTGCGTCATGCCAGTCCAGCAGGCGGATCTCACCACGCGCGCCACCAAACCAGGCCGCATCCAGCAGGATGACGATCTGTGGAGCAAAGCGGCGCAGGCTGCCAGCAGCATTTTCAGGAACCGGGCCGGCTTCCACCAGCAGCACATCTTTCCGAGATGCAAACAGCGGGCGCAGCCGCCGGATGGCCGCCACGCCCGCGATATCATCACCATGCAGCTCGCTGCCGATGCCCACCAGCGCAATGCGCGCCGGAGGCTCAGTCTTTGCGGTTTGTGGGGGTAGCTGTTTCGCTGTGGATACGATCCAGGATAGCCTGGATGTCTTCGTCCCTGCCATAATTGACCTCAAATGGCTCTTTGCTGGTCGCGGCCAGCTCCCATTCCTCGGAAGACATGCCCAGGCACTCCATGCGGCAGTTTTCCACGCATTGGCCGCAGTAAGTGCAGCGGTCAATGTGGTAGCGCATCACGAATCGCTTGTTGACCTTATCCACCACCAGCAGCTCGATCGCCTCGGATGGGCAGTCTTTGATGCACAACTGGCAGCCGGTGCACTTGGACGGATCATAAAACAGCTTGCCGCGCATGCGCGCCGGTGCGGGTTTCTTGACGAATGGATATTTCTGCGTGACCGGCGCGCTGAACAGCGAGCGCACCAGATCGTTGATCATCACGCCGAGTTTCATAGCACGCCCATCCCTTTCAGCACTACCACCACCAGCAACTGCACCAGCGCCAGCAGCGCGCCAACGCGCCACCACAGGCCCACCGTCTGATCAATGCGCAGGCGGGCAAACAGGCTTTGCAGCACGGCTAAGATGAACAATAGCGCCAGTGTCTTGAGCAGGAACGCCAGCGGGTTGGCCACTCCGCCCAGGTAAAAAGCGCTCACCAGTGTCAGGCCGATCACCAGCTCGATATTCTTGCCCAGGCGGAAGAGCGCCAGCCCACGGCCGCTGTACTCGGTCAGCGCGCCGGAAACGATTTCGGTCTCGGCCTCGGGCGCGTCGAAAGGCGGCAGCTCCAGCTTGCCCATCAGCCCAATCAGCGCCACCACAAAGCCCACCGGCTGGGTGAGCAGCATCCATGGATGCCCGGCGGCGTAATCCGCCACACTGCTGATCTGCCAGCTTCCAGCCATCAGCGCCGGGCCAAGCAACGATAGCATGAACGGCGCCTCGTACGAAAACAACTGCGTCAGCGTACGCGTCGCGCCAATCACGGCAAAGCGGCTGTAGGTATTCGCCCCGGCCAGCCCCAGGCACAGCGTCAGCAGGCTGAGCATGTAGATCGCGACGATCAGGTCACCGGGAAAACTGGCAGCGGGCGCCAGGCCGGCCATCGGCACATACAGCGCAGCGGTCAATGCGGCCGCCAGCGCGGCTACCGGCAGACCCCAGAACAAGCCCCTGTGCACGCCATCCGGCACCACCTCTTCTTTGGCCAGCAGCTTGAACGTATCGGCCAGAGGCTGGAACCAGCGCGGACCCTGGCGGTTCTGAAGCTGCGCCACAAGCTTGCGGTCGGCCCACTCGTAGGCCAGACCGCTGGCCAGCAGGAACAGCCCACCGGGAAAGATCATCATGGCAAGCAGAGCGGTGAATGCGTTCATTTGTAATACCCGATCCCGTACTGGCGCAGCGCTTCCCAGGTCATCGCCTGGGGCTCATCATTACGCACTACCACCACGCTGCGGTCGCTGCACGAGAAGCACGGGTCGATGCCTGCCAGGAGCATGGGCATATCCGCCAGCTTGTGCCCCACCGCGGTCGCCATCACCGTACCCCAGTTGCACATGCTGGGCGTGCGCACCTTTACGCGCTCAGGTTTATCGCTGCCGTCGCTCTTCATGTAATAGAACACCTCGCCGCGCGGAGCTTCTACCCTACTGACGGTGGCGCCTTCCGGCACGCGGCGCGGCATGCGCGCGGCAATCTCGCCCGGCGGCAGCTTTTCCAGCACCAGGCGGATCAGGCGGATGCTCTCGAACAGCTCATTCACGCGCACGATGGTGCGCGACAGCAGGTCGCCGCCCTGCGCGGTCACAATCTGCACCGGGAAATCGACATAACCGGCGTAGGGCGCGTTGATGCGTACATCGCGCTGCAAGCCCGAAGCACGCGCTGTCGGCCCGATAGCGCCGATACGGATGGCCTGCTCGGGGGTCATTGTGCCTACATCACGCGTGCGCCCCAGGAAGGTTTCATCGTTGGTGACGATATTGAGATAATAGTGCGTGCGCTGTTCGAGGAAATCCACGCCTTTGTGGATAGCCGAAGCAAGCTCATCGGTGATATCGCACTTGACGCCGCCCAGCACGTTGGCCGAATAATTGACACGGTTGCCAGTCAGCGTTTCCAGCAGATCCATCACCGTTTCGCGGTCGCGCCAGGTGTACATGAACAGGGTATCGAAACCGCCTTCGTGGGCCTGCACGCCCAACCACAGCATGTGACTGTGTATACGCTCCAGCTCGGCCACCAACACGCGGATGGCCTGGGCGCGCGGCGGCACGTTCACGTGGGCAAGTTGCTCGGCGGCCAGCGCAAACGCAGTTGCGTGCACGTGCGAGCAAATACCACAGATGCGCTCGGTGAGATACATCCCCTGGGCATAGTTGCGGTCTTCACAGCCCTTTTCGATGCCGCGATGCACGTATCCCAACCGCACGGTGGCCCCGGTGACAATCTCACCGTCCACGGTAAACTCAAAATGGCCCGGCTCTTTCAGCGCGGGGTGCTGTGGTCCGATCGGGACGATAAACTTCTTGTTGGCTTGCACGCTTTGTTCCACGACTGCTCTCCTTTAATCCTCTGCCGGCAATCCCTTGAAGTCTTTGCGCAGCGGGTAGACGCCATCCGGCCAGTCTTCCGGCAGCAGCAGGCGCGATGGATCAGGAGTGCCATCCACCAATACGCCGAACATTTCCTGCAGCTCGCGCTCGTAAATACTGGCCACCGGGTATAAGTGGCTTAGCGTCGGCACATTAGAATCTTCCAGGCTGGGCGGATGCACGCGTAAGTTGAGCACCTGGTCGCCTTCGCAGAAGTGATACAACACGATAAACGAATCGCCGGTGAAGGGCGGGCGGTACGACAGTTCGCCTTCCTGATCCAGCCGGCTCCACTGTTTTTCCACGCTGGTGGTATTTTCGACGCCGGGGATGTGCATGCCGGTGATCGCGCTCAGGTAACCCCACCCCATCGTTCGCAAGGCTTCGGCGCATTGCAGCAGGTGATTGCGCGAGACCGATACTTCGAGCATATTGGACTGCACCAGCTTCGACCAGCGCGTCCAGGGCGCCAGGGCGCTGCTTACCTCTTCAAAACGGTTTATCGGGTCCATGGCCGCTCCTATTTCTTCAGGCTCTCTAATAACTGCACCACGCCGTAGATGATTGCTTCGGGGCGCGGCGGACAGCCGGGGATAAACACGTTGACCGGGATGACTTCATCGATCCCGCCCATGATGTTATACAAACTGCGGAATGCGCCGCCCGAGATGGCGCACGAACCCACCGCCACCACGAACTTGGGGTCGGGCATTTGCTCGTACACGCGTTCCAGCCGGTCGCGTGACTGGCGGGTAACCGGACCGGTGCAAATCAACACATCCGCGTGGCGCGGGCTGCCCTGCAGCTTAATCCCCAGGCGCTCAACGTCATAGCGCGGGGTCAGCGTGGCCAGGATTTCGATATCGCAGCCGTTGCACGAGCCGCTGTTGTAATGGATGGCCCAGGGCGAGTTGGTACGCGCCCAGGTGTTCAACCCATCAATGATGCTGTTTTCAAAATTGCCGCGCATACGCCGCTCCTCAGCCCAAAATCAGCGCTACCAGCGCCACCACCAGCCCTGCAAGGTATATAGCCGGTCCCATGGTAATGCTGCCGCTGCCCACCACCAGCACGCCCAGGTGCAAGATGGCGAAGAAAAACGCGATCAGGATAAACGGGCGATAACCGGGCTGCGCCGCGCCATCCGGTGATTCTTCGCCGCTGCCGTACACGCTGCTTTTCACCGCGTTGGCGCGCTCCGGGCCGGCCAGGCGCTTGCCCAGCCAGACCAGAACCAGCACCAGGGGAATATAAATCAGGATTGCAACCGGGGGAGATAACAGGATATTCATGCCTTCTCCATTAACCGCCAAAGGCCGCCAGCAGGCTGGCCGCCGCGGGGTCTACCAGCCAGCGCATCAGCGCCGGGTAGAAACCAATCACCACCAGCGCCCCGGCCAGCAGCGCCAGCGGCACAGCCATCGTGGCCGGCACGCGCGCCCCGGCCCGGACGATGGCCGACGGCTCGTAGCGGTACATGCGGTTGACCAGCGGGGCGTAGTAGCCCAACGAAAGCACGCTGTTCAGCGCCGCGAAGACAATCAGCACGATCACCGCGGTATTGCCAGTCTGCACGCCGGCCACGAAGATCTGCCACTTGGACATAAAGCCCGCCAGCGGCGGCAAACCGCCCAGGCTGAACAGCGCCAGCGACAGTACCAGCGCGGTAAACGGGTAGCGCCGCGAGGCCCCGTTGAGATCGTCCACAGTGAGCGGGTGGTGGCTGCCGCGCGCCAGGTGCAGCGCATACAGCAGCGTGCCCGCCGCCAGGAAGGCCAGGCCTTTCATCAACGCGTGCACCACCAGGTGGAAGAACCCACCCGCCGCGCCTTGTGGCAGTTGAAAACCAACGGTCACGCCCAGACCGAGCAGCATATAGCCCACGTGGCTGAGGCTGGAGTAGGCCAGCATGCGCTTGACCTGCACCTGCCGCAGCGCCATCAGGTTGCCCAGCAGAATGTTCAGCGCGCCAAAGACCATCAGCAGCAGACCCCAGGATGCGCTCACACCGGCCAGCGCGCCGACCGCGCGCAGCAGCGCCACCAGCCCGGCTTCGATCACCACGCCCGAGAGCATGGCGCTGATGCCGGATGGCGCCTGCGAGTGCGCGTCGGGCAGCCAGGTGTGCAGCGGGACCAGCGCGGTCTTGACACCAAAGCCGATGATGAACAACGCGCCCGCCGCCAGCAGCACCATGCCGGTTGCGCCGTCATTGGCCGCGCGGATGGCGTTGAGGCTGGTAGTGCCGGTCTGGCCCAACACCAACGCGATGCCCAGCAGCACCAGGGCCGAGCCGGCGGCGCTCTGCACCAGGTACTTTACCCCGGCTTCCAGCGACGCGCCCTGGTTGCGGTAGAACGCCACCAGCATATAAGAAGAAATTGCCATGGCTTCAAACCACACCCACAGGTTAAACAGGTCCGTGGCGCAGCCCAGGCCGATCATCGCGCCGCACATCATCACCAGCAGCGCGTAAAACTTTTCTTCACCGTCTTCACCAGCCATATAGCGGCCGGAATACCACACCACCAGCGCTGCCAGAACGACCACCACCGCCGCCAGCAGCAGGCCGATGCCATCCAGCCGCAGCGCTACCGCGCCCTGCACCAATTCGATCACGCTGCCGCGCAGGACTGCAGCACCGGCAAAATACAGGAAAATACCCGTGACCGCCAGCGCCAGCAGCGCCAGCCAGCGTGCCGGGTTGCGCTTCGCGCCGGCGCGCGCCGCCACGCGCCCGATCAGGTACACCACAGGGGATGCCGCCAGCGGCGCCAGCACCAGCCCGGTCATTGCAGTTGTTGCATCCATGCTCAGGCTCCCAACAGCAAAATCACCAGCACGACCACCAGGCCGGCGGCGATGCCAAAGACGTTCCAGCTCAACAGGCCGGTCTGCGTAGCGCGCAAGCTCTCAGCGCCGCTCTGCGTGGCCCGCACGATGCCGCGGTTGATAGCTTCAAACCCAAAGCTGTCCAGCGCGGCCTGGCGCAGCCCACCCAGAGCATTTACCAGACCGGCCAGCCGCGAGCGCTGCCACCAGGCCAGCAGGCCCAGCGCAATCGCCGCCAGTGCAATTAAGGTTGCCGGGGCGGTCAGCACTTCTTCAATTACGGCCAGCGTGGGGTGGCTTTCCAGCTCGTAGGCCGGCATGGTATTGTGCAGCAGCGCGCTGAACGGCCCGGCCAACAGCCAGGTGAGCAGCGTACCCAGCGCCAGAGGGGCCAGGGCGGTTTTCATTGCCGCGCCGGCGTCGTGCGCGTGCAGTTTAGCGCGCGGCTGGCCATAGAACACCATCCACACCATGCGGAAGGTATAGCAGGCGGTCAGCCCGGCTACAAATACCATCACCGCCCACATCCAGCCCGGCCCACCGGCCAGCCCGGCTTCCAGCACCAGCTCTTTGCTCCAGAAGCCGTTGAGCAGCGGCAGCCCGGCCAGCGCCAGCGCGCCGATTACAAACACCGCGCGGGTGAAGGGCATCTTTGCGCCCAACCCACCCATCTGGCGCAAATCGCGCGTGCCCGCAGCATGGATCACCGCGCCCGCGCCCAGGAACAGTAGCGCCTTGAAGACCGAGTGGCTGAGCAGGTGGAACTGGCTGGCAAACAGGCCGCCAGCGCCGACTGCGTAGACCATGTAACCCAGTTGCGAGACGGTCGAGTACGCCAGCACGCGCTTGAGATCGGTGGCCACCAGGGCCATCACCGCCGTGAACAGCGCGGAGAGCATGCCCACCAGCATCACCGCGGTGCGCCAACCGGGCACGCCTTCAAAGGCCGGGTAAAAGCGCGCCAGCAAGTACACGCCGGCATTGACCATTGTGGCCGCGTGGATGAGCGCGCTGATCGGCGTGGGCGCTTCCATCGCGTCCGGCAGCCAGGTCTGGAATGGGAATTGAGCCGATTTTGCCGCCGCGGCCGCCAGGAAACCAAAAGCCATCACTGCCAGCAAACCGGGCGGAATGCTTCCGGCCTGCGCCAGCAGGTCGCGAAAGTCGAATGAACCCGTGGCGCTGAAAATGAGCAGCGCGCCCAGCAGCAGCCCCACCCCACCCAACTGGGTAATGATCAGGGCCTTCATGCCGCCGGCAACCGCTTTAGGATCATCATTGTGAAAAGAGATCAGCGCGTACGAGCACAGCGCGGTGATTTCCCAGAAGAAGAAAATCAGCAGCACGTTGGTGGTCAGCACCAGTCCCACCATTGCGCCGATAAAGAACAGCACCAGGGCATAATAGCGGCCCAACTGGTGCTCGCCGCGCATGTAATCCACCGAGAAAATGACGGCCAGCGAGCCAACCACGGTAGCGACCGCGGCCAGGAACGCGCCCAGGCCGTCGGCGGCGAAGGTGAAGTTGCCAAACGCGCCGCCTACGGGGATATCCAGTACCACCTGGCTGCTGCTATACGGCAGCAGCGCCAGCGCGGCTGCCCCGGCCGCCAGCGCAAACGCCACCGCCAGGCCGTGCTGCCAGCGCGGGCGCGCATCGCCTACCAGCCAGACCAGCAGCGCACCCATCCAGGGGATGGCAATCGTCAAGACTAGCAATGTGGCTGCCATGTTTTATCTCCGCAAGCTGCTCAGCGCGTGAATATCGAGGGTTCCCTGGCAGCGGCGCACCTGTACGGCCAGCGCCAGTCCCACCACCGCCACGATGGTATCTGCTACCACAACAGTCAGCGCCATGCTTTGCGCCACCTGCAGCCTGCCGGTCATCTGGCCCGCGGCCACCAGCGCAATCATCGCGCCCTTGACCATAATCTGCAGCGCCACCACCACCTTGATCAGGTTGCGCATCGCCATCAGCCCGTAAAAGCCGATACCGAACAGCGCCAGCACCACCACCATTGCCACGTTCGTGATGCTCAGGCTCATGCGTGTTTCTCCTGGCTGCCGCGCTCGCGGCCTTCGGAGAGCAGGCCCAGCAGGCCCAGCACCCCGGAGAAGATCAACACCACCTGCAGGAGAACATCCAGCCGGCGGTCTTCCCATAAGGCAACCGCAAAGCTGCTTTCCGCCAGGGGTTGGGCAATGCTGCGACCCGTGCCAGGGAAGGCCATCCAGCCCAGCAGCACAGCGCACGCCAGCACCACACCCCACACCAGGGCGCGCGGCAGACTGGGCGGCAGTATCAGCGCTTCTTCACCGGAAATGTTGATGGCAAAGACGAATAGCACGGTCACCAGGCCAGCGCCAACGCTCAGCTCGATGGCCGCCACCTCGTGCGCGCCGAACATAAACAGCAGCAGGGCCACCAGTGCGCTGGCGCCCGCCAGCCACAGGGCCGACATCAGTAATCGTTGAGAACGGATCGCTTGTATCGCACAGACCAGGATTCCCAGCGATGCTAGCAAATACCACATGGTACGGTTCCTCCTGACAGGCGCTCGATTGCTTGCAATATCCTTATACCTTCCCGGCTATTTTTCGTTAAGTGAATGTTGTCACCGAAAATAAGATATCTATCCTGATAACCAGATTACTTAACCAACCGGCGTAAAGCGTACACTTTCTTCCACACCAGGCGCATATATAATGAACGCAAGGAGAGCATTTTGATACAGTCTGAAAAAGCCCCCTTCGATATTCAAACCGCCCTGCAGCGCATCCGCGTGGCGGTGAAGCCTTTCCCGCCGGCAGCCATGTTCCAACTGCATGACGAAGGCTACACCAGCGCCTTCGAACAGCTCATCGCCTGCATCATCTCCATCCGCACCTATGACGAGACCAGCCTGCCCACCGCGCGACAGCTATTCGCCCGCGCGCGCACCCCGCATGAGATCGCCGCGCTGCCGGTAGATGAAATTGACCGCCTGATCCGCGCGTCCACCTTCCACGAGCGCAAGGCAGGCCAAATTGCCGCTATTGCGCGCCGGGTGGAGACCGAATATGGCGGCATGCTGCCATGTGACGTGGAGGTGCTGCTATCCTTCCCGGGCGTGGGCATCAAATGCGCGCACCTGGCACTGGGTGTAGCCTGTGGACAGAAGTATATCAGCGTGGATATACACGTGCACCGCGTCACCAACCGATGGGGTTACGTGCACACCGCCACACCGGAGAAGACCACCGAAGCGCTGCAGGCGGTGCTGCCCGAGCAATATGCAATCGAAATCAACCGGCTGCTGGTGCCGTTTGGCAAGCATATCTGTACCGGCAGCCTGCCACATTGCTCCACCTGCCCGGTACTGGATATGTGCCAGCAGGTGGGTGTCAGCGCGCACCGCTAAATCGAAGCCCGGCCGGGTCAGCCAACGCGCAGGTAGTGATCGCGCACGGTGAAATGCTGGCGTTCCGGCACACTGCCGGCTTCGCAGAACATCCCCGCGCCCACGCTGTTGATCAGCGCTGCCAGCGCCTGCTGGCAGGCTTCCCGGCTGGGCCAGATCGTGATGAGCTGCCAGGTATGGCCTTCATCATCGCACTGGCTGAGATAGGCCTGCAGCAGACCCTCGGGTGGGTGTTTGACCGCGTGGTCAAAGTCGGCCAGGAGATGATCGCGGTTCTCCGGTTTGACCTGGCCGCAAAGTGTGGTTATGTACATCTTAACCTCCTTCCATGCGCCGGTCGCAATTTTATTGTACAACTTTCGCAGGCCAAATACATGATACTGTTTGTCACCAAAAAAGCCCCACCGGGCTCGCCGATGGGGCTTTTGTTCGGTTGATCGTACCGATCTATTCCAGCTTGCCGGTTTGCAGGCTGCGCTTCACCTCGGCGATCGCCTGGGTGACCTTGATATCGCGCGGGCAGGCTTCGGTGCAGTTGAAGATTGTGCGGCAGCGCCACACGCCATCCGGCTCGTTGAGGATCTCCAGGCGCTCCTGCGCCGCGCGGTCGCGGCTGTCATAGATGAAGCGGTGTGCGTTAACGATCGCCGCCGGGCCGACGTACTTACCATTAGCCCAGAATGACGGGCACGAGGTGGTGCACGCCGCGCACAGGATGCATTTGGTAGTGTCGTCGAAGCGCTCGCGCTCCTCGGGGCTTTGCAGCCGTTCCTTGCCGTCTGCCGGCAGCGGTTCATCGTTCACCAGGTAGGGCAAGATCGCGCGGTACTGCGCGAAGAACGGCTCCATGTCCACCACCAGATCTTTCACCACCTTCAGCCCCAAAATCGGCTCAACGGTGATCTCGGCTACTTCCAGGTCTTTCACCAGCACCTTGCAGGCCAGCCGGTTGCGCCCATTGATGCGCATTGCATCTGAGCCGCACACGCCGTGCGCGCATGAGCGCCGGTAGGCCAGCGTGCTGTCGTGATATCCGCGCACCATTTCCAGTAAATCCAGCACGCGGTCGTTCGGGTCCACCTCCAGGTCGAAGGTATCGTAACGCGCCTGGCGGTCAGCTTCCGGTTGATAGCGGAAAATCTTGAGTTTGACCTGCATCGCATGACTCCTTTCTCATCGTGTTGCCGGGGCGCGATCAGTACGTGCGCTCTTTGGGCGGGTATTTGGTGATGACCACCGGCTTGTAGCTCAGCCGCACCTGGTTATTGTCCAGCCAGGCCAGCGAGTGCTTGAGCCAGGTGGCGTCATCGCGGTTGGGGAAGTCTTCGCGCGCATGCCCGCCGCGGCTTTCCTGGCGCGCCAGCGCCGCCGTAGCGGTAATCAGCGCCAGGTCAAGCATGTTTCCAAGCTCCCACGCGCCCACCAGGTCATAGTTGTACTGGCGCGAGGTATCGGTCACTTTCACCAGGAGATAGCGCTCGCGCAGCTCTTTCAGCTTTTCTACCGCCCGCTCCAACCCTTCGTGGCTGCGGAAGACACCCACGTCGTCGAACATCATGTGGCGCATTTCCTGGCCCAGGTGGGCAGCGTTTTCCGTGCCGCTGCCATGCGTCAGGCGGTCAATCTGCTGGCGGGCAAAATCCAGCGCATCGGCCGGCACTTCAGCCAGCGGCTGCTGCGCGCAGTACTGCGCTGCGTCCAGCCCGGCGTGCTTACCGAACACGATCAGATCTACCAGCGAATTGGTCCCCAGGCGGTTAGCGCCGTGCACCGAAACGCAGGCGCATTCTCCGGCCGCGTACAGCCCCGGCACCACTGTGTTGTTCTCATCCAGCACTACCCGGCCGTATTTATCTGTAGGGATGCCGCCCATGGCGTAGTGCGCGGTGGGCTGCACCGGCATGGGCTGCTTCACCGGGTCCACACCCAGGTAGGTGATGCAAAAATCAGCGATATCTGGGATCTTGCTCAGGATTTCTTCGCCGGTCACGCGATACGGGCTGCCATCCGGGCGGGTGCGCCCGTCAATCTCGGCGTACTTGTTGATTGTCTCGGGCCGCGCGTCGAGCAGCAGGTAGCGCTGGCCTTTAATCCCGCGCCCTTCGCGCATCTCCAGGTACATGGCGCGGCTGATCACGTCGCGCGAAGCCAGGTCTTTCACCTTGGGCGCATAGCGCTCCATAAACCGTTCGCCCTTGTCGTTGATTAGGATACCACCCTCGCCGCGCACCGCCTCGGTGATGAGGATGCCCAGCTTCATAATGCCGGTGGGGTGGAACTGGAAGAACTCCATATCTTCTGCGGGGATGCCGTGGCGCACGGTGACTGCCACACCGTCGCCGGTGAAGGAGTAGGCGTTCGAGGTGATTTCCCAGATGCGACCGTGGCCGCCGGTAGCAAAAATGACCGCTTTGGCGCGGAAGATGTGCATTTCACCGGTGGCCAGCTCCAGGGCCACCACCCCGGCCGCCGCCCCATTGACCATGATAAGATCAATCACGTGAAATTCGTTGAAGAACTCGGTTTTGTTTTTGATGCACTGCTGGTACAGCGTTTGCAAAATCATGTGCCCGGTGCGGTCGGCGGCGTAACACGAACGGCGCACCGGCTTGCCGGTGACGTTATTGGTGTGCCCGCCAAACGGGCGCTGCGCGATGCGCCCATCGGGCGTGCGCGAGAAGGGCAGGCCCATATGCTCCAGGTCGTATACCGACTGAACCGCTTCTTCGCACATAAACTCGATAGCATCCTGGTCGCCCAGCCAGTCTGAGCCTTTCACGGTGTCATAGGTGTGCCACTCGGGGTGGTCTTCTTCCAGGTTACCCAATGCCGCGCCAATGCCGCCCTGCGCCGCGCCGGTGTGCGAGCGACTGGGGTACAGCTTGCTCACCACCGCCACTGTCGCGCTCTTGGATGCGTACAGCGCGGCCATTAACCCCGCGCCGCCACCACCGACGATTACCACGTCAAAAACATGGGTTTGAGTCATATTTGCTCCGCAAATGTCAGTCCATGCGCACGCCGCCGAAGATGGCGATCGCGCCGATGAGAGAGATCACCAGCCAGAATGCAAACAACACGCGGCTGAGCGTGCGGCGGGTGGTGGAAGTAGAAATATAGTCGAAGAGCACCTGCCGCAGGCCATTGACGCCGTGCGCAAAGGCAAATGCCAGCAGCAGGATATCGTAAATGCGCCAGCCGATATTGGCCCAGCGCATGGCCACATAATTGATATCCATGTTGTGCACGCCGACGATAATATCTTGCAGCAGCACATGCCCCCAGGCCAGGGGGATGAGCAAAAAGGCGCTGTACCGCATCCAGCGCCAGGCGGCGTTTTCATAATTCGAAGGCCGCCGGATGGTGCGTACGGGAGCAGGGGTAATGGTAGCCATCGTTCTCTCCTACCCGCCAAACATGCCAAAATTGTGGATCGCCAGGTTGCGCAGCATGATGAACGCCGCGGGCAGCCACAGCACCATAGAAATCGCCAGCGTGGCGCGCACGCCGCTGCGCTGGCGCCGGATCTCCCAATCCTTAGGACGGAACATGTCCAGATAAGCGATGCGCAATCCGTTCACCCCGTGGAAGATCACGCAAAATACCAGCGCCAGCTCGCCAATGCCAAACAGGGTGGACTGGTACAGGGCGATCGCATGGTCATACAGCGATGGGATGAAATACACCGTCGCGGTATCGAGGATATGGATTGCCAGGAATAACAGGGTTCCCAAGCCGGTGAAACGGTGCAGGAGAAAGCTTAATTGACCTTCGCGTCCCCGGTACCCGGCATAACCGGTAACCGTCGTCTTCAAGGATGACATCTTCTCCTCCTGAGTAGAAATAATGGATGCGTTCCTATTAATTCTAGCAAATCTACCGGAAAAATAGAAATGCCTGGCAGGGGGAGTTTTTTTGGGGGAAAGATCAGTTGAGCTGCCCGGTGCGATTATACGTGACCGGTAGGGGGCGGATACTGCGCCCACCGCGGCGATGACGGCGGATCCAGGCGTGTACTTTGATCATAAAGCCCGTATTGAGGTCGGCGGAAGCCACGAGCGAATCAGCGCCGGCAGTAATCACCGCATCGCGGCACGCGAGGTTATCCATCACCGTCACCAGCAGCGCGCCAGGCAGCAGCGCGCGCATTTCGCGCAGCAGGTCCAGGCCGCGCTGGCCATAGGCATTCAGGTCCACCAATACAGCGTCCGGGTTGATTAACCCCAGCGGGGTGAGCACGTCTTCTTCTTTAGAGTTCACAACCGTCACGCGCGCCCGCCCTTCCAGGTAGAAGAAGCGCACCAGTAACTGCGCAAACAGCGGGTTCACGTCGACCAGGATAATGCTTAGCTCTTTCATGCCGGTGAAAGTCCTCTACGATATGTCAAAGCAGGATGAAGGAAATCTACGCTACAGGTATATAATACAATACAAATGCCAGCCGCGTCAATTGAGGTAACTAAATTCCGAAAATATATTGCGCCGGAATGCTTGACGAAGCTTTGCGAACATGCTATACTCAACCCCGTCAAGCAAATAACCCTGCGGGCGTGGTTCAGTTGGTAGAATGTCTCCTTGCCAAGGAGAAGGTCGTGGGTTCGAGTCCCATCGCCCGCTCTCGTTTTCAGGCCAGTCTGCTATACCCCTGGCGACGTGGCCAAGTGGCAAGGCAAGGGTCTGCAAAACCCTGATCACGGGTTCAAATCCCGTCGTCGCCTCTAAAACGAGCCGCTAGCGGCTCGTTTGCGTTATTTGCCTGTACAACCTCATGCCCTCTGGACGCGTTCACTCCGCCGCCACTGTTGTTCTCGCCGCTGCCACTGCCTGGCTGAGCGTGCGTTCCGGCGCACCCATGCCGCAGGTCGCCGCGGTTTCGGCCGGCGTGCTTACCGGGCTGGTACTCACCCCTGACCTGGATGTGGACGAGGGCTGTTACTCCACCAATATCATCCGTCAAACGTTTGGCCGCACTGCCGCGCGGCTGTGGTTCCTGTTCTGGTTACCGTACAGCCGGCTGGTGCCGCACCGCTCCTATCTATCGCACATGCCTATCCTGGGCACGCTGATTCGATTGCTGTACGTGGTGGCCATCCCCCTGCTGGTTTACATGCTGGCAGATCTGCCCTTCCGGCTCCCGCCTCTCTCGCCCGCCTGGGCCTGGATCGCGGCCGGGCTGGCGCTTGCCGACATCCTGCATTACATCTTGGATGAAATTTTCTGACGCCGCACCTTTGAAATGGTTTACAATTCCCGCGGTTCTCTTGCAGCGCGGCGATCAATGATCTACAATGAGCCCAGCAGGCCGAATTTCCTGCCGGATTATTCCGTTTGCCCGCAGCCATCCCTTGCGCACACCCGGCATCGCAGCCAGCATCGCCCTGTGAGAAGGAGCCAGCCGCATATGTATTCCGGAATTTACCAGACCATGATCGTATTGAGCGCCGTGTTGGTGTTTTACACCCTCGACGTGCTCTATATGTCACGCTTTGACAAGAAGCGCCCCGATGGCGGCAGCAGCCGCAGTTACAGTTACACGTTCATCGTTGCGTTGATGGTGGTATTCCTGGCAGCGCAGCCGGTGTTCCTGCCGCAGATCAGCCTGGGTATCCCCGGGCCGGTGGGGCTTTCGCTGCAGGTGCTGGGGCTGCTGTGTCTCCTGGGGGCGGTGGTACTGCACGGTTGGGCGCGCAATCACCTGCGCGAGCTGTACGCCGAGCGTATTGAGATCCAGCGCGAGCACCGCCTGGTGCAGAGTGGGCCATATCATTTTCTGCGCCACCCCGCCGCAGCGTCGATGATCCTGTTTGCACTGGGTATTTTCCTCACCAACCCCGGGCTGGTGACGCTGTTTGTACTGGGCTTCGCAATCTGGGATCTGAGCTACAGCGCGCGGCGCGAGGAAACGCTGCTCAGCCGCGCTCTGCCCGGTTATCGCAGTTATATGCAAGAAACACCCGGCTTTTTCCCACGCGCGCGCGGCAGCCAGCACCAGAAGGCAAAAGGGTAGACGCACAACAAGAGGCCATGACGCGGCCTCTTGTTTTTCGCCCGGAGAACACCTGGCAGCTTACGGCAGGTGCTCCATCATTTCGGGAACAATCGTTTCCGACTGCTGCAGGATGGTGGATGGCGGCAGCGGAGTGAGCTGGTAGAGTTGCCAGGTGGCATCTTCGAGCACGCCGCTGGCCGCCCACCACTCCGGCGAGACCTGTGCGGCGGTCATGCGCCCCGGCACGGCCTCCACCAGCGCTGACCAGCGCGAGTTCTCCCGGGTAAATTGCGCCAACGCCTGGCGCGCTCCCTGGCTGGGGGGCAGGCTCAGGTTGGCCTGCGCCAGCCGCGCCTGGTTGCGCGGCAGCGACAGATAGCGTACCAGCAGCCAGCCGGCGAGCTGGCGCTCGGGCGTGCTGCGCAGCACTCCATAGGACACCCCCGACGCCATGAGCCTTTGCCCGCTGTCCTGTGATGGAAACGGGATCAGCAGCCATTCATCCGGGTTAGCGGCGCGCTCCATCGCCCGCGCCTGCGCCGTCATTTGCTGCGGGCTGCCAGAATAGAACAGCGCGCGCCGCGTGGCGAAGTACTCATAGGGCAGCGGGTCGCGGGCGATCCATGCGCAGCCGGTATCATACAGCTCGCGCAAATATTGAAACGCCTCGCGGTTGGCGCTCGTATCCAACGCCAGCGCGCCGGCTTCACCGGCAGGGCTGCCGCCAAAAGCCGCCATCCAGCTTATCATGGTGTAGGCATCGCGGTCGATGATCCAGCCGCCCAACCCATTATTTTCGCGGTCGTTGTCCTGCGCCAGCTCCTGGGCCGCGCGGCAGGCCTGCTGCCGGAAGTCATCCAGGGTAGCCGGTGGGTTCTGAAACCCCAGATCGCGCGCCCAGCTCTGGTTGTAGAACAGCACCCGCACCGTGCGCTCGGCCGGGATGCCCAACTGCTTTCCATCCGCCTGGTCCTGCTGCCAGAACACCGGGTAATAATCGGCTTCTTCCCCGGCGCTCATGCCCCACTCGGGGTTAGCCGCGTAATCCGCCAGGTTGGCCACCGCGTCGCGAGTGTCCCAGTAACGCAGCAAATCAGGCGGCGCGGCCACCACTTCCGGCGCGCTGTTGTCCGCGCGCGCGTCTGCCACCTGCCAGTACAGCTCGCGGCTGCTGCCGGTAGAGCGCGCGGTTGCCAGCACACCCCACAGGTTATCGCGGTTGAACTCGCCCACCAGCGCGTCCACCAGCTTTTCGGCTTCTCCCGACCACGGATGCCATAGCGTGATCTGCAGGCCTTTCAGCGCCGCGGGGTCCACCTGCATATGCTCTGGAACCTCAGTAGGCGTGGCGGTGTAGGCCAGCGTAGGCGAGGCGGGGGTATGGGCGCTGGCGGTTGGTTGGGTAGTGACAGACCGGGTGGGCAGCGGTGTTTCCGGCTGGTCGGGCAGCGGGCCGCTCTGGCACGCGGAAAAGAACAGGCTGGCGGCCAGCAGCAGCGCGAACAGCCGGGCGGAGGAGGATCGAAGGCTCATAGCCGCAAGTGTACCGGAAAAGCAGGCAGAACGAAAGGCCGCGTCTCAGGCCGTGGTGCGCTGTTTATCCCGCGGCGGGCGCAATGGCCGGTAGGCCATAACGAAAAACCCGCGCAGCGGTTCGCCGGTGGATTGCTGCATGGTCGCGCCGCCTTCCCAGCCCTCAGGCACCAGAATGACCGGCTCCTGCCCGGGATGGTTTGGGTCGTACAGGAACAGTCGCACCCACCCGGTATCACTGACCTCGTACCCGGTGCCGATTACCTGGTGGTTGCCGGTCGGGTTACCCAGGCCGCGGGTGCGCAGCAGGCACAGCACGGCTGGCAGGCCGGCATCCACCAGCCGGCGCACGCGCGGAAGCTCCTGCGCGCAGGTCTTGCGACCCACATATTCATCATCGCGCAGCAGCCAGTTCGCCAGGCGCAGCAGCATCAATGGCGACATGCTCTGCACCTGCCGTCGCAGCAGGTAGGTGAGCAGCGTGCCAGACAATGTCTCAACCGAGCGGAAATCGGGCGTGGGCAGGCCCACGCGCTGGTAATCCAGCGCGGTGTAGCACATGCCGCCGCACAGGCCCATCAAGCCCTGGCGACCGGCACGTTTGCGCAGCGCGGTGGGCAAAAAACGCCGCGGCTCAAAGGCATTGGCGAAGCGGAAGCCGTCGCGCTGGCTGGAAAATTGTGTGCGTTTCAGATTCACCGTTAATTGTCCTGGTCAATGGCTGAGAATATAACGCACGTCCGCGGCGATGTCAGCGCCGGGCGTGCCATAGGGATACACTACGCGCAGGTAACCATCCGGGTCCACCAGCAGCACTGTGGCGGTGTGATCAATCAGGTAGCCGCCGCTGTCGTTATATGGGCGCTTTTGGAAGAAGATGCCATACTGCGCGGCGATCTCGTTGAGCGTGTCCAGATCGCCAGTCAGGCCGGTCAGCCGGCCCTGCGGGTCGATGTTAGCCAGGAAGGCCTTCAGGCGCTGGGGCGTATCTTTCTCCGGATCGACAGACACAAACAGCACTCGCACTGCCCCGGCTTTGTTGCCCAGCGCGTCGAGCATATCGCGCATTTCGTACAGCGTCGTCGGGCAGATATCCGGGCAGGAAGTGTAGCCAAAAAACAGCAGCACCGCCTTGCCATGCTGGTCGCTCAGCTTCACCGGCAGATCATCCGGGCCGGTAAGGGTAAAATCGTAAGCCGGCTGCAGCGACTGCATCACCGTGCCGGCAAACGTGTGCGGGCGAACCGCATTCCACAGCACCACCACGGCCACCAGGCCGATCACCAGCCCAGCAACCGGCAGCGTCCAGCGCGAAAGCAGGATGTTCTTCATAGTCGTTCTCCCCGGTCAGTGCGGATAGCAGGCGAAGAAATGCGCGGCTTCGTATGCCAGTTTGGCCGCCCCCTGCGCCTGGGCGATTTCTTCATAAACCAGGTCGAGCTGTTCGAGAAAGCGCGCGGTGTTGAGTTCCGCGCCGTCGTACACCGCACGCACAATGCCCTCGCCATCCACCAGCACATAGCGCGGAGCAAAGAAAACGCTGCCATCCGCGCGCGGTTGGTACAGCACTTCAAACGCGCCGCCGCTCACGTTTTTGAGCGTCTTCTCCGGGCCGGTTAGCCATGTCCACTGCACCGACCGCGGCGTAAATGGCATCGCGAAGGAGGCCAACTGCTCAGGCGTATCCCGCGCCGGGTCAAGCGTGAGGGTGACAAAACGCAGCGATGGCACGCGCGCGGGCCGGGCTGCCAGGCCGCTGTCAATGGCCTGCAGTGTCTGGTATAGCGGCTCGCAATCCGCGGCGCAGCGTGTATAGGCGAAGGTATACAGGGTCAGCTTGCCGCGCCCATCCTCGCTGGTCACGGTTTTGCCGGCCGCGTCCACCAGGCTGTAACCCGGCCCCAGTCGCATGCGCGGCAGCACCAGCACCGGGCGCGCCAGCGTAAACCACAGCACCCCGATCACCAGCAGCCCGCCCACTGCCGCCGCAATTTTCCACAGCCAGCCGGATTTCATAACCTGATTCTAGCATACTGCGCGTGAGTTTCATCCCACCCAGTGCCGATATTCCTCAATATCCAAGCCTCCGAAAAGTGGGGTATAATCGGTAGTAGATATCGTCAACCGCAGCTCATGCCAGGAAGGTTCTTTGTCCCACCCGCGCCGCCCAGAAGACCTATCGGTAGATGAACTTCGCCGCTTGTTGATCGAAAAACGGCGCGCGACCCGCCAGACCCGCCTGGACGCGTTCCGGCAGACCGGGCGCATCATCCCCGTCAACGGCCAGGCTTACGCGATGCCGCTGGCCGGGCAGCCGGCCCCGCGCGAGCGCAGCCGGCGCAAAGTGTGGCTCGACCGGGCGCTGTTCCTGATCGAATTTGCCGCCGTGGTAGGCCTGGTGTTTGTGCTGCTGACGGGTTTCAATGTACTGAGCAACCTTAACAATGAAGTGGCTTCTGTGCTGACCCAGCCCACGCTGGCCCCCACGCCAATCATCATGGCCGTGGTGCTGCCTTCCGGGCATATCCCCCCGACCGGTGACGAGATTCGCCCCAACGAGGCGGAAATACCCGAGCACCTGCGCCCGCTGATGCAGTCGCTGGCCGATCTACCCCTGCCCACATCCAGCCCCGAACAGGCCGTGCGCATCCAGATCCCCGCCATCGAGGTCGACGCGCCGATCGTGCAAGGCGACGCCTGGGAGCAGCTCAAAAAGGGCGTGGGACAGCATAACGGTACACCAAACCCCGGTAGCCAGGGCAACGTAGTGCTTTCCGCCCACAACGACGTATTTGGCCGCATTTTTATGAACCTTGATAAGCTCAAAGAAGGCGACGCGATCATCCTCTACACCAACCAGCGCGCCTATACCTACCTGGTGCGCCAGACGCAGATCGTCGAGCCAACTCAGGTGGACGTGATGGCCCCCACCCAGGAGGCCGTTGTAACGCTGATTTCCTGCTATCCCTATATGATCGACAACCAGCGAATTGTTGTCACCGGGTATATGCAGTAAAGCCAGAACGGTATCATATTTCATCAGTAAGGAGTTTTGAATGGCCAAGAAAGTCAAACGACAGGTCACCCGCACCACCCCCGCGCAGCCTCAGGTGGTGGAAACCACGCCGTCGAACAACGGTTCCGGCTCGCGCTACCCGGTGCGCTCTTCCAGCACCCCCACCAGCTCTACCGAATTCAACCCGGACTACTCCTACGTAGTTGCCGACCTCAAGCGCATCGGCATCCTGGCAGGCTCGTTTATCACCATCCTGGTTGTCCTGTCGTTCTTCCTGCGATAGACCCTGTTCCGACGATCCCCGGAGGGAGAGGAGAGCAGAAAGACGAGGGAACAACCAGGCAGCACGCGGTTGTTCCCGCAACGTTTGTACAGTAGCGTTCCCTCGCCGCCATGCCCCACCTCGCACAACTCCCACTTACCCACCGGATTCCCTAGTTACGCATAAGGAGATTGTCATGGCACCAATGTTCGTTCCCGGCCCGGTTGATGTTGCCCCAGAAGTGCTGGCCGCGCAGGCCAAGCCAATGATTCCGCACCGCAGCAAAGACTTCGAAGCGATGTTCCGCCGGACAGAAGAAAAACTGCAAAAAGTTTTCTTCACCCAGTACCGCGTGTTCCAGGGCACTGCTTCGGGCTCTGGGATGCAAGAAGCCGGTATCCGCAATTTTGTCCAGGAAACCGTGCTCTCCTGCACCAATGGCGCTTTTGCCGACCGCTGGTACAACGTGGCCGTTAGCAACGGAAAGAAAGCCGACAAGCTGGATGTGCCCTGGGGCCAGGTGATTACGCCCGACATGCTGGCCGATGCGCTGAAGAAAAAGCACTACGAAGCCGTCACCATCGTGCACAATGAGACCTCGACCGGCGCCGTCAACCCGGTGAAGGATCTGGCCGCTGTAGTGCAGGATATCAGCCCGGATACCCTGGTGCTGGTGGACGCCGTTTCCTCCCTGGCCGGCGACAAGATCGAAATGGATGCCTGGGGCATCGATTTCCTGCTCACCTCTTCGCAGAAGTGCTTCGCGCTGCCCCCGGGCATGTCGTTTGCCGGCGCCAGCGACCGCGCGATGAAGAAAGCCGAAAGCGTGGAAAACCGCGGCTGGTACTTCGACCTGCTGTTGATGGAAAAGCACCGCCTCAAGGACTCCACCCCCATGACCCCTGCCATGGCGCTGATTTACGCCCTGGACTGCCAGCTCGACCGCATGCTGGCTGAGGGGATGGAAAACCGCTTTGCTCGCCACGCGCAGATGGCCAAGTTCACCCAGGACTGGTGCATAGCCCACGGCATGGAACCGCTGGCCCCCGAAGGCTACCGCTCGCATACCGTTTCGACGGTCAACAACACCCGCGGCATGGACATCTCGGCGCTCAACAAGTTCCTCACCCAGCGCGGGATGCGCATCGCCAACGGTTACGGCGCGCTGAAGGATAAGACCTTCCGCATCGCGCACATGGGCGAGATCCAGTTGAGCGACTGCCAGACCCTGACCCAGTACATGGATGAGTTCCTGGCGCAGGCGTAGGCCGCGTGTAAACTTGCTCTGCAAAACAACAGCCGCCGGTTCTACGGCGGCTGTTTGCTTCATGCTATAATTCCTGACGATGCCTGCATTCTGGAGAACCCCCCATGCAATGGGTACGCGAATATAAACCGGAACCTGAACGCCAACGCCAGTATCGCCTGGCGCTGATCGTTACGATTGTGGCCAACGTGATCCTGGCTGTCACCAAGGGTATTGTCGCCTACATTACCGGCAGTGCGGCCATTTATTCTGACGCCGCCAATTCGGTTTCCGACGTTCTCTACTCGCTGTTGATGACCGTAGGGCTGTGGATGGCGCAGCGGCCGCCGGATCTTTCGCACCCGCAGGGACACAGCCGCTTTGAGCCGCTGGTAGGGCTAGTGGTCACCACGACCATGGCCATCACCGGCTTCGAAGCCGCGCGCGTAGGCATCGAGCATTTTCTGGCCGGCGGCGCCGCAGTGGAGCTGGGTCTCCCAACCCTGGTGCTGGTGTTCAGCGCCGTGGTAAAAGCCGGCATGTTCATCTTTATCCGCCATATTGCGCGCGCGGTATACAGCCCGGCGCTGGCCGTCACCGCACAGGATAATCTCTCGGATGTGATCACGTCCATCGCCGCGTTCGTGGGCGTGATCGGTTCGCAGTTCATCTCGCCGCTGCTGGATCCAATCGCCGGCGTGGTCGTGGCTGTCTGGATTTTCCGTACTGTATTCGCCGCCGGGCGCGAAAATCTCAATTACCTCACCGGTCACGGCGCCACGGAAGAGCTGCGCAACCAGATTGTACAGGTGGCCGAAAGCGTGCCCGGCGTGCTGCGCGTGCATTACACCATGACCGAATATGTGGGCCCGCGGCTTGTGGTAGACCTGCACATCAACGTGGCCGGCGAAAAGACGCTCAACGAGGTGCACGTCATCTCTGATGAAGTGATCCAGCGACTGGAAGGGCTGCAGGAAGTCGACCGCGCCTACGTGCACATCGAGCCCGAAGGCTGGGACTGATCAGAACAGCACGTGCTCGAGGAAAAACGTCTCCAGGGTCTGGTAATAATCCAGCAGGGTTTCGGGCTTGCGAAAGCCGTGCCCCTCGCCCGGGTACAGGCGGTAGACGTGCGGCACGCCGCGGCGGCGCAGTGACGCCACGATTGTCTCGGACTGTGACGGCACGACCACCTTATCCTCCGCGCCCTGAAAAATTGCCATCGGATCCTGGATTTTTTCAGCCTGGAACACCGGCGACCACTCGCGATAGCGAGCGGCCTGTTGGGGCAGATCGCCCACCAGCGAGATGGTATAGCGCTCCTCAAACTTGTGTGTATCCACCACCAGGGTGAACAGGTTGCTGACCCCGTACAGGCTCACCCCGACCTTGAACACGCCCGGGTAGCGGATCAGCGCGTTGTAGACGGTGTAGCCGCCCGCCGACCCGCCAATAATTACCAGGCGTTTGGGGTCAGCCAGCCCGCCGTCCGCCAGGGCTTTAGCCGCCCCGGCCGCGTCTTCCACATCCACCAGACCCCATGCGCCCAGCAGCATATCCTGATAGCTGCGGCCAAAGCCGGTGCTGCCGCGATAATTGACGTCCAGGTAACCATAGCCGCGCGATGTGAAATAGGCAATTCCCGGGGAAAAACTGGCCCATGCCGCTGAAGTCGGCCCACCGTGGATCTGCACCAGTGCCGGGGGCAGACCGCTGGCAGTATACTGCGGGTTGGTAGGCGGATAATACAGCCCGTGCACAAGTGTACCATCCGGCGCCGGCCAGGTGAGCTCCTGCACCGGCGGGTAGTAGGCATCCGGCACGTTCTCCGTGCTGGTGTAAGCCTCGACGGTCAGCCGGCCGTCTGCCCAGCGCACCAGCCGCGCGGGCACGTTGGATGCCGAGCCAACGAAAATGACTTCGTCTCGCGCCGGGTTGGCGTCCATGGCGCTGATGACGGTGTACGGCCCGGTATCGATCTGGCGCGTCTCGCCGCTCTCAACCTCAACCACCCACAGGCTGGAGCCGCTGCCCGTAATGCGCAGGTAAAACAACCGCTGCGCGCTGCCGCTCCAGGCGTAATCATGCCCGCCCTGCACCCATGCCGGCTGTGCCAGGGTGAATCCTTGACCCTCCAGCAGCGTGCGCCGGTCTCCACTCTCCAGGTCGAGCAGCACCAGCCGCTCCCACTCACCGTTGCCTTCCACAAAGCTCAGCCAGCGGCCATCCGGGGAAAACTGCGGCTGCTGCGCAGGCACGCGCTCGCCGCCGCCAACTGCGCGCGCATCTACCGGGCGCGGATACGCCCCATCCGGCGCAAGCCGCGCCAGCATCAGCCGCGTGCCATCCCAGGGCATGTTGGGGTGATCCCATTCCACCCATGCCAGCCAATCACCGCGCGGATGAACCGCCGGCTGCAGGTAGAAATCCGCGCCGCGCACCAGCTTCACCGGCCAGCCGGCGCCGTTGGCATCCACCACGCCCAGCGCGTCTTCGTGTCCATCAGAAAAGACATAAAACACCCATCGCCCATCTGGCGAAAGCTCCGGCGACGCTGCCGAGCCAAACTCGGGCAGCAGCGCGCGCGCACCACCACCGCGCAGCGGCTGGCGAAAGAGTCGCCCGGATCGTTCGGCGAACACCACCTCGCCGTCGCGCAGGCTGAACTCACCGCCGCCATAACCCACCGTGCCACGCACATTGAGATCATCGGTCTGGTCGCGCCGGGCATCGCCGCCGGCGCGTGCCACCAGCACGTTGCGGTCACCGCGCCGCTCCAGCCAGACCAGGGTCTGGCCGTCGCTGTCAAAGCGCGCGCTTTCAATTACCATCCGGCGGCTGACCATCGCCGCGCTGATGGGGCTTTTCCACAGGCCAAAGGGCTGTTGGGTAGTATTGCTCATGGCGCTACCCCTGCAGATACGGCGCGAACTTTTCGGCCAGGCGCTCGCGCGTCTGCAGGCCGGCCACGCGCTGCGCCGGCTTACCATCCACAAAAAGGATCAGGGTGGGCACGCTCATCACCTGGAACTGCACCGCCAGGTCGGAGCATTCATCCACATCCAGTTTGGCAATGCGCGCCTTTCCCTGCCAGGCATCGCCTAGCTGCTGCAAAATCGGCTCCAGGCGCTTGCACGGGCCGCACCAGGTGGCGCCAAATTCCAGCAGCACTGGCAGGCTGGATTGCAACACCTGCTGGTGAAAGTTTTGTGGGGTGATCGCCAGGAAATCAGTCATCGTGTTCATCCTTTTCTGGTCGCAGATCACGCGGGCGCCAGAGCTGCACCAGCTCGCCTTCCACGTCCATATTCAGATCACTCCAGCGCTGCATTGGCAGCGCGAGGTGCGCCACAGCCGCGGTGGAAAGCGGGAGCACCTGCCCGCACAGCACCTGCAGCATGGCTTCCAGGCCGGGATTATGTCCCACCAGCAGCACACGTTCGTAACTGTCTGGCAGCAGCCGCACCACATCGACATAAACGGTTGGCTCGGCCAGGTAGAACGAGTCGAAATACTGCACCTCGCCCTGATAATTCATAGCGCGCGTAATGGCTTCTACCGTGCTGCGCGCACGCAGCGCCGGAGAGCTGAGGATGATCTGCGGCACAAGCTCCTGTTCCAGCAGGAGCTGGCCCATCAGCGGCGCATCGCGCTCGCCGCGCTTGTTCAGCGGCCGGTCAAAATCTTTGATATGTGTATCTTTCCAGCTCGATTTTGCATGGCGCATTAATAGCAGGGTTTTCATCGCATCTCCCCATCTCCAAACGCGGCGCACTACCGGAAGTATAGCACAGGAAAAAGGCCATCGCGAAGCGGTAATCATACCTGGCCACCTGGCCGGGCGGGTTTCCTTCTTCCATCTATTGACGGAAGGTTTTTTTTAAGATAGCATAAAGTCGATGAAAACGCCAAAGAGACGCTCATGGTGGATGACTCTGCTCGCCGGCGACCTGCTTGCCATATTGCTGGTCACGCTCTTTGGCTTTGTATTCCACGGCGAGAGCATCGCCACCCCGCGCTGGCTGACTACCTTCTTCCCGGTGCTGGCGGCGTGGGCCTTATACGCGCCCTGGCTGGGACTGTACCTGCCGCTTGTGGCATCCACACCGCGCCAGGCCTGGTGGCGTGCCGGGCTGGCTGCCATGCTGGCTGCGCCGCTGGCAGGGTTGCTGCGCGCACTGTGGCTGGGCTCGGTTGTCGTCCCGGTGTTTGTGCTGGTGCTGGCAGCCAATGCTGGCGTTGGCATGGCGCTGTGGCGGCTGGCATTTGCCGCGCTCAGCCCGCGCCTGGAGAGCCGCAATGGATGAAGCCGCGCTGATCCGTTCTGCCCAACAGGGCGACCTGGACGCCTTCAACCGCCTGGTGCTGGCCTATCAGGAACTGGCCTTCAACCTGGCCTATCGCATGCTTTCCGACCCGGCCGGCGCGGAAGACGCCACGCAGAACGCCTTTCTTTCCGCGTACCGCAACCTGTCCAGCTACCGCGGCGGATCATTCCGCGCGTGGGTGCTGCGCATGGTCACCAACACCTGTTACGATGAGCTGCGCCGCCAGCATCGCCACCCGACAACGGCGCTGGAGCCGATGGACGATCAGGACGAGGAAGAGATCGAATCACCGCGCTGGCTGGCGGATGACGCGCCCTCGCCTGAGCAAGAGCTGGAATCTTCCGAGCTGAATGACGCTGTGCAGGACTGTCTTAATAACCTGCCCGACGATTTTAAAGCCGTGATCGTGATGGTCGATATCGAAGGCCTGGATTACCAGGAAGTTTCGGCGGCCATCAACAAGCCGCTCGGCACGATTAAGAGCCGTGTGGCGCGCGCGCGTATGCGTCTCCGCGAATGCCTGCAGGGATATGGGGAACTTTTACCCTCTGAATATCGTCTGCAGGATGAGGAACGCGTATGAAACAGCAGCAACTCTCCACCAACGATTGGCAGCTACTCTCCGAATACCTGGATGGGCAGCTTTCGCCGCGCGATCGCGCAGCGCTCGAAAAGCGCATGGCATCGCAGGCCGAGCTGCGCGCCGGGTTGGATGAGCTGCGCCAGACACGCACCATCCTGCGCTCGGTTTCTCGCCAGCGCGTGCCCCGTAATTTTACGCTCACGCCCGCCATGGTGCAGCAGACCCGCCCGCGGCCCTGGCTGCGGCTGGTGCCGGCGCTCAACTTTGCATCCGCCGCTGCCGCCCTGGCGATGGTGGTGGTGATGGTAGTGGGTTTACTTCCCGGGGTAACGCCCGCGGTTGCCCCCGCCCCAGCCGCCATGCCCACTGACTCGACCCTGTTGGCCGCGCCGGAAATGGCAGCGCAAGGCAGCGATAGTGGTACTACGCCCTACATTATTCAATGGGGCGGCGGTGGATATGGCCGTGGCGGCGGCGGTGGCGGCGCGGAGCCCCCGGCCGGGGTACAGATGGCTCCGCCCATGCTGGATAATGCGCCCGATGCCAAAGCCGCCGGCCCGCAGAATGCTCCCGAACCCGGAATCATGGAAGCGCCCTCGGCAGCGCCCCCCCAGGCCGCCGTAGCCCAGGCTCCGCTGGAAGGCGCCGGTCCCATCCTCGGCGTTGTGCCACCGGATGAAGCCCAGGCGCAGAACCAGCAGAATATTCAGGCCGAACAAAGCGCAATCCGAGAAGTGACGACCGCGCGCCCGGCGGCCCAGGCCCCCTGGATACTGCCGGCCATTATCCTGGCCGTGATCGCTCTGGCAGCCGGGCTGGCTTCGCTCATTCTGCGGCGCAAGGCAAGGGCTTGACCGAACCTCCCAACCGGTACTGCATGAAATGTGGAGCGGAGCTGGTAGAGCAGCACCTGTTCGGCCAGCTCCGCCCCGTGTGCCCTTCCTGCGGATGGATCTTCTTCGCCGACCCAAAAGTAGCCGCGGCGGTAATCGTCGAGCAGGATGGGCAGATTTTGCTGACCCGTCGCGTGAATGAACCTTACCAGGGTTTATGGACCATCCCGGCCGGATTTGTGAATGCGCAGGAAGACCCGGCGCGTGCCGCCGAGCGTGAATGCCTGGAAGAAACCGGGCTGGTGATCGAAGTCACCGCGCTGGTAGACGTGATTGGTGGGCGCGAGCACAGCCGTGGCGCAGATATCGTCATCGTTTACCGCGGGCGCATTACCGGCGGGTCTCTGCAGGCCGGAGATGATGCTGACCGGGCAGAATTTTTCGCCTATGATAGCCTGCCGCCACTGGCCTTCCAGGCCACACGCAAGGCATTGGGCGTAGCCTGACCCCTTGCAAAACTGTGATTGTAAATTAGGTAACTGTCCCTTATACTGGGTTGGCTGGCACTCTGTCGAACCCGGTGTTTTTGCTGTTCCAGCCTTGACCGCCGGTCAGACGCACAGCCACAGCCACCCACACGGAACGCAGCACGGCACGCCACCCGCACATGACACAGAAACCAGCCTGGAAAATCCTGCTCTTTGAAGAGACACCCAATAAAGAACTGCGCCATGGCCTGCAAAAATTAGGGTACGCGGTGCAAAGCCGGGCCTTCCCGGATGCTACCATTTTTAACTACGCTGCCCAGGCACGCCCAGACCTGCTGATCACGCAGGTCAGCCTGCCGATGAGCCAGACGCTGGTGGATACATCGCTGGCGCTGCAAACGCGTTTTCACTTTCCCGTAATCTACCTGGCCGCCCAGCCCGCGGAAGGACTGCTGGCGCGAAATGGCATCGATAGTTATCTACCCATCCCACCGGATGTGCAGGAGCTGGATGCGCGCCTCAAAGCCGCGTTGGGTCTGGCAACCGCCGGGCGAGCGCCGGCGCAGGCACATCCCGGATCCGTCGCGGCCGGGCATTCGGAATGGTTGTTCAAAAATGCGCCCACTGCGCTGCTGTTAGAAGACTTTTCTAGCGTGCGCAATGAGATCCGCGCGTTGAAAGACCAGGGTGTCCGCGATCTGCGCGCTTATCTTACCGAAAACCCGGATGAAGTGGAGCGCTGCTACTTGGGGCTTCGCATCCTGGATGTCAACCAGGCCGCGGTGCGTCTGTATCGCGCCACCAGCAAGGAGAATCTGCTCTCTAACGCCAACCGCATCTTCGACCCGCTGGCGCATACCATCTTGCTTGATGAGCTGGTGGCGCTGAGTGAAGGGCGAGTAGAATACAGCGGCGAAGGCATGAATGCCGACCTGGAAGGCAACCTGCTGCACGTACAGGTATCGTGGTCCGCGCCTGCTGATGACCCTGGCAAAGAACTGCACACCTTCATCGTCGCGGTGGTAGATATCACTGAGCACCGCCAAAAACAGGATACGCTCCAGTTGGTGAACCTGGTCAGCGCTGCGTTGCGCTCGGCGCATAATCGCACCGAAGTGCTCACCCAGGTAATCAATCAGATCACGCGCTACCTGAACTTTCGCAGCGTAGCGCTGGTGCTGGCATCTCGCCCGGAGAACAATTTCCTGATCGAGCGCGCCAGCGGTGAATGGCTTGCGGGGGTAGGCCGCAGCCTCTCCCGAGAAGGGCTGCTCAGCGGTCAGGGTTTTTCCACCAGCTCGGTGCTCACCTATCCCGATATTCGCCGCGTCAAAGGATTTCCACTGTCCGACCTGGCACGCCAGGATACGGTGCTGGTGAACCTGCCGCTGCAGGCTCAGCAGTCCACCATCGGCCAGTTGTGGATCGGTTCGAAGACACCGTTCGCGCAGTCAGATATCAGTCTGCTGACCACCCTGGCAGACATCATCGCCAATGCCATCCACCGCGTGACATTGTACGAAGATTCGCAGCGCTACACCGAACAGGTAGCCACCGTCAGCGCGATTGGCCGCGCCCTGTCGATTACCCTGGATATCAACGGCGTGTACGAGCGCCTGGCGCAAGGTGTGCAGCAGCTTTTGCCAGATGTAGATGGCATTTACATTTCGACCTACGACAGCCAGACGCGCTCCGTGAGTTATGTCTATGGACAGCAGGATGGCGAGCGGCTCGACTTGAAAGACGCCTTCCCGGCCTCAATCGATTCGCCCTCGGCCGGCAGCCAGGCGGAAGTGATCCGCACCCGCCAGCCATTGATCGCAAACGACCTGCAAGACCGCCGCCGCCAGGCGCAGACCGCCATCCTGGTTGGGGCGCAGGCATCGCGCGCGCAGTCAGGCATGTACGTGCCTATGCTGGCAAAGGATGAGATCCTCGGCGTGCTTTATGTGCAAAGCAATAGCGCCAACCGCTTTACCCCGGCGGATGGTGAGCTGCTGGCGTTGGTAGCCAATACCGGCGCAATCTCGCTGCAAAATGCGCGCCTGTTTGCCGTTACCCAGCGCCGCGTGCAGCGCTTAACTGCCCTGCATGCGCTGGATGTGGCTATGTCCTCTAGCCTGGACCTGCGCATAACGCTCAATACCCTGCTCGATCAGCTCCTGGTATTACTGCGGCTGGATGCGGCTGATATTCTGATCCTCGAGCCGGCCTCACAAACGCTGGAATACGCCAGCGGGCGAGGGTTTCGAACCTCTACCCTCAGTCACGCGCGGTTGAGCGTGGGCGAAGGATTGGTAGGGAGCGCTGTGTTGGAAAACCGCGTGGTCTACACCTCGCAGATCACCCAAACCAACGATCCGCGTGCCGCGGCCCTGCACGCCGAGGGCATTGTGGCCTATTCAGCCGCTCCGCTGGTGGTGAAGGGCCAGATCAAAGGCATTCTCGAAGTTTTCTTCCGCACGCCCATCGAGCTGGACGAGGAATGGCAGGAATTTCTGGAAACGCTGGCCGGGCAGGTGGCGGTTGGCATTGATAATGCCACGCTGGTCAACCAGCTCCAGCGCACCAACATGGAGCTGACCCTGGCCTACGACACCACCCTGTTGGGTTGGGCGCGCGCGCTGTATCTGCGCGACCGCGAGACCGAGAGCCACACCCGCCGTGTGACGGAATACAGCGTGCAACTGGCGCGTGCGATGGGCCTGGGGGAAGCCGAAGTGGTGCACATCCGCCGCGGCGCGCTGCTGCACGATATTGGTAAGCTGGGCATCCCCGACAACATTCTGCTCAAGACCGGGCCGCTGAATGAAGCCGAGTGGAAAAAGATGCAGCTTCACCCCGAGTACGCCAATGAAATGCTGCGCGATATCAACTTCCTCGGCCCGGCCCGGCTGGTGCCGTACTGCCACCATGAGCGCTGGGATGGCAGCGGTTACCCGCGCGGGCTGAAGGGTGAAGAAATTCCGCTTTCGGCGCGCATCTTTGCCGTGGCCGATGTGTGGGACTCGCTGCTCTCCGACCGCCCCTACCGGCAGGCCTGGCCGCGCGAGAAAGCCCGCGATTATATCATTTCCCATGCCGGTACGTATTTTGACCCGCAAGTGGTTGAAGTCTTTATCAAGGTACTTACTTAACGTATAATGGTGCCACTCAAACCTCATGAATACTCTCATCGAAGCCATTACGCGCATTGAACAGGGACGGGCCGAGCCCGGCGACCTGGAACTGCTGCTGCACCACACCCGCCAGACCAGTGAAACAAACCTGCAAGACAGCCAGGCAGCCGATAAGTTGTTCCGCCTGGTGCAGTCGATCACCCAGATTGCCGCGGAAATTGAGCCCGACCAGATTGCGTTAATCACCGCAGCCCGGGTGCTGGATACCCTGCGCGTGGATTCGTGCGTGTTCCTCTTCTGGGATGAAAAACGCGACTGCCTTGTCCGCTACGCTCAGTCCAGCGCCCTGCAATGGAATGAGCCTTTCCTCTGGCCCGATACCCTGCGGCTGGCCGAAACTGAATTTCTGCGCGAGCCGTTGAAAAATCGCGTGCCGGCCCGCTGGAATAACCGTGACCCGCGATGTACCAGCTTCTTCGATGCCAGCGACGTGGAAAGCGTGCTGGCAGTGCCCGTTATAGGGCCAACCACGTTGATCGGCCTGCTGGTCATTTTGCAGCGCCAGTCGCAGCAGGCGCTGCCCGACACAGGACAAATGTACCTGCAAATGCTGGCCAACGCGGCTGCCATCAGCATGGAACACGCCTTGCTGTACCAGGCGGAGCGCGAGCACGCCTACGAGCTGGAAGCCGTTTACCGCGCCAGCCTGATGCTCACCGCCAGCCTGGACCTTTCGCAGGTGCTGGATGCCATCCTGCAGGCTATCTTCAATCTGATCCGCGACGCGAAAGACGCGCATATCTTCCTGTACAACGGCCAGGCGCTGGATTTTGGCGCCGCATTGTGGTGGAACGGCCGGCGCGACATGCTGGTGATGCCGCGGGAAAATGGCATCACGCACACGGCGGCGCGTAGAGGGGAGACAATCGTCGTAACGGATATGGGCAAGCACGAGTTGTATTGCAATGCCCCGGCAAGCTGGACCGGCTCCATCATCAGCATGCCGCTCAAAATTGGCGCGCGCGTGGTAGGCGTGATGAACGTAGCACGCGTCGAAAAAGTCGGTTTTGCCACCGAAGAGATGCGCCTGCTGCGCCTGCTAGCCGACCAGGCGGCTATGGCGATCGAAAACGCGCGCCTGCACGACCTGGTGCAGCGCCAGGCGCTCACCGATTCGCTCACCGGGCTTCCCAACCGGCGCAGCTTCGACCAGCAACTGGGCGAAGAAATCCAGCGCTCGGCGCGCTACCACCACCCCTTCTCCCTGCTGATGATGGACCTGGATAATTTCAAAGCGATCAACGACACGTGTGGCCACCCGGCCGGAGATGCCATCCTCAAGCAGGTTTCGGCAGCCTTCCGCCGCAACCTGCACGATACCGACTTCCTCGCGCGCTATGGTGGTGATGAATTTGCCTTCATCCTGCCGGAAACCGGGGCGCGAGAAGCGGAAGCGGTTGTCCGCCGCCTCAAAAATCTGCTGGCCGGCACCCCATTTTTGGTTCCCGGCCAGCATGATCGCAACCTGGCGGGTAGTTTTGGCTATGCGCTGTTTCCCCTGGACGCCTCCAGCAGCGATGAGCTGATCGAGGTGGCCGACCGGCGCCTGTACCAGGCCAAAAACCGATTGGCACACCCGGATTGAGGGTCCAGCAGCCTCTCCCCTACATTTTTGTAAACGCTCTGCACCTATCTGTAACAGACCGGCCGCTGCTGCGTTACTTTATGCGGTGGGGCATTGTATCTTCTTGCAGTGTTGCCCGCTGCAGTCGCTTTGCCAGACCATGCAGCCAGATTCTCACTGAACTACATAACCGCGCAGTACCGACAGGCAACTGGTGAACAGAACAGGTTCTCTTTCAACCAATCACCGCGATCCTCAGGCCCTACCGAGGATGTATTCGCGCGCGAACCAGATTGCCAATACCACCCAACTTGACCAGATCCTCTCCCAGCTCCTGGCTTTCGCCATGGAGCTTTCGCATGCCAGCGCCGGGATCGTCTATCTGATGGGCCAGGACGCCCCCCTGGTGGTGCGCTCCTCGCTCGGCCTTCCCAACAGCAAAGCGATTATTGGCAGCAGCCTGCGCGAAGATCGCTCGCTGGCCTGCCAGTGCGTCCTCAGCGGGCATTCCAGCCTGCGCGACCTGTGGGGTTTGGACACCGGCGGGTTGGTAGATCTGAACGCGCTGCGCGGGTTCACGCTGCGCAATACCGCGGTCATCCCCATCCCCGAGCGCAAGTTCCCCACCGGCGTGCTTCAGCTCTTCAACCTCGATGGCTCAGAGCTTGACCTGGTGCAGGCCCTGTGCGACCGCCTGGCTTCTGATATCCAGAAGCTGACCATTCTGCGCTCTTCCGAAGAGCGCACCAGCCGCTTGCAATCGATGCTGGGCTTTTTGGGCCGCATCGATCCCTCACTCGACCCGCAGGAAAACCTGGCGACGATCATCGAAAATGCCTCGCTTGTGCTTGGCGCCGAGGTCAGCTCGCTGTTCCTGGCCGACGAAACCGACAGCGACCTGGTGCTGCAAATTTCCTCGCGCAACGACCACAGCCGGGCCGGTGCGCTGCGCGTGCCGCGCGGCAAGGGCATCATTGGCTACGTGGTGGAAACGGGTGAAAATGTGCTGGTGCGCGATATCGAGCGCGACGCGCGCCACTACAAGGGGCTGGACCTGGCCTGCGACTTCAACACCCGCTCGCTGATTGCCGTGCCACTGGTGCGCCGCTCAATCCAGCTTGCGAATGGCCGTGTGGTCTCCTCGGAGCGCATCATCGGCGGGCTGGAAGCGGTCAACAAAATCAACGGCGAGTTCGACGCAGTCGATCTGGCTATGCTGGAAAACTTCGCCAAGCAGGCCACCACCGTGCTGCAGATCGCCAACCTGTACAAAGAAGCGGATGAGCTGTTCCTGGATGCCATCCGCGCGCTGACCGCGGCGATTGACGCCAAAGATTCCTACACGCAAGGCCATTCGCAACGCGTCTCCGATTACTCAGTGGCTATCTCGATCGAGATGAACATGGATTCGGAGTTCATCCACCGTATCCGCATCGGCAGCATGCTGCATGATGTGGGCAAAATTGGCATCCCGGATGAAATTCTGCACAAGCGCGGTGAACTGACGACCAGCGAGTATGAGATGATGAAGCAGCACCCTGCGGTGGGCGAGATCATGCTGAGCAAGATCCGCACGCTGCGCTCCGAGCTGGCCGCGGTGATGGAACACCATGAGCGGCTGGACGGCAGCGGTTATCCGCGCGGGCTGCAGGGCGAACAGATTTCGATGGTCGGGCGCATCGTTGCTGTGGCAGATGCCTTTGACGCGATGACATCCGACCGGCCTTACCGCAAGCGCATGTCAGACGAAGAAGCCATCAGCCGCCTGCAGGCTGCCGCCGGAAGCAAGTTCGACCAGAATGTGGTGAACGCGCTGATCAATGTGCATCAGAGCAACAGCCTGCGCCGCCTGTTCCAGGGCAGCCCCGTCGAAAATGCGCCGCGTGAATCTGCTTTCGTGATCCGCGACTGAGCTTACTCGTAATGGATGGCTTCGAGGATGCGGATGCGCGCCGCGCGCCGCGCCGGCAGCAGCGCCGCGATCTGTGACACGACAATTGCCACCACCAGCGCGGTGATCACCGCCTGCGGGGGCATCTGGTACGTGATGTTGTAGCCTGACATCGCCATCATGGCGATCAGGAAGATGCGCGATAGGATAATGCCAAATACCAGGCCGATCACCCCGCCGATGATTCCCAGCAGTCCGGCCTCAGCCAGCACCATCTGCACTACCTGCCAGCGCGTCATTCCAACACCGCGCAGCATGCCAATTTCCTGCGTGCGCTCCATCACGTTCATCATCAGCGTGTTGACCACACCCATCGAGGCCACGATCACCGCGATGTAAGCCAGCACGTCAAACATGCTGAATGCCGAGCGCATCAGTCCGGTGACGCGCGCCTTGAGGGTCACATTTGATTCCACCGTCAGGTGCTCGCGCTTGCCGTACTGGTCAAGGATTCTCTGTTTCACTCCGTCTACGTCCTGCCCCGGCTCTACCTTGAGCATCAGCGCGGAAATATCGTTGATCTTGAAGTAGCGGCGCATATCGTTCCAACTGCCGTCGATCACCATGCCCTGGTTATAGAAATCGACCACGATGGCGGCTATCTCAAAGCTCTGCACCCCGGTGCGGGTCTTGATTTGTACCGAATCACCCTTCTTCAGACCATACTTTTCTGACAACACGCTGGAGAGGAATACCGCCCCGCCTTCATCCAACCGGCGCATGGCGGCGGCCTCGTCGGTATTTTTGTCAGCGAACACAAAGCGCGTTACGCGGCTGTAGGCCACCGGGTCGACGCCCATAAAGATCAGCGACTCGTCGGTCCCGTCCGGCCGCAGCCATTTGATCTCAACAAAGCGGATCGGCGACGCCGCCGCCACGCCTTCCACTAACTCCAGTGAGCGCCACACATCCTGGCGCATGTTAATCGAGGAGCTGACGAACATATCGCCGCCGATAAAGGCATTCATCCAGTCGTCCAGGTCGGTCTTGAACGATTCCGTCATTCCGCGCACCACCAGGATCATAGCCACGCCCACCATCAACGCCGCCACGGTGAGCGTGGTGCGCTGGCGCGCTCGGCGCACGTTGCTGCTGCCCAGCCGGCCGCTGTTTCCGTACAGCAAGCGGATGAACGGGCGGGTGATGCGTTCCCAGATGCTAACGCTGGCCGGGATCATCAGCGTGCCACCGAAGAACAGCGACATCACCACGATACTACCCAGGCGGAACTGTACATCGTACGAGAACGGGTTGCGAATGAGGATGATGGCCGAAATTACCAGCAGCGGCGCGCCCAGCACCCAACCCCAGCGGATCAGCAGACCTTCGCGGCGGTTGCCGCGCACGCGCAGCGCTTCCAGCGGCGAAACCCGCCCGGCCTGCAGCGCGGGCATCAGTGCGGCCAGCAGAGTGACAATCACACCCACGCTGATGCTGGTGACCAGCGTTTCAGTGGGAATGGCAAGGTCGCCCAGGGGCGAGCCCACCAGCCCGCTCATCATCTGCGACAGCCCGCCGGCCATAAAGATACCCAGCCCCACCCCCAGCCCGGACCCTAGAATGCCCAGCACCAGCGCCTCAACCAGCACCTGCAACATCACCTGGCGGCGGGTCATGCCCACCGTGCGCAGCATGCCAAATTCGCGCGTGCGCTCTACCACCGTCATCGAAAAGGCATTGTAGATGAGAAACGCGCCCACAAACAACGCCATGCCGCTGAGGAAGTTCAACCCGATCTGGTAACTGTTGAGCATCTGCGTCATGCGCTTGCCCTGTGACGCCGGAAATACCACCGAATAATCTTCACCCAGCGTGGTTTGCAGATCGGCTTTGAGAGCTTCCAGCGCGGCGCTGCTCTTGCGGTCTTCGCTGGCGAGGATATCTACCTGGTCAATCATCCCTGAGCGGTTGAACAATTTTTGCGCGGTGCGGATAGGGATTACCCCAAACGCGCCATTATTGAGCTGGCCTGGGCCTTCTTTCTTCATAAACCCCACCACGCGCAGCCGCATCGGCCCGTTGGGGGTAAGGATGCTGATCTTATTACCCACCACAATCTCTTTTTCCGAGGCGTACGCGCTGGTGAGCACGATCTCGTACGCGTCGATATCATCGTTTAAAAATCGCCCTTCCGCCAGAACATATGGGCGCGCCTGCAAGTCCAGCACCGGGTCGATGCCATACAGCATCAGCCCACCGCCGGCCCCGGCGCCGAACATATTCAGATCCAGCGTACCGGCCGGGGCATCCTGGCTCAATACCGTTTGCACGTGCACCGAAGGAACCGCAGCCACGATCCCCGGCATCCCATCAATCGCGCGCAGCGCCCGGTCGCGGAAGCCGCGGTTATCGTTGGTTGCGCTGGTCACCACCAGGCTGCTGTTGCCGGATGTATCCTTGAACAGCCTTGTGACCGAATCCAGCGCGAGCTGGTTGGTGATGCCGATCGAGAGGATGCCAGCCACGCCCAGCACAATGCCAAACATGCTGAGCAGGGTGCGCAGCGGGCGCGAGCGGATGGATCGCAGGGTGATCATGCGGGTCAGCATGGGGTCACATCTCCAGCGTTTCCATGGCGTCCATCACGCAGCGCACGCGCTGCGGCAGCGGCATGTCCTTGGGCATGTGCACGGTGTTGACCACGCTGCCGTCGCGAAGGAACACCACCCGGTCGGCATAAGCCGCGGCGCGCGGGTCATGCGTTACTTCGACAATCGCCTGCTCCAGCTCGTCGCACGAGCGCCGCAGCAGATCCATGATAATGCTGCCGGTCTTCGAATCCAGGTTACCGGTGGGCTCGTCGGCCAGCACGATGGCCGGCTCGGTAATCAGCGCGCGGGCAATGGCCACGCGCTGCTGCTCGCCACCGGAAAGTTGGTCCGGACGGTGGCGGCGGCGATCCTTCAAACCCACCAGGTCAAGCAGGCGGTTGAGCCGCTCTGCGAATTTGCCCGGGTCTTTGCCATCGATAATGATGGGCAGGGTGATGTTTTCCTCGGCGGTCAGCGTGGGCAGAAGGTTGAAAAACTGAAAAACAAAACCCACGTTGTGCCGCCGCGCCAGGGTGCTTTGTTGATCGTTGAGCAGCGACAGGCGCTTGCCGGCCAGGGTTACCTCGCCGGCGCTGGGCTTATCCAGCCCGCCAAGCAGGTGCAGCAGCGTGGATTTGCCACTGCCGGATGGCCCCATAATGGCGACGAACTCGCCTTTGCGCACCGTAAAATCGACGCCGGCCAGGGCATCCACGCGCACCGCGCCCAGGTCATACTGTTTGCGTAACGCGCTGGCTTCCAGCACAGTGTTCTGGTCGTCCATGCTCATCTCCATTCTGGTGGATCAATATTTCGCCGGTAAAGCCATCGACGGTGACCAGCGTATCATCACGCAAGAGCGTGGCCCCGGGCACCGAAACCACCGCCGGAATGTGGTATTCGCGCGCGATGATCGAGCTGTGCGAAAGCATCCCACCCGACTCGGCAATCACGCCGCCGGCGCGGGCAAACAGCGGCGTCCAGCCCACATCGGAATAGGGAACAACCAGCACGTCACCCGGCTGGAGCTTGGCAAAATCAGTCAGCGCATTCACAACCTTCACCCGCCCGGTATACACGCCGCGCGACGTGGGCGTGCCCGCCAGGCGGTCAGCGCTGATCCCCACCACCGGGGGCGGGGTTTCACCGTAAATCACCACGGGCAGCACTACATCGCGCAGCGATTCCATCTCTGCCTGGCGCGCAACCACAAGGCTGGCATAATCTCGCCCGGTGTCACCCGCCAGCGCAGCACGTGCCTCTTCCTGGTGCAGGTAAAAAACGTCTTCGCGCGCGCGCAGCACGCCGCGCGCAGCCAGTCGCCCGCCCAGTTCCAGCCAGTAGCCGCGGAACGTTCCATAGGTGCGCGTGTACAGGAAGCTGATTTGTTCGCGGTACAGGCGGTAGCGCAGCGCGCGCGCACACAACCAGCGCAGGCCCGCTCTTCGCAGACCGCGCGCGGCCACATCGTCCAGGCGCGTGTGGCCGGCTGTGCTCTGCCCGGCGGGAACATACGAGAGGATGATGCGCTGGATGGCATCCGGGTCTTCGCGCCAGGTGACCGCGGAAATGTCGTTCCCGCTGTCACTCAGGTGACCAAACTGCTCTAAAAATGCCAGAAGCTTGCCGCGGTAAGAATCCACGCCGTCCATCGTCAGCAGATCCGCCACTGTGCCGGCAGCGATTCGCTGGCGGGTGGGCTCGTCCAGCCGCTGGTATTCGTCATGCAGATCATGCATATATGGCCCCGGCTCAAAGGCGCGCAGCGCGGGTAAGCCTTCCATCAGGTCGAACTGCTGCGGGTCGATCCCGGCGTTTTTCAGCCGGCGGTGTAGCACGGCATTGTACAACAGCATCAGGATCTGAGTTACAAAGTCCAGGTAAGCGGTACGCTGCGCCAGGCCATGCAGGCGATCCATCTCAGCCAGCACTTCTGCGTCTGGCAGTGTGCCAATACGTTCAGTCTGGAAGGCTTTTTGCGCCGCTTCAATGCGCGGCATTTCATTCTCCAGGGTGTGGTGAAAGCGGAGCTTCGACCACATGGTTACCAGCAGGCGCGGCAGCATGGCCATCATGCGCGGGCGCATTTTCATCTTCGGCATGTTCATGCCGCTGGGCCCTACACCCATCATCATATCCAGGGTTTCCGCAGGCAGGCCCAGGTGTGACATCGCGTGTCCCAATGCGCTCATGTTGAAATAAGCGCGGTAATAAAACGATTTCGCCAGCGTGAGCGGGTCGAGGTCGATCTTGCCGGTCATCTCCTGCAGGAAGTCAACCGTCACGCGGTTCACCATGGGCACATTCAGCGACCACACCAGCGGCTTGATCATGCCAGGGATCATATCCTTGGAAATACGATTGGAATACACCGTCACGGATCCCAGAGAGGTGATATCGCGCAGTTGGATCAGGAAAACCTGCTGGCCATCGTAGACCCATTCCACGTCTACCTCGCGCCGAAATACCTTTGCAGCCTTGCGCACCAGGTCGCATACCTGCTGCGCCACCGCGAGCGGGATACCGCTGTTCTCCGGCCCGGAAAGCAGCCGTCCCATCGAGAACACATACCGTTCCGGGGTCAGTCCGGCCTGTACCAGTGCCACACCGCTGCCATGCACGCCCTCGACGATTACTTCATGGGATCCCGTAACCGGGTTCCTGCTGAACGCCACGCCAGAATATACCGGCGGAACCATCTCCTGGATAATGACCGCCATTTTCAGGCTGCGCTGCGCGGGCGGCAGCTTATCCAGGTATATTTGCACGCTCTCGGCGCTGGCCGTAGACCAGATCGACCAGATGGCCAGGAACACCGCGTCGGCGCTCTGCACGTTCAGCGTGCTCTTGAACTGCCCCGCGAAAGAAAAGTCCAGGCTGTCTTCCAGGTTGGCTGACGAGCGCACGGCGTAGCAGGCGCCCGGTTTGACCAGCGCCTGCAGCTCCGCACGGATCAGCGGCACAATCTCCACCGCATCGCGGCAGTAAGCCTCGTAGGCATCCCAACGCAGCACATACGTTACCGGCACCGGAAAGCCCTTTTGTACCAACCGGGTGAGATTTACGGCTTTATTACCGCTCTGCTCTGCATCGCGGTATTTACGGATGTCGATAATAAACGGCCTGGTCATGATGTCCCCCTCAAACCGCTGTTACCCTGCCACGATATCCGTTCGGCCTCGCAATTCATCCTGTAAGCCGCCCTGCAGCAAACAGAAAACAGAATAGCCCTTACCCCGTTTTGAATTGTTCGCCATAGAGATCAGACAGTATGTTGGAAAACAATAATGGACATTCTTATTGTAGCATCTTCTGTCCATTTTCATTATACTTACTTGTGAATCTGTATAAGAATTCTCGTATAATATAATCATTGATTACCCCTGTTTTTTGCCAATCGCATACAGTCGTGCAAAGAATTTCCAGCACGCACAGGGTTTCGTTACTTTTAGGGAGGAAAGTATGAAACACGCACTGTTAAAGATCATCGGCGCGGCTGCTCTGATCGTATTCATATTAAGCGCCTGCATGTCAGGGCAAGTCACGCCAGCAACCACCGGTACTACGCCCTCGACCACTACCGCTCCCGCGGTAGCCAAAGTGCAGCCCACGCGCAGCGCAGACCGCATCGTATCGGAAGCCGTGGTCACCCCGGTGCAGTTCGCCTATCTGACCTTCGAAACCCAGGGAATCCTCGCCGAAGTGGCAGCCACTGAAGGCCAGATGGTAAAGGCCGGAGATGTTATCGCGCGGCTGCGCGGCTCGGCACAGCAGGAAGCGGCCGTGGCCGCTGCCAAGCTGGAAGTGCTCTCCGCTGAGCAAGCCATCAAAGACCTGAAAAAGGACGCCGACGTGGCCCGCGCCGAGGCCCAACTGGCTCTAGCCCAGGCCAGTAAAGCGCTGGATGATGCGACGGATAAGCGCCAGAGCAAAAGCTTTAAGCGCGCCGATCAGGCCGTGGTGGATAACCAGCGCGCTGCGCTGATCCTGGCAGAAGATGCGTTCTCACGCGCGAACGACTTGTGGAGCTATTGGAAAGACAAGGATGAGAACGACGTCAACCGCGCCGCGGCCCTGACCCAGTTCTCCAAAGCGCAGCAGGAACTGAACAAAGCACGCGCCAACCTCAATTACGTTGAATCGTACCCAGACAAAATGGAAGTGGACCTGGCAGAAGGCGAGCTGGTATTGGCTACCGCGCGTTATGACCAGGCCAAGCGCCAATGGGATCTGGTGAAAGATGGCCCCAACTCCGAAACCCTGGCATTGGCCGAGGCGCGCCTGGAAAATGCTCGCGCGCAGCAGGTGGCAGCCGAATCCACCCTGGATGATCACCTGCTCACGGCTCCATTTGACGGTACCGTAATCACGTCCGAACTGAAAGTGGGCCAACTGGTAGGCCCGCAGTCCGAGCCGCTGCTGCTGGCCGACCTGACCCGTTACCAGGTGGAAACCACCGACCTGACCGAAATGAGCGTGGTTGGGATCAAAGACGGCTCACCGGTCAAAGTCACCTTTGACGCGATCACCGGGCTGGAGCTGCCGGGCAAGGTACTGCGCATCAGCCCGCTGGGCGAAGACAAGCAGGGCGATATCACCTATACGGTTTTCATCGATCTGACCAAACAGGACCCACGCCTGCGCTGGAACATGACCGCTTCGGTGGTCTTCGACGGGAAGTAATTCGCTGCCGATGCATGCCAAACGCGGGGCCGCAACTTGCCCCGCGTTTTTGCATCCTGCCCGCGGTGATCGTGTCTATAATGAGCGTGGAGGAATATATGTCGATGCAAGCGAAACGAAGATACCCACGCCGCTCCAGCGGAGTGGCGAAACTGCTCCAGACTGCCGCGCTGGCCGCCGGCGGATGGATCATTTACAGTAAAACCGCGGTCAATCACAACATGGATCTGCCCGAAGCGCTGCCGGGGGAGCGGAAGGTGTATTACAGCCCGATCTCGGAAAAGCTCAGCTACTACTTTGACGACAGCGCCCCCGGGCGGCCACTGGTGCTGCTGCACTCCATCAATGCTGCCGCCAGCGCCTACGAGATGCGCCCACTGTTCGAGCACTACCGATCGCGCCGCCCGGTGTACGCGCTGGATCTGCCCGGTTACGGCTTTTCCGACCGCTCCGATCGCCGCTACACGCCCTGGCTGTTTCAGGCCGCCATTGAAGACTTCCTGGAGACTCAAATTGGCCAACCCGCCGATGTGGTGGCGCTTTCGCTTTCCGGCGAGTTTGCCGCTGCGGCTGCGCAGGCCAAACCGGGTCTGTTCCACAGTCTGGCGCTGCTCTCCCCCACCGGATTGGGCGCGCAACAGGAGGAGCGAGTCGAGAAACGGAACGGGCCGGGTGGCCGCAGTAAAATGATGTACGCGCTGTTTGCTTCGCCAGTGTGGGCGCAGGCATTCTTCGACCTGATTGCAACCCGCGCCAGTATCCGCTACTTCCTGGCCAAGAGCTTCGCCGGCCCGCTGCCGGATACGATGGTGGAATACGCCTACCGCAGCGCGCATCAACCCGGCGCCAAAAATGTGCCCCTGCACTTTCTCAGCGGCAAGTTATTCACCCCTGGCGTGCGCCAGCAGGTCTACCAGCGCCTGACCATCCCCGGGCTGGTGATTTATGATCACGACCCATTTACCCAGTTTGATCGGTTGCCAGACCTGTTGGGGAACAGTATCCATTGGAAGGCAGTGCGCATTATCCCCACCTGCGGGCTGGCGCACTGGGATCAGCTCGCGCAAACCAGCGCCGCGCTGGACAACTTCTGGGCCGGGGAGTAAAGTTCACAGGTAACACAAAAGGCGGCTTGCGCCGCCTTTTTGTATCTCCCCCCCAGACTTTTCCCGAGCGTTAAATCCAGCCCTGCTGGCGCGCAAGGCCGATCGCCTCTTCCCGCGTACGCACCGCCAGCTTGGCCAGCAGGAAAGTGAACATCTGGCGCAGCGCGGGCTCATCCAGACCCAACTCCTGCGCGATCTGCCCGTCACCCAGGCCATCTGCCAGCATACGCAGCATATCGATCTCGCGGAAGGTCAGAGTTGATTCCTGGCGGCGCGCCATCTGGATTCGCTCCAGCTTTTTCGCCACCTGGTTGCTCACCCAGCCACGCTGACCACCCGCCACGCCGCGCACCGCGTCGAGGATATACTCGGGAGTTTCTTCTTTCAACAGGTACCCGGAAGCGCCGCTGCCCAGCATTTCAAGGATATATTCCTGGTCATCATACGCGGAAAGAACCAGGATGTGCACGTCCATTCCAGCTTCTTCCAGGCGGTGGACCACATCCACACCGTTCAATCCGGGCATCTCGATATCCAGCAGCAGCACATCCGGCCGTAATTGGTTTACCATTTTGATGGCATCGATGCCATTGCTGGCTTCACCGATAACGACAATATCCGCCGCTTTGCGCAATAAATTGCGAATCCCTTTGCGCACCACGTCGTGATCGTCTACCAGTACCACCCGTATCTTTGGCATCCAAATCAGGGCTTTACCCGTTTCGGTCATTGTATCTTTCAGTTGTCGTTCATTTAATGTCATAACTACTCTTCTCGTTAATTATATTGCAATTGCGCTTGCGACACTTTGGTGCAAGCAGGCCGCTTAGCGGCTCGTTGGTCAACCTACCTCTCTCTACTTCCTGAGTGCAATGCGCTTGTGCCTTGCTCATCCGAGCACAGGATCAATAGAGTACTGCAGTGGGAATACATGGGCTATTCGATTGTGATCAGAGGTTAGGGGAGACATTCACCTCCCCTAACCATAGTCTGTGTTTTACAGTTTGCGGTAACCAGACCACGTTACGATATTACATGTGGGACGTGTCGTGCGAGTGTCCCATGTCGTCCTGATCATGCTCCCTGGTGAAGCGATCAATCTGCTGGCGGGCCTCTTCACGCGTGTAACCATAGCGTTCTTGCAAGACACCGGCCAGGCGATCCATGTCGCCTTCTACCATCGTCAGGTCGTCGTCGGTCAAGTCACCCCATTGCTTCTTAATCGCACCTCTTAGCTGTAACCATTTCCCGCGAAAGATATCGGAATTCATCGAATCGGATCATCTCCTTTCAGCCAGGATAACGCTTGAGCATGCTAGGCTAAAGCAACTCTAAAGGTTTTCATTGCATACGAATTTCGTATGCTGTATTCAGTTTAAGAAGAATGCGCGAGTGAGACAATACGGTGCTTCCCTGAACGATTGGGGGATATTCCCCATAGGTGCTCAAAATAAAAAACCGCCCGATACTGGGCGGTTTTGCGATAAAGATTTGCGGAGGTTAGAACAACCCCTCACGTACTGCGTATACCGCGGCCTCAACGCGGGAGGCCACGCCCAATTTGGCAAAAATAGCTTCCATATATTTTTCAATCGTCTTTTCGCTGATTCCCAGTGCTGCGGCAATATTCTGATTGGTCTTGCCACCCACCACGTGCTTGAGCACTTCCATCTCGCGTGCGGTCAGCTTAAGGCCTTCCCGCTCATCACCGCGCACCCAGGAAACCATCTGCGCCGCAATGCGCCGGCTGACCCAGCCTTGCTCGCCATAGGCCACGCCGCGCACCGCTTCGACGATTGTCTCCGGCGCTTCTTCCTTGATAAGATAGCCGGCCGCGCCCAATTCCAGCAGTTCACGGATGTACACGCCGTCGTCATATGCGCTGAGTGCCAGGATTTTCACCGGCGACTTGCTGCTTTGCAGCTTTTGCGCCACTTCCGTGCCTTTAATATCCGGCAGCTCCATATCCAGCAGCAGCACATCCGGCGTTACGTCATTTACCAGCCGGAGCGCTTCCTGCCCGGTAGATGCTTCTCCCACAACTTCAATGTCCACAACTTTTTCCAGCAGGTTGCGGATGCCAGCGCGTACAACTGGATGGTCATCAGCCAAGACAACACGGATCGGACTCATAGCGCACCTTCTCTTTTCTTACCGATAGGATGGTTTTGGCGAAACGCTGGCATGCCCACCGGTCTTCACCAAGGTTTCCGTGAAAATCGTTATACCTTCCCAGGTGGAAGTCAAGCCTACCCTGGATAGCAATTTTATTTTATACCGCATTGCTCTGCTTTGCAACAATAAATGAAATGCAAACTGATGCAACCCTGTCACCAACCAGGCCTTGCCCATCCGCGCCGTTTAGGATGACTGACGAAATCACCCAAACGGTGCATGGGAAATGTGGATCAATTTCCCTATAATAGTGAAAATTGCCGGGTTTTGTCGCGTCAAGGCGTAGAGCAATGATTCTGACATCAGGTAAGGTGCAAAGGGTTACAGTAATGGCATGGCGTAAATGGATCTCCCTCATCGGTTTTTCGCTATTGTTGGCCGGGTGCACTGCCAACCCCGCCACGACCACCTTTAACACCAACTCGAGCATCGCCGCCGAAAAAGCTCAGCTTTTCAACATCCTGTTCTGGATGGGCGTGGTGGTGTTTCTGCTGGTGGTGGTCCTTTTGACCATCGCCGTCATTCGCGGGCGGCGTAAGCCGGGCGATACTACGGAGCCGTTTCAGAACCACGGTAATGTGCGCCTGGAAATCCTGTGGACGGTAATCCCCATCCTGCTGGTGATCTTTATCTTCTTCCTCACCGTGCGCACCATGAACGCCGTCGCTGCACCACCGCGCGAGAATGGCGACCTGACCGTGCGCGCCATCGGCCACCGCTGGTTCTGGGAGTTCCAGTACCCTGATCTTGGTATCACCACCGCCAATGAGCTGCACATCCCCGAAGATACCAACGTGCACATCGAGCTGGTTTCAGTAGATGTGATCCATTCGTTTTGGGTTCCGAACCTTTCAGGAAAAATTGACGTGGTTCCTGGCCAACAAAACAGCATGTGGATCCGCGCCGATAACGCCGGCACCTTTATGGGCCACTGCGCCGAGTTTTGCGGCATCCAGCACGCCAACATGCATTTCAATGTTATTGCTGATGATGCCAGCACATTCCAGGCCTGGGTGGAAGGACAGCAGGCCGGGCTGGCAGATTCCACGCTGACGGATCTGGAAGCCCAGGGCAGCAAGATTGTCACCGCGGGTGTATGCGCCGGGTGCCATGCGATTGATGGCACCAACATGCTCGGAAAGACCGGGCCTAACCTTACGCACCTGTATTCGCGCTCCATCTTCGCCGGCGGTTTCGAGCTGAACGATGAGAACATGAAGCAGTGGCTGCGCGACTCGGGCAAGCTCAAGCCCGGCAACCTGATGGCGGGCATTCGCTTGCCAGACGACCAGATTGAAGCCGTGATGGCCTACTTGAAAACCCTCCGCTAAGGCGAAACGAGGAGAATCCATGACTTCGCAAGCAGGTACTTTCCCATACATGCGCCGCGCCGAAAAGAGCAAGCTGCTCTCCTGGGCGCTCACCACTGACCACAAGCGCATCGGTATCCTTTATCTGGCCACGGCCTTCATCTTCTTTCTGGTGGGCGGCATCGAAGCGCTGCTCATCCGCCTGCAGTTGGCCCAACCCGGCGCGCAGGTGCTGGGGCCGGATGCCTATAACCAGGTATTCACCATGCACGGCCTGACCATGATCTTCCTGGGTGCCATGCCCATCGCCATCGGCTTTGCCAACTACTTTGTACCGTTGATGATCGGCGCGCGCGATATGGTCTTCCCGCGCCTGAACGCGCTCAGCTACTGGCTGTTTGCGCTGGGCGGGTTGTTCATGTACAGCAGCTTCCTGCTGGGCGGCGCGCCGGATAAAGGCTGGTTCGCCTACGCGCCCATGACCGAGCGCGCTTTCTCACCCGGCATGCGCATGGACTTTTGGAGCCTGGGCGTCATCGGCCTGGCCATCTCCTCCACCGTCGGTTCAATCAATATCATCGTTACCATCTTCCAGCTTCGCGCGCGCGGCATGAGCATCACCAAAGTGCCCATGTTCGTATGGAACATGCTGATTACCTCCTTAATCGGTATTTTCGCATTCCCCAGCCTTATCGTTGCGGCGGCGCTGTTGCTGCTCGACCGACAGCTTGGCACGGTATTCTTCAATACGGCACAGGGCGGCAACGCCATGCTGTGGCAGCATATCTTCTGGTTCTTCGGACATCCTGAGGTATACATCCTCGTCCTGCCAGCTATGGGCATTATGTCAGAAGTCATCCCTGTGTTCTCGCGCAAGCCGCTGTTCGGCTTTATGGCAATCGCGTTCTCCACCGCGGCCATTGGCGTGCTGTCTTTCACCGTTTGGGCGCACCACATGTTCTCCACCGGCATGTCCACCATCTCGCTACTGTTCTTTGCCGCCGACAGTTTCCTCATCGGCGTGCCAACCGGGGTGAAGATATTTTCCTGGCTGGCCACCATGTGGGGCGGCAAGCTGCGCTTTGATACGCCGCTGCTCTTTGCGATGGGCTTTATCGTCATGTTCGTTATCGGCGGCATCACCGGCATTCATGTCGCCTCCGTGCCGGTAGACTGGCAGGTGACAGATACTTATTATGTGGTGGGGCACTTCCACTACGTGTTGTTTGGCGGCACCATCCTGGGCTTCCTCTCCGGGTTATTCTACTGGTTCCCCAAAATGACCGGCCGCATGCTGAGCGAGCGGTTGGGCAAGCTCTCGTTTTGGACGATTATGGTCGGTATGAACATGGTCTTTTTCCCCATGCACTACCTGGGGCTGGCCGGCATGCCGCGCCGTATTTACACCTACCCGGCGGATACCGGCTGGGCTTTCTGGAACCTGTTTGAGACGGTTGGCGCGTTTATCACCGCGCTCGGCTTCCTGATCATCCTGATCAACCTGATCGTCACCCTGCGCAGCCGCCCGACCAACCCACAGGACCCCTGGGACGGCTTTACGCTGGAATGGACCACCTCTTCCCCGCCCCCGGCGGAAAACTTTGCCGAAATTCCGGCTGTGCGCTCGCGCCGCCCGCTGTGGGACGCCAAGCACCCGGATATGGCGGATACGCATTAGGAGCAGCGCATGAACCAGGCAACTACTCGTTCTCGTTCTGGCATGGACAGCGCCAAAGTGGCCATGCTGGTGGTGCTGGGCTCGGAGACCTTCTTCTTCGGCCCGCTGGTATCGGCGTACCTGTTCATGCGCGGGATGTACCCCTGGCCGCTGGACGGCGCCCCCCTGGCGCGGCTGGCCGTACCAGGCGTCAACACGCTCATCTTGCTGGCATCGGTAGTTACCATGTGGCTGGCGCTGCGCGCCATCCGTTCTGGCCGGCAGCCCATGCTGGCGCGCTGGTCGGCAGTAACACTGCTGCTGGGGCTGGTCTTTGTGGCCGGTCAGGTGTTGGAATACACCAGCAATAACATGACCCCCAGCGACCACGGCTTCGGCGGCGTGTTCCTCACCCTGATGGGCTTTCACGCGCTGCACCTGCTGGCCGGCGTAATCATGCTGGCGCTGGTGTTCTTCCGCGCTCGACTGGGAGACTTCACCGCCCGGCGACACGTTGCCGTGGAAGTCAGCGCGTGGTTCTGGTATTACGTCGCTGCTGTGTGGTTGGTGTTGTTCAGCGTGCTGTATCTGGTGTGAGGGAAATGATGCTGGCTATTTCCGCGGTGGTCTATCATGGATCGGGCGGCGGCCTGTGGAGCTGGTCGTGGTATCCCAGCGTGCTGGCTGGACTGGCGATCATCACGGCTGTTTACCTGTACCTGGCCAACGGTTACCGCCGCCGCGCGCAGTACGGCCCGCCCGTCACGCGGCTGCGCCAGGCATCCTTCCTGTTGGGCAACCTGGTGGTGTTCCTGGCATTGATCTCACCGCTGGACAACCTTTCAGACAACTACCTGTTCTCTGCCCACATGGTGCAGCATATTCTGCTGATCGGTTTTGCGCCGGTGCTGTGGCTGCTGGGCGTGCCCAGTGGGCTGCTCAACCACCTGGTGCGCGCGCCCTGGCTGCGCAAGTTCGCTTACGAGGTCACCCGCCCTATCCCGGCCTTCCTGATCTTCAACGGCGTGTTCCTGCTCTGGCACATCCCGCGCCTGTATAACCTGGCGCTGGAAGAGGAACCGGTCCACATCTTCATGCACCTCACCTTTCTGGCATCGGCGGTGATCGGCTGGTGGCCGGTCTACAGCCGCTTTGATGAGGCGGCGCCGCGCGCCAGTCTCACCGCGCAGCTCTTTTACCTGTTTGTGATGATGTTCCCATCCACTGCCCTCTCAGCCTGGATTACATTTACGCCTTCCATCCTCTACCCGTATTACGGCAGCCAGGCGCAGGTGTTCGGCCTTTCACCGCTGGACGACCAGCAGCTCAGCGGGCTGATCATGTGGATCCCGGGGAACGCACTGTTTTTCCTTGCTTTCAGTATCGTATTTTTCCAGTGGTTCCAATACGTGCAGCGCCAGCAGCCGGACGAAGATGCTCCCGAACTGGCCAACCCGCTGCCGAAACTTCAGGAGTAACCATGCACGAACACGTCCCGCAAATCTCTGTCTGGCCGCCGGTCATGGCGGTTGCCATCATCCTGATCGCGATTGGCATCCTCGCCACCTGGATCATCGCCGTGGTGGGCATCATCCTGCTGATCGTCTCGATCTTCGGGTGGGCCAACGAAATCCGCGCTGCCGACCTGGCTGCCAACCCGGTGGAAGTAGAACACGAGGAGCGCCGCCATGAGTGAAGAAATCCATCCCGTGCATGAAGCCTACGTCCCACAGCGGGAAAACACCAAGGTGGGCTTTTGGGTCTTCCTCAGCGGTGAAATCATCCTGTTCGGCGCGCTGATCGGCTCGTACCTGCTGTTCCAGAGCCATCATCCTGAAGAATTTGCCGAGGTCAAAGCCGGGCTGAGCATTCCGCTAATCGCGCTCAATACCTTTATCCTGATCTTGAGCAGCTTTATGGTGGTGCGCGCGCTCGAAGCGCTGCGCAGCGGCAGCATCAAAGGATTGCGCAACAATATGATCGCGGTGCTGGTGCTGGGGGCGATGTTCCTGGGCGGCCAGGCATTCGAGTGGACGATCCTGTACCGCGAAGGCGTGTGGTTCGACTCGCCGTTTGGCAGCCCATTTCTGACCACTACCGGCATCCACGGGACGCATGTCTTTATCGGCCTGTTGTGGGTCATCTTTATCCTGCTGGGCATCCGCCAGAAGGCCTACAGCAAAGAGCGTTTTCACGGCGTGGAAGTCTTTGGGCTGTACTGGCACTTCGTTGACGTGGTTTGGATCGTCCTGTTTACTGTGTTCTACCTGTTGTAGGAGCCGCGCATGTCTGAGCAACCTTCCTCCGAACGCCACGCCGCCCCGCGCTACGGGCTGGTATTGATCGCCCTGGTGGTGCTGACCGCCATCGAAGTCGGTGTCAGCTACCTGACCGGTGGCCTCAAGCTCGGCCTGCTGCTGGCGCTGGCCGTGGCCAAAGCTGCCCTGGTGGTGCTGTATTTCATGCACCTCAAATTTGACAGCCGCCTGTTCGCGGTGATGTTCGTTCTCGGCCTGGTGCTGATCGCCCCGCTGGTCATATTCCTGGTCGTCGCCACGCCGTAAGCGCAAACAAATTTATGGGTTACCGTACCCCCGGCCACCTGACCGGGGGTTTTGATTCTCACCGCCGGTTCTCCCCTATAATATCCGTTGAGCGTATACCACACTGACATTCACGGAGAAAACCATGCCTGCCCCCCTGCGCTTTGCCTACCTGGTCCTGGAAGAGCACCCCTACGGGCGCGAGATGCTCCAGGCGCTGCTCGAAAATGGGTTCGCGCCCGCCCTCATCCTTCAGGAAGTCTCGTCGGTGGGCGACCTCGAGCGCGAGAAGTTTCTGGCGCGCATGGCCGGGCAGTCGCTACCGCCGCGCATCAATCAGTTGGTCACCGGAACCGGCATTCCGGTTTACGCGGTACGGAACCACAACGACCCGGGCTGCCAGTCGCTGCTGGAAGCAGCGCGGCCGGATCTGCTGGTGCTGGGCGGCACGCGCATTATCAAGCCCAATATCCTGGCTATCCCGGCGCGCGCCACGCTCAACGCCCACCCCGGTCTGCTACCCTGGCTGCGCGGCTCAGCTTCTGTGGGCTGGGCGTTGTACAAAGACTTCCCAGTCGGCTCTACGGTGCATTTTATCGACCCCGGCATCGACACCGGCGACATCATCTACCGTGAACAGCTTCCTGTATACCGTACCGACACCTACGAGAGCCTGAATTATCGCGTAGCTCGCCTTTCGGCACAGCTTATGGTACGCGCGCTGCAGGCCTTCGCGCTGGGCGACGTGCCGCGCGAGCCCCAGGATCGCGGCGTGGGCGAAACGTTCAAAGTCATCCCCGACGACCTGCTGGAAGAAGGTAAAAAACGACTGGCGGATGGCACATATTCATATTTCGCCAGCGAAGGGAAGGAATAATGGACTCCTCACGAGCGTACGCGCGTTCACTCGACCGGCAGGACGCTCTGGCCGGATACCGGGAACAGTTCTTCATCTCCAACGATGACATGGTGTACATGGATGGTAACTCGCTTGGCCGCCTGCCGCGCGATACGATGCAGCGCGTTCAGCAGGTGGTGGAGCAGCAGTGGGGCGCTAACCTGATCCGCTCTTGGGGTGACAACTGGTTTGAAGCCGCCACGCGCGTGGGCGATAAGATTGGCGCGTTCGTGGGCGCAGCCCCCGGCCAGGTGGCGGTCAGTGATTCCACCACGGTCAACCTGTTCAAGCTAGCCATGGCAGCACTGATTCTGCGACCCGGGCGATCAAAGATCGTCACCGACGCGTTCAACTTCCCATCTGACCTGTACGTGCTGCAAGGCTGCAACCGCCTGCTCAATGACCGCTGCCGCATCCAGGTCGTGCCGTCCGGCGACGGCATCAGCGCTGATCTTGACAACACATTGGCAGCAATCGATGAAGATACCGCGCTGGTGACGCTTTCGCACGTGGTTTTCAAAAGCGGCTATCTGTACGACGCAGCGGTCATCACCCGCCGCGCGCACGAACAGGGAGCGCTGGTTCTGTGGGACCTCAGCCATTCGGTCGGTGCTGTGCCGGTAGTGCTGGACGAATGGGGCGCGGATTTTGCCGTGGGCTGCACCTACAAGTATCTCAACGGCGGGCCGGGCGCGCCGGCATTTCTGTACGTCAACCGCGCGCTGCAAGGCGAAGCGCTCTCACCCATCTGGGGCTGGTTTGGCGATACCGCGCCGTTCGCCTTCGACCTGGACTACCGCCCCGCGGATGGCATCCGGCGCTTCCTGGCCGGCACGCCGCCCATCCTCTCCACGTTGGCGATGGAAAGCGGCGTGGATCTACTGGCCGAAGCAGGCATCGCCCGGCTGCGCGCCAAGTCCATCGCTCTCACCGGATACATGATCGACCTGGTGGACGCGCTCCTGGCCGCGCACGGCTTCAGCCTGGGCACGCCGCGCGATGCAGCGCGTCGTGGCTCGCACGTCAGCGTACGCCACCCGGAAGGCTACCGAATCAACCGCGCGTTGATCGAGGAAATGAACGTACTCCCCGATTTCCGCGAGCCGGACAACCTGCGGCTGGGTCTCGCCCCGCTGTACACCTCGTTTGAGGATGTGTGGCAGGCGGTGGAGCGCATCCGCGTGGTAATGGTCGAAGGCCGCTACCGGCGCTACCCCACCACGCGCGCGGCGGTAACTTAGTCCATGCTGGCCGGCACTGTTTGTTCCGCCAGCGCCGGGTCAAGGCGCTTATGCGGTACGCGCAGGCTGTACAGGTAGGTGAAGAACAGGATAATTGCGGCGGTCAGATAGGGCAGCGACAGGCGCAGATCAAACATAAAACCGGCCCACAGCGGGCCGATGGTGCGGCCCAGGCTTTGGAACGCGTTGTTGAGGCCCATGGCTATGCCCTGCCCCCCGACGGTCTGTTTGGACGTAACACTGGCGATGGCCGGGCGCAGCATGGCGTTTGCGGTGACGAACAGCCCCACCGTCAGCAGCACGGTGGCAAAGTTATTGGCCAGCAGCATGAGTAAAAAGCCGACCGCGCTGGCTGCCAGCGAGGCCTTAATCACGTTCCCCTCACCGAACCGGCGCGAAGCCGGACCAGTGGCCAGCCCCTGCACCACGGCCGATACCAGCCCGATCACGGTCATGATCGTACCCACCTGCCCCGGGCCATAATCGAAACGCTTGGCGGCGTACAGGCCAAAAATGCCTTCAAAGTTGGCCAGTGCAAAATTGACCAGGAAGGCCAGGAACAACAGGAATCCTACCGGCCCCCACAGTTCGCGCCACATGGCACTCAATTGCGGCCCCCGGATGCGCTCGCCCTGGTGCTGCTCGCGCGCTTCTTTGGGCAGCGACTCGGGCAGGAACAGCAGGATCAGCAGCACCGCCAGCATCGAGGCCGCGCCGGCCAGGAAAAACGGTGTAGACAGCGAATGCCCCGCCAGCCAGCCGCCCAGCCCCGGGCCGAGCACCATGCCCACGCCCATCGCCGCGCCCACGATACCCATCGCGCCGCTGCGCCGGCTGTGGTCGGTGCTGTCGCCGATGTATGCCATAGCAGTGGGCATGGTGGCCGAAGACAGCACCCCCGCCAGCGCGCGTGCCGCGAACAGCATCCAGTACTGGGTGGCGAAGCCCATCATCACCTGCGTCAGGGCATTGCCCAGCGCGCCCAGCAGCAGCACCGGCTTGCGGCCGATGCGGTCGGAGATGGAGCCCCACATGGGCGCAAAAATGAACTGCATGATGCTGAACACGGCCATCAAAAAGCCGAGCTGCTTGGCATCCGCGCCCATTGATTCGACATAGAACGGCATGATTGGAATGATCAGGCCAAAGCCGATCATCACAACCACCATCAGGAAAAATAGAATCACCAGGTTGGATCGCAGTATTTTCATAAACCAGTTTACATCCCTGCATTCAAACGGCCGCCGGCTGCATGTCGAACCTGAGCGGCGGCCGCGTTCGTTACGTCCATATTGGAGCCATCATACAAAACACCGGCGTGCGCGGCCGGTGATGTTTAGCTGGGCTAATTATATGCATTTTTATCCCGATTGTCAAACCTCGACGTTTGCAGCCATAGCCTTGCCGGCAATCCAGCCGGTGGTCCACGCAGCCTGGAAGTTGAATCCGCCGGTGACTCCGTCAATATCCAGCACTTCGCCGGCAAAATACAGGCCTGGCACGCGGCGGCTCTCCATCGTTTTAAAGTTGACCTCGTCCAGCGCCACCCCGCCACAGGTGACGAACTCCTCTTTGAACGCGCCTTTGCCATGGATGCGCAGCTCGCAGCGCGTCACCTGCTGCGCCAGGGCATAGGCCTGCCCACGTGAAATGGCGTTCCACGGCGCGCCGGGCGCAATCCCCGCGGCAGCCACCAGGCGTTTCCACAGCCGCTCGGGCAGCCCGGCCGGCGGCCGCCCGGCCCCGGGTGACTGGTTGGGAGCGCGCTCCTTGGATTGCAGCAGGCTGGCGAACAGGCCCTCGGTGGTTTCCGTGCCGGCCCAATTGACGCGCAGCAGTGCGTCATATGCGGCATCGTGCAGCGCTCGCGCGCCCCATGCCGAAAGCCTGAGCACCGCCGGGCCGCTCAGCCCCCAGTGCGTGATCAGCAGCGCACCGCGCTGCTCCAGGCCAAAATCCGGCAGGCGCGCAATCGCGTCACTGGCGGCCACGCCGGGCAGACCGTCCAGCCGCGGATCTTGCACGGCAAAGGTAAACAGCGATGGCACAGGCGGCAGGACGGTATGCCCCAGGTCACTCGCCAGCCGCCACGCACCGCGCTCGCCGCCGGTAGCCAGCAGCACGCGCCGCGCGGCCAGCGTTTGCCCGCTGCTCAACTCCAGCGCAAAACCCTGCTCTAATGGCCGGATGCGCTCAACACCATCCCGCGCGCGCACGTTCACGCCCAGGCGGCCGGCCTCATCCAGCAGGCAGTCGATGATGGTTTGCGACCGGTCAGTGGCAGGAAAGATGCGCCCGTCGGCCTCGGTCTTGAGGCGCACGCCGCGCTGTGCAAACCAGTCGATGGTATCGCGAGGTTGGAAGCGCGTGAACGGCCCGCGAAGCGCCTTACCGCCGCGCGGATAATTGGCCGCGAACTGCTGCGGGTCGAAAGCGGCATGGGTCACGTTGCAGCGCCCGCCGCCGGATATCTTCACCTTGCGCAGCAGTGCACTTCCGCGCTCCAGCACCAGCACGCTCCCGCCAGTCAGATCCGCGGCGCAGGCCAACGCCGCGAAGATCCCCGCTGCACCCCCGCCCACGACGATCACATCCGTTTGTGGCTCCACCATAGGTGGATTATAGCGCTGCGATGGTTTTTTGCAGGAAATCCAGCTCGTCCTGGTTGATGTAGTGGCCCATGCCCTGGTACACGCGCAGGGTCACATCCGCCCTCTGCCGGGCAAAGACGCGCGCCGTTTGTTCCACGCGCGCCAGCGGGATGTGCGCGTCGTCATCGCCGCAGCCCAGGAACACCGGCAGTCCGTCCAGGCCAGCGGCGTGCGCTTCCACTTCTTCCTCGCTGCCGATCAGACCACCGCTGAAACCAAAGACGCCGCCCAGCCCGGCGCCGTGCTGCGCGGCCCATTCCAGCGCCAGGCAAGCGCCCTGCGAAAAACCCAGCAAGATGATGCGGTCGCGGGCGATGCCCACAGCCTGCGCCTGCTGCACGCATTGTCCTACCACATCCAGGGCGGAGTTGAGCCAGGGCTGGTTTTGCGCGCTGGGAACCAGGAAGCGCTGCGGATACCACTGGCCGTCGTTCGCTTCGGGCGCCAGCCAGGCCACGCCGGGCAGATCCACCTCACCGGCAAGCTGCAGGATATCATCCGCGCCCGCCCCGCGCCCGTGGATAGCAATCACGACGGCCGCCGCAGCTTCGAGCGCTGCGCCGGCCGTCCACAACAATGCGCCGTCATGCGGCCCACTGGCAGGGATTTGCTGCGCCGCCATCTTAACCGACCGTCTCGCCCAGCCGCAGCGGGGTGATGCCGCGCTCAATCTGCCCGCGCGCCGGCTCCAGCCAGGGCGGCAGCTTCAGCGATTGGCCCAGCGTCTCCAGGGTTTCGTCCACCAGAAAGCCCGGGCCAGCGGTGGCCAGCTCGACGATGTGACCGTCAGGATCACGGCTGTAGATGCTCTTGAAATACACCCGCTCCATCACCGGCGAAACCGGGATGCCGGCACTGAGCATCTTTTCGCGCCACTCAAGCTGCGTTTCTGCGTCTTTGACCGCCAGGGCAAAGTGATGCGTCTGCCCGGTGCCCATGCGCACGCGCTTACCATTCTGGGGGTACTCAAAGTACGTGATAATGCTGCCCGGCCGGCCGCCATCCACGCCCCAGTACCAGTGCGGCATATCGTTGGCGTCGAAGTTGCCGGTCATTTTGATGCGCTGCATGCCCAGGAAACCCTGGTAGAACGCGTCGGTGCGGTGGATGTCGCTGCTGATAGCACTGATATGATGGATGCCGCCGCGCAGGCTCATTGGGGTAAGGATCTGATCTACCGGTTCGCTCCAGGTCATATCCTGCGTGTCGTGCGTGTCCGGCGCGGGCGGCTGGTAGGTTTGCCCCAGCCGCTCCAGCGGTTCATCCACGGTAAAGCCCGGCCCGTTGGTAGCAATTTCGAGCAGCACGCCATCCGGGTCGCGGAAGTAAATCGAGCGGAAGTAGCGCCGGTTATATGGCCCGGCCACATTCAGACCCAGGTCCACCAGCCGCCGCTTCCACATCAGCAAGCCCTGTTCATCGCTCACCTGCAGCGCCACGTGGTGCGTGCCGCCGATGCCCGGCGCGCCTTTGGGCAGGTCGCCCCATTCAAAGAAGGTGATCACGCTGCCGGGCTGCCCGGCGTCACCACCGAAGTACAGGTGATAACTGCCCGGGTCGTCAAAGTTGACGGTCTGCTTTACCAGCCGCATCCCCAGGACGCGGGTATAAAAATCGAGCGTGCGTTGAGCGTCTGCGCTCACCAGGGTGATATGGTGGATACCGGTAATCGTCATATCCGTGCCTTCCTTACCTCTATTAATACTAACCTGTTTTTATTCTACGCATTCTGGCGCGGCGATCAACTCTCTGCCACCACAAACCCTGCACAGACGCTCAACGCTCTGGACGATCAGGCAACTGCTTCGGCCTGGGGTTGCTTCACGATTTCCAGCTCGATATTGATCTTAATTTCATCGCCCACCAGAACACCGCCGGTCTCGAGGGCAGCGTTCCATTCCAGGCCCCATTCCTTGCGGCTGATTTTGGTGCTGGCAGTAAAGCCGGCGCTCATCGTACCCCACGGGCTCTTGGCCATGCCGGAGTATTCCACATCCAACGCCACCGGGCGGCTGATACCGCGGATGGTGAGATCGCCGTGGATCTTGCCGTGGTTTTCATCCACTACTTCCACGCGCTGGCTCTTGAAGGTCAGGTAGGGATACTGATCGGCGGCCAGGAAATCGGCGGAGCGCAGGTGCTCGTCGCGCTTAACCTCTTTGGTGTTGATGCTGGCAGCTTCGATCTGCACGTCCACACTCGACTGCGCCGGGTGTTCTTCGTTGAAGTCTACCGTACCAGTGAAGCGTTCAAACTGTCCGCGCACGTTCGAGATCATCATATGGCGCACAGTGAAGTTGATTTCCGAATGGGCATTGTCAATCGTCCAGGTCATTTTTCTCTCCTCAAATCTGAATATAATTAAGCTTATCTGTATCATATCCAGCCAGCGTGACAGCATCGTAAACAACAGCATAAACGGAGGAAAGAAATTATGTCCGACACAAAAGTTCGGCAGCGGAATGAGATACCGGTGGAATATACCTGGAACGCACCCAGCCTGTTTGACTCACCGCAAGCCTGGAAAGCAGAAGCCAAAAAGTTGAGTGAGGATATCTCCGCGGTGCAGGCCTACCAGGGCCGCCTGCACGAAAGCGCGGCGGTGCTGCTCGAAGCCATGCACCTTGTGGAAACGCTGTACATGCGCGCCGGCAAAGTGCTGGTCTATGCTTCGCTCACCGCGGCCACCAACACCGCCGACCCGGCCGGTGCGCAGATGGAAGGCATGGCCTACGCCGTGCTGGGCGAGTTTGTTACTGCCGTTGCTTTTACCGACCCGGAAATCCTGGCTATCGGCCGCGAGACGCTCGAGGGCTGGATGCGCGAGAATGAGGAACTGAAAGGCTACGCGCATTACATCGACAACCTGTTTCGCAAGCAGCAGCACGTGCGCTCGCAGGAAGTCGAAGAAGTGTTGGGCATGCTTACCCCCGCCTTCACCAGCACGTCTACCACCGCCACCATGCTCACCGATGCCGACTTCCGCTTCGCGGATGCGATGGCTTCGGATGGCACGCGTCTCCCCGTCACCCAGGGCACACTGGACGAAATCCTCTCCAGCCCCGACCGTGAAGCGCGCCGCACTGCCTGGGAGAATTACACCGACACATTCCTGGCCTTCAAAAACACGCTGGCCAGCAACCTGTCCACGTCGATCAACCAGATGGTCTTCCAGACCCGCGTGCGTCACTATCCCACCACGCTGGAAGCCAGCCTGAATGAGAACAATATCCCGGTCGAAGTGTTCAACAACCTGATCGCGACCTTCCAGCGCAACCTGCCTACCTGGCACCGCTATTGGGCTGTGCGCCGCAAGCGACTGGGCGTCGATACGCTGCACCCGTACGACATCTGGGCGCCGCTCACCAACCAGCCGCTGCGTGTGCCGTTCCAGCAGGCCGTCGACTGGGTGGTGGCCGCGCTCCGGCCGCTGGGCGATGATTACGTCGAGGTGTTGCGCAAGGGCGTGCGCGAAGATCGCTGGATCGATGTGTATCCGTCGCAGGGAAAAAACTCGTCGCAGTTTTCATCCGGCTGGTACGGCACATCGCCGTTTATTTTCCTCAATTACGACGATACGATCTTCTCGGCCAGTACCCTGGCGCACGAGCTGGGCCACTCAATGCATTCCTACCTGAGCTGGAAGCACCAGCTCCCGGTATACGCGGATTACTCGCTGTTCGTGGCCGAAGTGGCCTCTAACTTCCACCAGGCCATGCTGCGCGGCTACCTGCTGGCGAACAATACTGATCCACAGTTCCAGATCAGCGTGATCGAAGAGGCGATGAGCAATTTCCACCGCTACTTCTTCATTATGCCCACCCTGGCGCGCTTTGAGCTGGAAATGCATCAGCGCGCCGAGAGCGGCGAAGGCCTGAACGCCGAGATCATGAACCAGCGCATGGCTGAGCTGTTCGCCGAAGGCTATGGCAATGAGATGCAGGTTGACCCGCAGCGGGTGGGCATCACCTGGGCCACGTTCAGCCACCTGTACGCCGATTACTACGTCTATCAATATGCAACCGGTATTTCGGCTGCCAATGCGCTCTCGCGGCGCATCCTGGCCGGCGAGCCGGGCGCAGCCGAGCACTACCGCAGCTTCCTGTCTGCGGGCGCGTCGCTCTACCCGCTGGACGCGCTCAAGCTGGCCGGGGTAGACATGACCACGCCTCAGCCAGTCGAAGAGGCCTTCCAGGTACTCAGCGAATTAGTGGATCGTTTGGAGAAACTGGTTGCGTGACACAAAGCCGAGCCTGCTGACGCAGGCTCGATTTTTATTCTTTTATCTTCTCCACGGCCGCCCGGACGGCACGCTCTTCTTCCAGCAGGCGCAGGCGGCCACCCTGCTTGGCAATGGCGCGCGCCTGGTCAAGCTGTTCCAACGCGGCAGCCTGCGGTAACAACGGAGCCAGCCAGATGCGTATCTGCGCGGCCAGGTGGCGCAAGCCGAGTGAATCGGCCTGTTCGCGCGCCGCGCTGAGCAGCTCCACTGCCCGCGGCGCGTCGCCGGTCTCGCGCGCCAGCAGCCCCAGGTTGGCTCCCAGCCCGGCTACGCGCTCAGGGATGCCCAAACGCTGCGCCAGCTCCAACCCCAGTACGAACTGCTCACGCGCGTGGTCAAAATCACGCGCTGCCATCGCGATTTCCCCCGCGGTGGAATACAGGTATGGCTGCAACCCTACCAGGCCGTATTCCTGCGCCAACTCCATGCCCTGCCGGGCGTGCTCTGCGGCGCGCGGGTCGCCCAGCAGCAGCAGGTGATAGGCCAGGTTATTATGCGCCAGCACGCGCCGCTCGATCAGCGCCGGAAGTGCAACTTGCTCGCACACGCGCAGTGATTCTTCATAATGCGCCACGGCCAGCGGCAGGTCCCCGCGCTGCGCCCACAGGCTGCCCAGTTCAAACTCCACCAGCGCCAGGGGCTCCGGGCTGCCGCTGGCGCGGCTGGCTGCCGCTGCGCGCTCCAGGTGCTGCGCAGATGCCTGCAAATCCGCGCCTTCCAGCGAAAGTGCCGTGCCCCACCACATCTCGGCCAGCACGCCGTTCTCCGGCAGTCCGTTTTCCAGCACGGACCGGCACTGTGCCAACACCTGGTCAAAACGCGCCAGCGTTAAATTCGCTTCGGCCAGGCGCAGCCGCGCTTCGTCCATGCCGGCGCGGTCTCCGTGCTCGCCGGCAAGCGCCAGCGCGCGTTCGTAGCTTTCCAATGCGCGCGCCGCATCGCCGCCGCGCTGCTGCGCTCGGCCTAGGTCGAGCAGAACCGGGGGCCATGCCGCGCGCGGCAAACCGTCCAGCGCCTGCGCGAAAAACGCCGCTGCCTGCTGCCACGCGGCAAGCTGTGTGGCGCGCTTCCCGGCGCGCACGGCATGCGGCGCGGCCAGTTCGGGCTGGTTACCTTCAAAATAATGGAATGCCAGCAGGGCGTCCAGGTTTTCGGGCGGGCGCAGCCGGTAGGTCTGCTCCATAGCCGCAGCGATTTTGCGGTGCAGCTGGCGATGCCGCGCCTCGCCCACCTCGTGGTAGGCCACTTCCATGGTCAGCGAATGGTCGAAACGGTACAGCGCGCCTACCCCGGCCGGGCGCACCAGCCCGGCGGCAGTCAGCTCATCCAGCCCGTCCAGCGCGGCATCTTCCGATAGGCCCGAAGCACGCGCTACCAGGTCAAAGTCGAAATCACGCCCGGCCGCTACCGCCGTATCAAGGATACGCCGCGCGGCGTCACTCAGGCGGTTCAGCCGTGACTGTACCAGCCCGTATAATGGCGCAGCCAGATCCGGCTGGACGTCGGGCGCCGGCACGGCGCGCGTATCGAGCCAGCCGTTGGCGCGCGCCTGGCGCACCAGCTCGGCCAGCACGTACAGGTTGCCTTCCGAATGCTCGTACAGCCAGTCGGACAGACCATGTGCCGGGCCGGCCAGCCGGACAACGGCTGCTTCCACTTCGCGCGCGGTAAAACGCTCCAGCACAATACGTTCCAGCCGCCCGGCGTGCTCCAGCGCGTAGAGCAGCGCCGCCAACGGCGAGCCGCCAGCCGGCGGGTGGCTTGCGGCCAGGATGCTCACCCGTTCGCCGGCGGGCAGGTTGCGAACCAGGTAACCCAGCAGACCCAGGCTGGAGCTGTCGGCCCATTGCAGATCATCGAGGAACACGGCCACCGGCTGCAGCGTAGCCAGGGCCAGCAAGAACTGGCGCAAGCCTTCCCACAGGCGCCACTCGTCGGCCGCGCCGCCGCTGCTTTCGCCTAACTCGGGCATCAGGCGCGCTGCCTCGCTCAACCACACGGCCGGCAGGCTGTCACGCAGGCGCTGGATTACCTGGACACCGCCCGGCTGCCCCGCCAGCCCGCGCAAGGCCTCGACTACCGGCTGGTAGGGCAGACTGCGCTCCAGTTCGCGACCCGCGCCGCGCAGGCATATGATCTCGCGCGCATCTTCCAGCGCGTGCTCCACCAGGCGCGTCTTGCCAACCCCCGGCTCGCCTTCCACCAACAGCAGCCTGCCGGAAAACAGACCCGCGCGCAGCGCACTCAACTCAGCTTCGCGCCCGGTAAACGGCAGCGCTTCATCTTCCGCGCGCGGCGCGCCCCGGCGAATGACCAGCGCGGGCGCGGCAACCGGAGCCGGCGCGGGCAGGCTGTCGTCCAATATCTGATCATACAGGGCACGCGTTTCGGCCATCGGCGGCACGCCCAGCTCTTCGTCCAGCAGACGGCGCAACTGATCGTAGCGGCGAATTGCCCCGGCGCGGTCACCGGAAAAATAGGCCAGCCGGATGGTCTCGCGCTGCAGGTCTTCCTGCAGCGGGTCGAGCGCCAACCCGCGTTCCAGCGCGCCCAGCGCCACGGCGTAGTCACCGGTCAGTGCCTGGGCGCGGCTCAGGCTCACCAACCCGCGTACGGCCATGCGCTGGTAGCGCTCGCGAGCAGCCATCATCCACTGCTCGAACTCGATGTCATCACCGGGGTTAAAGCCGTCCAGGAAAGGCCCGCGATACAGCGCCAGCACCGTCTCCAGCTTGGGCACATCGGCGGATGGCGCGGCCAAATTTCGCGTAAACATACGCGCGTCCACCGCCACGCCGGGGGCCAGGGCCACCGCGTCGCGCTCCACCTGCAAACCATCACCCAGCGCGTTGCGCAGCCCGTGCAGCGTGGTGCGCAGCACCTGTTGCGCCGATTCGCGCTCATTGTCCGGCCAGAATACGCTGAGCAGGTGCTCGCGCTGCTGCGGGCGCTCGTTCTCGGCCAGGTAATACAGCAGCGCGCGGCTCTTGCGCCGCGAGATCGAAAGCGGCTGGCCGTCTTGCAGCACTTCCGGGTTGCCGAACAGGTGGATGGTGAGCATCACGCATGAGTATAGGGGAAAACCGGGCAGCTCGCAACCGCGGGCCGACTGCCTGGATAGCATTTGACACCCCTTTACGACTATAATACAGGGGAAACAGGGGAAAAGCACGGCGCAGGCGGCGACGTGGCGTAACGCGCCAGCCGACCGGGTGTTATCACCCGCAGACGAAAGGGAACAATCACAAATACCTATGACTGATCAAACCTCTCGCTTGGAATCCTTGCGCGCCGAATCCCGCCTGGGTGGCGGTGAAGCGCGCATCGCGGCGCAGCATGCCAAAGGGAAGCGCACGGCACGCGAGCGCATCGAACAACTGCTCGACCCGGACACCTTCCAGGAGATCGGCGCGTTCGTGCAGCACCGCGCCACCGGGCTGGGTATGGAAAAACAACACCCGCTGGGCGACGGCGTGGTTACCGGATATGGCAAGATCGATGGCCGGCTGGTGTACATCTTCGCCCAGGACTTCACCATCCTGGGCGGCTCGGTGGGGCTGGCGCACGGGCAGAAGATTGCTCGGGTGATGGACATGGCCATACAGAATGGCGCGCCGCTGATCGGCCTCAACGATTCCGGCGGGGCGCGCATCCAGGAAGGCGTGGATGCCCTGGCCGGATATGGTGATATCTTTTTCCGTAACGTGCGCGCCTCGGGCGTGATCCCGCAGATTTCGATCATCCTGGGGCCGTGCGCCGGAGGTGCGGTATACTCTCCCGCCATCACCGACTTTGTGTTTATGGCCGAAGGCACGGCCAATATGTTCATTACCGGGCCGGAAGTGGTGCGTGCCGTGACCCACGAAGACGTGGATTCTGACTCGCTGGGCGGGGCACACGTGCACCACGTGCGCAGCGGCGTGGCGCATTTTACCGCCGCGGATGAGGAAAGCCTGCTGGCCCAGGTGCGCGAGCTGCTCTCCTACCTGCCGCCCAACAACCTCACTCCACCACCGCAATACCCCACCAGCGACGAGCCCGACCGCGCCACGCCTGAAGTCGGCGCTACCGTGCCGGACGACCCGCAGCGCTCCTACGACGTGCACGAAGTGATCGAGGCGCTGGTGGATGGCGGCAACTTCCTGGAGGTACAGGGTGAGTACGCGCGCAATATCGTGGTCGGGTTTGCGCGCATGGATGGGCATACGGTAGGCATTGTGGCCAACCAGCCCGAATTTCTGGCCGGGGTGTTGGACATCAACGCGTCCGATAAGGCTGCGCGCTTTATCCGCTTTTGCGACAGCTTTCACATTCCGCTTCTGACCCTGGTGGACACGCCCGGTTTTATGCCAGGACTCGAGCAGGAACACGGCGGCATCATCCGCCACGGAGCGAAAATGATCTACGCTTACGCCGAAGCTACCGTGCCCAAGGTTACGCTGATCCTGCGCAAGGCATACGGCGGCGCGTACATTGTGATGAGCTCCAAGCACCTGGCGGGGGATATCAACTACGCCCTGCCCAACGCCGAAATTGCCGTGATGGGCCCGGATGGCGCGGTGCGTATCGTGTTCCGCAAGGAGCTGGATGGCGCGGAAGATCCCGCGGCGCGCCAGGCCGAGCTGACCCAGCGCTACCGCGCAGACCTGGCCAACCCGTTTGTGGCTGCTGCGCGCGGCTACCTGGATGACGTGATCGCCCCAGAAGAGGCGCGCCAGCGCATCATCACTGCGCTGGAAAGCCTGCGCGACAAGCGCCAGGTGACCGCGCAGCGCAAGCATGGCAATATACCTTTGTAACCATTGCGATAGAAAGTACCCTGAGCCAGTTGAGGGGTACGGTATGGCGTAGAAATTGAGATATCAACCGAGGAAAACATTTTGATGAAAGTACTGGTCGCAAACCGGGGTGAGATCGCCATCCGCATCATGCGCACCTGCCGCGAAATGGGCTTTCCCAGCGTGGCGGTGTATTCGGATGCTGACCGCATCGCCCCGCATACCCGCTCGGCCGATGAAGCCATCGCCATCGGCGAAAACAAGAGCTACCTCGACGCGCAGGTTATTCTGGACGCGGCGCGGCGCAGCGGCGCCGACGCGGTGCACCCGGGCTATGGTTTTCTTTCCGAAAATGCGGCCTTCGCACGCGCGGTGGAAGCCGCCGGGTTGATATTCATCGGCCCGCGCCCGGAAACCATCGAAAAAATGGGCGATAAGCTCGAATCGCGGCGCATCGCGCGCGAGGCCGGGCTGCCGGTGCTGCCTGGCTCGGATGAATCGGTGCCGTGCGAGCTGCCAGTGGGCTATGCCGAGAACGTGCAGTACCCGGTGCTGGTCAAAGCCGCGGCAGGGGGCGGCGGTCGCGGCATTCGCCTGGCACGCTCGCCTGGAGAGCTGGAAATGATGATCGCCGCGGCGCGGCTGGAAGCCTGCCAGGCGTTTGACGATGACACCGTCTACCTGGAGCCGCTGGTTCCCGAGGCGCGCCACATCGAGGTGCAGATCCTGGGCGATGGCCAGGGTAATGTGATTACCCTGGGCGAGCGCGAGTGCTCGATCCAGCGCCGCCGACAGAAACTGATCGAAGAAACGCCCGCGCCAGGGCTGCCGGAGTCGACCCGCCAGGAATTGTACGATGCCGCGCTGCGGCTGGGCTGCTCGCTCAACTACCGCAGCCTGGGCACGGTGGAATTTCTGCTGGATTCAAGCGGCAATATTCACTTCATTGAAGTCAATCCGCGCATCCAGGTAGAGCACCCGGTGACCGAAATGGTAACCGGGCTGGATCTGGTGCGCGAACAGCTCATCCTGGCGGCAGGCGGCAAGCTGCGCTTGCGCCAGGAAGAAATTACGTTCCGCGGTGCGGCCATCGAGGCGCGCGTACTGGCCGAAGACGCCGAGCATGACTTCATGCCCGCCTCAGGAGCCATCACCTATATGCGCGAGCCGGGCGGCCCGTTTGTGCGCGTCGACAGCGCGCTGTACATCGGCATGCCGGTTGTCACCGCCTACGACTCGCTGCTGGCAAAAGTCATCGTGTGGGGCGAAGATCGCGACGCGGCCATCGCGCGCATGTCGCGCGCGCTGCGCGAATTCCAGATCAGCGGTGTACCCACCGATCTGTACTTCCTGCTGCAGTTGTTGAGCAGCCCGGCTTTCGTCAGCGGAACGTTCCACACCACCTATCTGGAAAGCTTCAAGCCGGTGCTGGACCCCGGCCCGGAACTGGAACGCGAAGCTGCCGTGGCGATTGCCCTGTTTGCCCACCAGCAGCGCGAGCAGTCGCTGCCACATCACAATGGGGCCGCGCGACCCTGGCGGGAAGCCGCCTGGCGCGAGCAGATGCGCGGGGATTGACCCAAGGAGAAGCCCGTGAATTACAATGTAACCATCGGCAATAACCAGTACCAGGTGAAGATCATCAATAACCGCGTGGTGGTCAACGGCGTGCCGGTCACCTCGCGGTTGATCCGCCTGAACGGCAACGGGCTGTACATCTTGCGCCACGAACAACGCGACGTGGAAGTGCATTTGCAGGAGCAGGCGTCAGGCAGCATCGAAGTGGTGATCGGCGCGCAGCGCGTGGTGGCGAAGGTGGAAGCGCCCAACCGGCGCGAACCGCGCCGCAGAGAAGCACAGCAGGCCGGCACAGTGCTGGCGCCCATGCCCGGGCTGGTGCTGGAAGTGCACGTCAGCGAGGGCGAAGAGGTACAGCAGGGCCAGGTGCTGGCGGTGCTGGAATCGATGAAAATGCAAATGCAGATGCGCGCCCCCATTGCCGGGCGCGTGACCCGCGTGGCCGCCCGCCCTACCACGCAGGTGGACAAAGGTGCGCTCCTGGTGCAGATCGACTAGACGTTTTTGAGAACCGGAAAGCCGGATGGTTGTGCAAGCGCAACCATCCGGCTTTTTTTGTGTTGTTTCCCAAAGAGACTTGCATTCCAGTGCGTATCATCACGTCAATAGGGGAAGCCGGATACAGCACATCACCCCACGGGAAGCTCGCTTTCCCTCGCGTATTCAGGAGGTATTGCACCCATGATAGACCCGAAAGCAATTGCCATCGTCGGCCTGGGCTCCATTTTGCCCGACGCGCCGGATACACAGGCATTTTGGGAGAACATTCAAAACGGACGCTCCAGCATCCGCGAAGTACCCGGAAACCGCTGGAAATGGGAGAAATACTACGATCCCGATCCCGCCTCCACCGATAAGACCTATTCCAAAATTGGTGGCTGGGTGACGCAGTATGACTTTGAACCCATGCGCTGGGGTATCCCCATCCCGCCCAGCGTGCTGACGGTGATGGACGAAGGTCAAAAATGGGCCATCGCCGCCGCGCGCCAGGCGCTGCAGCATTACGGCTATCCGCAGCGCGCGTTTGACCCGGCGCGCACCGCGGTGATTTTGGGCAACGCGCTGGCCGGCGAAAACCACTACCGCACCACCATCCGCATTCACCTGCCGGATTACATCGAAGTGCTGCAGGCCATTCCTGATTTTCAAAACCTGCCGGCCGTAGTGCAAGACGCGCTGCTGGCCGGGATGACGCGCGGCATCCGCGCGCTGACGCCCGAAATCACCGAAGACACCATGCCCGGCGAGCTTTCCAACGTCATCGCCGGACGCGTGGCCAACGTGTTCAATTTCTCCGGCCCCAACTTCGTCACCGACGCGGCCTGCGCTTCTTCAATGGCGGCGCTGCAATCGGCGGTGGAAGGGCTGATCTCGCACCGCTTTGACGCGGTTCTGACCGGCGGCGTGGACCACAACATGGGCCCGGAAGGCTTCGTCAAGTTCTGCAAGATTGGCGCGCTCTCGCCGGATGGCTCGCGGCCGTTCGCCGAGGGAGCCAATGGATTTGTGATGGGCGAAGGCACGGCCATTTTCCTGCTCAAGCGCCTGGTGGATGCCGAGCGCGACGGCGATGACATCCAGGCCGTGATCCGCGGCATAGGCTCCAGCTCGGACGGCAAAGGGAAAGGCATCACCGCGCCGAACCCGCTGGGCCAGCAGCGCGCCATCGAGCGCGCCTGGAAAGACGCCGGCCTGATGCCCAGCAGCGTGACGCTCATTGAAGGCCATGGCACGTCCACCCGGGTGGGTGACGTGGCCGAGGTCAATAGCCTGGCGGCAGCTTTCGCCGGTCTGGAAGCCCCGGTGGCTTCGATTGCGCTGGGCTCTGTCAAGTCTAACTTCGGCCACTTGAAGGCCGCGGCCGGCGCGGCCGGGCTGCTCAAAGCTACGCTGGCGCTGCGCGATAAGGTGCTGCCGCCGTCGATCAATTACGAGCGTCCTAACCCGGCGATCAGCTTTGACCAACTGCCGTTTTACGTCAATACTGAGAAACGCGACTGGCCGCAGCCGGAAAACGGCCCACGGCGCGCGGCGATTTCGTCGTTTGGCTTTGGCGGCACGAATTTCCACGTGGTGATGGAAGAGTACCTGCCCGGCGTCTTGACCACCGAGCGCGCGGTTTACCCCGCGGCGATGCCGGCGAGCGCAGCGGCCGTTCCGGAAGGGGAAGCTCCCCTGCCCGTGGAAGCAGCCTGCCGGGCAACGGCGCAGCCAGCCAGCCTGCCCGCGCGCGCGGAAATCCAGGCGCGCATCCTGGGCCTGGTGAGCGAAAAAACCGGTTATCCAACCGAGATGCTCGACCTCGACCTGGACATGGAAGCCGACCTGGGCGTGGATACGGTCAAGCAGGCGGAATTGTTCGCCACGGTGCGCGAGCTGTACAGCATCCCGCGCCGCGAAGATCTACGCCTGAGCGACTACAACACCCTGGCCAAAGTCGTAGACTTAGTCGAGCAGTCGCTGGCTGCGAAAGTTGCCCCGGTAGAATCTGTCGACCAACCCGCGGCCGAGAGCGCCGCAATGATTACTCAGACCCTGGTAGCTCCCGCCGCGGCAGAGCCGCCGCAGCCAACGCTGCCGGAAAGGCCATCGCTGTTTTTGAGCGCGGACACGGCGCCTGCACTGCGCGAACAAATGCTTCGCGCGGCGCAGGCCGCGGCAGCCGGGCAGGTCCCGGCCGCGCGCATCCCCAGCCCAACCGAGCTGGCGCAGCCTGAACGGCTGGCGGTGGATTATGAAACCCCCGCCGAGCTGCACAAAAAACTGGAAAAAGCGCTCAAAGTGCTGGAGAATGACACCCCGGCCACCCGCCAGGCGCTGACCGCGCAGGGCATCTATCGCGGCAGCGGCCAGCCCGGAAAAGTGGCGTTCCTGTTCCCCGGCCAGGGCTCGCAGTATGCCAACATGCTGGCCGAGCTGCGCAGCCTGTCGCCGGTGGTGGCCGAAACTTTCCGCGAAGCGGATGAAGTTATGACCCCCATCCTTGGCCGCCCCCTGACCAGCCTGATCTTCGTGCCTGAAGACAAAGAATCAGTGGCGCGCGCCGAAGACGCGCTGCGCGACACGGCCATCACCCAGCCCGCGGTGCTGACCGCCGACGTGGCCATGCTGCGCCTGCTGGCGACCTACGGCTACCGCCCGGATATCGTCATGGGCCACAGCCTGGGCGAGTATGCCGCGCTGGTGGCTGCCGGCGCGCTCAGCTTCCCCGCCGCGCTGCAGATCGTCTCGGCACGCGGGCGCGAGATGACGCGCGTCTCGGTTGCCGACAACGGCGCGATGGCCGCGGTTTCCGCGCCAATTGCCGAAGTCGAGCGCATTTTAAAAGGCATCCCCGGTTATGTGGTGATCGCCAACATCAACAGCCCGCTGCAGTCCGTCATTGGCGGAGCAACAGCGGCAGTCGAGCAGGCGGTACAGGCCTGTCTGGATGCCGGCTTCCAGGCGGTGCGCATTCCCGTGTCACACGCGTTCCACACCGCCATCGTCGCCCCGGCCAGCGGCCCGCTGCGCGCGATCATCGCCCGCCTGGGCGTACAGCCGCCGCAAATCCCGGTAATCGCTAATGTCACCGGGCAGGCGTACCCCACCGACCCCGAGCAAATTCTGGACATGCTCGCCAACCAGGTAGCCTCACCGGTGCAGTTCATCCAGGGCATGCAGGCGTTGTATGCCGCCGGCGCGCGCGTACTGGTCGAATCGGGGCCAAAGCGCGTGCTTTCGGCGCTCGCTACCGATAATTTGAAGGATAAGAGCGACGTCATGGTGCTCTCGACGAACCACCCGCGCAAAGGCGCGCTGCCCAGCCTCAACGAGGCGCTGTGCGGCCTGTGGGCGGCGGGGGTGATGCCGGCCGGGACGGAAGAACGGACGGCGGGCCAGAAGAAACAGGTTTTGCCTGAAGACATGGCCGCACACGACACGGATCGGGCGGGTTGGGAACCCGCCCCTACAGAGATGCCTGCGGCGGTGGTGGCCACGCAAAAGGAGCTTCCCGGGCGCGAAGAAATACAGGCGCGCATCCTGGGGCTGGTGAGCGAAAAGACCGGCTACCCAACCGAGATGCTTGATCTCGACCTGGACATGGAAGCCGACCTGGGCGTAGACACAGTCAAGCAGGCCGAGCTGTTTGCCACGGTGCGCGAGCTGTACGGCATCCCGCGCCGCGAAGACCTGCGCCTGTCGGATTACAGCACCCTGGCCAAAGTCATCGACTTTGTCGAGCAGTCGCTGGACGCGAAAGCCGCCCCAATTGAGCCGGCATTCCAGCCTGTGGCCGCGAGCGCAACTCCGCCAACTTTGGCTCCGGCAACACCTGTCCCGGCACAGCCGGCGGTAGTGTTGGGCGAGTATACGGCGGTGAATATCCCCACGGTGCGGCCGCCGCTGTCACAGCCAACACGTGTAAGCTTTGAGCCTGAATTCGTACTGGCCACCTGCGGCCTGACCGCTCGCTCTGCGCTGGCAACTTCCAGCGTAGCGCAGCCTGCCAGGCTAACCGGCTCGGTGGTGATCAGCGGCGCAGGGTTGGGTCTACCAGGCACCGGCCACGCCGTATTCGAAGATGACAACGTGCAGCGCATCCTCAGCGGGCAGAACATGATCGACCCGTTGCGTGAGGAAACCCGCGAAACGCTGCTGGAAAAGCGCATCACGCGGCTGAACAAGAGCGACGCCGGGGCGACGATGGACATCATTACTGACCTGGAGCGCACCATCAAGCTGGCCGGCCAGCGCGGCGAGTTTGACCTGGCGCAGGATTTCGGCGTGCCGCAAGAGCGCATTGAAGCCACCGACATCGCCACGCAGCTCGCCATCGCCGCCGGGGTCGAGGCCCTGCGCGACGCTGGCATCCCGCTGGTGATGCGCTACCGCCGCACCAGCCTGGGCAGCCTGCTTCCCGACCGCTGGATGCTGCCCGAGGCGCTGGCGGATGAGACCGGCGTGATCTTTGGCTCAGCTTTCCCCGGGCTGGGGCGCATGGCCGAAGAAACCGACCGCTTCTACCAGCACCAGAACCTGCTGGGCCAGCTCGAGACGCTGCGCGAGCTGCGCGGCCTGCCGGGCAATGCATCGCCCGCGCTGGCCGAGGCACTGGACGCGCGCATCCGCGCGCTCGAAGAGCAGCTCGCCGCGCTGGACTACCACTTTGACCGGCGCTTCATCTTCCGCATTCTTAACATGGGCCACTCGCAGTTCGCCGAGTACATCGGCGCGCGCGGCCCGAATACAGCGGTCAACGCCGCCTGCGCCACCACCACGCACGCCGTGGCGCTGGCCGAAGATTGGATCCGCAGCGGGCGCGCGCGGCGCGTGGTGGTGGTGGCTGGCGATGACGTCACCAGCGGCCGGCTGATGGACTGGATTGGCGCGGGGCTGCTGGCCAGCGGCGCCACTACCACCGAAGGCAACCTGCGGCTGGCCGCGCTCCCCTTTGACCGCCGTCGCAACGGCATGATTATGGGCATGGGCGCCGCCGCGCTGGTGGTCGAAGCCGAAGATGCGGTGCGCGAGCGCGGGATGCGCGGCATCGCCGAAGTTCTTTCGGCCCAGGTGGCCAATTCGGCGTTCCACGGCACGCGGCTGGACGTGTGCCACGTGCGCGAGGTGATGGACCGCCTGGTGAGCCAGGCCGAGGAGCGTTTTGGCATCCGCCGCGAAGACATCGCGCCTAAAACAGTGTTCCTCTCGCACGAAACCTATACCCCCGCGCGCGGCGGGTCGGCGGCGGCCGAAATTCACGCCCTGCGCCACACCTTTGGCGCAGCGGCCAACCGCGTGGTGATCGCCAACACCAAGGGCTTCACCGGGCACACCATGGGCGTGGGCATCGAGGATGTGGTGGCAGTCAAGGCGCTGGAGACGGGCATCGTCCCGCCTGTGGCGCACCTGGACGGCCAGTTCGAGCCCGACCCCGACCTGGGCGACCTGAACCTGTCGCGCGGCGGAGAATACCCGGTGCAGTACGCACTGCGGTTGGGCGCGGGCTTTGGCTCGCAGATCGCCATGACGCTGCTGCGCAAGATCCCCAACACTGGCGAGCGCGTGCACCAGCCCACCTACCAGAAGTGGCTGGCAGCCGCCGCCGGGTATGCCAGCGCCGACCTGGAAGTGACGCAGCGCACGCTGCGCGTGCGCCACCAGGGCGCTCCTACGTTGACCCCGGCGCGTTCGACCTGGGCCTACGGCAGCGGGCCAACGCTGTTCGCGGATGCACCCGAAGATGGGCCGGCTCCGGCACTGTCCCTTGCGCCGGCCACAGCGGCCGAGAGCGTTGCGGATGCCGCGGCCATGGAAGGCACGCAGCCGGCAGTTGTTTCAGACATTCTTACCGAAGTACCCACGCATGATGAGATCCAGGCACGCATCCTCTCACTGGTGAGCGAAAAGACGGGCTATCCGGCCGAAATGCTCGACCTCGACCTGGATCTGGAAGCCGACCTGGGCATCGACACGGTGAAACAGGCCGAGCTGTTCGTCAATGTACGCGAGACGTACGGCATCCCGCGCCGCGAAGACCTGCGCCTGAGCGATTACAACACGCTGTCCAAAGTGATTGGCTTCGTCGAGCAGTCGCTTAAGCCGCAGCCCGCACCCGAGCCGGAAAAGCCGGATGTTCAGCCAGTGGCCGAGCGTTCCGCGCAGACTGTACAGGCAACCCCAACCCCCGCCACGGCGCAGCCGCCACAGGTGGTTGAGAGAAAAGTGCCGGTGGCGGTGCTGCGGCCGCGGCTGGAGCTGTGCAAGCCAACCGGCGCGCAGCTCGAAGGTGCGCGCGTGGTGGTGGTGCACGACCGCGGCGGCGCGGGTGACGCGCTGGCGAGTGTGCTGGCAGCGCGCGGCGCGCGGGTGCTGGCGCTGCGTGACACAATGCCGGAAGCTGCGGCGGCGCAGACCCAGACCTGGCTCGCAGAAGGCCCGCTGCAGGGCGTTTATCATCTGTCCGCGCTGGACATTGAGCTGCCGCTGGAGCAGATGGATGAACACTCGTGGCAGGCGGCCAACGACGCGCGCGTGGGCGTGCTCTACACCGTGATGCACGCGATCACCGCAATGGGCGGCAGCCCGTTTCTGGTCAGCGCCACGCGGCTGGGCGGTCTGCACGCTGTGACCGGCGATGTTCCCGCCCCGCTGGGCGGCGCGGTGACCGGCTTCACCAAGGCCTACGCCGCGGAGCGCCCGCGCACGCTGGTCAAAAGCGTTGACTTCACCCGCGACGCCGCTCCAGGAACCATCGCCGCACGGCTGGTGGACGAAACCCTGCGCGACCCCGGCATGGTGGAAATCGGCTGGGAAGGCGAGCAGCGCTTCACCATCTCGCTGATGGCCGCCCCACTGGATGAAGCCAGCGCCGATTTCACCAACCCGGTGACGCTGATCACGGGTGGGACGGGCGGCATCGCCGCGCCGATCCTGCTCGACCTGGCGCGCCACCTGGGCGGCAGCTACTATCTTACCAGTCGCAGCCCGCTGCCCGCCGAAGACCATCCCGATTTTGCCCTGCTGTCCGACCGCGACGCGCTGCGCCGCGCGCTGGCGGCGCGGCTGCAAGCCAGCGGCGAAAAAGCCACCCCGGCACGCGTGGAAGCGCAGATCGAGGCACTGGAACGCGCCGCAGGGGCACAGCGCCTGCTTCGCGACCTGCGCGCGCTGGGCTGCCGCGCCGAATACGCCGCCTGTGATGTGACCAGTGCGGAAGCGCTCAACACGCTCGCCGGGCGCATTGCGAGCGAAGAAGGCCGGCTGGACCTGGTGCTGCACGCCGCGGGTGTGGACCACAGCAAGATGCTGGAAAATAAAGAACCGGCAGACTTCGCGCGCGTGTACGCGGCCAAAGCCACCGGCTTTTTCCACCTGCTACGCGCAGTCATGGCGCTGCCGCAGCCGCCGCGCGCGGTGGTGGCCTTCTCGTCGGTGGCGGCGCGCTTTGGCAACGCCGGACAGACGGACTACGCCGCCGCCAACGACCTGCTGGACAAATGCTGCGCCGCGCTCAATGACCGCCTGCCGCGCACGCGCTTCCTGGCGCTGGATTGGGGTGCGTGGGCTGAGGTGGGCATGGCCAGCCGCGGCTCGCTGCCGCAGATTATGCAGCGTGCCGGGATCGAAATGCTTTCCCCCGAGAGCGCCGCGCCGCTGCTGCGCCAGGAACTGCTGGCCGACACACGCGGCGAGGCGGTGCTGGCCGGCGCACTGGGCATGCTCTCGCGCCCGCGCGACCGCGACGGCGGCCTTGACCTGGAGCGCGCCAACCGCGCGCTGGTGGAAGGTGAGCCGGCGCATGTGATGCTCTCGCATCTCGCGGGCTTCGACCTGTACCGCGGCATCGTCCTCGAAGCCGAGCTGGATCCGGCTGCCGAGCCGTTCCTGAAAGATCACGCGCTCAATGGCATCCCGGTGCTGCCAGGGGTGATGGGCATCGAAGGCTTCAGCGTGGCGGCGCAGCACGTAGCATCCGTGCTTGGCGCCAGCAACGCAGGCTTCCACGTGGCGCGGCTGGAAGGGGTGCGCTTCCTGGGTCCGTTCAAGTTCTACCGCGGCGAGCCGCGCCGCATCACCTGGTACGCGCAGGTGCTGCGCCAGCCGGACGGGTTGTGCGCACACGTCACGCTCGAATCGACCCTGGCGCTCAAAGCGCGGCCGGCCGAGCCGGTACAGCACTTCACCGGCAAGGTGTACCTCAAACCGGTCAGCGCACCGGAAACCCGGCCCACGGTGGTGGAACCGCCGCACTGGAACGGCGCCTACACGCTCAAACGTGAGGAAGTCTACAAGCTGTACTTCCACGGACCGGCCTTCCAGGTGCTGGAAGCAGTACAGCGCAACGGCCGTACCGTTCTGGGCCGGCTGTCAACCGATATGCCGCCCACCACGTCCACCGGCCAGGCGCTGATCAGTGCGCCGCTGCTGATTGAGCTGTGCCTGCAGACCGCCGGCGTGTACGAGATCGGCAAAACCGGGGTCCTGGCGCTGCCGCAGTCCATCGGCGAGGTGCGGCTGTATGGCCAGCCCGCCGCCGGAAGCGACCTGTTCGCGCAGGTGACGCCCGGGCGCAATGCCGACGACAGTCTGTGCTTTGACGCGCGCGTGCTCGACAGCCACGGCCGCCTGTACCTGGAGCTGAAAGACTACACCACCAGCCCGCTGCCCTACCCGGTGGAAGAAGAGCTGCGCCGGCCGCTGCGCCGCCTGGTGGAAGACGAACGCGGTGGATGAAGCTGTAACCGCCTGGTATCTGCTGCAATCTGCTCAGCCCGGCGAGGATGAAACGCTCCTCGCCGGGCTGAGCCCTGCCGAGCGCGCGCGGCTGGGCGCGATGCGCTTTGCCAAACGGCGCGAATCCTGGCTGCTGGGGCGCGCGGCGGCCAAACGGCTGCTGCGCAGCGTGCTGCCCGGCGCACCAGCACTGCAAGAAATCGAGATCGAAAACGAGCCCGAAGGCGCGCCCTACGCGCGCGTGAATGGCCAAAAGCTGCCCGGCTGCCTGAGCATCAGCCACCGCGCCGGAATGGGGCTGGCCGCCTACTGCGCGCAACCTGCACCGCAAATCGGCATCGACCTGGAATGGGCCGAAAGCGCTGACCCGGCCTTCCTCAACGACTATCTTTCGCCGGGTGAGCAGGCCGTAGCGCGCGCGCTGCCCACCGCGCAGCGCGCGCAGTGGATGTACCTGTGCTGGAGCGCCAAAGAAGCCGCGCTCAAGGCGCTGCGCATCGGTCTGCGCGCCGACGCGCGCGATATCGAGTTGCTGGCGCCCGCTCCCGGCCAACAGCATGCCTGGACACCTCTCCTCGCTCGCTCGCGGCTGCCCGGCGCGCAAGACCTGCGCCTGTGGTGGCAGCCGCGGGAGCATTACGTGCTGACCCTGGCCGCGCTGGGCGGCAGCCAGCCGATGCGCATGCAATTCGCGCCGGTTGCGCCATCTTCCGGTATACTGGGGGAAAACCCCAACCCGTGAGGAACAAAACCATGCCCGACCAACCCACCGTACCGCTGGATGAAGCCACCAAAGCCGTCAACGATATCACCCGCCGCGTGGCGCTGCTGTACCTGTCGTTTGCGCGCACGCTGGTAGATACCCTGGGCGAAGAGCAGGGCCGTGAATTGATCACTGCTGCGATGCGCGATTACGGCACGCGCATCGGCCGCGCCACCCGCGCCCGGGTCGAATCCATGGGCCTGGAGCCCACGCCCGAGAATTTCAACAAAGGCTCAGACCTCTCGCCGCTGGGCTTTGATGCCGGCGTGGCCAATGTGGATGGAGAAATGCGCCGCCGAGTGTTCGGCTGCGTGCTGGCCGAAGTCTGGCGCGAGTACGGCGAGGAAAAGCTGGCCGACCTGTACTGCCTGGTCGACCCGGCCAAGACCGAGGCCTACAACCCTGACTACACCCTGGTGCACACGCGCAAGGTGCTGTGGGGCGACGAGTGCTGCGAGATGGCAACCCGGCGTATTCAGAAAGAAGAGTGATGTCATCCCCTGTTTCCGCCTGTGGCGGAAACAGGGGATGACCACCTAATCCACCGGGTACGGCACGCGTGCCAGCGCCGCGGCGCCTTCCTCGATTTGCACCGGCAGCCACCAGGTGCGATCGTGGATCAGGCACAGGCCATTGTTGCCCTCGGCACAGTAATACAGCGTCACTTCCAGCGGCACGTCACCGGCGCTTTCGACCGGGAAGGTGATCTCTTCCGCTGCGCTGAAGCTGTAGCCCTGCGCGCCCACCTGCACGCGCGACGGGGCGTCCGGGTTGCGCTTGTATCCGGGCGGCAGCGTCACATCCAGTGACACCTTGCCGCCCAGGGCCACGCGCACGGCAGGCAGGGTTTCCACGCCCCCCGAGCGCGGCGCGCGCGGAATCAGCAGCCGGTCAATCTCGCGCAGCTCCAGCGTCACCAGCATGCGCGTGTCCAGGTCGCCCACGCGGATCACGTGGTTGTTGGTGTCGGCAATGTACACCTTACCATTGCGCACCTGCACGCCTTCCGGCTCAAACAGCCGCGCCGATGCAAAGCTGCCATCCGCAAGCCCGGGTTCGCCGCTGCCGATCAAGGTTTCAACCTCGCCCTTCACCGGGTCGAGCAGCTTGATCTTATGGTTGTAGGTGTCGGCCAGGTAGAGCATGTTCTCTTCCAGCGCCAGCCCGCTGGCATGCTGCAGGAGCGCGGTCTCACCCGGGCCATCCACGTCGCCAAAGGCAAACAGCCCCTGCCCCACCAGCGTGATGGTTTCGGGTGCGTCACCGGTCATCTGCACCGCGCGCACCGCGCTGGCCTCGGCGTCGGCCACAAACAGGTAGTCCATGCCGTACACCAGGTCGCTGGGCTGGTTAAACGCCGCCCGCGCCAGCGGCCCATCTACCAGTGCCTCGGCGCCGGTGCCGGCAAAGGGACCGATCTGGTCTTCGTTAATCATTACCCAGATTTGATGCGACCCGGCCATAGCAATCAACAGGTAGTTCTCCAGCGCAACCAGTGCCCAGGGCGAACGCATGGGCGTTTGCAGCGGCCGGCCAAGCTGGAAGGAACCGTGCGCTTTCTGCCCGGTGCCGGCGGCGGTGCGCACCTGCCCATTGGCCAGCTCGATAGCGCGGATGGCGTGGTTACCGCTGTCGGCCACGTACAGGATGCCATCCTGCACGCTACCACGCAGCGCCATGCCGCGCGGCGCGTGGAATTGCGCCTCGCTGGCCGCGCCGTCGGCAAAACCGGGCGCGCCGCTGCCAAACACGCGCACCACCTCGCCCTGGCTGCGCTCCAAATCGAGCTGCACCTGCACCACGCGATGATGGCCGGTATCGGCGATAAACAGGTTGCCGCCTGCCGCCAGCAAGATCTTGCTCGGGTAGAGGAACGGGCGCTCCGGCTCGCGCTCTATGTCGGCAGCAAAACCCATTGGATCGCTGCTGACCGCTTCGCCATGCTTCTCCAGCACCTCGCGGATCTCCTGCGCCATCTCCTCGGCCAGGATCTCGCCCGAGGTCTCGCCCACGATGCGCCCGGTGGGGTCGATCAGCACCAGCGTGGGCCAGGCACGCACGGCATAATCGCTCCAGATGCGCATGCCCACGTCGTTGACTACCGGGTGGGTGATGCCTTCGCGCATCACCGCCTGGCGGATGTTGGCGCTGAGCGATTCCGAGGGGAACTTGGCCGAGTGCACGCCGATCACCACCAGCGCGTCGCCAAACTGCTCTTCGAGGCGGCGCAACTGCGCCACATTGTGCAGGCAGTTAATTCACCCGTAGGTCCAGAACTCCAGCAGCACAACCTTGCCACGCAGCCCGGCGATACTCAGCGGGCGCGGGGTGTTGAACCATTCCAGGCCGGGGGGAAACTCCGGCGCATGCAGCATGCCTTTATAGCGCATAGGTCTGTCCTTCCTACCGTATCCGTACCGCTACTTCGCATCATTATAGTATGGAACGCTGCCGGAAGTTCAAAGGCGGTTTACCCCTGCAACAATGACTGCCCGCCGTCCACCCACACCTCGGTGCCGGTGATCAGGCTGGCTGCGTCGGATGCCAGGAAACACACCAGCCCAGCCACCTGTTCCGGGTGGCCGGACTGTCCTTTGGTAAGCGGGATAGCGCCTTCCGGGTATTCCACCGGGATCTGCACTTCTTCCAGGTCTTTGCGCTCTGTATTTTGCTCGATGTTGGTGTCGATCGCGCCCGGGCAGATCACGTTGACGCGGATGTGATCGCGTGCCAGCTCCAGCGCGGTCATCTTGGCGAATGCAACCTGCGCGGCTTTGGAGCATGAATAGGCGGTGGCGCCGGTGTTGCTGAACACGCGCGTGCCATTGATGGACGCGTCTATCACCACCGCACCGCCGCGCTTGCGCAGCAGCGGCAGGGCGTACTTGACGGTGAGGAACGTGCCTTTCAGGTTGATCGAGAGCGTGGTGTCCCAATCTTCGGGCGTCAATTCATCCAATGGCGCCCACACGCCATTGATACCGGCGTTGGCGAACACCACATCCAGCCGCCCCCAGCGTTCTTCAAGCTGGCGATAGGCGGCCTGCATCGCCGCCGGGTCGGCCACGTCGGCTACCAGCGGCAGAGCCTCGCCGGCCGCGCGCTCAATCGACTGCTGCGCCTCCCGCAGCTCGCTCTCATTGCGACCCACCAGCGCCACCTTTGCCCCGCGCTGTGCCAGCATTTTGGCCGTCGCCAGTCCAATGCCTGAACCCGCCCCGGTCACCAGGGCGATTCTTCCTCCAAAGTCCATCGTTCTCCCGCTTTCTGCATCAGCCATTGATGATCTCGCCGCCATTGGGGTGCAGCACCTGGCCGGTCATGTACGACGAATCATCGCTGGCCAGGAACACAAACGACGGCGCAACTTCTTCCGGCTCTCCCGGGCGGCCCAGCGCAACGTCCGCGCCAAAGCTCTGAACTTCCTCTTCCGGGAAGGTCGAGGGGATCAGCGGGGTCCAGATCGGCCCTGGCGCCACGCCATTAACGCGAATGCCGCGCCTGGCCAGGTTGAGCGCCAGCGAGCGCGTGAAGGCCACGATGGCGCCCTTGGTGGAAGAGTAGTCCAGCAGGTGGTCGCTGCCGCGGTAAGCGGTGACGGAGGTGGTGTTGATGATCACCCCGCCTTGCCCCAGGAAAGGCAGCGCGGCCTTGGCCATGTAGAAGTAGCCAAAGATGTTGGTGCGGAAGGTGCGCTCGAGCTGCTCGGCGGTGATGTCTTCCAGGTTTTCCTGCGGGTGCTGCTCAGCGGCGTTGTTGACCAGGATGTCCAGCCGCCCAAAGGTATCCATCACCTGGCGCACAACCTGGCGGCAGAAGCCCTCGTCGCCCACGTCGCCGGCAATCAGCAGGCAGCGCCGGCCTTCCTCTTCCACCATGCGCCGCGTGGTCTCGGCGTCGCTGGTCTCGTTCAGGTAGACGATGGCCACATCCGCGCCTTCGCGCGCGTACAGGCGCGCCGTGGCGCGGCCAATGCCGCTGTCGCCGCCAGTGATGATGGCTATTTTATTGAACAGTTTGCCGCTGCCCTGGTACATCGGGTCTTCGCTCACCGGGCGAGGGGTCATTTCGCTTTCCAGGCCGGGCTGGCGTTCCTGCTCCTGCGGTGGCCGGGTTTGTTTATTTTCTTCTGCCATAAGAAGAATTCCTCTTCTCCCCACGTGTTTTCAAAAAAAGTCCACGAACGATCGATTGGTCGCTCGTGGACGGTTCATTCTGGCGAAGCGCAAACCGCTTCGCGCGTCTCAAACCAATGTAGTCTAAACAGGCGAGCGGCCGGGCAGGGCGCGCACCAGCGCAACCACCACCACCGCGCCCAGGAAGGCCACGATGATGCTGGTGAAATTGACACCGTTCACCGGGTTCGTGGCGCCGAACAGCGCGCCGGCCAGGAAACCGCCTACCAGGGCGCCGACGATCCCCAGGATAATATCCCCGAGGACGCCATAACCGCTGCCCTTCATCACCACACCGGCCAGCCACCCGGCCACAATACCAACGATAATCCACGACAAAATACCCATAACCTTTTCTCCTTTTCATCTTCTAGGCAAACACAATGTTTGCGTGTGTCTTCGCTTTACTTATACGCTTTACCGGCGCGTGGCACAATCCGGAATGTACCCCGCAGAGATAGGGATTTCCCCATTTTTGCGAGTCATGCCATAATAGGCGCATGGACGGACAATTCTTGCGCGTGGGATTATGTGGCTGGCAGACCGCGCAGGCGGTGTATTACCAGAATTTTGATCTGATCGAGATCAACTCGAGCTTTTACAAGCTGCCGCAGCGAAAAACCGCGCAGCGCTGGCGCGAGCAGGCGCCTGAGGGCTTTATGTATACGCTGAAGGCCTGGCAGGTGATTACCCACGAGCCGTACAGCCCCACCTACGCCAAAAGCGGGCTGGAAATCCCCGGCAACCAGTGGAAATATTACGGTTCGTTCCGCCAGAGCGCGCAGGTAATGGACGCCTGGCTGCGCACGCGCGAGATCGCCCTGGTGCTGCGCGCTCCGGTGGTGCTGTTCCAGTGCCCGGCGCAGTTTACGCCCACGGATGAGCACATCCGCGATCTGCGCGCGTTTTTCACCGCTATCGACCGCGCCGGGATGCTGTGCGCCTGGGAGCCGCGCGGTCAGGGCTGGACCACCGGGCTGGTGCACGACCTGTGCCGCGAGCTGGATCTGATCCACGCTCTCGACCCGTTCCTGGGCGTGCCGGCTTATGGCAGCCCGCGCTACTTCCGCCTGCACGGCGGCGCGGACTACTCCTACAAATTCACCGACGCCGACCTGGAGCTGCTGCGCACCTGGATCGGCAACCAGGACTGTTATTGCCTGTTCAACAACGTGGAAATGTGGAACGATGCCACGCGCTTTAAAGCGCTGCTGGCGCAAAACGGGCCGGCTTAAGGTTTTTCTCGCCAAATGCCCAGATAGGGCCTTTGCGAGGGTTCAACTAACCACCCCCGAACATCTCGCGTATCACCGGGCGGATCAAGTCCCACTGCGGCATCAGCACCTGCGCGCCGTCGGCAGTGACGTATGGCGTGGCCATGCTGCGGTCAAAGGTGCGGCTGTCCAGCCCACCCATGAGCACCCCGCGCGCCAGCGCTAGTCCCAACCGCGGCCATTGCCAGGCAGGGATATTGGTATCCACCATCGCCAGCCCGGCCTGGATCATCTGCGGTAGACGCAGCCAGGTGGTGGGCTTCAGTGCCTGCTGGATCACGGCTTTGATTAAAATTTGCCCGTGCGCCATGCGGAAGAAATCGTCCGCGCCGGCGCGGTCACGCGAGAACGCCAGGGCCTGATCGCCGGTCAGGTGGTTCCAGCCTGCCTCATAGCCCGACATAGCTTCCGGCAGGTTTACGTCCACCCCACCCATCGCGTCCACAATGCCCACTACACCGTCAAAGCGCAGGCGCGCATAGTATGGGGTGCGCACGCCAAAGGTCTGCGCTACCACCTGCGCGGTGGTGGCCGGGCCGCTGCCCGGCTGGTTATTCTCGGCAAAGAAATGCACGGTGTTGATGCGGTTCTCGCCCACCCCGGGGATGCTGATCCACAGATCGCGCGGAATAGAGAGCATCTTGATATCCGGCAGCAGCGGGTTGACCGACACCAGGATCATCGTATCCGTACGACTGAGCATTGTGCCTTCCGGCGCGCGGTCAGCGCCTAGCACCAGGATGTGCGTGCGCAGCGGCGCGAGGAAGTACGCCAGGATGATCAGCAGGCCGGCCAACAGCACCGGCAGGCAGCCACAGCCACAGCCAACGCGGCGGCGCGGCCGGCGCGGAGCTTCCTGGCGGCCACGGCGTGCTGGTTTTTGTGGCTCGACTACCGGCTGCGGATAAGGCTGCTGATAAGGGGACGGCTGGCCGCCGTAAGCGTTCTGTGAGCCAGGCCCCTGCGGGTAAGGACCCTGTGAGTAAGAACCCTGGGGGTATTGACCCGGCGGGTACTGCCCCTGTAAATATGGGTCTTGAGGATACGGACCCTGCGGGTACGACCCCTGAGGATAGGGATCCTGAGGATAGGCCTGGGTTGCATCCGGCTGCGTATTTGGCGGCGGATAGAAATACGGATCCGGATAGGTGTACGGCAGGCTGGGGCGGGTCATATCGCTGTTCCAGCCGTCACCAGGCAGGTTCACCTGGGTGGCGTCACCGGGCAGGGTCTCGTCCGGCCAGCCCGCGGGGGGCGTATAAGCTTGCGTTTGCGCATTGGGGTCTGCCGGTGTCAGGCGTACTGGGCCGGTCTTTTCCGTTGAGCTGTCAGTCTGTGGCTGGGTTTCAGCGTTGGGGTCGGCCGGTAGCTGTGGATCGGTGGCTGACGGGCGGGTTGCATCCGGATCATTCGATTCCGGTTCGTATGGCAAAGTCATGGTTCGGGTCTTTCTCCTGGTTTCTGGCAGGGATTGTACTGCAATTCACCCGATCTGTCATCTTCGCAAACTCTGATTCTCGTTTATAATAATCACCTATCCGGCCTTCACGACCGTAACTTACTTTTGGCTAACCTTTCAGCGGGGCTTTCTAAGCGTTTCCCACCGAACAAGACAACCGATCAATGTTCGTTCTCTGGTGATCCGCACTGGAGTAAGTCGTTGTCCCCACGCATCAAGTCATCCCTCATCGTCCTCGGCATCCTGCTGATTCTGCTGCCCGCGCTGCTTCTTATTTCCAACCGGGTGATCCTGCAAGGCTTTTTGGTGCTGGAAAATCAGGACGCCCGCCAGCGCATTACCCGCGCCAATGCCGCGATTGTGGATGACCTGGGCCAGCTTGACAGCTTCACTGCCGACTGGGCAGCGCGCGATGAAAGCTATGACTTCCTGCAAGGGTTGCGCGAAGGTTACCTGGAAAGCAGCCTGTTCCCCGAAAAAGTAACCAACCTGGATATCCAGCTCGTCGTGCTGCTGGATTCGCAAAAGCGCGTGGCCGTCACCCGCTCGTACGAGCCGGTCAACGGCATGACCGTCTCCGGCCCGCAAGATATCACCCGCCTGCTGGCCGAAAACGGAGTCCTGGAACGCCTGGACCATAAGAACAAGATCGTAGTCAAAGGCATCATTACAGTGAATGGGCTGCCGATGCTGATTTCTGCCCGCGCGGTAACCCCTAACAACCCCAATGTGCTGGCCAATGGCTACCTGATCTTTGGCCGGCTGCTCGACCAGGATGAGATTACCCGACTGGGCCGCCTGAATGACCTGCTGTTAGACCTGCTCCCGGCTGGCGATGCCCAGCTTCCGGCTGATTTTCAGACCGCGCTGCAGGGCCTGCGCACAGAAGACACCGTAACGCGCGCGCTGGATGATAAGACGATGGCGGCTTACCGGCTGCTGCCGGATATCACCGGCAAGCCGGCGTGGATCCTGCGCGAACAGAATCTGCGCTTGTTCTACCAGAATGGTCAGAGTACGCTGCACTTCTTTCAGCTTGCCCTGGTGATCGTTTCGGGTCTGTTTGGTATTATTGGCCAGAGCGTGGTAGAGCGCATGATGATCAGCCAGCGCAACAGCCTGGAAAACCTGGGGCGTTACCGCGCCGTGGTAGATCAGATTTCCGAGGGCATCGTGCTGCTGGATGACAGCAGCAAAACCATCCGCGAGGCTAACCCGGGATTTGCCGAGCTGTTGGGTTATGACGCCGGCACGCTGCCCGGGATGCGCCTGTACGAACTGACCACGCAGGGTCGCGCCGAAGTCGACGCCGATTTCACCGGCCTGCTCGACACCGGCGCGCGCATGATCGGTGAGCGCAGCTACCGGCGCAGCGATGGCTCGCTGGTGGACGTGGAAGTGAGCGCTTCGCGCATCGTCTATGGCGGGCGCTCGGTGCTGGTAGTGGTGCTGCGAGATATCACCGCGCGCAAGAAGGCTGAAAAGGCATTGCGCGCCAGCGAACAGCGCTATCACCTGGCCACCGAAGGCGCCAACGATGGTCTGTGGGATTGGAACCTGGCCACCGGCGAGATTTACTTCTCCTCGCGCTGGAAGGCTATGCTGGGTTACAACGATGGTGAGATTGGCAGCAGCCCGGACAACTGGTTCGCGCTGGTGCATCCCGACGACCATGACCCGCTGCGCAGCCAGCTTGATGCGCATCTCAAGGGCGGCACAGGCCACTTCCAGAGCGAGCACCGCATGCGCCACAAAGACGGAAGCTACCGCTGGATGCTCAGCCGCGGCATGGCCATATCCGGCGAAGACGGACAGCCCATCCGCATGGCCGGCTCGCAGACCGACGTGACCGAGCGCAAGCAGGTAGAAGAACAGTTCCGCCACGACGCTTTCCACGATGCGCTCACCGGGCTGCCCAATCGCGCCCTGTTCCTCGACCGGCTGGGCCAGGCGGTTGAACGCAGCAAACGGCGCCCGGATTTCCTCTTCGCGCTGCTGTTCCTCGATTTCGACCGTTTCAAAGTGATCAACGACAGCCTGGGACACACCACTGGCGATCATCTGCTGGTGGCCGGTGCGCGGCGGCTGGAAAGCTGCCTGCGCACGATGGATACCATCGCGCGCCTGGGTGGGGATGAATTCGTGATCCTGCTGGAGTACATCGAGTCGCCACGTGATGCCACGCGCGTGGCCGAGCGCATCCAGGAAACGCTGCGCCCGCCATTCCACATCGATGGACACGATATCTTTATCTCCGCCAGCACCGGCATCGTGCTCAGCACGGTGGGCTACGACCGCGCCGAAGACGTGCTGCGCGACGCGGACATCGCCATGTACCGCTCGAAAGCCCTGGGGCGTTCGCGCTATGAGCTGTTCAATACCAGCCTGCGCTCGCTGGCTATGGCGCGCCTGGAAATGGAAACCCAACTGCGCCACTCGCTGGAGCGCTCCGAGTTTTCGCTGTACTACCAGCCGATCGTCTCGCTTAAAGATAACCGCATCACCGGCTTTGAAACCCTGCTGCGCTGGGAACACCCCACCCTGGGGAGTGTGTCGCCGGATGAGTTTATCCCCATCGCTGAGGAGACCGGGCTGATCGTACCCATCGGCGCATGGGTGCTGCGTGAAGCCTGCGCGCAGATGCATGCCTGGCAGCAGAAATTCCCGGGGCTGGCTCCACTGACGATCAACGTCAATATGTCTGGCCGGCAGTTCACCCAGGCCGACCTGCCCGAGACGATCCAGGCTATCCTCGTCGATACCGGGCTGGATATTTCCTGCCTGCGCCTGGAAATCACTGAATCGGTGGTACTGGAAGCGCTCGAATCGACCACCAGCCTGCTCAAACGGTTGAAAAACATGGGTGTGCAGCTTGAAATCGACGACTTTGGCACCGGCTATTCGTCGCTCAGCTACCTGCAGCAGTTACCGATCAACGCGATCAAGATCGATCGCTCGTTTATCTGCAAGATGACCCAGGATGGCAGCAACTACGGCATCGTCCAGGCGATCATCGCCATGGTGCACAACCTGGGGCTGCAGGTGATTGCCGAAGGCGTGGAACACGCCGAGCAGATCAGCCTGCTCAAGACGCTGGGCTGCGAGGCCGCGCAGGGTTTTCTGTTCCACCACCCGATGGACACCGCGGCGGTCGAAGCGCTGCTCTCAACCCTGTAACAGCAGCAGCGAGACGCCCGCCAGCGCCACCACCGTGCCTACCACCGCGCGCAGGCTTACGTGCTCTTTAAACCAGAAGCGCAGGATCGGCAGCACAATAATCGGCGTCAGTGCCATCAGCGTGGACGCGATGCCCACATACGTGGCTTGCACCGATACCAGCGAAAGCCACACGCCCAGGAAGGGACCGAAGATCGCGCCCAGGAAGATAAACCGCAGCGCAATGCGGTTATCTCTGGCGGCACGCAGGGTGGCGCGCGCCTGGCCGGAGAAGATGGCCAGCAGCCACAGAAAGCCCATTGCCGTGATCATGCGGATGGCCACCCCGGAAATAGATGGGTAGCCGCCCGCCAGCCCCACCTTGGCCAGGATCAGCCCGCCCGCCTGGCCCAGCGCCCCGCCCAGCCCGCACAGCACGCCCAGGACGTAATCGCGCGGGCGGGGGTGCGCTTTCATGCTGCCGCGGTCCAGCACCACCAGGGCCACGCCCAGCACGGTAATGGCGATCCCCAGCACCTCGCCGGTGCTCAACCGCTCGCCTAAAAATGCCCAGGCCAGCAGCGCGCCGATGACCGGCGCGGTGGACATCATCAGCGTACCCAGCCGCGGTCCGATAAAGACATAGCATTGCAGCAGGCAGGCATCGCCAAACACCAGTCCCACCAGCCCGGAAAGCCCCAGCCACATCCAGCGCTGCGGGTCGGCGTCGGTGGGCAGCGGCGTGCCGCGCAGGATGGTATGCGCGGTCATAATCAGCACCACTGCCGTTGCCAGGCGCAGCCGATTGACTTTGACTGATCCAAGCTCCGTGGTAGCGCGCGCAAAGAACAGCGAAGTAAACGCCCACAGCGTGGCGGTGATTAGTGCGGCAAGCTCGCCCATAAAAGCCTCAAACCCATTACAATAGGATGGAAACGAAGCTGATTATACTCCGAAAGGAAAGCCATGCCCTTCGCCATCACCACTGCTAACCTGATTGAAACCATGAAGCAGCCTGGCTGCCCCGCCTGCGCCGGCGAGCGCCGCGCGGCACGCAAGGCCGTAGACGCCTTCCTGTGGGAAAGTATGATGGAGCCGGCCTCGCGCGAAAATACCATGCGTGCCTGGGGCTTCTGCCCCGCGCACACCCGCCTGCTGGTTGCCGCCGACCTGAGATACAGCGGCCTACCCCTGGCCACCAACATCCTCTACGAGCAACTTCACGGGCGATCGCTGGCGGCGCTGCGCAGCGTGCCGCGCCAGAGATCGCTGGCCGGGCGGCTTGCCGGCTGGCTGCGCCACATTCTCCCCGCTGAGGTCGAGCTTCCCTCTCCGCGGCAGCGCGTGCTGCCCGCGACCGCGCCCTGCCCCATCTGCGCCAGCGTGGACCAGGCCACTCAGAACACGCTGCTCGCCCTGTTTGAAGAGCTGGATCGCGGTACGGCGGACGTGGTGCAGGCCTATGAAAACAGCGACGGCCTGTGCCTGCCGCACCTGCGCCAGGGTCTGGAACGCGCCATGCAAGATTACCCGCGCGCGGCAGAACGGCTGCTGGATATTGCAACCGCGCGCCTCGAAGGCCAGCGCGCCGCCATGCGGGAGTTCATCCGCAAGAAGAACTGGGAGTACCGCGACGAATCGCTCACCGACGCCGAGTCGCAGGCGTGGCGCGGCGCGCTAACATTCTATACCGGCATCCCCGGCGAAAGCTTCTCGCACAAAGAGGCGCTGGAAGATTAAGCGGCCAGCCAACCATTCCCTATCCAGGCAGTCATTTGCAGCCATGTCATATGCCATCCAGACTTTTCAGCTGTCCAAGAACTATGGCCGCGTCCAGGCCGTGCGTGACCTTTCGTTAGGCGTCCACGAGGGTGAGATCTACGCCTTCCTGGGGCTCAATGGCGCTGGCAAGACCACCACCATCCGCATGCTGCTGGGCATGATCCGCCCCATGGCCGGCTCAGTAACTGTGCTGGGCGAGCGCGTGCGGCCCGGCGTGCGCTCGCCCTGGGCGCAGGTGGGCTACCTGGTGGAGACCGCGCGCGGCTACCCGGAACTGACGGTGCGCGAGAACCTGGAAGCGCAGCGCAAGCTGCACCCGGGGGTAGCGCCCGCTGCCGTCAGCGAGATGATTGAGCGCCTGAGCCTATGCGCTTACGCCGACCGCCGCGCCGGCACGCTTTCGCTGGGCAACCTGCAGCGCCTGGGGCTGGCCAAAGCCCTGCTGCACCGGCCGCGGCTGCTACTGCTGGATGAGCCTGCCAACGGCCTCGACCCGGCCGGGATCGTCGAAATCCGCGAGCTTTTGATTGGCCTGGCACGCGAGCACGGCACTACCGTGTTTCTTTCCAGCCACATCCTGGCCGAGGTGGCCCGGCTGGCGCAGCGCGTGGGCATCCTGCACCGCGGCGTGCTGCTGCGCGAGTTTGACGCCGGAGCGCTGGAGGCCGAGCGCCGCCAGCGGCTGCTGGTGCAATCGCGCGACCTGGCCGCGGCGCGGCAGGTGCTGGAACAGGCAGGCCTGTGCCCGGCGGTCAGCGAGGAAGGCTGCCTGGAACTTACAGAACAGGCTTGCATGGAGCGGCCGGACGAGATTGCGGTACTGCTCACCCGCGCCGGCCACCCACCCACCCGGCTGCTGGTGGAACAGGAAAACCTGGAAGCGTACTTCCTGCGCCTGGTCGGCGCGGAGCAAGGAGCAGCCCAATGAGCGCCTTGTGGGACATAACCCAAATCGAAACGCGCAAAGCCTGGCGCTCGCGCGTGCCGCTCTTCATCGCCATCGGTTTTGGCATGATCCCACTGGCCACCGGGTTTTTGGTATTCATCGGCAAGAACCCGGCGCTGTCACGCAGTCTGGGGCTGATCAGCACCAAGGCCAACCTGGTGGGCATCCCCGCGGACTGGCCGGCCTACCTGGGCATGGTGGCGCAGGCCGTTGCCACCGGTGGCTTTATCCTGTTCAGCCTGGTCTTGACCTGGGTGTTTGGCCGCGAGTTCGCCGATGGAACCGCGAAAGACCTGCTCGCCGTGCCGGTATCGCGCGCTTCCATCGTCACCGGCAAGTTCCTGGTGGCAGCCGGCTGGTTCCTGGCGTTTAGCGCAATCGACCTGCTGCTGTGTCTGCTGGCCGGGGCGTGGGTCGGCCTGCCGCCGGCGCCCGCGTCCACGTTCCTGGCCGGATGCCTGCGCGTGGGCGGAGTGGCGCTGCTGGTGCTGCCGGTATCACTGCCGGTGGCGTTTTTCGCCGGCGTGGGGCATGGCTATTTGCTGGCGTTCGGCGCGGCCATCCTGTTGATGATTCTGGGTATGCTGGCGGCGATCGCCGGGTGGGGCGAAGTCTTCCCCTGGTCGGTTCCGGCGCTGGCAGCCGAGATCACACCCGGCGCGGGTGTTGGACTGGCGGGCGTGATGGCAGCCATCCTCACCGGCGCTGCCGCCGTCGCCGCGACGCTGGCGTGGTGGACGTACGCCGACCAGAATCGGTAGGGCAAGGCCTTAGCGGTGGATGGTGAGCTTGCGGCTGGCGAAGCGGTTGAGGCCGGCGTTGGTCAGCTTGACACAGCCCTGCACATTAAGGTACACCAGCCGCGTCAGGCTTTTGAGAGGCTTGAGCGCCACGTCGCCCAGGCGGTTGCAGTAGCTTAAATCCAGCCGTTCCAGCCGGGTCAGAGCAGTTAAGTGTTCTGTGGCCTCGTTGGAAAGGTCACACGAGCTCAGGTTGAGCTCCGTGAGCTGTGGCAGCCCACGCAGTGCCTTTAATCCCTGGGCGTCAATCTTGCGGTTTTCCGAAAGGTTGAGCAGGGTCAACTGTCGCAGGTGACTGATGTTCTTCACCAGCCCGGCCAGCTCAACGTTGCCGATGTTATGCACGCGCAGTGCCACGTCCACCCCATCCGGCAGGCGGAATACGCCCTCACCGCGGTCAAATTCCTGCCAGTCGCCGCTTTGCCCGGCCGGGCGGACCAGAATCTGCACCGGCACGCTGGCCAAAAACTCATTATCCAAAGGCTTGTCCATAGATGTGATTATAGCCCATCCTGCGGGACCTCGCGCCGGACGTGCTGGTCCTCGCGCGCGTGGTCGCGGAACACGCCTGTGACGCTGACCAGCACCAGCGCCGCGCCGGCCACCGTCCAGGGCGTCAGCTTTTCTTGCAAGATCAGCCAGCCCAGGAACACCGCGATGATCGGGTTAACGTAGCCGTAAGTGGTCACGATTTTGGTCGGCAACAGATTGAGCGCCTTGATGAACGAGGTGAATGCCAGCAGCGATCCGAAGACAATCAGGTACAGCACGGCCAGCGCTGCATCCAGCGCCGGGCGCGGCAGCGGCTCGCGCGCCACCAGCGCGGCGATGGCAAAAAAGATGCCGCCAAAGAATAACTGGTAACCCGAAGAGACCTCCGCCGGAAGCTGCAGCCGCGCTCGACCCTGTAGCACCGTGCCGCCCGCCCAGGACATCGAGCCGAACACCAGTGCAACGACCGAAAGCGCGTCGGCGCGCACGCCGGTTTGCAGCACCGGCATAGAAAGCACGGCAATGCCACCCACCCCCAGCAGCAGCGAGCCTACCAGCAGCGCCGAGGGCAGCTTGCGGTCCAACACGGATTGGATTACCGCCGCCCACACCGGAACGCCAGCAATGATCAGAGCCGCGGTGCCCGAATCGGCGCGCTGTTCGCCTACCATCACCAGGCCGTTACCTCCCAGCCAGAACAGCAGGCCCAACCCTAACAAGGTTGCCAGCTCGCGGCCGGTCAACCGCAGCCGCTTGCCGGTCAGCCCAGAGAACAACAGCAGCACGCCCCCGGCGCTGAGGACGCGAATAGCGCCGACCATAAACGGGGTAATACCGCTGCCTTCGCGCACGGCGAAACGGATAGCCAGATAGGTAGATCCCCACACGATATAAACGACCAGCAGGTGCAGCAGCCCTTCTCTGCCCAGGCCGCGAGGTTGGTTTTGGGTTGGTTGTGACATAACGGTTCCTGGTTCTTCATTGGATGGACAGCGTGGTTTCCAGCCGGGCTTGCACGCCAATGGGGATAGTGCAGCCGGCCAGTTCCATCGCCAGCAGTGCCGCTCCGGCCACCGGCGCCAGCCGCGGCTGCACCATGCGCGCGCGTGGCGCAGCCGCGCGCACTACCCCGCGCACGGTATCGACCAGCAGCGTGCCCTGGCCTTTAAACACGCTGCCGCTGAGCACCACCTCGGCGTCGCTGTCCAGCAGGTCCAGCCGGCGCAGCAGAGCATTCGCAGTCACGCCGGCTTCGGTGCCCATGCGCGTCACGATCTCGCGCGCGACCCCGTCGCCGCCGTCCGCTATTTCGAACAGCAGCGGCGCCAGCGGTAGCAGGCTGCGGCGCGGAATGCGCCGGTTATACAGGTCGGCCAACAACGCCTCTTCACTGTCGCGCCCCAGGCGCTCCAGCACAACGCGGGTCAGCCGGGTGGGCCGGCCGCGCCCGTCCCAGGCGCGCATCACCGCGCGGATCACTTCCAGCGCCAGGTCGGCTCCGCCGCCCCAATCGCCGGAGATGGCTCCCAGCCCGGGCAGCACGATCTCGCGCCCATCCTGCGCCCGGCCGGCAGCGTTGAAGCCCGTGCCGCAGATCACCGCCACGCCCCACGCGCGGCTCAGGCCGCAGCGCAGCGCCGCGATGCAGTCATTCTTCACCACCACCTGCTGCGCCAGCCGTTGTGCTTCAAGCGCTTTGCCCAGCATGCGGAAATCCTGCGGCAGGTCCGCGCCGGCCAGGCAGAAACAGCCCAGCGCCACCTGCTCGGGTCGCGCCTGCGCCTGCTCCAGCGCGCCGGTCACGGCGCGGGAAATCTCGCGCAAAGCCGAATCCAGACCGCCGGTTTGATGGTTGCCACAGCCGCCGCTGCCAAAACCCAACACCGCGCCACTTTCATCCAGCAGCAGCGCGTGAGTCTTGCTGCCCCCGGCGTCAACGCCCAGAAAGATGCCCATATGGTTTTCCTTGCCCAGCCTGAAGGCGAATGTTCCCATTATACAGCCGGGCAGCCGCATAACAAAACACCCCGAATATGCCATCCGGGGTGATCTTGTGGGCGATGGGGGACTCGAACCCTCGACCTCTACTGTGTGATAGTAGCGCTCTAACCAACTGAGCTAATCGCCCATCAATGTCGAAATTATAGCAGACGTTTTTTCGCCGGTCAAGGTTTGCGAAAACTTTACCCAAAGCGCCCTTCCACGTAATCCTGGGTGCGCTTGTCTTTGGGGTTGAGGAACAGCGTCTTCCCGGCGGCGTATTCCACCAGCTCGCCCTGCAAGAAGAACGCAGCGTGATCGGCCATGCGCGCAGCCTGCTGTACGTTGTTGGGAGCCAGCACAATGGTATAGCGCGACTTAAGCTCCTGCAGCAGTGCCTCAATGCGCGCCGTAGACACCGGGTCCAGCGCGGAGGTGGGCTCATCCAGCAGGATCACTTCCGGTTCCAGCGCAAACACGCGCGCCAGGCACAGGCGCTGCTGCTGCCCGCCAGAAATCGCGCTCGCAGGAGCATCCAGCCGGTCTTTGACTTCATCCCACAGCACGGCCTGGGTCAGCGCGCGCTCCACGATCTCGTCCATGCGCGGGCCGCGCTTGATGCCCATCACTTCCAGCCCAAAGGAGACATTCTCATAAATCGTCAGCGGCAGCGGCACCGGGCGCGAAAACACGATGCCAATCTTGCGCCGCAGCTCGATCACGTTGATATCCGGGTCGAGGATATTCTGGCCGTTAAACATCACCCGCCCGCTCTGCTGCTCAACGTCGGCGATATCGTTCAGGCGGTTGAGCAGGCGCAGCAGGCTGCTTTTGCCCCCGCCCGCCGGGCCAAAAATCACCATAATCTCGTTGGGCGGGATCTGCAGGTTAATATCGCGCAGGCTTTCCGTGCCGTCGGAGTAGCGCAGGTTGAGGTGTTCGATATCAATTTTGCTCATACGCGCCTACCACTGCCTCCGCGCGCGGGCGCGCGAGCGCACCACGGTGGCAGCCAGGTTCATACCTAAAACGAAGACAAGCAGCACCAGCACGGTACCGTACTGGATCTGCACCGGCATCCCTGGCACCTGGGTGGAGATCACAAAGATGTGATATGGCAGCGCCATCGTCGCGTCCAGCGGCGAGTGTGGCAGGCGCGGCAGGAAGAACGCCGCCCCGGTGAACAGGATTGGCGCGGTTTCGCCCGCCGCGCGGTTAAGCCCCAAAATCACCCCGGTGAGGATGCCCGGCGTGGCCTGGGGCAAGATCACGCGCCAGATGGTCTGCCAGCGAGTAGCCCCCAGCGACAGCCCGACAGTGCGAAATGCGTAGGGAACCGAGCGCAGCGCCTCTTCGGTGGTGGTGATAATGACCGGCAGGGTCATGATCGCTAATGTCAGCGAGGCGGCCAGAATGCTGGTGCCAAACTGCAGGAAGATAACAAACAATCCGAGGCCAAACAGCCCGTACACCACGGATGGAATGCCGGCCAGGTTTATGATAGCGATACGGATCAGCATCGTCCAGCGGTTGGCGGAAGCATATTCGGCAATATAAATTCCGGCGGCAATGCCCAGCGGCACGGAAAATAGCGCCGTGCCGAGGGTAAGCAGCAGCGTGCCCACAATGGCAGGCAGGATACCCCCGGCGCGCATGCCGTCGGTGGGAAACGAGAACAGGAACTCCAGGCTGATGGCCGGCAGACCCTGGATGATAATGTAAATCACCATCAACACGATCGGCGCAACGGTGATCAGGCTGACCGCGCGCAGCAGGTTATAACCGATATTCTGCTCCTGGCGAGGGGTGATCATGTGCTGGCGCGGCATCTCTGATAATTTCCTTTACGAAAGCACGCGCTCCGACCGGCCGCGCTTGCGGAACGTCATAGCTGAAGCCGCCACGTTGATCACCAGCGAGACGAGAAAGAGCAGGATGCCGATAAAAAATAGCACCTGGTAATGCGCGCTGCCCGAAGCCACCTCGCCCATCTCCGAGGCGATCGTGGCGGTCATGGTGCGCACCGGCTGGAACAGCGCGCCCAGGCCAGTGGGCAGCACCGGCGCATTGCCGGTCACCATCATCACCGCCATGGTCTCACCCAGCGCGCGGCCTACACCCAGCATCACCGCGGTGAGGATACCCGAGCGCGCCGCGGGAACCGTCACGCCCCAGATCGTCTGCCAGGGGGTAGCGCCCAGCGCCAGCGCCGCGTGACGGTATGAGGTGGGCACGGTATTGAGCGCGTCTTCGGCAATCGAAACTACGGTGGGGATGGCGATCAGCCCCAGCAGCAACGCGCCGGTAAAGGCCGTCAGCCCGGTAGGCAGGTCCAGCAGCCGGCGCAGACCCGGAACCACCACCAGGATGCCCACAAAGCCCAACACCACCGATGGGATGCCGGCCAGGATTTCGACCAGCGATTTCAAGCCTTCTTTGGCCCAGCGCGGCGCCACTTCCGAGATAAACACCGCAGTCAGCAGCCCAAACGGCAGCGCCACCAGCATTGCGCCGACGGTTACCAGCAGCGAACCAAAAATCAACGGTAGAATGCCGTACAGCGCCTCGTTTGGGTACCAGATCGTCCCGAACAGGTCTCGCAGCGAAGTCACCCGCAGTGCAGGCAGCCCTTCCCCCAGCAGGAAGAGCAGGATGAGGGTGACGAAGACAATGCTGGAATACCCGCAAATGCGGATCACCGCATTGATCAGACGGTCGGATTGCAGCGTAGTGCGCGTGGGTTTCATCGATTACTGCTTTACCGGTACAAATCCCAGGTCGGATACAATCTGCTGCGCTTCGGGCGAGAGGATCCAGTCCAGATATGCCTGGAGAGCCCCGCTGGCCTCGTCGCGCGTGTACATGTACAGGTCGCGCGAGATCGGATACTCGCCGTTATTCACCGTTTCTACCGAGGGCAGCACACCCTCCGGCTGTCCCGGCTGGATGATGCCCAGCACCTTGACTTCGGGGGTCACGTAGCCCAGGCCATCGTAACCGATGGCATTCGGGTTATCGCGCACTTCCGAGATGATGCCTTCGGACGAAGGCAGCAGCAGCGTGTTACTGGCGAACAGGCTCTTGTCGTCGGAATTCCCCTGGCGTACCACGCTCTCCAGGAAATATACGTGCGTGCCGGAGTTGGATTCGCGCGACAGGCGTACGATCGGCCGGTCTTCGCCCCCGATCTCCGACCAGTTGTTGATCTCCCCCTTGAAAATCTGCGCAAGCTGCTCGATGCTCAGCGCCTGCACCGGGTTCTCGGGGTTTACGATCACCGCGATGGCGTCGCGCGCAATCACGTGCTCCACCGGCTCAAACCCCGCTGCGCGCGCATTTTCCAGCTCTTCGGTCTTAATGGTGCGCGAGGCATTAGCCAGGTCCACCGTGCCGTTGATCAGCGAGACAATGCCCGTGCCCGTGCCGCCCCCGGTGACCGAGATGCGCACCTCGGGGTGCTCATCCTGGTAGCGCTCGGCCCACGCCAGCGCCAGGTTGACGATGGTGTCTGAGCCTTTGTTTTGAATGTATGCCGAGGCAGGTGAAGCGTCGCCCGCGCCGCTGTCGCTGGCACAGCCGGCCAGCAGCAGGAAGGTGAGGATCAGAATCGCCGTAGCTCGCTTCATACAGGCTGCATTATAAGCGATTTTCCACCCGCACGGGCGCGCTCGCCGCCATGTTACGCAGCCAGAAAATGCGCACGCAGGCAAGAAAGGTGGAGAAAAAGACCATCACTGCCGAGCCGAACACCAACGGGCCCCCATTGATAAAGAACAGCACCGTGGCCACCAGATGAACGATATCCCCCAACAGCAGCGCCTCGACGAAGATGCGCACCGCGCCCTCATTGCCCGATGGCAGCGCGCGCAGCATGGCATAACTGAGCACAAATAACAATACGCCGTACCAGCGCATAATCTCCAGCGGCACCGCCGGCAGGCTGCCCGGGTAAAAGGTCGAGACGAACACGCCCGGAGCGAAAAACACCAGCAGCCCCACCAGCAGGTTAATGAAAATAGCCTCAAAGTAGAAGACATAGCGCGCAAATTTCATGGGATTTTTCTCCTTGGAGAGGCGCGGCGCAAACTTGCCATTGCCGGGTAAAGGCACTTTCGCAAGCACCAGCGATTTTTCGCTTGTCGATGTACGGCTCAGGCCAGGTGTTGAATCTCACTTCATTATAACCGACACGCCAGGCGCGATGAGGCGCATTGGGGTATAATAGATGTTTCTGGCGCATGTTTTCCTCGGGGACAGCCTGCAGTAATATCCTGTCCCCGTTCGTGTGGAATCACCCCAAGAACCGGACCTCAGGACGAATCTTATGGATATTGGTACGATCCAAACCGTTGATATTGACCACCAGATGCGCACCGCGTATCTCGATTTCGCCATGAGCGTCATCGTGGCGCGCGCCCTGCCGGATGCCCGTGACGGCCTTAAACCGGTGCACCGCCGCATCCTATACGCGATGGACGACATGGGCATTCGCGCCAACACGGCGTACAAAAAATCGGCGCGTATCGTTGGTGAAGTGCTGGGTAAGTACCACCCGCACGGCGATTCGGCCGTGTACGACGCGATGGCGCGCATGGCGCAGGACTTCTCCATGCGCTACCCGCTGGTGGATGGTCAGGGTAACTTTGGCTCGATTGACGGTGATGCCCCGGCTGCCATGCGCTACACCGAGGCGCGCCTGGGCGCGATGGCCACGGAAATGCTGGCCGATATTGACAAAAACACCGTTGAGTTTACCGATAACTTCGACGGCTCGCTGCAAGAGCCGTCCGTGCTGCCGGCGCGGCTGCCCAACCTGCTGCTCAACGGCTCTGTGGGCATCGCGGTGGGCATGGCCACCAATATTCCCCCGCATAACCTGGGCGAGCTGACCGCGGCAATCAGTTACCTGATCGACCATTACGATAATATTGATGAAGTCAGCGTGGAAGACTTGATGAAGCTGGTCCCCGGGCCTGATTTTCCCACCGGCGGCGTGATTGTTGGCCGCGAGGGTATCCAGCAGGCCTATTCCACCGGCCGCGGCCGGCTGATCGTTCGCGGAATGGCGCACATCGAAGAGTTGAAGGGCGGGCGTACCGCCATCATCATCACCGAAATTCCATACCAGGTGAACAAATCCGGGTTGATCGAGCGCATTGCCGACCTGGTGCGCGAGGGCCGCATCGACGCCATTTCCGACCTGCGCGATGAATCCGACCGCCGTGGGATGAGCATCATTATTGAGCTCAAGCGGGGCGCGCAGCCCAAGCGCGTGCTCAACCAGTTGTACAAGTACACGCCGCTGCAAACCTCGTTTGGCGTGATCATGCTGGCGCTGGTCAACAAAGAGCCGCGGCTGCTCTCGCTCAAGCGCGCGCTGCAGATCTATATTGAGCACCGCATCCAGGTCATCATTCGCCGCACGCAGTTCGAGCTGGAGAAAGCCCGCGCCCGCGCTCACATCCTCGAAGGGCTGCGCATCGCGCTCAACAACCTCGACGCGGTGATCCGCACCATCCGCGAGGCCAGCGACGCCGATGAAGCCAAAGTGCAGTTGATAAGCCGCTTCAAGCTCAGCGACCTGCAGGCCCAGGCAATCCTCGACATGCAGTTGCGCCGCTTGGCCGCGCTGGAACGCCAGAAGATTGAAGACGAATTCCAGCAGATCATGGAGCGCATTGCCGACCTGGAAGACCTGCTGGCCAAGCCGCGCCGCATCCTCGCCGCCATCCAGACCGACCTTACCGAAGTGACGCAGAAGTTCGGTGACGAGCGCCGCACGCGCATCACTGCCGAGGCGCACGAAGAGCTGCGCGAGGAAGACCTGATCCAGGACGAAGCCGTGCTGGTGACTATTACCCAACGCGGATACATCAAGCGCGTAAACGCCAGCGTGTATCGCGCGCAGGAACGCGGCGGGCGCGGCGTGACCGGGCAGGCTGTGAAAGAAGAAGACACCGTCACGCACCTGATCCCGGCGCGCACCCTGGATACCATCCTGTTCTTCACCGATAAAGGCAAGGTCTACTCGCAGCGCACCTTCAATCTGCCCGCCGGCGGCCGCGCCGACCGCGGCTCTTCCATTCAAAACTACCTCGCGATGACCGAAAACGAGCGCGTCACCGCCACGGTCGCCGTGCCCAGCTTCCAGTCGGCGGCTTACTGCACGATGGCCACAGTGGGCGGGCGGGTCAAGCGCATCCACCTGTCTGAGCTGGCCAGCGTGCGCCCCTCTGGGCTGGTTGCCATCGGCCTGGAAAAGGGCGACATGCTCGGCTGGGTATCGCTCACCAGTGGGAAGGATGAAATCATCCTGATCACTGCCCTGGGCCAGGCGCTGCGCTTTTCCGAGTCGGATATCCGCCCGCAAGGACGCCCGGCCTCGGGCATCAACGGCATCAACCTCAAAAAGGGTGACAGTGTCACCTCGATGGTCGTGGTCGAGCCGGATGCCGACCTGCTGGTGGTAACCGAGCGCGGTTTTGGCAAACGCACACCGCTCAAGGAATACCCGGCGAAGAGCCGCGCCACCTACGGCGTGGTGACGATTGACCAGAAGAGCCTGGATAAGACCGGGCGCATCGTCTCGGCGCGCGTGGTTAACAAGACAGACGAGATCACCATCATCACCAGCGGCGGCATCGCCATCCGCCTGCGGCTGAAAGACACCACGCCCAGCGGGCGCTCGACGCGCGGCAACCGCATGATCAACCTGGAAAGCGGCGACAAAGTCGCCTCGGTGGCGCGCCTTGCGGAGACTTTCACCCGCGCCGCGCCCAGCCCGGCCAGCACGGGCGGCAATGGCAACGCCCCGGTCGCGATCATCGAAACTCCCCCCGCCCCGAGCGCGGGCGACGAAGAATAATAATCAAAAAGCACCTCTCCACCCGCTGGGTGGAGAGGTGCTTTTTGATTGGTTTTTAATAAATCGGCAGCCAGATTTTCTCGAACAATAACAGGCAAAAGCCGCCCATCACGCACACCATCATAAACAACAGCAGCGCCAGCACAAACCGCTGCTGCGCGGTCATGCCCAAAAAGGGTCCGCGCTGCGGTTTCGCCGCTTCCATCGATTCTTCCAGGGTGGCTTCTTCTTCATAAGCCTGCGATGCGGAATTGCGAAGGTCGTCTAACATCAGCTTTCTCCCAGGTGTGCATTCGGTTGGTTTGTTGCCGGTCGTAAGCGCACATCCCCGGCGTAGATCGTTGCTTCTTCCCCAGATGCCAGGCGCAGGCGCAGCTCACCATCCTCGCCCACGCCCATCACCACCCCCGTCACCGTCTGCGCGGCAGGCTGTTCCACCATAACCTGCTCCCCCCGGTACGCCAGCCGCGATTGCCAGTATTGCAGAAACGTATCACTCCCCAGCCGCGTCCGCCAGGCGAAAAATGCCGCCAGGATATCGCGCAGCAGCGTCTCACGCGCCACGGGCCGCCCCAGCGCGTGTTGCACGCTGGTGGCAGGAAAGAGTAACTCCTCTTCCGGCACGGCCTCCCGCAGCACATTGATGCCGATCCCTACGACCACTGCCGTCGGGCGGTAGGCATCCCAGGCTGCATCCAACAGGATGCCACACACTTTGCGGCCATCCAGCAATACGTCATTCGGCCACTTGATCATGGTACGCAGCCCACAGCCTTCTTCGAACGCCTGCGCCACGGCCAGCGCACCCAGCGGTGAGAACAATCCTAACCGCCCGGCTTCCGCCGCGTCCGGCCGCAGTACCAGGCTAAACGCCAGCGCCGTGCCCGAGCGCGTAACCCAGTGCCGCTCCATGCGGCCACGGCCGGCGGTTTGCGCATCGGCAACTACCAGCGCGCCATCCGGCGCGCCATCATCTGCCCAGCGCAGGGCCTCGTCATTGGTGGAACCCACCTGCTCGTAGTAGCGCAGGGTGGGGATGGGCAGTTGCGCCAGCAGTTGGCGCAGCAGTGGCTCGTTCATGTGCCTATTGTACTACCCGGAAAGCCGGGATTTTCGCTTCGCGCCTTGCAACTCCCCTACAGATTCCATAGCATAGCCCCGGGTTTACAACTACTTAACGCATCCTACCCCATCACGCCGGTTTTATGGTATGATTCTCGCATAGGAAACAACCAAACGATGGAAGATCGAATCACCATTATTGAAGGCCCCACGCCAACGTTTGAAAGCATTGACGACGGTTGGGCCCTGGGCCAGAACGAAGGTCCGTTCCTCTATGATCTGGCAGTTGCTCGCCTGCGAACGTATAACGGCGCTGCCCTGGTGGAACGCTGCCACCGCGCCTGGCGTAATCACACGGCCATCCACCTGCACTACCGCAACGAAATCGGCATGGAAGAGCGCGTGCCGATCGTGGCTGCCCGCTCGGTGGAAACCGACGAGGGCCAGGTGCTGCTATTGTGGATCCGCATGCTGTCGGATGCCGCGGAAACCGAAATTGATCTCTCGGACGACGACGACGAGAACTTTCAAAACTGATCCTGCCCGCGCTTTTGCGCCGGCACTCTAAATTCATTGACCGCAAATGCCTCACCCCGAACTGCCCGTTCGGGGTGAGCTATATCTCCCCAACCTTTCCCCCATTCCACAATTGCACAGGTGAGGCATGCCACTCCTTCTGAACGCCATCCGCTCCCAGTTCCCCGCTCTCAAGCGCCCGGCCATTTTTCTGGACAATCCCGGCGGCACGCAGGTGGCGCGTACCTGCATTGAACGCATCGAAGAGTACCTGGTTAACATGAACGCCAACCACGGCGGCCAGTTTGCCACCAGCCGCGCATCCGACGCCAGCATTGAGCACGCGCGCCAGGCGATGGCCGACTTTCTGCACGCCGCCTCGCCCAATGAGATCATCTTTGGCGCCAACATGACCACGCTGACCTTTATGATGAGCCGCACCCTGGGCCAGACCTTCCAGCCCGGAGATACCCTGGTGCTCACCCGGCTGGACCACGACGCCAACGTCTCCCCGTGGACGCTGCTGGCGCGCGACCTGGGGCTGCGCGTGCGCTTTGTGGACTTTCACCCCGAAGACGGCACGCTGAACCTGGACGACATGGCTGCCGCGCTGGAAGAAAAGCCGCGCCTGGTGGCTTTTGGCTACGCCTCCAACGCGCTGGGAACCATCAACCCGGTGGAAGAAATCACACGCATGGCGCATGACGCCGGCGCACTGGTTTACATTGATGCGGTGCAGTACGCACCGCACGGCCCGATCGACGTGCAGCAGATCGGCTGCGACTTCCTGGTGTGCTCGGCCTATAAGTTCTTTGGCCCGCACCTGGGCGCGCTGTACGGCCGCCTGGACCTGCTGGAAAGCCTGCCCGCCTATAAGGTGCGCCCTGCCCCCGGCGACGCCCCGCACAAGTTCGAGACCGGCACAGGCAACTTTGAGCACATGGCCGGCACGCTGGGCGCGCTGGAATACCTGGAATGGGTAGGCCAGACCTTTGGCGAAGAATACGCCGAGCTGTACGCCGGCCGCTACAGCGGCCGCGCATTGAGCTTCAAGCAGGCCATGACCGCCATTCACGCCTATGAAACCGAGCTCAACCGCGAGCTACTGGCGGCGATTAACGGCGTGCCTGGCGCGCGCGTGTACGGCATCACCGACCCCGGTCGGCTCGACCGGCGCGTGCCCACCTTCTCGCTCACCGTCGAGGGCTTCACTCCCGCCGAGCTGGCCGCGCGGCTGGACGAATACAACATTTATACCTGGGATGGCAATTTTTACGCCCTCGAAGTAACCACGCGGCTGGGCCTGGAAGGTCAGGGCGGGCTACTGCGCATCGGCGCCACGCATTACAACACGGTGGAAGAAATCCAGCATTTTGGCCAGGCCCTGCGCGAGATCGTGGCAAAGAAATAAGCAAATACACCAGCGGGGTCGCATATGCGACCCCGCTGGTGTAAGCTTCAGTGCCCGAGGAGGGGCTCGAACTCTCAACCTAGGCGTTAGGAGTGCCTTGCTCTGTCCAGTTGAGCTACTCGGGCGTCAGCGAGATTATAGCATCCTACGCGCGGCCGGGCAAGCCGCGCCGCAAAACGTGGAGCGCCGGGTGACCTTCTCGGTCAGCACCCGGCGCTCTTCCCACGGTGATTCAACAGCTGTACCTCCTATAAAAAACATGAGCAGCGCCGTACTCCAAATGGAATGCTCGTCTCCTGGTCAAACCCGCTATTGTTGCGGGTGCCGCCATCTGGCAGGCATGCCACAGGATATCCAGGGTAACCAGATCGGTCCCTAAAGTGGCTATATTGCCACACACGCTTCCACAGCTCAGGTTGTAAACTCCCTCGCCTCAGTTGTCAGTATGGCATCTGCTCATGTGAAAACAGCGTAGCATACACCCCGCGTAAATACAAGTGGGGGAAATGTCATAGAAAAAATGCCCGGGTGCAGCGCTGCACCCGGGCATTTATCTTCAACCATCGAATGCTACGGCACTTCGGCGGCGATGGCTTGTACGCCTACCTTCACCCCGTAGTTGCTGGTGGTGAAGGACATCGCTCCCAAGCCAACATACCCCGACTTATAGGTGCTGTCGGTAATGGTCTTGTTATCGTATACCATTTCGGTCTCGTTGATGAAGATACGGATTTCGTTCCCCACGCAGGCCAGGGTGATATTGTTGGTCTTGAACCCGGGGTTGATTTCGCGCAGGATGTACTGCGGGATGAGCTGCACGTAGGGGTTCTGTCCTTTGTCTTTCTTCAACTGGTCATAGCGGAATACGTTCAGCTTGGCATCGCTGCTGATGCGCAGCTCGTACCAGCCCTTGTCGTTCATGCGGCAGGTAACGGCCATGCCGTTGCTATTGTCGCCCATGTTCTCCACCTCGGCTGAGACCACGACGTCGGTGTATTCCTGGTTCTCGTAGTAGCTATAGCCGTAAGTCTCTTTGGTGTTCAGCTCGAACATCAGCTTGCTGTCTTCGGTGAAGATGTGGTTTCCGCGCTCGGTGCCCGCCACGTAAAAGAACTTCCAGCCTTCGGGCGTGTCGCTGTCAAAATCTTCGAGCAGCGGCTGCGGGCCGGTTGGCTCGGGCGTGTCAGTCGGCCCGGCGGTCGGTGCTTCGGTCGGCACCTCGGTTGGCGCTTCGGTTGGCGCTGTGGTCGGCGGTACGGGTGTCTCTGTGGGCGGAACCGCGGTAGGTTGGGCCGGGGCCGGTGTGGCAGTTGCTACAGAGAGGCTGGGGGGGTTGGTGGGTTGCACATCGACGGCTTTCGGTCCTGTGCAGGCCGTCAGCACCAGCGCCAAAACGAGGAAAACAATAAACTTGCGTGCCATTGCTGTAACTCCTGAGGAAATACGGTGAAAAATGGGTGGTGGATTGGATTCCAGGCCCAGGGATCGACACGGCATTGCTCGAGGAATGGTTTGACTGGCACGCGGGAACAGAAGCCCACAGAGAATCTAGATAACCCCCTCAAACGCAGCCCGGACGAACATGCTCCGAACCTGTTGGTTAAGAGTAGCGCATTTGGCGGAAGTTTGTCAATCAATTTTATAACGCAGGATTTTGCTGCACCGCACGCGGGTCGGGATGGCGCGAAAGCAGCAGGAATGCTGCGGCGCTGAGCAGTCCAATCACCATCGCTCCTACCCAGGGAGAACGCGGCCCCAGGGTATCACTCAAAAACCCGCCCAGCACCGGCCCAATACCCGACGCCGCGCCCCAGCTCAGCGTGTACACGCTCATGTACCGCCCGCGCATATCCGGCGGTGCCAGATTCGCGGTATAGGTGGTGGCGGTGGGCATCAGGATCATCTCGCCTACGGTATAGAACACCATCGTCGCCCAGAACCACCAGAACCCGCGCCCAAGTGCGATGCTGCCCAGCGCCAGGCCATAGACTAGCGCGCCGGCGGCCAGCGCCTTGAGCGGCGGATAGGTCTTAGTAACGCGCGTGACCCACAGTTGCAGCAGCAGAACCATCACCGCGTTCGTGGTTGGGATCAGCCCGTACAGGCTCTCTGGAATGCCAAAGTTCCGCTTGGCATACACCGCCAGCAGCACCCACAAGATGGTGGCCGGCACCTGTGTCAGCGTGAAACTGAGCGCGAAGTACAAAAACGGGCGGTCGCGCACCAGGCGATCGTACCCGCCAAACCGGCCGGCTGGCTGCGCGAGCGAACCGGCATGCGCAGGCAGGGTTTCGACGGCGAACATAGCCACCAAAACGGCGAAGAGCATCATCCCGGCCATGGCGAAGTAAAAAGCCATCGCGTAGGATGATGCCGCGATAAACCCACCCACCGCCGGGCCAATGGCCACGCCCATATTGTGCCCCAGCCGCATCAACGCGTACGCATCCACGCGCTGGTCGCTGGGGATCAGGTCGGCCATCATCGCGTCGGCAGCCACGCGGTACAGCGGATTGAACGCCCCCGAAATCGCCTGGAGCACGGCAAACGCCAGCAGGCTGGCGGCGCGGCTGTAGAAGAAATACACCAGCCCGCTCACCAGCAGGCTGACCACCATCACCCACTTGCGGCCGGCGCGGTCAACCACCGGGCCGGAGAAAAACGAAAATACCAGCCCGGTGACGGCATTGATCGTCATCAGCGAGGCCACCGCGGTCAGCGGTTGGTTGAGCTTCTCGCTGACGTAAATGATCAGAAACGGCCAGATCATCGACTGCCCGATTGTGCTGATCATATAGCCCCAAAATAATAACCAGTACTGCCGCGGATACACGCCGCGCATCCGGAATACGTTCAAACCCATACAGGCTCCCCGAGGAAAGAATCCAGCCGCACCATTGTAGCATGAACCCGGCTGGCATACTCCGTGCATCGCATGAGGCGGCTGCATTCGATGTATAATCATGGCTATACCCACCGGAAAACAGGCGGGAGCCATCACAAACGAACCCATACCCATGGATAGGCTGCCAACGTGTTTGATCTGATCCTCACCCCTCTCAATCGCATGCCTGATCTACCCGGCTTTCAGGCTACCGCCGCGCCGCGCCGCGTTGATCGCCACCGCGCTTCGGACCTGCTGGCGGTGTGCCTGTCCAGCGCTACCGCCCAGCCGCTGACCCCCGAGCTGGCCGCCGAGGCCTTCCAGCGACTGAGCGAGGTGTATTACCGCACCGGCGGCACGGTCACCTCGGCCATCAAAGAAGCGGTTGAAGCCCTGAACGAAAATCTGCTGGCGCGCTCGGACCGTGCCGCGCAAATTCTGACCCTTAACCTGTGCGTCATGCGCGGCAGCCTGGCGTATATTGCACACGCCGGCCCCACCCATACCATCCACCTGTCCAATGGCAGCGCCGCGGATTACTACGACCCGTCCAGCGCTGGCCGCGGTCTGGGCGCCAGCCGCAGCGTGCCGCTGCGTTTCTTCCAGACCACGCTGGCCGAAGGCGACGGCCTGCTGCTGGTGACTGATCCACCTGAGAGCTGGCCGGACGCGCTGGCTGGCCTATCCGCGCGTGATGGCGCTGCACTGCTGGCGCGCGCACCAGAAGGATTGCGCGGCGGGCTGCTGCGTTTTGAGAACGGCTCCGGCCAGGTGCGCAGCGAGCCGCTGGCCCCCGCCGCTGCCCCAACGCCAGCACCCGTGGTGCCCGTTCCCGCGCAGAGCGCGCCCGGCGCGCAGTCGCACCCCGCCATCCCGCCGGCGCCGGCGCGCAGCACGCCAACCGAGCAGGCCGCCACACCCGCGCCTGAAGCGGAAAGTCTTGAGCCTGTGGCGACGGAAAGCGAGCCGCCCGTAACGCCAGAAACACCGCTGGTCACCACGTCCGTGACCAGCCAGGCGCGCCGCCGCGTGCAGGAACGCCGCGCGCAGATGGCAGCCGCGGCCGGGCAGGCCCCGGCAGCCAAAAAGCCGGGACTGGGCGGGCTGCTGCACCACGCGCCGGCCGTATCCCAGCCAACCACGGGAGCGCCGGCGGGGCCGAACCCGCTGGCACGGCGCATTGCTGCGTTCTTCCGGCGCATGCGCAAAGCCCGCGTCCGCGCCGGCCGCGCCGTGGGCGGCGCCCTGCCACGCATCCCGGGGGCGCAGGCATCGATGACCCCATCCACTGCCACGCTGATTTTTATCGCTGTCGCCATTCCGATCATTGTCACCGCGGCGGCCACGGCAATGTACTTCCGCGCCGGGGCCAGCGAGCAGCGCATCGTGTACATGCAGCAGGCGCGTGGTTTTGCCGACCTGGCCGCGGCGCAAACCGACAATACCCAGCGCCGCGCCAACTGGGAACAGGTGATGTACTGGGTCAACAAATCCGAAGAGTTTGGCCAGGACGATGAATCGATTACGCTGCGGCGCAAAGCCCAGGCTGCTATGGACTCGCTGGATGGCATTGTGCGCCTGGCGCTGGCCCCCGCTTTTACCGGCGTGCTGGCCGACAGTATCAACGTTACGCGCATGGCCGCCACCAACAACGAGCTGTACCTGCTCGACGCGACATCCGGCCGCGTGCTGCGCATGACCCGCGCCACGCGCTCTTACGAGTACGACCCAAACTTCTCCTGCGGGCCTGGCCCGGTGGGCAATAAGATCATCGGTCCGCTGGTGGGTATGGCCACCTTACCGCCCAACACGGCTTCAAAGGCCAGCGTGCTGGCGGTGGATGCGCTGGGTAACCTGTTGTACTGCAAGCCTGGTGAAACCCCTGAGGCAGCCGTGCTGGCCGCGCCCGAAAACAACTGGGGTAAGATTACCGCGATGGCGCTAAACAACGGCGACCTGTACGTGTTGGACTTGCAAAATAACGCCGTATGGCGCTTTGATGGCGTGGATTACGCCTTTAGTGACCGGCCGCGGTTGTTCTTTGGCAATGAAGTACCCAACCTGGCGGACGTGATCGACATTGCCCTGTACAGCGATGATCTGTACCTGCTGCGATCCAGCGGGCAGATGACCGTGTGTACCTATTCGGGCTTCGATTTCTCGCCCACGCGCTGCAACGACCCGGCTCCCTACGGAGCGGCGGATGGCGCGGTGCAGAGCTTCTCGGATGCCGGCTTCCTGCAGATGGTCACCACGCAGCCGCCCGACCCGTCGCTGTTCATGCTAGACAGCAAAGGCCCGGCCATCTACCACTTTAGCCTGCGACTGAACTTCCAACGCGAAATGCGCCAGGACCCCGAGCAGGAGCGCGATTTCCCGCTGCCCAAAAAGCCGGTCACCGCGTTTGCGATCAACCCCAACCGAGTGGTGTTCCTGGCCTTCCGCAACCAGGTGGTCTTCGGCGCGATCCCTTAGCCACTACGCACGCAACCAGAACGTTCCCTTCGAAAGGCTCGGGGAACGTTCTGTGCTATGCATGAACAGCCTGCATCTAGCGCTTTTTGCCGCGGCTGCGCAGCCAGTCGCGCAGGCGCTCCGGCTCCCAGGTATTGATCACCTGCTCCGGGCGCACCCAGGCGCGGCGCGCCACCGAAACGCCATAGATCGCCAGGTCCAGTTCCTGCGGGCGGTGCGCATCGGTGTTAATCGATAGCAGGATGCCCATCTCCGCCGCGCGACGGGCGTACACCTCGTCAAGGTCCAGCCGGTACGGGCTGGCGTTGATCTCCAGGCATACACCGCTTTCCAGCGCGGCCTTTAGCACGGCTTCCATGTCAAGGTCGGCGCCCTCGCGGTTCGGCAGCAGCCGCCCGCTCAGGTGGCCGATAATGTCGATATGCGGGTTGCGAATGGCATTGATCAGCCGTTCGGTGACCTGTTCGCGCGGCTGGCGCAGCCCGGTATGGAGCGAAGCGATCGCCACATCCAGGCTGGCGAGCACCTCATCCGAAAACTCCAGGTGGCCGTCGGCGTGGATCTCCACTTCCGAGCCCTGCAGCAGCAGGATTTCTTGCCCAAGTTTTGCCTGCAGCGCGTCAATCTCCTCGCGCTGCGCGCGCAGCCTCTCAGGGGTCAGGCCATTGGTCACGCCCAGCCCCGCCGAGTGATCGGTAATGGCGTAGGCGCGCAGGCCGCGCTGCGCGGCGGCGCGCACCATTTCTTCCAGGCTGGCCCCGCCGTCGCTCCAGGTGGTATGCGTGTGCAGCTCGGCCAGGCGATCTTCCACGCGGATCAGAGCCGGGATTTTCTTCTTACGCGCTGCTTCCACCTCGCCGCGATCTTCCCGCATCTCGGGCGGCATCCACGCCAGCCCCAACACCTCGTAGACTTCTTCTTCCGTCTCGCACACAATTTCGCTGCCATCCTCGCGCAGGAAGCCCCGCTCGGAAAGTGACAGGCCCTTCTTCTGCGCCAGCTCGCGCACGCGCACATTATGGTCCTTCGAGCCGGTAACAAACTGCAGCAGGCTGCCCCAGTTGGATTGTGGCTGGATCCACAACTGGACATTCAACCCACTGCGTAGCTCCACGCTGGACTTGTTGTAGCCTTCACCCAGAACGGTACGCACGTCCGGGTGGTGGGTGAAGGCTTCCATTACCGCAGCCGGATCATCAGCGGTAGCCACCAGGTCCAGGTCGCCCACGGTGGTTTTCCATCGCCGCAGGCTGCCGGCCGCTTCGGCATTGGTCACTCCGGGCTGCTCGCGCAACCAGCTCACCCAGCGCTGGGCGTGGCCGCGCGCCACGTCCAGCATCATGCGCTTGCTGCGCCGGCGCACCGCGTCGATGCCCGAAAGGATGCGCGCCTCGGTCTTTTCACCGATGCCGGGAAGACCCTGCAGCTTGCCGGCGCGCGCCGCGGCTTCCAGGTCAGCCAGGCTTTTTATGCCAGCCTGCTGGTACAACATTTTCGCCTTGCGCGGGCCGACATCCGGCACATCCAGCAATTCCACCAGTGTGGGCGGGATTTCTGCTTCCAGCTTTTCCAGGAATTCCAGCCGCCCGGTGGAGAGCAGCTCTTGAATCTTTTCCGCGATGGCCTTGCCCACCCCAGGAATATCCGTCAGCCGGCCTTCATGGGCTATCTGGTTGACATCTTCCCCGAGGCTGCGCAGGCTGTCGGCGGCTTTGCGGTACGCCAGGTACTTGTAAACGACTTCGCCCTTGATTTCCAGGAGCGATCCAATCCGGTCAAAAATCTCGGCTAACGCGTAATTATCCATATGGTTATTATATAGCAGCCAGGGAAAGATACTTTTCTCCCTACATTATGCGTTACCCTATTGAACACTGTGCAGGCATTCGCTATACTAAACACAGTTTCCTGTCAAAACCCTACATCTGACAATATCCAAAAAGGGGTGGGTTATGGATATCCGCATCGCCGTGCTGATTGCGCTCATTGGTTACCTGGTGGGCAGTTTATCGTTTGCGCGCATCGTTTACCGGGCGAAAACCGGCAAAGACATCGAAAAATTTCAGCTCAAAGATGCCGAAACCGGCCAGTCCTTCGACCTGTCTTCGGTCAGCGCCAGCACCGTGGGCGCGGCGCTGGGCGCGAACTGGGGCATGCTGGTCAGCGTGCTGGATATTCTCAAAGGCCTGGTGGTGGTGCTGGGCGCGCGGCTGCTGTTCTCCGGCCAGCAGTATTACCTGTTCGCGGCAATCATGGTGCTGGCGGGGCATATTTACCCGCTGTACCACCGCTTCAAAGGCAGCGGCGGCTACTCGGTGATGATCGGCAGTCTGCTGGTGATTGACTGGCTGGCCGTGCCGGTGCTGCCCATCGCCGGCACTCTGATCGGCATGTTGATCCTGCGCAGTGTGCCCGCCGCGCTGATCTTGTGGGTATTCCTGCTCATCCCGTGGATGTGGCTGCGCTTTGGCGACGGGGCGCACATCGCTTACGGGGTGGGCACGGTTGTGTTCTTTGTTCTGGGCATGCTGCCACAGGCGCTATTAATCCTGCGCAAGATGCGCGCAGGTGAAGCCAGTGTGGGCGACGGTTGGATGGACTCGACGCCCATGGGCCGCGGCTTCACCAAAATGGCAAAGATGCTGGGCGTAAAAATGCCCGGCGGATAGGCTCAGTGCGCGTCGGGGTCACTGGCAGCGGGCAGCCCCCCGGCCATGCGCTGGTAAAACACTTCGATCTGCGCGCGCACCAGGTTAGCCTCGGCGCGCTCAGAAACCAGGCGCATATTCTTTTCGCCGGCCGCCACGCGCAGATTGGGATGCTCCAGCGCCAGCAGCACGGCTTCGGCCAGAGCCTGGGGCTGCTCCGGGTCTACCAGCATGCCGTTTACACCCGGGGTGATCCATTCGCGCAATGATTCAATATCTCCGGCCACCGGGAAACAGCCGCAGCCCATGGCTTCCAGCAGCGAGTTGGGCGTGCCATCATGCGCGCTGACTGAAACCGTCACCGCGGCGCGCAGGAAGATGTCCCACAGCTCGGGCTGCGACAGGTACGGCAGCAGGTGTACCTGCGGCTCGATTTTGCATTTTTCCACCCAGCGCAGGGCTTCACTCTGGCCGGCCATCCCGGCGCACAGAAAATGCACGTCTGTGCGGTGCTGCAGCACATAGGGGATCGACTGGAAGAATACCTCGGTGCGCACGCTGCCTGGCCGGAAGCCGCGCGGGTTGACCACCAGCGGCGCATTCGCCGGCAGCGCCGACAGCAACACGTCCGCGCTGCCGCGCGCCGCGCGCAGATCGCTCAGGTTCACGCCACCACTGCCCGGCACCACCAGCGCCGGGCGCTGTAAATCAAAACCCCACTCGCGCCCCAGGCGCAGATCGCGCCGCGCGTCGGCCATCAATCCATCGGCGCGCCGGAGCGCGCGGCGGGTGAGGCGCGCCATGTCCGGGCTGCGCAGTGCGTGCAGGGTCAGGTCGTTGCCCCAGATCGACAGCACCAGCGGCACACCTTTCGGAGTGTAGGCTGCCAACAGCCCTTCAAATGGAATACGCAGCGCGTGCACCACGTCCGGCTGCAGCGCGCGCACGATGCGCTGGAAGCGCGCCCCATATAGCGGCAGTGTCAGCGGGCCGGCCAGGTAGCGCGCCGACACAAATAGCGAGCGAAAACGCCGCCGCAGCCCGCCCTTGCCAGGCTCGGCGGCCGGCGCAGAGGGGGTCACCCGCCCCACCTGGCTGCCTGCCAGCCCGGCAAACGCCACCGGGAGCATCAACAGCGCGTCTACCCCGGGCAGGTCGCCACAGGGGTACGTGGAAACCAACGTCAATCGGTGACCCAGCGCCAGCGCGCCCTGCACCCAACGCCGGGTAATCGGGCTGCGCCCGTCTGCCACCAGCAGGATGTGCATATCAGCGCGCTCGCTTCCCGGCAAAATCCGCCGCAGCCTGCACCGCGCACGCAAAAGCGTCGATCATGCCTTCCAGGTAGATTTCCTGGCTGGCAATGCGGTACGACTCTGCGCCCATCGCGCGCAGCCGTGGAGCGTCGCTAAGCGCCGCCAGCAGGCAGTGCACCAGGGCCGCCTGGTCGCCGGGGGGTAGCCGCCAGCCGTTGCCCGGTCGTACCAGGTCGGTCTGCGTGCCGTCGGCCTCGGCAGCCAAAACTGGCAGCCCGTAGGCCATCGCCTGCTGCAATGCCAGCCCACCCGTGCCGGGCAACACAAACAGATCAGCCGCCAGGAAGATGCGCTCCAGGTCTGCGCCAAATCGGGCACCGAGAAAGCGCGCGCGGGGGTAGGTCTCTCTGGCCAGGGATTCCAGTGCGGCGCGCTCGGGTCCATCGCCCACCACCCACAGGTGCGGGCGCGAGCCTTCCGGCAGGGCGGCGCAGGCCTGGATGAGCACATCCACGCGCTTGCGCGCCTGCAGCCGGCCTACAAACAGCAGGGTAAGCTGATGCGGCTGCGCCAACAGCGCGCGCTCAGGCAGCGGGTGCGTTGGGCGCGGCGCAACGGCGTTGGGAGCAACAAAGACGCGCTCCTGGGGGAAGCCCAGGGCAATATATTCGCGCGCTCCCTGGCTACTGTAGGTGATTAACGCATCAAACTGGTGCAGGAAAGACTGCCGAGCGGAGTGGAGCAGGCCGGCGAATCGCCCGCCGCTCTCCGGCGCGCCCAGCCCCCAGCCAATTACCGGGCTGCGGTGCGCGCGCATCCAGCGTACGCCCAGCGGCGTGCTCACGTAGCGCGGGTTTGCCTCAACAATCAGGGCCTGCGGCCGCCAGGCTTCCAGCCAGCTTACCAATCCGCGCTGGTAACACAGATATGAGCGCCCATGGCCAACGTGCACGTTGGTGGCGCGATACAACGCCGCGCGGCGCAGCGCGGCAGCGGTTTCTATCGCTTCTTCGGGGCGCGGCAGCCCGGCAAACACGCTCAACCCCAGCGGCGCGGCATCGGCCAGGGTGTCAAACAACTGTGCCCGGTACGTGGGCAGCACGCGCTGCTGGATCCCCAATCGCAGCCCGATATCGCTCATCCAATCACCCGCACCTGCGAACCGCGCGCAGTCTTCTCCACCTCGATCCGCACCGGGAATGCTTCTTTTAGCTCTTCCAGATGGGTGATCGCCAGGATTTTCTCGAAATCCGGCCGCACCAGGTTGATGGCCTCAATCAGCCGCTGGCGGCCTTCCACGTCCTGGCTGCCAAAGCCCTCGTCAATCACCAGGGTTTGCAACCGCGCCCCGGCGCGCTGCGCAAGGAAGCGCGACAACGCCAGGCGGATGGCAAAATTGACGCGGAACGCCTCGCCGCCCGAAAACAGTTCGTACTCGCGCGCGCCTGAAGCATCGCTGATGATGATATCGAGCGTTTCCCGCTTATCATCGCGCGATTTATCCTTGTAATCTTTCTGGGTGGAGAAACGCACGGCCATGTTACCGCCGCTCAGCCGGTCAAGAATTTCGTTGGCCTGGGTTTCGATCTCGGGCAGCGCCTGTTCGATCAGCAGCGCTGGCACGCCGTCTTTGCCAAACGCGCGCTCCAGTGTCTTGAGCTGGTTCACCTGGCGCGCGGCCAGCTCGCGGCGCTGCGCCTGATCTTTGTGGCGCTTGCGCAGTGTGTCCAGCACCTGCACCTGCTGGCGCGCGCCGCCCACTTGCATGCGGGCGCGATTCTCATTTTCCTGAAGGTTGAACAGGTCGCGTTCCACCTGGTTCAGGTCGGGCAGCGCGTCCGCACCGGCGCGGTACTGCTCTTCGGCGCTGCGCGTGGCAGCTTGCTGGGCTTCCACGTTCAGCCGCTCAGCCGCTATCTGCTCATCCAGGCGTTCCAGCTCGCGCTCCAGCGGGCCCAGGGCAGCACGCGCGGCTTCGATCTGACGCAGTGCCTCTTCCGAGCTGCGCCCGTCCTGTTCGGCGCGGCGCACCGCGTCGTGCGCGGCGGCGTCATAGCCCAGCTCCTTCAACAGCGCATTGATGCGCTCCAGCTCGGCGCGTGCCTCGGGTGCGTAATTCTCCTCGTCCAATAGGCGCTGCACTTCGGCCAGCCGCAGCGCGCCGCCGCTCTTCCAGGCATCTAATGAGCTGATCACCTGCTGGTGCTGGTCAGCGAGCTGGTCTGCCATGCGATGCAGCCGGCGCAAATCTTCTTCCAGCGGGCCAAATTCGCCCAGCCGAGCTTCCATCTCCTTACGCTGTGTTTCACCATCTTGCAGCAGCTTCTGATTCTGGCGGAACACGTCGCCCATTTCGCGCCCCTGATTTTCGAGCGATTGGATCAACTGCTCGCGCTCCTCAGCGCCCAGCGGCTGGCCGCACAGCGGGCACACCGCCCCGCCGATCTCTTTGAGACGGTCAATGCGCTGGCGCAGATCGGTCATCTGCTCGCGCAGGCTGCGGTTTTCCGCCTGGGCCTCACCCGCCTCGACGTGCAGCCGGCGGATCGTGTTTTCCAGTTCCGGACGCTCATTAAGCCGCGCGGCCAGCTCCGTCAGGCTGGTTTCGGTGGTTTTCATCTGCTCTTCCAGCAGCGGCAGGCGCTCCATGCCCTGTTGGATAGCGTGTTCCTGTGCCAGCAAACTCTGGAGCTCCTGTTCCAGCCTGCTGCCCTCGGCGCGAATGGCCATCAAAGGCGCGGTGCGCTCCTGATCGTGCTGGCGAAAGTTCGCGGCCACCGCGTCCCAGCGTTCCAGGTCCTGGCGCGCAGCCTGCCAACGCTGGTAGGCTGCCTGCACATCCGTTTCACTGGCCAGCCGCTCGCGGTACTGCTGCTGCTCGCGCTGTCGCGCTTCGCGCTGCGTGTCGTGGTCGGCCAGACGCGCGCGCGCTGCCTGAAGCTGCCCCTGCAGCACCTGCACCATGCGTCGCTGCTCTTCCAGCGATGCCGCTGTGCGGCGCAGCGCATCCAGCGTGGCCTCTTTTTCCTTGCGCAGGTTTTCGTACTGCACCAGCGCATCTTCCAGGTCTTTCAAGCGCCCTTTGCGCTGCTCTTCCTCGCCCAGCTCCTTGTTGATCTCATCCAGGATGCCATCGATGGTGGTGACTTCACTTTCGGCCAGCTTGCGCCGCTCGTAAGCGTTGGCGCGATAGGTTTCCCAAACTTCCAGCCCCAAAATGCTGCTCAGGATCTTCTTGCGGTTGCCCGGTGACTGCTGCGCGAACGAATCAGCCTTGCCCTGCAGGAAAAACGAGGCATTGACGAAGGTTTCGTAATCCATGCGCAGCGTCTGGCGGATGCGTTTTTCAGTCTCGCGCACGGTATGCTCGGTCAGCGCGCGCCACTCACCCTCGGGCGTGCACACGAAGAACTCCAGCGCCACTGACTTATCGCGCGTTTTGATGCGCTGCACGCGGTACTTGTGGCCTTCGTACTGCATGTCGAGGGTCACTTCAGCGGTTTTGGCGTGGCTGTTGATGATGGCATCATCGCCGCGGCGCGCCTGACCAAACAGCACCCAGGTGATGGCGTCCAGCAGCGAGGATTTCCCCGCCCCGTTGGAACCGGAGATACATGCCACGTCGAAGGTGGTGAAATCCAGGTCAACCGGGTCGAGGTACGACAGGAAACCGGACAGGCAGAGATGAACGGGGATCATATCAGGTTGATTATAAGCGATTATTGCAGCATCACCGCCAGCAGCTTATCCACCCGTCGCCCGTCCATGTCGATCACCTCGAAACGCCAGCCGTTCCACTCAAAGCTCTGCCCGGTGTTCGGGATGCTGCCGATCTGGCTGACCACAAACCCGGCCAGCGTCTGAAAGCCTACCCGTTCTTCATCTGGCAGGTAGTCCACGTTCATCAGCTCTTTAAACTCATCGATCGCCAGCAGCCCGTCCAACAACAGCGAGCCATCCTCGCGGCGCACAATCTGCGGCTCAGCCGCCCCACCCTGCCCGGCAATCATGCCGACGATCGACTGCAGCACATCGTTGAGCGTAACCATGCCCTGCAAGCCGCCGTACTCGTCGATCACCAGCACCACGTTATCGCCGGTGGTACGCATATTGGTCAGCGCGCGAATGGCAGGGGTGCTTTCCGGCACAAACAGCGGCGGCTGGGCCAGGGTTTTTAGATCCACCGGCTGATCTCGGCCTTCCAGGAAGGTGAGCAGGTCTTTGGCGCGCAGCACGCCGATGACGTTGTCCAGGTTGTCGCGCGCCACGGGGAACTGCGAATGCCCGCTGCGGATTATCAGCTCCAGGTTTTGCTCGAAGGTCTGGTCGAGGTCGAGCCAGACGATCTCGGTGCGCGGGGTCATCATCGCGTCCACACGCCGGCCGCCCAGGCGGAACACGCTCTCCACCATGTCCATTTCCGCCTCTTCAAACACGCCCACCTGCGTGCCCTGTTCCATCAACACCTTAATTTCGTCTTCCGTCACCGGGGGCTCGCGCGAAGGCTGGATGCCCAGCAGCCGGTAGCCCATTTCGGTAGACCAGCTCAACAGCGAGACCACCGGCGAGGCCAGCCGCGAGAGCAGGTACATGGGGCGGGCAATCTTTTCGGCCACGCCTTCCGGGTTATTCATGCCAATGCGCTTGGGGATCAGCTCGCCGAGGATGAGTGTGAAGTAGGTGATTACCAGCACGATCAACGCGAAGGCCACGCCCTGGGCGTAAGGTTCGAATCCGGGAATGCGCGCCAGCAGCCGCCCCAGCTCGCGGGTGAGGGTGGCGCCGCCGACTGCGCCGGTGAGCACGCCCACCAGGGTGATTCCCACCTGCACGGTGGACAGGAAACGCGTGGGCGCGTTGGCAAGCGCCAGCGCGGTGCGAGCGCCGCGCACGCCGTCCTCAGCGCGCTGCTGCAGGCGCACTTTGCGCGCCGAAACCACCGCGATTTCTGACATTGAAAAGATGCCATTGGCAAGGATTAACAGGAAGACGATCAAAATTTCCAACGTAATATTCATGGGTTAATGTTAACATGAAAAACCCCTCAAACAATCTTCACCACCAGTATTTCCGCTACTGGTATCATAACGGCGATAATCAGGCCATCCGCCAGATGCTCGGGCACGAAGAACTACCCCGATTCGTGGGCAACATCGACGATGAAGCGCCAGTGCAGCGCCGGGATGAAAGCCTAACGCACAGCGCCATGCCCCGCGGGGTACAGCCCCGGGATGCCAACCGGAAGCCGGCCGGGAAAACCATCCGGTGTGAATAACGCGCGCGCCAGGGCCTCGAGCGACGGCTCGACGATGCTGTAGGTGCAGGCGTAGGTCTGCGCTTCGGGAAAGGCGGCCAGGTCGTAGGGCAGCCGCAGTGCCACCACCACCGCCGGGATGCCCGTCTCCAGCAGCGCGCGCACCAGCGCCGCCTGCCGCGGCTGGTGGATGGCGTTGAGCGTACCAATGATGAGCACATCCGCGCCGCGCACCTGCTCTAGCAGCGCGTGGATGTGTTCCGGCTGTGGATCGAAGGGCACGATGATTTCTTCCACATTGGGGTGGTAGGCGCGCAGAGCATCCGCCAGTTTTGGCCGCAGGTAAGATGACGTATCCGCGGGGGTCAGGTCGCGCGGTTGCGGCATGATCACTACAGCGCGCTGATCGGACCGCAGGCGCAGCGGCAGCCGGCGCGGGTCATCGCGCACCAGGGTCATCGATGCGGCCGCAATTTCTTCCGCAACGCGACGGTGCGCGGCACAGCCCACCACGCCCAAATCCGGCGCGGGAGGTGCAGCGCGCAACCAATCTTTCAACGCCGCCACGCGAGCGGCGGAGCGCCGGACTATGGGCTCAGGCCACGTACCGTCTCGCAATGCCGCGGCCAGGGTAGACTGCACGCGGGCGTAATCCGCTGGATCAACGGTCATTAAAAGCAGGTCGGCCCCGGCATTCACGGCGCGCAGGGCTTCCGCGCCCAATTCGTCACCCTGGCGGATGGCGAGCATGTCCATCGCGTCGGTAACTACCACGCCATCGTAGCCCAGTTCCTGGCGCAGCAGCCCTTTGAGGGCGCGCCCGGAGAGCGTGGCGGGCGGCGCATCGGGACCGTCTACCCCCGGCAGGGCAATGTGCGCGGTCATCATCAGCTTTACGCCGGCGTTGGCGGCGGCGCGAAACGGCGGCAGGTCTATCGCGCGCAGCTCATCGAGCGTGTGGGCCAGCTGCGGCGTGGTGTAATGCGAGTCGCCGGTCACGTCACCGTGGCCGGGAAAGTGCTTGGCCGTAGCGGCCACATGCTGTGACTGGATGCCTTCGATTATGGCAGCCCCCAGCGCGGCTGCCCGGGCAGGGTCTTCGCCAAACGAGCGCACGCCCACCACCGGGTTCTGCGGGTTCACGTTCACATCCACACAGGGTGCATAGTCCACGTTGATCCCCAGCGCGGCCAGTTCGCGGCCCAGCACCTCGCCGGCGCGGGTGGCCAGCTCGATCGAATTGGCAGCCCCCAGCGCCATGTTGCCGGGCAGCGGGGTGGCCCCTTGCAGCGCCATCAACTGCCCGCCTTCCTGGTCCACGGCAATCAGCAGCGGTGGCAGCCCTAGGCGGCGCGCCGCGGCCTGCAAGCCGGCGGTCAGCCCGTGCACCTGGTCCGGGCTTTCGATGTTGCGGCTGCGGAACAGTGTGATCCCCGCCGGGCGATAGATTTCCAATGCGCGCAGCAGCCCCTCCGGCAGGTCGCCCTTGCCGTCAAAGGCGATCAGCAACTTCTGGCCGATGGTATCTGTGATGTCCATGTTAGCCTTTCAGCCCGGTCATCACCACGCTCTCCAGGATATAGCGCTGAGCAAAGAAAAAGACAATGATGAGCGGTATGGTGGTGAGCACGGCAGCGGTCATGATTGTCGGCCAGGGCTGCACCGTCTGGTTGATGTTATAGAGGGTGGATAGATAGACCGGCAGGGTGTACAGGTCGGCGGTCTGCAGGTACATCAGCGGGGTCAGCAGGCTGTTCCACAAGCCCACAAACAGGAAGGTCGAGATCGTAGCCAGCGGGGCTTTTACCAGCGGCAGGATGATATTCCACCACACCTGCACGTGGCTGGCTCCATCAATGAACGCCGACTCATCCATTTCTTTGGGGATTTGCGCCATCGACTGGCGCAGCAGGAAAATCATCGCCGCGCCGCCGGCGAAATAGCCGGGAATCACCAGCGGGTTGAAAGTGCCGATCCAGCGCAGCTTGTTGAAGAACACATACTGCGGCACGATCAACGCCTGTGGCGGGATCATCATCGTCGCCAGCATCAGGAAGAACACCACATTGCGCCCCGGCCACTGAATGCGGCTGAAGGCATATGCCACCGCGGCGATCGAGAACAGCGTGCCGGCCAACGCCAGCGTGACGTAAAACACCGAGTTGAAGTACGAGCGCAGGAACTGCCCATTATTGAAAATGTTGATATACGCCGCCAGGGTCGGGTGGTTGGGAACCCACACGATGCCCGGCGCGTTGGTTTCCGCGACCGTCTTGAGCGAGGACGAGATCATCCAGAATAGCGGGAAGCTCATCAACACGCTTGCCGCAGTCAGGACAACGTATAAGATCATGCTCTTAAGGATGGCCCAATATTTTCGCATGCCGGTCTCTTATCCTAATACAGGTCGTAGGTGACCCAGCGGTTCTGCAGCTGGAACTGGATGGCGGTGACGATAAAGATGATCACCAGAATGACCCACGAGATGGCCGAGCCATAGCCGATTTCAAAGTGGCTGAAGCTCTTCTGCCACAGGTAATAGACCATAGAGATGGCCGAGGAAACCAGCGGCTGGTTGTCGCGGTAGAGCACGAAGATCGGCTCAAAAATCTGCAGCGAGCTGATCATGCCCACCACCAGGTTATAGAAGATATATGGGGTGAGGAGCGGAAAGGAGATCTTCCAGAAGCGCTGCCAGCCGGATGCGCCATCCACCTGACCGGCTTCGTGCAGTTCTTTCGGGATGTTATTCAGCCCGGCCAGGAAGATCAGCATCATCGAGCCGCAGCCCCAGATCATCAACAGCACCACCGACATCTTCGACCATAGCGGGCTTTGCACCCACAGCGGCACGCGGTTAGGGTCGGGGAAACCGGCTTCAATGACTTTGTTGAGCAAGTTGAAGTTATTGTTGTTCAGCCCCAGGAAGAAAGCGCTGAAGACTTCCTGCACGTAAATAACCGCGCGCATCAACAGGCTAAACGGTGGGAAGGTCGCCGCCGCGCGCAGCATCTGGTTGATGATGCCTGTGCCCGTGTTGAGCATCAGGCGCCAGCACAACAGCACCGCGGTATTGAAACCCAGTACCACCGGCAGGTAAAACGACATGCGGAACACGCGCTCGCCGCGCAGCTTCTGGTTGAGCAGCACCGCCAGCAGCAGCGCCATGCCCATCTGCAGCGGCAGCCCGATGAGCGTCAGGTACAGGGTATTGACAATCGAAGCGCGGAAGCTCAGATCGCTGAAGATAATTTTCTGGTAATTCTCCAGCCCCAGCCAGTTGGGCGGCTGGTTGGAAGTGACGCGGTAGTCGGTAAAGCTCCAGTACAGCGAAAAACCCAGCGGAACGATGACGAAGATCAGAAAACCAACGATCCACGGTGAAGCGAACAGATAACCCGCGAAGGTGTTTTCCTGTTCTTTGGCGGTCGCGCCGCGCATGCGCGCCACCTGGCGCGCCAGCCAGCCCACGGCGATACTGCTGGCGATGATAAACAACACCGTCAGGCCTGCGGCAAGCAGCACTTTGAGGTACGGGTTGGCCGGCATACGCATCACTCCTGGGAAAAATGGGCGTGGTTGGGGAGGCGCGCCCCCCAACCACGCATATGCTACACCCGATTACTTCAGCGCGTCGGTGTATTCAGTCTGGATTTTGGCGATGGCGTCTTCCACACTCAGCTCGTCCGTCACCAGCTTGCCGAGGGCATCCTGCATGATGGTGGACAGTTTGGCGGATTCCTTGATGCCAGCGAAGCCTACGCCGTACTTGGAAGCCAGCTCGGCTTCGGTCTTGAGCTGCGGCGATTGGAGCACGTAACCGTACTGCGAGTCATTGCGGGCGGGGATCAGGCCCATCGTCTCGTTCCACTTGTTGTTGGCTTCCTTCGAGAAGGCCAGCTTCAACCATTCCGCAGCCAGTTCCTTGTTGGGGCTGTAGTCGGCCACGGCCAGCCAGTCGTTGAAGGCCAGCACAACGGGCTTGCTGTTCGCGAAGTTGTCCGGGTCACCATAGAACGGGTCAATGCTGACTTTTTCCCAGATCGGGCGGTCAAAGGCGGGGGCGGCCCAGCCGGAGTGCGCCAGGCAGACAGCGCCGTTATCCTTACCGGTAGCATCGTCGGCGTCAATCACCGAGCCGGTGCCGGTGGGCAGCGATCCGACCGCGTTCTGTGCGGGGCCGTAGGTGGCCTGGCGCAGATCGTACAGGAACTGAGTGGCCGCCAGCGCTTCGGGAGAGTCGAAGTTGGGGGTGCCATCGGCCTTGTAGAGTTCGCCACCGATGGAGTAGTAGACCAGCAGCCACCACTGCCAGTCGGCCATCGAGCCGGCATCTACCGGTACGAGCGCCTGCTGCACCAGCGAATTGGTGGCGGGATCGATCTTGGAGAGCTTCTTGGCGAAATCAACCCACTCGGCGAAGTTCTTGGGGGTGCCGGTGGTCCACCCGCCGGCTTCCATCAGGTCCGTGCGGCAGAAAACGTAGCGCGGAGCAGTGAAGATCGGCAGGCCGCGCAGCTTGCCCTCGAACTTGGCATTTTCGAGTGCCGGGCCAAAGTTCTTGATGTCCGCCCAGGCGGCTTCGCCCAGGAAAGGATCCATGTCGGCCAGGCTGGCGCCATACAGGGTGTTCATTTCCGAGCCCAGGTTGATGATGTCCGGGCCTTCGCCGGCAGCGAAGAAGCCGCTGAAGGTGGTGTCCCAACCCGACCAGGAGCCTTCCGTAATCTCGACTTTGACGCCGGGGTGCGCGGCTTCAAAAGCGGTGTTGATGTCGCTCTTCAGCCATTCGATGGTGGCGGGGGTGTAGTCGAGCAAATAGATTTTGAGCGTAGTGCCGGCCGCGGGTGCAGCCGGAGCTTCTGTGGCCGCGGGAGCGGCGGGTGCTTCGGTTGCCGCGGGTGCGGCGGGAGCTTCCGTCGCAGCGGGGGCAGCGGGTGCTTCGGTGGCGGCAGGCGCCGCGGCGGGCGTTCCGCACGCAGCCAGCAGCATCGAAGCCAGGATAATCACAGACAGTACAGCCAACAGATTCTTACGCATTTCCCTTTCTCCTTATCTTTTCATGCAAATGAGTAGTGGTACACTCCAGGAAATTGCCGGTTATGCTGGAAATCGCCTCCTTTCCATCAGTGGATGGTGATGATAACGATGCTTGCCACGCGGTAAGCCGGTTGGCGATACCGCGCCGGCGGGTTAATATGCGCTTCTCAGGGCGGCTTCCGGCGGGCGGAACAACAGCGAATAATTGTCCAGCAGTAGTTGCGCCGCGGAGCCGAGGATACAGGCGCGGTAGTCCAGCTTACCAATCTGGATATCCGTGGCGCTGGTGATGCGCGCCAAAGCGCTGGACTGCATCGCCTGTCGAATAGCGTCGAGCCAGAAATCGCCAAAGATCGTCAGGTCGCCGGTGAGGATGACCTTTTCGATATTCAGGATGCCTACCATTGCGCCGATGGTCTTACCCAGGTATTCACCGGCCTCGCGCACCACGGCGCGCGCCTCGGGGTTACCGGCGGCAAACATTTGCTGCACCTGTTCCAGCGTCACCGGCGCATCCGCATGGGTGCGCTGCTGCACGCGCTGCACCACGGCGCGCGTGCTGGCAAGGGTTTCCAGGCATCCAGAGCGGCCACAGCGGCAAAGCTGGCCGTTCTCCTGAATGACGATATGCCCAATTTCACCCGCGCTGCCGCCATCGCCCTGGAACAACTGCCCATTGATGAGAATGCCCGAGCCGATGCCGTGGCGCACATTGATGACCACCAGGTTGCTGCCGTCGTGGTCACCATAGATATACTCGCCGATGGCAGTGGCCTGGCTGTCGTTGAGGATCGAGACCGGCAGGTGATAGCGCTCGCCCAACAACCGCGCCAGCGGCAGGTCGCGCCATTCCAGGTTAACCGAGTTGATCAAAATGCCTTCACGGGTGTTAATCAACCCTGGCGCACCGACCCCAATCCCCACCACCGGCTTCCACTCGGTCGCCAGCAACTCGTCGAGGATGCAGGTAACTGCCTTGAGCGCCAGGTCGCTGTCTTTGCTCTCCACCGGCACTTCGGCGGTGGCTTTGATCTCACCGCTCAGGTTGACCACCGAGCCGATAAATTTTTCCTGCGAGATGTTCAGCCCGATCAGGTAGCGCGCATCTGGAACCAGGCTGAGCAGGATGGAAGGCTTGCCCCCAGTCGACTCCCCGGTGCCGATCTCGCGTACCAACCCTTCCACCATCAGCCCGGTGACGATATCCGAGACGGTGGCGCGGGTCAGCTTGGTAATGCGCGCAATCTCTGCCCGGCTGGTCACCTGGTGATCAATGATGGTCTTGAAAACCAGATCACGGTTGTGTTCTTTGGTATGCTGGTGGGTCGCTTTTCGAGACGGCATGGGGTTTGTTCCAGGGTTGTAAACTTTGAATGTTTACTAAACTTACAAAGTGTATTGTTGCACCATTCGCGCGAAAAATCAATAGGCAGTTTGCGCCTGCGTGAAAATATTAAGGTTAAAAGATGGCTGTTACCCCGCCGCTTGCCAACATGGGGTATGATTCTTCCATATGGAAACCATCCTGCTGCCCTACCCCGTGCCATATGCGGCCCAGGTGGCCTCACCTGAGCTGGCTGACGATATCTTTACCTGCCGCATTCAGCCCGAATCCGACCCGCGGTGGGCAGATAGCGGCGCGCGCACGCCGCAGGAGTATGCTTATTGGGTGGAGCGCGGCTGCGGCGTGGCCTGCGTCAAGATGGCGGTCGAAGCCCACGGCGGACCGGTTCGCCCGCTGCTGGATTGGGCGCGCGATGGCGTTGACCGGAGTGGTTACCTGGTGCAGGCGGGGGAAAACGGGCAGATGGTGGAGCGCGGCTGGATCCACCGCGCGCTGGCAGAATTATGCCAGTCGGTGGGGCTGGCCGCCGAGCCGCGCGCCGCGGACGTGCAAGACATCCCCGCCTTTTTGCGCCAGGGCCGGCTGGTGATCGCTTCCACTTCCTATGAGATCGGCACCGATGGCCCGGTGACAAAGCGCGGCGGCCACCTGGTGGTGATCACCGGCGCGGAAGTACAGTCAGACCAGCCGCTTGCCTTTTTTGTCCATAACCCATCCGGCCATTATGCGCGCCTGCAGGCCAACGGCCGCATCCCCGCGGCGCGCTTTGCCGAGGGCTTTACGGGTAGAGTGATCCTGGTGTGGAAAGCCTGACAGCGGTTAGCCGCCAGAGCCGTTACAAGACGCGATGATTTCATTCGCCAGCGATTGCAAACCATCCGGGTCGTCCGCCTGGGTTTTCATCGCGCGCCAGTAAATATCCAGCAGTTCCATAGGCGTCAGGCTGTTGATGCTGCTGTCACCCGGGATGCGCAGGCGGGTTTCCATGCGCGGCCGGCGCACCAGGTGGAACTCAAATGCCGCGCTGGCGTACCCGCGCAGGCTTACCTCATCCACCAGCGCATCGCAGGCGCGCGGGTAATCCAGGATCACGCGCATAATCGCGCCTTCCAGGTCATTGGCCGCGGGGAGCTGGCGGAAGATGCAGTCCATCAGGTTATCCGGCCCGTCCAGGGTGATGTAGCGGTCAACGAAGCGGCGGCCGTCTAGCCTGCGCCATTCCACCTGCGTGTCCTGCCCCTTTTCCACATTGGCAATGACGAAGTATTTTTCGTCATCCACTTCGCCAAAATCCACCCGTTCAATCGACCCAGGGTAAATCACCGGCGGCTGCAAGCCCTTATTAACGTCTTGCGCCTTGTGGATGTGCCCCAGCGCCACGTAACACAGGCGTGTGTCCTTGACCATCGCGCCCGGCAGAACCAGGTCACTGCCCAACTGCACGCTGCGCTCTCCGCCGTACACCGCGCCCTGCACCGAACCGTGGGCGGCCATCATCAGCGGTAGCGATGGGTCAGCATCGTCGATATACCCCTGCACCAGCTCCGTCAGCCTGGTTTCCATCTCAGTATAGATCTGCGCGGTTTCCAGGCCGGTCAGCCCCAGGTTGGCCATCATCCCCGAGCGAGACACCCACGGGAGCGCGATAAGCTGCAGCGGCAGGCCGAACAGATCATCCGGGCCGAGAAAACCGGGCTTGCCCAGCAGGCGCACGTTGGGCACTTCCAGCGTCTCGTATTCCTGCATGGCGTTGGCGCGCCCCGCCGCCGGAGAAATATCGTGGTTTCCTACCAGCAGCAGGGTCGGGATACCGGCGCGCGACAGGCGCATGATACGCCGCCCCCATTCGCGCTGGAAGGTTGGCTGCGGCGAGCGGTCTTTATATGCGTCGCCGGCGAACAGCACCAGGTCCACGCGCTCTTCAATCGCCGTGTCGACAATCGTATCCAGCGCTTTGAGAAAATCGAGCATGCGCAGCGGAAGCCCGGTCTGCGGGTCGCGCCGGCCCTGGGCGGCCATGTCAATATGAGCGTCTGCGAAGTGTAGGATTCTCAACATCTATCTACCGCCTGCAAGCTGTTCGTGTTCCGGTCAGGGAAGCAGCCCCAGATATTGCATCTGCGCAACAACCGGGGCAAAATTGGGGTGATATTCCAGCGCGGTGCGGAAATCGGCCACGGCGTCATCCTGCTGCCCAAGCATCAGGTAACTCATGCCGCGCCAGTAGTAGGTCTCTTCGAGGTAGGGGCTGCTGGCGTTTTTCAATGTCAGGCTGGCCAGCTCGATCACATCCTGGTAACGCCCGGAATGATAATACGCGAAATAGGGGCCGGTCTGATACCACAGCATGCGCCAGGGGCGCTTGCCAGCCGGCAGGGCTTCGTACAGTCCAAAAGCGCTGTCGTAGCCAGATGCCCCGCCGGTATAGTCCTGCAGGTTCACCAGGCTGGTGCCGCGGTTGTAATAGGCAAAGTACTGGTCCACGCCGGTCAGAGATTGCATCTCAGCTTCTGCCATTTTAAGCGCAATGCGCGTGGCCGCCTGCTCGTCCATCATGTCGCCAAGCAGCGCGCTCACTTCCACCTCGCGCTCAGGCGGGTAGGCCAGCACGAATACGTAGTTGAAGGCGCGCCAGCCACTCTCCATTTCCTCGTAGCTGACGGGAAAATCGGCGTTATAAAACGAATCTTGGGTAATCAGACGGCCGCGCGCGTCATCATAACCGGTAACCACCTGGTAGTGGCCCATCCACGAGACTTTGCCGCTCAGGTCTTTCATATACGCGCCGCGTTCGACGATTACCGGGAAGCCGGCTGCCACCAGTTTCTTGAGCAGCGCCAGGTCGCCTCCCGGCCGCCAGATGGCGCGCAGGCCGGTGTTTTGCAGCACGTAATCCACCAGCTCATAAGGCATCACGTTCAGGTCGCGCTCAAATGGCTTGACTGCCGCGCCCAGCTCGTCGCGCGTGCCCTGCCAGCCCCAGTACGCCAGTTCCATGGCCAGGTTGGCCGGGGCGCAGTAATTATACTTGCCGTGCTGGTCAATATAACGCACGTTGTCCAGCTTGGCGGCCTTGGGCAGTGGCGTCGGGATGGCAGTAGGCGCGGGTGTTTCCGTAGGCGGTTGAGTGGGGCCGGGCGTCCAGGTGGGCGTGATGGTAGGCGTCACGCTGGGCAAGGCGGTATACGCCTGCATGGTGGCCTGCACAATAGCAGCCACCTGGTCTTGTGGCGTGAACACTGCCTCTTCCGGCGGGAACAATGCGTACCGCACCTGTATGCGCGCCTGTTCTAGGCGCCAATCCACCCGCGAGCGGATGGCAGGGATGAGGTATGCTAATGCGCACAAGAGGATGAGTGGGATAAATACCAGTAAAATGGCTTCCCGGACTTTCCGCATGGCGGGATTATATCATTTTTTGTTCGAAATGGTCGCCCACGCGGTTTTCGGGCGGGGCATATTTCTCTGCTTGCCACAGCGAACCGCCGAATCAAAAACCTCCCCCCATTTTCCTCTTTTGAAAAATGGGGGGAGGCCAGGAGGAGGTTAGGCGTCGTGGAATTCGCCTTCTACTACGTCACCTTCACCTTCATCGTTGCCAGGGGCGCCAGGGTGGCCGCCGTCTGAGCCGCCATATTGGGCCTGGCTCTGGGTTGCCTGCTGAGCACTCTGCAGCGCCTGGTTCAGGACCTGTTCCATCTCTTGGGTCAGGCGGCGCAGCTCATCGCCATCTTTACGCTCAATTGCCTGGCGCATCTGCTGGATTTTGCCTTCCACCTGCGCACGCGCATCGGGAGCAATCGTGGGCTGCTCGCGCAGCACTTTCTCGGCCTGGTAGACCATGTTGTCGGCCACATTGACGGCCTCGGCCACTTCCCGGCGGCGCGCATCTTCGGCGCTGTGCTGCTGGGCTTCGTTGACCAGGCGGTCAATCTCACCCTTGCCCAGGTTGGTGCTGGCGGTAATGGTAACACGCTGCTCTTTGCCGGTAGCGCGGTCGCGCGCCGACACGTTAAGGATGCCGTTGGCATCGATGTCAAAGGTCACTTCGACCTGCGGCATGCCGCGCGGAGCGGCAGCGATGCCATCCAGGCGGAAGCGGCCCAGGCTCATGTTGTCGGCGGCCATGGGGCGCTCGCCCTGCAGCACGTGGATGTCCACGGCAGTCTGGTTATCCTCGGCAGTCGAAAAGACTTCGGTCTTCTTGGCCGGGATGGTAGTGTTACGCTCGATCAGAGGAGTCATTACGCCGCCCATCGTTTCCACGCCCAGCGAGAGCGGGGTCACATCGAGCAGCAGCACGTCCTTCACCTGGCCGCTGAGCACGCCGCCCTGGATGGCCGCGCCAATCGCAACGACCTCATCCGGGTTGACGCCTTTGTTCGGTTCTTTGCCGATCAGCTTGCGCACCAGCTCCTGCACCATGGGCATGCGTGTCGAGCCGCCTACCAGCACAACCTCGTCGATATCCTTGACGGTCATGCCAGCATCTTTGAGCACGGCGTCAAACGGGCCGCGCACGCGCGCCAGTAAATCGTCGGTCATCTGCTCGAACTTCGAGCGGGTGAGCTTGAGCAGCAGGTGCTTGGGGCCGCTGGCATCCGCGGTGATGTAGGGCAGGTTAAGCTCGGTTTCCATCACGCTGGAAAGCTCGATCTTGGCCTTTTCCGCACCTTCGCGCAGCCGCTGGAGCGCCTGGCGATCCTGGCGCAGGTCAATGCCATATTCCTTCTTGAATTCGTCCGCCGCCCAATTGACGATCTTCTCATCCCAGTCGTCGCCACCCAGGTGTGTATCGCCATGCGTGGCCTTCACTTCGAACACGCCATCCCCTACTTCGAGGATGCTCACGTCGAACGTGCCGCCGCCCAGATCGAAGACCAGGATTTTCTCGTTGGCGCGTTTATCCAGCCCGTAGGCCAGCGCCGAAGCGGTCGGTTCGTTGATGATGCGCAGCACTTCCAGACCGGCAATTTTGCCAGCGTCTTTGGTGGCCTGGCGCTGGCTGTCGTTGAAGTAAGCCGGCACAGTAATGACCGCCTGGGTCACCGGCTCACCGAGGTACGCTTCCGCGTCCGCTTTGAGCTTGCCCAGGATCATGGCCGAAATTTCCTGCGGGGTATACTCGCGCCCGGTCACGGGCACTTTCACGCGCGCATCGCCAGCCGGGCCGGCAACTACGTGGTATGGAACCATCTTGCGTTCCTGCTCCACCTCATCATAATGGCGGCCCATAAAACGCTTGATCGAAAATACAGTATTCTCCGGGTTGACAACAATCTGGCGCTTGGCCGGCTGCCCGACCAGGCGTTCGCCGTTTTTGTTGAACGCCAGGACAGACGGCAGCAGGCGCGAGCCTTCCGCGGTTGGGATCACCACCGGGTCTCCACCTTCCATCACCGCCACAACGCTGTTGGTTGTACCGAGGTCAATGCCGATAATTTTTGCCATAGGGTTTTGTCTCCTTAAATTTCCAAAAGCACTGTGCTAAGCATACGGCGCGAATCGTAGAAGACTGTTAACGGGATATATAAATTAGATATAATTGAATCATGAACGCCTCATTGCGCATTCGATTGGTCTGTTTTTGGCTGCTGTGCCTGCTATTTTTGTTCGCCAACCCGGCGCTTGCGCAGAGCAGCGACGGCCCGGTATACCTGATGCGAGCCGCCGGCCCGCTGACCCCGGCGATGGCGGATTATATCGAGCGCGGGCTTCAGGTGGCAGCGCGCGAAAATGCCAGCGCGGTGGTTTTGCAGCTCAACACCCCGGGCGGCGGCGAAGATTTGATGAATGCCATTATCGAAGACCTGCGTGCCAGCAGCGTGCCGGTGATCGTCTATGTGGCGCCAAACGGCGCGATGGCCGGCAGCGCCGGTACGTTGATCACTCTCGCCGGCCACCTGGCAGCCATGGCCCCCGAAACCGCCATTGGGGCGGCCAGCCCGATCCAGGCCAGCGGCGAAAATATCCCATCGACGCTGGAGAGCAAGGTAAAAAATATCTTCAAGGCCACCGCGCGCTCGCTGGCCGAGCGCCGCGGCCCGGAAGCAGTGAAGCTGGCCGAAGATACGATCGAAAACGCTACCGCGGTCTCCGCCACGGAAGCGCTGCAAGCCGGGCTGATCGACTTCATTGCCACCGATGTCAATGACGTGCTGCGCCAGTCGGATGGGCGTACGGTTGCGGTCAACGGGCAAGACGTGGTGGTACATACCGCCTTCAAAGACGTGCTGCCCCTCGACAGCACGTTCATCGAGCAGGTGCTCAACTTGCTAACCAACCCCAACCTGGTGTTGATCCTGATGAACTTCGGCGTGCTGGCGCTGCTGTTCGAGCTTTCCAGCCCCGGCGGCTGGGTGGCCGGGTTCATCGGCGTGGTTTGCCTGGCGCTGGCTGGCTACGGCCTGGGGCTGCTGCCGGTCAACTGGTTTGGCGTGGTGTTCCTCATCCTGGCTTTTGTGCTATTTGTGCTGGATATCAAAGCGCCCACGCACGGCGCGCTGACCATTGCCGGGGTAATCGCATTTATCACCGGGGCGCTGGTACTGTTTAATTCGCCCAACGTGCCGCCGTTCCAGCGCGTTTCCGTGCCGCTGGTGCTGGGCCTGGGCGTGTTCACCGCGCTGTTCTTCTTTGCAATCCTCACCTTTGCCCTGCGCGCGCAGCGCGTACCGGTGCTCACCGGGCGCGAGACGATCACCGGGCGCGTCGGGTTTGCCCGCTCCGAGCTTAACCCTCGCGGGACGGTGCAGGTGGCCGGCGAGCAGTGGAGCGCCGAGCTGGCCGAGCCGGGTGCATCCCTCCCGGCCGGAACGCGCGTGGAAGTTGTGGGGGTCAAGGGTCTGCGTCTCAAAGTGCGCAAGACCGATTCACCACTGAGCGATTAACCGCCAACGAAAAAACGCCCCGCGTAGGGGCGTTTTTTCGTTTTGGTTCGCGTATTATGCGCGCCAGAAGCCGCGGCGCACGCCGCGCACATCACCGGTGGTGATAAACGCCTGCGGGTCGGCTTCGAGGATGATCGTCTCGGCGTTGTCGATCTGTTTGCGCTGCACCGAACAGTGCAGTACGGTTACCGTACCGTCTTTGCCGCGCGCCGGAATTTCCGTCACCCCATATCCGGCATCGCGCAACTGCTCGGCCACAGCCATGCCTCGTGTGGGGCTGATGATGGTGAGCAGGATATGCCCGATCGCCAGCCGCTCTTCGATGAACATGCCGATTACATTACCCGTAGCAAAACCGGTTGCATAACCGATCACGTTGAGCACGTTGTTCAGGTTGGAGAGCACCGAGCTGATAGCCACAACAAAGATGAGCGCCTGTAGAAAGCCCAGCACCCAGGTGAGGGCCTTGCGCCCGCGCACCACAAACAGCACGCGGATGGTGTCGAGCGACATATCGCCCACGCGCAAGAAAAAGATCATTAACGCGTAGAGAAACGCTTCGGGGGTAAGCACAAGTTGCATCGTGTTAGCGCGCCTTCTCCGAAACCCTGGTCTTTTCCGGTTTGGTTTCCACCATGGCCGCCTGCAGCGCCGGCAGGTATAGCTGCGTCATGTATTCTTTCACCATGCGCTGCATGCTGAACTGTGGCGCCAGCGTGCGGATCGATTCCTTCATGCGCGATATCCACTCGCCCGGCAGGCCATCAGTGGTACGGATGTTGTAGTACAGCGGTACGATCTCATTTTCCAACGTAGCATACAAGCTCTCGGCGTCGGCGGCGTCCTGTTCGTTCGGGTCGGCGTACTCGCGCTCGGTGCCAATGGCCCAGCCGTTGTGGCCGTTGTAGCCTTCGCGCCACCAGCCGTCCAACACCGAAAAGTTGAGCACGCCATTCAGCGCGGCCTTCTCACCCGATGTTCCCGAAGCCTCGTTCGGGCGGCGCGGGTTATTCAGCCACACATCCACACCCTGCACAAGATAGCGGGCTACGTTCATCTCGTAATCTTCAATAAAGATCAACCGCCCGCCAGAGCGCGCATCTTTGACCGCGCGGTAGAGCTGCTGGATCATCATCTTGCCCGGCTCATCCGCCGGGTGCGCCTTGCCGGAAAAGATAATCTGTACCGGCATGTACGGGTTGTTGATGATGCGCAACAGGCGGTCGAAGTCGCGCAGCAGCAGGTTGCCGCGCTTGTACGTGGCAAAGCGCCGCGCGAAACCAATGGTGAGCGAATAGGGGTCCATTAACGCCCCGGCTGCCACCACCTGCACCGGGTGGAACGTCCCGCTGATCCACTGCTGGCGGGCGCGATCGTTGGCAAACATGGCCAGCTTGCGCTTGAGGTGGCGGTGCACCGCCCACAGCTCGGCATCCGGGATTTGCTCGATATTGGCCCACATATCCGGGTCATCGACGCGCTGCAGCCAGTCCGGGCCAAAATAGCGCTCGAACAGCACGCGCATGCGCCGCGCCAGCCAGGTTCCGGTATGCACACCGTTGGTGATGTGCGTGATGGGTACATCTTCCACACGGCAGTCGGGCCACAGGAACTGCCACATATTTCGGGAAACCTGCCCGTGCAGCTCGGAAACCGCGTTGCGCTGTTCAGACAGGCGCAGCGCCAGCACGGGCATGCTGAACATATCGCCCCAATCCTGAGCATGGCGCGCCAGGTCAATGAACCCATCACGCTCCAGCCCCAGCTCTGGCCAGACATTGGCAAAGTATTTATCAATCAACCAAAGCGGAAATTGGTCATTGCCGGCCGGAACGGGCGTGTGCGTGGTGAAAATATCACTCTTGCTCACCTGCTCCTTTGCCTGGTCCAGGGTGAGCCCGCCAGCCATATACTCGCGCAGGCGTTCTATTACCAGGAAAGCGGAATGGCCCTCATTCATGTGCCAGATATTGGGTGCATAGCCCAGCATGCGCAGGGCGTGCACGCCGCCCATTCCCAGCAGAATTTCCTGCGAGATACGGATATCCGGGTCGCTGGTGTACAGCCGCGACGTAAGCTGGCGGTCGTTTGTGTCGTTGCCATCCACATCGGTGTCCATCAGGATCAGACGCACGCGGCCAACCTGCACTTCCCACAGGCGCGCGTATACCGTACGCCCCGGGAGCTGCACTTCCACCACTATCGGGGACCCATTCTCCTGCAGCAGCGGGATCACGGGCATATCATCTAGGTTCAGGTTCTGGCTGTGCGTTTCCTGCCAGCCATCTTCGGTGATGCGCTGGGCAAAATACCCCTGGCGATAGATGAAACCGATTGCCACCAGCGGCATACCCAGGTCGCTGGCCTCTTTGGTGTGGTCACCAGAAAGGATGCCCAGGCCGCCGGCGTACACCGGCAGCGATTCGTGCAGGCCAAACTCGAACGAAAAATAGGCGATCTGCCGGTCCAGCAGCTTGGGATACGTGCGTTGGAACCAGGTGTCCTCGCGGCGCATATACTGGTCAAAATTGCGCAGCACGCGGTCATACATGTCCAGGTAATAGCGGTCATTGGTGACGGCATTCAGCCGGGGGCGCTCCACCTGGCGCAAAAATGAGACCGGGTTATGCGAAAGCCGGTCCCATAACTGGCGGTCAATCATGGAAAACAGGCGCTGCGCTTCGGGGTTCCACGACCACCACAGGTTGTATGCCAGCTCGCCGAGGCGGTTAATCCGGCGCGGGAGCACAAAATGGTTGGGTATTTCTCGATGAATATCCATCTGGTTTGTGTGAGCCTTTCTCAAAAAATGGCCCGTACCATGCCAGCGTTCCGGGTATGGGCGGGCCATCAAGTCATTCTTACGATCAAATCAACGTAATATGAGGAAAATTATAACACAACCCGGTGTACGAACCTTGCCACGCACCCCTCCGGGGAAGAGCGCGGCAATTAACGAATCGGTTAACGATGCAGAACCGGTGGAGCGGTCGCTCCACCGGTTCTGCATTTGAGATTTTCAGCATTTGCAGGCAACCATCATTGCACGTTGGTGATCTTCCACTGGCCGTTTTCTTTGATCAGCGAGAACATGCGGGTTTGATCCTGGCCACCCACGCGCATTGTAACCGTGATCTCCGCCATGGGCGGGTCGGGGTTCACCGCGGCCGAGTCGACCATCGAGCCTTCCAAGGTGCCATTGATATTCAACATGCCCACCGCGCCGCCCGGCGGTAAGTCCTGCAACCGCGCGCTGCTCAGAAACTGGTTCATCTGGTCTGGCGCTTCCTGGTAGGCCGTCAGGAAGGTTTGCACCACCATTTCGGGCGTAGGCGGATAGCCCGCCTCACCCTGCAGTTGGGTAATGGTGTCGATCTTCCAGCCGGCGTCAGTATTGGTCAGGGTAAAGCGCAGGTTGAGCGGCTGCTGATACAGCACGCTGGCCTCAACATTGGCCTTGCCGGCATCCGCCGCGAAGGTCACCGCTGAAAGTTCAAACGCAGGAAGGCTGCCCTGCATGCCCACCAGCCCGGCCAGACCCGCGCCGCCGTTCACCTGCCCCTGCAGGTTGGGGGTGAGATACGCCATCGAGCTCGCACCACTGGCATCCGCCTGCAGCGCCGCGAAAAAGTCAGTCACCGTTTGCCGCACCCCATTTTCCTGCTCATTGAGCTTGCGGATTTCTTCCTGGCTGGCATTGGATGGAGCACCGCTCGCCGGAGCGGGGGCGGGACTGGTGCCCACCAGTGTGGAGAGATTACAGGCTAGCAGCACAGGCACAATGAGCAGCGGTAGCAGTTTGCGGAGATTGTTCATGCAATACCTTTCGAAGGGGATAAAGGATCAACGAAAAGAGGGGGCTAACCGTGTGCCGGCAGCCCCCTCTTTGGATCAACTGCGGATTACGGGGCCGTAGCGTTCCAGAACCAGTTGTAGGCGTAGTAACCCAGGTTGCTATCCATGCGGACGGCAATCCGTTGGCTGCCTTTCAACGCGTCCGGGATGGTGTAGGTGGCCGTGAACGCTCCACCTGCCCCGCTGTTGGTAGTGGCGACGATGATGCCGCCCAACCCCAGCGTACCATACGCGCCCATGCGCACCGTGAACGTCTGGTCGGGCGGGAAGTTGTTGGTGAGGATCGTCACGCTGTTATCCGCCACAACCGACTGGATGCTGAAGCTGGGGATGCCGGTATAGCCGGTGCCCGGAACGCTGGTCGGGACGACAGTCGCGCCCGGGACGACCGTCGAGACAGCGGTTGGAACCACGGTCGCGCCCGGAACAACGGTCGGAGGCGCAGTCACCACGGCCGTCGGCACGGTGCCGCCAGTGGTGTTGTTCCAGAACCAGTTGTAGGCGTAGTAGCCCAGGTTGCTATCCATGCGGATGGCGATGCGCTGGCTGCCCTTCAATGCCGCGGGGATGTCATACGTGGCCGTGAAGGCCCCACCCGCGCCACTGTTGGTGGTGGCAACCACAATCCCGCCGATGCCCAGCGTGCCGTAGGCGCCCATGCGCACGGTGAACGTCTGGTCCTTGGGGAAGTTGTTGGTCAGCACGGTGACATTGGTATCCGTCACCACCGACTGGATGCTAAAGGTGGGGATACCCGTGTAGCCGGTTCCGGGGATCGTGGTCGGTGGGACCGAGGTCGCACCGCCAGTGGTGTTGTTCCAGAACCAGTTGTAGGCGTAGAACCCGCCAGGCGCATCCATACGGATGGCAATGCGCTGGCTGCCCTTGAGCGCCGCAGGGATATCGTAGGTGGCTTTGAACGCGCCGCCTGCACCGCTGTTGGTGGTCGCAACAACGATCCCGCCGATGCCCAGCGTGCCGTAGGCGCCCATGCGCACCGTGAAGATGCGATCCGCCGGGAAGTTGTTGGTCAGGATGGTGACGTTGGTGTCGGTGACCACAGCGTCAATGCTGAAGGTGGGGATGCCCGTGTAACCGGTGCCTGGGATGCTGGTGGGAACCGTGCCACTGCCAGTGTTGTTCCAGAACCAGTTGTAGGCGTAGTATCCTGACGCGCTATCCAGGCGGATGGCAATCCGCTGGCTGCCCTTGAGGGAAGCTGGAATCGCGTAGGTTTCCTGGAAGGAGCCGCCCGCACCCGAGTTCGTCTGCGTTACGACGACACCACCGATCCCCAGCGTACCGTAGGCTCCCATCCGCACCGTAAAGATCTGGTTCGGCGGGAAGTTGAAGGTCTGGATCGTGACCGTGCTATCCGTTACCACTGTCACGATGCTGAAGGTGGGGATGGTGTCTGCCTTGACGGACGAAGCAGGGGCCACAAACAGGCTTGCCACCAGAACGAGGACCACCATCCACTGGATTGCCCAGCGACCGGCGGTCCGCAGGGGAATCCCCTGCGTGGATCGGAATAATGAAAGACCTTGACTCATCTTAACCTCCTGAAAGCAACCCAGTGATCAGGTTCATTATATAACATTAAATTGATGTTAACCCATCCTGTGTACAGAGCATTCGACACAGGCTTCTATGAATGCATCCACCGGGGGCGAAAGACAGCGTTGCTCCGGGCCTCTCGCCGGTCTATCCAATAGACGCACATGGCCAGTTTTTTGTTCCCAATTTTCTGGAATCTTGATCAACAATTTTGCAGGTATTTTCATGGTACGCATCCAGCGTGCAGGCAATGACGGCTGTGGGGCTCGCACCCGCGCCGCAGGGAAATTCACCCGGCGCACGCACATCGCGCCAGGGGTGCAACGGTATACCACGGCGCGGAAACTCGCAGCCGAAGGTAAAGAAACCGTTACAGAAGCCTGAATTTGCTGGAATCGATGCAACTTTTATGCCCCTTACGCCGCGCCTGGGATTTCCATTTCGCCCGGCCGCTGACCTCGTCGCACCCAAAAACAATTTGTTCTAAAAACAGTATAATGACTATCCGCATGTTTTGCAACTATGCGCATTCTATGCTTTTGCGGAATTTGTACAAGGCATTCAAGATTTAAACCAAAAACCCCGCCCGCAAGCTTTCGCTTGCGGGCGGGGTTAGCGTCTATCTTCTTTATAACAACCCTGCCACCAGTACTGCGTGCAGGATATCTCGGGCTTGTGTCAGGGCTTTCTTGCTTCGCCCCGTGGTCGGTACTTCCAGGCCCTCGATCAGTTGCAGGGCGCTGTCTAACTGGCGCCACACCAGCGGCAGCCGTGACGCGCTCTGCACACAACCCTTCAACCCCCATGTCACAATCATTTCCTCAACGCTGAATAACACGCGCATCGCGTGGCCGGTTTCAGTGGCGCGCTGTACCGGAGGTGCGCACAAAGCCTGTTCCAGGTGCGACAGCGCAACCCGGATCTGCCTGGCCAGCCACAACTCGTCCAGCTCGATTTTCATGGAAACTGCCATGTCGCTACGAACCAGTTGATTGGTGGTGATTCCCATACGAAACGTATTTCTCCTTTGTAAGGTGCGGAAACGTTGTTGAGCCCCCGGATGAGAAACGGACGGCCTATGGTACAGGCCGTCCGCAGGTATTCCGTTGCTCAAGTGCGTTGAGATCGGGCTGGCGGACAAGAGACCTTCCTTGTGGCCTCTTGTCCGCCGGTCAGCTAGCGCGGCACACCGACCCCCACGAGCATCCTTCCCCCTTCTCGCTCGAAATCCGCCGCTCGCCAAACCGACGAGTCACAGGAACGTTCTCCAGCCACCAAAACACACATTCCAAACTACCGGTAAACACACGAACGCTGTTTTGAGATTGTACCTGCGGCTCGAAAGCCACGCTCAGTATAAGTGACCCGAGTCAATTCGCTCAATGGGGAAAATCCGAAGGGGGGTAGGGAAATCCCTACCCCCAGTGAGTAGGGCGGTTAGAGAGGTCCTCGCGTGCGGAAAACCGTCATTGCCAATACCATCATCTCGTTCTTTTGCGCTTCGCTGGCCGCGCTGCTGCCCTTCCCAATGAACGTCAGCAGCGTGGTGATTCCATCAGCGGTAGCCTGGTCCTTCTGCTCCAGCTTGAAGCTCTCCAGACTTTGCTGCCAGCCATCCACCTGCTGCAATTGTTTTTCATTCAGCCGCACCACGCCGGTGATATTTGGGGAATCGCCCTTGCACGACATATTCCAGGCAAACCCGGTCTCATAGATGATGACATCCTCGCATAAGCCCATAATGCCGCCTGAACGGTGATAGCGCAATACCTGTCCGGCGTCGGCGTTGGGCTTGCCAGCAGCCAGCTCTTTCAACAGTCTCGCGCCCCAGGCTACCAGGCTCTGTTCTTCCAGCGCGTTGGGCACGCGCCCGCCCTGCCCTTCCAGCGTCAGCACTCCGGCCGGGCTCTGGATCTCCAACGGGGCATAGTATTGCAACAACACTTCCAGCTCCTGCGCGCGCTGCGGCGCGGGCCATTGCATGCTTTCGTACGGGCCGCCGCACGGGCCGCTCTGGACTTTTGTCAGGCTGGCCAGGATTTCATTGCACAACTGGCCGCCGGTGCGGAACACCAGCACCGAATCGATCATGGTTCTGGGAATGCTCAGGTCGGTGCCGTCCGAAAGGCGCGCTGCGCGGCCGTCGAGGCTGGCATGCACCTCGTAGGTCTTGCTGCCGGCCATCAACTGCAGGGCATAGCCGGGAGTAATCACCTGCGCGCAGCTTTCATCCGGCCGGCCATAGCCCAGGCAGCTATCCGAAAACTCCTGCTGGTCTACCGAAACAATGCGCACAGTGCCTGCGCTCACGCCCAGCTTGACCGCCAGGGCATTTACCACCGCCTGCAGCACGGCCTGTTCGCCGCTCTGCGTAGGGGGCTGCCCTGCGTTCGGGGCGGGCGTGGGGCCATCGCTGCCGGCAGGAAGCTGCTGCGCCAGGCGCAGCACCGTGCCATCCGCGTTGGTGTGGTAGACGAAGATCTCACCCTGATAGGTGAGGGTGACCCGCCAGCCTGGAGTGATGACCTGCAGGCACGACTCAGCCGGCCCGCCGGCGCCCAGGCAGCTATCGGTCCACTGCACTTCTTCGATCGCGGCAATGGTCACGTCACCCGGCTCAACGCCGAGCTGCGCGGCCAGGGCTGCCTGCGCCGCCAGTGCCGATTGCGGCGGCTGAATGGGGGCATCGTTAGGGGTGGGGATAATATCCGTGGGCACTGCCGGTACATCAACCGGTGGAACCTGGACGGTGGGGGACACAACCCCGGGGGTTGGCGCAGCGCACGCTGCCAGCAAAGACACCCCAATCAACAGGGGCGCGATTACGCGATATAGTTTCATCTTCTCTCTCCTCATCGATAATCTCCGTCTATTCTTACTACCAAGACGGAAATATCCCGGAATAGTTCCCCGATTATACCCAAAGCGACACCTGCCCTGGCAGAGCGGGTGCTGCGACCGGGAGCCTTCCAGAAGAAATCAGCCCGTTACTTTAATTGCCACACCTGCACGCCGTCATCATATTTCAACAGGCGGTGCGGGGCATCCTGCTCATACCAGGCTACCTGCCGCTCGCCGATGCGCACGCGCCAGGCGATGAACTTCCCGGCCGGCAGCGCCAGAGGCTCGCCGCCATCGACGATTACCAGCCGGTCCTGCACTGCTGGGCCTACCGGAGCGTCCGGAGAAGCGGCATAGTCCGGCTCAATGACTCGCGCCAGGCGCGCGTAGCCGCTCTCAAAGGGCAGCGCGCTCAACCGCCAGGGCAATTCATCGGCCAGCAGCGCGCCGGCATCCAGTTCAGCTTCGCCCAGCGAGCTGCCTTCGCATTCTAACCGCCCCAGCAAATCATCCCCGGCCGGCTGCGCGGAAAAGGTCCAGGTCGCATTCGACAGATGGTTCTCCCAGGTCATGAAGCGCAGCCCGGGCTGCCCCGCCGCCCACTGCGAGACAAACGTCCGCGTAAAACCGCCCGAAAGCCAGCGCCCGCCGCCGTAATTGATGTCATAAGCGCGCACCTGCCATTCGCATTCCAACGACTGGCTTGCACCACTCGCCAGGTCGCAATTAGCGCTGCCCACCACGTCTCCCGCGCGGTTGGTGATATCATATTCCAGGCGCGCCGGCTGCGCGGCCAGCGGGGCTTCCAGCGTCACCCGCTGCCCGCGCGCCAGCGTTTCCGGCATGTTGCCGTAACGGTATTCGCCGGCAACCACCACCCCAAAGATCAACAGGGCGATGGCCAGCGGCCAGGCGTGCAGCAGCCATCCGCGCGTGCTGAACGGTTGATCGGCCGGCCTGTCAGTGGTGGCGCGGCGCAGCAGGTACACCCCCGCCAGCAGCACACCCACGCTGGCCAACACGCCGGGGCCGGAAACCAGCGCCAGCGGCGCATCCGGGCGCGAGGCGGCCGAAAGGATGGCTGCGGCGGCAAACGCATTGTTGGCCATATGCGCCAGGATCGACGCTGCCAGCGAGCGCGTGCGCACCGCCACCCACCCCAGCACAAACGCCACCAGGATCAGCGCGGCAAAGCCCTGCAGCCGCATGTGAAAGAAGATGAACAGCGCGCTGCTCAACCGCAGCGCGAAACTGGCGCCTAGCGGCAAGTAGCCGCCAAGCAGCACACCGCGGAACAGGATCTCCTCGCACACCGGAGCGGCGATTACTAGAGCGGCCAGCAGCAGCAGCGCGGCGCCCACCGAAGTGGGATAAGCATCCGGCGATACAAACAGGCGGTAGCCGCTGACCTGCATTGAAACGCCTTCAATCACCGCGTCCACCTGCCAGGCAGCCGCGCCCAGCGCCAGGCACAGCAGGGCAATTTTCCAGCCAGGCCAACGCACCGGCAGTGCATCAGCAATACGCTGACCGGTCAGGCGCAGGTATACCAGCGCGGGCAGCAGGATGCACACCAGCTCGGTGGCGATCAGCCCCAGGCTGAAGGATTGGCGCTGAAAGTAGCTGCCGAGGGTGACGACCAGCAGCATGCTGGTAAGGTATAACAGGCTGGCGTGGAAGATGCGGCGGTTGGTGTTCATGGGTGTGCGATCGCTTGAATGATTCGTGCAGGGAAAACGTCTCTCCCAGTGTACACGCCAACATGCGCGGCGGCTATGCGTCAAATATCCTGTTTTGCGCCTGACATTCTCATTTTGACGCGATGCGCAACGAAACGCCGGGTTTTGCGTAGATAGAAACAGATCGGAAGAATGCAAAGGAAGGATAGCGAATGAACACGCAAGAAACAACGATCGTTGAGACTCGCTCCAACCCGGGCTGCCTGCTGCAGATCCTGTGGTTTGCTTTTGTGGGCATCTGGCTGGGGCAGATCTGGGTGGCCGTCGCCTGGGTGCTGCTGGTCAGCATCGTGGGCATCCCGCTGGGCGTGTGGATGTTCAACCGCGTACCCAAAGTGATGGCGCTGCGCGAATCGCCGCAAATGGTACAGATCACCACCGATGCTTCAGGCCGCATCGTGCAGCGCGATACCGGCGCTCCGCAGGTAAACATCCTCCTGCGCACGTTGTACTTCCTGCTGGTGGGCTGGTGGCTGAGCGCGTTGTGGGTCGAAGCCGCCTACCTGCTGTGCCTGTCAATCATCGGCCTGCCGGTTGGCTTCTGGATGTTCGACCGCGCGCCGGCAGTGCTTTCCCTGCAGCGCTAGGCGACAAAAAAGCCGGGCTGGCACATGCCAGCCCGGCTTTTGATTTAACCGGTATTTACGGCAGCAGCCCGCGCTCGTCGAGAAAGCTGCGCGCCACTTTGGCGTAATCATTGCCCTGGCTGCCAAGCTGGGTATTGAGCGAGGCAACCGCATCCGCGCTGAGCTGCTTGGATACCGTGTTCAGCAGGCCGGCCATCTGCGGGTAGCGGTCCAGCACGTCCTGCCACACCACCGGCGAGATCGGGTCAGTGGTTCCGGCCGCGTCTAGCCAGGCGATTTTCCAGCGCCGCTGGTAATACTTGCGCACCTTCTCGCGGATCATGGCCGGGTCCTGCTCGTTGTCCTTCATCTCCATGACCGACAGGTAGGCATTGTTGGTGTATTCCGGATACAGGTCAATCTGCTTGTTCACCAGCGCATTATGGGCGGCATTCTTGCCCGCCAGGTTGAGCTTGCGCTCTACCCCAATGCCGTTAGCTTCCAATACCTGGGAATATATCTCAGCGATCAACTGGTCTTCCGGGGTGTCGGTGGAGCCAACGCGCACCTTATCCCCGGTATTGGGGATCGACTGCCCACCGCAGGCGGCCAGCACCGAAATCAGGATCAAAAGCGAAATATAGCGGTAAACTTTCATGCCATCCTCCCAACATTAAATGGTCCGATCGTTCCTCTACCCACACAGGCAGAAGGACAGTATTGAATTTTCTGCATACAATGAAGCGCGCATCTATACCCCATCATTGCGCCATCCTTCTATTTTCATCATAATACAGACTCGCCCGCCTTGTATGCGGCGCGTATAGGGGCTTTCCCCATGCAGCGTGTCAGGAGATTCCCTAAGAATACGAAAAGGCTGGCCGTCTTAAAGCACGGCCAGCCTTCGGGGTTGTAAGAACAGAAATTACTCCACGTATTCGAAGTTTTTGCCGGGGTTGCCGCACACCGGGCAGCGCTCGGGGGCATTGCGCGCTTCCAGGTAGCCGCACACCGGGCAAACGTAGTAACCAAAGCTTTCGGTCTCACCGCTGAGCACGTCCAGCGCCGCCTGGTACATGCGCGCGTGCACTTTTTCGACCTCGTTGGCATAGCGGAAGGTGCGGAAGGCTTTTTTATTCCCTTCGGCCTCGGCCTGTTCCATCATGGGCGGGTACATGCTTTCAAATTCATAGGTCTCGCCGCCAAAGGCTTCCTTCAAGTTCTCCGCGGTAGTGCCGATGCCGTCCATCGCTGCCAGGTGGTTGAGCGCGTGCACGGTTTCGCCGAACGCAGCGGCGCGGAACAACCGCGCTGCCTGCGGGTAACCTTCCTGATCGGCTTTCCTGGCAAACGCCAGGTACTTGCGGTTGGCCTGTGATTCGCCCGCGAACGCGGCCTGTAAATTCTCCATTGTGTCGGTCATGTTCCTGCTCCTGAAGATTAATTTTGTACAAATGGGATATTCTTGATTAGTTTAATTCCGTTGAGGAGCAGCCGTCAATCCAGGAGAGTCCTTGTTTTGGCTGACAAAGATCACTTGAATTCTGCGCGTGCCAGCCGGTATTGGTTCAATATATTGCCACGCAGTGGCAGGATGCGCAGGGCGTCGAAACCACCGGCCAATGCCTCTGCTGGCGTGCGCACTGTGCGCAGTGCGCTGGGCTGCTCACCATACACCGGCAGCACGTGCGCTTCGGCCAGCTTGCGGCCATCCAGCCGGTACTCGAGCAGGAATTCGCCGGCGCTGTCCAGATCAAGTTCCACCCATGCCAGGCGCGTGGGCTGCGCCAGCCGCAGTAGCAGACCACTGTCGCCAAATTCGGCTGCGCGGGTGCTCTGCGTGCCCGCCAGCTCCACAGTTACCTGTTCGGGATAGCGGTAGCGTTCGGTATCAATCAGGTGATTGAGCTGACCGGTATTCATGCGCCAGATGGCGCTCCAGCGGCGCGCATCGAACAATGGCCCGCGGACGATCAGCCGCAGCGAATCATAGAATTGGGCCAGGCGCGCGTCTTCAATCAGGTTATTGCCGCTGTATAGCGTGCTCAGATAGCCTTCAGGGATCACGCGGTGGAAGTGGCCGACGTAAAAATTGGCCTCGCGTTCAGCGGGCAGACGCGCCAGCAGCGGGTCGGCCAGCGCGTACTGGTCGATAGCATAGACGTTCGGCCCGCAGTAAAACCCGAAAAGCCCTACGTTATTGACTGGGATAACGGTGTAGTCTCGCTCGCCGGCGGCGCGCGCCGCCAGCCCACTTTCGCGCCCCTGCGAGGTGGGCACTGGATGATACCGGCTGCGTCCCAGCAGGCTGACATCCGCCCAGTACCAGGCGCGCTCATCGTTGATGCGCTTCTCATCGGACTTCGAATACTCCGGCGGCACGTCCACGCGGTAGGTGGGCAAGGGGGAGATCAGCCCCAGCGCGAGGATGATCCCGCCCAGCACAGCCACTTCACCAACCCGCGCGTTCAGGCGCTCGGGCAGCAGCCAGCCGGCCAGCGCCACGCTCGCGAACAGCGGCGCGGTGAGGAAGCGCCCGCTCATAAAGTCACCGCCGATTTTGACAGTATATACCAGGTAGAACAGCACGCCGAGCGCCACCGCCACCTCGCGCGCGCGACGCGCCCGAAGCCCCAGCACCACCCCGCCCAGTATGGCGGACAGGGTTAGCGGGTCATGGTGGAGCGAATTGAGCAGGTAAAACAACCCCTGTACCGCCAGCTCGCCATCCGCCACGCCGGTATTAAGCTTGGCATAGGCCGTATTGGGGAATGGGAAACCGTAATACACAATGGAAAACACTTCCCACAGCAGGAAGGGCGCCTGCCCCAGCGCCGCCCAGCCCAGCGCCTTCCAGCGCCGCGGCGTCTGCCACCAGGCCACCAGCAGCGCCGGCGCGTACAGCAGCAGCGTATCCATGCGGTTGACCCCTGCCAGCGAAGCCACCGCCGAAAGCCAGAATAACCGCCGGGGGGTTGCCGGCGCGCCAAAATACAACCCCAGAAAGACTGCCAGCAGCAGGTGCGTCAGCGGGTTTTCCAGGCCGGAAGTGGAATAATCCACAAAGGCGTTGGACAGTCCCAGCACCAGCACCCCCAGCCCGGCCGCGGCCGCCGAGCGCGCGATGCGCAGGCTGTACACACTTGCCGCAGCCATCGAAACCGCCAGCGACACGGCGATACTGGTGTAATAGATCTCGCGCGTAAAGAAATAGCTCACGCTGAGCAGCAGCATCCACAAAGGGTGGGTATAGGCCTGCACGCGCTCGCCCACATTCCAGGTCAGGCCGTAGCCATGGATCAGGTTATCCACAGTGCGGAAGGTGATATAGGCATCGTCGCCTACCCAGGCGCGGCGCAGGATGATCACCCCCAGCAGGGCGAGCAGCGCCAGCACCGGAAGCAGTACCGGGTAGGATGCAGATTCTCTGGTTTTCAGGGGATACTGGGCAGCCATTTCGCCGGTGATTATAACCCGGTTTGCGGGCCGGCTTCACCGTAATCGTGGGGCAATCGCACAGATGCCGGCGGCCCGGGGCGCAGCGCAGCGCGGGTGAGTATGCTATAATGATTCCAGAACGCCCCGCAAGGGGCGCTATTCTCCTCTATAGAGCGGGTGGTCATGCGTTTTCTGATTACCGGCGCCGCCGGGTTTCTCGGATCTGCCCTTGCCAATCGACTGGTGCTGCAACACATGGTGCGCGGCGTAGACGATCTGTCCACCGGCGACCCCAATGTGCTGTCGCCCGAGGTGCACTTCACCCGCGGCGACGTCAACGATCGCCCGCGGCTGTGGACGCTGCTGCAGGATGTGGATTGCGTATACCACCTGGCGGCGCGCGTGTTGGTGCCCGAATCGGTGCTTTACCCGCGTGAATATAACCAGGTGAACGTGGGCGGCACGGTGACGCTGATGGAAGCTATGCGTGACGTTGGCGTGCGCCGGGTGGTGTTTATCAGTTCCGGCGCGGTGTATGGCCGCCAGTCGCAGCAGCCGCTGCGCGAAGACGCCATCCCCAGCCCGGCCTCGCCCTACGCCGTTTCCAAGCTGGCGGCGGAATACTACGTGCGCACCATTGGCGCGCTGTGGGGCATTGAAACCGTGTGCCTGCGCGTGTTCAACGCGTATGGACCCGGACAGCACATGCCCCCGGTGCACGCCCCGGTGATACCCTCCATGCTGCGCCAATCGTCCACCAACGGCACGCTGGTGGTGCATGGCGATGGCGCGCAGACTCGCGACTATGTTTACCTGGACGATGTGGTGGCAGCCATGATCTCCGCCGCCACCGCCCCGGATGCCAATGGGCGCATCATTAACGTGGGCAGCGGGCGCGAAACCGCCGTGCGTGATCTGGTGCGCATTGTCAACGAGGTTACCGGCGGCAGCCCCGAGGTGGTCTACAACCAGCGCGTCGACAGCGGCCCCGACCGCATGTGCGCCGATGTTGCCCTGGCTGAAGAAACGCTGGATTACCGCCCGCTGATCTCGCTGGAAACCGGCCTGCGCATGACGCTGGAGCAGGACACCCGCCTTCAGGCGCGCAAATAAGCCACGGCCACCCCCTATGCCCGCCGAGCAGCCCCTCTCCGCAGCTTTTTACGCGCGCAGCGTGCTGGAAGTAGCTCCTGACCTGCTGGGGCGGCGGCTGGTGCATGTGTTGGATGGCGTGCGCCTGGCCGGGTATATCCTCGAGACCGAAGCGTATAACGGCGCGCAGGATTTGGCCTGCCATGCGCGCGCCGGGCGCACGCGCCGTACCGAGGTGATGTACGGCCCGCCAGGGCGCGCGTACGTGTATTTCACCTATGGTATGCACTGGATGCTCAACTGCGTGGCCCACCCTGAGGGTGACCCGGCCGCAGTGCTGGTGCGCGCCCTGCTGCCCACCGATGGGTTGCAGATTATCGCCGCGCGCCGCGCCGGCCGCCCGCCCGCGCAGTGGACGGACGGCCCCGCCAAGCTGTGTCAGGCGCTGGGTATCGACGGCCGTTGCAACGGGTTGGACCTCACCCGCACGGATGGCGGCCTTTGGATTGAGCCCGGCCGGCCGCTGCCACCCGGCGCGCTGCAAACTACCCCACGCGTGGGTATTGATTATGCCGGTGAGCCGTGGGTGAGCATGCCCTGGCGCTATATCGCGCGCCCGCCCAAAAACTGGTTTTCCTCTGAGGATATCAGCCTGCCCGCCTGAGAAATGGCTATAATACTGGTTAGAGGGGATTTGATTGGTAGCCATCGAAAGGGAGACTGGTGCAGAATGGAAAACGATTTTTCGGATCAATGCCAGGAGCTCAGTGAACAAATTCAGACCCTCAGTGGTGAGCTGCCCGGCCCACTGGGCGGCTTTCACAGCACGTACCGCAGCGCGCTGGCGGATGGCGCCATTTCCCGCAAGGGAAAGGTGCTCATGGCGCTGGCGATCTCGATCGTGCTGCGTGCCGATACGTGCATGGAAATGCGCCTGCGCGAAGCGCTGCAGGCCGGCGCCAGCCGGGAAGAGCTGCTCGAAACCCTGGGCGTGGCCATCCTGATGGGCGGCGCGCCGGCCGTGGCCTATGCCGCCACTGCCCTGGCCGATTATGACCAGGTGAGCAGCGACGCCAGCCAGAAACAAACGCGCAGTTACGGTCCGTAACTCGCGCCGTGAGGACAACCGATGCCAGCGCAGACATCACAACCAGTCATCATTCTGGGCGGCGGCGGACAGGGCAAAACCCTGATCGACCTGTTGCGCCTGCTGGACGGCTACACGATCGCCGGCATCGTGGATGATGGCCTGGCCTCCGGCAGCCAGGTGATGGGCGTGCCGGTGCTGGGTGGCAGCGCGCTGCTGCCCGATCTGCGCGCGCGGGGCATCCGGCTGGCGCTCAACGCGGTGGGTGGCATTGGTAATGTGGATGCGCGTCTGCGCGTGTTCGACCTGCTGCGCGGGGCGGGCTTCGATTTTCCCACGGTCGTTCACCCCAGCGCGTTCATCGAGCCCAGCGCTACCCTGGATGACGGCGTGCAGGTCGGCGCGCTGAGCTACATCGGCAGCCTGGCGCGGGTGGGATTTGGCACGCTGGTAAACAGCCACGTATGCATCTCGCACGACTGCCGCATTGGACAGGTGGTCAACCTGTCCCCCGGAGCGCTGCTGGCCGGCGGCGTGCAGCTCGACGACTATGCCCAGGTCGGCATGGGCGCTACAATCAACATTAACCTGCGCGTTGGCAGCCGCGCGCGCGTGGGCAACGGGGCCACCGTCAAGGCTGATGTACCCCCCGGTGAGCGCGTATATGCCGGAATGATCTGGCCGCCGCGCGCGCTTTGATTCTACGCGCAATCAATGGTATAAGTAAGCACAACCTGGCCGACCCCTGGAGCAGCGCGCATGTTCAAGAAAAACACAACGCCCATTCCCCCCACCGTGACCGCCACCGAGCGCGTCACTTCGGTGCTTGGCCCGGGGATTAACTGGCAGGGTAACCTGCGCGGCAGCGGCGGCGTGCGCATCGAAGGCAGCTTCGAAGGCGAGATCACCGTGCGCGGCATGGTGGTTGTGGGTGAAACCGGGCGTGTGACCTGCGAAAACCTGCGCGCCAATACGGTGATCGTGGCCGGCGCTGTGCGCGGCAGCATCACTGCCGAAAAACTGGAAATCCGCAGCACCGGCCGGGTGTGGGGAGACGTGGTGACAGTGGCCTTTGCCACCGAAGAAGGCGCATTCCTGCGTGGACAGGTGCGCATGGAAGAGCGCGTGGAGCTCAACCTGGAGCCTCCCGCCGACGCCCCCTTGCAGATCGAACCCGGCAGCCCGGCCGCCTGAGCGCCACCCAGAGATCAGCCCGTGGAACTAAACTCGATCCTGTCCCAGGTCAGCGAATGGTTGGGTGTGTTTGCCGTGGCAATGATGGCCGGGGCCAGCGCTCGTTTTGCGCGCCGCCCGCTGGTCTTCCGCTATAACCGGCGCGAGGTGATCTTCGCGCTTAGCCTGTTTGCACTGATCCTGGCGGTAGCGGTGCTGCTGTACGTGTTTATCCGCCCGCCGCTCTTCACCGTCGAGACGCCTGCAAGCCCGCTGGGGCGGCTGTTGCTGGCCGTCGGAGCGGTGGTCCCGTTCGTTATTGCGCTCGCAGCGCGCGGCCAGCCAGTACGTGCCATCGGCTGGGGCGGATTGACCTTGCGTCCCTCGTTGCTGATGGGCCTGGCGCTTGGCCTGCTGGCGATCATCCTGCGCGGCAAGTCGTCTGCCCTGCTGAATGGGCTCAGCGCGGAACAGGGCAGCGCGCTGCTGCTCTGGCTGCTGCTGGCGCTGGCAGAGGAAACCATCTTCCGAGGGTATATCCATCTACGGCTGGTGTCGGCCTGGGGGCAGTGGCCGGGGATGCTTGCCACCGCCCTGCTGTACGCCATCTGGCAGCTTCCGCGACTGGCGGCGCAAGCGTTGCCGGTGGAAACGCTGGCCCTGCAGGGAATGCTGGCCTTCGCGCACGGCGTGGTGCTCAGCTACCTGATGCAGCGCACCGGCAATGTTGCTGCTCCGGGTATCTACCGCGGAATTTCCGAGTGGTTGGCCGTCCTGGCATAAAGGGGTTCTTATGCGCATGAGCCGATTATTCACCACCACGCTGCGCAAACCGCCCGCCGGCGTGGAATTGACCGGTCAGCAGCTTTTACTGCGCGCTGCCTATGCGCAAATTTACTCGTCGGGCATCCTGGCCGCTCTGCCAGTTGGCCGGCAGGCCGCCGCGCGCCTGGAGCTGCTGGCACGCGATGCGCTGGGCATGACCGGCGCGCGGGAGATCGAGCTGCCCCCTGTATTGCCCGCCGAACTGGCCGGCGCGGGAGCCACCCCGCTGCGCGACCTGGCCGGGCGCTCTCTGGGCCTGGGTGGCGATCCTACCGGCGCTGTGGCCGCGCTGGTGGCAGCGCACGTACGTTCGCATCGCCAGCTCCCCGCCGTTCTGGCACAGTCCGCGCCGGGCTGGCAGGATGACACGCGCCCGCAGGGTGGCTGGCTGCGCAGCCGCAGCGGCCGCGCGCTGGATGCCTGGCTCCTGCTGTCCTCGGAAAGCGAGCTGGAAAAAGCGTTTGGCACGCAGTCCACCCGGCTGGGGTATTTCTTTGAGCGCTGCATGCTGCCCGCCTTCCCGGTGGAAGCCGGGGCCGGCCCTGCGGGCCATGACCGCGCCGTGCACTGGTTTTTCCCCTTCGAAGCCGGCGCAGACAGCATCCTGCACTGCTCGGTCTGCGGCTACAGCGCCGAAAGTGGTGCGGCGCGCTTCCAGCGCGAGCCGGCACTGGATGATGCTATGCTGCCGCTGGAGAAAGTGCCCACGCCGCACAGTTCGACCATCGAGGAACTGACCAGGTTCCTCAATATCCCAACTGCGCGTACCGCCAAGGCTGTGTTCCTGATGGCTGATTTTGGCCACGGGCGCGACCCGGCGCTGGTATTTGCCGTGCTGCGTGGCGATCGCGAGCTGAGTGAGATCAAGCTGCGCCGTCTGGTTGGCGCGCGCTCCCTGCGCCCCGCCACCGACGCCGAGATCAGCGCGGTGGGAGCCGTGCCCGGCTATGCCTCGCCGGTGGGGTTGGAGAATGCCTGGGTGATCGTTGATCGTGAGATCCCACCTGCGCGCAACCTGGTGGCCGGTGCCAACGAGAGCGGGTTCCACCTGCGCAATGTCAATTTTTCGCGTGATTTTTCGGCGGCGCAGGTGGCCGATATCGCCGCCGCGCGCCCCGGGGCGCAGTGCGCCTGTGGCGCAGCGCTAGAGAGCATCAATGGCGTGTTCGTGGCGCACCTCGAGCGCCGAGCCGCCTTGCCCGGCTGCACCTACTTTGCCGAAGATGGCAGCGAGCAGCCGGTGGCGCTGATCAGCCTGCGGCTGGACTTGTATCGCCTGCTGGCCTGCATGGCCGAGCTACACAATGACGAGCGCGGGTTGAGTTGGCCTTCGGCAGAGACCGCCCCATTTGATTTGCACCTGGTGATACTGGGTTCCAAAACCGGTGAGAGCGAGCGCGCCGCCGAAGACCTGTATGCTGCCCTGCACGCCGCCGGTTATTTGATACTGTTCGATGACCGTGTCGAAAGCCCGGGGGTCAAGTTCAACGACGCCGACCTGGCCGGTATGCCTCTGCGGCTGACGGTTTCCGAGCGTTCGCTGCGCGCCGGCGGGGTGGAATTCAAGCTGCGCGCTGGCGGCGAGGCCGGCACCGTGCCGCTGGACCAGGTGCTGCCCGCGGTGCGCGAACTCCTGGGAAAGTAACCTGCCGCGCCGCGCGCGGATGGGTTAAAATGGTGGGCATGCCCAACGTATTCGCGCCAACCCGCCGTACCGGGATCATCCTGCACGTTGCCGCCCTGCTGCTGCTTGGCGCGGGTACGGGCGTTGCGCTGGCGCTCGCTTTCCAGCAGCCGGTGGGCGTGAGCTTTGTGTTGTTTATCCTGCTGGCAGTGCTGCTGTTTGTCCCGCTGCCGGTAGTGGCTTACCGCGGCTACGCACTGCTGACCGCGCGCTACAGCGTGGAGCGTGACGGACTGCGCCTGCGCTGGGGGCTGCGTGCCGAAGATATTCCCCTGCCAGAGGTTGAATGGGTGCGCCCGGCATCCGACCTGGCGTTTGATCTGCCGCTGCCACGCCTGAGCTGGCCGGGTGCTATCCTCGGGTCGCTCAATGTGCGCGACCTGGGCCCGGTGGAGTACCTGGCCTCGGAGCGCGCGCTGCTGCTCCTGCTGGCCACGCCGCGGCGCGTGTACGCCATCTCCCCCGCCGACCCGGTGGGTTTTGTACGCGCTTTCCAGTACGCCACCGAAATGGGTAGCCTGAGCCCGATCGAATCATTCTCGGCGCGACCGGCCTCGTTTCTGCGCAGCGTGTGGCGCGACCGCGCGGCACGCATCCTGGTACTGGCCGGGGCGGTCCTCACCGCGGCGCTGTTTGTGCTGGTCAGCCTGTCCATCCCTGGCCTGCCAGGGGTTTCGCTGGGTTTCAGCAGCACCGGCCAACTGCTTGAAAGCGGGCCGGCCACGCGGCTGCTTCTGCTGCCGGTGCTGGGTGCGTTCGCCTTTGTGATGGATACGCTGGGCGGCGGCTTCTTCTACCGCTTTGACCCCTGGCGGCCGGTGGCCTACGTTCTGTGGGCCAGTGGTGTTCTTACGCCATCGGCTTTGCTGCTGGCAGTGGCTTTCCTCATCTAACCCCATGGATGCCACCACGCAGCTCATCCTCGGAATCATCCTGGCCCTGGTCGTGGCGCTGGCGGCCTACCGGGCACATGCGTTGAGCTCCAGTGGCGCCGTGGCCGCCGCGCTGCTTGGCGCGGTGGTGTTTGGCCTGGGCGGGTTACGCTGGGCGGTGCTTCTTCTGGCATTTTTCATCAGTAGCAGCGGGCTGTCGCGCCTGTTCCAGCGCCGCAAAGCGCGCCTGGAAGAAAAATTCTCCAAAGGCTCGCGGCGCGACGCCGGCCAGGTGCTGGCCAACGGTGGTATTGCCGGGGCGTTTGTGCTGCTACACCTGTTGTTCCCCGGTCAGCTCTGGCCGTGGGCCGGGTTTGCCGGGGCGCTGGCCGCGGCAAACGCCGACACGTGGGCCACGGAACTGGGGGTGCTCAACCGCACCCCGCCGCGCCTGGTGACCACCGGCCGCGCGGTTGAGCCGGGCACCTCGGGGGCCATTTCGCTGGGCGGCACGGCCGCGGCGCTCTCCGGCAGCCTGTTGATTGGCGCGCTGGCCGCGCTGCTGCAGCCGGGTGGAACCTTTTCCTTCGCGGTGGTGGCCTGGGTGATGCTGGCCGGGCTGGCCGGCAGCCTGGTCGATTCGCTGCTGGGCGCGACATTGCAGGCCATTTACTACTGCCCGGCGTGCGCTAAAGAAACCGAGCGCAATCCGCTGCACCTGTGCGGCGCGCAAACCACCTACCAGCGCGGCTTGCGCTGGCTGAACAACGACTGGGTCAACGGCATCTGCACCCTGGCCGGCGGCGTCCTTGCCGCGCTGCTTGGCTGGCTATGACCATCCACCCGAAACAACCCAAGGAGCAACCCATGATCACCACGCAATCCTCGTCCACCATCCAGAGCCTGCCGGGGGGAACCCGGGTGGAAATCCGCGGCAAAAGAAACGGCCGGGAATTGCTGCTGCTGAGCGCCTGGCTTGCCTTCTGGCTGATGTGCGAAGGCATGATCTTCGCCCTGCTGCTGATCGAACTGGGGCGCTTCCAGCAGGAGGGCCGCATCAGCCTGATGCCGCTGCCGGTGACGCTGTTCCTGATGATGGGGCTGGTGTTCTGGGCCTCGCGCGGCGTGCCTGCCTGGCGCGCCTTCCTGTGGCAGTTGGGCGGGAAAGAAACACTGGAAATCTCGCGCGGTCTGCTCAAGACGCGCCGCACCGTGTTCGGCATCGGACCGGCGCGCGAATACCGCACCGGCCAGGTGCAGGAAGTATCGGTGGTGGAGCCCAAAAAGCACGCGCTGGACTTCTTCAAGCTGCGCGGCAAGCCGGTCGAAGTGCCGGTCACCGGGCGCATCAGCCTGCAAATGGACGGTCAGAAGCCCCACTATGCCGGTTACGGCCTGGAAACATCCCCGGCCAACCAGGTGAGCGCGTTGATCCAGCGCCAGTTGCTGGGTGATCTGCCCGACCAGAAGCAGAAGGGTAAGCCATGACCGTGATTTTCCGCGCCGGTTTGTGTCTCGTTCTGCTGAGCGGGCTGCTGGTCGCCTGCGCCGGCGGCGCGCAAACTGAAGTACCCACCCCACTCCCCGGCACGCTCACCCTGAGCACCAATGCCATTGGCGCGGATGGCACCATACCGGCCCGGTATTCCTGCGAAGGCGCGGACACAAACCCGTCCGTGCGCTGGCAGGGCGCGCCGGATGGAACCATCTCGCTGGCGTTGATCGTCTCCGACCCGGACGCGCCCGGCGGCACGTTCTATCACTGGGCAGCCTACAACATCTCGCCGGCCCAGACCGAAATCCCCGAGGACCTGCCGGCCGGTGATCCTCTGCCGTTCGCGCAGGCCGAAAACGACTTTGGCAAAACGCAGTGGAACGGCCCCTGCCCGCCCAAAGGCTCAGAGCACCGTTATTACTTCAACCTGTACGCGCTGGATATCGATCTGGACCCGGCCAACCTCAAAACCGCGCGCGACGTGGAAGCCGCGCTGCAAGAGCACGTGCTGGCCCAGGCGCAGGGTATGGGCCGCTTCCGCCGTTGAGAAAAATCATGGCTTAGCCCAGGCTCAGATCACGCGCCATCTGGCGCACGCCGTCGGGTGTCTGCGGGTAGTCCAGCTCGGGGGTCAGCTCCCACGTTTCGGTATGACCGATCCACTGCCCCGGCAGCAGCCGCGTCAGCGGGCTGAGCGTTTCCAGCTCGATAAAGCGGTGATCGACGTACACCTCGCAGTTGACGCCAAAATCGGGCAGCGGGTTGTCAAAGCGCAGGCTGAAGCGCTTATTAAACAGCACCCCGCGGTTGAGGTAAGCCGCCCAGCCGCGCCGGTTGAGCGCGCCGATCTTGCACGGCGGCTGCGCAGCGATGCCGTCCACCAGGATGAAATCGTCGCCCAGGTGCAGGCGCGGGTCGGACAGCACGGTGTACGACCATACCGAAAAAGCGCGGTCGGGCAGCAGCAGATTGCGCGGGTCGTCCACGCGCTGCTGCGGGATGATGGCCACGCCGCCGTGCGCAAGCTGGGTGATAGCCCATGCCGACAGTTCCAGCGGCCACACCCCGGCATTTTCGAGCTGGTGGTGAAGCGTCAGCGCGGCCTGCCCGGCGTGCAGGTGGATTTCCAGGGTCTTGCGCACACCGGTAGGCGCTTCTACGTCTTGCACCAGGCGCACGCCATCTTCCAGCGCCTGCACTTCCAGACCGCTGTCATCCGGCACGTAGGTGCGCGGCATAGCCTCGGGCGCGTGCCACAGGCGGTGGCCGCCGATGAAATGGTACGGCCCGTAGATGGTGGGAACCACAAATTCCGGCATCTCAGCCAGGAAGTTCTCGTCGCTGTCGCCCACGTACAGGCGCACGATACGCGGCCCACCCGTAGTCAGGTATTCCAGGCGCATCAGCCCATTTTCCAACACCGCTGTCTCGCGCCCATAGAAATCTGGCATACATACCCCGCTCTCTACATGTTCTATGCTTGTGTGCGCCGGCCGCGCCGGCTATGCTTCAATTGTGCGCGGGATTGGGAAAACCGTCAAGCGCCCTGCCCGGTTACGCTCTTAACTATCAACCCACCCAAAGATCAAACGAAAACAGCGCGGCCAGCGTGCCCATCCACAGGATGCTGGCCAGCGTCCAGCCATGGTCAAAAACGTCATTTTCACCCAGCCGTGCCAGCCCCAAGAACACAGCCGGGGCCGCCAGCACGTAGCGGTTCATGCTCTGCCCCGCGCCGCTGAAAAACGATATGGCGAACACCGCCAGGCTAAAAAGCGCCACGGCCGGCATGCGCCGCAGCAGCGCCAGGCTGCACGCCAGGGCAAGGAACAGAATGGCAAATTCGAGCAGGAAATACATCTGTGTGGGAGCGTTGTGGCTGTTTGCCATGATTTGCCACACCTGCTTCCAGCCAGAGAAAGAGCGCTCGACGGCCAGAAAGGCGCGGCTGAAGAAATGGTCTTCCACGTACCAGAAAGCCGGCCTCAGCGGCGAAACCCACCATGCCCCCAGCGCCAACATCGGCGCCAGTGTGGCAGCCAACGCCTCCAGCCCGGTCTTCCACGGCCGCGCTCCCGCGCGCGTTGCCAGGATGTGCTGCCCGGCCGCCAGCGCCAGGGGGACAGCCAGGGCGATACCCACCGCGCGCGTCCACACCGCAAGGGCAGACAGCAGCGCGGCCCAGGCCCACTTCTCGCGGCGCATCATCGCCAGCGCGCCAAACGCCAGTCCCACGAACAGCCCCTCGGTGTACACCTGTCCGAAAAAGAACGCGGTCGGGAAAATGAGCATGTACCAGGCTGCGCGCAGGCCGCCGTCTTCACCCAGCCAGCCGCGCGCCAGGTCGTATAAGGCCAGCATCCCGCCCAGCGTACCGAGCAGTGAAAGGATCAGCGCAGCCAGGGTGAGCGTGGCGATGCGCCCCAACCCGAGCAGCGCCAGCGGCATGGCCAGCAGCCGCGCCAGCCAACCGTACAACGGGAAGAAGGCGTAACTGAGCGACAGCGGCCGGCCGTCTGGGCCAGGGATCGAACGGATCTGCGCGTTGTCATAACCGGCATCGGCGATACCCAGGTAGAACTCGGAATCCCAGGAAACATGCTCGTTCAGGAATGGGTCCAGCAGGTAGGGTTTATTATTCTGGGCGCGCGGGCGGGTTTCGGTTGCCGTCCATTGCAGCGCGGTATCCGGCCGTTGGGGTTGGAAGCGCCGGATGATGAACGCCTGGTAAGCGAACAGGCACACCCACCAGACCAGCCAGAGCAGGATGATCTTGCGCACAGTAGGATTTCGCAGCATCTTAACCTACTTCGACCAGCACATACACGTCGGGCTTGCTTTGCGAGGCAGGGATGATCGTACCTGGCAGTGGCTTCCCATCCACGTTAAGCGACACATGACTGCCCGGCCCCACGCGCACGACCACAATGTGGTAGCGCGCACCGCGGAAGCTGCGCTGCGCCTGGAAACCGCTCCACCCAGCCGGGATCACCGGCTGCACCTGCAGCCCATCCAGCACCGGCCGGATGCCCAGGATGTGCTGGGTAATGGCGACATAATTCCAGGCTGCGGTGCCGCTCAGCCACGAGTTTTTGGCCTCACCGTGCGTGGCGGCGTCTTTGCCGGCAATCATCTGCGCGTACACGTACGGTTCGCAGCGGTGCACCTCGCTGATTGCCTCGCGAACCGATGGGTTGATGCGCTGGTAATAGTCATAAGCGCGCTCCGCGCGGCCCTGTTTGGCCTCGGCAATCATAATCCACGGGTTGGTGTGGCAGAAGATGCCGGCATTTTCTTTGTACCCCGGCGGATACGAAGAAATCTCGCCCAGGTGGAGGTAGTAGCGCGAGTAGGCCGGCTGCTGCAGCACGATCCCGTGCGGCGTGGCCAGCCGTTCGGCCACCGCGTCCAGCGCACGCGCCGCGCGGCCGTCCTCCGCGCCGATGCCGGCGATGACGCACATGCCCTGCGGCTCGATAAAGATCTGGCCTTCTTCGCACTCCTTTGACCCCACCGGTTGGCCATAATCGTCATAGGCGCGGCGGAACCAGTCGCCGTCCCAGCCATGCTCCAGCGTCACCGCGCTCATCTGCGCGGCTGCATTGCGCAGGCTTTCCGCTTCGGCGGTATTGCCGCAGCGCGCTGCGATGGCGGCAAATTCTTCTGCCGCCAGCACGAACAGCCCGGCGATAAACACTGATTCGGCGGTCACGCCATCTTTGTTGGTGGTGGTCTGGAAAGACTGCCCGGGCGTATCCGAGAAACAGTTGAGGTTGAGGCAGTCGTTCCAATCTGCGCGGCCAATCAGCGGCAGGCCGTGCGGGCCGCTGCGCTCCAGCGTGTAACGCAGGCTGCGCTGCAGGTGCTCGTACAGCGGCATCTCCGTGCCCGGCTGGTTGTCGTAAGGCACAGGCGCGTCGAGGATGGAGAAATCCCCTGTTTCTTTGAGGTACGCGCTCACACCCAGCACCAGCCATAGTGGATCGTCGTTGAAATTGCTGCCCACGTCGTTGTTGCCGCGCTTGGTCAACGGCTGATACTGGTGGTAGGCCCCGCCAGAGGGAAGCTGCGTGGCTGCAATGTCGAGAATGCGCTCGCGGGCGCGCTCCGGCACCATGTGCACAAAGCCCAGCAGGTCCTGGTTCGAATCGCGAAAACCCATCCCTCGCCCGATGCCAGACTCAAAGTACGAGGCAGAACGCGACATGTTGAAAGTGATCATGCACTGGTAAGCGTTCCAGATGTTCACCATGCGGTTGGTGTGCTCGTCCGGGGTCTGCACCTGGAACTTGCCCAGCAGCGCATCCCACGAGGCGCACAGGCGCGCGAAAGCGGCTTCCACTACGTCCGCCTGCAGATAGCGCTCGATCAACGGGCGCACGCGGCGCAGGTTGAGGTTTTGCGAGCCGGGCGGGTCAAATTTGTCGTCGCGCGGGTTCTCGGCATAGCCCAGCAGGAAAATGACCTGCTTTTCTTCACCCGCGGCCAGCTCGAGGGTCACGTGGTGCGAACCAACCGGCGACCAGCCGTGCGCTTCCGAATTACGCGATTGGCCTTCGACCACCACCGCCGGGCGATCCCAGCCGTTGTAGGACGAGCCGAGGAAGTCCTCGCGCTGCGTATCGAAGCCGGCCAGCGGCTCGGAACAGGCGAAGTAGGCGAAGTGGTCGCGCCGCTCGCGGTATTCGGTCTTATGGTAGATGGTACTGCCGTGCACTTCCACCTGTCCGGTGCTGAAGTTGCGCTGGAAATTAGACGCATCATCCTGCGCATCCCACAGGCAGAATTCCACCAGCGAGAACAGCGACAGCCGCGCCGGGGTTGAGCGACGGTTCTCTACGCGCACCTGCCAGACCTCCAGAGTCTCGTCCAGCGGCACAAAATAACGCACGGATGCTTCGATGCCGTGATACCTGGATGCGATGGTGGTATACCCCATGCCGTGGCGGCAGGTGTATGCGTCCAGCGTGGCGCGCACCGGCTGCCAGGTTGGCGACCAAAACGCCCCATCGGCGTCATCGCGCAGGTACACGTAGCGCCCGCCGCTGTCCAGCGGAACGTTGTTATAGCGATAGCGCGTCAGCCGGCGCAGGCGTGCATCGCGGTAGAACGAGTAACCGCCGGCAGTGTTTGAAATCAGTCCAAAATAGTCCTGGCTGCCCAGGTAGTTGATCCACGGCAGAGGTGTATCCGGCCGAGTGATAACGTACTCGCGGCTGGCATCATCAAAATACCCGAAACGCATGACAGGCATCCTTTCCACCGTCCGCATGGGCAGTGAGCAAGACTGATTGTATTTGGGAGCGCTCCCACAATTGTAGGAGCGTTTGCCCGGCCTGTCAAGGCAAAAGGATGTTTACCCTGCCCGCCTGCCGCGCGCGCGCGGCTCGCTTTTTCCGGGCGCGTTGGGGATATACGCCGGCGCCTGCAGCGCCAGGAACACGCAGCGGCGGCGGTCCATCATGCGGCTGCGCAGGCGCGGCTCAATCTCTTCCAGCTTCTTGGTGGTGGTGATCACCGTGGGCAGATTGGCGTTATAGCGGAAACTCAAGATCTGGTACATCTTTTCCTGCGCCCAGGCCGTGCTGCTCTGCCCGCCATAATCGTCCAGGATCAGCAGTGAGGCGTTGCGCACTTCTTCGAACAGGCGGTCGTAGGTGGTGTTGCTGGTTGGGCTGAATGTGGCCCGCAGGTGATCCAGCAGTTCGGCCACCACCCAAAAACTCACCCGGTCGCCGTTGCGCGCGCGGTAGTTACCAATGGCGGCTGCCAGGTGGGTCTTGCCACAAAAATATCCACCACTGATCACCAGCCAGCCGGTCGGGTTTTCGGCGTATTGCTGCACCGCGCGATACACTTTTTCCAGGTTAGCGCGCACTTCATTATCCAGCTTTTCGAACTCGCGCAGGCTGAAGGTGCCAAAAGTGAAATCCGAGAGCAGGGCCAGGTCGGTGCGCTGCGATTGGCCTTCCCCTTTGGCCGGGCGGCGATAGTCGGTGGCGGTTATCATAATCTTGTCTACCAGCGCCGGGTCGAGCAGACGCGAGGAGATGCGGCCATCGATCTCCACCAGGTCGAGGTTGGTAGTCACTACAGTAGGCAGGCGCTGTACGTAGCGGTAGTTAATAATCTGGAACAGCTTTTCTTCAGCCCAGGGCGTGGCGTTCTGCGTGCCCAGATCGTCCAGCACCAGCAGCGATACGTTGCGAATTTCCTCAAAGCGCTGCTCAAAGCTGGTATCCGGCGCGTCGTAGGAATAGCGCAGCCAGTCTAACAGGTCAGGTACGGTGAGGAACAGGGTTTCGATGCCGCGTTGGATAGCCGCGTTGGCGATGGCGGCCGCCAGGTGGGTTTTGCCGCAGCCGTAACTGCCCATTAACAAAAACCAACCCGAAAGCTCCTGCGCGTACTGCTGCGCCATGCGAAACGCCATCTCCAGCGAAGCCACATCTTTGGATTCCGATCCAACCAGCCCTTCCGGGCGAAAGGATTCGAAAGTTTTATCCTTGAGCGCTTCCAGGTTGCTCAGCCGCATCAGGCGCGTCTGCACACCGGCTGCGGCCTTGCGCTGCAGGCAGCCACACATTACCAGCTTGCCAAAATTTGGATCGCTGATGGGTAGGTCCTGGTGCATATACCCCACGCCCCCACACACCGGGCAGTCGGGGTCTCCAGGCAGGCCAGTGTTCGGAACAGGATTGGGCGCAGCGCTCTCAGTGTTCGATGAAGTCGGAATATTCGCCTTCGACATACCGTCGGCGATCTTCTTCAGCGTTTCGTCGATTCGGCTCATGGCGGCCTCTCTCCTTGCGTGTCTTCAAAATCGCATCTACGTAGCGCCAGCGGCGAGCATTGTTTTCCACCGCGGCCCGTACCGCTTCTTCGATCCATTCAAATGGGTATTCCTGCTCCGCATCGCGCAGCGTATCCACGATCATCGGTGTGAGCGGGCCAATATTCTGCTCATACAGGCCGAAAATCGTTGGTCGCTCGGTATCCAGCGCCACATCAGCGCGCGCCAGGCCTTCCAGCGTCAGGTCGCCGTGCTGCAGTGCCTTGACCGCCGCCCGACCGCGCGGGGAGTTGAGGAAGAATGCAAAATCTTCCGGCGCGCCGCCCCTGGGCCCGGCCCTGAGCAGCGTGCCGCGCTGCACCGCGCGCTCCAGCGCATCCACCAGCGCATCGCGCGCCTCGCTTTCACCTGCGCCAAAGCTCCTCACCAGGTTGGCATCATCCAGGCAGTCGCGTAGAGTAATGAAGCGGATATTGCCTTCCTGCCGGTCAAGGAACCACAGCGCATACAAAGTCACTTTCAACTCGCCCAGGTGGTCTATCGCCGGCAGCAGATCGGTGAAGAACGTGGCCGGCACAGGCGTCAGCCGCACCTTTCCGGAAGGAAAGCCTTTAAATGCTGGCATCGGTTATCTCCGCCCACCCTGCCCGGGTGGCATGGGCGCGGCATTTTCAAAGCGCGCCAGGTTGCTAAGGAACACCAGCTCAATGCCCGGGTGCGTGGGGCCATTGCGGTGCTTGGCCACGATAATTTCTGCCAGGTTGGCGCGCGGGCTGTCTTTCTCCAGCGCATCCGGCCGGTTGATGAACATCACAATATCGGCGTCCTGCTCCAGGCTCCCAGATTCTCTCAAGTCCGAGAGTACCGGCTTTTTATCCGAGCGCTGCTCGACGGCGCGCGAGAGCTGAGCGGCAGCCAGCACCGGCACATTCAGCTCGCGCGCCAGCACTTTGAGGTTGCGCGAGATGTAAGACACTTCCTGCACGCGGTTGTCATTGCGCGTGTCACCCGACATGAGCTGCAGGTAGTCTACCAGAATCAAATCCAGGCCATACTCCAGGTGCAGGCGGCGGCATTTGGTACGCAGTTGCAACGGGGTGATGGCAGGGGTGTCATCCAGGTATATGTGCGTGCCGGCCAGCACTTCGATGGCGTGGGTAAAGATCGGCCATTCATTGTCTTCCAGCTTGCCAGAGCGCAGCCGCTGCGTATCGATGCCGGTTTCCTGGGCGATCAGGCGCTGCACCAACTGCTCGTTGGACATTTCCAGCGAGAACATCGCCACATGTTTTTTGTGGCGCTGAGCGGCGTTCTTGGCCACCGAAAGCATAAAGCCGGTCTTGCCCATACCCGGGCGGCCGGCAATGATCAGCAAATCCGACTTCTGCAACCCGCCCAACAGCCTGTCCAGGTCAGACAGGCCGGTAGGCACACCGTAGATCTCCTCGGAGCGCTGCGAGAGTTGACCTACGCGGTCGTAATAATCGCTCAACACCTGCTGGATGGGCACCAAATCGTGGCGCACGCGGCGCTCGCCGATACCAAATACCGACTTTTCGGCTTCGTCAATGATGGTCTCAACCGTCTGAGTCTGGTCGTAGGCCAGCCGCGCCAGGGCATTGGCCGATTCCAGCATGCGCCGCCGCACCGCGTTCTCCTCGACGATGTGGCCATAGGCCACGCCGTGCAGCGAGGTGGGCGTCTGGTTAATCAACGACATCAGATAGGCCGGGCCGCCCGCCTCGGCAAGCTGGCTCTGCTGCTCCAGGTCTTCCGTCACGGTCAGGAAGTCAATCGGCACGCGCCGGTCATGCAGGCGGGTGAACGAATCCCAGATCCAGCGATTGCGGACGATGTAGAAATCTTCCCCATGGAGGAACTGCGCCAGCTCGTAATACGTCTCCGGGTCAACCAGCACCGAACCCAAAACGGCTTCTTCGGCCTGGCGGCTGTGCGGCAGACTCTGCGCCGGCTGCGGCGCGCTGGTGGCAATTTCGTCGAGATCAGGAGGGGGAGGATAGTCGGTCATGGTTAGCGCCCTCTGAAAAAATCACCGGGGTCTTGTGGCAACCCCGGTGTTGTTTCTTGCTGTATCAGCCCTGCGCCGGGCGATCGGGATCGTCGTCTTCGTCTTCCTCGTCTTCAATGTCGGGCATGTCGCCGCTCATTCCCAGGTTCTGGAGAAAGTCTTCAAATACCGACAGGCGTTCTTCCGATTCTTCTTCCGCCGGCTCAGGCTCATCACTCAGGCTGCTTGCCAGCGGCGTGGGAGATGTCTCGGTGGATTGGATGTCCTGTTCCGGGACGATGCCCGAGCTGTCCATCACCTCACTCGACACCAGAATGGGCACATGCGCGCGTACGGCCAGCGCCAGCGCATCTGACGGGCGCGAGTCAATCTCAATCACGCGGCCGCTATTTTCCACCACCAGGTTGCCATAAAAAACGTCATCGCGCAGGGAAACGACCTCAACGCGCACCAGGTGGGCGTTGAGCATGCCAAGCGCGTTCTTTAATAGATCGTGCGTTTGCGGCCGGGCAACTTCTATCTCTTGCAATGCAATGGTAATCGCTTCAGCCTCGAACGGGCCAATCCAGATGGGTAAATAGCGTTCGGTGTTCACTTCGCGTAAGACAACAATGCGCTGCTGGTTGGTCAGGCTCACGCGCACGCTGTCTATCACCACTTCTACCATTTTCGGCATTTAAACCTCCCTCAAGGGGGTGCTGTTCTGTCATTCTACCCGGCGCGCTGCTGCGGTTCTTGCCCTGATAAAAAGCGCAGCATGCGTTCCACATTATTCTAACATGGGGGATATCAGGATGCAACCGACTGGAGGTCACCGGCTGGCGGAAGGCCTATATCCTGCACAGAGATTTGTTAAGAATTGTATGATTCGCTCCTTGTTTTAAGGTATAATGACTGAACCTTTCATACCCGGCCATAGATTACCTCGTGGATCCGTAGGGGGGTGAAAAGCCATTCGTCCTGCAACGCACTGGTCTCCCGGCCATGCGTTTGAGACGGCAGGCGCGTAGCAATAATGGTTGGTTTATCATACTTCGATTGTATTGTTGCCGGCATATCATAATGGTATGCCTGTGCGGCAGGAAGGAATACTTTTGTCAGTGAAAGCTACAAAGGCAAAAATCCTGCTCGTCGAAGGGAAACGCTCGGATCGTTCTTCTTTCGCGCCTGGACTGGCGAAGAAAGGCTATCTGGTCGACAGCGTGCCCAACGGCAGCGCGGCGGTTGTGCGTGTGACTGAGCAGCGCCCCGATGTGGTCATCGTGGATGCTGCTTCGATGCGCACCAGCGGCCGCCGGATTTGCCAATCACTGCAAAAGCACGCGGATGGCATTCCAGTCATCCTGATCCTCGAGCCGCCAGCCGACCCGAGCAATCCTTCTCCTGCCGAAGTGACCCTGGTGATGCCGTTTACCCTGCAAAAACTGGTCAACCGTATCCGCCCGCTGCTGCCGGTGGAACCCAAAGACCTGCTGCTGGCCGGCCCTTTTCAGCTCGACGCGCAGCAGCGCGTGGCGCGCTGCGAAGGACGCCAGGCGCGCCTCACCCCCCGGCTGGTGACGCTGCTGAAGATCCTGATGGAATCGCCCGGCGCGGTGATCGAGCGCGAGCACCTTTTCCGCCAGGTGTGGGATACCGCCTACACTGGCGACACGCGCACGCTGGACGTTCATGTGAGCTGGCTGCGCCAGGCGCTGGAAACCGACCCGCGCCACCCGCGTTACATCAAGACAGTGCGCGGCGTGGGCTACCGGCTGGACGTCGAAGAATACGTGCACCCCAACGGCTCAGAGCCGGCGGAAGATTGAAAGACATGCGCGCACAAAAAAACTCTCCCGGGTGGGAGAGCTTTTTTGTGCGTGATACCGCTACCTACATCCCGCCGAAACCGGCCACCAGCGCCAGCAGCAGTCCGCCCGCCACCACGCTGCCCAACTGCCCGGCAGTGTTAGCGCCCATCGCATGCATGAGGATGAAATTGTTGAAGTCCTCCTCCTGCGCCATTTTGGCCGATAACCGCCCGGCCATGGGGAAGGCGCTGATGCCGCACGCGCCGATCAGCGGGTTGATCTTGCCGCCGGTGAGCGCGTACATCAGCTTGCCAAACAGCAGCCCGGCCACCGTGTCGAGCACAAAGGCCAGCAGGCCCAGCGCCAGCACCGCCAGCGTGGACCACGAAAGGAAATTGCTGGCTGTCATTGTTGACCCAATTGCCAGGCCCAGGAACAGCGTAGCGATATTGATAATTTCATTTTGCGCCGCTTTCGACAGCCGGTCTACCACGCCGCTTTCGCGCAGCAGGTTGCCCAGCATCAGCGTAGCGATCAGCGGAGCGGCCGAAGGCGCCACCAGGCTGACCACCAGGGTCACAATCACCGGGAATGCCACCGCCAGCCTGTGCGATACCGGGCGGCCGGCGTATTCCATGCGCACCAGGCGCTCTTTGCGCGTGGTCATCAGCTTCATGATCGGCGGCTGAATGATGGGGATCAGGCTCATGTACGAATACGCCGCCACGGCAATCGGGCCGAGCATTTCTGGCGCCAGCTTAGACGCCACAAAGATCGCCGTCGGGCCATCAATCGCGCCGATCACGCCGATGGAAGCCGCCTGCGGCAGCTTAAATCCTAGCAGCACCGCAAGCAGCAGCGTGCCATAGATGCCAAACTGCCCAGCCGCGCCCAACACCACCATCTGCGGCATGGCCAGCAGCGGGCGGAAGTCGATCATAGCGCCTACGCCAATGAAGATCAGCAGCGGGAATAGCTCGGTGGTGATGCCCGCGTCGTAAATCACCTTCATCATCCCGGTCTCGTACGACATGCCCAGGTTGGCGATGATGCAGCCAAACCCGATGGGCAGCAGAAGGACCGGCTCATATTCCTTCACAACCGCCAGCGTCACCAGTACCACGCCGACCGCGATCATCACCGCGTTGCCCCAGGTGAAGGCCTGGAAACCCTGCGTGAGCTGCTGAAGGATATCGTTGAAGTTCATGGGCCGCCTCAGTCGCTGTATGACACCAGCGGCTGCCCCTGGCGCACCTGGGCTCCAACCGCAACGTGGACTTTGCTCACCATTCCGGCGCGAGTGGCACGGATGGCATTTTTCATCTTCATCGCTTCCAGCACGCACAGCTCCTGGCCGTGTTCCACCCGGTCGCCCGGCTGCACGCTGACCGCGATGATCGTGCCAGGGATCGGCGCGATTACGGTGGCGCTGTCACCCTGTGCCGCCCCGCCATTCACCGTGGCCACCGGCAGCGCGCCCTCCGGGGCTGCCACGGTCGGGGCGCCGGCTTCCTCGGGCGTCACCCCCGCCGATCCGCGCAATCACCGGCCGCGCAGTGACGTCGACCACATCCACGTCGAATACCTGCCCGTCTACTTTTACTCGAATGATCATCTTCCTGCTCCTCGTTGCTTGCGCGTGAACATATTGGCGCGCTGGTTCAGGCGCGCGGTACGCATGGCCGCCTGCCAGTTGCTGACCTGCGCATCCGCGGGACCTTCCGGCGGTAGCGTAGCCTGGCGCAGCGCCAGGGCAACCGCCACGGCAGCTGCGGCGGCGCGCGCCAACCGGCTGGAATCAGCCTGACTGGCCACTTCCTCAGCCGCGGTTTCGGCAGCTTCCGCCTCATCCGCTGCCGCGCTGCGCGCCGTCAGGCGCATCATCAGCTCCATCAGGCCCCATAACAACAGGAGCGCGAGGAACACCAGCCCCATACCGATCAGGGTGATCCACAGGGCGCTGCCCAGTGTGCTCATGCGTTTCTCCTTGGCCTAGACCGGGATGTTGCCGTGCTTGCGCGGCAGGCTGGCGGTGACTTTGTCGCGCAGCGCCTGCAGCGCGGCAATCAGCCGGATGCGCGTTTCGCGCGGCTCGATGATATCATCCAGGTAATCGGCGCCTGCCGCGGCATAGGGGTTGAGGAACTTCTTGCGGTATTCCTCGGTCAGCCGCGCGCGCTCGGCGCTCTTATCTTCCGCCGCGTCGATCTGCTTGCGGTACAGGATGTTGGTAGCGCCTTCGGGGCCCATCACCGCGATCTCCGCGCTGGGCCAGCCATAATTAATGTCGGTGCCCAGGAACTTGCTGCTCATCACCACGTAAGCGCCGCCATAGGCCTTGCGCGTCACCACGCTGATCTTCGGCACGCTGGCCTCGGAATAGGCATAGAGCACTTTGGCGCCGTGGCGGATGATGCCGCGGTGTTCCTGGTCGACACCGGGCAGGAAGCCGGGCGAATCGACAAAGGTGACCAGCGGGATATTGAAGCAGTCGCAAAAGCGCACAAAGCGGCAGATTTTGTCAGCAGCGTCTATGTCAATCACGCCGGCCATCACGCTGGGCTCCTGCGCCACAATGCCGATCGCCATGCCGCCCATGCGGCCCAGGCCGATGATGGCGTTGCGCGCAAAGCCGCTCTGCAGCTCGATAAATGTGCCGCAGTCTACCAGCTGCATGATCACTTCGTGCATGCTATAGGCGATGCCGGGGTCCAGCGGAACGATGCTGTTCAGGTCTTCAGCCAGGCGGTTGGGATCATCGTCGCAGGCGGTGGCCGGCGGGTTATCCACCTGGTTGGCGGGCAGGTAGCCCAGCACGGCGCGAGTCAGCGCCAGCGCGTCCTGCTCGGTGTGAGTCACCAGATGTGCCAGCCCGCTGACGTTCAGATGCGTGGCAGCGCCGCCCAGCGTTTCACTGTCGATCACCTCGCCGGTGACCGACTTAATTACTTCCGGCCCGGTGAGGAACATGTACGACTGCTTTTCGACCATGATAATCATATCGGTCAGCGCCGGGGAGTAGGCAGCCCCACCCGCGCATGGGCCAAGGATCAGGCTGATCTGCGGCACGATGCCCGAATACTGCGCGTTGCGGCGGAAGATTTCGGCGTAACCGCCCAGGCTGCGCACGCCTTCCTGGATGCGCGCCCCGCCCGAGTCGATCAGACCGATGATCGGCGCGCCTGACTGCACCGCCAGGTCCATCAGCCGGCAGATCTTGCGCCCCTGCATTTCGCCCAGCGCGCCGCCCTGCACGGTGAAGTCCTGCGCGTAGAGGTAGACGATGCGGCCATCGATCTTGCCAAAGCCGGTGATGACCCCATCACCCGGGCTGCCCTTCACGCCCGGGTCGCACTGCTGCAGCACAAACGGCTCCAGCTCGTGGAATGATCCGGGGTCCAGCAGCAGGTCGATGCGCTCGCGGGCGATCAGCTTGCCCTTGGCGTGTTGTTTCTCAATCCGGTCTGCGCCGCCGCCCTGGCGGGCTTTCTCGCGCAGCGCCCGCAATTCTAAAATTCGGGGATCTTCTTCAGCCATTGGAGTTCCTCATCTGAATGCCGTCTTTTCAGCCTGCTGCCACATTCGACTGATTAAATAGATTATTGGGGCACTCTCCCTATCGACATTGTACTTGTTTTGCATTC